>NZ_JAAHGH010000099.1 GCF_010672525.1 Okeania sp. SIO2B3 | reverse complement strand
TCTCCCAACATATAATATTATTTGACTAAATTATCCACTTTGACAAAGACACCAAACAGCTTTTATAAAAGTCGATCACAATAGAGAAAATTATCGTTTTGGTTCAAATCATCATTTTGTTGAGCACCAAAAATCGCCAGATTATTAACTCTTGCATTGCTCAAATAATTGTGATAGTATTATGTTATTGGGAGTTTTTCGCCCCTACGCATGACTTTTTATTCAACTAAAAAACCGAATTATCTCCCAACATATAATATTATTTGACTAAATTATCCACTTTGACAAAGACACCAAACAGCTTTTATAAAAGTCGATCACAATAGAGAAAATTATCGTTTTGGTTCAAATCATCATTTTGTTGAGCACAAAAAATCGCCAGATTATTAACTCTTGCATTGCTCAAATAATTGTGATAGTATTTTATTATTGGGAGTTGTTAGCCCCTAAGTATGACTTTTTATTCAACTAAAAAACCGAATTATCTCCCAACATATAATATTATTTGACTAAATTATCCACTTTGACAAAGATACCAAATAGCTTTTCCAGCAAATAGATGGGGAGATGGGGGGATGGAGAAATATTTGGTAATGGTTGAAGATGGAACATTCTTGTATGCCGAATTAAACGGATTTGATATAATATAATGCTCAGATAATTAGTGATCAAAAAACTTTCTCCTTTTCCTCCTCTTTATTCTTTCTTCTTGGTTCTTTCTTCCCTCCTGAGTTCTGAGTTCTGAGTTCTGAGTCGTTTATTTATAAGTATTCAACTCAGAAGTAGAGAAAATTATCGTTTTGGTTCAAATCATCATTTTATGAAGCACAAAAAAACGCCAGATTATTAACTCTTGCATTGCTCAAATAATTGTGATAGTATTTTATTATTGGGAGTTGTTAGCCCCTAAGTATGACTTTTTATTCAACTAAAAAACCGAATTATTTCCCAATTATGATGTTTGACTAAATTATCCACTTTGACAAAGACACCAAACAGCTTTGATTAAAGTCGCTCGCAACTAGAGAAAATAATCGTTTTAGTTCCATTATTATCATTTTGTGAAGCACAAAAAAACGCCAGATTATTAACTCTTGCATTGCTCAAATAATTGTGATAGTATTTTATTATTGGGAGTTGTTCGCCCCTAAGTATGACTTTTTATTCAACTAAAAAACCGAATTATCTCCCAACATATAATATTATTTGACTAAATTATCCACTTTGACAAAGATACCAAACAGCTTTTATAAAAGTAAAAAAGAAAGCGTTAAATTAATTATGTTTAAATGTATTACAGTTAAAAATTTTAGATGTTTTGAAGAAATTAGTATTGATAATATCGAACGAGTTAATTTAATTGGAGGTATCAATAATGTGGGAAAAACAGCTCTGCTAGAAGCAATTTTTTTGTTAAAAAGTTTAAATGCTCTAGAAATTCCGTTTCAATTAAACTTTAATAGAGGAGTAGTCCAGCAACAAACTTTTGATGTAGAAGAAATTTGTGAATGGTTATTCTACAAAAAACAAGTCAGTAAAGCCATTAAAATTAAAATAGTAAACGAAAATGGTGAAGAGAACGAACTAAAATTGAGTTTAGATAAAGCATCAAGCCCAAGATTGTTCCCTTTAAATTTAAGGTCAAATAGTAGAAAAACTCTCAAGGATTTAAGACTAGGATTTAAAAAAAATGGTCAACAAATCTTTGGTTTTACAATATTTTTAACACCAGATCGAGAAGAACAAACAGAAATAAAGATAGCAATTCAGCAAGACGAAGAACAAGAAGCTAAAGAAATAGAAGTTTTTCCTCCTAGTGTTTTTCTCAGTAGTCGTTTAAGAGTCTCACCAACCGAAGATGCAGAAATATTTAGTCAATTTGAAGCTATAAATAAACAAAATGAAATTATAGAAATCTTAAAAATAATAGAACCAAGATTAAAACGTTTAGCAGTTTTAGTTACCGGAGGAATTCCGATGATTCATGGAGATATTGGAGGAGATTATTTAATTCCTGTTTCATTAATGGAAGAAGGAATGGGAAGATTATTATCTATTATTTTATCGATTATGAATGCAAAAGAAGGAACAGTATTAATTGATGAAATTGAAAATGGCATACATCACTCAGTTATGGAAAAAGTTTGGCAGTCTATAGCTGTAGCAACTAGAAAATTTAACACTCAAGTCTTTGCTACTACCCATAGTTATGAATGTATTAATGCTGCTCATCAAGCATTTTCCAACTCCGAGTTATATGACTTTCGTTATTTCAGACTAGAGAGAGAAAAAGAGACTAATATTATCAAGAGTTTAACTTATGACAAAGATAATATTGAGACTTCTTTAGAACTTAACCTGGAGATGCGTTAATGAGTCAAATTAAAACAACAATTGAAAAGTCAAAGTTGATTCTTGGTGAAGGAAAAGAAGATGTAATGTTTTTATCTCAATTAATTGAATATTTAGAAATTAATAATATCCAAGTTAATTCTTATGGAGGAAAAGATAACCTTAATAATTACTTGAAAACCTTGCCTTTAATACCAGGATTTTCTAATTTGCGTTCTTTAGGAATTACTAGAGATGCTGATAAGTCATTCGATGATGCGTCTAAAAGTATTGAATATTCTCTCAAGCAACATAAATTGAATCAAATAGAGAACTTAAAAATAGAAAAGTTTATCCTTCCAGAGAACAGTTCCCCAGGAATGCTAGAAGATTTATGTTTAAAATCAATACATACTGATGAAATTAGTTGTATTGAAAATTTCTTTCAGTGCATCGAGACAAGTACAGGAAGAAAATCTAATAAAATTTCTAAAGCTAAAATATACGCCTGGTTATCTACTCAAGAACATCATGATAAACGTCTAGGTGAAGCTGCTAAAGCAGGTTATATTAAATGGGATAACGAAGCCTTTAAAGAACTAAAAAACTTTATAAAAAATCTTTAAATAGGGTTTGCTGAAAAAGTATTTTAGTAAGGGTAGGAGTCAGGAGTCAAGAGAAATAGGAGTTAGTAGGAAGAATAGTCCCTTAATTTTTCTGCCCTAGTGAGCCTTTAATGCTAATTGCCCTCCTATCCCTATACAATTGATTCTGTCTCCTGTCTTCTGTCTCCTGACTCCTTCTTCAAGGAGTTGCTGACTTATTTGCATTCAATTCTTGTTGAGAATATACACCTGCTTTTAAGTTAGATTTATGTTGTGCTTCTGCCGCTACTTCTGCCTTAGCTTCCGCCACAATATCCCCGAATACTTCTACTGTTTCTGCTAGAGCACCTTTAGTTTTTTCCAAGAAAGAAACACCCGTTTTAATAGTTGCTTTAGCTACAGGTTTTAACAAAGGTAAAAGAATCGGAGTTAATACAATCGCACCCACACCTACTGCAATCGGAACTCGATTTTGAATAACAGTTTGTTTAACTTGTTGAGGTAAGTTTTGAGTTGCTTGTTGCCAGGTTTGATTAGCTACCACAGGTAAATTTTGAACCACTGATTCTGGTAGATTTTGATTAGTTTGTTCTACCATATTAATGCTCTCCTGAATTTTAGTATTCTTAGTCTTAAAAAATAATTATAACAAAAAAAAACAAACGAGGGTAATTAATTTTTTATTAAATTTTTGTTGCTATTTATTTTCAACAATAAAATATAGCAGAATAAAAAAGGAAGAAGGAAGAGGGAAGAGGGAAGAAGGAAAAATATTGCTTTGTCTGAGTTTTGAGCTTTTGAACTGTCCGCGCTCTTTCCTTTGAATGCTATATCAACTACAAATTTACAGATTACTTAATAACTTACAATAAACTACAAGAACCAAGAATTAAGATTAAACTTATCGAATAATTAAAGTTTAAAGCCTATCCTTTAAAGGAGAAAAAAAGGGGTCGATGGATGACGAGGTCTCCTGGCTGACCGACCATCGACCAAGAAAAGAAAAAATTTTCACGCTCCCCGTCAATCCTCTCCTTGAAAAGAAGAGTTCATTAATTGATAATGGATAATTACCTCTGGTTAAAACCGTTAGGAAATTAAATATAAGGAAATATTATTTCTTCTCTTGGTCGATTGGATATGGCGAGGGGACCTCGCCATCCCTCGACCGCTTTTTTCCCCTTAAAAGGGTCGGCTTTAAACCAGAATAATTAATAATTAATAATTAATTATTAATTGTTGAAGGAGCTTCCCTCCAAACCATAGTTTAAGAACTTAAAAATATCCTCAATAAACCCGATCTAGATCTATTTTATTTTATGACAAATAAAATTTTAGCCCTTGACTTTGGTGGTACAAAATTAGCAGCAGCAGTACTAAATGCTGGCGAAAGAGACTGGCAAGATTATCAAAAAACTTTTTCCCCTCCCCATGCTTCTGCTCAAACAGATATTGAAATGATGCAAACTATTTCTCACAACCTCCTCAAAGGCGAAAAACCTGCCGCCATAGGAGTCAGTTTTGGCGGTCCCGTAGATGCAACAACAGGTACAGTTCGTCTATCCCATCATGTAAAAGGTTGGGAAAATATTCCCCTCAAGCAAATCTTAGAAACCGAATTTAACTCACCCGCAATAGTTGATAATGATGCCAACGTAGCAGCATTAGGAGAATATCGTTTTGGCGCTGGTCAAGGATATGACAACTTACTTTATATTACTGTAAGCACTGGTGTCGGTGGAGGTTTGATTCTCAATGGCAAACCATGGCGGGGTGTTCAGAGTATGGCAGGAGAAATAGGTCATGTCACAGTCGATCCAGAAGGTCCAATTTGTCTTTGTGGTAAACGTGGTTGTGTGGAAAGATTGGCATCAGGTCCCTATATTGCCCAACAAGTAAGAGAACAGTTGCAATATCAACCTCAAGAAGGGCAAATTTTGCGGAGTTTGGTAAATAATGACTTAGAAGCAATAACTGCCAAGGAAGTTAGTCAAGCAGCTATTCAAGGAGACAAAATTGCGATTAAGGCGATCGAGTTAGCAGGTTGGGGTTTGGGAGTAGGTATTGGGAATGTGGCTAATTTAGTTAATCCCGAACGGTTTATTTTAGGAGGTGGGGTGATGAAAGCAGGTGAATTATTGTGGGAAACCTTACAACGAGTAGCAAGAGAAACTGCTTTACCAGAAGTCAATTTTGAGATTTTACCAGCAGCATTAGGTGATGAAGCACCTTTGTGGGGAGCAGTAGCATTAGCTGAGGATCTGTTCCACAATTAATAATTAATCAGGACTTACGCAAAAGCACTATTGATAGAGTGCAAGTACTATTGTCCAATAGTTTTTAGCACTATATATGGCGTATCTGTGTAAGTCCTATGAATTATTGTGGGAAACCCGACAACGAGTAGTAACACAAACAGCTCTACCAGAAGTCAACTTTGAGATTTTACCAGCAGCATTAGGTGATGAAGCACCTTTGTGGGGAGCAGTAGCATTAGCTGAGGATCTGTTCCACAATTAATAATTAATCAGGACTTACGCAAAAGCACTATTGATAGAGTGCAAGTACTATTGTCCAATAGTTTTTAGCACTATATATGGCGTATCTGTGTAAGTCCTATGAATTATTGTGGGAAACCCGACAACGAGTAGTAACACAAACAGCTCTACCAGAAGTCAACTTTGAGATTTTACCAGCAGCATTAGGTGATGAAGCACCTTTGTGGGGAGCAGTAGCATTAGCTGAGGATCTGTTCCACAATTAATAATTAATCAGGACTTACGCAAAAGCACTATTGATAGAGTGCAAGTACTATTGTCCAATAGTTTTGAGCGCTATATATGGCGTACCTGCGTAAGTCCTATTAATAATTAATAATTACCTCAACAGATGTCTAATGGTAAAGTTTTGTAAAATAGAGTAATTTATATTTATGAAACTACAACTAACGGAAGGCAGAGTTGGTCCACTATTACTAAAGCTAACACTGCCTATGGTTTGGGGAGTGTTTGCGGTTATTGGCTTTAATATCGTTGATACCTACTTTGTGGGTCAACTGGGAACAAATGAACTAGCAGCAATGAGTTTCACATTCCCAATCGTAATGGTATTAGGTAGCGTATCAATGGGTTTGGGAACAGGTGCTGCTTCCATCATTGCTAGAGCTATTGGAGAAGGCGATCGCCACAAAGTCAAACGACTCACTACTGACAGCTTAACTTTATCCCTGCTGATAGTCGGAATATTCGTAATTTTAGGCTTAACAACTATCGACCCAGTATTCACAGCTTTAGGTGCAAAAGCAGAAATTATCCCTCTAATTCGAGAATATATGCAGACTTGGTATCTAGGAGTAATTTTTATAGTAGTGCCAATGGTTGGTAACAATGCTATTCGCGCCGCTGGTAATACGTTAATTCCTAGCGTAATTATGATTGTAGCAGGTGTTGTCAACGCTGTGCTAGACCCGATATTAATCTTCGGAGTGGGCAAAATTCCAGCGATGGGTTTACAAGGAGCAGCATTAGCAACGGTTATCGGTAGAGCAACAACTTTGATTGCCTCTTTACTCTTTCTGCATTACCGCGAACGCATGATATCTTGGAGTTTTCCAAGTTTTAATCTCCTGCTCAGAAATTGGCAAAGCATCCTTTATATTGGTATACCTGCTGCCACCACAAATATGATTACACCAATTTCGATTACTTTCATTACTAGCTTAGTGGCTAATTATGGTATCGCAACAGTAGCTGGTTTTGGTATTGCTTCTAAGGTAGAGTCATTTTCTATAATTGCCCCAATGGCATTATCTGCCAGTTTCAGTCCATTTGTCGGGCAAAATTGGGGGGCAAAAAAGTATGAACGCGTGTATTTAGGTTTGCGTTTAGGATTTCAATTTTGTCTGCTGTGGGGAGTTGTTCTGGCGATCGCTCTTGGTGTAGGAGGAAGTTTAATTGCTTCTATATTCGACCCAAACCCAGAAGTTATAGAAATTGCTGCGAAATACTTGTTGATAGTACCTATTAGTTATGGTGCTTCTGGGATTATTTTAATTTCTAGTGCTACTTTTAATGCTCTGGGAAAACCTTTGCCTTCCGTAGTGATGACTATGACAAGAATGTTATTTTTGTATGTACCTTTAGCATATTTAGGAAGTTGGTTATTTGGGGTAAATGGTATTTTTGCTGCTGCTTGTTTTGCTAATTTAGCTGTTGGTATTGGAGCTTATATTTGGAATCAGAAAACTTGTAGCTTGAAAATGACAGCTCAACAGGAAAGAGTAGAAAATATTCCAGAAGTTGTTACATCCTTTCATGGAAGTCAAAAATAGTTATTTATTTGAGAGGATTTGAGAAATAGTATCGCATCATATCTCTTTGAATATCCACAGTAAAAAATTTAGGCAATAGGGAACAGCGAACAGGGAGAAATTTATCAGAGAAAACATTTTTTTATTGTGGCTAATTAATGAGACTTAATTAGGACTTACGCAGTAGAACCTATTTCTGTCATTGCGACCGAGAGCTGATTTATAAGCCACATCGTCACAATCAAAACCTTGTAGGGACGTTGCATACAACGTCCCTACAGTGGTCTACCCAAATGAAAACTGCTGTAATATTAGAAATATGTAGTATTAAAAACCCAAAAATCTTTAATTTCATATCTGGTTAAATACTGACAAACAATTAGGGAGGGGTCAATACCTGAATCCTTAACTTTTACACTACATTGTGAAACACAGAATTTAAGTTGCATAAAATCAGTAATTCTATCTGATTTAGTAGTAGGCGAAGTGAAAAACTCAGCCTACCAACAAAAGGTTGGGAATTTTGGACAAAACCGAAATTGTAAATTGACTCTATAGCCAACAGATTATTAATCAAATGAATTCATACACACTCCCTAAATTGAAAGCCTCTAAAAATACTCCAGAAGGATTCAAAATGATCCCTGATGATAACCCGAAAATACTTCTAGTTAGCTGCTTTATTCTAAATTGTATTTTTTCTGCAATTGGTTTCTTTGGTCTTGGTGCACTTATATATTATTTCTCTAATAATCTCCAGATAGCAAAAGTTACCTGTTTAGTTGGATTCATCTTAAAGTTTTTATATTCAGCAGTTTGGAGTTTACGTCTGTATAACAGAAGAAAATTTGAAAATCCTGGAGAACTGCTTGTTTCTGAGCATCCTTTAAAATTAGGGGGTAGATATCAAATTCACTATCGCCGTCCCTTGCGTTCGGGCGCTACTTTGAATCAAAATGCTTACTTGAAAGCAGTGTTAAGGTGTTCAGAAGTAGTAACTTATGAGGTTGGAACTGATCGAGAAACCGTTCGACGAATTATTCTAGAGCAGCCTTTAATTAACCAAACGGTACTAGCAGATACTCAAGAGATTGAATTTAAAACATCAATTGAAATTCCCAACAATAGCGCCCCATCATTGCAGACATATAATAATTGTATTTTGTGGACAATTGAAGTAGAGCTGAATAAAGAAAAATTGGTTTTTATAAAAAAAACAAACGTAGAAGTTTCTAGGAGGGAATTGGATTACGTTTTATGTACTTTCCCCCTTGCTGTAGACCCGATATTAGCAAGTTAATTACCTCAAATTACTGAAAATCCTATTAAGCATAAACAGACAAAAACTATGATAACTATTGAACTCCAAGATGATGTAATTGAAGTAGGCAAACAGCTGTCCGGAAAATTCTTTTGGGAAGGAAACATAACTCCACATGAGATCAACCTTAAAGTAGGTTGGCGTACTGAGGGGCGAGGCAGTGTTGATACTAAAACAGTTTATTCTAATTCTTTTGTAGGAACAACACATTCCACTTTTAGCTGCCAAATTCCCCCCTTGGGTCCTGTATCCTATGATGGAGAAATTATCCGAGTGATTTGGGAGGTAATTATTGCAACGAAATTTTCCAGAAAATTAAATAGCAAAGAAAAAGGAAAAAAAGTGAAACTGTTTCGAGTTATTCCCAGAGGAGCATAAATTGTGTGGATTAACCCTTACGAAAGACTAGGATTACGTTGTAACCCTTTTACTGCCGAACAAATTCCTGGTGTTACAGAAGACTTGTGGCTAGACCGGGGTTTTTCCCAACCTCCTCAACCTAGAGGACGGGTTCTCTTTCAATTCATTGGAGAAAAAGGAGCCGGAAAAACCTCTCATTTACTCCACTGGCGCAAACAGACTGGAGGCTCTTACACTTATTATCCCCCTGGGTGGGGAAGGTGGCAAATTCCTCCTGTCGAACCCATTAGCTATTGGGATGAAGCAGACCGCATTCCCATACCTTTACTGTTAGCTGCACTAGCTCAAGCTTCTTACCAAGGGGCGACTATTGTAGCTGGAACCCATGAAGATTTGTCTTGGGTAGGGCGTTTTGTGCGGCTCAAAATTCGGACAATTAAATTTCATCGCCTCACTCCAGAGACAATTCTTGCTTGGGCTGAGAAGCGCATTCAAGCAGTTACATTACCAGAAGTGAAACAGGTAGGATTAAAATTAGACCGAGCAGATATTGAGCTAATAGTAGCGAACGCCAGTGTTTCTTGGCGCGAGGTGGCAACTTACTTACACATTTGGGCTGCTAAAATAGCTAATCAGTAGATATAGCAATTCCCATACTGGTGAGGTACAAAATTCTAGGCTTTAAGGCTATAAAATAAAGTTGTAAACAAATACTAAGGTCTCATGTACTTATATTACCTTCTGGGATTTCTACTTTTACTTTTTGTGTTAAGTATTGCGCTTTATTTTCTTACCCCTCGCAGTTATGAATCATCTGAAACGGTAGCTAATTCCTACGATGAATGGACTCAAGACGGTATCCTAGAATTTTACTGGGGCGAACACATTCACTTAGGTCACTATGGTTCGCCACCACAGAAGAAAGATTTTTTGACTGCAAAGTCTGACTTTGTCCATGAAATGGTGAAATGGGGAGGGTTGGATAAACTATTTCGCGGTACTACTGTTTTAGATGTAGGTTGTGGCATTGGTGGAAGCACCCGTATTTTAGCAAAAGATTATGGGTTTGATGTTACAGGAATTACGATTAGTCCTAAACAAGTACAACGCGCTCAGGAATTAACCCCGGAAGGAGTTGATGCTAAATTTCAGGTAGATGACGCTCTAGCACTTTCTTTTCCAGATAATAGTTTTGATGTAGTTTGGTCAATTGAAGCGGGACCTCATATGCCAGATAAAGCTAAATATGCTGAAGAAATGATGCGGGTGTTAAAACCTGGTGGAATATTAGTTGTAGCTGACTGGAACCAGCGAGACGATCGCCAAAAACCACTCAATTTCTGGGAAAAACCTGTAATGCGACAGTTATTAGAGCAGTGGTCTCATCCTGCTTTTTCTAGTATTGAGGGTTTTTCGGAACTGATAGCGGAAACTGGATTAGTGGAAGGGGAAGTAGTAACAGCAGATTGGACTCAGGAGACTATTCCTTCTTGGTTAGATTCTATCTGGCAAGGTGTAATTAGACCTCAAGGAATGATTCGTTTTGGTTTATCAGGGATAATTAAGTCTATACGAGAAGTACCAACTTTGTTATTGATGCGTCTGGCATTTGGGAGTGGTCTTTGTCGTTTTGGAATGTTCCGCGCGGTCAAGGTTAGTTCAATATTATCATCAACAGAGAATACTCAAGCTGAAGTAGTTAAAATGTAATATTTGTTGGTATCTTTGGCAGATTTGGGAAGTTAGTTACTGGGAGTAATATCAAATCCGGTAGCATTGGTCTAATTAGATTCATAGTCTGGAGACCCACCCCTAACCCCTCCCAGGAGGGGGAGATAGAGAAAGATTGAGCAATGGCGCTTTAATGGAACATTTTTTTATACCGAACCCAAGCGGATTTGATATCAAAAGCTTAAAACTCAGACAACGCAAGATTTTTCTGTCTTCCTTCTTCCTTCTTCCCTCTTCTTTCTTCCTTCTACTTTGGAATCGGAAAACTTAACTGTTTCGCAATGAAAAATCAATCACAAATTTTGGTTGACTAATAGATTTTAATTGAGATATTTAAGATTTAATTACTACTACCGATTTCTTTGATAATTTCGCAAATTTCTGAATCAATTTTGTTTTTATCCATTAAAGCTGCCATACGAGAAGCATCTTTTGTTTTGTTAAAGCGAACATTATATATCTGACAAACTTGATCGAGTAATAAGTCACCAGGAACTATATCTAGCTTTTTATAATTCCAGTTTTTCTCAACTTCAGATAAGATTTCTTTGTAAATATTTTCTGTATCTTTCTTACTTTCTTCTAGCTGTTTAATATTACTGTTAATTTCTAAATTTATTCTTTCAACAATTGTATTGGTATCGGGGTCTTTTAGTAAGTTTTTTTCAGATGGATAAATTAGCTTAGGTAGTTTTTTAATTATCCTTTTATCAATCGAAAGTTGTTTTAATTTTTCTGCACATTCTTCTATTTTATTGGAAATTTCATCTATTTCCGGTATTTCCGGCAACTCATCTATTGGTTTTCCTTCCAATTCTTTTTTTGACTGAATAAACCTTCTGATTGTACTAGGACAAATCAAGTAATTTTCTATTTCCCTCTTACTGAGAACTTTTAATTTTGCGTTATTTCCTAAACGACTTTGTAACTTACTAACCTCTGAATCTTCTTTTTCATCTCTATCTAATAAAAACCACATTTTGACTTGACGTTTAGTCAGAAAAGATAAAGTTGTTTCTGTGGCAAAATGTGCAAAATTTCTTACCCCACCCATAATCACAAAACCTACATTAGCTTGACTAAAATTAACCCCTAGTTTAGATGCCCATTCCCGAATCACATCTTCATCAGATTTACCTTCAACAAATACCAGGCGATCGAACATAAATAATGAACTAAGTCTAATACCAAGTTCTTGAGGTATTTTAGTTTCTGCAAACTTTGTAGGAGCAAAAAAATATCTGAAAAATAAAACTTCAGATGTACTACCTGAGAGTTTCCAATATTCTCTAAGTATAGAATTTACGTTGATTTCAGATATAACCCTATATACTTCTTCTGCATATTTAATCTTGTTCCTATACTGAAGTGATTCTGCATATAATTCCTGGGCAGTACTATCATCAATAGTTAATATAACAGTTCCATCATCATCAATATAACTTCCAATCAGCTTAATTTGAGTTACTAAACTATAAGTTATGGGAGGAGGAGTAATATTCAAAGTAATTAAAAGCTGTTTAGCAGATTTAATCTTGTCTACAGGATTCTTCATTTGTGTTGCTTCATTAATAACTTTCATTAAATCTTTTTTATCATTGGAGTCAAGTCCGAAAGTAACTACAATTTCTATAGATGAATCAGTTTCTTTATTAAAAAAGTCTATTTCCTTTTTGAGAGTAGGGTTAAATGTGATTATATTGCCATCTTTAATACATTCAAAAAAAGTATCAATTGCTAATAATATGCTAGACTTACCAGCATTGTTTTTACCTATGAGAACATTAAAATCACCACAATCTTTAAGTTCAACTTCTTCAATACTGCGAAGTCTTTTAATCTTAACGGAATGAAGCCTCATTGTTTTTTTCCTGAATACTAATCAATAATTCAATTATATATGTTTATTATGGTTAAAAATCGCAAACCATTATTTTCCTCTAGAACCTAATTTTCTAAACACCTGTTGGCGACTCACTATTTCAACTTTTCCTTGTTCAACTTCTGCAACTCTTTTTTCTGCTTCAATCTCCCACAAAGCATCTATTTATTGTTGAAAATCAGCATCAAGACTTTTCAGCAAATGTTCTGCTAACATTGCTCTTGAACCTGGTGGTAATGTTAACGAAGTCAGAAGTCAGAAGTCAGAAATCAGAAGTTATTTTTGTAACGGTGATTTGAGTAACTCTTCAAAAATATTTCGCCTTAAAAGGAGGGGTTTTAAACCAAATTATTTTGATAAAGCTGCACTAAAAATATCATCATAAGTAGTAGTCATACATTCTAACTCCAAAATAGACAATGTATTGATTATAAATTAGTATAATAAAAGGAACAACCCGTTGATTATTGATTATTATATTTACCACCAAAGCAGTTTAGCAGTGGAAGGAAAGGGTGCGGACATATCAAAAGTTTAAAACTTAGACAAAGCAATATTTTTTCCTTCTTCCTTCTTCCTTCTTCCCTCTTCCTTCTTTATAGTAAAAAAATGGCATATAGTGATTTTAAAACCTTAAGTAAATTCCAAAAATAATTTGATTTACATATTCACGAACAAGTGAATTTATTTGCTCAAGTATAATCTCTAAAACACAGTAATTTTCTCACTCAAATTTTGGCATAAACTGTAGAACTTGCTTGAGCAATTAATACTGAAAAAGCTCGTTTCCTGACGGAATGCTCCGCAAACAGAAATGATTATTACTCCCTTGTTATTAGAAATCAGAAGGCAGGCAAATTATTCGGTTAGTTTATTCTCAGGAATTGAATTTAATATTGACTTTGACCGGAGTTTAAATGGGTATTGTGACTTTCTAATTAGTCGTTCTCCAGAACAGTTAATAATTAATGCTCCTGTAGCAATTATTGTTGAGGCTAAAAATTAAGATATTAAGGGTGGTTTAGGTCAATGTGCAGCCACAATGTTAGCAGCACAATTATTTAATCAACAGGAAAATCAAGCAATTAATAGAATTTATGGTGCGGTAACAACTGGGGATATTTGGAAGTTATTGTTGTTAGAAGGAAATGAATTAAAGATTGATTTAAGTAATTTTTATATTCGGGATGTCGAGGAAATTTTGGGTGTATTATGGCAAGCTGTTAAATAGGGAAATAGGTTGTAATATTTTATCGTGGGGGGTTTGGAGAACCCCTACAATTTACGATTTTTGCTTAAAGAACTAATTTAAGGTTATAATCAGGATGATTATCTGTTTACATCAGTGTTTCAGTCATTAATATTTCAGTCTAGTAGGTTGGGTTAAGCGGCAGCGCAACCCAACAAAAATCTATATCTATATAAATAGAATATGTGTTGGGTTTCGGTTCCTCAACCCAACCTACAAATTTTTCTAACTCCCAGGATGAGTCATATTTTTAGGAATTACAATCTCGTCAAATTCTTCGGCAGAAACATAACCCAATTCCAAACAAGCTTCCTTCAAAGTCAACTCTTTCTCATGGGCAACCTTAGCAACTTTCGCAGCATTATCATACCCAATTTTCGGACTCAAAGCTGTCACTAACATCAAAGACTGTTCCAAATAAAATTCAATTTTTTTCTGATTTGCCTGCAAATCAACTAATAGAAAATCAGTAAAATTATTACAACTATCGGCAATCAAATTAATCGACTGAATTAAATTAAAAATCATCATCGGTTTATAAGTATTTAACTCAAAACTTCCCTGAGCGCCAGCAAAAGCGATCGCTGTATCATACCCCATTACCTGAGTTGCCACCATCGTCATTGCCTCACACTGAGTAGGATTAACTTTTCCTGGCATAATTGAAGACCCTGGTTCGTTTGCAGGTAAAATCAACTCCCCAAACCCACATCTGGGCCCGCTTCCCAACCACCGGATATCATTAGCAATTTTCAGCAGCGAACAAGCTAAAGTCTTCAAAGCACCACTCGCCATAACTATTGGATCGTGAGCAGCTAACGCAGCAAACTTATTAGGTGCAGACACAAATGGCAACCCAGTTATTTCACTAATATATTTTGCAGCAAGTTCCGCAAAACCACTAACTGTATTTAACCCTGTTCCCACTGCGGTGCCACCTAGAGCTAATTCATACAAACTTGGCAAGACATTAGTGATATGTTGCATATTTGCATCCAGTTGTGCCACATATCCAGAAAATTCCTGCCCCAATGTTAACGGTACAGCATCTTGCAAGTGAGTACGCCCTATTTTAACAATGTCGGAAAATACTTCTGATTTTTCCTGGAGTGCATCGCGCATTTTCTTGACTTTCGGCAACAACTTTTCCTGTAATGCTATTGCTGAGGCGATGTGCATAGCAGTGGGAAAAGTATCGTTAGATGACTGCGACATATTAACGTGGTCGTTGGGATGTATTGGTATTTTGCTTCCCATTTCTCCACCAGCAATTTCGATCGCTCGGTTGGAGATGACTTCGTTGACATTCATATTGCATTGGGTGCCACTTCCTGTCATCCAGACTCGCAGTGGAAAGTTACCATCTAGTTTTCCAGCAATTATTTCTTCTGCTGCTTGAGAAATTAATTTGGTTTTGTCTTCTGGAAGTTTACCCAGTTCATGGTTAGTTTGAGCAACTGCCTTTTTGAGAATAGCGAATGCTTTGATGACTTCTGGTGGGATGTAGTCTTGCCCAATAGAGAAGTAGATAAGCGATCGCTGAGTTTGAGCGCCCCAATAACGATTTGTTGGTACTTCTATTTTTCCCATGCTATCGCTTTCAATACGCATTTTTGGCGACATTAATTCTGTCATTAGTATTTTTGTGATATGGTGTATCTTTATTATTTACCTAATTTTTGGTCAAGCTTTTATACCATTTCTCAAAAGTAATGCGACCCTTGGAAGGTGTTCATTAATTGATAATTGATAATGGATAATTGATAATTACCTCTGGTTAAAACCACTCTTGATTGAATATCAGGAGATATTATTTCTTCTCTTGGTCGATGGTCGGACAGCAAGGAGACCCGCTCTTGACAGAGCCGCTCCGCTAACGCCATCCCTCGACCGCTTTTTTTCCCTTAAAAGGGGAGGCTTCAAGGCGCGAATTATTTAATAATTAATAATTAATAATTAATAATTAATTATTAATAATTCGGTAAAAATCACTGGAATTTTTCCAGAGGTTAGCTAACAATAAAATTACGTCAATAAATACTATTTAGAAATAGAAAATCCAAGTATAGCAAAGAATTGGCATAAAAAGAGAAAAAGGTGGATAAAGCTTGATTTTCACTCCCTCGGGATTTGGTGTGCTATGGTTAATGTGGCAAAAACCAGCGCCTATGCTGGGCAAATAGAGAGATATTATGCCTGCCGCTTGTAAAATGAGACAATATAGGGACTTGGCAAGAACTACCAGACGGCCTGGTCTCTCCTCTTGAGGAATTTTGGCGGTAATGGCCGGATATCAAAACCCACTCCCATCAGCTCTGTCTCAAGATGATGAAATACAAACAGACAGAAGCTATTGAGTAGTGCATTAGGATAAATAGGAGAAATAAAATCATGGAAAAGATGAAGAAAATTTTGATAGCATGCGTGCTAGTCCTATTCGTAGTTGGAGTAAGCGTAGTGACAATGGCTGATGTTGCAAATGCGACGGAGATGTCAGCATATGAAGAGGATATAAAGTTGGAGGCATTAGGAACAGCCAGTGAAGATTTCGTGGCGGTACAACAGGGGAGAGACCTGGCGAAACAATGCCAGTCATTTTGTCTGAAAAAGCAAGAATGTGTTGCTATTTACTATGATGAAGGTACACCAGCCAGATGCTATTACTACAGAAACTATGGATTTTCCTTAAAAAATGCGACAGGATCTAATACGACATTTAAGATCTGGACTAAAGAGTAGTAAGACTGGGAGGGAGTAGACCATGATTAGCGAAAAATTGGGTTTAAAGCCTCCCCCTTGTAGGGCGACTTTTTATTTTATTTGCAAGTGAATTGAATATATGCTAGAGTCTGATTAGTTGCCGGGGGGCACGCCTCCTCCGGAGGAGCTACGCTAACGGAAACTCTAAACGGACGTGGAGGGAAGCGTCAGACTACCGCCAAGGAAGCAGCACCCTGTGTTAGCGACAGCTATGCGAAGCAAAGCGTCAACCCGCTGAGGAACTAAGGTTCGGTAGGAATCTCTGTGCCTTTAGGCCAGAGAGGATGTCAATGAGAGAAAGCTCGAAGGAAAAGTAGGATGCCTCATCCCTAACTCAACCTAACTCAACCGTCTCAACTTTACTAAAACACCCATATGAACCAAAGGCGATCGCTCACATCAATGAACCAAAGGCGATCGCTGTTGCATTTTGCTGCGTTTGGCAAAAGCGCTAGGTTTCCGTTTTTGCTGGCCCTTTTTCGTAGCTTGACTATCCGGGGCTATTTTCTCCTTGGGTAAGCTCGCCCTTGAGACCCATTGCTAATTGTTCGTGAATTTAGCTAGGGTTTGCTGAAAAAGTCTTATGGGTGAGGGTAGGAGACAACCCACCCCTCGCCCCTCCCACTCCCAGGAGGGGAAGACAGGAGACAACCCACCCCTGACCCCTCCCAGGAGGGGAGAAAAAGGAATTTAGAGGAGGTAGGAGTAAGAATTGTAAGAGTGATTTTTCTGCCCAACTATGCGCCTAAAATACTAACTTTTTGAGCGTGAAGAGCTGAAAACCAGGCACTTTTTAAAGACCCCAAAAAGGCTAAAATCTTTGTCTGTAAATACTTTTAGATTTAATCAGCAAGCCCTAGCTATGTGCAGCACGACTGCTTCTGATGACAACAAATTATCAGGTCTTTCTCTTATTCCTATATCTTAATACCTTACACCTTACCAGGGAAAATTACCCTACTTAAATATATACTAATTTTCTTCCACAATTAACGTGCCAAAGCTAAAGATTGCGAAAGGTTATTTTTAATTTGATATTCTTGTTTTTTTAACTTTAAATACTTTTCTACTGTTTCTAAGATTTTTGTTGCAGTTGCTGGTTTTCTTAAAAAATCTGTAGCACCTGCTAATAATCCCCTAGCCCGATTTAGATAATTATCTTGTCCAGTATAAATAATAATAGGAGTTTGTTTATAAATTGAAGCTTTCCGCAAAAAATTACAGAGTGCATAACCATCAACTTCCGGCATAGCTAAATCCATAAATATTAATTCAGGATTTTTTTTAGCCATTAATCCTACCCCTTGCATTGGGTCAGTAATTTTCTCAATTTTATAACCTTTAGGCATCAAAATTTGCTCTAAAAATTTACCTGTTGTTTGTGTAGAATCTATACAAGCTATGAGAGGTCTATAACGATTTGTTGAACAGTAAGCTAGGCGTAATTGTTCCAATGGAGAAGGTAAATCTGGTATAGCTCGAACTTCTATTACACCTTGTTTAAAAAAATGATACATAGTACGAGTTGTTAAGGCTAAACATTGCCTTTTTTTAGCTGTAATATCCCACAAGGTATTTTCACCATTAAATTTATTAGTAAGAACCTGTATAGATTCTTCACTGAGACGACTGTGTAATTTTATAGATTGTTTAACTAACGGAGCTTGTTCTGGGAAAATATCATTAATACCTATTTTTTGCCACCGTTCCCAAAGTTTTTGTGCTGCCTCTATAACTTGCTTTAATTCTAATGGAGATAATACTAAATTGGGACAAAGTTCTGATGTTAATTCCCGATCTGATTGCCAGTTGAGATTTAAAATTGATTGACTTGCTAAAGCAAAGAAAATTTCATAGCTGCTACTACGGATAATTGCTTTACCTTGTTTTATAGTTATTTGTTCTTCAGTAAGACCTTGTTGAAGAAGTTTATATTCCCATAATTCTTCAGTAGATAGTAAATTAGCGTTAAATTTTAGATGCTGACAATGTTGACTAATTGTTCTGTACCAACGTCTCGTTTGATGTAATCCCCCTGTGGCATATAACATTTGTCCCTGACAAAAGTAAATCTGCCATTTTTGTTCGCCATTGTCTAATATTAGTTTACCAGTTGCTTGCTTGTGACTAAGTGCGGCCAAAACATTCCATACTTTGTTATACCCTATATTAGTTATTAACATAATTATTCTATTTTATATTTGTTATCTAATTTTATATCTAGTTTAATCATACAATCAAACTTTTTCTATAGGGTTTAACCCTCTAGGGACTATTTTCTTCGCGATTAATTATTAAAAAATCAATTGATCTGAAAATCTTACTAGCAAAATGGAGGTTAATAATATTAATTTAATAATTTTATTACTATTATTTTTGTAATCTATTTTACTAGATATAAAATTTACTAGATATCACACAAATATTAGGTGGGTAGTCGTGACGTAGTTTATATAGAAACACTAGATTTTACAAGTGTAAAATCTTAGATCAAAATCACCATTAATGGATAATCAACCGATAATGTATCGCAACTTAGTTTTAGCTTCCTACAGGCATCAAAGTCAAATTATATGTTTGCTGTAAAGTAGTTTTCGACTCCTCATTTGTAGAATATTTAGGATTGACATACTTTTCTACAACTTCTACAATTTTTTCTGGACAAGAACATTTACACAGGTAATCATTAGCACCTACAATTCTAGCTCTAGTCCGGTCGATAATACTATCTTGAGTTGATAAAAATACAATTGGTATACTTTTAAATGTAGTAGTTTTTCGTAAAAATTCACATATTGTATAACCACTAACTTTAGGCATAATTAAATCCAAAAAAATAAAATCAGGTTTATATTCTTCTAAAAGAGCTAATCCTTTAATTGGATTTTGAATATGCAAAATTTCATATCCCAGTGGCTTGAGAATTTTATCCAGTAAGAAACCAGTACTATAACTATCATCAATACAAGCAATTTTGGCTTGATCAATACTCTTTTCTATCGCTGGCAAGTTAAATTTTTCTGAAGGTGGAAGCCAATCTTCTGCCTTGATAAAATCAATTAAGCCTAGTTTTTCAAAGCTATATAAACTACGGGTAATTACTTCTAACGACATTTTCATTTCTAATGTAATATCCCAAATTGTTCGTTTACCATTGAGTAACTTATCGATCTTCAAAAAAGACTCTGATTTTTCTTTATTTAATAACTTATTTCTATTTTTTATCGTTGGAACAAGATCGGGATTGATATGCCATAAACCTTCATCTTGTAAAGATTTTGAAAGTATTTTTGCTGAAGCAAGAGCTTCTTTAATTTCTCGCCTTGATAAAAGTAAACTTAAAGTTGTTTGAGAAGTTGAATGTTTCTGTGGATGCCATCTTCTTGTTAAACCTGGTTGACTAATAATAGCAAAGAAAACTTCTTCTGCAATAGTACGCAAAATTGCCTTAGCTTGACTTAAAGTTATCTGATTATCACTAATAGCTGTTTGCAATAATTTATATTCCCATAGTTGACCATTTGTTAACTGATCGACTTCAAATTTAAAGTCAGGACAATGTTTCTTGACTGCTCTATACCAACGCCTTGTAGGGTGTAACCCACCACTTGCATATAAAAGATGACCAAATAGGAAATAAAGTTGCCATTCTTGATTGCCATGAGCAACACTCAACTTTCCAGTAACTTGTTTTTGACTGACTATACTCAGGGTATTTGCTAGCTTAATATAACCAATAGTGGGTGCTGACATAATGATTGAACCTTTCAAATAATAATAATAATATTTAATTTTGCAATATTAAGCAGTATAACAGTATGATATGTACATAGCTTTTATTGTTTCATATTTCCTTCATTATGTCATCGCTTGTTATACTGAGTTTTGTTAATAATTGTACTGAGATATTCAGGGTTTTTTCGGAAATTTTTTGATTTACTTGTAACAGGAAACAGTCAACAGTGGGAAATATGTTTCCTCGTATTCAATTCATCATCATCATAGATTGATAAATGTTTGCTACAAATAGCTAGGGTATTTCTTAGAAGTCAGGTAGGGGAGGCGTCGGTAGGGCAACGTACAGAATGAATAGCTTCAATACCAGTTTTTAGGTCATCAATTCCCTTTTTGTCAAAGGGACATCTCCTGCAAAGTCTTTAGATCGCACTTATTATTTATAACATTCTTTTTTTCATGCATGGTATAACCAACTCAATATCGACTAAAAATATTTGTTCCTAAGCACA
Organism: Okeania sp. SIO2B3; assembly: GCF_010672525.1. Taxonomy (GTDB): domain Bacteria; phylum Cyanobacteriota; class Cyanobacteriia; order Cyanobacteriales; family Microcoleaceae; genus Okeania. Next base: position 7,860 of record NZ_JAAHGH010000099.1, on the reverse strand, counting down.
TTCTCTACCAATTATACATCGGCCATTCGGCTGATTTTTGAATGATTTTTTCAGCAGATTCATAGTATAGCAATTCTCAAAAAGCATGAGGTACAAAATTCGTAATTTTTTGTAGAGGCGTTTTGCTACCGCACAATTTTTCTATTCTCCGCAGGAGAAGTTGCAATAACGGAATGCGATAGCGCTATGCGCAAAGCTGACCGCTGATTGCTGAACTGCTGTTTGCGGAGCATTCCGTCAGGAAACGCTTTTTAACTCTGACAAAATTCTACTACTCTCATAAAATAGTTAGGTTTTCCTACTAAAAAACTACAACTTTTACTTAAAAGTTCATCTAAATCTTCCACAGACCTGAGCCAAATTTTGCCATTACTACCAGCAACAGCAATTTTTTTACTATCTGAACTAAAACTAATACTAATTACATTCTCCATAAATTCAAATTGACTAATTTGCCGTCCTGATAAATTCCAAAGTCGCACAATACTATCAATTCCAACAGTAGCTATTAACTCTCCATCAGGACTAAAACTAATTAGCTTAGTATCCAAATGTAAACTTTGAAAATTGTTCATTAATTTTCCTGTAGAAATCTGCCACAATTCCACTACTCCATTTGATGTTGCTGTTAGTAAAAGCTGAGGTTGAGAAATGCTAAAATTCATACTAATAGCTTGCACATTTAGAGTTTGGAATTGATTTTCAGATATATTCCATAATCTAATTGTAGACTTTCCATCTAATGTTGCTAGAAAATTTCCATTAGGACTAAAACTAACAGCTCTAATCAAACCATTATCATTCAAAATTGAATCAGATAATATAGTTATAGGTGAGGATGATACATTCCAAATTTGAATAGGAATATCTATGCCAGAAGTTGCTAAATACTTACCATCAGCACTAAAACTAATACTATTAACTTCAGTTTGAGATATCTCTAATACATATAATTTTTCCCCTAATAAATTCCAGATTTTTACGGTACCATCACTACCAGCAGTTGCTAAATATTGACCATTAGGATGAAAAATTAGATTATTAACTGATTTTTGCTCCGTTTGCCATTCTGTAATTTTTTTGCCCTCAAAATTCCAAATAATTACTTTTCCATCTACTCCTGCTGAAGCTAAAATATCTCGATTAGGTCTAAATTTAACACTGGTAACAGCACCTTGATGACCTTGCAGAATAATCTTTCTTTTCTGAAGAAAACTATCTTCAAATTGTTTTTGTTCGTCAAGTTTATCCAGAATCATTTGTAGTGCTAATATCGGTCGAGTTGCAGGATATTCTGCTAGAGGAATATTGCTATTAACCAAATCTTTTAATCTTTGTCCCGCAGATATCGCTTTGGGTAAAGCTTCAAACAATGCTTGATTTGTTGTTGACTTTTTGAACATTGCTAATAACAAAGCATCAGTGCCAGTTTGTTCAATTTCTCGACTAGATTGTGCTAATCTAAATCTTTGATAAGCTAATAGTGAAAAACCTATTGATAAAACTAAAGATGTGCCAAGGATAGCAGAACCTATGGAAATCCAACGTTTAGCTTTTTGTTGTGCTTTTGTAACTTCTGTCTGAGCTTTTTTAGTTTCTATTTTTGTTGATTCTAAAGCTTCTATTTGAGCATCTAATACTAATCTTTGGCTAGTAGTCAAAAACTGAAAGTCTTGATTTCTTAAACTTTTTCCGGCTGCCCAAACTAAAGCAGATTGTAAATCTTCCCCTTGCAATAGATAAGATTTATCTTCACAGTTTGAATAAAGCCATGCTTTAATTTTTGTAGAATAAGGAGGTAGTTTTTCTAACTCTTCATTAATCATTTCTTCGTGAAAAACTTTAGCATATGTAGGATTAGCCACAGTTAATTTCCTATCTCTTCTAACTACCAATCCAGATAACCTAAGTTCCATTTGTTCAGGACTATCATCGGCAACTATTCCAGTCAAATCATTCTGTAAAATTTGCTGATATAACCCTAATCTTCTAACTATTCTTTCATCCTTTCTGAAAAGGCGATCGCGAATAGTTTTTAAATGTTCTGGTATATCTTTTGCCTCCCAATTATGAATAATTTTAGATTTAATAATCTCCTCTAACTCGATTTTGGGATTAACAATTACAGTTCCATTTTCAATGATAATTTTACACACTTTCTGAGTTAAAAATGGTTGCCCATTCGTCCACGATAAAATCTCTTTTAAAACTTCCTCTGGTTGCTGACAAATTTCAACTAATCCATCTACTAATGATAAAGCTTCATCAAATTTAAAACCAGTTAATTCAATAGCTCTACCAATATTAAAAGGTGTACTATTTTGGTCTTGACATAAATCTTGAGGTGTACTAACTCCTAACAAAGCAAAAGTTAGGCGATTATATTCTTGATTATTGGCACGTTTATTGTAACAGGAACGAATAAATCCAAAAAAATCATCTACCGGAAAATCTAGAGCTAGAATGCTATCAATTTCATCAATAAAAATCACAATATTATTCTGAATTCTTGTTAGTAATATCGTTTCAATAAATTCACTTAATCGTTGTACAGGTGCCAGATAATTTCGTTCTCGCCACCAGGTACGAATATTGACATATTCTGAGAGATTAAAATTATTTTCCAAGATGCGAAGAATACCTGCATACCACTGCTCAGGAGTAACCCCCCGATTACCTATTTCGGAGATGTCTATTGCCACACAAGAAACACCTTCTTGCTGTAATCTTTTAATCGTTCTAACTTGCAAACTAGATTTTCCCATTTGACGAGAGTTGAGAACATAACAAAACTCACTTATTTTGAGATTTTTATATAGGTCTTCATCTGCTTGTCGCTTGACGTAGTTGGGTGAATTTCTGGGGAGACAACCACCGACTTGATAATAAGATTTTTGTGTTGAGTTATTCATGGTAATAATGTATTTATTAATTAAGTTAACATTCATAACTTTTCTCGGTTAAATTTAGGAAAGCTATAAGTAGTTGTGCAAAATTAATTTAATATTTGGAGAAGGTAGGGAAATTAGAAATGTCTATTAGATAAGATATCTCCGAAAAAATATAATGATGATATTTTAAATTTGAAAAAGTAAGAAAGAGTAAAGAATAAGGGAAAAGAGAAAGATTATATAAGCATTTAGCCGTCAGCTATTAGCTAGCCTCCTAGGTCGGAACTGCGGACTTCAGCTATTAATTTTGGGGAAGGTAAAAATAATTGAGAAATTAAGACAGAATAAAAATTACCGTTAAAGTCTCCTTCCTAAACCTTAGAAGTAATAAATAATTACTAATTGCTGTTAACCTAGTTCCTCCGGAGGAGGCTAGCTGACTGCTAATAGCTGTTTGGGCAGCATTCCGCAGGAAATGCTTACAAGATTATCAAATAGTGTTTTGATCAAAATTATAGATATAGCATAAAAAAAAGGCTGAAAATTATGCCTAAAAATAACTTCTCCAATCCTATAAGCTAGCTATTTCGATTGTTTTGCCTTTTTTTATGATTTGTTTATTACTTCTTCCTTCTTGCTTCTTCCTTGCTGATACTATTTGTAATAAACATTTATCATGCTTGGTATTATATACTCTATGGTTGAAAATTTTAGGTAGAGACAGAATATAACAATAGGCGACTCTGGAAATAGAAGCACTGCCAATAATAAATAAGTTTCGGTCAAATACCCGGCTGTTATTATCTTAATTTGTGTAGTAATTGAAAAATAACTTCAGAATTAGAAAAGCAAGATAGAAAATTAATTACGCACTAACCGCTACTTCCAGCAGATAAAATTACTCTATTAAGACTAGCTTAATCGATCCATATTCTCAACAGGTATGGGATTTTCTATGGTCAACTAAACTTGCATATAAAATGCTCAAAATTATATTATTATCATAATTTGAGTTGAGTATTATAAAGATTTTGTAAAGATTTTCATAAAAAAAGTAAAGATTTCGTGAAGTTAAAAAATTATCTGAATTAAGTATTTTATGTATTTACACAGATATTATAAAATGATATAGTATATACAGATAAGTAACTAAACCGTAAACAATACAACTGCAAAGTTAATAAAACTAACAGATATTTCTCAGATTAGGTGTTAGTCCGTAAATTAAAAATTACGGTTAAACTGCTCAAAAAGGTTTACTACCTTAACTAAGAAATCATCTCCAGTTGTAACGGTGGATTTAAACTTTACAGGGTCATCTATGTCTAGGATAGCAATTGCTTTGAGCAGAACAGAGTTCTATTGCTTCCCAGAGTCGAGCTACTAAAATTTATTACTCCCTGATAAAGTAGAAAAAGATGCCTAAAAAAGCCTATCTCAAATCTCACCTGAGTGAAATAGAAATCAAAACACGTTATCTCCAAACGAGAGATAGAGTAGAATCTCGACGCTGGCACCTTTTATGGTTGGTGTCTCAAAAGTGGACTATTAAAGAAGCAGCTAAAGCCTTAGGTCTTAACTATGATTATGCTAAAGATATAGTAAAAAATTATAATCAACAAGGACCAAATGCCATTTTGAATCGACGGAAAACCAGGAAATTTTATCCTTCCCATGCTTTACTGACACTAGAACAACAAGAACAGTTACGCATAGCACTTAAAAATCCACCCAGAGACCAAGAGACCTGGACTGGACCGAAAGTGGCAGAATGGATTGCGAAAACTATTGGACGCGATCGCGTTTCTCCCCAACGTGGATGGGAATATATGAAACGATGTAGTTCCAATTCCTAAATTTCCTGAATATACCAACTTTTCATCTTGATTACTCTATTACATAGTAGTGGCGTGTGACAGCTCAATTAATGATGCCGTCACACATTACTATTATAGATAGTGCGTTATTTCATGTCCGTTTAATAGCGGTTCTTAGGTGCTAGGTCATAGGTGTAAATTCAAGATAGAACACTGGAAACGGAGCATAAATTTTGGATATTCCTTCAAGAGTGCATAAATAGAACATTTTTATTATATAGCAGTCGCCACTATAGTTAGGGCTTGTTGATTAAATACCAAAGCATTGACTGATATTGGTTTTAGGCTTTTTATATCTGGAAAAAGTATGAGCTTTTCAGGAAGCTTAAGTTAAAAAAGTGAGCATTTTTGGGAAGCACGCAGCCGAAAAATCACTCTGACTATTCTTTAGGCCACTGACTCTGTGATTCTCATTTATTCTACGTACTAACTACTGCCTACTCCCTACCCCAGCAAAAAGACTTTCCATAAGCAAACCATAGTTAGGATATCGGGTAATTGTGATGATTTATGACGCGAGCAAGATGCTCGCACTAATTGTCAAACACCAACCAGGCGGTTGCTATACTTAATCATCCGGACATAGTATTATAGAACCCATTTGAGCTCTATATAATTATGGTGGTCAAGTCTTTTCGCGCATCAATTTTGACCGAAAATCATCAGCAAGGAGTGTTGAATTTTTTGTATTATTTCTCCCCACATCTTCCCTCTTCCCTTCCCCTCCTGGGAGGGGGAGGGGCGAGGGGTGGGTTGTCTCCTGACTCCTTGCTTTTTGTATTATTTCTCCCCACATTTTCCCTCTTCCCTTCCCCTCCTGGGAGGGGCGAGGGGTGGGTTGTCTCCTGTCTCCTGTCTCCTGTCTCCTGACTCCTTGCTAAATTTATGAAGATACGGGGAGTTCTATATAATGTCTGTTTAATAGCGTTCAGGAAAAACTTTCTTATCCTCTTCCTTCTTCTTCCCTCCTAACTCCTGACTCCTGACTCCTTCATCAGCAACTTTCAATTCATCAATATTCCAAAAAGCTCCACCAATAGCAGAAAACTTTAAATTATCTATACGATCGCGAACTGCTTGCAACGAAAGAGGGTTTACTAAAAAAAATATAGGTAACTGTTCCGCAACAATTTGCTGAAACTGACCGTAAATTTCTCGACGTTTATTTTCATCTACCGTTTGATATCCAGCAGTAAATAAACGGTCAATTTCTTCCTCCCAACTAGAAACTTGCCAATTTTGCAGTGGTGTTTCCCCAGGTTTAGCACCAAGATTAAATTGATGAAATGAACCTGTACTTAACCAAAATAAGGAGAGTAAATTTGGCTCAAAATCTGCACCAGAAACACCAAAAGCTCCAACATAACATTCCCAATCTCTACGAAGTAATAGCTTTTCTAAAACAGTGTTGAAATTAAGTACCTGTAAATTAGCTTGAATCCCAATTTTACTTAAATCTTCTTTGACTTGAACTGCTGTATCTATCCTGAGTTTTTCTTCAGATTTTACTAAAATTGTAAATTCTACTCGGTTACCATCCTTATCTAATAATTCATTGACATTATTATATTTAAAACCAGCATCTAACAATAAACTTCTAGCTTTTTCAGGGTCATAATTATAGACTTTTAATCCTGCTTCTGGAGATAAATAATAAGGACTTTGCACCCCAAAAGCAGAATGTTGTATTGCTCCTAAACCTCGATAAATATTATTATTTATCTGTTCACGGTCAATAGCATAAGCAACTGCTTGACGAAACGCCAAATTATTAAACCAACCAGACTTAATAGAATTTAAAAAAGGTTTACCTTCCGAATTTTTAGCTTGATTAAGATTAAAACCAACAAACTGATAACCAAATTGAGGACCACCATTATAAATCTGATATTTTCCTCGTTTTTCTTCTCGTTTCAGTAATTGAAATGCTTCGGCATCTACTCGTAGAGTATCTAGTTCTCCAGAACGAAATCTGAGCAATTGATTATCGGTTGAAGGAATAATTTGGATAATAATTTGATCGAGATAAGGCAGTGAATTACCCATAGCATCGGAACGCCAATAAAAGGGATTTTTTTGTAAAATAATTCTTTGAGAAGGTATGTAACCTGCAAGTTTAAAAGCGCCATTACTAATGATTTTTTGTGGGTCTGTGTTTGTATTCCAGGTTGATAAAAATAGGGGTTTACCATCAGCATCAATTGATAAAACAGTATCTCGCAAAGCATGAGCTGGTAAAATTTTTAATCTTTCTACATATCTGAGAAATGGGGCAAATGGTTCAGGCAAAATAAATTCAACTCTTTGTAGATCGAGTTTTTTTACAGAGGGAAAAGCGCCATTACTACCAATTCTTAAAAAGTCTCTGTAAACAGTAGGAATTTTTTTGTTTAGATAAATATCTTGGTAGGTAAAGACAACATCATCAGCAGTTAGAGGTTCCCCATCAGACCATTTTAATCCTGAGCGTAATGTAAAAATAATTCGTTTTTTATCTTCAGACAAAATCCAAGATTCTGCTAATGCTGGTTGTAAATCTCCAGTCAGACCATTTTCTGAGAGTAATCCCTCGTAAATAAACGTAAAAATTCCATAAGGAGAACGAGATATTGGATAGTTAAAAGTAGGTGGCGCACTAGGAAGAGCTAAAACTAATTTTGAACTATTATTAATCTGTGAATTTAATAAAATTGGGCGACAACCACTGATAAAAATCAATAAACAACATAATAAAAATCCAATTGAAGAATGTAGCACTCGAAAAATCATAAACTTAGGAATAATAAAATTAATTTTGTTGAACTTTCTTGGTTTTTGTTTGTAGTTAGACTTTATACCAATTTGCAAAAAGAATGTTACGAATAATAAGGGCAATCAAAAGAATTTATAGGAGATGTATTTTTGATGAAAAAGAGAACTTCCGACTAAAAAATGGTATTGAAGCCATTCCCATACGACTCCTGACTCCTGACTTCCCCTCCCACTCCCAGCTATCCCTTATAAGGAACCCCTGAAACCCTTGTAGGAAGGTGGGGAAGAGGGGGAAGAGGGGGAAGGTGGGGAAGAGGGGGAAGAGGGGGAAGAGGGGGAAG
>NZ_JAAHGH010000098.1 GCF_010672525.1 Okeania sp. SIO2B3 | reverse complement strand
TCAGCACTATCTCCACCTTTCTCAAGAGTCTTTGCAGAGTAAAGATTATCTCCACCTAATACTGGTAAATTCCCTTGATTAACCTGAACTATTTCCAGAGCTTGATCTAAATAACCTGAGCCGGGAGCTAGCATTAACACATTTGCTGAATCTTTTACCCTATTCAGAACTTTAGTTGCTTTCCCACGCCAATCTTTAGGATTTTTTGACCATGTATATAGATCGCAATCTGGGTCTTCTATAATATTCAATTCCCCTATATCAGAGATAAATTCTCGACGTAGTGATTTGCTGTAGTTGCTATCTGAGTTATAAAACACCACTGCTTTTAGTGAGTTTAACTGAGTCTGAGCATATTTTGCTAATGCTTCTGCAGCTGCTCGATCGCTAGGTACGGTACGAAAAAAATAAGGGGTGTTATCTGTGAGTTCAACAGAGGTACTAACAGGAGAAATAGATACAAGCTGATCATTTTGGTAAATCTTGGTTGTTGCTATGGAAGTGTCACTTGAGTAATGTCCAACTACTCCTAGTATTTCCTTTCTCTTGGCTAACTCTGTGGCAACTTCTTCCGCAATTTTTGTACCGTTATTAGAGTCATTATCATCATCATCAGCAATTGCTATTTTCAACATTCCTTCAGCACCCGATCTAGAAAAATTCCAATCATACTGGGCATGAGCAACTCCACGCAAAATTTCTAGAGAACTATTCAAATTACTACTAATTGGCATAGATACAGCAATAACATGGTAAGGTTTTTTACTCTTTTCAACTTCTAGGTTATTCAGAAAAATTCGTGCTTCTGGATCGTTAGTTTTTGATTCCAGGTAATTAGTTAAAGTTCTAAATGCTCGATCGTAATTCCTATTAGCAATTGAATTAATTCCTCTTTCTCTTTCAGGTCTAACATCTTCTGGATTTGCTAAGGATTTCTCTCCAAATGTAATACGCTCTGAAATAGTGTCACCATTAAATTTAGGAGAATTTTCAGCACAAGAAATGACAATAAAGACTATGAAACTAAGGATTATTAGTCTTCGTAGTTTAACTCGTAATATCTTGTTCATAAATAAAAATAATAAAAATTGGCGTTTGTAAATTAGTGTATCAGGACTTAGGCAAAGGCACTATTTATAGAGTGCAAGTACTATTGGACAATAGTTATGAACGCTATATATAGCTTATCTGCGTAATTCCTATGTATGATATTAATCTTAATTACTTAGGAGTCAACCCACCCCTATTGCTCCGGTGGAGGGGAAAAAAGAAGAAGAAAGAAAAATACAGGACTTAGGCAAAGGCACTATTTATAGAGTGCAAGTACTATTGGACAATAGTTATGAACGCTATATATAGCTTATTTGCGTAATTCCTATGTATGATATTAATCTTAATTACTTAGGAGTCAACCCACCCCTAACCCCTCCCAAGAGGGGAACGACCGAGTCAGGAGTCAACCCACCTCTAACCCCGACCGTGGAGGGGAAAAAAGAAGAAGAAAGAAGAATACAGGACTTAGGCAAAGGCACTATTTATAGAGTGCAAGTACTATTGGACAATAGTTATGAACGCTATATATAGCTTATTTGCGTAATTCCTATGTATGATATTAATCTTAATTACTTAGGAGTCAACCCAACCCTACTGCTCCGGTGGAGGGGAAAAAAGAAGAAGAAAGAAGAATACAGGACTTAGGCAAAGACACTATTTATAGAGTGCAAGTACTATTGGACAATAGTTATGAACGCTATATATAGCCTATTTGCGTAATTCCTATGTATGATATTAATCTTAATTACTTAGGAGTCAACCCACCCCTCGCCCCTCCCCCGACCGTGGAGGGGAACGACCGAGTCAGGAGTCAACCCACCTCTAACCCCGACCGTGGAGGGGAAAAAAGAAGAAGAAAGAAGAATACAGGACTTAGGCAAAGGCACTATTTATAGAGTGCAAGTACTATTGTCCAATAGTTATTAGCGCTATATATAGCTTATCTGCGTAATCCCTAGAATATATGTATCAGGACTTACGCAAAAGCACTACATAAGGTGGCTCGCTCAGTTACGCTAGCACTTTTCATGTCGCGGAGCGAAACACACCCTACCAATAGCTACCAATAGCGTTCATGCGTAAGTCTTATGTATGTATAAACAAAGAACTGGAAAAAGTCTTTAAACCTCCTTTTGTCATAATTGACACTGGGCAGCGCGAGTTAGAATTAAGGCAAAATTTTCACCGTCGGTACTGAGGTGTCCCTTTGGAGCATCTATTGTAAACTGAAGGTCGTTCTTCTTGAAGTAACCATCGTCATCCTTATCTGTTCCCGTTTTCCATCCTACGGCGATCGCGAACCGTCGCCAAGCTCGAACATCATCTCGAAAAGCTTCTAGGGTATCCCCATTCTCATCAATTACTTGAAGTTGAGCAGTGTAGCCAAATTTGCCCTTCGATCTTTGTGTCCAAATTTGATTAATTCGCTCCAAATCTGGGCAAGAAAATTGCTCTGCTTCTGACACAGATATGTAAGAGTAATCCCCATCGCGATCGCCAATTTGGTTGATTAATTGCCAATTCTGTCGATCTGCCTTCTGCCATTGTCCTGCTTCTGCCAAAGCATCTAAACTATTGTACATTGCCTCCACATCTTTCCCCTGTCCCGCTTCTATGACTCCTTTTGAGAAGATAGAAGCAACACCAAACAAAGCAACACCAAGCAAAGCAGCAATACTAGCAGCAATTCCTAAAGGTTTATAAGAAAGTGGGCGTTTACCAATCTTCCTTAATTCGCCGATCGCTTCATCAACAGTTTGATAACGATTTTTCCAATATTCGGCAACCATTTTATCTAGAATTCGACCTAAATTATTACTCACATTAACTTGATCTTTCCAAATAATTTCACCAGTGGATGGGTTTTCACGAAACTGATTTATCCGCATTCCAGTTAATACTTCAATACCTATCATTCCCACAGCATAAATATCGCTACAAAATTTAGGTTTACCTGCTGCTTGTTCGCTAGGCATATATCCAGTAGTTCCTACTGCTATTGTTGTAGTTGCATGACCCCCACTTGTCACTGTTAATACTTTAATTTCTTTCACTGCTCCAAAATCGATTAAGACAATTTTGCCATCAGATTTTTTCCGCATAATATTTTGTAGTTTTAAGTCACGATGAATTACATTTTGCTGATGTACATATTTTAAAACCTCTAAGATTTCAATTAATAGTTTAACGGTCTCATTTTCTGTAAATCTTCCTTGAAAATAAATCTCTTTTGCTAAGTCATTTCCTTCAATAAATTCTTGTACTAAATAAAATTGCCCTCCCTCTTCAAAATAGTTAAAAAATGTAGGTATTTGATTATGTTTCCCCAGGTTTTGCAAGGCTTTTACTTCTTTTTCAAATAATTTTTTAGCCACTTGAAAAACTTTCGGTCTGGGGTCTGATGGAGTTAGTTGTTTAACAACACATTGAGGATGATTGGGATGCTCTAGATCCGTAGCTAAATAAGTAGTTCCAAAACTACCCTTTCCTAACTCTGAAATAATTTTATAACGATGCTTAAGTATTCTGCTAGTCATTATTTTTAAGAAAGTTAATTTGTAAGCTATCAGCTATCAGCTATTGTTTCTGGTTTTAGATAATAGTTTTATTAACAAGACTTATGCAATTTTACTTTTAAACCACCATTTGTAGGGGCGAATGGTATTGGCCCTCCCTATATGTAGAGTCTCTGCGTAAGTCCTGATTAATTAACGCCAAATTAGAGCTTACTACAAAAGCTGACAGCTAATAGCTGTTTGGGCAGCATTCCGCAGGAAATGCTTACGTTAATTTTCATCTTTTACATCAGTTTCTATAGGCTAACTTTCGTTAAATTAACAATATTAAAATCGGAAATTTTGATAATTAGGGTTTGCTGAAAAAGTCTTTTAGTAGGGGTAGGAGACAGGAGACAGGAGACAGAATACAGGAGAAATGGGAATTAATTAGGAGGTAGTCGGAAAAATTTTAAGAGTGATTTTTATGCCATAATCGTCCCAAAATACTAGCGTGCATGAGCTTTTTGAGCTGAAAAGCTGGCACTTTTTTAGACAAAAAAATACTAAAACTAATATCAGTCAATACTTTGATATTTAATCAGCAAACCCTAATTAAGAAAATATACATATCAATATATCAAAAGAATTAATATCTCCTAACTCTAACCTCTAATTTTTGACTTCTAAAAACTTTTGTATGGGCGAATGCCATTGTATGGGCGAATGCCATTCGCCCCTACTTAATAAAAACCTCATACTCTGCCAAGATAAGAGAAAGAAAATCAATAGCAGGGGTAAGTTGGTAAACTGTCCCTCAACATTAGTAAAATTGCCCAAAATTCTCAGATACTAGATTTATAACCAATATTTTTAGGAAGCAGACAATGACTACATCAGTACAACCTCTCGACTCTCCCGACTCCTGGCAAATGAGCGATCGCGAACGTGCCAATCTTCAAAAAGTCACTCTCTACAACTCAGTTCAATCTCTCTCAGAAATATGGCCACTGGCTGCCAAACATTATAATCAGACCATCGCTCTCCATGACCCCCATACCAAACCAGAGGTCAAATTTACTTATGCAGAGCTAAACGAACAGATTCAAAAATTTGCTGCCGGTCTACAATCATTGGGGGTTGTCCCTACGGAAAATGAAGCATCAATACCTCCAAGAGTGGCCTTATTTGCTGACAATAGCCCTCGCTGGATGATTGCTGACCAAGGTATTATTGCTGCAGGGGGAGCAGATGTGGTAAGAAGTGGGACTGCGGATATCGAAGAATTGGCTTATATTCTTCAACATAGTGGCAGTGTGAGTTTGGTCGTGGAAAATTTGGCCTTGTTGAAAAAATTGAGCGATCGCCTACAAGACTTACCTATACATATAATTATTCTGCTGTCTGAAGAAGACCCAAACCCTGACGAAAGTCTACCTGTAGTTAAATTTTCTCAAGTCATTGCTACAGGAGAAGACCGCCCTCTCAAACCCACTAAGCAAAACCGCGAAACTCTTGCTACTTTGCTCTACACTTCTGGCACAACTGGCAAACCCAAAGGTGTCATGCTGACCCATGGCAACCTGCTCTATCAAATTAATGTTCTCGGGGCACTTATTCAACCTAATCCAGGAGAATGCTCCCTAAATATCCTACCAACTTGGCATACTTTTGGTAGGACAGGAGAATATTTTTTCCTCTCCCAAGGTTGTACCCAAGTTTATACTAATAAACGTTCTCTGAAAAAAGACTTCCAAGAATATAAACCCCACTACGTCACCAGCGTGCCTAGAGTTTGGGAATTAATTTATGAGGGGGTACAAAAACAACTACGAGAACAACCAGCTAATAAACAAAAGTTAGCTCAATTTTTTCTAGGCGTAAGTCAACGTTACATAGAAGCTAGGCGTATTAGTCAAGGATTAGTTTTGCAACTTGACCCACCATCTCAGTCTCAGAAATTGCTAGCTACTTTACAAAGTTGGATATTATTACCTCTTCATCGTCTGGGAGAAAAAATCATTTATCAAAAAATCCGCCAAGCTACTGGAGGTCGCCTGAAATTTGCCATAAGTGGGGGCGGTTCTCTAGCAATGCACTTAGAAAACTTCTTTGAAATAGTTGGTATAGGTTTATTGGTAGGATATGGTTTAACCGAAACTTCTCCAGTTTTAACTGTTCGACACTATTGGAACAATCTCCGGGGGTCTGCTGGTAAACCGATTCCAGCTACTGAAATTAAAGTAGTAGATCCAGAAACTAACAAAACTCTGACAGTTGGTAATAAAGGTGTGGTTTGGGCACGGGGGCCACAAATTATGGCTGGTTATTATCAAAATCCCGAAGCGACTGAGAAAGTTATTGACTCCGAAGGTTGGTTTAATACTGGTGATATAGGTTGGATCACCCCAGAAAATGATTTGGTATTAACTGGTCGGGCAAAAGATACAATTGTTCTGACTAATGGGGAAAATATTGAACCTCAGCCCATTGAAGATGCTTGTGCCCGCAGTCAATATATTGACCAAATTATGCTAGTGGGGCAAGACCAGAAATTTTTGGGTGCTTTAGTCGTGCCTAATATTGAAGCAGTGGAACAATGGGCTATTCAACTCAATCCTTCAGAATCTCAACCACAGATTGATTGGGAAAGTCAGACCATTCAAGAATTGTTCCGCCAGGAATTGAATCGGGAGGTAAAAAATCGCCCCGGATATCGGCCCGATGACCGTATTGGACCTTTTCGCTTGATTCTGGAACCGTTTACGGTAGAAAATGGCATGACAACCCAAACGATGAAGATCAAACGTCCCATTGTCACGGACCATTACCGCGATATGATTAACAAGATGTTTGATTGAAATAGCATTCAGCAGTCAGCGGTCAGTGGTCAGCTCTCAAGGCATAAAATGGGGAGTTCAAATAATGAACCTCAGACAGGGAAATGTTTTTCTCCCTATTCCCTGTTCCCTGTTACCTGTTCCCTGCTATATTGGAGATTTTAGATTTTGGATTGAGCATCATCTAGATGTTCTAAAATCTTAAAGTCTAAAATCAATATTCTCGCCCTTATGTGCAAACAAAAATAAACTGACAAGAACAACTTTTATGGAGTATTCTCAAACACAATTACTTTTAAAGCGAGCGATTAACGTTAGAGTAGTCGTTACCCCACGCTGGAAAGAAGAAGCCCAACAACAACTACAAACCCAAATTAATAATTTAGATAGCCAATTACAACAGATTGAAATACAAGGGCAAAAGGCAATTGCTGAAATTAGGAAGCAAAGTGTACAACCTCCAGGCCCTCAAGTACAACAGCAAATTAATAGTATACAAGCACAGATCAGCCAAAAGAAAAATGAGTTTGTAGAGCAGAAAAATCAAGCTTTACAACAATTACAACAAGTACAAACTTTGGAATTAGAGCAAGAAGTGAGTCAAGGTCAAATTGAAAGTGTATTTACTGCTGATGTAGGAGATAATTTGATCAAGAAAATGCAAGTAGAAGTTCTCCTCCGCGATGGGGTAATTGAAGAAGTACGAGGTGAGGTTTAGAAGGAAAAAAGAAGGTATTAGGTGTTAGGTAGTAGGTAGTGGACTCACCAAAAAAGAGGGTCTCAAGCCTCCCCTAAAAAGTAAACTTCAGTATTTCAAGCCTCTGGTTTTAGCCGGAGGTACTGTTAACGAAGTCAGAAGTCAGAAGTTAACCCACCCCTCGCCCCTCCCCCTCCCAACCCACCCCTAACCCCTCCCAGGAGGGGAGGGGAAGTAGGGGATTTGAGCTTCGATCCAAAAATATTTCGCCTTAAAAGGCGCGGTGGCGCGACCCAATTATTTTGATAACTGATGACTGATAACTGATAACTGATAACTGATAACTGATCGGAATTCCCTTCTGCCTCCTGCCCTCTGCCTTTCCTGATAATTGATCGACAAAAAAAATAACGGAAAACTAAAATGATTAACGAAGTATTCATGCCTGCCCTTAGTTCGACTATGACCGAGGGTAAAATTGTTTCTTGGCAAAAATCCACTGGTGATTGGGTGGAAAAAGGTGAAACAGTAGTAGTGGTTGAATCAGATAAAGCAGATATGGATGTGGAATCCTTTTTTTCTGGATATCTGGCCAATATAATTGTGGAAGCTGGTGATGTGGCAGCGGTAGGGTCCACGATCGCTTTATTGGCTGAAACAGAGGCCGAAATTGAAACAGCTAAACAGCAAGGAGGTACTACAGCCAAGCAAGAAACTGCTCCTGCTGCTTCTACTTCTGCAAGCGCTGTTGCTACAGCTCCCACTTCTGTCACAACAGAAACAAAAGAGAACAATGGTCGGCGTAATGGAAGGATTATTGCTTCCCCTCGTGCCCGGAAGTTGGCCAAAAAATTGAAGGTAGATTTAAGTACTCTCAAAGGAACTGGGCCTCATGGTCGCATTGTGGCAGAAGATGTAGAAATGGCGACAGGTAGTGCTCCCACTCCGGCGGCTGCACCTGCGAAGGCCGTGACTCCCGTTATTCCTGGTCAACCATCTATTCCTACTGCTCCACCTCCACCATCTGCACCTCCAACTCCGGTGACTCCCGGACAAGTTGTCAAGATGAATACCCTGCAAAATGCAGTGGTGCGAAATATGATGGTCAGTTTATCTGTGCCTACTTTCCATGTTGGTTACACGATCGCGACAGATAACTTAGATGGGTTGTATAAACAGATTAAGTCTAAGGGTGTGACAATGACTGCGATGTTAGCAAAAGCCATCGCAATGACTTTGCAACAACATCCTTTATTAAATGCTGCTTATGTGGAAGGAGGTATTCAGTATCCTTCTGGGATTAATATTTCAGTGGCGGTAGCAATGCCCGATGGTGGTTTGATTACACCAGTATTGCAAAATGCTGACAAAATGGATATTTATTCTCTATCTCGCACCTGGAAAGGTTTAGTAGAAAAGGCGCGGGCAAAGCAGTTGCAACCAGATGAATACAGCACTGGTACGTTTACTCTTTCTAACTTAGGAATGTTTGGAGTAAATCAGTTTGATGCTATTTTGCCACCTGGTCAGGGTTCAATTTTGGCGATCGGTGCATCTCAACCCCAGGTAGTAGCAACTGCTGATGGGATGATTGGAGTTAAGCGACAAATGCAGGTGAATATTACTTGCGACCATAGAATAATTTATGGTGCTGATGCTGCTGCTTTCTTGCAAGATTTAGCAAAATTGATTGAAACTAACCCTCAGTCTTTGACTATGTAGGCGAGTATTGTAGGGGCAAACGGCCGTTTGCCCTACTGAGATCAAATCTGGTAGCATTGGTGTGTGGGGAGTGTGGGGAGATGTGGCAATAATTCTGTAAGGGCGAATGTCATTCGCCCCTACTGTTTTAATATCATGTTCCTCCTCCGGGGGAGCTACGCTAACGGACGGGTCAGTTATAATAAAATTTAAGGACTGACAGTACCGATAGTACTAAAGAAATACTGCAATTATCAATACTATTCTCCAATATTTCCAACGATATATTTCGGTTTTTCCCTCACTCCCCCACTCCCTCACTCCCCACACTCCCCACACTCCCCACACTCACACTCAGGGTGGAGCTTCTGGACTGAGAATAACAATATATTCCCCGCGATCGCTCTGCTGAATAACGACAACGGGAGGATGAGCATTTGGTGGGTCATTTTTTGACAAAGAGGGGAATATGTAATATTGACTATCTCTATCTATCAGCAGTCGCCACACAATTTGCGGATAATTAGGGTCAGTTTTGTTATTATAATCCCCTTGTAGTAACTCTTTATATAATTCTAAATCTCCAATAACACGAAAACTGCCAACATTAGGATCGTCTCCAATATCGTCAATTTTTCTGCCTAATGGTAGTCTATTTTCTGGTGTTATTAAAGTCACTACTGGAAGAAATGATGTTTCGTTGCGCGAGTCTCGAATAGCATCAATTTTTCCCTGACTTTGACCAAGAAAAAATAAGGCTGTTAATAACCAGGTGACTATGACAATTTCATTAATTAATACTTTGTCATATTTATGATAGTTAATTTGTTGAAAATAAAGAAATGATTGAATATTCTGTGGTATTTTTTGGTGTTTAGTTTTTAAGCTCCATTTCAATAATTTTAAACGCAATTCATTAAGAATTTTATCTAATTTTTGGGTAAAAATTTTAATTAGATGGAAAATATTTGGAACAATAATAAAAGAAGCGATCGCTATTACTATAGTACGAAAAAAAGTTGAAAAATCTCCACTGGATATGTTACCAAAAAATACCTGTATTGGCACAATGAAAAATGATTCAAAAGGTAAATCTAGAGTAGTTACTTCCAGTTGAAAATAAGCAAAATAAGCCCAACGATAAATCCAACCTGTAAAATATAAACCAATTCCTAATAAACTTAATAAACCTGCAATTCTTCCCAACATTTTGTATAAGTTATGATTTGACTGGAGCCAATTATATTATCTATAAATATAGCAATTATTCCTAGCCTTTCTAAGGGAAGTCATTATTCCTAAGCCCCCCTTTCTAAGTGGAGTCATTATTTCTAAGCCCCCCTTTCTAAGGGGAGTTTGGGGGGATTCTACTATGGGTAAGTCCTAATAGTATTAAAGTTTTCAGTCCATAAAATCTTACTTTTGACAACTGATAAATGATATTAGTAGAGGCTATTTTCAGAAAAATTAACTCTTCTAGTGAAGAAATAATAGTAGACAATATTTCTATCTGATATCCACAATGAAGATAACTAAAATCATAATTATTTTTCTAGTGGCCTGTCTTACAGTAGTGATAGGAGACATGAAACAAGCTATTAGCAATTCTAACCCTATTGTAGAAGCTCAAGCCCAATTACAACCACAACCTATTCCCATGTCATTACCTGTTAAGGCAAGAGTGATACTAAAAGATGGCGACAGTAGATCCGGTAAGCTGACAGAAATAAACTCTCAACACCTTACTATTACAAGAGGTAGCAGTAATGGCAGAGAAGCGATCGCTAATATTACCAGAGTTGAGTTTAATGGGGATATTTGGTGGCCAACTTCCACTGGATATATTGTTATTCGTGGGGATGAGGTGAAGATGAAGGGTAAACCCCAACGTTTTCAGGTACAAATGAGTGGGTTGGAATGGGAGAATATAGAGAAAGGTATTGCTAAGATTAAGCCTGAAGCTGTGGTGGGAGTAAATGATAGAAAGGGTATACCTAGACCTTTTAGGAATATTATTAAGAGTCGTTATATTGTCAGTGAAATTGAGTTTCAACCGGAGCAACAAATTTTAATTATTACTGCTACTTCTCACTCAAGAGAAGAATAACTTTGTAGGTTGGGTTCAGCGTATCTCGCAACCCAACAATGTTAATTTTTTTCCTAGGAATTGACAGTAAACTTGTAGGTTGGGTTAAGCGGCAGCGCAACCCAACAATATTCATAATTTTTGAGTAAACTTGTAGGTTGCCTTAAGTGTATCTAGCGCGACCCATTCTTCTCAAATTTTGTAAATTTCTTCTAAAATTTTATCAGGTAACATCATAGTTTTTTCCTGTTAATTTATAAGTGGTACAGATAAAAAAAATTACCTAAAAATATTTTGTTATAATAACAGAAAAAATACTTAATTTCACTATGAGCATTATTATTTCTGATGAAATTTTGGTAGCCACTAGAATGACAGAATCTGAGATGAAACAGGAAATAGCTGTCATGCTTTTCCAAAAAGATAAACTAACTCTAGGTCAAGCTAGTCGATTTGCTGACATGAATAGGATTGCTTTTCAGCATTTATTAGCTAGTCGTCAAATTCCAGTTCATTATGACATAGAAGACTTGGAAAAAGACATTGAAAACTTACAAGAGATGGGGATAATATGATTATTGTTAGCGATACTTCAGCTATCAATAACCTAGCCTCTATTAACCAACTGAATCTACTGCACCAACTATACGGTAATGTGATTATTCCGACTGCTGTTTACCAGGAATTGACAGAAACAACTTTTCCGGTAGCTGGTGCAACTGAAGTTCAAACATATAGTTGGATTTCAATTTGCCCAGTCAGTAACCAAGTTTTGGTCGAGCTGTTGCAAAAGGAACTAGATCCGGGTGAAGCTGAGGCCATCGCTTTGGCAGTAGAGATGTCAGCAGATCAACTTTTGCTTGACGAGCGTCGAGGTCGGATGGTAGCAGAGAGCCTAAATTTACGATATACAGGAGTTTTAGGGATTTTAATTGCGGCAAAAAGTCGAAAACTGATTCCTGAAGTCAAACCTTTGTTAGATGCGCTCATCTATCAAGCTGGTTTCTGGGTAGCAAAGCCTCTGTACGACCGTATCCTGAAAATTGTTGGAGAGTCTTTTTAATCAATAGACTGTTGTAGTAGTGGTTAGTCAAGATTAAATTTTTGGCCAGTGGGAGCATCTTGCTCCCGTTGCGCTTCTGCTCCTGCTATTGCGTTAGTGAGACCCTCACATTATAGATTTGCCTACCTTACATATAATATTTGTTTTAAAAATAACACATTATATTTTATTCGATTATTTATTTCAGGAAAATAAGACTATGAAACGAATTATTATTACCTCTCTAATAGGAATAACAACCCTGACTACAACTCCCCTAATACTGCCACTATTACCACAACGGAGTTACGCCCAAACTTCCAATTCTCAGGCAGAAAAGTTAGAGCAACTACTAAAAACAGCATCGCAACAAAAGCAGCAAGGGCAACCTCTGAAAGCTATAGAAACACTTCAACAGGCATTAACTATTGCCAAAAAAATTCAAAGCCGAAAATGGGAAGCATTAGCAAACCTTGCTATTGGTTTTAACTACTATAGCATAGGCAAGTCACAAAAAGCATTAAACTTCTACGAGCAAGCTTTCATGATTTACAGAGAAGTAGGCGACCACTTTGGGAAAGCTACTTCTCTCAATAATATTGGTACCGTTTACAGTAGTATCGGTGAACCAAAAGAGGCAGAAAAATACTTCCAGCAAGCGTTATCCATCATGCGGGAAATTTCTGACCGTCTAGGAGAAGCTCAAACTCTTAATAACATCGGTGCGGTTTACCGCAGTATAGGTGAACCCCAAAAAGCATTAACATATTTACGACAAGCACTATCCATTAGTTTGGAAGTTAGTAATCACTTAGGAATATCTAAAACTCTCAATAACATAGGTGCGGTTTACAGCAGTGTAGGTGAATCCCAAAAGGCATTAACATACTACCAGAAAGCTTTAGTTATTCAACAAAAGATAAGAGATCGCTTAGGAGAAGCTACTACTCTTAATAACATCGGTCTACATTACAGTAGTATAAGTAAATTCCAAGAGGCATTAGAATACTACCAGCAAGTTTTAGCGATATTGAAGGAAGTGCAAAATCCCTCCGGGGAAGCTACTACTCTTAATAACATCGGTCAAGTTTACAGTAGTATAGGTAAATTCCAAGAGGCACTAGAATACTACCAGCAAGCTTTACCGATATTTAAGGAAGTGCAAAATTTCTCCGGGGAAGCTACTACTCTCAATAACATCGGTCGAGTTTACGACAAGAATGGGAAACCTCAAGAGGCATTAAAATACTACCAGCAAGCTTTACCAATATTTAAGGAAGTGAAAAATCCCTCCGGGGAAGCTGCTACTCTTAATAAAATTGGTGTAGCTTACCAAAATATAGGTAAACCTCAAGAGGCATTAAAATACTACCAGCAAGCTTTACGCATCCTCCGGGAAATAGGTGATCGCTCAGGGGAAGCTACTACTCTTAATAACATAGGTGTAGTTTACTACAGTATTGATCAACCAGAAAAGGTATTAAAATACTATGAGCAAGCATTACCCATCATCCGGAAAATAGGCGATCACTCAAGGGAAGCTACTATTCTTGCTAACATAGGTGTAATTTACCGAGACAGTAAACAACCACAGGAAGCAATAAAAAGCTGGAAAGAATCAGTACAAATAACCATGAAAATTCGTGCAGGTCTACAACAACAACACCGCAAAGCCTTTATACAAGATAATGAAAGTACTCCTGTTGCCCTTATCGATATCCTAATCGACCAAAACCAACCTGACATTGCCTGGGAATGGTATAACCTCGCCACCACCTTCGACCTCGCTGACTACACTCGTCTTATTGATGCCAAAGTCAAAAACCCAGAAGCTCAAAAACTGATTAACCAATGGCAACAAAACAATCAACAATTACAAGTTCTCTATAGCAAAATAGAAGATGAATGGAGTCCCCAACTTTCCCAACAAATTAACCAGTTACAAGCAGAAACCAACCAACTCGCTGCCGACATTACCAATAAATACCCAGAAGTTGCCGAGCTTTTTGAATTCAAACCCGAAGACATCGACAAACTCAAAGCCAATATTGCACCGGGTACCGTTGTTATTCAACCTGCTCTTTTAACTGGCGTTGCACGTGTTTCCGATAGCATTGCCATATTCCTCGTCACCAGAGACAAACCCACCATAGTCAAAAAAGTACCCATCGATGCCAAAGAATTCGATCGCCTTCTCACCGAATATCGTGCCCAACTAGAAAACCCCAATGCTGACGACTACGACCTTAACCAAGAAAAACTCTACGACTATCTCATTCGTCCCATGGAAACAGAAATAACAGCTTATTCTCCGAAACAACTCGCCATTATTGCCACGGGAAAACTCCGCTATATCCCTTTTGAAACCCTCTACGACAAAGAAACCAACCAATACCTAATTGCCAAATACCCCATCCACAACCTCACCCGCATCTCCGCCACCAGAAAACAGCATTCCAAAACCACCAAATCGCCCAAAGTATTAGCATTTGGGAATCCCACTCCTACAAAAATAGACCTCCCCGGTGCAGAAATAGAAGCCAAAAGTATCGTAGAAAAATTCTCAGGCAAACACTTAATTCGGGAAAAAGCAACCCTCGCCAGTTTCAAAACAGAATCTTCCGGTTTTCCCTTAGTGCATCTCGCTACCCACGGTTGCTTTCAAAAAGGAGGTTGTCCCGGTGTCGGTTTAGAAGCTAATAATATTCTGTTTGCCAACAGAGAAACTTTTAATATTGCCGATGCTGCACTTTTAGGATTAGAAAATACAGACTTAATTGTGTTGAGTGCTTGCCAAACTGCCATGAAAGCAGACTCCAATGGTGAAGAAATAGCCGGAGTTGCCTATTTATTTGAGCGTGCAGGTGCTGATGCGGTTATTGCTAGTTTATGGAATGCGGAGGATGGGATAACAAAGGATATTATGGTGAATTTTTATGAGAATGTGAAGGAAGGAATGACGAAGGTTGAGGCGTTGCGGCAGGCAAAGTTAGGTTATGTTAGGGAAAATATTCATCCGTTTTATTGGTCGCCTTTGATTTTAATTGGTGACGGAAGTGAGTTTTAAACTTCGTTTAGGAGTCAGGTAGTAGGGGCGAATGGCATTCGCCCTTACAAGAGTCAGGAGTCAGGAGTAGGAGCGTTAATAGAAGTCAGAAGTCAGAAGTAGGACTGATAACTGATAACTGATAACTGATAACTGAAATGACTCTCTATAGACAAAATATAAAAATTAATGTAAACTTAATGTTTTTACTAACAGAGTTAACATCAGCGGAAAATCAACTATGAAAGCAGTTGTAATGACATCGCCAGGGGCACCGGAAGTTTTACAAGTACAACAAGTTGCCGACCCTGTAATTGAAAATGACCGAGAAATATTAGTGCGTTTGAAAGCTGCCGGAGTAAATCCTATTGATACAAAATTACGCACTCGTGGCACTTTTTTCCCAGATCAAAAACCAGCTATTTTAGGATGTGATGGTGCTGGTATTGTGGCGGAAGTTGGTAAAAATGTAGAAAATTTTCAAGTGGGAGATGAAGTTTATTTTTGTCATAGTGGCATTGGAGCAACTCCTGGAAATTATGCGGAATTGACTGTTGTTGATGAAAGATTTGTGGCTAAAAAACCTACTTCTTTAAGCTTTGTTGAAGCTGCTGCTGCTCCTTTGGTTTTAATTACTGCTTGGGAATCTTTATATGACAGGGGAAAATTAGAAGCTGGCAGGAAAGTATTAATTCATGGCGGTGCTGGTGGGGTTGGTCATGTGGCTATACAGTTGGCAAAGTTACAAGGAACAGAGGTTGCTACTACTATTAGTTCAGCAGAAAAAGCAGATTTTGTGAAAAGTTTAGGTGCAGATTTAGCAATTTTTAAGAATATAGATTTTGTGCAGGTCGTGTTAGATTGGACGAATGGGGAAGGGGTAGATTTAGCTTTTGATACTATTGGTGGAAAGGTTTTTTATGACACTATTCCAGCCGTGAAAGTTTATGGGGATATAGTAACAATTTTAGAACCAGATGTTAACTTGGGAAATTTGAAAGTTGCGAGGCAAAGAAATCTGCGAATAGGGTTGGAATTAATGTTAACTCCAATGATGAAAGGTTTGATGGAAGCTCAAGTAGACCAAGCTAATATTTTGCAACAATGTGGGCGGTTATTTGACCAAGGAAAATTAAAGATTCATGTGAATAAAACTTTTGCTTTAGATGATGCAATAGAAGCACATCGAATGTTGGAAGCAGGGTCGATGGTTGGTAAAATTGTTTTGACTATTTAAAAAGCGGTCAGCGGTCAGCAGTCAGCAGTCAGCGCTTCCCTACGGGATGTTACGCAAACAGCAATTAGTAATGAATAATTACTTCTCAGGTGTAGGAAGGAGACCCATGGTAGTAACTTTTTATTAAAATTCAATTTCAAAGGTTGCTTTTACCTTCCCGAAAATTAATTGCTGAAGTTCGCAGTTCCGACCATAGGAGGCTAGCTAATAGCTGACCGCTGTTTCGCAGCATTCCGAAGGAAATGCTTAACAATTTAAGATAAACAAAGACAATATATCTGTTCCTAAAACTGTGTGAATATTATCTAAATTTTCGAGTTATTTTTGATTTGATTGAGAAGAATTTTAATTATTAAATGGCAAGTTTTATTGGAAATTGAAAGGTGTAATTTCAGTTATCAGTTATTAGTTATCAGTTAACAGTACCTTCTGGAATAGGGAAGCTTGAAAATACTAAATTTTCTTTTCTTTATCCCCTTGAAAAGGGAGGCTTGAAACCTAATTTTCTGGTCAATAGTTAAGGGTGACTCAAAAATAGCTAAATATAATCCATACTAATTTATCTGATTATTTTTCATAATAGTACAGCAAAAAAAATTTAGCTTTATGCATAGCATATTTGCATAATTCTCCATCATTAACTAATTTATGGGTCAATTCAGAATTTAAAAGTTATAGCAAATGCCATTACTATTAGAACTTATAGAATATTTCAAACAAGGCAAGATTGATCTTCTTCTTTCTTGCTTATCCCCTCTATCTTCTTCCCTCTTCCCTCTTCCTTCTTCCTTCTTCCTTCTATAACGTCGCTAGATTAGAAAAATATTGTTGGTAAATAGCGTATAATATGACAAATTAACTTGAGGAGAAATTCCAAATATGACACGAGCTATCATGGAAACTGAAAAGGGAACCATCAATCTAGAATTATTTGATAATGATGCCCCTAATACTGTGAAAAATTTTGTCGAATTAAGTGAAAAAGGGTTTTATGATGGCTTAAATTTTCATCGTGTTATTCCTAATTTTATGATTCAAGGTGGTTGTCCTCAAGGTACAGGAACAGGTGGCCCTGGTTATAAAATTAAATGTGAAATTAATAATAATAAACATTTGGCCGGAACTTTATCAATGGCTCATGCTGGTCGCGATACAGGTGGTAGTCAATTCTTTATTTGTCACGCTCCTCAACCTCATTTAGATGGTGTTCATACAACTTTTGGGAAAACAGAGGATATGGATGTTGTAAATGCTATTACGAAAGGTGACAAAATTCTTTCTGTGAAGATTGAAAAGTAGTTTTTCTCTGTTGATAAATTGAAGAAAATGGGGAGTGGGATAGAGAAAGAAAATACATTTCAAAAGCTTTCCTAATTAAACAATTTTTATCTAGTTGTAGCTCTTTATTTATTATTGTTAGACTAGGGATGTTTTATACAATGTCCCTACTTTTTTATTCCAGGACAGAATGCTGCGCAAACAGGCAGAGGTACTGATAACTGATAACTGAAATGACTCCTGACTCCTTAAAATAACCAAGAATCAAAGTAATTAGCAGGTGAAGCAGTATCCTGGAGAATTGAAGCTTGGTCTAAGTTTAAATTTGATAATTCATCAATCATTTTTATCTCATTTGCTCTGTCAACTAAGGGAAAAGAAAATTGATGATAATCCTGAATAAATTTAGCTTTTTCTCTAATTTCTTCTTGACTCAGAAAACCACCACGAGTACCAATAATAATTGTATTTTTGCCGCTAGTGTGACAAATATAAATAGAAGGAAAGACAGTTTTAATAGTTTTTATATACTCTGCTTCAAAGTCATTACTGTTTAACGTATTTACGACTATAACCCCAGAATTTGATAAATGGCGATCGCACAGCTCATAAAATTCTTTAGTAGCTAAATTATAAGGCATATAGCCATTACCAAAAGCTACATCAATCATAATAATATCATACAGATTATCCTGATTTTGTTGCTCTAAATATTCTCTACCATCCTGAATTTTCACCTTTAATCTGTCATTTAATTCTACCCCAAAAAATTTCTGAGCTATTGACAATATACTCGCATCAACCTCTGCACATTCTATTATTGTCTCTGGAAAATAATGGTGAAAAACTTGAGGAATACTACCCCCTCCAAAACCTGCTATATAAATTTTTTGTGGTTGACTATTCCAGACTAAAGCTAACATCATTGCTTGAGTATAAGAAAAAATTAAATACATGGGATTATTCAAATTAAGTATAGATTGAACCCAATTCATTTTTAAAGTTACTTGTTCTACTAATACTAACTGAATGATAAATTTGATTTTTTTTATAGTTAAAAAGTGTATGCCAGAAGGCTGAGAAAAAATTATTCCATCTGGTTGTTCGTACAGCCAAGAAATCCTTTGTTGAATCGCTTCTAAATTTTTAGTTTGCCAATATTTTTGATTATTCATTGTAATAGTCGTGCATTGTAATTATATTTGTTACAAGAACAGTGGGAGCATCTTGCTCCCGTGCTAGGTATAGCGCTATGCGCAAGTCAGTAGGGGCGAATGCCATTCGCCCTTACAGATGTCAGAAGTAATCCTTGACTGAGTTTGAGGATTCATTAATGTCCTAATACCAATTTGAAAAAAGAATGCTATAAAAAGTATATCTATAACGGATATGCTTAAAAATAGCCACTCCAGTTAATTTTATATAGTTATTTCTATCGTTTTTCCCTTTTTTTAAATATTTACCCCTTCTTCCTTCTTCCCTCTTCCTTCTTTTGTACGGACGCTCTTATGCAACGTCCCTACCATTTGTAACAAACATTTATCACGCTTGGTATAACCTATTTGGGTAGTACTATATTCCTTTTTGCTATGTACCATTACGAAAGTAGGACTACCCAATATTTTTATACCTAATTAAACAGATTTAATATAATATTATCAGCACTTTGCGTTAGCAAATGCCAAAAGCTTGCGCATAACTATCATTAACGCCCCTACATATGGCGTTTTAAAGGTGAATTTGCGTAAGTCTCGATCATTTTTCAAAAGTTGTGCATTGAGTTTACTCAACTTTCTTTAATATTAGAAATTCCTAATTCCTAACTCCTGACTTCTAACTCCTGACTTCTAACTCCTAACTCCTAATTTGCCTAATACAATTCATACTTCAATAAAGTACAAGGAATTGCTCCATTATAAACATGAATTCTCCGAGAAGTTCTTAATCCTACTTGTTTAGATAATTGTTTACTTCCCGTCAAAATAAATGCCGTCCATCCAGTAAAACGTTGTTTAAAAATATCCCCCAACATTTTATAAAGTTCGCCCAATTCTTCCACTTCTCCTAAACGTTCACCATAAGGAGGATTACAAATAATAATCCCTCGATCTGCGGGAGGTTTTAATTTAGATAAATCCGTTTTAATAAACTTAATTTTATTCCCTACCCCACATCTTTCAGCATTAGTTCGAGCTTGAAAAAGCACTTCAGGATTGCGGTCGCAACCGACAATTATTGATTTTAATTCTGTTAATTGACTATTTTTAGCCTCCGTTAATAAATCTTGCCAAAGAGACTTATCAAAATCACGCCACTTCATCAAAGAAAATTTATTTCTCAAAAGTCCCGGTGCAATATTTAGTGCTTTTAAACTTGCCTCCAAAGGTAAAGTTCCAGAACCACATAAAGGGTCTAAAAAAGGTATATCTGGAGAATATTCTGCCATTTCTAAAATGGCTGCTGCTAAAGTTTCTTTCAGAGGAGCAAACCCCATTGCTAGACGATAGCCACGCTGATGTAAACTACTACCAGAACTATCTAAACTGAGGATACAACTATTATTTTGAATATGAGCATTAATCAATATATCAGGATTTTTAGTATCGATATTTGACCTGTAGCGAAACTTTTCTATTTGTTGTTCAGTAATAGCATCTTTTATTTGCAGAGCAGTATAATGAGTATGCTTTAATTTTTCATTACTTCCCGTACAATTAACTGCTAATGTATTTTTAGGAGAAAAATATCGCTGCCAAGGAATTTTTTTTACCTCTTTATAAAGTATTTCTCGGTTAACACATCGAACTTCCGCAATAGGAACTAAAACTCTAAAAATAGTTCTTGCCCAGATATTAACCCGATAAAGTAAAGTCTTATCCCCTGTAAAACTTACCCCAGTAAATTCTGGACAAATATTTTCCGCTCCTAAACTTTTTAATTCTTGGGCAGCAATAGCTTCTAACCCTTTAGCAACCTTGGCATAGTATTGATTCATTAGACATCTGGTGAACAAGAATAAGCTTTTTGCAGAAGTAGGCAACAGGCAACAGGCAACAGGCAACAGGGAAGAAAATTTCTGAAAAAAGACACAAAAAATGATCCATAAGTGTAATTTCCACCAGATGTCTATTCAACTTATGATAGAAATAACTCAAAAGTGCCGAGACCCAGAACCGAATATACCACCAAATCTGCTGTATTTTTTGTTTCCTACTTATACCATTAGTTAAACTAATTATGTACAGGTAATTTAGTTGATTTTACTTCCATTTTTGTAAGAGCTTTATTATTTTTATATAAGTAATCATATTTATATTTTTTCTTCCTTCTTGCTTCTTCCTTCTTGAATATTTTTTATATAAGTAATCAAAATTACAGCATTTCCTGCTACCCGTAAGACGGGGTGACAGGCAAGATGCCCGCTCCACAAGAAAGAGTTTTACTATTCACACCTTGTACATCATTTTTTCCAAAATATGCTATGTATATTTTCTTCCTTCTTCCCTCTTCCTTCCTTAACATTTTTTATATGACAAATAACATTGATATCTTTTCTTCCTTCTTCCAACTTCCTTCTTCCAACTTCCTTCTTCCTTCTTCCTTCTTCCTTCTTCCAACTTCCTTCTTCCTTCTTCCTTCTTCCTTCTTCCTTCTTCCTTCTTCCTTCTTCCTTCTTCCTTCTTCCCTCTTCCTTCTTCCTTCTTCCTTCTTCCTTCTTCCTTCTTCCTTACTTCCTTCTTCCTTAATTTAAGGAGAACAATCTGAGATATATTTTCCACTACTATCTCTAGAAACTATATATCCTTGATATGGATTTGTAACTTCTATAAACCTTTGAGTGCCACTACCAATTTCTTCATTTCCCATAACTTCTATTCTCTGACCATTTTCTACCACCCCAATTCTACGACTCGCTGAATTGCGTGACTCAAAAATATACAATCCATTTGGCCTGAGTATATAACAAGTTTTTAATTTAGCCCTTGCTTTAGCCTGGTAATTAATTACACGCTCCGTGAGGCCATTCTGTGTTGTAGAATCTACACGATATTGATCTGGGCCAATAATATATTCAATTCCTCGTACCGGGTCATAAGCTTCCCAAGAACTCCCCCTTTTTGTGGCATTACCAACAATCAACCAATCTTGCTCAGTTCCATTCTTAGGTTGACTAATAAATATATATTCACCCCTTTGAGTTTCGCAAATATTAATATTAAAGTTTGCCGTTTCATAATTTGCTTTCTCAAAGCCATACCCATAACAAAGCTGAGCCCGTGCCGATGTTGGCAGAATCACACTTCCCAGCACTAAAGCAGTTGTAACAACTCCCACGGTGGCTAATCGGTGTTTCATTGTTTCTCCTAATGTGCCATTGGATAGTAGTAAAACCCCATAAACGTACCATAATTTGACAAAAATATGTTGCAAAAATCAAAATAAGTAAAGCCTTATTTGATATTCTTAACTTTATAATAAAAATTTCTATAAAAAACTTATCGTTAAATTGTGTAAAGATATTATAAAGCTCTCAGCTTTCAGCAATAAGCTATCAGCCTAAGTTGACTTATAGCAGAAGGCAGGAGGCAGGAGGCAGAAGGAAAAATATGGCGTTGTCTGAGTTTTCCACTTTTGATATGTCCTCTCCTTCCCTTCGACTGCGATAAATCCAAAAAAATTTAAAAGGAGATTTAAACTTCTCCTCAACTGTCGAACTTACTACTAGGGATAAAAATCCTCAAATAGCTCCGAGCTATAAAACTTTTGGATATTTAAGGTAAAAACCTCAAAGCTGTTGACGGAAAATTTCGTAAAAAAAGCCAAAAACTGCTAGTTGAGAGCTTGTTAAAAATCAAACCAAAAAAAATTAGAGAGAGGTCTCTTATGGTAGCAGTAACAGACCGAGTAAAAAATAGACTAACAACGGAGACAAGTAAAATTGCTCCTAATACCACGGCCATTCGTTCCCTTGATTGGGACCGCGATCGCTTTGATATAGAATTTGGTCTACAGAATGGTACCACATACAACTCCTTTATCATTCGGGGAGAAAAAAAAGCCCTAATTGATACGTCCCATGCAAAATTTCGTCAGTTATATTTAGACATCCTCTGGGGTCTAATCAAACCTAGCGAAATTGATTACCTAATTATTAGTCATACCGAACCAGACCATAGTGGTTTAGCCAAAGACATTATCGAACTAGCTCCCCAAGTTACAGTTGTTGGGGCAAAAGTAGCAATCCAATTTTTAGAAAATTTAGTTCATATACCATTTAATAAACAAATTGTCAAAAATGGCGACCAATTAGATTTAGGCAACGGTCACGTTCTAGAATTCGTTTCTGCCCCAAATCTGCATTGGCCAGATACTATTTTTACCTACGATAGCAAAACCCAAACTCTGTTCACCTGTGATGCTTTTGGGATGCACTATTGCTCAGACAAGACTTACGATGAAAATCTGAGTGACATAGAAGCAGACTATAAATTCTATTACGAATGTCTGATGGCCCCCAATGCTCGCTCAGTATTGAGTGCGATGAAACGCATGGCAAAACTGGGAGATATCAATACCATTGCCACAGGTCATGGTCCCCTACTACGTTATAACTTAGTAGAATTAACCAACCGTTATGAGGAGTGGAGCAAAGCGCAAAGCAAAGTAGAGACAACAGTTGCTGTATTCTATACTTCTGATTATGGTTATAGCGATCGCCTCTCCCAAGCAATTGCCCACGGGATAACCAAAACAGGCGTTGCAGTAGAAATGATGGACCTCAAATCTGCCGACCCCCAAGAAGTACGGGAATTGGTAGAAATGGCAAAAGGAATCGTCATTGGATCGCCACCAACCACTGATCCGGCTGCTAGTAGTATGGAAACAGCCATTAGTACTATTTTGGCAGCAGCTAATAAAAAACAGGCTTTCGGTTTATTTGAATCTGGTGGTGGCGACGATCTATCTGTGTATCCCCTTGCCAACCAATTAAAAGAATTGGGTCTCAAGCAAGCATTTCCCAATATTCTGATCAAAGAAACTCCTTCAGAATTAACCTACAAATTATGTGAAGAGGCAGGTACAGACGCAGGTCAACTTTTGAGCTTGAAGCAGAATATTAAGCAGATGAAATCTCTTGATAGTGATCTAGATAAAGCTTTAGGTCGTTTGAGTGGAGGTCTGTATATTATCACTGCGACTAAAGGCGAGGTTAGTAGTGCCATGTTAGCTTCTTGGGTAGTGCAAGCTAGTTTTAAACCACTAGGAGTTTCCATCGCAGTAGCAAAAGACCGGGCAATTGAGGCGCTGATGCAAGTAGGCGATCGCTTTGTCTTAAATGTATTGCGGGAAGATAACTATCAAGGTCTCATGCGACATTTTCTGAAGCGCTTTCCACCTGGTGCAGACCGTTTTGCCGGAGTAAATACTCAAACTGCTAAGAATGGTAGTCCGATTTTAGGTGATGCACTAGCTTATTTAGAGTGCGAAGTAGTAAGTCGAATGGAGGCAAGCGACCATTGGCTTATTTATGCTGCTGTTGATACTGGACGAGTTAGTGACTCAGATATTTTGCCTGCGGTGCATCATAGAAAAGTAGGTAATCATTATTAACTAGCTATCAGCTATCAGCTATCAGCTATCAGCTATCAGCCTAAAAATTTGTGCATAGAATTAGGCATCTGTTTGCGGAGCATTCCGTTAGGAAACGCTGATTACTAAACTGCTGTTTGCGGGGCATTCCATCAGCAAACGATTTTTAATAGTTTTGTGGAATGGGCATCTTGCCCGTTCCTGATATTTTCACCAAAAATTCTCATTCCTTATCGCTTTTAGCATTCGACTTTTTGAGGCGCAGACTAACCCAGACCATTTGCTTGAGCGGTAATGGTACTTCTGGGTGTAGCCCTTCTGATATATCTTCAAAAGTTTTGATTGAACCCGGATAAACGGCAACTTGCCATCCTTGTTCGGAAAGGCAAGCGTTTATAGCGCACTCCTCAAGAAAGTATGTTATTCCTAGATGCTGCCTTAGTTCATCCACTTGTGATGTTTCTACCTGTTGATCTCGGTTCAGATATTGTTGAACGAATAAATTGACCAAACCATGAAAAGATTCATTTTTTTTGTAAAGCTTCTCAAGCTCTTCATAATATGTCTTAAAGTCTGATCGCTTCTCAATTTCTGAAGTAGTCTTCAACTGAAATTGACAGTTTCCGGAATACTGCTCGAACAGCGAATAGTTTTGATTAATAAACTGTTCTCCAGTGCGAATGGCCTCTAACCAAGCTTCATCCCCTTTCAATCCTTGTCTTACCTCAATTGTCAGTCGGTATATGGTATCAGTAACTAGGACTAGGCAAGTATCAAAGTGTTCGCTAATCCATTTGATACAACCTTCAATGCGCCCGCGATTGAGAAAATTTTTACTTCCAAGACTGATTCCAAAAATACACTTTTGATACTTAGACAATGAGCTACGTAGGTGAACGGGAGATACTTTATATATACTTGCTTTATACTGATAAATTAGAGTATTTTTGGTATTAGAGTTGGTTAAGTATAACTCGTTTCTCTTGAGATCGATTGCTTGATTAATTCTAGATTGAATCAACTTTAGCTGCTCTAAGGAAAGCTGATTCCAGTCAAAATTTTCAATAATTGTTTCTCGATCGCTACGACTATTCATACTGTTAAATATTATCAAAATAACATGGGTCTAAAACCCCGCCTTTTAAGGCGCAATATTTTTGGAGCGAAGCTCAAATCTCCTACTTCCCCTCCTGGGAAGGGGAGGGGCGAGGGGTGGGTTGACTTCTGAGTTCTGAGTTCTGAGTTCTGACTTCGTTAATGGGAGCCATCTGAAAAAAACGAGAAATATTATGCTGAAATCCAGATTTACTGTTGTCTTCACAGTTATTTCAGCTATTAAAAAAGGATAATGACTAATATCATGTCCGGTAGCACCGTTTGTGTATAAAATTAAGGTAAAAATGGGAGAAAACCTTCTGCCTCCTGCCTCCTGCCTTCCTTCCACCAAAGTCTAATTATTCAACCGGACATGATATAACTCATAAGACGAGCCTATCAAAATCCTCTAGAACAAAGTGTTAACCTAAATTAAACTTCGTTTTCAAACAAGGCAAGTCGCAGTCGCTCAGTTGATTCTTCCATTTCTGCTAAAGACTCTAGACTTACAACAATGCTACGTTCTATCCCTAAAATTTCTGCCGCTTTAGCCACAGCTGCTTTTTCTTTTTCATGGTAACTACCATCAGCTCGACTCATCTTAATCGCTTGATACAGCATAACTCGGCGAAAATTTAGAGGAAAATTATAGCTGATCCCATTTAATAGCTCCTCAATGTTGGCATTTTTCCAATCGAATTGGCGTAGTGCTTCTATGTACTCTTGAGAGTCTACCATCAAAAGCTCTTGTTCATCAATATACCACTGGAATTCAGCTTCTGCCAGTTCGCCATCTGCCCCAGCGATGGCCATCAGTGCGCCACCATACTTCACAGCCACATCAAAATCAATGGATTGAGCGTTATTGTATCTCTGCTGGGAATATTTTGTTAGTTGCAAACTTTTTCCACTACTCATATTTCGCTCCTTTGATTGTAGGTTTAAACAATCTTCAAACTTATTATATTTTGATTGTTTGTGTCAACTTTGGATTAAGTACTCAGTTTTTTTGTGAATTACAGCAGTTTTCAAGTTGATATCACATCCATCTAATTGCACTACAGAATCTCAGGATCGAAAGATTGAACAGACTAGGTAAAGTCTTTTCAGCAGGGAAATTATTGGAACGGCAAAATATTTGGAACAGGGACGGGCAAGATGCCCATTCCACAAAACACAAAACACAAAGCTATTAAAATCATCCTACATTTATGCAACGTCATTATTATATGTGCAATTAACCAGATTTGATATCGGATATTACTTTTGACTTGAAGACTTTTGACTTTTGACTTGAATCAAGCGATCGCCTGAATATGATCAAATTTAGTATTTAACTAGATTATATGTGCAATTAACCAGATTTGATATCGGATATTACTTTTAACTTTTGACTTTTAACTTTTGACTTGAATCAAGCGATCGCCTGAATATGATAAAATTTAATATTTAACCAGATTTGATATCGGATATTACTTTTGACTTTTGACTTTTGACTTTTATATTTTGACTTTCGACTTAAAGAAAGCGATCGCCCGAACATGGTAAGATATAGAACTATACATTATTTTTGTATAGACTATATAACTAAACTATGCTACAAACCACCAAACAAAAAGATGTTCAAGTTGTCATAATTGGTGAAGATACAAAAGTTCTTCGGTCTCGTACTTGGGATAGACTAAAGTTTGAAGTCGAATATTCTCTACAAAAAGGCACTACTGCAAACTCCTATCTCATTCAAGCTGAAAAAACTGCTGTCATCGACCCACCAGGTGAATCATTTACTAAAAATTACTTAGAATCATTACAATTACGCTTAGATTGGCATCGCCTTGACTATATAATTCTAGGACACTTTAATGCCAACCGTGGTAATACTCTAAAAGCTTTATTATCTCTAGCACCTCAAATAACTTTTATCTGCTCAAACCCCGCAGCTTTAACTCTCAAAGACTATTTTCAAGAAGAAGAGTTGAAAATTCAGATAGTTAAAGGTGAAGATACTTTAGACTTGGGCAATGGTCATCAATTACAATTTATTACCACTCCTACTCCTAAATGGCCCGATGGCTTGATGACTTACGACCCAAAAACTCAAATTTTGTTTACTGATAAATTTTTTGGCGCTCATGTTTGTGGAGACCAAGTTGCTGATGAAGGATGGAGTATCTACAGCGAAGACCGACGTTTTTATTATGACTGTCTCCATGCTGCTCAAGCAAAACAAGTGCTTTCTACCCTAGATAAAATTTCTGACTTGAGCGTGAAATTTTATGCTTCCGGTCATGGACCAATGGTACGTTATGGGATGACCGAGTTAACAAATTTGTATCGGAAGTGGAGTCAGGAACAAAATTCACGAGATTTGAATGTTGCCTTGCTTTATGCTTCAGCTTATGGTAATACTGCAACTATTGCTCAGGCGATCGCTAAGGGTTTAACTAAAGCAGGGGTCGCTGTAGAATCAATTAATTGTGAAGCTGCCACGTCTGATGAAATTAAGGAAGCAATTGAAAAATGTGATGGATTTATTATTGGTTCCCCCACACTTGGCGGTCACGCACCAACTCAAATTCAAACAGCTTTGGGGATTATACTGAATACAGCTTCTAAGAGTAAATTAACTGGGGTATTTGGTTCTTTTGGTTGGAGTGGTGAAGCCATTGAGATTTTGGAAAGTAAGTTAAAAGATGCGGGTTATAAGTTTGGTTTTGAAACTATTCGGGTGAAGTTTAAGCCAGACGATCTGACGCTTCAAACTTGTAAGGAAGCAGCTATTGATTTTGCTCAGACTTTGATTAAGTCTCGGAAACTTCGCGCTCCTAAACCTTCGGCAAGTGCTTCGGGAAGCGACCGCACAGCTCAAGCAGTAGGACGTGTTGTGGGGTCTTTGTGTGTGATGTCTGCCAGACGTGGAGATGTCACCAGTGCGATGTTAGCTTCTTGGGTTTCTCAGGCGACTTTTAATCCTCCAGGGGTGACTATTGCAGTGGCGAAAGACCGTGCGCTGGAATCTTTGACTCATACAGGCGATCGCTTTGTGTTGAATATATTGGCAGAGGGCAAACAATTGAGAAAGCATTTTCAGAAGTCTTTTGCACCGGGAGAAGATCGTTTTGTGGGAGTGGAAACCAAGGAAGCTGAGAATGGTTGTCCGGTTTTGACAGGTGCTCTTGCTTATTTGGAATGTAAGATAGCAAACCGGATGGAATGTGGCGACCATTGGTTGGTTTATGCAGTGGTGGAGAGTGGTCAGGTTTTGAATGAAGGGGTAACAGCAGTTCATTTCCGCAAGTCGGGTAGTTATTATTAAAGTAAAGTCATTAGACCTCTGGTAAAAATCCAAAATAGGCGTTGCTGAAGTGTGTGTATGATATTAATCCTAATTACTTAGGAGTCAACCCACCCTTAACCCTTCCCAGGGGAGATGGGGAGATGGGGAGATGGGGAGATGGGGGGATGGGGAGATGGGGGAGATGGGGAGATGGGGGGGATGGGGAGATGGGGAGATAGGGGGGATGGGGGGATGGGGAGATGGGGAGATGGA
>NZ_JAAHGH010000097.1:26113-28782 GCF_010672525.1 Okeania sp. SIO2B3 | reverse complement strand
GTCATCGCGCCCGCAGAATGAAGGCGGCGACTGCCTCTGCCAGTCCCTCTGGCAAAGGGACTGGCATAGAATTAGAGTCATTTCAGTTGAGAAGGTTTAAAGCCTCTCCTTTAAAGGAGAAACAAGAAAAAATTTTCCCTACCGCGTCAATCCTCTTTTTTTCAAGGAGAGGTAATAATTAATTATTAATTATTAATTATTAATTATTAATTATTAATTGTTGAACTACTTCCTCTTTTCTGAAGATGTCTAATATAAGATTAGAAATAAAATTTCAATTGAAATTATGATTTTATTTTGGGTTTAATACCCCGCCGTCTACACAGTGTTGACAATTGGTTAGGGTTTGAGTCCCCATCCATTTTTTCTTCCTTCTTCCTTCTTCTTTCTTCAATCCTTGTTTAATCATCAAAACATTATCCGACAAACGACAAGAGAAGCTACAATTCCTGCTACATCAGCACATAAAGCAGCAGGTAAAGCATATCTAGTTTTTTTAATTCCAACACTACCAAAATAAACAGCCAATACATAAAAAGTCGTTTCAGTAGAACCCTGCATAGTTGATACTAAATAAGAAAGAAAACTATTAGGTTCATTTGTCACTATTTCCGACATAATGCCAAAAGCACCACTACCAGATAAAGGTCTAATCAACGCCATAGGTAGTGCTTCAGTCGGCATTCCAATTAAATTAGTTATAGGCGATAGAATTACAGCCAAAATATCTAGAGCGCCACTAGCTCTAAACATTCCAATAGCAACAAAAATTGCCACCATAAAAGGAATTATTCTGACGGCTACTTCAAATCCTGCTTTTGCTCCTTCCGTCATTTTTTCATAAACTTTAACTCCTCGGAAATAGCCAAAAAGTAGAAAAGAACAAATTAATATTGGCAATAACCAATTAGACAAACTCTCCAGAAAAGCAAAACTAAAAATATAAGTTATGCCTTTGAGATTTAAGCGATAAATTACCGCACCTAAAAAAGCACCAATTAAACTAGCAAAAATTAATTTGCCAATTCTGTTAGGTGGAGTTAATTCAGATTTGTTTGTCTCGCTTTCTAATAAATCACTGCCGTCTAAATATTCTGATAAAATAGGTTGATTTAAACTAGGTATAGATTGCCGACGTGCAAAAAATTTTGCTGCAAAAATAGCCGTAATTGTAGAACAACAAGTAGCAAAAATTGCAGGTAAAATAATATCTCCAGGGTTAGTAACACCAGCACTAGCTCGAACAGTTATTACACTAATAGGAATAATCGTAACTGAAGAAGTATTAATAGCTAAAAATAAACACATAGCATCTGTAGCAGTTCCCTTTTCCGGATTTAATTTATCCATTTCTACTATCGCTTTTAAACCCATTGGTGTTGCAGCATTTCCTAACCCTAAAGCATTAGCAGCTATATTCAAAATAATGGCAGACATTGCAGAGTGAGATGCAGGTATATCTGGAAAAAGTTTCACCATTACAGGACGAATTAAACGAGCAATTACAATCATTCCTCCTGCTGTTTCAACTACTTGAATTATGCCTAACCATAATGCCATACTACCAATTAATCCGATGGCTAAAGTAACAGCATTTTTTACAGATTCAAACGATACTTCAGTTATTTCTGTCATCCTACCGTTATATGCTGCTATAACTGTAGCTGAAACTATCATAAATAGCCAAATATTATTAATTGGAGATACTTTTGATTTATTCATTTAATCTTTAGGGAGTAGGGAGTAGGGAGGAGAATAGAAATTAAATATAGGTGTATTTCATTAGTCTGAGAAACGCTATAATCTTGAACTTTACCGAATAATTAAGGTTTAAAGCCTTTCCTTTAAAGGATAAACAAGACAAAATTTTTCTTTGAGTCAATCCTATCTATTTTCAAGGAGAGGTAATTGTTAATTATTAATTATTGAATACTAGCTTTTATCCCAAATAATTAAAGATATAGTAGAAGGAAGAAGTAAGAAGCAAGAAGGTTTTAGTTATCTAGGAGAGAAGGAAAAATCTTCGTTATCTTAGTTTTAAACTTACAGCGTATTTCATATTAGCAAGGTACACCAGTAGCGGGCAAGATGCCTACACTACAAACACTTTACCATTCTTAATTTATACCTCATTTACCTGAAATCTGCTGTATATATCTACGCCCTTTGCTTCAACTTTTATAAGATAAATTATAAATGTGATTATAGCGGTTTTCACAAAGGTTAAACTACAGTAAAAATCATAGATATATCTAAAGTTTAATAAGTCACATAAATAGTTTTATTTATGTTAATTAAAGCCGCTATAAATAAAAAATTAATCGAAAAAAATATTATAAAAGATGTAGAAAATTAGGTATTATTTGTCAGTATATTTTTTCTCAAAATCATTTTCATCTGACAAAAAAATCAGGCTTCAAGCTTCACACCTTTTAAGGATATAAAAAATAAAATCCTGCATTTTTAAAGCTCATCTATTGCAGGAGGTATTGATAATTAATAGCTGGATTTACCGACAAATCACTACTTAGGATAAATGCACTTTTTTTCTGAGCAAATAAATCATTATAGTAGTCGAAGGAAAAGGCGCGGACAAAGTAAAAGCTTAGAACTCAGACAACATAAAATTTTTCTTTCTCTCCTAGATAAATACACACCTTTTTTCCTAG
>NZ_JAAHGH010000097.1:0-26103 GCF_010672525.1 Okeania sp. SIO2B3 | reverse complement strand
TTTTTTTCTGAGCAAATAAATCATTATAGTAGTCGAAGGAAAAGGCGCGGACAAAGTAAAAGCTTAGAACTCAGACAACATAAAATTTTTCTTTCTCTCCTAGATAAATACACACCTTTTTTCCTAGATAACTATACACCTTCTTACTTCTTCCTTCTCCCTTCAAGTACTTAGGATAAATGCACTTTTTTTCTGAGCAAATAAATCATTATAGTAGTCGAAGGAAAAGGCGCGGACAAAGTAAAAGCTTAGAACTCAGACAACATAAAATTTTTCTTTCTCTCCTAGATAAATACACACCTTTTTTCCTAGATAACTATACACCTTCTTACTTCTTCCTTCTCCCTTCAAGTACTTAGGATAAATGCACTTTTTTTTCTGAGCAAATAAATCATTATAGTAGTCGAAGGAAAAGGCGCGGACAAAGTAAAAGCTTAGAACTCAGACAACATAAAATTTTTCTTTCTCTCCTAGATAAATACACACCTTTTTTCCTAGATAACTATACACCTTCTTACTTCTTCCTTCTCCCTTCAAGTACTTAGGATAAATGCACTTTTTTTTCTGAGCAAATAAATCATTATAGTAGTCGAAGGAAAAGGCGCGGACAAAGTAAAAGCTTAGAACTCAGACAACATAAAATTTTTCTTTCTCTCCTAGATAACTAAACACCTTCTTCCTTCTTACTTCTTCCTTCTTCCTTCTTCAATGCTTGTGCCAAAATAAATTCTGCTACTCTTAAATCCACAGGAGTTGTTACCTTAAGATTAGTCTCCTCCCCCGCAACAACCTTTACAGGCAAACCACATTTTTCAAACAAAGCAGCATCATCAGTAACTTCCCAACCCAACTGACGCCCCTTTTCGTGACATTCCTTCAATAACTTCACCTCAAAACCTTGAGGAGTCTGAGCAGCCCATAAATTACGACGATCTGGTGTATCCTGAATTACACCCGACGAATCAACAACCTTAATCGTATCCTTAACTGGCACAGCAGCAATTAAACCAGGACACCTAACAACCTCCTCCGCACACCTATCCAATAGTTCCGGAGTAACCAAACACCTTGCCCCATCGTGAATTAACACCTGTTCCGCCTCCGGGGGCAAAGCCTGTAAACCCTTATAAACAGACTCCTGACGAGTCGATCCTCCCTCAATCAACTCTATAGACTTATTAGTAGACAAACCAGAAATCATCTTTTGAAAATCTGGAAAATCAACAGGCTGGCCAATAATACCAATCCAATTAATATAATGAGATTTGAAAGCAGCCTCAAGAGTCCAACTTAGCAACGGTTTATCCAATAGAGTCAGCAAAAGCTTGTTCCGTTGGCTTCCCATGCGTCGCCCCATACCAGCAGCAGGAATCAATAAATACATTTAATTTTGTGTTTTAGGTTTCTAATGAATAATTCTGAATAATTCAATATAGTGGTAAAAATTGAATGTCTACTAAAGAAATAACCCCCAATCAGAATCGTAAGATATGGTTGGTATTGTGTTCAACTAATAATTAAGCTAAATTCCTTAAATATGAGAATACTAGCCCTTGTCCCTGGTGGAATTGGCGACCAAATCTTATTCTTTCCTACTCTGGATGACCTGAAAAAATCTTATCCAGAATCTCAAATTGATGTAATTGTAGAACCTCGCTCAAAGGGTGCATACCGAGTCTGTAAGTCCGTACAGGATGTCTTGGCCTATGACTTCAAAGATGCCAATAGTCTCGCTGACTGGGGAAACTTGTTAGGTATTATGCGCGATCGCGAATACGAAGCAGTAATTTCTCTTGGACAACGTTGGACAGTTGGCCTTTTGCTGTGGTTAACAGGAATTCCTCAACGGGTAGGTTATGCAGGTAATGGGGCAATCTTTCTCACGAACCCTATACCCCTGAAAACTGAACAATATGCAGCTCAGATGTACCATGATTTATT
This sequence comes from Okeania sp. SIO2B3, assembly GCF_010672525.1. Taxonomy (GTDB): domain Bacteria; phylum Cyanobacteriota; class Cyanobacteriia; order Cyanobacteriales; family Microcoleaceae; genus Okeania. The sequence continues at coordinate 24,162 of NZ_JAAHGH010000097.1, read as the reverse complement.
GCCAGGAATGGATGTTGTCACACCTTTCCCTGGACTATCTATCAATGTACCTAAAGCAGATATTGATTGGGCAGAAGCTGAACAAAAATTTTTAGGAGTATCGGAAAGTGGGTATGTTCTGATTCATGGCGGTTCTAGCGAACTAGCTCAGATGAAAGGTATTGATAAAATCTACCCTACCAATTATTGGCAGGAGATTATTACAGAACTACAGCAGAAGCAACCTAATTTACCAGTAGTGGTAGTCAAAGGTCCTGAGGATGGAACTTGGGTCAATGAAATTACTCAATTGTGTCCAGATGTCAAAGTAGTGATGCCTGGGGATATAGGTAAATTGGCGGCTATTATCGCTGCTGCTAATTTAATGCTATGTACTGATAGTGCTCCTATGCACTTAGCAGTTGCAGTTGGGACATATACTATTGGTTTATTTGGTCCAACTAACCCTGAAAAATTATTACCCAAGAGCGATCGGGTAATTGCGGTCAAGTCTCCTACTGGTAAAATGAGCGATATTTCACCCCAAGAAGTTTTAAATAAAATTTGGGGTGGAGAAGGGTGAAGAAGCGGTCAGCGGTCAGCATTCAGCAATCAGTAGGATCATTTTTTTAAGGGTAAGCATCTTGTTGTCAGGCAGTCTTTGCTTCACAAAAATTTTCTCTAACCCTAAGTTTTCTGTCTGGGTCGAAGTGGTCTAGCACTCCCATGTGGAATGGGCATCTTGCCCGTTCCTGATATTTTCCCGTTCCTGATATTTTCACCGCAGGCAGGATACCCACCCCACTGATATTCATCCCGCTCCTCAGCAATGCCCAGGTGTTTGACATTTCTCTTTTGTCTGTGGCCTATTTTGGTGGGCGTTCCTTAGCGGATGTTTGGTCCGCAAGGTTGCACCGCTGTAACCTCAACTTCAATTTATTTGCTAACAGAGCATACTGCCATATCTATAGGTATTAATATTCGGTAGTCCTGCATGGTAATGGTGAGGATATATATTTTTTAATTTCCCCATCCCCCCATCCCCCCCATCTCCCCATCTCCCCATCTCCCCATCCCCCCATCTCCCCATCCCCACCACCTAATCTTCTTCTGGAATTGAGCTAAAAAATTCTTCTGCTAAGTCATAACCTAACATTTGAGACATGGACATTAATCTAGATTTGCTAGAAATACCTTGTTGATGTAGCCATTTTCTTAAGACAAAAATTTTTTGCATCAAAAATATTTCTAACGCTTCTGGGTTATATTGGACACCTTCAGTGCGATGAAATTGGTGAGGTACAAGCATAGCAGTATAACGAGCTAATTCACCCTCTTTCCAGTTGAGCAAAAATGGCAACCAAGGATAAAGACTGTCCAAACGAATAAACCATAAACGTACTTCTGGAATTTCTGAAAGTTCTCGTGGGTCTTGGGGGTCGCGATTATAGTTAATAGTAAAATTTAGCTGCTGTTCAGAAGAGGCGATCGCTCCTTCACTCAGCAGTTGAGATATGACACTTTGAACTGGAGATACATCTAAGTTATGGAAGTGTTCGGTATTAAGGGCGATCGTAATTGCCATCTTTATCAGGTATAAATAATTATTAATGTATTTCTATATAACAGAAGGAAGAGGGAAGAGGGAAGAGGGAAGAAGGTGTTTAGTTATCTAGGAGAGAAGGAAAAATTTTGCTTTGTCTGAGTTTTAAGGTTTTGATATTTGGATTAGGAAGCAAGTTGATTCAAATTCCCCTGACAAAGAAATTCTGCCTAGATAGCCTTTTTGATGTTGCTCGGTGGTATGGCAAAAAACGGGATAGTTAGGACTTATGCTGATGATGAACTGAATAATGGGAAAAACATTTCCCGTTATTCCCTACTGCCTATTGTCTGATATAATAACAAGCCTATAATTTTTCTCACAAATAGCAAAACTGACGGTTAATACCTTTCAGTGCTAATTGCTATAGAATTATTTGCAGTTGATTTGGAGAAAAGTTGGCGCTGTGAAACAAATTTCCTCATTAGAAGATGCTCTAAATTATTGTAAGGCTAAGGGAATGCGCCTGAGTCGTCAGCGTCGATATATACTAGAAATTTTGTGGCAAGAGAAAAAACATCTATCAGCCAGAGAAATATACCATCGATTAAATCTCCAAGGTAAAGAAATTGGTCATACTTCTGTGTATCAAAATCTTGAATTTCTATCAAAAGAGGGAATTATTGAATGTATTGAACGTGCTGATGCTTGTTTGTATGGCCATAAAAGTGAGTCTCACTCTCATATTAACTGCTTAGATACAGGACAAATTATGGATGTTTATGTAGAATTGCCTCAAGAGTTGCTTGAGCAAATAGAAACACAGATAGGAGTTAAAATTACTGATTATCGTATAGACTTTTATGGTCACTACAGCCATAATTTTGGCAGTAGAACGATAAAAGATTAGAAAATAAAAGGTTATTTGACTGAGAAGTATCAGTAAATTAACTCGAATAGACTTAATTCTCATCAGCCATAAAATTAAGCATCATTTATAATCAACATCTACTATCTCTGAACAAGTCCAAAAAATTAAAAATGTTTAGTTTAAAGCTACTCACCTAAATTATTTTCAGGTTATCCAATAGCTAAGAAAATGCCCAGATAAAATATTAAATAAATTTGCTAAAATCAATAATTTTGGCTGAAGTTTGGGTGAAGTAAATAATTTAGTCAATGTGCTGAAATGTCTAAGACCAATTTGATAAATTTTTGCTACAAATAGCTAGGATATTTCTTAGGATTCAACCCACCCGCAGGCCCCTCCCCTCCTGGGAGGGGAAGTCAGGAAGACCGAGTCACACGGGAATGGCTTCAATACCATTTTTGACCTAGGAAATTATATTTTTTGTCAAAGGGACATATCCTTTAAAGTCTTTTAATCATGCTTATTATTAGTAACATTCTTTTTTCAAAATGGTATAACATATATACAATAAAATTTCCTATATTATATGTTAGTTTGAGCTAACAAACCTCTGATTTTTAATATTTCTAGGTCAAGCTCAAGCTTAAATTTAAAGTTTTCCTTCAGAGGTATGAAAAACATCCTAGGTAATGAAAAAAGCTAAATATAGTATTAGTTGAAAAAAAAATAACCTGCTTAACAGTTAGTACAATTAGCGCAGTAAAATTTACTATGTCATCAAAAAATATTTCACAACAAAAAAACTTTGCGGTTTCCCATAACTCTTCTAAAGATGGAGAAAATGGCTATAGTAGTACTTCCATCGTCAAAAAAGAATTAACAGATACTATTACTTCTACCTCACAAACTTTAGATAAAGAACTAAACAATACTTCAGAAGTTAAACCAGAAAAAGATTCCCAAATATCAACAACTGCAAAACCAAATAGAAAACCAAAAAGTTATTGGGGATGGCAACTAATTTGGTGGAGTGTTGCAGCAGGTTTTGGGATAACAGGTGGTGCAGCACTTCTATGGTTACTGGTTAACCCACCCCAACCAAACTGCCAACAAATTTCTCCATTATCAGCAGATGGAGAACGACTATATTGTGCCCACAAAGCTGCTGAGTCCAGAGACCTAAAACAGTTGGAAACAGCTCTAGCTTTAGTAGAAAGTTGGCCAGAAGAACATCCTCTCTATCAACTAGGTCAACAAATGACGGGAGAATGGACAAAATTAATTATCGCCGTTGCTAATCAAAATATTAGAGAGGGTGACTTACAAGCAGCTCTAGATACAGTAGCGAAAATTCCTGAAAGCAGTCCAGCTTATTCTAGGGTAGAAGAGGCAGTGGCAAGTTGGAAAAAACAATGGGCAGAAGGTCAATCTCTTTATGACCAAGCGGAACAAGCCATGAAAGCTATGGACTGGAAAAAAGCCTCCGCTTATTCCCTAGCAATGTCAAAACTAGATAATGTTCACTGGCAAAGTGTTAAGTTTAGAGAAATATTAGAGCGCATGGCCTTAGAAAAAAAAGGTTGGCAAATCTTAAAAGATGCTCGCTATCTAATTTATCGGGAAACAGCAAATGAGTATGGAGAAGCGATCGCTCTCGCCAGAAAAATAGATCCAAAACTCTATATTCGAGACAGAGCTGAGAAAGATATTCAAAAGTGGAGTCGTAGTTTAATCGAAATAGCAACTGAACGTATAGAAGAAAAAGACCTCAAAGGAGCGATCGCGGCCATTGAGTATATTCCTTCTGACTACAAACTGAAAAAAGAGGGCAAAGATTTAATTTTACTAGGCCATGCTAAAGCAGCAACATGGAATCAATCTATGGAAGGCTCTGAAGTTGGTAATATGGTAGCCCTAGCAGAAGGAAAAGCAGCAGCAGCTCAAATTACTTCTAATAGCCCCTATTATCAACAAGCCCAAACTCAAATTCAACAGCTGCAAAAACAGTTAGACGACCTCGCTCATATTCAGCTAGCCAAAGCGATCGCCAGTGTGGGTCAACCTGCAACATTAAAGTTAGCTATAGACCAAGCTAAAATGGTTGGCCTCGAACAACCAAAGCGCATCCAAGCCCAAACTTTAATTGCTAAATGGCGCAAAGACCTTTTGAAGATAGAAGACCAACCTTACGTTGTCTTAGCGAAACAGCTAGCAAAACAAGAAACTGTGGATAGTTATAATTCAGCGATTAAACAAGCTAGTTATGTTGCTTTGGAGCGTCCCTTGAGAATAGAAGCTCAGACTCTAATAGCTGAGTGGAATAAACGAGTACAAATTATTGAAGATTCACCGTTATTAGCAGAAGCTAGAGTCTTAGCAAAGGAAGGAAAGCTTGGACAAGCTATTGATGTGGCGTATGAAATAGAAAGTGGTCGTGCTTTGTATGAAGAAGCTCAGGATGAAATTTATAAGTGGGGTACAGAGCTACAAATTGCCCAAGACAGGCCAATTCTCAATCAAGCTTATGGTCTGGCCGAGCAAGGCCGTCTTACTGCTGCGATTAATACAGCTTATCAAATTGGCTATGGTCGCGCTCTCTATTATGAAGCTCAAGGTGCTATCTCTAAATGGGCATCTGAACGAGATGCTATATGGGCAGCACAACAGGCGGAAGAAGCTCGCAGACGGCGACAGTACCAACCGGCACCAGCGCCTAGTCCACAATATTATTCACCAGCACCTAGCCCACAATATTATTCACCAGCACCTAGTCCACAATATTATTCACCAGCCCCACAGAGGTCTTACTCACCAGCACCTAGCCCGCAATATTATTCGCCAGCACCTAGTCCACAATATTATTCACCAGCACCTAGCCCACAATATTATTCACCAGCCCCACAAAGTTCTTATTCACCAGCTCCAGCTCCAGCTCCAGCTCCAGCTCCAGCCTCAAGTTCAGATGCATATTTACTGCAAGAATGATGAGCCAATCAATATTTATCAGTTAGGCATTTAAACTCAAAAAAAGAGTTTCCGCTAGAGGGAAAACAGAAGCAGGGAAAATTTTATTTATCTTATAATGTGCAAGTTCTGGTATCGTGAAGTACCCCACCCTACTCCGTTGAGGGTGGGGCTTCCTCAGCTCAAGGCGTAACTGTCTTGATACAGGGTATTTCAACCATCTCTTTAGGCGTAGATTTGGATGCTTCCCACTCTATATATCCATCACAGAATTGCAGCAAATTTTCACAAGCGTTGATATCTCTATCGTGATGTGCATGGCATTCTGGACAAGTCCATTCTCTATCTTTTAGTGTTAAATCTTCTTTGATATACCCACAGTTAGAGCATCTTTTAGAACTAGGAAAGAATCTATCAATTCGTTTAATTTCACAGCCATAGATGTCACCTTTGTATTCCAAAAGAGTTAATAATTTTCCCCAAGCAACATCACTAATTTGCTTGGCTAACTTGGGATTTTTGACCATCCCTTTAATGTTTAAATCCTCACAACTAATAACTTGGTTTTCGTTAGTCAGTTTGAGACTTATTTTCTGCTGATAGCCTAATCTTTGATTAACGACTTTCTCGTGTATTTTAGCTACTTTAACTCTAGCTTTTTTTCTATTGTTAGAATCTTTAGTTTTGCGACTTAACCTTCTTTGTCTAATTTTTAATCGTCTTAATGAGCGTTGAAAATAACGAGGGTTTTCAAACTTTTCAGGTTTATTAGTAATACAAAAATCTTTAACTCCAAGATCCATCCCGATTTTTTCCCCGTTTCAGGGAGCTTTTGGGATATCTAACTCGGTAACAACTCAAGCAAAATATTTCCCTGATGGGGTTTTACTAATCGTTACACTCTTAATGTCTCCTTTTATTTCTCGATGAATTACCATTTTGATAGCAGACATTTTAGGAAGTTTTAGTTTCCCTCCAGAGGTAATAGAAAAATGCTGAGGAACAGGAAAAGATTGTCGATTAGACCTTTTTTTGAATTTAGGAAATTTAGCCAACCCTTTTAAAAAACGAGAGTAAGCCGTTTCTAAATCTTTAAGAGTTTGTTGTAATCCTTGAGAATTAACCTCTTTTAACCATTCAAACTCTTTTTTTAGAGATGTTAGTAATTTAGCCCATTCTTTGTATCGAATGCTCTTTTTACAATCGGCATAAATATCAGTAGTTAAGGGTAGAAAATAGTTATACACAAATCTTGAACAACCAAAGCATTTTGCTAAGAATTGTTGCTGTTCTTGATTTGGATACAACCTAAAACGAAACGCTTTATTACCCATGTTTGATATCTCCTTAACACAAGTATAGCATGGGTTATCTATTTTGTTTGTGCAACGCCAGTTAAACTATATGCAGACTCCCTTTGGTCGGTTTATTTATTGGTCGCCATTCATCCCCATCTTCTCAAAAAGTTGGGGTATTCTGGCGACATTAGGATAAAATTTGTAAATTAATGGGACATCGAGTCCCATTAATTTACCGTCGATTCATCTGACACCAAATTTTCAATTATGGTGTGAGTCTTCTCGACGCTCTAGCTAAAAGTCATAATGTTACTTATTAGTGCCCTTAAATATCTCAATTCCAAATCAATTTATGAATGGTGAATCAGCATTACAATTGCTGCTCATTGATAACGATCCTATCTTTAGGATGGGGTTAAAATTTGCTTGCGAGCAGTTTTCAGACATTGAAATAGTAGGTGAGGCAGAGGTAGGAGCAGAAGCTATAAAAATTATTCAAAATTTGATAACACAAGAAAAAAATTTTTTGATAATTTTAGATATAGAAACCCAGAATTCATCCGATCAAACTACACAGGATATTAAAATCTCTGGAATTGACTTTTGTAAAGAGCTAAAAACTTCATATCCTCAATTATTAATATTATTATTAACATCCCTACAAGACACTGCATTATTAGCATTAATCCAAGAATTAGGTGTTAGTGGATACTGCCCTAAAGGAATAAGTATTTCTAAGTTAGAAACTATTATTCGACAAGTTGCAAATGGTCAGTCTTATTGGGTAAATAGTTCTCTTAGAGAAGATGTGCCAGAAAATTATGGCAAAGTGACAACTTCAGCTCTAAAAGTTCAAACAGCAAACTTTTTCAAAACTCTTCGTTACAATGTTTGTAATTCGGGACTAAAACAGATAGATTTGTCTCTTGCAGAAATCACTTCTCAACTAGATGAAAGTGTAAAAAAATTAGATAGAAATAATTTAACTTCTGTACTTAATGTAGCGATTAATTCTGGGCAACGTCGAGAATTACTAACTGCTAGATGGATAGTTAATCAATTATTACCTCGTTCTTTTGATCTGCCAAAACAGCCAGAAAAATATGTAAATAGAGATAGTTTTTTTGACTCAAAACTGCAATATCTTACAGGGTTAAATTTCAATAAAAAATCTAATCCAGTGAATACTAATGAGCAAATTGTAGCAACAAAAAATTTAGAAGTTATTTCTCAGACTCCTACGGAAGAAATAAATGTACAAACAGTAATATTTGAAGCAACAATCTCTAAATTAAACTCTAATTTAATTAATCTTAGTAAATTACCAATGGAAATAGATATCTTGCGGGGTGCTAAGAAGCAAGAACTAATATATATAGCTTTATGTAAATTTGAAGATATTCTTGATGAACTGCGTATTACTCCTATTTTGCTGGAAGAAATACCAGAAAAAAGAAATGAGATTATCAGTAATTTGTGGGAAGTTACGACCCAAGTTTTTTTTAGTAAATACTATCAAGTAGAAATAAGTAGTAGAACAATGGCTCTCGGTTCTTTTGCAGAAAAAATCAGATTAGAAGTGATGCCAGTATTGTTAAATGATGTAGAGAATGTGCATGAATTTATTCTGAATAAGATTCCTTTAGTTGAAGAATTAATAGAGTATTTATTATTTCAAGTTCCTTTAGTAGTCGATAATAAATCTTGTGCTGTAGGTACTCCTGAAGCTATGCAACTTTCTGAAGGGTTATTGCAAAATTTATTAATTTCAATTGCTAATGCTGTGATGTACCCTTTATTAAATAATTTTGCCGATGTTGAAGAAATTAAACAAGATTTTTATAGTCTGCAGTTATTATCAACACGAGACATTGAAAAATTCCGTAATAGTTTATCTTGGAGATATCGTATAGAACAATATGTAGGGGAACCAAAAGCAATTTTTGAGAGTAATTTTTCTTTGTTTGTTTTGAATGAAACTGGCATTAAAAAAATGGCTATTTATTCACCCCGTAGACACGAATTAGCAAAACTTTCAGGAATTCCACTTACAGTAACATTACTTCTAGAAACTCGTGATGCAATAGCTCCTGGTATTCGTGCAACTGTTTCTTTTATTGGTAGTGGAATTGTTTATTTACTTACTCAAGTAGTTGGACGTGGTATAGGTTTAATTGGGAGAGGTATTTTTCAGGGTCTTGGTAATTCTTTTCAAGATGCTAAATTAGGCAGAAATAATAATAGAGAAGAAACAAAAAGAAATAACTAATACCAACTTTATGTGAGGCTCAACAGAATAAGGAGTCAAGAGTTAGGAGAAAATCATGGTGGTCAATAAAAGAATATCATGTCCGCTTGAATACTTATACTTTGGTTGAAGGAAGGCAGAGGGCAGCTATGCTTGAGGCAGAAGGATTTCTTCCAATTGTGACTTAGATTCTATACACGCTCCAATGCTACCGGACATGATATAAATAATTAAGTAGGGCTTGCTGATTAATTATCAAAGTATTGACTGTTATTGGCTTGAGCGTTTTTTGGTTGAAAAAAGTACCAGCTTTGGAATGGAAAAAGCTCATGCCTGCTACTATTTTAGGATGATTATGGCAGAAAAATTGTCCCTCAATTTTTCAGACTACCTCCTCGCTCATTCCCCGTTTCTTCTGTCTCCTGTCTCCTGTCTTCCCCTCCACCGGCAGGGCTAATTCATTGCCTGGGGAGAATATTAATATGAAGTACATTTAATTGTGCAAATATACAAATATCTCCATCTCCCATCTCCCCATCCCCCCACATTCCCCTCCTGGGAGGGGTTAGGGGTGGGTTCCCGTCCCCCCATCAATTTTTCGCTCGCGTGACAATAAATAGACCCTGCCCTCCACGGTCGGGGCCTGCTGGTGGGTTGTCTCCTACCCTTACCCATAAGACTTTTGAGCGCAAACCCTAAGTATTTCTGCTATGCTCTACAGTCAACTCTGATTAAAGTTTTATTCTATGCAACAAAGCCATGAATTTAGTATAAGAAATATAGAATTGTATAGCGAAGGTAAGGAAGAAAGAAGAAAGAGGGAGAAAGGAAGGATGAGGTTGGGAAAAAAAATCTTGGGATATTCCAGCATTCGATCTTTGCATTGAATGGAACTAGATCAACAAAAAAGAAATCACATTCCCCCCAAATCATTTTATTAAGCTTCTAGGCAAAGCCAGATCCTTAACTCCAAAATACACTAAATTTTACTTTTGAGCAATTAAGGCTGTATTGCTTATCTATCAATATTTTCAGCTTTTTCTAAATGGTTAAGAAATAGAGGTGCGATAACTACGTTTAGCTGCGCTATCGCATCTTTTTTCGCCCTAAATTACACCCTAAAAAGGGATGTTGAACTAATTTTGCTAATTTGATTTTAAATAACTAATGATTAATTTAATTTTTTATAAATTTTAATTATTTAAGTATTTGTAGCTACTTATCCAAGAAATAGACAAGTTTAAAGAAGTTAAAATGATAGCAATTATAAATAATGCTCATACTTGTATCTGGATTTTTTTCCTGATTGACAAAGAAGTTAGTGGGACTTATACCAATTTGATAAATGTTTACTACATTTTCGCATTGCGGGGGACCCACCCCTAACCCCTCCCAGGAGGGGAAATAGGGGAGTGAGTAGGGACGCCCTTATGCAACGTCCGTACAGGGAGAGGTAAAAATAAGAATAATTCACAATAACTGGCGTGCTAATTATCAAAAAAAATATTCAGTCTGTGTTAATTACTTAATAATTGAAGTGTCACTTAAATTAAGCATTCTTTTTTCACGCTTGGTATTAGACAAAAATCCTGTTAAAAGTCCTTAAATCTATACATATATAGGGCTTGCTGATTAAATCTAAAAGCATTGACATATAAAGACTTTAGGATTTTTGGGGTCGAATTGCAGTGCGCCTGTTTCAGTATAAAACGCTCATGCTAGGAGCGTATTTTAGGCTCATAGTTGGGCAGAACAATCTTGGGACAAAACGCCCGCTCCTAACTCCTCGCTCATTCCCCCTTTCTCCTGTCTTCCCCTCCTCTACTGGGAAGGCCCCACGGGTGGGTTGTCTCCTACCCCTACTAAAAGACTAGTGAAGCGCAAACCCTACATAGGTTTTTAGGTCAACAAGGTATAAATTTAGTAGTGATCAGGGTTTTATATAGAATCTGGTTGTTGAGACATTCTTCTTACTTGCCTTTAATATTGTGGAATGACTCGAAAAATATTGTCCTGATTTAACATTAGATCATGTCCAAATAATTTAGTGACAAAAAAACTTTCTCCTCCTTATACCTTAAAACTTCCTATTCTTCCTTCCTAGCTTCTGACTCCTGAGTCCTGACCCCTGGTCCTGAGTCCTGACTCCTCCCTAATTTCCACCGGACATGATATTGCTAATGGCAAAATATAGACTCTCTCAACAACACCTGAATCTACTCACAACTTGTCCCCGTAAATTCCAACATTTCTATCTTGATAATCTGAGCGTACCAACAACACCAGCAGAACAAGAAAGACTAAATTGGGGTAGTCAGTTTCACTTATTAATGCAGCAAAGAGAACTAGGATTACCAATAGAATCTTTAATGTTAGAAAATCAAGAAATGCAGTACTGTTTTGAAATTTTTTTTCAGGCAGCACCAGAAATATTAAATCCTCAAACTCAAGATAATATAATTTTACGTCAAGCTGAATATAGTCGTAGTATTAATTTTAATGGTTATATATTGACAGTTATTTATGATTTATTGATTGCTGATATTCAAAAAGCACAAATTTTTGATTGGAAAACTTATAGCTTTCCTCAAAATCAAACAAAGTTAGCTCAAAATTGGCAAACACGCTTATATCTTTACACTCTAGTTGAAACTAGCAAATATTTGCCAGAAGCAGTTTCGATGATCTATTGGTTTATCGAACCAAAAAGTCAAAAGTTACCTGCAAAACTAAAATTTTCTTATAATCAAGAAGCACACAAAAAAACTGAACGAGATTTAAAGCAAATATTATATCGGTTAACTAATTGGTTAAAAAATTATCAGGAAAAGGGTGAAGAATTTCCTCAAGTTCAGCAGATTGAGAGTTGTCATTCTTGTCAATTTATTAATCGTTGTCAGCGTTTTCTAAAAGTTCAGGACAAAGAAGTAGATATTAATTCTACAGTTGTTTCTGCTGACTTAATATTAAGTATAGATAGTATTCCAGAAAGATCAATTTAGCTGAAAATTATCGAATTAAATTTTAGATACAAGTCCATAGAGATTATACCAAATCCGGTTATTAAAGATATTTTATAGGATGTAAGATTCAAACCTCTCCTCATCTCCTCTACACCATGTCTCCCCATCTACATAAAAGGATACTCTATAAACCGGATTTAGTATGAGCTTAAAAATTGCTCCAGTCATTATAGAAATTATTTCTTGGTAAAATATAATAATTATTACTCTCTTGAGTAAGATACTCCCAGTATAGCTCTAATGTCGAATTTGATATAATATAAGGAAAAAAGAAAGCAATATTTCTTGAGAAGTTTAAGATTTAAGAGAGAAAAAAGGCTTGATTATTATCTCAAAATCAAAAAGTTTGTGCGGAAGTGATACCTAAGTCATACTCATTGTAACTTATTGCAGCTTTTGTCAATTGAATGAGAGATTGGGTGAAAATTTGGGACTTTAGGAAAAAGGACTCGAAAATAGAGTAATAGTTAAAGTTTACTCCTTTGTAGTTTATTCTAAGTCAATACAAGAAGCATAATTCGATGTATAACATACCTCACCTCATCGGCATAAGAAGCTTTATAATATTTATGATTATTTATTATAAGTAATTGACAAATTTCAAGTAATCGGCTTATTAGTTAAAATATTATGTCATCAAAAATACTTGTTGTAGATGATGAGCCTGATTTTGAATCACTGATCATCCGTAACTTTAGAAAAAAAATCAAAAAAAAAGAACTAGAGTTTATTTTTGCTAGAGATGGTGTAGAAGCATTAGAAATATTGTCAGAAGAATTGAGTATAGATATCGTATTAACGGATATTAATATGCCTTTAATGGATGGATTAACTTTATTAGATAATCTTCAAGATAAATATCCTGATATTAAAGCAGTAATTATTTCTGCTTATGACGATATGGAAAAAATTAGGTCGGCAATGAATAGAGGTGCTTTTGATTTCTTGACTAAACCTATAGATTTTGAAGATTTAGAAATTACGATTAAAAAAACATTAGAAAATGTTCGACAACTCAAAGAAAATAAACGTTTAAAACAAGAAAAAGATGAAGCAGAAGCAGCAAACCGAGCAAAAAGTATATTTCTCGCAAATATGAGTCATGAATTACGAACACCATTAAACGCGATTATTGGCTATAGTGAAATTTTATTAGAAGATGTCCGGGATTTAGGTTATGAAGACTTTGTTCACGACCTTGATAATATTCATACTGCGGGAAGGCATTTATTAACAATAATAAATGATATTCTCGACCTTTCAAAAATTGAAGCAGGTAAAATGGATGTTCACTTGGAAAGTTTCAAGATAATGGCATTAATTGAAAATGTTGTAGCTACTATTCAACCATTAATTGAGCAAAATAGTAATACATTAGAAATCATCTGCGAAGATAATCAGGAATTCATAGTAGCTGACCCTAATAAAATGCGCCAAGTGATTTTAAATCTTCTGAGCAATGCAGCTAAGTTTACAGAAAATGGCAACATTATTTTGAAAGTTAAAATTATTAGCAATGATGAGGATGTTACTGTTCAAAATGAAGAATTTGCCTCTAAGAAAATGTTGATTTTAAGTGTTGCTGATACTGGTATAGGTATATCAGAAAATCAAATGAATATTTTATTTCAACCATTTACTCAAGCTGACAATTCCACAACACGCAAATATGGAGGTACTGGTTTGGGTTTAGCTATTAGTCGTCACTTTTGTAAAATGATGGGTGGGGATATTTGTGTAGTAAGTGAAGTTAATAAAGGCTCAATATTTACTGTCAAAGTTCCTTTTATCAAAGAACAATTTACCTATGAAGAATTATTTGATTGAAGAAGGATAGAAGAAGGAGTCAGGAGTCAGGAGTCAGGAGACAGAATTCAGGAGAAAATCATAACTGCCGTGATTGAGTAATCAATCAAGCAAATATTTATGCTTAATTAGGGTTTGCTGATTAAATCTAAAAGCATTATAGTTGTTATCTTTTATTAAGCGCAACTTCATGGAGAAATGGTATAAGCATTCAGCCATTAGCGGTCAGCTTTTAGGAATTAGTATTTTGAGGATTATCTAATCTATTTTGTACTTTTAATTCTATTAAATCTTTTAACTTTGATTCCTCCTTAAAGGGTAATTAAATTAATAGCTGATGGCTGATACCAATTTTATCAATATTTGTAACAAAGATTTAGGTTATTTCTTAGGAGTCAGTCCTCAGTCCTCAGTCCTCAGAATGAATTGATTCAATACCAGTTTTGAGCTAGGATATTCTCTTTTTTAGTCAAAAGAACATCTCCTCTAAAGTCTTTATATCGCACTTATTATTCGTAACATTCTTTTTTCAAAATGGCATGATAATTGACACCTGAATGCTTACAATTATTGAGATAGACTTTTTTCAGATACAACCTAATATCTACCACATAATACCTGAAAATTAACCGCAGCATAGTGACAAGAAATTAAATTAATTAAAGATGTCTGAAACCAGAAATTATTGGCAAATTTATGCCTCTGATAATCCCCCTAATTCATTTGTTGAGCTTGTCAAAAAATATGCACCAAAATTATCCGTCAAATATCTACCACAATTATTATGGCAGCGTGGAATTAAAGATACTCAAAAATTAGTAGGTTTTTTAGACCCAAAACAATATCAACCAACTAACCCCTTTGAATTTGGAATAGAAATTAACAACGCTGTAGAAAGAATTATTGACGCTAAAAACAATCAAGAAAAAATTGCTATCTGGGGAGACTTTGATGCTGATGGCATTACTTCAACATCTGTACTTTGGGACGGATTAGGAGAATTTTTTCAGAAAAATCATCAATTAACTTATTACATTCCTAACAGATTAACAGAATCTCATGGTTTAAATATTGCTGGTATTCAAGAGCTAGCAAAAGCAAATTATAATTTAATAATAACCTGCGATACTGGTAGTACAAATATTGCCGAAATAGAATATGCAAATAATCTAGGGATAGATATAATTGTCACCGACCATCATACTCTACCTCCTCAACGTCCCCCCTTATTAGCTATTATTAATCCTCGTTATTTATCCCCCTCTCACCCCCTATATAATCTCTCCGGAGTAGGAGTAGCTTATAAATTAATAGAAGCACTTTATTTAACTCATCCAGAAATACCTAAACTACCCTTAAAAGAACTATTAGATTTAGTAGCCATTGGTTTAATTGCCGATTTAGTTCAACTAACAGGAGAAAGTCGGTATTTAGCACAAAAAGGAATTGAAAAATTAAGTACACAACTCCACAAAACCACCAGACCAGGAGTCGCCAAACTATTAGAATTATGTAAAAAAACAGGCGATCGCCCCACAGATATTTCCTTTGGTATTGGACCTCGAATTAACGCTGTAAGTAGAATCATCGGAGATGCCAGCTTTTGTGTAGAATTGCTCACCAGTCGTGACCCCCAACATTGTCACAAATTAGCTATAGAAACCGAATTGGCCAACTCTAGGCGCAAATCCCTACAAAAAGAAGTAGTTCGAGACGTTACCCAAAAATTGACCAAACTAGACCTTTCTACCACTAACGTCATAGTTCTCACAGACCCTCAATGGCCTGTAGGTGTGTTAGGATTAGTAGCAGGTCAAATAGCTCAAGAATACAACCGTCCCACTATTTTGTTGACAGAGGAAACTGAGGCGGTCAAAAGCTCCGACGAACCATTATTAGCCCGTGGTTCTGCTCGTTCCTTTGGTCAAATAGACCTATACCAGTTAGTTAAACATCAGGAACATTTGTTACATCGATTTGGAGGCCATCCTTTTGCTGCTGGTCTAAGTCTGCCAGTAGAAAATATCCCCATATTTACAGATGCGATTAATCAATTATTAGGACAAACATTAGGAACGACCTTTAACCAGACTTCAACAATAGAAGTAGATTTAATTGTTACCGTCTCTGAATTGGGTAGAGATTTATTTCAAGAACTTAAACTTTTAGAACCCTGTGGTATGGGCAACCCTGTCCCTAAACTTTTGCTCCAAAATTGTTGGTTTAGTAATGTTTGGCACAGAAATCAAAAAGATTTAAACGGAAAAAAAGTTCAATATATCAAAACAGATTTTGAAATTTGGGATGAGTCTGGGGAGAAAGGGTTCCCTGGTGTTTGGTGGGGTCATTATAAAGATGAAATTCCCGAAGAAAGATGTGATGCAGTGGTAGAGCTAGACTTCAATGCTTATAAAAAACGTTATGAAGTCAGACTTATTACAGTACAACCATCGATCCAAAATACTCAGTTCAAAACATCAAACCTTATAGATTGGATCTGGGACTGGCGTAATACTCAGAGAATCGATAATCTAGAAGAAATAAGAATTAATAGCCAAAAAGACTTTATTCTTCTCAGAGAATGTCCCACTAGCTGGAACGATTTGCGAATCTGGTTTCGGCGAGCAATTAATCAACAAAAGAAATTAGCGATCGCCTACTCACAACCTCCTATTGTCCCTCCGACAGATATCTGGCAACAACTTTTGGGTATTGCAAAATATCTCAGTCGTACAGCTAAACCTGTAACCCGTTATCAACTCCTAAAAAAATTAGGTATTGGCGATACTACTCTCAAATTAGGTTTGCAAGCTTTACAATATTTATGTTTTAATGTCAAGTATAAAGACCAAGCTTTTTACATAACTCAAAGTAAAATCAGAAACCAAAAACCAGAAACTCAATCCCAAATAATCGGAAAATTCCTAGCAGCAATATCAGAAGAAAAATTTCGGCAAAAATACTTCTGTGAAGTACCATTAAAAACAATAGAAGCGATCGCAGCTCAGACAATCTTAGAAGATACTACTATTTCTATTCCCTTCTAGTGCGAGAAGGCAGAAGGCAGGAGGCTTTTTTAGTTATCTAGGACAGCTTTAGTTATCTAGGACAGCTTTAGTTATCTAGGACAGCTTTAGTTATCTAGGACAGCTTTAGTTATCTAGGACAGCTTTAGTTATCTAGGACAGCTTTAGTTATCTAGGACAGCTTTAGTTATCTAGGACAGCTTTAGTTATCTAGGACAGCTTTAGTTATCTAGGACAGCTTTAGTTATCTAGGACAGCTTTAGTTATCTAGGACAGCTTTAGTTATCTAGGACAGCTTTAGTTATCTAGGACAGCTTTAGTTATCTAGGACAGCTTTAGTTATCTAGGACAGCTTTAGTTATCTAGGATAGTAGGAGGCAGAAGGGAAGAAAGGTTATTATACAGGCTTTTGAACATTTTTTCACTGGTTAGTTATTTCTGCCATCCTGCACTGGTGCTAAGACTAGATTTTAGAAACCCTATAAGTATAACTATGTACATGAACTTATGTTAATAAATATTAGTAAATCAAGTTACCGAAAAATTGTGGTTTAAACCCTTCCCTTTTAAGCTATCCCTTATAAGGGACTCCTGAAACCCTTTAGATGGGGAGATAGGGAGATGGGGGGAAAAAGCCTCTAATTAAATAGGTTTACTCTCCCGGAATACCTATTGAATGGCAAACACATAACTTCTATCTAATGTCTACGTTTTATGTTAAGAAAGATGTTTATAAAGCATAGCCTCTTAAGGGGATAATAAAGAAAATTTTCATTATTAGTCAATCCTCTTTTTTTCAAGGAGAGGTAATTATTAATTATTAATTATTAATTATTCATTATTCATTATTCTCTATTATGCTCATCTGTCCCCAATGTGAGTTTGAAAACCCGAACCAGAATAAATTCTGTGAAAAATGTGGTACATCCCTAACCTACAAAAATTGTCATCAATGTGGAACACAAGTGTACTTGAGCGTTCAACAATGTCACAACTGTGGTGCTAATATAGCTCAAGTCTGGAAGGCAATTATAATTACTCAAACAGAAGCTATCTTCCCCGACTCACCTGAAATTAATCTCAAGGAAATGGGGCAAGAAGAAGTAATCAGCGGAGCAAGTCCCCTGGCCAAAGATTCGGCGGAGTCAGCAGCAGATGTCATTACAGAAGAACCCGAAGAGATTTTAGAATCCTCCGAACCTTTGGAGCCAAAAATAGAAGTCGATCCACAACCTGCTGCCGAAGTAGAATCAGAAGATACCTTACCAGAAACAATAACTGAAGCTGACGATCCATGCCAAAAATTAGAGGAGTTAGATAATTCTGAATCAATTACCCCAGACATCCTCAGTCCAATGTCTGAAGCAGCAAACACAGAAAATCAATTATCCTCAAATCCAAATGACGATCTAAAAATTATCCCCACTGCATCAGAAAAATATTTAGATTCCCAACAGCGCTACCAACTATTAGAAACTATACCACCAAAAAACCAAAGTGAAACAGTAGTAGTGCAAGTACTAGACTGTAACCCACTAGAACAAACACCCCTCAAAGCTTGGTTGCGAAATAACTCCGGTAATTTTAGACCGCCTATTTTTAGCTCTCAAGAGAATGAATTATCGGGTTACCAAAATCAAGAAAGTCAATTCCCTACCTCAAACCAAAAGGGAGAAACAACGGAGATAGAAGCATTGATTATTCCCACCATTGCTGAACCTTATGTAGCATTATATGCCCAACTACCTCAACACTTTCCTACCGTTCAGGATGGTTGGCAGTCGCAAAACGAAGAAATATTACTTGTGGCAGACTACAGTAGTTTGCCATTATTAGTAGATATTTGGGGAAGCGAAAACCTTTCCCAACTACAAATTCTATCCTGGTTGCAACAAATGACCGAACTTTGGGTCGCTCTAGCACCATGGCATTGTTGCCAAAGTATACTGGAATATGAAAATTTGCGGGTAAGTCAAACAGACAATAATTATATCAAATTGCAACGCCTGTACTCAAAACCTGGCGAGACTCAAAATATCCAAGATTTAATGAAATTCTGGCAATCGTTATTTGAGCAATCTCAACGGACACAGTTTGGTTGGATAACAGCTTTAATGCAAGATTGGCGGGATGGTCAAATACAAACCATTGAACAATTGCGGTCGTATCTAATGACTACTGAAGATAACTTACAACCCCAACCACCTCCTACATCAGCACCTACAGTTTTGCAAACTGATGATACTTTCCCACAGATAGTAGAAAATATAGAAACTCAAGACACTGAACTTTTGCCGATACAGTTGGTAAATTTGGAAAGTGCTGGTAAAAGTGATGTAGGCAGTCAACGAGACCATAATGAAGATTCTTTTGGAATTCAAACTCAGATAGAAAACCAAGAAACACCCACCGAAAAAATTATTCAAGCTAAAGGACTTTATGTGCTCTGCGATGGTATGGGAGGACACGCTAGCGGAGAAATAGCGAGTCAAGTAGCAGTAGACACTATTAAACAATACTTTAAAGTTGAAAGTAGTTGGTCTGTAGGTTTGCCCTCTGAAGAAATAATTCGTGAGGCAGTAATACAGGCAAACAAGGTAATCTACGAGATTAATCAACAAGAAGTCCGCTCTGGCAGTAGTCGGATGGGTACTACTTTAGTGATGGCAATGGTTTACGATACAAAAGTAGCTGTAGCTCATGTGGGTGATAGTCGTTTGTATCGTCTCTCTCATCAGGGAGGGTTAGAGCAGATCACTCTAGACCATGAAGTAGGGCAAAGAGAAATTAATCGTGGAGTTGAACCAGAAATAGCTTATGGTCGCCCAGATGCTTATCAATTAACTCAAGCTTTAGGACCGCGAGATGAAAATTTTGTCAGACCTGATGTACAATTTTTCGATCTTGATGAAGATAGTCTGTTAATTCTGGCATCTGATGGTTTAACAGATAATGATTTTCTGGAAAATAATTGGAAAAATCTCCTCGAACCTCTTTTAGGCAAACAAGCTAATTTAGAGTCTGGTGTAAACCAGTTAATTGATTTGGCAAATCAGTATAATGGTCACGATAACATTACAGCAATTGTTATCCGTGCTTTAGTGAAGCCACAAAAAGGCGTTGCTGAATACTGAGGTGATTAAGGCCGACACGGGGACACGGGGACACGGGGACAGGTCAACACGGGGATTATAGTTTATCCTCTCTGATAAAATCATCCCGCAATTATGCAATGCCATAAAAAAAGATAATATTCCTTATATTAAGCCTCTTTATTGCAGAGGTACTGATAACTGATAACTGATAACTGAAATGACCAACTATTGGTGACATTTTTTAAGTGAATTGGTATAGCAGTCGAAACAAAGGGCGCGGAAATTTATAAAGGCTAAAACTCAGTCAGGGATTGCTTTTAACTTTTAACTTTTGCCTTGCGCGGAGCGCTATATAAGTTATGCTGTTGCAAAAAATTTGAAGTTCAAACACAGATTGTGATTAGGTTAACCCTCCTAGACCCTCAAAAAAACACTCCTTTAAAAAATTGGGACTTTCAGAATGAATCAATAATTAAGATTGGTCGCTCTGTGGATAATCAGGTTGTTTTATCTGATAGTTTAGTTTCACGATATCATCTGGAGCTACACAAAATACCAAAGTCCCAATCTGGAAATATTTGGCGATTAGTTAGTCAAGGTACAAATGGAACTTTTGTTAATGGAGTTTTGATGTCTCAGGGAATTATTTCTGATGGCTTCCTGATTCAGTTAGCCAGAGGCGGCCCGATTTTAAAGTTTCAGATTCAGGTTCCATCTGCTGCTAATATTCCTCAACAATGTTGTCCCCGATCTGGCGATAACCCACCAGGAAATTTATTTTGTATTTATTGTGGTAAACCAGTTAAAGTTGAACGCAGTATTCGTCAATATCAGGTATTACGGATATTGGGTCAAGGTGGCATGGGTACTACCTATTTAGCTTGGGATCGGGAGCGCAATAGTTTACAGGTAGGTGCTTCACCAGCAGCAGCTTTGGTGGTATTAAAAGAAATGAATGCTGATATGGCTCAGATCCCCAAGGCTCAAGAATTATTTAAACGAGAAGCTAGAGTTTTGGAATCATTAAATCATTCAGGAATTCCTAAGTTTTTTGACTCTTTTGTGGAAGAAGACAAGAAATATTTAGCTATGGAAATGATTCATGGTCAGGATTTGGAAAAACGTATTTCTTTACAAGGACCGGTGTTGCCCAAACAGGCAATTGAGTGGATGATTCAGACTTGCGATATTCTAGACTATATTCACTCACAAGATCCTCCACTGATCCACCGGGATATTAAACCTGCTAATCTTTTGGTACGCCGTCGCGACGATCAGATAGTGGTTTTGGATTTTGGGGCAGTAAAAGAGATTGGTACTCCTCTGGGTACGCGGATCGGCGCAGAAGGTTACAGTGCTCCCGAACAAGACCGTGGGCAACCTTTGACTCAATCCGATCTATATGCGGTGGGTGCAACCTCGATCTTTTTGTTAACTGCTCAAAGTCCAAGGCACTTCTATGATAATCGTGGTGATGGTTATCGGTTTTATGTTGAAAGCGTTCCCACTATTACACCAAAACTAAGGAAGGTGATTGAAAAAGTTACCCAACCATTACCTGGCGATCGCTATCAAACTGCTCCAGAACTGGCAGATGCTTTAAAAGATTGCCTTTGATCCACATCATCGGTATTGAAATATCTCAGTATGTACAAGGGTTTTTGAGTATTGGTAGAGATATTAAAAAAAACTTCAGCAAAAAAAACAAATGTATTTAGATGTTTACTCAATTAACCGACTCAGAGTTAAGCTCAAAGAATTGACTGAGTTTGTTTGGTAAGTTGACGAGCGAAAGTTGTACTCTAACCACATAGTACGCGCTCAAAAGTGAGCAATTATGTTTATGGGGTTGAAACTCCGCAGGATCGACCGCGTGGATTTTTCAAAAGCATTTCCTGGCGGAATTCTGTGCAAACAGCAGTTCAGCAATCAGCGGTCAGCTTGGCGCGGAAAGCGGAGCATTCCGGAACGGAAAGGGGATGCGCAACCCCTAGTTTTTCCCGGGTAAACCCATTCAGGTTGCTTTTGATTCCGCACATTATAGCGAAAATATTCAAAATTTGCAATGTGCGCGATTAAAAGTTAAAATCGTTAGCCTAGTTTCCATCCAGCCTTTGATAGCGTAGCTCAGACCTAGGAAGCAACTGACTGGTTTCCCACTTAACCGAAAGTTTATCATAAATTTAACTTGAGATGAGTCGTTCTGAATTTAACAACTAGCAGATTTTTTTTCTAATAAATCCTAATCAACCTGTCTTCAGTTACTTTGGTATCAATTTATTTTCCTGATTACAGCCTTAGAAAGCAAAAAGTTTTGTTTTATTTTTGTTTTATTTTGTAGTGCGATCGCCTAATTATTCTATACTTTCAGTCTTATTACCTAGATGTTAGGGCTAATCGACTACATTCTACCAATTTCTATCGCTTAAACTCAAGAATTGTTTAGCCTAATCAAATTAAGACTGATTAGGAAAATAGACTAATCTTCTTCCCACACCTCTACAACCAAAATTTCACCTATTGGATCTTGCATAGAAAAATCAAAGTCTTGAAGTTGTTTTTTCCAGTAAGGCCACTTATCCCCAAAAAGTAGGGCTATTTTCCAGATACTATCTGTTGGCTTGATTATATTAGATTCTACGAGGGAACTCACCTGACGCTGAAATTTTTCCATCTGGTGCATAACCTTTTGGCTCATAATACCTCTTAATTTTTTAAATTCTTCTAGGAATTAACTCCCCGATTCTCACTTTTACCGATTCGTGGATTTTTTGTGCTTTTGGGGAAGTTACCTTCTAGATTTATAGTTTAACACACTTACTTTTGACAAGGTATTATAAGTAAAACTAAATAATTAAAAATCAATAGTGAGATTTTTTTATTTAAGTCAATTTTTACAAGTTTTACTACTTGAAAAAAAGCAAATAATGTGATATTAGTCAGAAGTTTTCCTATTTGATTTTATTATAATTTGTAACATAAGATTATATATATGTTCAGAATTCAGATAAATTTAGCCATATATGCTATATTCCTATCTCCCTATCAATCATCTGTAGTAAACCTAAAAAGCGTCGGGAGGAAGTACGCAGCGCCCGTTTTAACGGCTGGTTGAATAACGACACGCGGGTAATAAAGCGAAGTAAAAATCTGCTATACTAGCGGAATAAGGAACAAGGTTTGTCGCCATGACATGACCGCGCTTTGCGGTTAAATTTCGGTGGACAGGAGACGGGGAATTAACTTCCTACGACGGTTGTTTGCGCAGTATTCGGCACCGAAAAGCAAGTAGGCAGCTAGAGCAGCGAGAAGATTGCTCCAACCAGCGCGAGTAAAACCACTTGTGAAAGCTAACAAAAAAAAAGTAAACTCACAGCTAGATTTCGATCTATGCCGAGGAGTTTAGGAGTCTGCCCTTCAGGCTTTAAGCAAATGTGGATTTATGAGGGGCTGGGTGCGGAATTTACTTCCGCACTTAAAACGCCCCGTCCCATTTGCGGTGGATTTGCCACAGAATCCAGGGTGTTTCAACCCCTGGAGATGTCAAATTAACTTATTTCATCTCAAATCAAATCTGGTAAAATAATCTCGGGGGTTGGTGAAGCACAGGTATGATACTAATCTTAATTACTTAGGAGTCAACCCACCCCTGGCCCCTCCCCCGACCGTGGAGGGGAAGTCAGAACTCAGTCCTCAGGAGGGAAAGAAAGAAGAAGAAACCCCGAGTATAAGGAGAAAGTTTTTTGGTTGGGTAAGCGGAACAGAGTTCTATCGCGCTCTTATCCGGACAGATATCATACCTCTTTTCACCAACGCTTAATCTCGCTAATAATAACTGGCATTCTGATGATGAGGTAATTGCATCTGTGTGCAATGATACAAATTTGATATCAATGGTAAACAGCAAAATATTTGCTTTATTCATTTATTGGCTATTCAATACCATCATGCGGTCGTAAACATGACGAGACAGTTTGGGGAATATTTCTTCATCTCT
Organism: Okeania sp. SIO2B3; assembly: GCF_010672525.1. Lineage (GTDB taxonomy): Bacteria > Cyanobacteriota > Cyanobacteriia > Cyanobacteriales > Microcoleaceae > Okeania. The sequence continues at coordinate 312 of NZ_JAAHGH010000097.1, read as the reverse complement.
AGCATAAGCAGGATCTTCTGCAAAGATCGCCAGAATATAAATAGCCTTATCATCCAAAGTTCTCACAAATGCTACATCCATACGATGCTTGCTAGTGAAACCAACTTTAGAACCGAAATAAATCTTGGTAGGTAAAGATTCGCCAATAAAACCTTTGATTCCATTGTAGGGGTCATTTTGCCATGCTTCGGGTCTTAAGTCTCTAGTTAACAAATAAGCCATTCTAGTGCTGTATTTCCGTGAAACTGCCTGCCTGGTGTATATTTCATATATTAGTCTGGCAGCTTGATCGGTGGAAATCAAATTTCTGAG
>NZ_JAAHGH010000096.1 GCF_010672525.1 Okeania sp. SIO2B3 | reverse complement strand
TCGCAAGTTCAAGCGACTTAAATTACAATCAGCAAAATCTCTTCTACCTTTAACATAAGCACTACGCAATGTTGCAGCAGTCCATTTTTCTGGGGTTTTAGAGTTTAATGTTGTTGTCTTTTTTGGAGAAACCGTAGTCAAATATCCTTTAGTAACTTCTTTCCTCATCTTCATCTGAGGTCGAGATCGAGTTGCAGAATTCCTTTCTAAACGAGTTTTCCGCTCTCGAATTTTTTGAGCAACTTGAGTATTAGGAGACATCCAGGAAAAATCTTCTTCATTTTCATGGAAAACTGTGGACTCTTCTCTAAATACTGTATTTAGACTATTATCTGGAGTAGGTTCAACCTGCTTTTTCTCAGGTTCTTTTTTCTTCAATGCTGTTAAAAGTTCTTCTGCTGACTGGAAGCGATGTCGCACGGAAACTTCTAACATTTTCTCTAATATTTCCCCAAACCAGTCGCTAATATTAACCAGAGGGCGCCAGAGAATTTCACCATTGATCTGATCGTAACCAAGGCTATTTGGAGTTTTTCCTGTCAGCAGAAAAATGCAAGTTACTCCTAGGGCATAAATATCACTTGCGTATACAGGTCGCAAAGCCATTTGTTCTGGTGGAGCAAAACCAGAAGTACCAATAGAAATATTTGTAAAAGCAGTTTCTCCTGTACCACCACTGGCGATATGAGTTTGACTAACATGATCTTTCACCGCACCGAAGTCGATCAGTACTAAATGACCATCCTGACTCCGCCGAATAATATTAGCAGGTTTAATATCTCGGTGAATTACTTCTTGAGTGTGGATATAACTTATTACTGGCAATATCTCAAGTAAAAATTTTTGAGCTTGTTCTTCGGCAAGTGGACCCTGTTTTTTGACCTCCTGTTTTAATGTTGAGCCACTCACATATTCTTGAACTAAATAAAAATGTTTCTTCCACTCAAAATAACCCAATAATCTAGGTACTTGGGGATGATGGCCAATTTTTCCCAGAGTTTCAGCTTCTCGCTCAAATAGTCTTCGCGACATCTCTAATACACTTGGTGTTGTTGTGGATGGACGCAATTCCTTGATGACACAAATTGGATCTCCTGGTAATGAGGTATCCTTAGATAAAAAAGTTGCTCCAAAACCCCCTTTACCAAGAGGTTGAATAATTTGATAGCGATCGCGCAAAATCAACTCTGAACCACAAGCTTGACATCTATTTACACTATTTGGGTTCTGAGGTTGAGGACAGGCAGGATTTATACAATAGCTCATATTATGCAAAAACACTAATTTGAATTTTTCTTTGAATGACCAATCTCTTCACACTAATTTCACTAAACAAGGGCCAATTTATTTTGATTTACACAAAGCTTATTCTTTAAAATTTCATAAATCTATCGTAGTCCGGGCTTGATGAGTCCAGATATATAGTTAATAGTATAGTTATATATATTTCCTAACAAGAGGTAGATATGCTACACATTTGTTAAATAGGTTGATTTTAAATAATTAACTTAATAATCTAGATATATTACATTATACTTATGTAATAGTGAGATGATAATATGATTAAAGTTTATAGTTATTTTGCTAAATAGTCTCAAATCAAAAAATTCTTGATTAAGATTAAGTTTATCTTTAAATCAAATATTTCTATAATGAGAAAAAGTATCTTCGCCAGGACAGAAAAGTAGAAGCATAAAGTATTTAAAATCAAAAGTAGCCATCCGTAATACTAATGAGTTACTCGAAAGCATTAATATGACTTTTGAGTTCTGTGTCTGCAAACTCCACAAAAGTCAATAGTAGATACATACGGTTAAAAACTTTAACTGATAATCATTTGAGTAAATTAGTAATTAATTTTGAGTGAATTAGTAATTCATAAAGTAACATTTGTAACTTTTACCTTTTGTGATTCTGGAAGAATAATTTAGAAATCAGGTCAAGGATCTAACCGTTAAAGGAAGTATTGGAGTACAGAATTAATTATTGCTCTGCTGATTAAATCTAAAAGCACTCTTTTGATAAAGGTTTTAGCATTTAAAGGAGCGAAAAAAGTACCTGGTATCACGTTGAAAACCCTCAAAAACTTAGCATAAAAGGCAGAAATTTTAGCAGAAAAATTAAGGGACAAATATATCCGACTATCTCCTTATTAATTCCTCGTTTCTCCTAACTACTCTCTACTCCCCTACTCCCCTTTTCCCCTCCACCGGAGGGGTTAGGGGTGGGTCCCCTACTCCTGAAAAAGACTTTTGAGCGCAAACCCTAATTAGTGAGAGGTTAAGGCCAACTACTAACTAAAGACCACTAAATTGATGATTTGTTGGGAGTTTTAAACTCACTTATTCCGCTCCCACGCCCAAAATTTAAGTACCTATGAAAATTAATTTAACATTTAATTAAGGTAGAGAAAAGGGAATATTCATCAATTGATAATGGATAATTACCTCTGGTTAAAACCGCTACGGAATTGAATATAAGGAAATCTGATTTCTTCTCTTGGTCTGATGGATATGGCGAGGAGACCTCACCATCCTTCGACCGCTTTTTTCTCCTTAAAAGGAGAGGCAATAAAGCCGAATGGATTAATTATTAATTATCAATTGTCAATTATCCATTGTAAAACAACCCTGCATTCATAATAGAACGGATAGTAGTTTCTTTGCCATATCCCTTTGACCATCAAGACCAACAATAAATTAAAAGTTTGGCAAGACCCCACCCACCAGAGAGATAAAATGTTACTTGAAGTTATAAATATGGCCTAAGAGCAAATATCTTGCTCTACTGTGCCTAAAGATCGGGAATTATTAAAGAATGCGTATCTCTCTGAACTGGTTGCGGGAACTGGTAGACATCAAAATTTCTCCAGAAGAATTAGCCGAAACTCTGACAATGGCAGGCTTTGAGGTAGAAGAAATAGAAGATCGAAGCACCTGGGCAACTGGGGTAGTCGTAGGAAAAATACTAGAAGCTAATAAGCATCCTAATGCTGATAAACTCCAAGTTTGCCAAGTAGATATTGGTAAAGCAGAGCCATTAAATATTGTCTGTGGAGCGTCTAATGCTAAAGCAGATATTTATGTACCAGTAGCGACTATTGGTACTTATTTGTCGAAAATTGACCTAAAAATTAAAAAGAGTAAACTACGAGGTGTCCCTTCTGAAGGGATGATTTGTTCCTTGGCAGAATTGGGCTTAACAAAAGATTCTGAAGGAATTCATATCTTTGAATTAGAAAATCCCCAATTGGGCAGTGATGTTCGGCCTTTACTCGGTCTAGACGATATCATTTTAGACTTGACAACAACGGCAAATCGTGCTGATGCTTTGAGTATGATTGGTGTTGCTCGAGAAGTGGCGGCCTTGACAGGAGCATCTCTGAGAATGCCAGAAACTTCTAGCGCTCTGATTAAAGACCAAGAAAGCTCCAGCAGTCTGAAAATAGATATCTCAGAGTCGGCAGCTTGCCCGATCTATATTGGTACTGTCATTGAAGGAGTAAAAATTGCTTCTTCACCAGAATGGTTAAAACAACGGTTGGATGCTGCAGGTATTCGGTCTATCAATAATGTAGTAGATGTTACTAACTATATTTTATTAGAGTGGGGTCAGCCCCTTCATGGCTTTGACCAAGATAGGTTAATAGCCCTGACAGGTAATGAGAAGTTGACAATAGGAGTTCGTTATGCAAAATCTGACGAATCTCTCACTACCTTAGATAGTCAAAAGCGGACCCTGGAAGCTGAAACTTTATTAATTACGGCCAATGACAAACCAGTTGCTTTAGCTGGAGTAATGGGTGGTGAAGAAACTGAAGTTAATGACAAGACCACAAACATATTATTAGAAGCAGCAATTTTTGCTCCGATCGCTATCCGTCGTTCAGCTAGGACTCAAGGTCTACGCACAGAAGCATCAACTAGATATGAACGTGGGGTTAATCAAGCTGAATTAGCATTGGCCTGCCGTCGTGCTATTATGTTAATTACTGAACTAGCTGGTGGGAAGACTACTACTCAAGAAACTTTTAGCACCGCAGCAGACCACCTGACAGTAACTCGTGAACTATCTCTCCGTCTCAACCGAATTAATGAAATTTTAGGACCGCTGAAGCGCGGAGAAGGTACTTTGTATGAATCTTTTCTCCAACCAGAAGAAGTTGAAGGTATTCTCACATCTTTAGGATGTGGTTTAATTAGAGCGGAAACTACAGAGGAAGTAGTTTGGAATGTGAAAGTACCTCCGTATCGTTATCGAGATTTAGAACGGGAAATAGATCTGATAGAAGAAGTGGCCCGTTTGTATGGATATGATAACTTCTGCGAAACTCTACCGAGCAAAAGTGCTGCGGGTTATTTACCACCGGAACAGTCTGCGGTGCTTCATCTCAGGGCAGCTTTCCGTGGAGCAGGGTTAACTGAATTGATGCACTATTCTTTGGTTAAGCAAGGTGAGGAAAATCAAATAGCGATCGCTAACCCTTTATTTGTGGAATATTCTGCTCTCCGTACAGAATTACTAACTGGACTTATTGATGCTTTTCAATATAATCTCGAACAAGGAAATGGAGCATTAAATGGGTTTGAAATAGGTCGTATTTTCTGGAAACAGGGAGAAAAATTTGAGGAAGCAGATGCGATCGCCGGAATTATTAGTAACGCTCCCAAAAGTTGGACTCTAGGTGGTCGGGAACAACCTTTAAGTTGGTTTGAAGCTAAAGGTATTTTGACACAAGTATTTGAACGACTCTATTTAGCAGTTGAATATAAACAAGACTCTGAAAATTCCTTATTGCATCCAGGGAGAACAGCTTCATTATGGTTGGAAGGTAAGTCACTCGGTGTATTCGGGCAATTGCATCCTCAACTACGACAGGAGCGAGAGTTACCAGATGAGGTTTATGTTTTTCAACTGAACTTAGAGTTACTTTTGTCAGTGATGACTCAAGCAGATATGTTGAGGCGCAAGTTTAGCGGTTATTCTACTTTCCCACCTGCTGACCGAGATATTGCTTTCTTTGTGTCAGTTGATGTGTCTGTGAATGAGATTAAACAGGTAATTTCTGAGTCTGCTGGAAAGTTATTAGACTCAATAGAATTATTTGACGAATATCGGGGTGAAAATGTACCGGAAGGTCAAAGGAGTTTAGCATTTCGATTAATATATCGGATGAGCGATCGTACTCTTACTGATGCAGATATTGACCCAATTCAACAAAAGGTTCGAGATGCTTTGGTTGATAAATTTCAAGTAAATCTCAGAAGTTAATATTTGTGAGTTATTGTTGGTAGTTCATCATCGAAATCAAAATGGTGAATTATCAACAAGAAATATATCTATATAGGGTTTGCGCTCAAAAGTCTTTTGGCTGGGGTAGGAGACAGGAGACAACCCACCCGCGGGCCCCTCCCAGGAGGGGAAGACAGGAGACAACCCACCCCTGACCCCTCCCAGGAGGGGAGTTAGGGGAATGTAGAGGAGCTAGGAGTAAGAATTGTCTCTCAATTTTTCTGCCATAATCATCCCAAAATACTAGCATGCATGAGCTTTTTCCATTCCAAAGCTGGTACTTTTTTCAACTCTAAAACGCTAAAACCAATATCAGTCAATACTTTTAGAATTAATCAGCAGAGCAATAATATATGAAATACGTAATGTTTGTTACCAAAGATTGATGGGGAGATGGGGAGATTCGTAATATTTGCACAATTTTTTGTATTTCATATAATTTGCAATATTACCCAAGAAACTTTTGCCAAGAGCAAAAACGACTGTCGCCGACATATTTGCTTAGTATTCCGTACCAAAAACACCTCTCCAGAAAAACTATTTCCGCTGATATCTGTAGCTATTTTTTCATTAATAGATTAATATTAAGACAGTTAATATAATATTTATTGTTCAAACTTCTGAATGATTACGGAGTTTAATTATCCCAATTTAGACAACTTGAATGCCATCAAGTTAAATATAATTTAATGAATATTGAGAATTTCCACAAACAAAGTTAAAAAAAAATGAACTTTTTTCATAAAAATAAAAAATTACTAAAAAATTCTAGCTTGACCAGCAAACTAGGATTAATATTACTAATTATCTTAGGTTATTTAGGGAACTATTTCAAATTACCTTTATTCTTTGGGGTAGATTTTCTCTTCGGTAGTATTGCAGTTTTTATAATAGTCGAACTCTATGGATTTATATGGGGAACAATAGCCGCCTTTATTGTTAGTAGCCACACATACTTTCTCTGGCACCATCCCTATGCGGTTGCTATCTTTACTATAGAAGCTATATTTGTGGGAATAATCTTAAAGCGTCACCGTTTACAAAATATAGTCTTGCTAAATGGAATATATTGGCTTTTGATTGGGATGCCTCTAGTAGTATTATTTTACGGATTCGTTTTGAACGTAGGTACAACACAAACTGTATTAATTATGATGAAACAATCAATTAATGGCTTCTTGAATGCCTTAATTGCTAACTTGATTATCAGTTATTTACCCATACGTCAACTGTTAAAATTATCTAAAAATTACAAAAAAATCTCTTTTCAACAAACTATTTTTAACTTATTAGTCGCATTTATTTTATTACCCGCTTTAATTCTGACAATATTTAATGGACAACATATCCTGACAATAGTAGAAAAAGATATTCAAAAAGAACTAAATGCAGCAACAATTCCTCTGGTAAATAATTTACAGTTTTGGTATCAAAAACACTTGTATGCTGTTGAAGAGTTAGCAAAAATAGCAGCTCAAGTACCTGATGATGAAATATCTACTCTCCAACAAAGTACATTAGTAATGAAAAAAGCATTTACCTCTTTTTTAAAAGTATATATTACTGATGCTAGCGGTAATATAATTGCTGCCGAACCTGCATTGAATGAATTCGGAGAATCATTACTCAACTTGAACATATCTGATAAGTATGGTTGGAGCAAACTAGCTAAAGAATTGCAACCACAAATTACAGATATTCATAGAGATCGAGCATCTACTGCACCCTATATAGGTATCATGGTACCAATAGTCAAAGATAATAGTTTCCAGGGAATAGCTTATGCTTCTCTAAGCATAGCTAAATTAGGTAAACTCCGGCAACTAAATACTCAAATAAAAGAAATAGAAACAATACTGGTCGATAGCAAAGAATATATCATTGCTGAGAGTTACTCAGGGGTAACTACGGAGAAAAAATTTGACTTACTGGAAACAGGAAAAGTGGAATACAATGAAGATATTTTTAAGTGGCAACCAACAACACCAGGAATGCCAAAGATCAAACGATGGAAAAAATCTTTATATGGAAAAAAGATACAAATTAGTGACGATCTTCCTTGGAATTTATATGTCACCTTGCCCACAGCACCCTACATAGACTTTCTAGAAACGAGTTATATTAAAAATCTGGTGACAATGCAAATAATCGCATTGGTAGGATTAATCATATCAGTCTTAGTGAGCAAAAGATTAGTAGCGCCGGTGTTGACACTAACACAAGTAACCACAGACTTATCTCAAAAACTGTTATATCAAGAAGTACCTATAGGTTTGCCAAAGAAGAGTAGAATCTCAGAAATTAATACTCTTACTGCTAACTTTCAGTTAATGGTATTAGCTCTACAGGAAAAGTTTACTGAAATTAAGCACACAAATGAATCTCTAGAAAACCGAGTCAGGGAAAGAACTCAGGAACTACACAAAAAAAATCAAGACCTAAGTACAGAAATTCTTCAACGTCGCCGGATAGAATCTATTTTGAGCGATCGCGAAGAACGCTATGCACTTGCTATCTCTGGTACAAACGATGGTATTTGGGATTGGGATATACAAACAAATCAGGTTTACTATTCACCTACCTGGATGAGAATTATTGGCCACGAAGACAGTCCACTTCCCCACACTTTATCTACTTGGTCAGATAATATACATCCAGACGATATGGAAGCAACCATTAGAGATGTAGAAGCACATTTAGCAGGAGAAACAGAACGTTTTCAGAATAACCATCGCATCAAACATCGGGATGGGCATTATGTCTGGATATCTACTAAAGGACAACGTATTTGTGATGATTTAGGTCAACCCTATCGTGCTGTGGGCACAATAACAGACATCACAGAGAAGAAACAAGCAGAAGACAGAACGAGAACTGCTAAAGAAGAAGCAGAAATTGCTAACCGAGCCAAAAGTGAATTTCTGGCAACAATGAGCCATGAGATTCGGACTCCAATGAATGCAGTCATTGGGATGACAGGTTTACTGTTAGACACAGAACTAAACCCACAACAGCAAGATTTTGTCGAAGTTATCCGCAACAGTGGAGATGCTTTGTTGATCTTAATTAATGATATTCTTGATTTTTCTAAAATTGAATCTGGTAAACTAGATTTAGAGGAACAACCTTTTAATATCCGAAGCTGTATAGAAGAATGTCTAGATTTGTTAGCTCCAAAAGCAGCCGAAAAAAAATTAGAGCTAGCTTATCTAATACAACCACAAACTCCTGAAGTTATAGTAGGAGATGTAACTCGATTACGTCAAGTATTAGTTAATCTCCTCAGCAATGGAGTCAAATTTACAGAAACTGGGGAAGTGGTAGTATCAGTAACAGCTTCACTTCAGAATCAAGATTTAGACCCTGGGCAAAAAAGGGATTGTCCCATTCCTAATCAAACACAATGTCTAGAATCAAATGTTCCCTGCTCTGCTGTCTACGAAATACAATTTGCAGTTAAGGATACTGGTATTGGTATTCCTCCAGATCGTATGGATCGTCTGTTCAAACCTTTCAGTCAAGTTGATGCTTCTACAACCCGTCACTATGGTGGCACAGGATTAGGGTTAGTTATTAGCAAGCGGTTAAGTGAAATTATGGGAGGAAAGATGTGGGTAGGAAGTGAAGCAGGAGTTGGTTCGACTTTCTTTTTCACTGTAGTAGCTACTGCTGTTGCTGAAAATTCATGTCTTGGTCAGAAATCAGAAACTGAAACAATATTAAACAATAAACATTTGTTAGTTGTAGATGACAATACTACTAACAGGCAAGTACTAACACTTCAAGCAGAATCTTTATGTATGATTTCTCAAGCTGTAGGTAGTGGGGAAGAGGCGATAAATTTATTACAGTCAGGACAGAAATTTGATTTTGCTATTCTAGATGTACATATGCCAATAATGGATGGCTTCACTCTAGCTAATAAAATTAGCAAGTTACCGAATTGTCAAGAATTACCTTTAGTTTTTCTCAGTTCTCTAAGCGAAATAGACTACTCTAGTCAGAATCTTAATATTAATGCTGCTGCTTATCTCAACAAGCCAATTAAGCAATCTCAACTAGAAAAAGTTTTAGTAGGTATTCAGACAGGGGGTATAGTTAATAGTACCCAAAAATCTAAAATTCAATCAAATGTCAAGTTAGCAGAAAAATTACCTCTAAAAATTCTATTAGCTGAAGATAATGTCGTTAACCAAAAAGTAGCAATTAATATTCTCAAAAATTTAGGATATCGGGCTGATGTTGCCGCTAATGGTTTAGAAGTATTAGCAGCTTTACGTCGTCAATCTTATGATGTGGTACTGATGGATGTACAAATGCCAGAAATGGATGGTTTGACTGCTACACGTCAAATTTGTGCTGAATGGGAAAAAGAAAAACGCCCCCGTATTATCGCTATGACTGCCAATGCAATGCAGGGCGATCGGGAAAATTGTCTAGCTGCTGGTATGGATGACTATATTAGTAAACCAGTTCGCTTAGAAGCATTGACTACAGCTTTAAGTAAATGCAATTTCCCAGAAACAACAACGGAGCAAGATGTTTTACCTCAACTAGAGTTAGAAGGAGTTGTCGATCTAGCAGTGTTGCAAGAGTTGAAGGAAATGGCTGGAGGTGAATCAGAGCTTGTAGTAGAAGTAATTGATTGTTATCTGGAAGATTCACCTAAACTCTTAGATGAAATGAGTCAAGCAATTCAACAACAGCAGGCGAAATTGCTACAAAGATCTGCTCATAGTATGAAATCTAGTAGTGCTTCTGTGGGAGCTAGTAATTTGTCTGAACTTTGCAAAGAGTTAGAATATATTGGGCGTGAAGGTACAACAGAAGGAGCGGATAAGATTTTATCTCAGGTACAGGCAGAATATAGACTGGTTGAGACTGCTTTGCGGTTTGAGCTTCAAGCTTATATTTGAAGGAAGAGGAAGAAGGAAGAAGGAAGAAGGAAGAAGGAAGAAGGAAGAGCTATTGGTAGTAGACTGACACAGCTAAAACTGTGCATTAGCTTTTACAGCGCTTTTCAAATTGATGAACCACATCGTTATAACCAAAACCATCTAGGGACGTTGCATACAACGTCCCTACTGTGGTCTACTGAAATGAAAACCGCTGTAATATCATGTCCGGTTGAACAGTTATAAATAAACTACTCAGAATTCAGCAATTCTGCAATTCTGCAATTCAGAATTCAGGAGCGAAGAAAGACGAAAATAAGGAGAAAGTTTTTTTATCACTAATTATCCGGACATGATATAACTTGAAAATTTTGACTTTTGATTTTTGACTATTCCTTATAACCTGATTCAATTAAGCTTCACCAGATGATTCGCTTGTCACTAGCGGAGTATAGCGAGCTTGGCATTCTTCATAGGTAGGTGCTTTGGTCGCTTTTTCAGTGATTAGACGAGCGCCACCTTGACCAGTAAAGTAGCTCCAGGCCCACTGAATCATCACAATGAGTTGGTTATCAAACTCAATCATATAGTAGATATGAATAAATAACCAGGCAAACCAAGCTAGGGGACCTGAGAAACGAATTGCTTTATACTGTACAACTGCTTGGTGACGACCAATAACTGCCAAACTACCATAGTCAATATAGTGGAATGGGCGTAAGGTCTGATCTTTCAACCGTTTTTGAATCAGTTTTGCTACATAAAATCCTTCCTGCATTGCTGCTGGTGCAACTCCAGGTACTGGAGAGTCTCCCTGATGAGAGTAGTTAGCTAAGTCTCCAATGACAAAGATGTCAGGATAACCAGGTACTGTCAAATCTTCATTGACAAAAACACGACCTGCGCGGTCTAATTCTGCTCCTGTGCGATTAGATATTGCTTGAGAAACTGCTGATGCTTTAACTCCTGCTCCCCATAATATTGTGTGAGCGGGAATTTCTTGGGTTGTTTCTCCAGAGCGAATGGTGACGATATTGTTTTCTATATTAGTCACTCGCGTTTTAGTCAACACTGTGACTCCCAACTTCTCCAGTTCTATTTGTGCTTTTTCTGATAAAACTGTTTTAAACGAAGGTAAAACTCTTTCTCCGCTTTGAATTAGATAAATTTGAGCTTCGCTAGTATTAACAGAGCGATATTCTTCTTTTAATTTAGTGTGCGCTAACTCTGCTAGAGCACCTGCTAATTCTACCCCTGTTGGACCAGCGCCAACTATTGCAAAGGTTAACAGTGCTTTTCGTTTTTCTGGATCTGATTCTTTTTCTGCAGCTTCAAAGGAGGCGAATACTCTACGACGCACTTCTAGTGCATCTTCTACTGTTTTTAGTCCAGGAGCTTTTTCTGACCAATCATTTCCGAAATAATTATGGCTAACACCAGTTGCCATAACTAATGTATCGTAATCTATTTCTCGATCGCTCAAAATGAGTTTTTTCTGTTCGGGATTGACATCCACAACTTCACCCATCAAAACATGGGTATTTTTCTGTTCTGCAACTACACCGCGAAGAGGAGAAGCAATATCTCCGGGAGAAAGACTACCTGTAGCTACCTGATAAAGTAATGGTTGAAATAAATGGAAATTTCTTTTGTCAACCAAGGTTACTTTAACAGGTGCTTTTCCTAACTGCTTGGCAGCTTCTAGTCCTGCAAATCCACCTCCAACGATGACAACATGATGAGGAGATTGATGTTTTTCCTGGTTTAGACTCATAGTTATTTCCCTCTTTCGACTTAGTAATTACTATTTAACTAGCTATCAGCTATTAGCTATCAGCTATCAGCTATCAGCCTAAAAATTTGCGCAATTAGGTATCTGTTTGCGGAACATTCTAGACCGAAAAGCTTGGGTAAAACATCCCCGACTTCTAGCTTGTCGCTTAATTTTAGGAGGGGTTTAAATCCCCTTTCTGTTCTGGAATGCTCCGCAAACGCGCAAAGCTGACTACTGATTGCTGAACTGCTGTTTGCGCAGCATTCCGTCAGGAAACGCTTTTTAATAATAGTGACTTTTTTTAGCCTTTAATGGTCGTTATATTGCAACCTTGTTTTCAAAATATCACAATTTTTAAAAGGGTTTTAGTATCAAGAGTTACTTTTGTTTACTTTAAAAAAAAGCTCATTTCGTTATTGACAAAAATATGCTTTTTCGATATAATTTTAGACACAAAATAATTTAAAATTGATTATCAATTCAAATAATTATATTAAAAAAACAGAGTTTTTGCAAAGGCAAATATTTAAAACTACTGCTAATTAAAGAGATAATATATTTATTACTTGCAAGTTAGATGTATACCAGAAGAAAGAAGGAAGAAGGAAGAAGGAAGAAGGAAAGTTTTGCGTTGTCTGGGTTTTAAGTCGGTCTAGTAGGGTGTGTTAGCGTTTGCGCAGCATTCCGTAACGCACCATCCCACAGTACGCGGTGCGTGAGGTGTAAAATCGACAATTATTCCAGAAATGGTAAGGATACCGTCACACACCCTACTTAATCTTTATGTTGACAAACAGTCTCTAAAAAAGAGTAAGCAAATTCAGTCAAATGACCCTTTGTAGCTTACTCTTCTTTGGACTGACCCACTTATTTAGTTAAATTCCAGACAAATCTGCCAATTTTATCTATATAACCCTTTTTCCCGTCTACCCACACCTCTGCAATACCATTGGAGAACCCAAAAGCATTATCAAACTCTGGCTCAATAATCATTTCATTAGAAGCATTAATATAGCCATACTTGTCATCAATTCTGACTTCTGCTAAACCTTCTGAAAAGTTGCCAGCAAAATCATATTGTGGTTGAATTACTCTATTGCCAGAAATATCTATATAACCATACTTCTCATCAATTTTTACTCCTGCTAACCCTTCGGAGAATTCTTGATTAAAAACAAACTGTGCTCTAATAAATTCTCTACCAGTTTGATCAATATACCCCCACCTATCCCCAATTTTGACCCTCGCTAAACCATCGATAAAATCTCCAGCAAAATCATATTTTGCCTCAATTATCACTTTTCCAGTCGGATCTATATACCCATATTCATAAGCACTGCCAATTCTGACTGCAGCTAATCCACCAACAAAGAACCCGCGTCCCGTTTGTCCTCTATATTCTGGCTGAATCACTATTTTGCCAGTTGGATCGATATAACCCCACTTACCATCAATTGTAACTCGTGCCAGTCCTTCAGAAAAGTAGACCGCCTCTTCAAACTGCGGTTTAATTACCATTTCTCCACTTTTGTTAATGTAACCCCATCTCTGACCAATTTTTTTGACTGGCGCTAAAGATTGGGAAAAACGTACAACAGAATCAAATTCTGGCTTGATAGCTATTTCTCCTTGTTCATTAATATAGCCCCACCTTTCTGCAATTTTTACTGCTGCTAATCCTTCTGAAAAGTTTTTTACCCGCTCGAATCTTGGAGGGATAACTATTTTACCCATCTTGTTGATAAACCCATATTTTCCGTTTTGCTGAATCGGAAATAATTTTCTTACTTTTTTTTTGACAGGCGATGCTGTGGGGGTTGGTGGTGGGGGTGGGTCAATTAATTCCTGAATTTCTTTGACCGCGCTACAGGATGTTAACCCTAAAATAGCTAGACTTATAAATAAATATAGAGAGCGTTTCATTTTGTACAATTTTCCTCCAATTTCTAGTTAATTCTTTAATTTGTATAACTAGATTCAGTATTCTTAGGTTTTGGTCATTTATATCATGCTTCATATCTATTAGACATCTCTGAGGTCAGGACTTTCCATACAATGTCTCTAAAAAGCTTGCTCAAAAGGATTTATGTTAATTTATGGAGATTTTGATTAGGAGAGAATAATTAACTATTTGAGGAAAGTTTGGCATCATTCAATAGCTACTTGTATTATACCAATTCATAAGCATTAATACTATACTTAGGTGACACTTCAGTTATTAACAGAACTTACGCAAAAGATGAGATTACACACCATTGGTAGGGGGTAGGCGGCTGCCTACCCCCTACTTTATTTAGTGGTTATGCGTAAGTGCTGATTAAGTGATTAACACAGATATAATAATTTTTTTGCTAATTAGCAGCCTAGTTAATGTTAATTATTCTTATGTTTACTTCTCCCTTACCGAAAAATTGTGGTTTAAAGCCGACCCTTTTAAGGGGATAATAAAAAAAATTTTCATCTCTTTGTCAATCCTCTTCTTTTCAAGGAGAGGTAATTATTCATTATTCATTATTCATTATTAATTGTTGAATCCCCTACTTCCCTCTTCCCGGGATACCTGCTTCGCATTTGAGTAGACGCTCAAGAATAGCGATCGCTGTTTTATCTGAAGCTTTGATAATTTTTTCTTCTACACCAATATTAATTAATTCCATTCCTAAACGGAGAAAATATGCTCGTTCTATTTGATTATTAATTTCTTGTTCGGTGATACTTCCTCCACCATTTTCTATGTAAGATTTTTGTGGGTCGAAATTAAACATTCTGACTATTGATTTAACTACATATTGTTGCTCTGGTCGTGCTTTGGATAAAAGATTAATTATTGGTTGTTCCCAAATGAATTTTATATCGGTTTTACTTGCCTGATTTTGTAACCATACTTCTAAAGTTGAGACTGGCAAATCAATTGTTTTTTCGTCTACTTTCGCAAAGCTATGAGCTTCGATATAACTAATTTTTCCGTCTTGATTATAATCTGCTGAAGCTACTCTTTTTCCTGTACGACTATAACCACTTAATCCGGCAAAAAAACTGGAACTATAATCTTTATAATCTGCTTCGTTTACTTCTGGAGTGCAACCTACTGAAGGTAAGGTTTTGATAGTCGCAAAAAAACCACAACGACTCTGAAGTGCTATGGGTTTATTGGGGTTGCCACCTTGATAAATAATATTAGCAAATGAGCCGGAAAAACATTGAGCCATCATTGTTACTACTGGAGTATTTTGGGGTAATTTATCTAGAGTTTGTGATAATTTATGAACTGTTAGAGGTCGGTCTTCCCAAAGCATTAGAGCATTATTATTATAATTGTTTGGGTTTTTGATGCCATGACCTGTAAAGTAAAAAAATATAGGGCGACGAGATGTTTCTCCAGAAGCTTTTTGAAACCAATTAAGGAAATTTTTCAATGTTGCTTTGCCCTGAATATTAGGTATTTCTGGTACTTTAAATCGTTGTTTTCCTAATTCATCAATATAGCGAATTGTGGCTTGTCCATCATTGCCATTAGCAAAAAATGTTGTAGCTGCTAATCGGTTATATCCAATTTTTTCTAGGGTTCGTTGAAAGTACAGTACATTTTTTTCAATGGCAATTTCATTTTGCGCTGGAGTACCACCTCCTCCAAATACTAAAAATTTTGGTTGTTGTCGATAGATTTGACAATTATGAATTTTTTGTTGGCTGAGTTTTGTGGAATTATTATCGGCTACTACTACTTGCTGCATGCTTCCAACTGCTAGAAAGATTAATCCTAAAATTAGTTTTTTTATTGTAGATTTTTTGGGCATAATTATAATTTATTAGTCTAGATTTTTTCCTGCTTTATTTGTTTTAAATATCAAAAAGAATGGTACGAATAATTTTTCTATTTAAAAGATTTTACCTAGAAAGTTTATTTGACTAAAAACAGAGTTTTACCGAAAAATTGTGGTTTAAAGCCTCCCCTTTTAAGGGGATAATAAATAAAAATTTTCATTATTAGTCAATCCTCTCCTTGAAAAGAAGAGGTAATTATTCATTATTCATTATTCATTATTCATTATTCATTATTCATTATTCATTATTGAATCTAGCTATAATGATATATAGGCTATTTATACTGATTCTTGGGTGGGCGAATGCCATTCGCCCCTACGACTTCTTACTCCTTGAAACAACCTCAGTATTTGTAGTAAAAATTTTAGTATTTCACATTACACAATATTTCTAATAGCGACAATTAATCCCTGACAAACTCCCGTGAGAAAATCTAAATCTAAAGTTTCAAGAGTATCACTTTGTTGATGATAATTCGGGTTTCGCATATTGGCAGTATCAGTAATCATTATAGCGTTATATCCTCTATCCCAAAATGGAGCATGGTCACTGCGACGAGTATCAGGCACAATTAAACCTCGATTTGGTACTGGCAAAAACTGACAATTCGTTCCTATTTTATTAAATTTTCTACTCATTCGGAACATATCGATGATAGTCAATAAATTACCAATTAATGCAATAAAGTTACCCTGGTTTGGATAAAAATATTTTAATCCACTAGGATAACTTTGGGAACCGGGAGTATAGTCACAATAACCGAGCATTTCTAGGGAGATCATTAGTCTAAGTTGCTGTTGTTTTTGTTTAAGTTTTTCAGCATAATATTGACTGCCTAATAATCCATATTCTTCCATGTCAAAAGCAACTAAACTAACTGGATATTTTAATGGTTGAGATGAAAATTCTCTAGCTAATTCTAGTAAAACTGCTACACCAGTTGCATTATCATCTGCTCCTGGTGTACCTGGTACTGCATCATAATGAGCGCCAATTAATATTGGTGCTAAATTCTGTTTTTTACTGTTATTAATAGAGGGTAAATTTAACACTAAATTTTGATGAGTTTTGCCTCTTACCTGAAATTCATCAATTTCTACATTTCCCCACTGTGACAACTGCTGAGAAATATATTGTCTGACATAAAAATGTCCTCCTGATGCTAAATATGGGTCGCGATCGCGTACTATTTCATTCAGATGATTTTGTAATCTTGCTTGTAAATTAAATGTCATAAGTAATTAGGGTTTGCGCTTCACTAGTCTTTTAGTAGGGGTAGGAGACAACCCACCCCTCGCCCCTCCCCCTCCCAGGAGGGGAAGACAGGAGGAACGGGGAATGGGCGAGGAGATAGGAGTAACAATTGTAAGAATGATTTTTTTTGCCCAACTATGCGCCTAAAATACGCTCCATGTATGAGCGTTTTAGACGTGATACCAGGCACTTTTGAAAGGTCCCAAAAAGGCACTTGGCTTTATATGTCAATGCTTTTAGATTTAATCAGCAGAGCAATAATTATTTAAAAGGGAATAAAAAATATAAGGGAATAGGGAATGGGGAGTAGGAAGTAGGGAGTCAAATATACAATTAATTGTGCTTTACTACTTATTTTTATTTTTTCCCTTCTTCCTTCTTCCTTCTTCCTTCTTCCTTCTTCAATGAAGTTGTGAAATACCGATTAAAAATACTCCAAATACCATAATTGCAGCTCCTATAAATCTTTCTTTGATGGCTTTTTCTTTGAGAATTATTTTTCCCAAAATCACACTAAATAATGCACTGGTTCTTTTGACAGAAATTACATAAGCTACAAAAGTTAAATTTATAGCCATCATTTGACATCCCATAGCTACAGAATTAATCATGCCATATATAACTAATTTCCAGCTACCAGTTTGAAGTTTATATCGATTATGATGGGATTTATATAAAACAATTGGTAATAGCAAAATTGATATGGTGAAAAATACGGAAATTCCCCAAAAAATAGGTGAAGAATTTTGTACGCCTACCTTATCAAAATTACCAGTAATACTCCAAATAAAAGCCACTAATAAAGCTAGTCGTGAACCTTTATCTGTAATTATTGCTTGAAAGGGAGCAAAATATCCTCGCTGTTTCTCTTTGATATTTAACAAATATGAACCAACTACAATTAATGATACGCCGATTATACCGAGCAGGTTAGGAAATTCTCTCACAATTAATGGCGAAGTTATTAATAAAAATAACGGAGTAAAAGTGGTAATAGGAGCAATAATTGATAAGTCAGAAATCTTAATAGCTTTGAGATAAATTGTATAGGCGATCGCGTTCAAAGAGGCACTGACTGATAGAGCTAACCAAAAATTATTTCCTAATTGAGGAATTTCAATGAAAAATAATAGGGGACTTAAAAATAAAGCAGTAAAAAATGTCAGACTACATCCAATAATATATTCATCAAAATTTTTTAGTTGTGTCTTATTATAAACATCTTTAACAGATTGAAGAAATGCTACTGAAGTAGCTAAAAAAAACCAAAGCATAGATTATTTTCCTGCTCAACTGAGTAATTAAGTTAAAGTCGCAGTCTCTATATTAGACATCATCTAGAAAAGAGGGAGTAGGGAGTAGGGAGTAGGAGGAAATAATTAATGATTTCTGTATGATAATTAATTTTATTTTTTATTATCAGAAATGTCTATTAGACATCTCCAGAAATTACATATTCGAGGGAACCGCTGTAGAGTATGGACATTTGATGAAATGTTCCTAAGTTCTTTTGCAAAATATCTATATTAGGACTTACGCAAATATGCTATATATAGCGCTCACAACTATTGGACAATAGTTAATGGACTCTATAAATAGTGCCTTTGCGTAAGTCCTGTATATATAAATATAAGGGAATACAGCAGTCGAAGGAAAGGGTGCGGACATATCAACAGCTTACAGCGGTTTTCCTGCACGGTAGACCACAGTAGGAACGTTCCATGGAACGTCCCTACAAGATTTTGCTTGTGAAGATGTGGTTAATCAATTTGAAAAGCGCTGTAAAACTCAGACAAAACCAGATTTTTCCTTCTTCCTTCTTCCTTCTTCCTTCTTCCTTCTCCTATATCTGCACACATTCATCGATGCCTGATATGCGATCGCTTATTTTGAGATTAAAGTAACAAATATTACTATATTAGATTCCGTACTTAAACTGGGACAAGATTTTTAATTTCTACTGAATATCACTTACATTTAAGTAAAAAATACAACATATTGCTTAAGTGCTTGCACGATTGATACTGTTTTTTTACGCTTTCAGTACAGATTTAGGATGAAATCTTATTTCTCTAAAAGCCTTTAATACTAAACGTTATAAGATATTTAACTATTAAGCAAGCATTATTTAATTTTAAAAACAGTGATTAATATCATTTATTAAAATGATTTTAATCACAGTATAAAACTTTCAATTTGAATAAAAATAGATACAGGAACCCAGGCAGTGTATCTAGAATACAAAAGTAGAATATTACTTAAAAATGGCCTGAGCATAAATTTAATAGTAGCTAATTACACACACACACACAAACCTAACGAAAACGATGATTAACAGTCTAATTAACTCTAAATTCTTTGCAGGTCTAACTGCTACAGTTGCATTTACTGGCGTAATGCTTAATGCTGGTGTTGCTAATGCTGCTGCTTTAATTGGGGAATTGCAACTTGCTGGTCTAGGTACTGCTCTAATTTCAGAAGAGCAACTGAGTTTCAATCCAAATCCAACTACTCTTTTTCTTAGCCCTATTACTGCAACGGGAAGTTTTAATCAGTTTGCTGGTATAAACACAACTATCGAAGGACCTATATCATTTAATCCATTTGGAGCACCCGATCCATTCATAGATTTTGGTGGTGGTAATGAATTTGACCTTGAACAAGCTGAAATAGGAGAAGTTATCCAGAGTGGAAAGAATGCATCCGTAGATATACTCCTCTTTGGAACATTTATCAGCGAAAATGGCGATAGAAGTGATGGTGCAGGTAACTTAACACTTCAATTTAACGATACATTAGCAAGCACAATTGAGGCTCGCCTTGATGCTGGTGAAACACTTACAGCTCAATTTTCTGGTGCTTTGTTCTCTACTACTCCTGTTCCTGAACCTACTGCATTATTCGGTCTTGGTATAGTTGCTACAGGTTTAGTTGCTAGTCGCAAAAGAAATAAAGACTCCAAAGCAAAAATTTAGTAATATCATGTCCGGTAGCATCGGTCTTGTATAGAGAAGATAAGGAAGAAGGAAGAAGGAAGAAGGAAGAAGCTTTAAGAAAAGGAAAAATTTTACTTATATGGCGGTAGATATTTCCCCAACTTTTACACGGGACTATACCAACGGACATGATATAATAGGGCGATCGATACCTTTACTCTAATTAATCATAGTGATATTAGAGTGAGTATAAGAATATTCTGAGAGAGTATGTGAACCTTCTGCTATACTTGGTTTAGGTTTATTTGCTGGAGCAGGCTTTTTATTAAAAAAGAAGGCAAGCAATAAAGCTTAAATTAAACAAGTCTATTCTGAATAAACTCCTGATAATTTTCCACCGCTTCAAAAATCACGATTCAATTAATTCAATTAAAAATAAAATTATTAGTAAAAAGAGAACCTCTTAGTTATGAGGTTCTTTTTGTTATTTGTATAAAAATAGTAAACAGTCTGGTAAAGCAAACCAAGATTGGCAAAACAAAAAAGCTGAATGTTAATTCCCATCAAATAACTTCAAAGCTAAATCTGGTCTATCTGTAATTAATGCAAATACTCCTTGCTTGACAGTTTCAATCATTAATTTTTCATCATTAATTGTCCAAACATAGATATTTTGATTAGTCAGTTTCATGCGCCAAACAAAACCAAATTTTATCAATTGATAATTAGGCGAAACAAAATCAGATTTAGTTGTAAACAAACGAAATTCAGGAAAGATTTCTGATAATCGAGTAGCGATTAAATTTTTGGGTTTACTAACTCCTAATAACAGCCCAGTTGTAATTTGATTATCTGCTTGTTTGACCGCAATAATAGCAGCATCAAGAAAAGATTTAATCACATAATCTTGATAATCTAAATATTTTTTGACTAAATTAACTATCTCCAATTCATATCCAACTTCTTTCAACTCAATATCAAGTTTAATTTTCCCCCGACACAACTTCAACACATCCTCTACCAATGGCACATCAAAACCTTTTTGCCGAGAAATATCCAAAAGTTGTTGATAACTCAAATCACTAATATTCATCCCATCAATTGATTCATCGTGAAACGCAACAAATAAATTATCCTGAGTTTTTCTCACATCAAACTCCACCATTGGTACACCCAATTCAATAGCTTTTTCAAAAGAAGCTAAAGTATTTTCAAATTCCACCAAGCCAGATGCACCTCGGTGAGCAATAATTAATGGTTTAGTAGTCATTTTGTTGAAAATTTATTCCCTGCTATAGTGAAAAATTCTATTCTGACTCCTGTCTCCTGTCTCCTGACTCCTTCTTCATCTTCCTTTTATCCCTAATCGTAGTCTAATCTGGAGCTGTCACTATATAGCTATGACAAATGACAAATATACCTCCGAACCCACCTTCACGGCCAAGGCCAGTGGAACGTGATGAGTGGATTGCAATATTTGTAGCCTTAGCGACTCTTGGCAGTGTATTTTTCTGGACAACTACTCAAGGAAATAATGGGTTTAATCTATTCTCTAAACCTATTCTTTCTTTATCTGAATCTGAATCTGAAACAGTTGATAATCCAGATGTTAGTACAGAAGAGTCAATCTTTAGCTTAGGCTCACCACAACTTAATACCCTGACTGGCGAACCAGCATCAAATTTTGGTCAAGCACTTTCTTCTTCTGAAGAGTTAGAAACAAGTTTAGCTACTCTGACTCCTATTACTGATACTTTTGAGCAGTTAGAGACAAGCGTTAAAGGTTTGGATCGAGCTAATAATGAGGCTGAGACAACACTCGAATTAGCCAAACCGCCAAAAGTCCCACAAGTTGGAAAGAATTTGGCCACATTAGGTATTGGAAGTATGTTATCTGAATCTCCGATGGCAACTCCATCTTTACCTTTGGCCCCTCCTATTCCTAGTTTAACAACAGAGTCACCTACGGCAACTTCTCCTTCTCCAGAGGAGGTAACTTTTAAGTCACCTGGGATTAGTGAAACAACTACTTCTCCTTCTCCAAAGGTAGAAACTACTGAGTCATCCACGGCAACTTCTCCTTCTCCAGAGGTAGATACTGAGTCACCTGGGGTGAGTGAAACGGCAACTTCTCCTTCTCCAGAGGTAGAAACTACTGAGTCATCCACAGCTACTTCTCCTTCTCCAGAGGTAGAAACTACTGAGTCACCTGGGGTGAGTGAAACGGCAACTTCTCCTTCTCCAGAGAATGCAACTTCTGAAATTCCGTTAGCTGGTACAGCAGCGCCATCTCCTGAAACATCTCCTATTGACAAAGTTAAATTTTCTGATGTTCCAGATGATTTTTGGGCCAGTAATTTCATTCAACCTTTGAGGGAACGTGATATTATTGCTCAAGTTGATAGCGATAAATTCGAGCCAGATAAACCTGTAACGCGAGCCGAATTAGCTACTCAAATTCCTCAAGTATTTGAGGAAAAATCAACAGGAAATACTGTTAAATATAAGGATGTACCAGAAGATTTACCAACTCAAGAAGGAATTCAAACAGCTACTAAATCTGGCTTTTTGAGTGGGTATCCAGGAAATGTTTTTCGTCCAGCACAAGAAGTACCAAGATTACAGGTATTAGTTGCTTTAGCTAGTGGCTTAAATCTGGAAATTCCATCAAATCCTGATAAGGTTTTAAGTATTTATAAAGACAAAGAAAAAATACCTGATTGGGCTAAGGAAAAAGTAGCAGCAGCTACTGCAACTGGATTGGTAGTAAATCATCCAGATGTAAAATTTTTGAATCCAAATAAAGCTGCTACTCGTGCTGAAGTTACAGCGATGTTTTATCAGGCTTTAGTAAGATTAGGAAGGGTAGAACAGG
Source organism: Okeania sp. SIO2B3 (assembly GCF_010672525.1). Lineage (GTDB taxonomy): Bacteria > Cyanobacteriota > Cyanobacteriia > Cyanobacteriales > Microcoleaceae > Okeania. Next base: position 6,028 of record NZ_JAAHGH010000096.1, on the reverse strand, counting down.
TTTCATCAAAATATATTGTGACTCCAAAAAATTAACATTGGCTGTCTTTTTTGATGCACAGTTTTTCTCTAAATATTTACCCTAAATAATCAATGTCTAAAATACCCGGTTTCTCCTAGATACCGGGTTGCTAATATCAGGGAAGAAGGAAGAAGAAAGAAGGAAGAGGGAAGAAGGAAAAATCAAGATTTTGCTTTCCCTTTCTTGATTTTGCTTCTAAGGCTAATTAGGGTTTGCTGATTAATTCTAAAAGTATTGACTGATATTGGTTTTAGCGTTTTATAGTTGAAAAAAGTACCAGCTTTTCGGTGGCAAGAGCTGCATAAAGCTAGTATTTTGGGATGATTATGGCAGAAAAATTGAGAGACAATTGTGAACTCCTAACTCCTCTAAATTCCTATTTATCCTGTCTCCTGTCTCCTGTCTCCTGTCTCCTTCCCCAGCAAAAAGACTTTATTCAGTAAACCCTAATTACTTAATTTCATTAATATAAAAAAAAAATTATGTTATACTAACTTGAAAAAAGAATACTATACTTAAGTAACACTTCAATTATTAAGTAATTAACATATACTGAATAAATTTTTGGTAATTATTAACCAGTCATTGTTAACTATTATTATTTTTACTACCCTACTCCCCCACTCCACTACTCCCCCACTCCCCTACTCTCCTTATGCTCCAAAAAGTACAAAATTTCTTATTACAACTAGCTGAAATGTTTACAACTCCCCTACTTTTTGTCGGGGATACTTATATATCTTTAAGTTTACTTTTAAAACTATTTTTATATTTAATTGTAGTTCTTCTATTCGGTAGAATCTTCAAAAATTTACTCAAAAAAGCATTTTTAGTCAAACTAGGTATAGATGAAGCTAATCGAGAGGCAATATCTACAATATTTAGCTATGGAGTGAGTACCCTGGGCGTGATAGTTATTTTACAAACACAAGGTTTTAATGTCTCTTCATTAGCAGTTTTAGCCGGGGGTTTAGGTGTAGGTATTGGTTTAGGATTTCAGAATATTACCAAAAACTTTATTAGTGGTTTGAATGTACTGATAGAAAGACCGATAAAAATAGGAGATTTTATTGAATTAGATAATGATTTAGGTTTTGTAGAAGAGATTGGTTTGCGTTCAACTAGAATTAGAACATTACAGGGTAGTCATATAATTATTCCTAATGGCATTTTAATAGAAGGAAAAATACATAACTTAAGCTACGATAGTTTTAAAGGTAGGATTGAACTTGATATTTTTGTATCTGATGATAGTGACCCGGTATTAGTTACAGAAACTGTACTAATGTCTGCTTATATGGAACCTGTAGTATTACGAGAACCACCTCCAAAAGTTTTGTTTCTGGGGTTTGAAGATAACGCCTTTAAGTTTCAATTATGGGTATGGGTAAAGGAGATTTATAATCAACCAATTTATATGAGTTCTTTACGGTTTATTATCTACAATAATTTACATCAACAGGGTATTTTAATTCCTTGGGACCATATTAAGATATATCTGAATAATACACAAGAATCACAACATTTAGAATCATCTCAAAATACTGTTCTTCATGGGGTAAGAAACCATCCATCTATATCTAGTAAACCTCTATCAGCTAGAGATTTATTATTACAAGTTGCTTATTTTGAAAACTTTACTGATGTTGAGTTACGAAAATTGATAGAAGTAGGGTATAGAAAACGTCTCAGACCATTAAAGATTCTATTCCATGAAGGAGACCCTGGTGATACTTTTTATATTATTCTTTCAGGTTCAGTAGAGGTCTTTGCTGAAAAAATTAATAAACATCTGACTATTCTAAAAGCTGGCAATTTTTTTGGAGAATTAGCTTTAATGTTAGGTATTCCTCGTACAGCTTCTATCAGAGCACTTGAAGATACAATTTTATTTGCTATTCATAAAAAAGGCTTTGAGAAAATATTACATGAAAATCCAGAATTAGCAGAGGTAATTGTGCAAGAGTTGGGTAAACATCAAGAAGAATTATCTGAACGTCAAAATGAGCTTAGAAGATTGGGATTAGTTGATGCAGAAGAAGATGATAAAAATCCTGTAGTTTGGGTTAGAAATCGTCTTAAAAATATGTTTAATTTATAATTCTAGTAAGCGTTTCCTACGGAATGCTGCGCAAACAGCCGTCAGCTATCAGCTATCAGCTATTAATCTTGGGAAAAGAATCAAAAGTTACTGCTAAATTCTCCTTCCCCAACCTGAGAAATAATTATTCATTATTAATTGCTGATAGCTGACTGCTAATAGCTGTTTGCGCAGCAGTCCGCAGGAAATGCTTACAGAAAAACTTTGCTTGAAAGCCTCCTCTTTTAACCTACATTCTGCACTTCAAAATATAGTATAAAAAATTAGGAGTCAGAATCCAGAAATTCTGCAATTCAGGAGAAAATAATAACGATTGTGATTTAGTATTTATGCTTAATATTTTCCCAAAAGTTTTACTCTTGAGAAAGGTCAATAAAGAGCATTTATACAGTAGGAATGGGAATTATAGAAGAGGTAGTCAGAAGAACCTTCCCTTGATTTTCTCCCCTATATTTCCCAAAATGCACTCCTTTTTGAGGGATTGGAGCTGAAAATCAGCTACTTTTTCAAGACCTAAAAAGGCTAAAACCTTTATCTGTAAATTCTTTGATATTTAATCAGCAAGCCCTAATTATTAATTGTTGAAAATACTTTTAATTCTCTCAATTGTACGCTGATTTTCTTCAGGAGTTCCTACCGTAATTCTTAAACCACCACCTGTATGGCGAATTAAAGTTCCCTGATTTTTAAGTTGCTGCATCAAATTATTTAAACCTTTTTCCTGAGACAGGTTTTCTCCTAATAAACTCAATCCTTTATCCGTAAGTCTGGCATAAAAGAAATTAGCCGTACTTTCCCAAACTTTTAGAGCTGAAATTTCCCTAAAACTGTCAAATAACTTAGTTCTTTCTGTCAAAATTTCCGGTATAAAAGATAGAACATCTTGTCTGTAGGTAAGCACTAATTTAGCAGCAGCTTGAGAAAAACTTGGTAAGTTGTAAGGAAGGCGAACTTTTTCCAAATTAATAATAACTTCTGGATGAGCGATCGCGTATCCTACCCTGAGGGAAGCTAATCTAAAAGCTTTGGAAAATGTTCTTAAAATTACCCAATTAGGATGTTGGTTTAATTGTTCAGCTACAGTAGTCTGACTAAATTCAAAATAGGCTTCATCAATTACTACCATAATTTCTTCAGGCAAACTAAGTAACCATTCTAATTCTGCAGTAGTTAAAGCGTTAGCTGTAGGAGAGTTTGGATTAACAACAAATACCACTTTTACAGTCGAATTGTTTGTTTGATTAATAGCATCCTGAGCAGCAGAAATATCTATTTCAAAATTTGCCTCACTTCTACCAACATTTACTATGGGAATACCAAGAGTTTTGGCAAGAATAGAATACATAGAAAAAGTAGGAGTAGTAGTTAAAATAGAAGCTTCTTCTCCTAAGCAAGTAGCAATTAAAATAGAACGAATTAACTCATCTGAGCCATTACCAACAGAAATATTATCGGCAGAAATATTAGCTGATGGAGTTGCTTCATTCACATATTCAGCTATAGCTTCTTTAAGTTGGAAATGACTGCCATCTGGATAACGGTTTGTTTCAATTAATTCTTGATAATTTCCAGCTAACTTTTGTTTTAAATTATCTGATAAATCATAAGGACATTCATTAGTATCTAATCTATCTAAAGGAATTTCTGAACTGCCACCAGGATGAGGCGTATAAGCTTTAAGATTACTCAGATCTGAACGAATAAAAGGTAACATAAATTTTTTAGAGTTATTTTTACATCCTAATTAGGGTTTGCTGAAAAAGTCTTTTAGTAGGAGTAGAAGATAGAAGACAGGAGAAATTGGAATGAGCGAAGAGGTAAGATTCAACAATTAATAATTAATAATTAATAATTAATAATTATTAATTAATTATTACCTTTCCTTGAAAACGGAATTGATTGACTAATCATGAAAAATTTTTCTTGTTTCTCTTTGAAAGGAGAGGATTTTTACCTTCATTATTCGCTAACAATTGTCAGAATGATGTTTCTGCCCAAGTCTTGCCTAAAATACTAACTTTTTGAGCATAAAGAGCTGAAAAATTTGCACTTTTTCAAGGCATAAAAAAGCCTAAAGCCTTTATATGTCAATGCTTTTAGATTAGATCGGTAAGCCCTAATCAGAGGATGTCATTTATTATAGACTTTGCCACAATTTTTGGAAATAGGAAACTGTTAAGAAAAAGTTGATTTCTATATACAGCAATATGATTTGAGTTGTGAGATATTGGAAACTTTTAGGGAACACCGGAACTGGGCACTGGAAACAGAGAAGAAGAAAAAAAATCCTTTTTTCGGTAATTGTTAATTCTTGAATTATTCCTTCATTAATTATCTTTTTATTTTGGATTTAATACCCCACTGTCACCCGCAGTGTTTACAATTAGTCGGGTTTTGAGTCCCCATCCATTTTTTCTTCCTTCCTTCTTCCTTCTTCCTTCTTCCTTCTTCCTTCTTCAAACAAATATTTGCAACATTTGATTACCTCCTTTCTGAAATTCATAAGTTACTTGTTTAATTTCCGCTTTATATCCTTTAGGTGTTAATTTTTCAATTATTGGCGTTAATAACGGTGAAATTTCTCCAGAAAGTTTAACCAAAGGAAAAATTCGTACTTGTTTAGCAACTCGACACATTTCTAAAATTGATTCTAGATGAAATTATGCTGAGAGATGCTCAGAATATAAAAATAGAAAATGGCTACATAAAGCTAAATCAAATCTGTGATTATCAAAAGGCAGTTTCGGCAATTCAGCAGTTAAATAACGTTTTTCCTGAAACCCATTAGGAAAGTCTAATAAAAATTTTTCCATTGCTGCCATTCTTACCTTTAGTAGATTTTCTGGCGACTGTAAATTTTGCCAAACAAAAGTATCATAATTTGCCTTTATTTGGTCAATAATATTTTGAGAAGTTGCCTGAATACGTTGAGAAATTTCATCAGCATTAAACTTATATATTGGGTCGCAGGAAATGACATTATATCTTTCAAAAGTCATTTCATAATTAAAACTTGACGGTCCTGCGGCACAGTCGATAATTTTGAATTTCTTCTCTTCTGGAGTAAGGTCGAACATAGAAATATATTCGTCAAGATTTCGACCCCAAGGTACTATTTTTTCTAGTTTAATTGTCATAGTTATTTCTTAGGAGTCAGGAGTCAGAATGAATCGCTTTGATACTATTTATTAGGTCATAATTTATCTTTTTCGTCCAATGGATATCTCCTATAAAGTATTTTAATTGCTCTTATGATTCGTAACATTCTTTTTCCAAATTGGTATGAGATATTTTTCTACTACACACTCTCAAATTATGCGCTTCACAAAATGATTTGACTGTTGCGGCATACGCAATAGAGAGAGGAAGTAGATATTTTTTCTACTACACACTCTCAAATTATGCGCTTCACAAAATGATTTGACTGTTGCGGCATACGCAATAGAGAGAGGAAGTAGATATTTTTCTACTACACACTCTAAAGTTATGCGCTTCACAAAATGATTTGACTGTTGCGGCATACGCAATAGAGAGGAAGTAGATATTTCTCCATGGCAGACTCTAAAGTTATGCGCTTCACAAAATGATTTGACTGTTGCGGCATTCGTAATAGAGAGGAAGTAGATATTTTTCTACTACACACTCTAAAGTTATGCGCTTCACAAAATGATTTGACTGTTGCGGCATACGTAATAGAGAGGAAGTAGATATTTTTTCTACTACAGACTCTAAAGTTATGTGCTTCACAAAATGATTTGACTGTTGCGGCATTCGTAATAGAGAGAGGAAGTAGATATTTTTCTACTACACACTCTAAAGTTATGCGCTTCACAAAATGATTTGACTGTTGCGGCATACGTAATAGAGAGGAAGTAGATATTTTTTCTACTACAGACTCTAAAGTTA
>NZ_JAAHGH010000095.1 GCF_010672525.1 Okeania sp. SIO2B3 | reverse complement strand
TGTGCCTAAGTGCCCATAATCACACTCTATTATCTCGGGTTCCATGGTGAGAAAGTTAATGTCTGGTGAATTATCCAAACTCCAGACAACTTTGGTGAGACTACTACCAAGATCGATACAGATGGTGGTTATTTGTGTCTCCTTAGCCACTGTGTACCTCCGCCAATAACTTTGTCGATTTAGTCTCCTTGATACCTCATAAAAAAAATGAATTGGATAGTGTTTATGTTTTTTTAATATTGCTAAGTTGAATAACGCAATTGTCAGAGTTTTTCCGATAGCATTTGCTATCGGAAAGAAAAACAAACTATTACATAAGATTAAGAAGTATATGAAAATTAACAAAAAAATAGAGTGTATGAATTCGTATAAAAATATCGCATAGGTGTATAAAAATATCACACAGGTGTATAGAAATATCGCTTGTGTGTATGAAAAAGCCAGCTAAAAAATAAACTCGGAAGAAAAAAAAAGAAATAATGTGTATAAGTTTGTATAAAAATATCGCGTGTGTGTATAAAAACATCGCGCGGGTGTATAAAAATATCGCTTGTGTGTACAAGGTAAGACCATATCCTAGTTCGTGTAATACTTTTGCCATTGCTTGCAAGTTTTTTTGAGACCTGTTTAGGGGTTGCAATTTCTCAAATCAGCGATTAAGTTAAAAACAAGCTCAAAGATTGTGTGAGGTATCTCCTAAACCATGGAGAAATTTAATCTAACTAATGAAAAGAAATCGTCATTTGAGAGTTCGATTAACGTTCTCCGAGTACAATGCCCTAAAGGCATTGGCAGAAAGGAGTGAAAAGAGTCTCAGCTCGGTAGCTCGAGAAAAGTTGTTCACCCCTAATTGCCTCACAGATTTCGTTGAGCAAAGATTGAAGTTCAGGAAACAGCAAGTAGAATTGCAAACTCTACTTCATCTGGTACGAGATTTAATCTCTACTGAAGAGTTTTCCCCCCAAACTCTTAAGGTTGTTCAAGATATTCAATGCTTGTTGGATGAGCATCATGATTGGTAAAGTCACACGAAACGCTAAATTTCATAGTGTCGCCAGCTATATTTTTGGCAAGCCGGGAGCCGAAGCACTTCTTGAGAATGTGTTTGAAGGTAAGACGGTAGCAGAAAAAGCTGCGTCGATGCAATGGGTGGCGAGTCGTAATAACAGAGTTAAGCGTCCAGCATATCACTTGTCTTTGTCTCCCTCAGCCGGAGATAATTTGAGCCGGGGTGAATGGGCAGCAATTTGTAGCCAAGTTATTGACGATCTAAATCTTGATAAGAACCAAGTGTTGGTAGGTTTGCACAACGATGTAAAGTATCCAGACTCATCAAAAACTCGCACTCATGCTCATCTATTGATTAATTTGGTGGATGATAATGGCAAGTGCGCTAATACTAGCTGGGATTATTATAAGATTCCCAAAATTTTGCGTGATGTGGAGCGCAAGTATGGTTTACAAGCTGTTCCAGATATTGGAGAACTTGAAGAGCCGTCAAATACTATCAAGCCAACTAAGCGCAGTATCCGGCAAAAGCTTCAGAATATTATTGATGAAAGTCTAGAACCGGGAAGTTCCTTTGAGGAGCTGACTGCTGCAATGGACTCACTAGGAGTAGAGGTACATCCTACATCACAGGGGTGGTGGATGCGGTATGAAGGCATTCCTTTTGCCGGATACCAACTAGGCCGAAAATACACTCGTCCCTCTATATTGAAACGTTTGGAGGCTAAACAGGTGGATGAATCTGAAGATCGAGAGCAAAGTTTTGAGTCAGTAAGTACACCTATTTCGTCAATGAAGGATGTATTTACTGTCGATGAACCCTCTTTGGGCAAAGATTATTCACCTGAATTGAACTCCGAACAGGATGAAACGTCTCAAAATGAGAAGCAGTTTAGTTTAGAAGATATAGATGTAGAGGTAGCTCCTGGAAATTTAATCGTCTGGATGAAGCAACAGGCTAATCATCTTGAGCAAAGTGACTATATAGATGGCAGGTTCTATGCGGGAATGTTTCTTGACATGACGGCACACCTGGCAGAAGTTGTTGAAGTGGGTAGAGACGTTTGGAGCGAGGGGCAAGAGCAGGAGCAAGAGCAGGGGCAAGAGCAGGAGCAGGAGCAAGAGACAGAAACGCAATTGAAGGATTCTCTTGAGAGTGATGATTGGCTTTATGATGAGGAAGCCTTGCGTCATTTTGACGAACGATTAGCTCAAGCAAAAGTTGGCACTGAAACCCCAAGCTCCGATGTCCCAACCAACTTTCAGGAAAGTCCTGGCATAGCAGAGTCATTAAGCCAGTTTGTTCGTGTACGGGCCACTGCACATGACTTGAATCAGGATGAGCCTATTGAAACTAACTTAGGTGTCCTCCACTTCAACTCAGACGAGAATACTATTAGTATTACTCAAAACGTTACTGTCGCTAGTTGGGATGAAAATTTACAGGAGTGGCAGATCGATAGCGATTTATCTGAGTCGCATCAAGCAAATGTGGCACGATTGCTTGATAATCAAGCAGTTGATGCCGAAGGATATCAATTTTCTTCAGACGAAAAAGAACGAACCATCACTTATGAACAGGTGCGATTTCGGGCTGAACAAACCGATGATGGTTGGCAGATTTCGGATAATTCTCTATCATCCGAGGAAGAATATCGCATTCTTCAGTTACCTCAAACAGAGTCAGAGTATACCCAAAATGTAGACAGTAAGGATTTAATTGATTACTTCCAACGCCATGCCCCAGAACAGTTCAATACGGAGGTTGGCTCTATCCATTGGACGGATACTAATGGAGAGTTTGATCGTGTCTTTGAAATATCAAAGCAGTCAGACCAATCGTATCAGTTAGAAGGATTTGATTTAAAGCAAACCGATGAATGTGGGAACCCCCGTAAGATTTTTAGTGCCTCCATTGAAGCTGATAATTCCGTGCGATGCGATACTTGTGAAATTCCTTCTTCAGATGTAGATGATTTGCTGGCACAGGAGTCTCAAGATCGGGAAAACAGGCCAGAAATGGAGCGTTAATTGTATGTATGCGGAATAAGACCAGGTTTGTGAGACCTAAATAATTTGATAGCTATAGCCCGTGCGCATCTAGAGTGCGGAGATTACTTGATAGATCCCGCAGAAAAACTCAGCGTGTGTGTCTCAATTTGAAAAAATGGAGTAAATGTATGCAACTACGTTATGAAGAGCAAAACAGCGGTGACTATTCTATAAGCTACCGTCGTCGTCCAGAAACATTGGAATCAAAACTAAGCAAGGCATTAGGAATGCCTATTGAGAAAGGAGACTTATGGTTGCTTGCGTTTGTCATTGCCGGACTTACCTTTATCGGTATTCAGAATCCAGCAATGATGACTGTGTATTTAATTGTGTGCTTAATTGCACATAGCGTAAAAATGATGATTGATTACTTCCCGCCACTAGGTAAGTTAATCGGAATAAAATTTAAAGCTCATCATGTGGCAGCACTTGTGCTGATAAGTTGCATGATTTTTTCCAGCATCGGGATGCCTGCTCATGCCCTACTATTTGATTCCATCGAAGCAAAAGTGAACGAAATCCTGACAGGTGCAGGCTCTACTGTTGACGCTGCAACAGTCGGCCTGATTTTTACTGTGTTACGGGTTATTGTAATTTTGGGAATATTGGTAGGGGGTATTTTTCTTGTATCACAAGCGATGCAAGGTGGTGACTGGAAGCCAATTGGCAATATGATGGCTATCGGCGTGGGTTTTGTTCTAGCGATCGAGGTGATGTCGCAGCTCATATTAGGTGGCGGTGGTGCTCCTGCTCCGTAGGTGCTACAAACATTCATCCTTGTAGCTCAAGATTTTTCTTGCCAGACAGAGAAAGTAAGAAATTTCTTATTTTCTCTTGAAAAAACAAGCCATTGAATTTGTGAATATGGAGAATCAGTCAGATTTTGTCAAAGTCTCTAAAATCTATCAACAAGAGGCATCCATAGGCCCTGTACCCGCAGATCAATTAGTTCCATGGGGGCTCTTGATTGGCTTGAGCTTCTTCGTATGTGAAATCTTGCTATCTCTGGGATTGGCCGTATGGGGAGCAAGTTCGGTCTGGCTGATTGCCTCCTGGTGGTTTTTGACTGGCAAGAAGAGCTATAAATATACCGATCTGTGGATTATCCCTTCAAAAGATTGGGTAAATTTACCAACCATGTGGGTATCTGCGGAAGAAAAGCAATTTGAGCAAAAGTGTAAAATGATGATGAAGGAAAAAGTAGCGGTAACTTCTGTAGATGGGAAAAGGACTACAACTTACCGACCTTTTCAACTTGAAAGTAACCTTCATGTTCCGCTTCGGGTTACCATAGGTGGACAAAGTTTTGGCTGCTGGCTGCTGAATGAGGATGGAGATAAGTGGTCAGCGGTTATTCCATTTAGGCTTCAGGGATTACATCCGCAGCTTCATACTGCGGAGATAGCTCAATATTCAGAGGCGATCGCTGAAGCTTTCAAAGAATTTCCCTCGGATGAAAAAATTACCTTCTACATGGGGTGCTTCCGAAATAAAGCCCCTCGAAAAAAAGAACTCGAACGACTTGCGGACACAGCATTTCATAATGAAATGTTACCGATATCGGTTTTAGTTAACAATGAAAAAATTAGGATTGATGAATTAGATGAGATAGGTAATCGGAAGTTTTGGGAAATTTGGGTATTCTGTACTTGGACTGGTAATAAAAATTATCGAGAAAAGGATGGATTTACAGATAAGATACTGCGTTCTGTCGCGCAGAAATTAGGCAAAACAACCCGAACTTTTATGGGAACTCAAGGAGAATGGGAAGAAAATCTGTACTGCCAGTTAGCTAAAGATATCTATGAAAATGGGTATCTGCCTTGGCGGTTACTCCTGGAGACAAAAGTCGGACTTTCTCTTGAAAATCCAGCCGATGATGAGTTATGGCATTGGCTATGGTATAGGTTTAATGGAAGATGTACTGTTGCTCCTGAAACCCCCCAAATTATTAAAGTCTCAGAAACGGGCCAAGGTCTTCAGCGTCAAATCATAACGAATACTCAAAAAGATACGTTGTCAGTGGCGCTGTCTGGATTTGACGGGAAAACATCTTGCCCTCAACATAATGGCAGTCGGGAGTATATCTACTTAAATCATACCATCGGAGCGGTATTAACAATGGAAGAAGCTCCTACGGGATGGCGCGATCGTCGTTCACAACTCCGATGGCAGTTTGACTGTTTGGCAGCTTCTTTTGTTTACGACACCGAAGTTTGGCTAGAAATGGAGCCTGGCTCAAAGGCAGCGATGCGATATAATTTGGAAAAAATCGCAAAACAAGCTGAAGCTAGCAATCAGCATACTGTTGAGCAGGGTGGTGGTTTGGATGTAGGCTCGGTAGTCCGAGAGGAGGAAAGTTTTGAAGCTCAACGAAAACTGGTAACGGGTGCTACACCTATGATGTGCGCTCCGTTGTATGTGATTTACCGAGATACAGAAGCTCAATTGGATAAGGCTTGTGCTTTGATGTGTAGGAGTTTTGGCACAGCAAGTGTAATTCGAGAAACTAATATCGCATGGCGACTGTGGGTAGAAACTTTACCTATTAATAGATTAAAGCTGCTGTGTCAGACAAGTTTGTTTTCAAACAGACGGATAATCTTGGATACAGATACAGTGGCAGGTTTGTTGCCCCTGACCTGCTATCGGCCTTTTCACAAAGGTGGTCGTGGTGTGGAATTTATTACTGACAAAGGCGGACAACCTATCTATGTAGATTTATTTCGGAAGACAGAGCGGGCTATTATTACTGCCACTTCAGGAGGAGGTAAGTCGGTTTTGGGTTTCCGTTTCATTGTTGATGCCCTTGCCCAAGGCATTCCTGTAGTGGGAATGGACATTTCCACTGGTGGCGATTCTACCTTTGCTACAGCTTGTCGGATGTTGGGGGACAAGGCAGCCTTTTTCAATATGGCTAACCAAAGTTACAACTTAGTGGAGCCACCCGACTTGAGAGGAATGGATAGAAAAGTAGTAGCAGAAAGGCTGAATCGTTGGAAACAGTTTTTACAACAAGCGTTGGTTGGTATTGCTATGGGGTCTATCCACGACCCGAAGTTGCAAGAAAGAGTTAATGCTTTGGTAGTAAAGATGATTCAGGTTTTTACCACCAATCCTCAAATTATCGACCGTTATAATTTTGCTTTTGAGCAAGGTTTTCATTCTAATGCTTGGCAAAATATTCCTACTCTGCACGATTTGCTTAATTTCTGTTCTAAGGAAAAGTTGGGCTTGAAATCTTTTGAGGAAATAGACAGACTGGCAATCAATCAAATTGTTAATCAAATTTCGGCAAAGCTGGACGATCCAGAGATTGGACAGGCTATTGGTCGCCCTAGCACAATTCCCCCAGACCCTATGGTAAAAATCTTTGCACTATCGGGGCTGAATAATGATAGTAATGCTCAAATCATGTCGTTGTTGGCAGCTATGGCTTGCGTGACCAACGGATTGTCCCATCCGAGAAGTTTGTTTGTGGGAGATGAATTGAGCGTATTGTTGAGTAAGCCTGGATTTGCAGAAATGGTCGGGACAATTTGGGCTACTGGGCGTAAAGATGGAATTTCGGGGTTATTAATCTTACAGGATGTTAATGCCATTGCTGCTTGCTCTGCTGCTAGTAAAATTTTCCAAAATACTTCTATTGAGATGGTAGGAAAAACTACGGCTGCTGCTGCATCCGCTTATGTCAAGTACTGTGAGTATGACCCCGATACTATCAGAGTAAACGCGACTGAAGCATTTTATCCTGATGCGTCGGAATATTTTACTAAGTGGTTGTTGAAGGTAGGCGATCGCTATTGGAGTCCTTTGCGATATTATCCCGGGGCGATGATTTTGGCTGCGGTGGCTAATTCAGAAGATGAAAAAGCTGCTAGGCAAAGGTTTATCGATAAATATCCAAAAACTCAGGTGGGTGCTGTAAAGGGAACGAGAGATTTTGCTGCTGCTTATATCAAGGTGTTAAGAGGAGGTACTTCTATTAAAGAAATTGGAATTTAGTATTTTTTGAATAAAAGGAGAGAATTGAATGAAAACTCTACGGATGTTCAAACTATTAGTTAGCGGGGCAATAGTAGTAAATATAGCTATTGCTAAACCTACAGTTGCTGCGTCCTTCAGCTTTGAGGATGTCTTGGGATTGAATCCTGAAGATATCCTGAGTGATGCACAAGGAAAAATAGAAGATCAGATCAATGACTTAATTGGTCCCATCTCCGAATTACTGGCGATCGATCCTAATGATTTTTTGGATGATGCTTTGAGCGATCTAAATCTTCCCGATCTAGACATTTCTAGTATTTATGGAGATATGAATATTCCCGACCCTAACAAATTATTAGAAGAATTGCAGGGCACTGGAACCGGAGATTTTACTTTTGGAATGCAATTAGGCTCTAGTGTAGAGGATAATTTGCTACTCCTTAATGAGGCTAGTGTCGAACTGACGGGAAAACTAGCAAAAGCTGTGGCCTCCTCGTCAGCTTTGGGAGAGGATGCTCAGGAAAAAATCAAAGAAAAAATAGAATTTGGAGATGAAACTACTCAAACTTCTGCTCTTATGGCTGCTGCTACACAAAAACTAGCCGAGCAGGGCCAAACTTTGGTTTCAGAAGGAGAAAGTACAGATGTCACCCAAGATTTGGAAAGACTTCAATTAGAGGCCATGGGGCTGAAATTACAAGCAGAGGCGACTCAATCTAATCAGCTCTCTATCTTATCTGCCCAACAAGCAGCAATGTTTGCTGAAACTCAGCAAAACCGAATTGATAATGCTTATCGAAATCAAATCCTCAGCGATATTTCGACAACTTTGCAGGGTGGCAATGCTGGAAATCGAGTTGAAAAATCTGCCAATATTCGAGCTTTGGCTAATGGCTCTCAATTTTCCACTTTCAATGAACCCGAATAAGTGAAAAATGGCTAACTTAACAGGAAGTGACTTAATTAATCTTGGTTCCGAACTAAACCAAAGCACTACTCAAGCTTGGGGTGAACTGTGGGGTGAAGCTATTTCCTCAAGTAGTCCTCTCTGGCAAGCCTTGAATGATTTGGGATTATTGCTGGCCGGAATCTCACTACTGTACTTAGCTATTGAAAAGATTCAGCCTTTACTGGAAAAACAAAGTTGGAGTGCTTTAGCCGATTTGCTGATTATGCCACTCATAGTAGTATGTCTGCTTGGTGGGAATGGAACTTTAGCAGCGGGGGTGGTGCAAACCTTTTACGGTATTGGTTCTTACAATGTTCAGTTTGTCCTCACTCAACAGATTGGCTCTTCTTCTCTGGATGCTCAAACCGCCCTAAATGAAATTCGACAGGAGAATGCCGAACAGGCGATCGAGCAAGAGATATACGCGGATTGTATGAATTTACCACCCGCAGAGCAACAACAGTGTATGGAAGATCCAGCTAGGGAAGAGGCAGCGAATGAAGCAGGGGTTGATGTACCTTCCCCTACTGTGAGTGGTGGAAATCCCTTGACAAATGGTTTGCGCTCTGCCTTGATTACCCTCCTGATGATGTTTTTGTATGCCATTCAGTGGGCATTTATTAACTGTATGGAAGCTGCGTTACTAATGACAGCACTGTTATTTCCACCCGCTTTAGGTATTAGTATCCTCCCGGTGGCAGGTAAAACTATCTTTGCTTGGGCTTCTGCGATGGTGGGTATGTTCGCTACCATGCTCAGTTACAACATTATTGTGGGTTTAACGGCTATTGTTGTCAAAAAAGCTCAAGTTGCAGCCGGGCAAGATATGGGTGGGACTAGCTTCCGAGATATTGCTTTTGCTGCTTTCATTGCTGTTGCTAGTCCTGTACTAGCAATCTATCTAGGGCAGATGGGCGGGGTGGCTTTATTCCAGGCTATTAGTAAACAAGCTGCTGCTGTTGTTTCAGGGGTAGGAAACTTTGCTATGGGAGCGGGAGTCGCGATGACAAGAGTAGTAGCTACTTCAGGAGCGGGGCGGGCGTTTGCTCGCAGAATCCGTCAAGCATTCCAGAAATAATTAATAATTAATAATTAATAATTAATTATTAATTATTTCAGCTTTCTTAGCCTCCCCCTTGAAGGAAAAAAAAAGAAAACAATTTCTTTTACCCTCAATCCTCTCCCTAAAAAGTAGAGGTAATTATTAATTGTTAATTGTTAATTTATGAAATAATTGTTTACCCACCATAATTTGATTTTAGGCATACAATATAAGGAATTTAGTCAGACAAAATGTGTAATTAATTTGGTAAAGTGCTTAATTTTTAATGCTCCGGCGAGCGATAATTATTAATTATTAATTGTTAATTAATTTAGGAGAGGTAATTATTAATTATTAATTATTAATTATTAATTGTTAATTAGTATTATGGCAAATATTCTTATTCCAGAAAAAGATACTCCTAAATTTCTGATTGCTTTATTACTTCTGGCAGGCAGCCTGTGTTTTGGTACTATGGGAGCTTTGATTTTAGTTTTGAATAATCGCTCCTTAGCTACGATGGAAAGAACTTATGTGCAGATGAGTGATGGTACTGCACACGACATTGTACAGGTAGATCCACTACATCGGGAGCCAGGAGTTCTTAAATCTACGGCTGAATCATTTCTCCAGCTCATGTTTGAGTGGGATAATAAATTGCCGAATGGTGAGAAGGATGCGGGTGTATCAGTTGTGGGTGTGAAAGTTCCTTCAAAAGTATACATGGGAAGCTTTTTAATGGAACCTCAATTTCGCACCGAATTCCTGAAGTTAATGGGAAGTCAGATAATCCCAAAGGCAGTCCTTGATGGATTTCTAGAGTCTTCGGTTGTTATTTATGAGGTTTCTGAGCCTGTGGAAATTGCCCCAGGTAGGTGGGAAGTAAGAGTTCTTGCTGCACGCTTTGAGACCAATAATCGAGGCGAACAAGGGCAGGTTATTATCAGTAGGCGTATCAGTCTAAAGGCTATACCAAAACAGGTTTCAGTATTATTGCCAGCCGATCAAACTAGCCCTTTTCGAGAGAGTCTGCGGTTGCTGCTTAGAAACAAAGTTATGGTCACGAGTGTTGTTGAAGATGGTTTTTAATGTGAGAGGTTTCAACGATTAATAATCACCTTTATACAGAATAGGATTGGCTAAAAGGAGGAATGGACGTGAGTGTAATTCAAGAAGAAAATGCGACTCAAGTTATCTCAGGGACAGAAGATGATAGTCTGTCGATAGAAGAGCTTGCGGATACAACAGAAAGCTCGGATACCTCAAAAAGCTCGGTATCAGAATTAGAATCTGATGCTGACACTTTATTGAGTCCAGAGGATTTACATCATCCCATACGGGGTGAGCCGCGAGCGGATGTTACTAAGAATCCTGTAGCCAAAACAGTATTTGTGGGGGGGCTGTTTGCTGTTGTGGTAGTTGCTATTTCCCTTATTGTGATGCTATTCAATTCCACGGGGAACAAACAAATAGCCAAAACTTCCACGAATGAAGTAGGAGAGACTGATGCTAGTGCTGAAGAAATTAAGCGGCTGCAAGATGAATTATATAAAGAAAGAGCTGCTGTGGCTGTGAGGAATCTTCAGTCACCCTTACAGGAAAACCAAGAGAAACCTAAAAGGTCTAGGACTGCTGAAAAGGCTGAAAAGGTTGAGGAGTCTCCTCAAAAACCTACTCCAAAGTCTGCCTCTACTCCAAAGTCTGCCTCTACTCCAAAGTCTACCCCTACTCCAAAGTCTACCCCTACTCCAAAGTCTACTCCTAGAGCTGCTCCTAGACCTGCTCCTGTGCCTAGAACTGCTCCTCCTCCTAGAGCTGCTCCTGTGCCTAGACCTACTCCGGTTCTTACTCCTAGAGCTGCTCCTGTGCCCAAACCTACTCCGGTTCTTACTCCTACTCCTGCTCCTGTGCCTAGACCTACTCCGGTTCTTACTCCGGCCCCAGAACCCGAAAAGTTTGACGATCTGAGCGCCTGGACAGAACTAGCAGCACTTGGTCAGGTTCAGCGAAAGGAGTTTGAGGAGAAAGAAGTAGTTTCTGATTCAGAAACTCCTCAAGCACAAGCAAAACCAACCCCCGCAACTGCACCGACAAATAATCTTATTGCTTCGGTTGTTGTGGGAGAATCAATCAAGGATGGCTTGACACCAGGAATGCAAGGCATTATTAATCAGAGTTCGGAGTTTACGGGCTACAAGGATATTGAGGTTACTATTGGTACAACTGCAGAAGGTAGGGTAGTAGTACCTCTACATTGGAATCAGGAAATCGATGGTACAGATGGATTGTTTTTGGTGAAGCTAACAGAGCCTTTGGTGGCATCGGATGGTACCCACGCCCTGAAAAAAGGCAGTCAGCTAATTGTGTCGGTATCTTTTATCTCTGATGCCGGACAAGTTTTTCAATCGGTGGTGGCTATAGTTCATCCCGACGGACACCAGGAAACTATTCCTACAACAGGTTCCGGGTATAATGATGCTCCCACAACTCCTTTGGTAATTCGAGGAAACAAAGGGAATGTATTGATTGCTAAAAAAATTAAAGGTACGGATGCTGGGCCGGGATTGGGTAGTGATATTGCTGTGGGATTAATGGCAGGAATTGCGGAGGCTGCCGATAACATAACACAGCCAGAACAGGAAGTCCAAACACAGACCACTAGATTATCTTCTACAACTACTGCCCAACAAAATAGGCAAGAACCAAGGGCAGCATTTATTAAAGGTTTAGCCGAAACTCTAACAGAAAGGATGACGGAACGACTGGACTCTAAGCCCAAGGATTTAAAAATATTCCTGGTTCGTAGGGGAGAAAAGGTTCAATTGTTTGTGAATGGCTTTGTAACGTTTAGAGTTCCTAATAGGAGGTAGTATGAATTGGAAACAAGCCATTTTTTGCGCAATTGCGAGCTTGACAATTATATCAAACCGAGCTTTGTCTGTACCTCCCGCTATAGAAACTGTTACCGCACCAAAAGCGCTAGCTGAGACTAAAGAAGTAATCTTGGTTCCTGGGCGACAGAGTTTGATTGAATTTAGGAATGGGGAAACGATTCAATTTATTTCTCTGGCTGATGTACATCAAATCGTATTTTCTACTGATTTGCCTGTTGATACTGGTCGGGCATCGGTAATTGTATTGAAAACCATTGAACCTCTGCGGTTGAAGGGTGTGGTGGAAACTCCATCTATAAGGTCTGTTCGCGAAGAGGATTATCCTTATGAGACTATTTATCCTACTAATTTGGTGGTTGTTACGTCTAATCAAAATAATGAGAAGCGTACCTATATTTTTGATCTAACTATTTCTCTGACAAGAACTCCTCAAGTTTCTAATGGAGTTGCTATTGTGCCAGAAGTTTTGCCACCAACTGAGGAGCTTCTCACTTTAACTGATGGGCGACGGGCAAGCTTGCTAGATATCCGGCGTGGTTATGTAGAGGCTCTCAAAGGAAAGTATACAGCTTATAAAGACCCCGTTGTTGAGAAAATCAAAAATTTTCTAGATTTAGCTCGTCATGGTGTGGCTTTTCTAGAAGCTGCCCAAAGAGCTGAGTTGCCTTTTGCAGTGGTTGAATCGCTTGCTGAGATTGGCTTGCAAACTTCTGCTACGGACGCGATTGATGATAATCGACCTTCACTTCTGAGAGGATTGATTCGACCAATTCGGAGTCGTGACAAATTTTATAAAAATTATGAAAACTGATTCAATTTTTGGTAGTCCTGTAGATGTAGTGATATTCATACAGGAACCCCTTTCACCGTAAGGAGCTTAACTGCAAAAATCACTACTTGTATACCACTACCCAATTTTTTAGTTTAATTCCCAACAAGTCTAGTCTGTTAATAAAAGAACGGTTAAGGAGACAGTCGTATGGAAGTTAAAGTAGATATCAAGTCGGAAGAAATAATGTGGGCGATTGCTCAAGTGGCGAAACATGGCACTATCGAAGAAGTGCGAATGCTTCTTCCCAAATTGCAATCAGCAGTCAGCGCACTCAACTTACGACTAACAAGAGATGCGAAAATGCTAGCACAGAAACGGAACAAAGAAAAAGACGCGTGGTCCATCAACAATTACATATAATATTTTTTAGGCTGTTTTCCAAAAAACAAAGAATAAATATAGGCAGTTAGATCCCCACATATAGATAATAGAATGTTGGCCAGGGAAACACAATTACCGAATAATTAATAATTAAATAATTCAGCTTGATTAGCCGACATTTTTAATGAATAATCAATCATGAATAATTGATAATTGAGTTGCGGATTTATGGGGAAATAGTTGATGATAAATTATTGATACTCCTGTGTTAATACTTATTAATTATTAATTGTTAATTGTTAATTATTCAGGAGAGGTAATTATTAATTGTTAATTGTTAATTGCTGAACAGCACCAAACCCAATCTATGTAATTGCTTTGAGTTGAAGCCCGGACTATAAGGGACTGGAGTTAGAGTAGCTTGGTATTGCTCTCTCCAGCTTTTTCAGACTGTATAAATCCTGTTAGAAATTTTGTTATAAATCATCTTAAAACAATAAGATTAAGATTCTCGTTACATTTTAGTACAGTTGTCATACGCTGACAATATTCCCCGAATTGTTTCAATAATTTCAATAATAAAAAACGACGTGTGGAGTAGATATGGAGAAGACAAGTATTGATAATGACATGACTAATTCAACATTAGATCCAAGTACAGAGTTGCATGATTTTGATGCACAACTCAAAGCCTCATCAACGGTTTCTAAATTAAGTGAAAAAGAAAAAATGGAGCTAGAAAATTTTGATGCACAACTAAAAACCTCATCGCAAATTAATCCAGAACTTGCTAATTTTGATAATCAGCTAGAGCAAATTGAAGATAATAGTTCTAATAATCAACTTATAGCTGAGGGAATTAATAATTTTCTCAATCTACAAGAAACCGATCATTATGAGACCAATAACTATATTCTAGAAAGGGATGATGGGGAGATTTCAATTAAGACAAAAGACGATAGAGGTGAAGTTTTTCATCAAGATGCACAAGGAAATATTGAGTCTAAATTAACTCAAGATGAAACTGAAAAGTTTGTTGATTTTAGCGAACAAGTCCAAGAAAAAAGCAATGATTTAGAAGGAAATAATGAAACAAACAAAGCCTTGGAGTCAGAGAATGACTACGAACAGGTAGAGAATAAACTTATTGCAGATGGGGTAGATAATTTTCTGACAATGCAAGAGTCGGAACGGTATGAAACTGCTAATTATATACTGGAAAAGCCTGAAAATGGAGAAATATCAATTAGCGCTCGTGACAACGAGAATAAATTGTTTACTGTGGATGAGGATGGTACTATAACAAATCAACTTAGTGCAGAACAAACAGAAGATTTCGTGACTTTTGCTGCTAAAGTAGATGAGGCTGCTAATAAAAAAATACTTGAAGCTGTTGACAATTTTCTTGACCTTCAAGAAAAAGATTATCACGGGACTACTAATTACTTTTTTGAAAGGACAAGTGATGGTGATATTTCTATCACATCAAAATCAAGTGGAGAGGAAGTATTTAAAGCTTCAGCAGATGGAAATATTGTCGAAGAAAATCTGAGTCCAGAAGAGACTAAGAAGTTTTTAAAGTTTGCTAATACTGTCGAGCAAGCTGTCGAACAGAAAGAGTATACTACCTCACAAAAAGAACGTTGACATACTCCCGACGTTGCTATATTTGCGAGACCCGCAGGATTCTTCAGCCAGGGAAGCCGGATGATTCCCACTTTCGGAGCAGATCAATTGACACCCCTAATAATTCTACTACTGCACCTATCTTAATAAATCTGTTAGTCATAATCAGAAATTACACTAGATAATCATAGATTATTTCCAACGGCTTTGTTGCCTTTTTTTTCTCACTTTTATGCCTGAGCAAAACATTATTAATTATTTGAGTTCTGATGGTGTCTAGTCAATATGTCTACTGTTCACAAGACAGTATACAAAAAGATTGTAAATAGATGCTTTATTATTTAAAATTTATTATTTACTATTTCAATTCAACTTATTTATACTCATCTGAAGTAGTTAATTTTTCCTGATTTAATTTCAATACTCTCCAAGCACTAGCACCTCCTATTTTTCCAGATTTGATGAACTGCCAACTACCACGAGTGTAAATATTAGAACCTTTTTGACAATAAGGCTTTACTCCTATTAAATGTTTAACTTCAGATGTAGAAAGCAACCATCCTCCGATAGCAGCTTTCTCTAATTCGTCGTGGTACCAAATTGGACTTTTAGCTTGAATATTAGCTGCGATCGCTCCGACTAGCTGTTCCAATAATTCAAGAGATTGATTTTCATCTGGATATTCCAAGTTTTTTTCATTGCTTTGAGTAATAGATGTCCCATTAGAGGTGTCTAGTGGGGTGTCTACTACTTGCACGACACCTGTTTGAGATACTGGCACAAAACCACTTAATGTAGTGCCGGGAGTTCTGAGGTAATCATGAAGTTGGTCTAACAAACTAATTTGTTCGGGTGTGGCATAGCTATGACCTCTAGCATCTTTTGGTAATACGATGCCTAAGCTCTTGACGCGATCGTAGAATGCCTGACGAGTTTTCAATTTATATCTGTTTAATAATTCTGTAACTTTCATAGTGGCCCCTTTATTGAGGTGTCTAGTGGGTAATCATTAAGTGTCTACTACCTACTAGACACCTCTTGTTTTTTACTGTCTAGTAAATTTGTCTACTAATATGTCTAGTAGCATATCTAGTGTACTATCTACTAATATAGCTATAAAGCAATATTTAATCTAATATTTAAGTGTCTAGTATACTATCTACTACACTATCTAGTGTATACTATCTACTATAGTGTATAGTAGACACTAAAAAAATATGTAAATCAAAAATATCTTTACTGAAAGTTGGCCAATTTTTAGAGAATTGGGACAAACTAACTGAAAATTGTGGACTGAAAATCATGGTCTAAAAAAACTAGGTAGGACTAAACCTACCTAATATGAGTATTTAACTTTCGTCTTGATTGTTTGTAGTACACCTGTACTTCTAACTACTGTCTACTACTGACTAGACACCTATTAAGAGCCTGGAAAGTTTGACTTTATGATCGGCACTCCCGGTCTTCTGGCTCCTTCTTTGCTCGTGGTTTCTTCAATTACTTGGGCTTGTAATAAGCAAGATAATTATTTGTTGGTAAGCAATATCGCTTTTATACATTTATATTGAGCAAAATGTTTAATTATCATACTAAATACCAAGAGCAATAATTAGTGGAATTATTGTCACAATTGAAATACATATTTTTGAGAGGAAGACACAGTCTCTTAGTAGCACCTTCTCCAGAAAAGTCAGAGGAAAATTTGCTCTAAAATCTACAGAAAATGTTATTCCTTATTCCTGATTTGAGTATGACTAATTACAGAAAATGTTATTCCTTATTCCTGATTTGAGCCTGACTAATTTCAGTAAATGTTATTCCTTTATTTGGATAGATAATATTTAGTTATATTATCACTATTATTCCCATTAAATAGTTAAATGGTAGAGTAGTTTTCAAATCAATCTAATAGATTATAATAAGTAACAACAGCAATTCCAACGCTACTGATTTTTAGAAATACTCAGGATTGCTGAACAGATTTTTTACAATTTAATTAATGGAGATATTTAATTATGCTTTTTGTTGGACTTGAAGAGGCTATTAACTCAACTACTAATGCTACTAGAGACTCTCTAGAATCTCGGATTGAAGAGTTAGAACGTCAGTTAGTTCAGCTCAGAAATGAACACGCGGTTAATGAGGAGCGGCATCAAAATCAGAAGACTTTAAAGGGTGCTTTGGAGTCTGGTTTAATTCAGATTATTAAGGCTGTTAATGCTACTAAGATTGCTGGTGAAAATGAACTAGAATTAGGTTTTTGGCAAGAGGTAGAAAAGATTCGATCGGGGGATTATGATTCGATTGATTTGAAGGAATTGCCTGATGCAGATGATTTGTCTGATACTCCTTACCGTCCCGATGAACCTAATGGTGGTAATGATTCTGGTTTAATTGATGTGATTACTGTTGATTTTGATGAGGATGATAGTAATGAAAATGGTACATCAAATGGTCATAAGTCTAATGGTGATGGGTCAAAAAAAGGAGGTAAATCTAATGGTTCTGCTCCTACTAATGGAAAGAATTTATCTGAGGATTTAAGTATAGTTAAATCTAATGGTGATGGGAACAATCATCAGTCTCAACCTAAGTCCGTAGGGGCTTATTATGTGCCAGTGGAAGAGCGAAGTATTCAGCAGTTGAAAGACTTATGTAATGGGTTTGGTTTTACTAAAGAACAGCTACGAGAGTATGGTTCACTGAAACAACGAGAGACTTATTTGAAGGCTTTAAAATCTGTAAAAAATTTGTTGGGTACTCAGGCAGAATAAGACATTGAAAAGCGGTTAACTGGCACTCTTTTTCTGGCCAAATGGGAGTGCTATTATTTATTAAAATTTATTCTACTTCTTGGCGCAATAGTATGTCTATCTACCTGATATTTTTTAGCAGCAAAAGACATATTAACCTCTAACAAATTTCGTTCTTCTAACTTAAAAAGTTTTCCTTTAGGCTGAAGTGGTCTAAGGTTTAAAACATGAATAATTTCTTGAGCTACTGCTTTTGCTAATAGGGGTGGAACTAAATTTCCAACTTGTCTAAAACCATGCCATTTTGTTACATGAAATCTAAACCAATCTGGGTATGAATGTAATCTTGCTGCTTCCCTAACTGTGATGCATCTGGGTGTAAATGGGTGTATTGGTCTTGGAGAAGTATATGCACCTTTGCTACTTGGTGTTCCAGCTCTGAGGGTATTACAAATACCACCAGGATTAAGTCTATAAAAATGGCTTACTGATTCAGTTTGTCCCGGTGATGTAGCATTAAATCTTTCTCTTGATTTTTCTGTATGTTTTGTGCGTAAACTAGAGGTTAAGATTGTTCGGTCTTGTTCGCGTTTATAAGAATAATCATTATCAAGAGGTTCCAGGTTACGGAGTTTTTGAGTATACTTACTGGGTTTGCCATAATCATTTGCTACGTTTATCCAATCTCTTTCTAATAATTCTGGATAATTTTCTACTTCCGGTAAATCTCCTATTGCATCCTTAACAGTTATCAAGTTTTCTGAATTATTACCTATAGGATAATTTGGTAGTTTAAAACCTTTTTGACACCCTATTAAAAATAATCTTTCTCTATGCTGCGGTACGCCATAATTAACAGCATTTAATACTTGATAAGGTTGCTGAACTTGATAACCATTTTTATCGAATTGATCGATAACTTCCTCTAGAAAAAATTTGTATTCTCCTAAAGTTAATCCTTTGACATTTTCTATAACAAAATATTTAGGTTTTAACTCTAGAACTAATCGAACGAAATGAGACATAAGTGTATTGCGGGGGTCGTCTAAGGTACGTTTTTCCATCAGAGAAAAATCTTGACATGGAGGACCACCAAAAACTACATCTATTTCTGTATTTCTAATTCCTGAAAACTGCCTGATTTCATCACCACTAATTGTAACGGCTCGCAAACAAAAACGCTTCAGGTATTAAAACAACTGGATAATATTCTCTCATCTATCAGCCCAAACACCAACCTTTTGTTCCCTAGCTAAATTCTCTGCTAACTTCAGAGAGTCTCCATTAGCACAAGTATAGTAATCGTTACTCAATCTAGCTAACCCATTAAATAGTAACAATCCAGTAGCAGATTCCTCATCATCTCCCATAC
The DNA here is from genome assembly GCF_010672525.1 of Okeania sp. SIO2B3. Lineage (GTDB taxonomy): Bacteria > Cyanobacteriota > Cyanobacteriia > Cyanobacteriales > Microcoleaceae > Okeania. The sequence continues at coordinate 10,234 of NZ_JAAHGH010000095.1, read as the reverse complement.
CTACCCAAATATCACCATACCAAGTGTCTTTATCCTTATCCTTACCTGCAAACACCACGGGTACAACATCAGGAGACTGTTTGACTTGTTGCTGTAAATAAGGTTTGGCATCTAGAGTCAAATCACCCAGACCACATAGTTGCAGTGTACGTTTTCGGAATCCTTTTTTGACTAATACGCGATCGCCACTTTGAATAGACTCAATTTGCCAATATTCAGTTTCTGGAATCCCACTATCTCGAAAAGCTGTGATAGTTTTACTGCTGCGGTTACATCCTACCAAGCTGAATATCATCATCAGTCCAACCACAGTCGGGACAAGTACAATTTTTTGAGAGAATTTGTTCTGTAAATACATAGTTGCACCTTGGGCAAACGCCAGTAAATAGGGGATGAGTATCTAACAAACATAACATCTCTTCTTTGCTGAAACGCTCTTGAGGTTGACGAATTAGCTCACCATTATAATATGAATCTTCAAATACTAATTCACCATTAACGTAACAAGTTCCTGGTGGAGACCAATTTTCTTCAGGGTCAGAATGGTAAGGATTATTTATGCTGTCATTGATTTCAGAAGGCTCGCCAATATCTAGGAAATCTCTAAAATCTTTGCCCTCTAGTTCAGGATCAGGCTTGAAATCTGGGCAGTTTTTATCACTTGGCCCATTAGGATGCAAGGCACAAACTATTGCATAGTGATGAGCGTTATAAATACAATATTCACATTTTTTTTTATTGACATTATTCATATTAAAATAGTAGTCTGTCTTCCTAAATATATGAAATGAAACAGCTAAATCTCTTTGACTATAGTTCTAATTCTATCAACAAACAACCTATTATCACAATGAGTCAAGGAAGTTTAGAGAACTGGAAAACTAAAATTTTCAAATATCAACAGCAAATTATTACTGAAAAATCATCAATAGAACAATTAACATTATTTGATTTAGATAGTTGTTCTAATCGTTTAAGTGCGGAAAATATTAATCCTTTCGCACTTAAACTACACAATTGTGAATTTTATGAACATAAACCTCAGCAGCATGATGATTCTAATTGTATATATTTTATAATTGATAATAATCTACCTTTACTACTATATATTGGAGAATCACAAAACTCTCCCAGGAAACGATGGAAAGGAACCCACCATTGTAAAAATTATATTTTTAACTACATTGAATTGCATAGACAATATAAACTAGAAGTTGCTGTTGTAACAGCCTTTTATTGGGATGTTCCTGTTGAGAAAAAATTACGACAACAGCTAGAATCAGAATTAATTGAAAAGTGGCGATCGCCTTTCAATAAAGAATCATGGAAATTCTGGGGGCAACCATTTGGTAAAATATAACTTTATATTATGTCCGGTTGAATACTTATAAATAAGGGAGTAGGGAGAATAAAGAGATTTGCTATATTATAGATAATTATTTTTTTATAACGCTCTTATCCGGACGTGATATTTTTGTCAGTGTGCATCAGCCCAAAAAAAGAATAGAAGGATATCAATATGTGGCTGAAATACGGCGTGAGTTCTAGCAACGACTTAATAAGTATTAATGAAGTAAATAGTGGAAAAACTAATTTAACCTGTCTCTATTGTGGAGGCAAGCTAACTGCAAAAAAAGGTAGAACAAAAAGACATCATTTTGCGCATACAGAGGAAACTTGCAAACCTGTGCTGTCTAGGCACAAATACAAGTCTTTTCCTGGATTACCTTTGTATGATCGTTTCAATATTCAATTACCAGGAGCAGAGGTTGAAGAGCTGAAAATATTGTGGAAAGAATATCAAAATCAAGGCTTGTTAATACCTAGAGATTTAGTGAATTTACGATGGATATTAAAAGGTTTAATGCAATCTGTTAGCACTAATGAATGCCAATTTACAGATTTAGGTAAAATACCTATGGGAGCTTTATCATTACAACTATTTAATGAAGTTCAAGAACCTTTGTTATTAGCTGAACTAAACAAATTTGAACAAGCTGCTCAAAGAGCTGAATTAGCATCTTATTCTAATTTATGGGAATATCAGGCAGACTTGAAAATGTATCGTGCTATGTTGAAACGGATTTTACTTAATTCTTTGTACTTTTTGCAGATAAAAACTGCTCAGAAAACTTTCTACAAAATTGGTATTACAACTAGACCAATTGAACAACGTATTGCAGAAGTACAACAAGATTTAAACAAACATTTCTCTCATCCAATTGTTAATTTATTGGGATTGTGGGAGCATAGAGGAAATGTAGAACTCTACTTTAAACATAAGTATAAAGATTATAATTATCGTATTGGAAAATTGACAGAGTATTTTGATATTCCTGACATCAAACTGATATTAAACGATTTATTTGAGATGAGAACAAAAGTTTTGACAGAGAAAGAACAAAGTTTATGCTTAAGGTATTAATAGTATAATAAGTAGCCTTATCAAAATGCAAAACTTCTACTTTTTTTTGGGGAATATTCTGCCGAAAAATTCAATAATTTCCGTTCCCTGTGGAGACGAACATTCTACAAACAATAAACCAAAACCTTCAATAAATCTGACAACATTCAAACCAAAATTTTAATCGCCTCAATAGCACTTTCTGGAGTATCCACCACAAAAACTGTTTCAGGAGACAAAGCAACAAAAAAAGCCTGACTTTCTAAATTACAACTCAACAAAATCACCTTTTTATTATTCAGAGGTTGCCAAAGCCACCTCTGAAGCAGTACCCGCACCCATTCCACAGGCAATAACAACATCACTCGAAAGCACATTAATATTATTTCGACTATTACCCATATCAGTAACAATGGGAATATCAACCGCCTCAGAAATACCATCAAGATTATTCCCAGGCAAAATACCGATAGTTAAACCATTAACAGACTTCGCACCCCGAGGAGCAGCATCCATCACCCCCATCTTTCGCCCACCCGTCAGTAAAACCCAAGATTCTTGAGCAATTAATTGACCAAGTTTATAGGCATTTTTCAGGTCTGTTGAAGTAGCGCTACTTCCCGGACCCATCACACCGATGATTATTTTCTTCATTTTTCAGATATAGCAATTTCTTACCCGTCAAATACTTCAATAATGTCACTCATATCCTACTCCTTAATACCGAGCGTTGTCAAAAATCGCGTTTCTTAAATAGATTGATATATATAGCTTTGACAAGAAACTCGGATTAGCGTTTCATAAATTTATATCAAAATTAGATTAGAACAAATAGGTAGGTTGAAATTAAAAACTTACCTATTTATCCTAAAAATTTTACTAGAAAATACCCAGTACAAATTACTGAATTACTGAAATAATAGCTGGCATTTTAGAAGCTTGTAAGCTATAAAAACGCGGAACAACGCGAATAGTCTTCGCGTTAGCGATCGCTATATTAGCCTAGTATTGTAATGTCACGATGCTTGAAAGCTTTCCTGACACAATAATCTTTTACTGCTGCCTCAACTTCTGGATGGTTAGCCGGGTACATATTCGCAGGTACTTGTTTTTGAGAAGTTGTGCTGTAGCGGTTATTTTTGCCTATCAACAGATGTTCACATTTTTTCTTAACTGCCACCCCTAAACTACTTTCAAAGTTAGGAGGAACAGAAAAACCCAGGCGGATAGCTACATCAACTGCGCCCTCATACTGTTCGATTACAGTACCTTGAGCTGGTTTTAACAACTGTTGTTGCTCTGCTAACACTAGGTTACCAAGCCGTGATTTTAATAATTGAGCTAGTTGTAAATCACCTGAATCTGAAAACATCTGAATAGCTTCGCTATGTATTTCGATCGTTCTGTCTGTTACTTTTTGCCACTCAAACCTTGGCCTTTGTTGCTGTAGTACTTTCTTGGCTTCAGAAAAACTTTTGACTAATTGTCGCTTGCATTTTCTGACCTTGACAGTGTTCCTGCTCAGAGTCATTAGATAGGTGGCCTGGTCTTCATTAAGGTAGTAAAATTTTTCAGGATTACCACCACCTTGCTCCCGATAACCAACCTCCGTTTCAAACGGCAGTTGCCCGAAGTCTTGCTCTATCTCGGTTTTGTACTTTTCGATAGTTGCTCTGAAATTTTTATGAGCAATGCCCAACTCTTGAGCAACTAATCGAGAATCAACAAATAGTTGGCCATTACGTTCTGTGATTTCTATTGAATTTTGTATCTGCATCGTTTATAATGTGGATAAGTGGCCATCATTACTGTTACTTTGGCGAGTTCTGTAATGATGGCCGTCGTCATTACTAGAGAAAGCGATCGCAACGCTTCTCTAGTTATTTTTTAGTATATCAGATAAAAAATGCTTCCACAGACTAAAGTAGCTAAAATTTTATCAAATCGGACTTCAAGTTACACAGAATCAATTTTTAACACAATAATACACACTGACAAAAAATCTTCAAATCTATGAAATACAGTATATTTGAGTTGATTTGTTTGAAAAAAAAAATTAGTTTTATTATCTAGAGTTATTGTGTCTTTCCGATAGCAAATGCTATCGGAAAATTATACTATTGTTTGGTAGCTAACCACTCCTCATATTGCTCTTTATTATCAAAAGATTCTTTTGATATTTTTCGTCCTGGCATGAGTTTAAGTTCTGAATTAATAGGATTATATCTACAATAACAAATCACTATTTGGTCAAATTTTGTGACTGGTATTTCAGGGGTATAAACCTCTACTCTTGTTACTTCCCAATTGCTTTGACGGTAGTGGGTGCTGTGGGCATGAATTTCGGGATTATAATCTTCTTTTACTTGCACAAAATCAAGTGGTCTGTATCCTGGCTCTGGAATAGGTTTATCGCTATAATCCCATACTTCTTGCAGCATTCCAGTCAATGCTTGAGTATGTTGCAGCATTCTATCTTCCCAAAAAGGTTCATCTTCATCAGCTTGAAAAATAATATATTTAGCCATTATTCCTCCTCTGTATAATGTTTAGGAAATTCAGTCTTGCCCTTGAAAACACAGTCAACCTTTAAAATTGAATCATTTTCAACTTTTTCAATACGGTTCAACTCCCATCCATATTTCCTTGCCATTTCAGCACACTTTTTTGGATGAGTTGCGCTGTGACGAGATACATTTTCATCTTCATCATACCTTGGTTTGTTGGACATATTTTACTTGATTGTAGATACTTTTTTGATAGTTAGTAAACTTCAATACTCAGTTTATGGAATGCTACTGTCTCGAAAAGATGTGATAGTGTTACTACCGATCGCCCGACAACTGTTTCATCAAGAATCAATACAGGCAACTCCTTTATGCGGGGATTTTTGTAGTCATCGTTCCTCATATTCACCATCATAGTCCACAGCGTTAACCACAATTCAGAGTCAGAGTTAGTTTTTGCAGCTTCTTTCCTGGGGAAATAACCTTTCAACGTAGACTTCTCCCAAAGCATAAGAATATCATAAAGCTCATAAGCTATGTCGGTACGGAAATTTTCGTGCAGAAACCCCTTCTCAAAGAGGTAAGTGAAAATTGTTTCAGTAAGTATTTTTTTTGTCTTATAGTCCTCAAAAGCTTCCTTCGTTACTTCTTTTGTTGTTAGAGAGTATTCATCGTACTCCTTAACTATACTCTGGAACTTAGCGTCTATTCTTTTAATAGAGTCTTGAAAAATCAGATAGTCATCAAGGGATATGACATCTTTTTTTGTTCTTGGAGGGTGTGTCTTAAAATTTTCTATGTCGTTTCTGAGGTTATTTAATAATATTTCTAATCCCTCTTCTCTGGTTTTTCGTGATACATTCAAAAATTTGGCACTATTTACCATGTATTGAAGGTCGTTCACCCCACTGTTTAAGCACCTTAACCAAGATGTTAAAATCAACTGAACTGGAGTTAATTTTGTGTACTTCTGTATTCCCTCGTTATCACCAACAAGGTCTTTGTGGCTCTCCCAGTTGTTTAGGCATATCTCATTCGTTACATCTAGGAAGTTGGCCTTTTTGTAGAATTGTTCGGAGGAAGGATAATCTTTTCGCGACTTAGGAGTTTCTGTATGTCTACTTACATCTTGTTCGGGTTTAGGTTTAGCGATCGCTGCTTCTGGCTGTGGCAAAGTTGAAACTTTGCCTAAAAATTCGTCTAATAATTTGGCGCTTCTTTCTACGAAATATTTACCTGTATTGTGGTAGCCTTTAAGCCTTAATGCTTCCTTCTCGAAATCATTACAGTTATTAAACCTTTCGGAGTTTAATTTTCTTTGCTCTTTGTAGATAAGTGTAGTAGTCATTTTGGGTGGTGTCCCTTTTTGAGTTTTACAGAAGCTCTTTCCTTTCCTCTATATTTATATTATTGCAGTATACAGCGAAAATAGCTACCATACATACATGAGCATTTTGGGAAATTTTGAGGAAACTGATTATCTAAACTTATATATCGCAGTATACAGCGAAAACAGGTATTATGTATAGAGTACCTATAAAATTATCGAAGAAAACTATGCCTAAAGGAAACAGAGAACCAAAAAGCGACGAATTTCACAAGCATGACTTTAAACCAGTAACAGAAGTTCCTCTGGGGAAATTAGCCGACAAACCTGTATGTGTCCGGCTTGAAGTGCATATAGATAGAATACTAAGAAATTTACCTCAAAAAGAACGCATAATTTTATTGAGGCAGTCGATTACAGATGCCGTAATAGAAAAATATGGGAACGGGACCCAGTAACTGAATTGCTGTTTTTTTGCACATAACACCCAGACTGCCCACATAGATTGAGCGATCGCCTATGATCATCTCTAATTAGTCCACCTAATTTTCTGTTCCCACTCCCAATTTTAAATCCCCCTCCTGGAATTGTCCTACTTCCTCATATTCGGGGTGTGACCCGTGACGGAAAAGGTTGTACTCATTGTGCCAGTATTCAGCTTTAGACTTGCTTTCTAATAACCTATATTCAGATACATCTAGACAATTCTGCAATTCGGCTATTTCATTTCTCAGCTTAACTTCACCCTGAGTTAATAATTTCTCAATAACCTCAAAAACCCATACTTCAAAGTCGGGATTTAGCCATGCCGCCAGTTTGAGAGCTACCTTGCGGTGTATCCAGGTGCCTTGCTCTTTTTGATTATTACCACCTTGAATTACCTGAACCAGCTCATCATCTGAATAATTATATTTTCTTTTTAGAGCTGACAAATAATCCTTTGTTTGTTGTGTTCTGAAAAAATTATTCACCCGTTTATTATACTTTTTGCACATAGCTGTAGCATCCCACATACCAGATTTATTTATTACGATTTCTTGGCCTTCAAACAAATTAATTATTTCACTCATTTTGTACTCCTAAAAATATCCGTTGCGCTTTGAAGAGTTACGGTACAACTATTGAGATACATACATCTCACCGTTACGCTTTTTTGTAATTATAACATATAATACTTCAAGTATATCCCTCTTGATTGTGTGTTTTTTGTGTCATTAGACATGAAATATAGGAATATTTTATATTATGAATTACCCGATAATTTTTGATTTTTACTAATAATTGATAGATTTTTATGACTCCATAAATTATTTATTTATCTCAAAGCTATATATCAATCTATTTAAGACACGCTAATTAGCGTTTCTTAAATTTATACCAAAATCAAGTTAGAATAAATAGGTGTATTAGCATTAAACATAACTATGTTTATCGTAATTTCTTAAACTTCAAATACCTCGTTTATCTCAGCCATTTTTACTCCTTTTAAATATGATATGGGGATTCCCATATCATGCAAAACTTTGCACAGAAAAACACTTAAAATATGGGAATTCGTTATCTTGGAATCTTTTTCTTGAAATATACCTCTATAAATAGGCATATTAATGCAAAACTTTATCTATCTATCATAACTAATAATATCAGAAATTAGATGATAAAAATGATTGATTTACAATTTTTCACTATGCCTTTCCGATAGCAAATGCTATCGGAAAACTTGACAAATAAAGGATATTGGAAAAGCAAAAAACAGACATCATCAGGATTATAGCGGTTCACTTTTACTAATGTCTAGACATTAGTTAGTTATTGCCTTCCTGTATAGTTGCTTTTTGGAGAAGGCTCTACAATTTTTATTTCTTTCCAAAAAGCAGGAGGATAGTTATATCTCTCGTCTCCACAATCCCAAACATATACATTGTAGTTATCTTTATCTTTGTAGACATAATAGGTGCCTATTTTATAAGTCCACCCTCCTTTTTTTCGATAAGCTAGCAGTAACAAATTACTACTCCTTTTATTCTCTCTCCAAGGTCCTGTGGGGATATCATTAATTTCTGATTCGTCGTGCCATCTAGTTTCAATTTTACACATGGTTTCAAAGGATAAATTTATATGATGAGATGCGATGGCACCCATTTTATAGGCAGCTAGCACGCTGAGTAGTTCGCGAACGCTATGAGCCGTTTGATATATTTATCAGCTATTTTAGTCGTTTACGAAATTGTTGAACCATCCTTCATTGTAAAAAAGTGAAAAAGGTACAGTAGCCACATACCCACTTCTAATGGAACGAGTTATCTCTATTGGCCATGATTCAAGGTTTGGAGTTTCCCACTCAATAGGTAAAGATGCTATTGCAGCAGCTCCTGGTATATTTTTTAGTTCAAGAGATTTATCATTGCTGACAAGCATAATCTGAACTGTATTAATTCGAGGTTCAGTCCAAGGTATATCTTCTACATCAAGCACATTTGCCTCAAAATCTATATACTCAATACGAGTAATTAGTTTATGTCCATGTAGCCATCCTTCTATCTCTGCGACATAAAAACGGTTATTTTGGTAGTTTATACTGTCCTGTATTGATTGCAGTTTTTGTACAAACTGGTTGAGTTGCTGGATGTGTTTAATAGTGAACCTGAATTTCCAGTTTCTAATGACTCCATTTTCTTCAGTGGCGCTGATACATAAATCACAAGCTTCAGGATTGTCGGCTACAGGGCTAGGACTGCCTGTAAAAACACTGTCAATTTTTTCTACTTCAGTAATTATTTTCATTTTTATTGTTTTTTAATCTCCCCAGTGAATAACAAATATTGGGGATGCGACTTCCAGGCATTGCACCTGGAATGACAGCTTAGAACTGCGATCGCTTTTTTTACTATAGACTATTGACCACCGGACGAGGCTGACGAAATCCCTAACGGATGGATGGTTCTCCTAATCTATACATGATTAATTTCAACACTGCAACTTGAACTGCATCTGTGCTAGCTTCAGAAATATCTTCGTCCAGGCTAGTTGCCAATTCCACAACTTCTCTGGATAAATCAGTATCTTCAATGCAGCAGGCTAGATTATCCAGAATCTGATAAGCTGAAATCAATAATTCTTCAAAATTCATCTGGGGAATCAATTCATCAAGTTGATCGAGGTTTTGTTGGTCTCGCTCGGATGGCTTTTTACTTACAAAATAATTAACAGATTTCATTCTTCTTTCTCCTATTTGTGTAGAATTTGACACGGCCTAGACTTCGGTGAGTGCTTCCAACCAGTCGGTTATGTAGGTTTGAAAAATCAGTCTTGGTATGGTGATGATTGCGTCGGGCGTTAGTATTGATATATCATCACCTACTCTCACGGCTGCCTCTATGTACTCCGGGTAAACTATCCTGCCCAGTTCCATAGAAGTAGCGATAGACTTCCAGTCCGCTTGCGCGATCGCTGCTTCTATACTCGTCATTCCAAGTACCTAGAATTCGTCGTAGTCATCGGGTGATGCAGAGGCTTGAAATTCTGCTACTTCCTGCCAGATTTGCTCATAGGACTTGCCAGGTTCATTGGAGTAACAGTCTAAATCCTCTTCATACAGAGGGAGTTTATATGCAGTAGTTTCAGCTTCTGTGCAAATGTTGTAGGGAGGCTGGCTGTAATCTGTATACAACCAAGCTTCGTCTGTACCTGCATATAGCCAGTTGTTGTTGGGAGATGTAGAAGGAACGGTAGAAGTAATTGTAGCTGTAGTAGTAGTTGTGGGGATTTGTGCTAACATAATAAAGTCTCCTAGTTTAGGGGCGGGACATCACACAAGCTTTGGACGGTCTGAGTGATGTCCCTTTTGAGTTGTCTATAGAGGCTCTTTCCTGGTTGGGTCGAAGCCTGGTATTACCCAGGGCAACTCCCAGTTAGATCCGGACGTGCCCGTTTCCGTGCATCCGGCTCCCGACAATCTGTACATCACTCAGGGGAGTGAGTATCATTGCTTCATGT
>NZ_JAAHGH010000094.1:18606-29222 GCF_010672525.1 Okeania sp. SIO2B3 | reverse complement strand
TGCCCATAGGGATTGGAACGGCGCTCGTAATATTATGTTGCGAGCTTTGCAGGCAACAGCCATCACTTTAACTGGTGATGCTATACAGATTCAAGGTAAATAGCTTTGAGTAGGTTAAATGTTGCACTACAAGGATCAATTGTTTGAGATTCCATTCTTTTAAATCCTTAGTAATTTCTATATTTAACGTATTATTTTAGCCTAATTATCAAGATAGCTGAGTCTAAGTAGGTACGCACAAAAAAGCTTAACTACATTAAGTTTTGTAAACCAGCTCAAAGCTTTCACCTACAGTTAATTTGAGGGAATTTACATTTTGTTACATAGCGACAAATTTTAACACCGACCTACTTACTTAAGTTTTATATTATGTTTGTATAATAAATTTTTTGTTTGTAGTTTTGCTTTAGCAAGTCAAATATTTGTCTTATTGCTCAAACAAAACTATAAGCTTAATTATTAGCTATTATATTAGCAATGCTATTTGAGTTGTAAGATTTTGGTGGTAATTAGGAGTCAGAATTCAGAATTCAGGAGTCAGAATTTCCAATATTATTCGTAACATTCTTTTTTCAAATTGGTCTAATATAATTAGAGGAAAAAATAAAACTATTATCAGCGTTTAAAAAATGTAAAAATTGAGGTTAAAATCTTGAAGCAGTAAAGACAAATGAAACGCTTTTTAAATAATTTTATCTTACTGAAAAATTAAGGTATAAAGCCTCTCCATTTATGGAGAAAAAAATTCCTTTTAGCCAATCCTTCTATTACAGAAGAGGTAATTATTAAATTATTAATTATTAATTGTTGAACAAATCTTTCTAGCTTCCCCCATCGTAAGCATTTCCTCCGGAATGCTGCGCAAACAGCTATTAGCGGTCAGCTTTTTCTGCGGAATGCTGCGCAAACAGCAAACCCTATCTAAATTAGAACTTACCCACAGACGCTAGATATAGATTTAAAACTATTACGCAACAACTTTTAAACTCTATGCATAGTACCTTTGCGTAAGTCCTGAATATATCTAGCGCTGATAGTGTATATTAGTTTTTAAAGGGAAGTTGAAGAAGAAAAGAATGAAATTGAAATTGGAATGGAATCAGCAAGGCTAGGCGATCGCTTAAACGAAATAGCGTTTGCGGAGCTAGGCTAGGCGATCGCCTTAATTAGTATACACTATATATTGTGGTTTGTCTTTGCGTAAGTCCTGATATTTTTAGCGCGCGCTTTTAACAAAATCCTACCCCTATGAATAAACAAAATCCTACCCCTAACACTAACATTCCCCCCTATACCTGGAATCGTCCCATTGGTCTTGATTGGGACAACCCTTACACAGTGCGCTATAGCAGTAACCTTGATGATGGACCTTGGCACGGAATGCCTCTTGGTGGTTTCGGTGCAGGTGCGATAGGTCGCTCTCCACGGGGCGATTTTAATCTCTGGCATCTCGACGGCGGCGAACACATTTATCAAAATTTACCTGCCTGTCAATTTAGCATTTTTGAAGAAACAAAAGGCCACAAACAAGCTTATGCTCTATGTACCGAACCACCAACTGATGGCAGTCTCTCAACTTGGCAGTGGTATCCGAAACAAAAAGCAGGATTACATACTGGCACTTATCATGCTCTTTATCCCCGCAGTTGGTTTGTCTATGAAAACGTATTTACCGCACAATTAAGCTGCGAACAATTTTCCCCAATTTGGGCAGGTAATTATCAAGAGACCAGTTACCCCGTTGCCATCTTTGAATGGGTCGCTCACAACCCCACCGATGAACCCATCACTCTCAGCATTCTGCTCACTTGGCAAAATACCATCGGTTGGTTTACCAATTCTGTGAAAACACCAGAAGTGCAAGTGCGAGATGATGGCACTCCAGTTTATGAATACAAACCACGGTGGGGAGAAAGTACAGACAACTTTAATCTATTAGTGGAAGATTTCCATCGTATCGGTTGCACAATGACTAAGTTGAGTATTGCTGATGACCCCGCAGAAGGAGAAGGTCAAATGGCGATCGGAACTTTTACTAATGCTGCTGTGGAAGTTAATTATCATACACGCTGGAATCCTGCGGGGAATGGGGAGGAAGTCTGGCGCTACTTTGCAATGGATGGAACTCTCATAGATGAATACAATGAACTACCTGCAACTGAGGGAGAGCAAATTGGGGTGGCTATGTCTGTTCGTTTTACTCTCAGACCGGGGAAAACTCGGAAAATTCCTTTTTTCTTAGCTTGGGATTTGCCCTTGACTGAGTTTAGCGCTGGAGTTTCATATTATCGCCGTTATACAGATTTTTATGGTCGCAATGGCAAAAATGCCTGGTCGATAATTCGTACTGCGATGAAACACTATCAGACTTGGCGCGAGAATATTGAGACTTGGCAAAACCCGATTTTGCAACGGGAAGATTTGCCTGGTTGGTTTAAGATGGCTTTGTTTAACGAACTTTACGACCTCACCAGTGGGGGTACTCTCTGGAGTGCTGCTGACGATCGCGATCCTAAAGGTCAGTTTGCTGTACTGGAATGTTTGGATTATCGTTGGTATGAGAGTTTGGATGTAAGATTATATGGTTCTTTTGCTCTGTTGATGTTGTGGCCGGATTTGGATAAGTCGGTGTTGTTAGCTTTTGCAAGGGCGATTTCAACTGCGGATGATACACCAAGAATTATTGGTTACAATCAAGCATCGGCGGTCAGAAAAAAGGCGGGAGCAACTCCCCATGATTTGGGCGCACCCAATGAGCATCCTTGGGAAAAGACTAATTATACCAGTTATCAAGACTGCAATCAATGGAAGGATTTGTCTAGTGATTTTGTGTTGCAGGTTTATCGGGATTTTTTGTTGACTGGTGCAGATGATTATGAGTTTCTCTGGGAATGTTGGTCTGCGGTGGTGGATACTATAGCATATTTGAAGGCTTTTGACAAGGATGATGATGGTATTCCTGAAAATGAGGGGGCACCGGACCAAACTTTTGATGATTGGCAGTTGCGGGGGGTGAGTGCTTATTGTGGTGGGTTATGGTTAGCTGCTTTGGAAGGGGCGATCGCTATTGGGAAGGTTTTAATTGAGCATCCGAGGGAAATTCCTTATTATCCACCGGAAGGTTTTCAGTCTGAGGTCGATAAAAATTCTGTGGATGCTATTAATAATCAGATTTCTGTTTATCAAAGTTGGTTGGAAAAAGGATTAGTTGTTTATCAAGAAAAGTTATGGAATGGGGAATTTTATCGTTTGGATAGTGATAGTAATTCGGAAGTGGTAATGGCTGACCAATTATGCGGTCAATTTTATGCTAGGTTATTAAATTTGCCGGGTATTGTACCTACTGAATGTGCTTTTTCTGCTTTGAATACTGTCTATAATTCTTGTTTTAAAAAGTTTCATAATGGTAAGTTTGGAGCAGTGAATGGAGTATTACCGGATGGTTCTCCAGAAAATCCTGATGCTACCCATCCATTAGAAGTTTGGACTGGAATTAATTTTGGTTTAGCTGCTTTTATGGTGCAAATGGGAATGAAGGATAAAGCTTTTGAAATAACTGAAGCAGTGGTGCGACAAATTTATGAAAATGGTTTACAATTTCGTACTCCAGAAGCTATTACTGCTGACGGAACTTTTCGAGCTAGTCATTATCTCAGAGCAATGGCAATTTGGGCGATAGAATTTTAAAGTCAAAATTCAAAATTCAAAAGTAATTTTTAATTCAAAAGTCAAAAGTCAAAAGTTAGAATTTTTAATTCAAAAGTCAAAATTTTAAATTCAAAATTCAAAATTTTAAATTCAAAAGTTAGAATTTTTAATTTAGGAGGTTTTGAAATTCAAAAGTCAAAATTCAAAATTCAAAAGTTAGAATTTCGGAGTCAGAATTTTAAATTCAAAAGTCAAAAGTCAAAAGTTAGAATTTCGGAGGTTTTGAAATTCAAAAGTCAAAAGTTAGAATTTCGGAGTTAGGAGTTAGGGGTCAGAATTTTAAATTCAAAATTCAAAAGTTAGAATTTCGGAGTCAGAATTTTAAATTCAAAAGTCAAAATTCAAAAGTTAGAATTTCGGAGGTTTTGAAATTCAAAAGTCAAAAGTTAGAATTCAAAAGTCAAAATTTTTAATTCAAAAGTCAAAAATTAGAATTTAGGAGTTAGGAGTCATATCAAGTTGCATTGATTAACCACAACATAAAAAGATGGCATACTTGTCAAGAGTCATCTTAAGATGACTTAAACTATTAGCCAAGAAATTTATTTCTTGGCGAGCCATGTCATACGCCAAGAAATAAATTTCTTGTCTCAAAGCAGAAGTTATCTAAAGATGACTAAAAATAGCTAATTTATGATGGCTAACTAATGAGACTTGATATCAGAAGGTGCGGAGATGCGGAGAAAGAAGGTATAGCGTTCTTCTTCCTTCCTTAATATTTCTAACTTCTTTCTTCCTTCTTCCCTATTCCTTAATATTTCCAACTTCCTTCTTTCTTCCTTCTTCCTTCTTCCCTCTTCCTTCTTCCTTCTTCCTTCTTAAAATTATGAAAATAGTTACTTGGAACGTAAATTCAATTAGAACTCGTCAACAACAAGTTATAGAATGGTTACAAACAAATCCTGTGGATGTTCTCTGCTTACAAGAAACCAAAGTTATTGACCAAGATTTTCCGCGATCGCCCTTTGAAGAATTAGGCTATCATACTTATGTTTCTGGTCAAAAATCTTATAATGGTGTAGCAATTTTTAGTCTTTCCCCAATGCAAGATGTTAGTAGTGGGTTTGCACCTATTTTAGGTGAAGATAAAGTGGGAGATTTTGACATACAAAAACGTTTAATTACTGGGGTAATAAATGATGTTCGTATTCTGAATCTTTATGTTCCTAATGGTGCTAGTGTCGGTAGTGAAAAATACGACTATAAACTTCATTGGTTGAAACTTTTGCAAGAATATATCAAAATTGTTCTTGACAAATCACCAAACTTGTGTATTTGTGGAGATTTTAATATTGTCCCAGAAGACCGAGATATTCACGATCCAGAAGGTTGTAAAAATTCTGTGGGATTATCCGATGCAGAACGCCAAGCTTTACAAGAAATTCTCAAATTGGGATTAGTAGATGCCTTTCGCCAGTTTACCAGTGAAGGAGGTCACTACAGTTGGTGGGATTATAGAGCAGGAGGTTTTCGTCGTAACCGTGGTTGGCGTATTGACCATCATTATCTGAGTTTGCCCCTTTCTCAAAAAGCCACAAGTTGTATAATTGACAAATCTCCAAGACAATTACCAAAACCTAGCGACCATACACCAGTTATTGTGGAATTTTGAAAGAAGGAAGAAGGAAGAAGTGCATCCAGTGCGAGCATCTTACTCGCCAGTAGTGTACCTAACTGAGATGAAATTCGCTTTTTATTTGATCGGGACTTACGCAAATTATTAGGCAATACGCTATCCGTAGAGGGCGAATGCCATTCGCCCCTACTAGATATGGCGGTTATGCGTAAGTCCTGTTGATATAGCGTTTCCCGTTGTTATGAGGTACACCTATCGCGGGCAAGATGCCCGCACTACAATATTTTCATCATTTACCCTGTACCTCGTTTCCCCGAAATATGCTGTTAATTTTTCAATTAAACTATTAATAACCAACAAAAAAGAATTATGTTTTTAGTAACAGGAGCAACCGGAGACTTAGGGCAAAGAATAATCAGAATTTTGAGAGAAAGAGAAATATTAGTCCGTGCTTTTGCCAGACTAAATTCTTCTTATTCTGAATTAGAAAATCGTGGTGCTGAAATCTTCATAGGTGACTTAAAAATAGACAAAGATATTGAAAAAGCTTGTCAAGGAGTTGAATATATTATTAGTGCCCATGGTGGTGCGGGTGATGTTCAAGCAATTGACTACCGAGCTAATATTGAACTAATAGATTCTGCGGTGAAAGTTGGTGTTAAACATTTTGTATTTATCTCTGTCTTGGGAGCAGAAAGAGGATATGAAGATTCACCTACTTTTAAGGCAAAAAGAGAGGTAGAAAAATATCTCAAAACGAGTGGTTTGAATTATACTATTTTGCAACCTTCTGGTTTTGCATCTAATTTATTACCACTGGCAGAAAGATTTAAAGATACAGGAATTTATCTACTTATTGGAGATGACAAAAATCGCACTTCAATAGTTAGTACAGATGATTTGGCAAAAATTGCTGTGGATTCTGTTTTTGTAGAAGCTGCTTGTAATCAAACTTTTCCTGTAGGCGGACCAGAAATTATTTCTAGAGGAGAAATTTCTCAGATATTTAGTAGAATTTTTAACCGGGAACCAATAGTTATTAATCCACCTTTATTTGTATTTGATGGATTACGAAATACTGTGGGATTATTTAATTCTGATTTACAAAAAAGTCTAGGTACTTTAAGAGTATTATTGGCAAATGAATTTTTCTGCACTCCAGAAGAAATTGAGAATTTAGAGACAATATTTGAAATGAAAATGGAATCTGTAGAGAGTTTTATTCGCCGGAAAATGGCTGTTTGAAAAAGTCAGCTTTGGTTAAAATTTTAACAATAAAAAATAGCTATGGTGCTGCATTGTAATTATTTTTGTTAGGAAGCACAATAGTGGGAGCATCTTGCTCCCGTACAGGATGCCGATACTCTAAGCATTGGTTGTTCCTATCTAACATTACTATGCAGGATTACCAATACAGCAGATTCCACCTTAGTGAGGCACACCCCTCGCGGGCAAGATGCCCGCACTTGCATTCATTTAATTATTAATATCTGTACTTCATATACTTGGAATATGCTGTAATATTATGTCTGGATAATCAGCGATCAAAAAACCTTTTCCCTTTGAACCAATATTCCCTTCTGCCTTTCTTAGCGATCGCTAAAAACTGAAAATTATGCAAATTCAACAACAAAAAAACTATACCCCCACAGAATATTTAAACTTTGAAATTAACTCACAACAACGACACGAATATATCAATGGTGAAATTATTTCCATAACTGGCAGTACTCCAAATCATAATCAGATATCTCTCAACTTCAGCGCTGCTTTAAATTTTTCTCTAAAAAGTCAATCATATCGAGTTTTTGTGGCATATCAACGACTTTTGATTCCGAATAAAAGTATCTATACTTATCCTGATGTGATGGTTACTTCAGGAGACTTGCAATTACAAACAGGAAGAAAAGACACTATTATCAATCCTCTAATAATTGCCGAAGTCTTGCCAATTTATACTAGGAATTATGACAAAGACGAAAAATTTGCAGCTTATAGAACTATTCCTACATTTCAAGAATATTTACTCATAGACCAATACGCAATGCAAGTAGAAAAATATTATAAAACTGCTCATAAACAGTGGATTTTTTCAGAATATAACGAAGTGAGCGAAACTATTTCTCTCAATTCAATTTCCTTTCAAATAACTATGGCAGATATTTACATTGACATTCTCCCAACGCTGCTCTACGAGACAGCGCGGGATTCCCTAGCATCGCTGTTAGGGGCTTTCTGCTTCATAGCACCCGCCTTCCGAGATTTACTCCCAGATGGTCTTACAGTCGCTCCACAGACTGACACTGCGAGTCCCGCAGCCAAAATGTTTATACTTGCATTTATGTCTCGATCATGGTGAGTACCACACTGAGGACAATCCCAATCTCTAATATTTAGAGGTAATTTTTCTAGTACATGACCACAACTAGAGCAACGTTTAGAGCTAGGAAAGTATCGGTCAATCTTGATTAATTCCCGTCCATACCATTTGGCCTTATAATCTAATTGCCTAAGTATTTCTCCCCAATTAGCATCACTGATAGCTTTTGCTAATTTGTGATTTTTCACCATGTTTTTTACTGCCAAATCCTCAACCACAATAGTTTGATTTTCTCTAATCAGTTGAGTAGTTAGCTTATGGGTGTAGTCCAGTCTTGAGTCTTTAATCTTGGCGTGTATTATAGCTACTTTCAGTCTGGCTTTTTGATAGTTATTAGATCCCTTGGTTTTTCTAGATAGAGACTTTTGGGCTAATCTCAGTTTTTTGTGTAATTTGTTGAGATTCTTAGGATTAGCTACTTTTTCTCCATCGCTGGTAGTTAATAGACTGGTAATTCCTAAGTCAATACCAATTTCCTTCTTAATCGGTTTAAGCCTCAAATCTCTGGTGTCATGAACTCTCAAAGACACAGACCATCTTCCAGAAGGCTCAAGTTTGACAGTGATTGTACTAGGGATACAACCTGGTGGTAATTGCCTACTCCATCTGATAGCCAATGGTTCAGCACATTTAGCTAGGTAGACTTGACCATCTTTCCACTTAAATGCTGATGACGTAAATTCGGCACTACCACCATTACGTTTTTTCTTGAAGTTAGGATATTTAGTCCGTCCACTGAAAAAATTAGTGAAAGCAGTTTGTAGGTGTCTTAAACCTTGCTGTAATGGAACACTGCTGACTTCTGTGAGGAAATCTAAATCTTCCTGTTTTTTCCAGTTCGTCAGCATAGCTGAAGTTTGCTTGTAACTCACTCTTTGCTTCTGTTCATACCAAGCTTGAGTCCTTGCTGCTAAAGCCTTGTTGTAGACTAGACGCACGCAACCCAAAGTCCTCCGCAACAAATTTTCCTGCTCTGGAGTTGGGTAAAATCTAAATTGGTACGCTTTTTGAGCCATCTACTAATCTGATTAATTTTCCACATATACATTCTTAACATACTATGTGTAAACCCTGAGTTTTCTGAAGGGACAATCAAGTCTAAACTTCTGACTTCTAACTTCTGACTTCTGACTTCATGTAATTCTCCCGCCATCACATACTACACGAAAGCCAAAATTGTAGTTGAGGATGTCGCGCCCAGCGTTGTAGTTGCGATACGCGGAACGGCAGCCATCAGGAATGATTAGCCAAGAACCGCCACGCAGTACGAGATAATGTTCTTTTCCATCATTTTCCAGCCAAGCACTACCATCAGTAGGGGCACCTTCATAGTTTTTATGCCAGTCATCAGCGCACCACTCCCAGACATTGCCGTGCATATCATATAAACCAAAAGCATTAGGAGGAAAACTCCCTACATCTGTTGTTTCTTCTCGATATTTACCTTTAGGTGCCTTGCCATAAATATCATTGCCATTGTAGTTAGCTAACTCAGACGTTATAGTTTCTCCAAAATAAAAAGGTGTGGTTGTACCTGCACGACAAGCATATTCCCACTGACTCTCACTCGGTAGTCTGTAGTTTTTCCCAGTTTTCTGAGATAGCTTTTGACAAAATTCTGTCGCATCGTACCATGACACACATTCTACTGGGCGGTTTCCCCCTTGAAAATCAGAAGGATTTTTACCCATAATTATTTGATATTGGTTTTGAGTAATAGCATATTTACTCATATAAAAAGGTTGCAGAGTAACTTCATGTTGCGGACTTTCACTATCACGTCTTCCTACTTCATTTTCTGGCGAACCCATCATAAAAGTACCCCCAGGAATAGCCACCATTTCCAACATCACACCATTACCCAAATGTTCAGTGAAAAATACTGCTTTGTAGGAATGACGATTAATTTCTTCCCCTTTTATGTTTACAGTTATTACGTCAAATTTTTCCAAGTAAGAGTTAAAAATATCAGGAGGCATTTCAGGCCAAATCTTCTTCAAAGCTTCAATAGATATTGCCGTTCCCTCCTTTCCTTCCTCTTCATTTTTCCCCTCCATGTGAGTAGTTATGCCCACAACAAAACCTGTTTCTAAATCTACAACAGGTGCCCCACTATAACCTTTTTGCAATTTACCAACTTCTATTTTTAGCTTCCCAATAGCAACTTCTTCTCCCACATTTTTGATAATCTGGAAAGCCTTTTCTTCACCAGCTTCAACCATCATAATTCCCTTGATTGTTTTGCGACGACGCACCTTATTTTGACCCCAAAGAAAATAACCAGGAATTGAAATTTTTAAACTTATTTCTAGCTCTCCAGGTAACATCATTAATCCTAAAGGAAGAACAGACAAAAGTTCTTTGACTCGCAAAACAGCCAAATCAAAACCCTGAGTATCTCCTATTGCCACAACTTCTGCGGAAATATTATTTACCAATACATTTTCCTCACCACCCACATCCTCAACAACATGAGCGCAAGTCAGCAAATAAGTGTAATTTTCTTGTTGATAAAAAGCAAACCCAGTACCAATAATATTTGCTTTGCGAGAGTCGTTATTGGCACTGGTAATTAAAACAATAGATTTTTCTAACTGTCCGTTCATTCTTTTATTCTTTAGTAATATAAAGATTAGCTTTCCCCTGAAAATTAAAACCAAACTTTACCTCATTCTACTAGCTCGCCTAGCTTAAAAATGTGGGTAGATAGAAAATATAGACCTCTCCTCCCTTTCCAAGGGGGGTTGGGGGGATTTTAGCGTTGGGTTTTACTCACAATTTTAGTTTAGACGAGCTACTACCTTTAAATCTTACTACTAGACCGGAACAGTTAATTTGCTCAGTTATTATTGGTGGGGGGAGGCGAATTTATCTCATCATTTGTCACCCCATTAATTTAACCTCGAACCAGACCCTAATACTAAACCGGAACAGTTAATTTGCTCAGTTATT
>NZ_JAAHGH010000094.1:0-18596 GCF_010672525.1 Okeania sp. SIO2B3 | reverse complement strand
AACAGTTAATTTGCTCAGTTATTATTGGTGGGGGGAGGCGAATTTATCTCATCATTTGTCACCCCATTAATTTAACCTCGAACCAGACCCTAATACTAAACCGGAACAGTTAATTTGCTCAGTTATTATTGGTGGGGGGAGGCGAATTTATCTCATCATTTGTCACCCCATTAATTTAACCTCGAACCCGCTCCGACTATTGCAACATTTTAGGTAGTCACGCCACTACTTTACTTCTGCCTTCTTCCTTCCTCCTTCTAAAATGTAATATTCAACTAAAGATGATATAAGCAGTAACAAATTTTGATATTATTGAGATACATCAAGTAGTTATTCAAAATTCAAAAAATGGAAAAATACACGGAAAATAAATATCCAATTAATAACTTATTAAAACAACGTTGGAGTTCTTTAGCTTTTGCTGACAAAATGGTTTCCTCAGAAGTATTACTTTCACTTCTAGAAGCAGCAAGATGGTCTCCTTCTTGTTTCAATGAACAACCTTGGAGTTTCATAGTTGCCACTAAAGAAAACCCTGCTGAATACGACCGTCTTTTCAGTTGTATAGTAGAAGGAAATCAACCTTGGGCAGGTCTTGCTCCTGTATTAATGTTATCCGTTGCTAAACTTTTTTTTGACAAAAATAATAAACCTAATAGACACGCTTTTCACGATGTAGGTTTAGCAGTTGCTTCCCTAACTTTTCAAGCAACAGAAATGGGTTTGAGAGTTCATCAAATGGGAGGTTTTCATCTTGATAAAGCGCGTGAATTATATAAAATATCACAAGGATATGAACCAGTGGCAGCTATAGCTATTGGGTATCCAGAAGAACCCGATATTTTGCCTGAGTCTTTACGAGAGAGAGAACTTTCTCCCCGCAGTCGTAAACCTATAAATTCTTTTGTTTTTACTGGAGAGTGGGGTCAGACTTCTCTGTAGCAAAACTTGTAGTGGACTGACACAGCTAAAACAGCTAAAATAGTGCATTAGCTATACTGCAATAAACAATCTTTACCCAACCTGGTAGGGACGACCTTATGCAACGTCCCTACATTGCGGTTAATTAGGGTTTGCGTATGGAAAGTCTTTTTGCTCTTTGTAGGAGACAGGAGAAATAGGAATGAGCGAAGAGGTAGGAGTAAGAATTGTTAGAATGATTTTTCTGCCCAACTATGAGCCTAAAATACGCTCCTTTTTGAGCGTGAAGAGCTAAAAACCAGGTACTGCAATTCGACCCCTAAAAGGCTAAAGTCTTGATATGTCAATGCTTTTAGATTTAATCAGCAAGCCCTAATTAATGTTACTTGATATAAGTCCTGATCAACTCCGAAACTCTTACCCATTGACCATTACCCATTCCCTATTCCCTATTCCCAAAAAGCAGCAAGATTTTGGATACGAATAAAATAGGATTGCTATATATTCAATAATTAATAATTATATCATGTCCGGATAATTAGTGATAAAAAAACTTTCTCTTTCAACTCCAGTTCTTCTTCTTCCTTCTTCTTTCTTACCTCCTGACTCGGTCCTTCCCCTCCCAGGAGGGTAGGGGGAGGGGCGAGGGGTGGGTTGACTCCTGAGGACTCCGTCGTTATTTATTTATAACTGTTCAATCGGACATGATATGATTACCGAATAATTAATAATTAATAATTAATAATTAAATAATTCGCGCCTTGAAGCCTCCCCTTTTAAGGGGAAAAAAGCGGTCGAGGGATGGCTCCGAAACCTGCGCCATATCCATGAGACCAAGACAGCGGTCGATCTTCGTAGCTTCCCGCAGGGTGGGATGGCGAGGTCTCGGAGCTGTCCGACCATCGACCAAGAGAAGAAATAATATTTCCTTATATTCAATTCCGTAGCGCTTAAAACCCGAGGTAATTATCAATTATCCATTATCAATTATCAATTAATGAACTCTCCTTAAAATTATAAGATTAGCGAAAATAATTTTTTGTCTTTCTTTATTGTTCAAAGAAGAAGATTTAAACCTTAATTATTCAGTAATTATCTTTTTCTTTATGAGTTTAATACCCCACCGTCTACACGGTGCCTACAATTTGGTTGAGGATAGTCAACGACCTGCCACTTCGTATCTTATCACCCCATCCACTTTTTTATTCTTCCTTCTTCCTTCTTCAAAATTATTTTTCAACACAGCCGATCGCTTCATTTTACAACTGATAATTAATACCTATAGCCAATAGTAAACTTGCTAAAACACTACCTAAACAACCTATTCCCAAATTAGTCATATTTGACTGACTAGCTGATGCCATTGCAGTGTTTAAATCTGGTGAAGTTAAACGCTCATAATTTTTCACAGCTACAATTGTTTCTGGTAGGGATGATATTAAACTTCCCAAAAAATAATGCAATCCTGCAAAGATTGAATCACCAAATAATTTAGTCAGTAAATCATCATAAATTTCAGTCCAAGCTATAAATAATGTATTTAAAATATAACATAATAATATCAATAAAGCAGTGCCTACAACAAACTTCCACCAACTTGCTTCATAATCATCTGCATTAATATCTTCAAATAATTCAGGTCTTTTTTGCTTAAACTGTTTTTCATAAACAAAAAAGACAAATATACCTGCTAAACAAGTTATACCACCAACAATTACCCAAGGCAAAGTTCGAGAATCTATGACTTCTGGCAAAGGTGAAAATTCCGATTCACCAGTAATGCACCAATAAGCTGTAGTTGCAAAGGCAAACATTGATAATGACATGGAAAAATGCCAGAAAAATAGCATTTTTTCTTTATTCAGAATTTCAATAAAACTTTTAATATTAGATATTTTTCCTAAAAATACCCATTTACCTATAACAATTATTGGTGCGACAATAAACATCAGATAAATATTGGCAAAATTTGAACCTAGAGGAGTTGCTATACCTCCTAACCTACCGAGACTCAATGATAGCAACATCAAAAATAATTCAGGATTATTTGTACTAGAATTAATTACTAATGTGCGTTGATTTTTACCTAAATATTTTTCAGCTAAACCTGCTGCAGAATTTACCATAGTATCTGTAGCAATAGGGATAAACCAAAAGCAAAAAATTATTGCTGACAAGGCACTAATTGCCAAAAAAGTAATTTCATTAGTAGAGCGGTGTAATTGTATAATCCAAGTATCCATAGGTTCAGATAAGATTCAATATATAGCAGTCCTCGACGCGGTTGTGTAGAAAATATTTTGGCATGAGGGAGTATATAACAGTGCTAAGAGTTTCAGACTTTATTATCTGTACTTTCGTTTCTTTGCTATATGCTCGCCTTACCTACACAAAATTCAATCAGAAAATTAGCTACAATAAATAAAGACTATTCTGCTGTCATAGTCTTTGCTCCGCCGTGGCTATTTTCAATCAAAATGTCATTCGATGTTACGTTTTATTGTCAACAATAGATAAGTTCAATATATTTTACATAGATTCTCTTCTGCTTATTTTAACAATAGCATCTTGAATGAAAATGTTCACTTATTACTTTTTTAATTTTCACTATTAAAATCTCACTAATTTTAAGATTTTTTTTCACATGAAGATATAGCTTCCTAATTAATTGTGATAGTTTTGTGTGTTCTAGTTATTGATTTTTTGTAATTATTTAATAATTAACATTTCAAGCATCTTCAATTATTTGAATAAATAAATCAAAAAAAAATCACCAATCTTTATTTTTAAATACAGGCAACTATTAACTATTAACTATTAACTATTAATTATTAATTATTGAATACCTCAAACCTAAGAGCTGATTTATAAACTGAGTTAAAACTCCTTTCTAGCATGGGTTTGCGGAAAATTATGCCCTAGGGGCTTAGATAGTGTCGAACCCTTACACTGTAAAGCATTTATCCTCTTAATATTTACTTTATAAATCAGCTCTAATATTTCATCCAAACTAACAATTCAAATCATGCTTCCATAGTACCGTCCACTGTCTATATTTTTTAACTAGCTATCAGCTATTAGCCGAAAAATTTGTGCATATAATTAGGCACCTGTTTGCCGAGCATTCCGGAACGTCCAAGCTTGGATAAAACATCCCCGACTTCTATAATTCGCTGAATTTTAGGAGGGGTTTAAATCCCCTTCTAAAAAGCTGACCGTTGATTGCTGAACTGCTGTTTGCGTTTGCGTAGCATCCCATAGGGAAGCATTCCGCCAGGAAACGCTTTTTAATACTAACCAAAATAGTAAATATTGGTCATACTTATAGTCTTATGGACGGCTTCAAATAGAATTATGTAGATATTTAATTAATCAAAATTTATCTACCTATTAGGCAATCTTGGTACAGTTATTCCTTCTACTCGTTGGCGGTATTCTTCAACACCTGGATTAAAATCTATTGGTAAAACAGCCACAATATTATCGTGAGGACGAGGAATAATTACCCAAGATTCCAAGGTCGCACCATAAACTTTTTCGACTGCAGCAATTCCTGCATCCATAGCAGTTTTGACTTCCGAAACATCACCTCTAATTTGAACAGTAAACCGAGCGCTACCAACCCTAATATAACCCACTAAAGTGACTCGACCTGCTTTTACCATTGCATCAGAAGCAGCTAAAATGCCAGGAAAACCCTTAGTTTCCAGTGCTCCAACAGCTTGTTGTGCCATTATATTTCTCCTAAATTTAAGTTAAGAATTAATCTCTGCAATTAATTGTAAAAATTTTAGATGTCTGCCATAACTAAACTATATATTCAGCCAAATTATCAATAATATTAATTTGAGCTATCAATAAGTTTAGGACAATATTCATCTAAATTGTTCACTAATTTCTGTATAACTTAGTGGTAATACAGATTCTACATTCTCCGGGGGATTAGGAACAATATAGTGACCATCCACTATACCACCATAGACTTTTTCTGCTGCTTCAATGCCAGCTTGGACTGAAGGATAAACTTCAGAATTTGGTCCCCGAACTGCAACGACAAAGTGGCCTCTTTCGGCTATACCATAGTAAACTAAGGTAACTCGCGCAGCTTTGACCATAGCATCTGCAGCAGCTAAGATGCTTGGAAAACCAATAGTTTCTATGACACCTACCGCATCTGGCATAGAAATACTCCTGTACTCTGCAAAAATAAATCAATATAATTGTAATCCTAATGGCTGATGCTGTATATATAAATTGATAAAAAAGCAATCAATTATACTGGACTATAAGCATTTTTATCTATATTCGATCTCTTTTAAATTTTACTCAAAAATGTAGAGTATAGTGTCATTTCAGTTATCAGTTAACAGTTATCAGTTATCAGTATCTCTGCAATAAGGAGCCTTGAAATCTGGAATATTCTCTTTCTTATCCCCTTATAAGGGGAGGCTTAAAAATAGAATATTTGCGAGTTAATACTTATTCAGGCGCACTCAAACAAGCAACAAGTGTTGTCATATACTCAATTGCCATTTTATTTACTATACAGGCAATAGGTATTTCCCTTGCCGGAATAGGAAAATACCCAAAGTTTAAGAAGAAAGGTAGGTCTGATTCATTTACAATTGATAATTCAGGAAAACCAATAGAATTAAATGGATGGAATCATAAATTACCTTTTATTGGTATTGTCAAAACTTATGAACCTATTGAAGCAACTACTCAAAAAATAACTATTAGTAAACAGGCAGGTGATTGGTATTTAAGTTTTGCTTATGAATTTACTCCTGATCCAACACCAAAAACTACTGAAGTTGTAGGTGTAGATTTAGGCATTAAGACATTAGCAACTTTAAGTGATGGGAAAGTCTT
Source organism: Okeania sp. SIO2B3 (assembly GCF_010672525.1). GTDB lineage: Bacteria > Cyanobacteriota > Cyanobacteriia > Cyanobacteriales > Microcoleaceae > Okeania. The sequence continues at coordinate 12,803 of NZ_JAAHGH010000094.1, read as the reverse complement.
TGAAAGTGTCAAGTCATATCGCCAGTTTGAAGCCAAGGTTTCTCAACTACAATATCTAAACCGGAATAAAGAAATTGGTTCAGCTAATTGGCGAAAAATACAACTGAAAATTGCCAAGCTACACACAAAAGTAGCTAACATCCGCAAAGACGCACTTCATAAATTGACAACATATCTAGCCAAGAACCACAACCCACCCCCATCCCCTCCTGGGAGGGGAGCAAGAGGGGTGGGTGAAGATTTAAATGTTAGTGGTATGTTAGCTAACCATAAGCTAGCTAAATCAGTTAGCAGATAGTGATTTTATGAGTTTAGGAGACAACTTGCATGCTCTGTGTGAGTGGTATGGTTCTGAGTTAGTATTAGTTGACAGGTTTTTTCCATCATCAAAGACTTGTTCTAACTGTGGTCATGTTCAGGATATGCCATTAAATGTAAGGACTTATGATTGTCCTGAATGTGGCTTGTCAATCTTATTGAGATTTAAACGCCAGTATAAAGAGCGAGAGATGCGGTCGGTTTGCTCCGCAACGCTAACGCGAACGACCGTGAATGCCTGTGGATGAGTAACCGCCGACGGCCTCACAAGAAGCAGGAAGTAAACAGCCTCCTACGGAGGAGCTACGCTATCAGATTGTCACGTTATGTGACGCTTTGTATCAGTTTTATAGAGCAGTTGATAATATCTCGCACACAGGCATTTTAATTCAAATTTGGATTAAGACTGCACCAATACAACAGTTTGCTGTGGGACGTGAATTCCGCCTCAAAATTAAACAAGCATTTGACCAAGAAGGTATTGCTATTGGTGTACCGCAACAGTCTGTGAATTTTCAAAATTATCCTAAGAATGGTAGTAGCGATCGCAACAAAGGAGAAAATTCATATCTTTCCGCTCTAGGAGGTAGGGAGTAGGGGAGTAGGGGAGTAGCTCACACGGATTATGGCACGGATATACAGATACGGAAGGGAGTGGGGGAGTGGGGGGAAATAATTGATATCAAATCTGCTCGGGTTCAGTATCAATAAAAGTTCCATCTGAGCGCCATTGCCAAATTTTTACTTTATAGCAGGGAACAGGGAACAGGGAACAGGGAACAGGGAACAGTATTTCTATGTCTTACGGTTCATCATCAACATAAGTCAAACAGCAACTTGTTCCTTGTTATATCCCCCCATCACCCCATCACCCCATCACCCCATCACCCCATCACCTCATCTCCCCATCTCCCCATCCTCCCAATCTGACTTCTGACTTGCGCGAAGCGCTATACCACTTCCACCGCTCGATCGCTCTTTTGCGGATGTATTTTCTTCACATCACTTTGCAAAGCTACATACAAACGATTTAAAGCATTCATATAAGCTTGAGCTGATGCCACAATAATATCAGTATTAGCAGCATGACCAGAATACACCCGTCCTTCATGGCGCAAACGAATAGTCACTCCCCCAATAGCATCAATACCAGCAGTTACCGACTGCACAGAAAACTCAATTAAATCATTAGGCACATTCACCACTCGGTTAATTGCCCTGTATACAGCATCCACAGGACCAGTACCAATAGCAGCATCAGTCAATTCTTCCCCATTAGGAGTTCGGATACTAACCGTGGCCGTGGGACGAGAGCGATCGCCACAGGAAACCTGTACCAACTCTATACGGAAGAGTTCTGGTGGTTGTTGAATCTCACTGTTAACAATAGATTCCAAATCCCAATCTGTAATTTCTTTCTTTTTGTCTGCCAAATCTTTAAATCTGAGGAAAGCTTTATTCACCTCTTCATCAGAAATATCAAACCCAAGTTCTTTGAGACGAGTTTGGAAAGCATGACGACCGGAAAGTTTACCCAAGACTATTTGGTTATCTGTCAAACCGATAGACTCAGCATCCATGATTTCATAAGTAAGCTTATTCTTGAGTACCCCATCTTGATGAATACCTGACTCATGGGCAAAAGCATTAGCACCGACAATAGCTTTATTTGGTTGCACAAACATTCCTGTCAAGTTAGAAACCAGACGAGATGTTTTATAAATATGACGAGTATCAATCTTAGTAAGTGGTGCTTCTGACTCTGGTGCGCGACCAAGGAAAGGATTGAAATATTGTCGCCGGACGTGCAATGCCATAACTAACTCTTCCAAAGCAGCATTACCAGCTCGCTCACCGATACCGTTAATAGTGCATTCCAGTTGACGAGCGCCGTTTTTCACAGCTTCGAGGAAGTTAGCGACTGCTAAACCGAGGTCGTTGTGACCATGAACAGAAATAATAGCTTGGTCAATATTGGGTACATTTTCCTTAATACCTCGGATGAGCGCCCCAAATTCAGCAGGTGTCGTATAACCAACAGTATCGGGAATATTCACCGTAGTCGCTCCAGCAGCGATCGCCGCCTCCAATACTTGATAGAGAAATTCTGGGTCAGAGCGACCTGCATCTTCGGGTGAAAATTCTACATCATCTACGAAAGTTTTAGCATAGGCCACCATTTCAGGAGCGATCGCCAATACTTCTTCTCTAGTTTTCTTAAGTTTATAAGCTAAGTGAATATCGGAAGTAGCAATAAAAGTATGAATACGAGCATTAGCTGCGGGTTTAAGAGCTTTACCTGCTGCTTCAATATCTGCACGGGTTGTTCTTGCCAAACCACAGATTGTTGGGCCTCCTTCTACACCCACTGTCTCGGCAATTTTTTGTACTGCTTCAAAATCTCCAGGACTAGAGTAGGGAAAACCCGCTTCAATCACATCTACCCCCAGGCGAGATAGTTGTCGAGCAATAGTCAATTTTTCATCTATATTGAGAGCCGCCCCAGGAGATTGTTCCCCATCCCGGAGAGTCGTATCAAAAATAATAATTCGGTCTTGATTACTTGTCATTATTTTTCCCTTATAGTTTACAGAAGTTAGTCTTGAGCTTTTTTTTATCTTACCTTGTCTTACAAGTTAGTTAATATACTTTAAATTAAACGTAAATTAGTCTAATTTTTTTTAATTTTCTAGGAAGATATTAAAGTCTTCAAGCAGAGATTTTTTATTTGATACTTCCTACCTTCTTACTTAGTGCATTCTGAAAGAAATTGAGATTTTTTTCCTTCTTCCTTCTTCCTTCTTCCCTCTTCCTTCTTAATTAATATTCGGCCTTTTCTATTTGGTCGCGAATATCATTTAAGTCTACATATTGGTCTGTAGCATTTCGCAATTCTCTAGCAATCATTCCCTCTGTTGATACAACAGTTATATGAGTATTTTTAGAACGTAGTAGCTCAATAGCTCTTTCAAAATCCCCATCTCCACTAAATAAAACTACTTGGTCATATTGGTCTACTGTATTAAACATATCTACTACAATTTCAATATCTAAATTAGCTTTTTGAGAATAGCGACCCGAAACATCATCATAATATTCTTTAAGAATTTTGGTGCGTACTGTATAACCCAAACTAATTAAAGCATCTCGGAATCCCCTTTGATCTTGTGGGTCTTTTAAGCCTGTGTACCAAAAAGCATTTATTAGTTTTACTTCTGGTTTGTTGAAATGTTCTAATACTCTTCTTGGGTCAAAAAACCAACCATTTTTTTGTTGAGCGTAGAACATATTATTCCCGTCAACAAATATAGAAAGACGGTTCTTGGAATTATTCATAGAAACTTAAATTTAATATTGATTTTAGATAATTCAGTCTAAATCTATTACTCAGGACTTACGCAGACACTCTACATATAGAGTAGAGAGGGCGTCATTCGGCAGCTTTACGGAACGCAAATACCATTCGCCCCTACAGATGGTGGTTTAAAAGTCAATTTGCGTAAGTCCTGTTACTTTAGTAATATTCCGATCATAAATGCAATTTTGTAAGCATTTCCTGCGGAATACTGCGCAAACAGCTATTAGCAGTCAGCTAGCCTCCTGGGAAGGAACTACGTTAACAGCAATTAGTAATGAATAATTACTTCTAAGGTTTGGGAAGGTGAATTTGGCAGTAGCTTTTTATTATTTCTCAATTTCTCAATTTCTTTTACCTTTCTCAAAATTAGTAGCTGATAGCTAATAGCTGACGGCTGAATGCCTATATTATTTTTAATTTAGATAAACTAACATTTTTACTTGCATATTTTAGATTTAAACTGCAAAAAATCACCCTTGTATAATAAACCGATAATCTTTTTCTCTACTCATAATTTTAATAATTTCAGTAGTTATATACTATTTATTTTAGTCTTTTTTATGTAAAAAAATACTTTTTATGCTTATTAAATTAATTGATCCCCTTCCATATCTTCAATATAAGACAATAATTCTTCATTCAGGCCATATTTTGAAAATTTTATTCGTCCAATATTCTAATAATTCAGTTGACTTAATAAAAATTATGTATATAAAACTAGGAATATAGAAAAACTGGGGCAGTACAAAATTACAGCCCTCAAATATACAAATTACATTTAAAGATCAAGACTTACACCGCTCAACTAAACTTACTCAAACTGAAGGAGAAGGTCTGAAAGTCTAGTCAAACGCAAGTGGCTCAAGCACTACAGGGTTAAACGACAAACCCTTTATTCCCCAAAAACATCAGGAATTACTTTTCTAATAATATTAAATGCCCCATTAACATCAACATTTAATAATTTATTATCTCCTGTTTTATACAGTCCTCTAACCATTCTTTTTCCTTTAAATATCGGTTTTGACTCACCTTATGTTGGTAATTCATCTCTATCTAAAGAACTTAATTGTGATGCACCCGGATTCTTCTGTAATTATTACTTTTATCCCAATTAATCTGAGCCTTAGAAGTTAACCTCTCTATTAATCTATAATGAGGTATGTTAACAAACTGTTGATTGTTCTTTTTCCTGAGATTAATAGATTATTTCCAATGCATAATTATATCCAACTTATTAAGGTTCCTATTTGATGTCCCTCACACCAATCTATGACTCTTTTACTCGCTGTATGTAGATAATTTTCTACTCTACAGTTTCGTTTATGATTTAGAGCGTTTAACCGATGGAATAAATTTGGATTATTTTTGGTTTTCAGTTGGGATTGTATCAGGGAGCGTTTTTTATTATCAAAGGTGTTAATGGCTTTTAATGGTCTCCCATTGATCATAATTAGGTGCTACACCTGTTTGATTAGTTAAAGCCATTAAGTTATTCACTTCCTTTGTCTACTCCTGCTATTTGTTGATTTTCTGTTGTTTCCTCCGATTTTTAATTGACTATTTCTATTATATAACAGCTACTTTTGGGGATAATTCTGGCCTCTATTATTTCTGTCTGTGAAGTGGGAATTTTTATTTCACTCATCGACAGATGACAAATTCCTTTTTTTAAGGCTTTGCGCGTAAATTGATTCATCTAAATAGGGCAGAATATTTCAGCCTTTTATCTTATGCTTATATTTGGGAATTTTCGGTCTTCCTAAAAATCTATTGGGTTGTTTTTGCCATGCTTTTCAAGCTGCAAAATAACTACTCCAAGCTGAGTCTAATCTTCTGATTATTTGCTTGCTTACCTTGGTAAGTAAAGCTTGATAATCGTAACTTTTAGATACCTTATGATCAAGTTCATTAAAATTTCATTTCTTTTGATAGGAAAAGAAATATTAACGGTAATAATAGTTAGCGCACGTTAAACAGATTTTTAGAAAAAAAAGCCTTGTGGTCACAAGCTGACCACAAATGATATGATTTGCTAATAACATGACGTTCAACTAGCTTCATACCTTAATTGTAGCTGATAACGACTCAATGGAGAGACAACTGAACAAACTTAGTCATCTTAGTTTGATAGCTATAGTTATGAGTAAGTTTGATGAACTTTAGAGAAGTTTTCGCTTTCTGTATTTACCCACGATCATTTATGGGTAATTATACCTAAGCCTTTTTACTTTCTATTGCCCAACGAGCTAATTCTGTCCGATTATGTAGACCAGTTTTACCAAGCATATTGCTTACATGACTCTCAATCGTTCTTTGACTAACTTCCATCATTTGTGCAATATCACGGTTTGCCATCCCCTGGGCTACAAGTTGGACTACCTTTAATTCTGTGGGAGTTAATTCTACGTTTCGGCGCACCTTAATTTTTGGCCCACTATTACCCACATTAGAATTTTGATGTTTAATGAGGCGAGAAGCTTGCTTCAAGGAAGATTCTACTTGAGCTACGAGTTCTTCTGGCTCAAATGGTTTGACAATGTAGACATCAGCTCCAGTATTTAAACCTTTGACTCGGTCTTGACTTTGACCCTTGGCAGATAGAAATAGAACTGGAACCCATTCTGTAGCTGGATTTTCTCTGATATGCTGCACAAGGGTATAGCCATCCATTTCTGGCATCATCACATCACATATAATTAGCTCAGGAATTTCATTTTCCAGCTTTTCTAGTGCCTCTCGGCCATTTTCTGCCGTTGTTACCTGATACCCACGAAATTCTAAATAATCCTTGACTAATAAGATTAAATTAGGGTCATCATCAACCAACATTAACCGTCTTTGGTCTGTAGTATTAATTTCCTTCATAATGAAGAACTCACTTTTTTTAATTCCCGCAAACATTAAATTCAAAGACAGGTATTAACCACATCTTTCATAGAAAATTAAGGAAGTAGGGCGAGTTTGCTACTTTCTTTTAAATGAATATATATCCTTAGCCACAGGGCAAGGAGCTGCATCTAACGATCTAAAGAAATTATGCCCCTATCTATTATTGATTATAGATTTTAGACTCAATCAATACTTCTACAATATTTAGAAATATAACTAGATAATAGTTTTGTATTTGTGAAAAATAACTTCCACTGCTTTTAATAATATATGAAAATTTGACAGTATTGGCTACTAATACGATCAGGACTTATATTGATAACTGTTAGTTACTAATTGTTAACTTTGAACTTTTGAGTTTGGCACTCAAGTAAATGTCCACAATTTCTGAGTATCAGCTAATGAATCAACTAAGGCTATTTGATGAAATAATCATTGATTCGGGCAAAGGATGAGTTAGAAAAACATATTCCTCTACAACTCGATCGCCCATTATATGCTCTTGAATAATTCTTTCAATTACAGGAGGAGTTGCGGAATGATACCATATTCCTTCAGGATAAACAAGCATGATTGGACCTTGACAACAAACTCGTAAACAGTTAGCTTTAGTACGAAATATACAGCCAGGTAAATCAGTGTTAACCTGGTCAAGTTTCAATTCTTTGAGCCGTTTTTTGAGATAATTCCACGCCTCTAAACCAGCCTCTGTTGAACAACATTTAGGCTTTGTTTGGTCAGCACAAATAAAAATATGTCGCTGAATTTTACTTAATCCGAGAGATTGGACACAAACACCAAGGGATGCCTGACAAATATCTTGGTCAGTATCGTCCTGTCGATAATTTTCCTGGCATTCGGCTATCTGGAAATTAGCCCCATCAGATTTCTCGGTTTTTTGAGATGATATATTATCTGTCATAAAATTTTCGACACACCTTCCAACAAATTTCTAGGGATATTGTCTTTTTGTCAAATGTCTTATTTGTAAATAACAAATGACTTTGACGGTAAAATTCTTGATTTACTCAGATAATTTTAGTCTACTGTCCTAATTTAAAAAGCTCAATTCAATTGAGAGGATTGTTGTTTTGGCGATTTTATTTAGACTTTTGACGAAAAGATCGATAGTCCTGCATGGTAATGGTAGGATACATATTCTTTAATTTCTCCCACACTCCCCATCTCCCCATCCCCCCATCTCCCTATACCCCCATCTCCCCATCCCCCCATCTCCCCATCCCCCCATCTCCCCATCTCCCCATCTCCCCACACTCCTTTACCATTACTATGCACCACCACCAAAAACCAAATCTCTCAGTTCGGGAACCCGTACAGTTTCATCAGTTGCAATGGCAACTCTTATTCAGCTAAATTAGCACTCAGGTAGTGAGAGTGCTAAAAAATCAAACGAAGCCAATAATTGAGCTTCAGATTCTAGCCTCTCAGCAATAGTAAAATATATCTGGAGGGAAAACCATGGCAGCCGTAACACTGAGTGTTTCTACTGTTAAGCCTTTAGGCGATCGCGTATTTGTTAAAGTCAGTGCAGCTGAAGAAAAAACAGCAGGTGGTATTCTGCTACCTGACAATGCAAAAGAAAAACCCCAAGTAGGAGAAGTTGCTGCTGCTGGTCCTGGTAAGCGTAATGACGACGGTTCCCGTGCAGAAATGGAAGTTAAAGTCGGAGACAAAGTGCTGTACTCCAAATACGCCGGAACAGATATCAAACTCGGTGGTGATGAGTATGTGCTACTTGCAGAAAAAGATATTCTCGCAATTGTTAATTAAGAATTATCAAGTTGTTTCATAGCACTAGCAAACTTCCTCGATCCACTTGATGTTTGCCAAAGTGCTAAAGCAACAATTATCAACAAAATCACAAATAGAACAGCGAGAAGATTGCTCCAATACCTTGAGTGAAACCACTCTAAAGTTCATTAATTGATAATGGATAATGGATAATTGATAATTACCTCTGGTTAAAACCGTTACGGAATTGAATATAAGGAATATTTTCTTTTTTTTTTCCCTTAAAAGGGGAGGCTTTAAACCAGAATTATTTAATTATTAATTATTAATTATTAATTATTAATTATTCGGTAAGCTCACAGGTAGATTTTTGTCTATCCCGAGGAGTCTAGAAGTTTGTTGACAGGCTGGAAGCAAAAGTGGACTTATCTCTTTTGCGGTGTTTTTTTACACAGAATTCAGGGTGTTTCAACCCCTGGAGATGTCAAATCCACAATTACTTATCAATAAAAATTACAACTATGGCTAAACGTATTATCTACAACGAAAATGCTCGTCGCGCCCTCGAAAAAGGAATGGATATTCTCGCTGAGTCTGTAGCAGTAACACTCGGTCCAAAAGGTAGAAATGTAGTTCTAGAGAAAAAATTCGGCGCTCCTCAAATCGTTAATGATGGTGTCACCATCGCTAAAGAAATCGAACTAGAAGATCATATTGAAAATACAGGAGTTGCTTTAATTCGTCAAGCAGCTTCTAAAACTAATGACGCAGCAGGTGACGGTACTACTACAGCTACCGTTTTAGCTCACGCAATGGTAAAAGAAGGTCTACGCAACGTAGCTGCAGGTGCTAACCCTATTGCTATCAAGCGCGGTGTTGACAAAGCAGCAACTTTCCTAGTAGAAAAAATTGCATCTCACGCTCGTCAAATTGAAGATTCTAAGGCGATCGCTCAAGTCGGTTCTATCTCTGCTGGTAACGACGAAGAAGTGGGTAATATGATTGCCCAAGCAATGGATAAGGTAGGCAAAGAAGGCGTAATTTCCCTGGAAGAAGGGAAGTCAATGCAGACCGAACTAGAAATTACTGAAGGTATGCGTTTCGACAAAGGCTATATCTCTCCCTACTTCGCAACAGATATGGAGCGGATGGAAGCTGTACTCGAAGAACCAATGATTCTAATTACTGATAAGAAAATTGCTCTAGTACAAGATTTAGTACCAGTATTAGAACAAGTAGCTCGTTCTGGCAAACCTTTATTAATTTTGGCTGAAGATATTGAGAAAGAAGCTTTAGCTACTCTGGTTGTTAACCGTCTACGGGGTGTTTTGAATGTAGCTGCTGTGAAAGCTCCTGGTTTTGGCGATCGCCGTAAAGCAATGTTAGAAGATATTGCTGTATTAACTGGCGGTCAAGTTATTACTGAAGATGCTGGTTTGAAACTAGAAAGCACTAAGTTAGATATGCTTGGTAAAGCTCGTCGCATCAACATCACCAAGGACAACACGACCATCGTTGCTGAAGGTAACGAAAAAGAAGTTAAAGCTCGTTGCGAACAAATTCGCCGTCAGATGGAAGAAACTGAATCTTCCTACGACAAAGAGAAGTTACAAGAGCGTTTAGCTAAGTTAGCTGGTGGGGTGGCTGTAATCAAGGTTGGTGCTGCTACTGAAACAGAAATGAAAGACCGCAAATTACGCTTGGAAGACGCTATCAACGCAACTAAAGCTGCTGTAGAAGAAGGTATTGTTCCTGGTGGCGGTACAACTCTAGCTCACTTAGCTCCCGATCTAGAAAATTGGGCAAATGAGAACTTGCAAGCTGAAGAGTTGACAGGTGCTTTAATTGTTAGTCGTGCTTTGTTAGCTCCACTGAAGCGCATTGCTGAAAATGCTGGTCAGAATGGTGCTGTGATTGGCGAGCGCGTGAAAGAGAAGGATTTCAATACTGGTTACAATGCTGCTAGTAACGAGTTTATGGATTTATTTGAAGCTGGTATTGTTGACCCTGCTAAGGTAACTCGTTCCGCTCTACAAAACGCTGCTTCTATTGCTGGCATGGTGTTGACAACTGAGTGTATTGTTGTTGACAAACCTGAACCCAAGGAAGGTGCTCCTGCTGGCGCTGGTATGGGCGGCGGCGATTTCGATTACTAGGTTTGAAGAAGGAAGAAGGAAGAAGGAAGAAGGAAGAAGGAAGAAGGAAAATATTGTGTTGTCCTCCTGACTCCTGACTCCTCCCCTCACTCATAAGACTTTTTCGGCAAACCCTAAATAGTGTGTATTGTGTTTGGGCCACCTCCATTGATTGGGGGTGGTTTTGTTTTTAGATAGCGATCGCTTCGGATTGAACTATATCAGGACTTATGCACAGAAACTAAATCCAGTGAGGGCGTTCAAGGTGAATTTGCGTAAGTCCTGTATATTTGGAGGAAAACGACAAGCAATATCCCGCTCCCCTTGACTTTTTTTAGCATATTACTAAAGCCAAATAAATATAACAGAATTAAATTGATTTAATATCAGCATCCCGCTCAATTTTATCAATAACTTCTTGAACCCTTTCATACTCTAAATTTTTCTCTTCTTCTACAAACAATTCAGCAGCTTTCTGTAAATCTTCCAGAGCTTTTGGCAAATTTCCTAACTGCTTATATACAATTCCACGACTTTCATAAGCATTAGCAAAATTAGGCTGCAATTCAATGGCTCGATTAAGGTCTCCTAAAGCCGCTTCATAATCTCCTAATTCTAAGTAAGCAGCACCCCGATTATGATAAGTCAAAAATAGTTCTGGATTAAGTTTTAAAGCCCGGTCATAATTAGAAATTGCCTCCCGATAATTTCCCAAAGAACTATAAGCATTGCCTCGATTATTGTAAGCATCTGGTAAATTTGGTTTGATTCCTAACGCCCGGTCGTAATCAATAATTGCTCCCCAGTCGTCTCCCAATAAACGACGGATATTACCCCGATTATTATAAGCATCTGCTAATTCAGGATTTGATTTAATTGCTTGAGAAAAATCTGCTATTGCCTGCTGATAATTTCCCAAATTTTGCCAAATATTACCTCGATTTAGATAAGCTTCTGCATAATCAGGCTTAAGTTTAATTGCCCAATTATAATCCTCTATTGCACCCTGTTTATCTCCAAACTCAGTCCTAGCAACTCCCAGATTAAAATAAGTTTGAGCATCATTAGGTTTCAGTTCAATTACTTTAGAATAATCAGCAATAGCTCCTGGATAATCTCCTAATTTCCGCCGAATAATTCCCCGATTATTATAAGCATCCACAGCATTTGGCTCTAATTCTATTGCTTTGGAAAAATCGGAAATTGCACCTTTTTCATCTCCTATTCCAGAACGAGCAACACCACGATTACTATATACATAAAATAAGTTTGGTTCTGATTCAATTACTTTATTAAAATCCGTAATTGCTGCTTGATAATTACCAATAATACTATTAATATTTCCTCGATTATAATAAGCTTCAATGCGACTAGGTTCGAGATTAATCACATTAGTAAAATCCTCAATTCCTCCTTGATAGTCTGCTAATTCAATTCGTAAAATACCACGATTATAATAAGCCTCAATAAAATCCGGTCTCAGCTCAATAGCCTTACTAAAATCATTCAAAGCTCCGGGAAAATTTCCATCATTATATTTATCGACACCTCGATTAAAATAAACAGAAGCATCTTGATTTTCCGAGTCATTATTAATAATTTTATCCTCACTCACAGCAGCATAATATTCCGTAGTGGTTTGAGCTAAAATGTAATGATGAGGGAAAATTATTCCAATTAAAGCAAAGATATAAGCGAGACCTAGTTTAACACCATAAGTGTTCCGGAACAGTATTGCTTCTAAATATTTTTGTCTGATTAAGGTTTTGAACATTTTTTCTCCTAATAATAAGCTATCAGCATTTGAGTATTTGAGTATTTGAGCTTTTTAATCAATGAAGCAAGCATTGGTGATAAGTGTTCCGGAACAGTATTGCTTCTCAATATTAAATATTTTTGTCTGATTAAGGTTTTGAACATTTTTTCTCCTAATAATAAGCTATGAGTATTTCAGCAATTGAGCATTTCAGCTTTTTAATCAATGAAGCAAGCATTGGTGATAAGTGTTCCGGAACAGTATTGCTTCTCAATATTAAATATTTTTGTCTGATTAAAGTTTTGAACATTTTTTCTCCTAATAAATAAGCTATCAGCATTTGAGGATTTCAGCTTTTTAATCAATGAAGCAAGCATTGGTGATAAGTGTTCCGGAACAGTATTGCTTCTCAATATTAAATATTTTTGTCTGATTAAAGTTTTGAACATTTTTTCTCCTAATAATTAAGCTATGAGTATTTCAGCAATTGAGCATTTCAGCTTTTTAATCAATGAAGCAAGCATTGGTGATAAGTGTTCCGGAACAGTATTGCTTCTCAATATTAAATATTTTTGTCTGATTAAAGTTTTGA
>NZ_JAAHGH010000093.1 GCF_010672525.1 Okeania sp. SIO2B3 | reverse complement strand
ATTTACCTATACCCATTAGGTAATCATTAGGGTTTATTTCTCCTTGAGATTGAATATCTTCTATTAAGTTGTCAATGTCGATACTATATGTATCTCTGAGTAGTTGTTTTTCCCGTTCTGGTAGTTCTAATTTTTCATCATCTTTAAAAAATACTGTGCCAAATAATTCTTTGTTTTGGTGTATATATGCTGTAGTAGAATTATTTCGGGTGGCAATTAAGTCGGTATTATACCCGTTCAGGATATCAATAAAATCATCTAAACTATCAATGATTTCTTGCTCGAACCACCATGCTGCTCTCTCTACAGCTTCTTCTATAGTTTTTGCATAGTTTGAAAATGCTGTTTCATGGCTTATAAAGAATAGACCTTGACTTTCATATAGATCGGTAATTTTTACCCAGTCACTACTATTTTTATCATCTGTTTTATAGAGCATTACTTGGCTATTATCAATAGCTTCTAATACCCATTTTTCTGATACTAATGGTTCGATTTTTTTGATGATTGGTATAGTAGTTTCAACTTCTGTAGGTTGACTATTTGTTGAAGTTTTTACCTCTCCATATTTGCTAAAAACTTCATTGAATTTGTCTGCATTTTCTCCCCAATAAACTAGACAATGGGATTGTCGTGCGGGTAGTTTTGGTTGGTAGTTTGTATCTAAGAATTTGATGCGTCCTTTCCAGAAACAGATGGGTTGGTTCCATAGTGGGGTAAACCATTTTGTGTCTGTGGATGCTGGTAGGAGGGCGATCGCTTCTGTGACTCGACTATAATCTATTTCAGATAGCAGTTTTTCTATCCATTTACCAGGGCAACTATAGGGTGGGTTGATAAATACTTTACCTTGCCATTGTTGGTTGAGTCCGTCTTCTGTTATTGTGTAATGGGTTGTTGCTGGTATGTGTTTTCCGTCGTCGGAACAGGGGTCTAGGTCTATTTTTCCTAATACCTTTTCAACTAATTCAACAATCTCTGGTGGTGTGTACCAACAGTCGGAAGGCTTGGAGGAGGTTTTTTGAGTGGGGTTCGTTTCAACAGTTTCTATTTTGGTAATTGCTGCTGTCTTATGTTGAGGAGCGCGAGCGCTTGACCTCTGCGCTTCTAAAACTATATCTGTCTTTAAGCCTTTCAATAGTTCAGTAAACTGATGAATATTTCCAGAACAGTAAACTTTGTTGTGACCGGGACGGATAAACCACCAGCTATCATCGCTGTGACCTACCTCAATATCTTCATTTAAGATATGGAAAACACCAAAACTTTCATTTAGATGGAAAGGGTCGGAAGTACCTAAATTACATAAAGAGCCAGTAAATTTACCTCCTACTTCTTCTGCTGCTTCGTACAATTTCTGTAGAAAAAATTCTGCGGGCTTACCTGCTTTGAATTCTTGCCATACCGCATCTATCAAGGGTTGAGTAGTGGGGTTAGTATCTTTACTCCACCTCTTAGCGGATTCAGATTTTTTGAGACCTACTTGATGTTGATTTTGTTTGTTGTTCCAAAGTACGCGAAAATACCTTTTCTCAGAACCTGCATTTACTTCTCCACTGATGGAATTGTACCAAGTTACATCAACATCTTTTGATGCTTTATTTGTTGTAGGAAGGTCTGTCTGATTGTCTATACTATTATCATCTAGACAATTACTACTTTCGGCGTATTTTGAGTTCTTTGTGTCGGAGAATACATTCTTTTGTTCATTTTCTTGATTTCCATCAACTATTTCAATAACTTGTAGTGTTGATGTTGGTGATGTAGGTAGGATTAATCCGAGTAGCTCGGCAACTTCGGAGCGATATACGGGATACTTTTCGAGTATGGGAATCAGTGATTCCATAACTTCGGAGATTTTAGCATCCGCATTACTCATGTCTTCAAGTCGTTCTTGTTCTTGCTGTAGCTGGATTTGAAGAATACGCACCAGCTCTTGCTGGCTTTGTAGATGTAGTACCATAATAAATTTTCTTGATATCGTTTACAGAATTGCCCTTGGTTGCAGGATGGGAATTCCGTGTACATCAGGGAAAGTGGTGGGTTGCGGGGTTAAATTGAAAATCTTGTATATTGCGATAATTAACAATTAACAATTAACAATTAACAATTGCCTTTAATGGAAAGAATTGACGTTCAAGGAAATGTTTTCCTTTTTTTCCCATTGAAAGAGGAGGTTTTAAACCTGAACTATTTAATTATTAATTATTCATTATTAATTATTCATTGTTCGGTAACACAACTGCAGCTATGTACAGTATAGTTTGGTATTTTTTGAACTAACGATCACAGTTCAAGATTTTTAACATGAATGCAATATCACTTTGATGCAACGGAAGTACGGATGGAGTGATGCTCGGCTCAAGTGTAGTTAGTTGCACTTGATTACACGGGGGAGCGATCGCTACATCCTATCCGCTTAATACAACCCACTTTTTGTTCAGTTGATGTGCCAATCGGCAAACTTTTCGAGACGGTTTGTTCCGGCCACTAATCCAGTGGCCAATAGCTTTGACCGAAACTCCTAGAGCCTCAGCTAATGTAGAACGGGATATATTAAATTTTGTTAGCAGTTGTAGTGGGTCCAATTCTGCTGTTTCGATTTGGGGAGGGAACGGCAGTGGCCACTTATTTAAAATCTGTAAAATTTCCCACGCTAGTCGTTGGATAGTCCGGCTTGGTTTTGTTGTCCCGCAGAGCCATCTCGATACGGCTGATGGATTTACTCCTAGAGCTTTTGCTAGCTGCGTTTGGGATAGCCACTGGAATTGCAAAAGTAGGGAGACTGGATTTGTCTCCTCGAAATGTGCTATATTCATGGTTCAAAAGTTTTAAATAATTTTGTTTGCTATTGGGAAGTTGAGACCTTCCTGGTAGCTTTATTTTTGTAGTAACTTAATTATGTCAAGATCATATATGTTTGTCAATAGGAATATTCTATAGTCATTTGGCATATTGAGAAAGACAAGATGTCAAAATGTTGTACAATATGGATAAGTATTTGTGAATTAATATGCCAGTTGATAAGAGAGACAGATTAGTCGTTGATTTAACTTCGAGTTTAGGTTCTCAGAAGTTTTTAAAGCATTTATTAGATAAGGAATCTGAACGTAGTGGAATTTCTGTATCTCACGGAGTTCGTATTTTGTTAGTAGAAGCTTTGCGGGCTAGATATAAGAACTTGTCTTTGGCACAAATTATAGAAATATTTGGTATAGAACTTTTGGCAGAAGAAACAGGAATGTCGATTTCGAGATTAACTGAGTTGGCTTGTGAAATTACCCCACCTGAACTAGAAGAAATCGTGGTTTTGGCTACTTGTTTGCCTTTCGATGCTAAAGAATTATTCCAAATGTCTAAATTAAAACCTTTTCTCAAAGCTCAGAATAGTTCAGTTTCTGCGGAAGGCATGAATGGTATTGCGGATTTATTCAATCAATTGATGTCAAAGCAAGTACCAAGTTATGATGCAGTAGTTTTAACCGCAGGTTTGCTGAAGATAGATACAGAAAAGTTGCTGGATTTTTGTAATCAAGTTAGTGAACGGGAGGAAAAACAAAAAAATGGTTGTTGATATAGTTAAATTTCCTCTCCAGTAGCCAATGGCCCTAGCCGAAACTCCTAGAGCTTCAGCTAATGTAGAACGGGAAATATTAAATTTTGTTAGCAGTTGTAGTGGGTCCAATTCTGCTGTTTCAATTTTTGGAGGGAACGGCAGTGGCCACTTATTTAAAATCTGTAAAATTTCCCACGCTAGTCTTTGAATAGTTCGGCTTGGTTTTGTTGTCCCGCAGAGCCATCTTGTTACGGCTGATGGATTGACTCCCAGGGCTTTTGCTAGTTGCGTTTGGGATAGCCACTGGAATTGCAAAAGGAGGGAGACTGGATTTGTCTCCTCGAAATGTGCTATATTCATAATTTGAAAGTTTTAAAACAATAGATTTTAGCTATAGGGAAGCTCGTAACTTCCTTGTAGCTTTTTATTTAGTTTAATGGTAACTAAGTGTTACTATCAAGTCAAGTACCATCAACAAAGTGTTTTTTGAATAACTGACGGAATTCGTTGATAATGTTGGCCTGTTTTAATATGACCTTTACATAATCAGGATGCCCTTTGAAATCAGCTCCCCAGTTTTTTATAGATTGCTCGGTAAAACCTGTGACTTTTGCTAGCTCTTCGATACAGCGAGCTTTGTACCCTCGCTGTTCTGGTAAAGTGTTGTAAAGTACAGGGACCCATATTTGACAATACTCTTCAGGACTCATGCCAGTTTTTATATATGAATTATTTTCTACATGGCATTTTGTTATAGGCATTGTCTAGGGTAAGTTTGAACTACATCTATCTTTATGGTAATCAATAGTTACCTAAATTTCACAGGACTGATTTGTTTGATGTCTCTGGCGATCGCTACAAAACTCAACTCATTATCTAAAAACAACTTTTGAAAACTATTTTTAGAGCGAATTTGTTGAGCTTTAAGAATTTGCACAGTTGATGCTTGGGTCTTGATGCACTAAAGTGCTAAGGCTCTTTTGCTGATTAATCTAAGATTGTTCTATCAATAGATTTACACTACGATAAGATCGTAGCATCTACTATAATTAATGTCAATCAACTTTAGTAGAAAAACTTAGTTGATTCAATATTCAAATAATCAACCGTAGGGGAATAAAGTTGTAGTGTGGCTATTATGGTTATTGTAAATAGTAAATAATATATTGAATGACCGCAAAAGTTACCCCAACTTTGAGTGACGAGACAATGGCCTTTTATGACGAATGGGCAGAGGAGCAAGGCAGGGGCACCGCTAATATGTGTGGTTTTGTCTTGGAGCTTATTGCCAATTTGATTAGGGATGGCTACGAAATACCTGGACTACCACAGCCCATAAGAGCTAAAAATCCAGAAAATTTGTCTATCAATTTTTTGAATTTGCTGAAGGGTGAAGGTCAAAAAATGACCCACGGACAATTTTTAATTTTGGCCAGAAAGCTCAACGTATCTGTAGATTCATTGATAAGAATGGTAAATGACAAACCCTTTGTTGAGAACGGCGATCGCAAAAAAATTTGAATAATGAAATCATTACCCGACCTATAACATCTTTAAATTATGATTTAATCAAGACTCTCAATAGAATGGTTGAATACGAGGTTCCTTGCGGTTTAGTCACGCCTGACGACAAGCAGATATGGGTTAACCGTCAATCCGAACAACTGTTTCACGCGAGTGGTCAGGAGCTTGTGCAGGTAAAAACCTCGGATTTTTGGCATCCAGCGGATATAGCTGATTTCCATCAAAAAATCCGTCAGACGAGCAAAAACACCTCTTTTGAATATACTTACCGAGCGCGGATGGGTTTCAAGAAAAACGAGGATGGTTCCGATATTTGGATGCAACTTACGAATGTGTATGAAATAATCGATGATGCAGGAAATAGACTAGCTAGAAATTTAGGCTCTAGGGAAATAGCATCTCCCGTAGTTCAATAGCATGAGATTTTCCGATAGCATTTGCTATCGGAAGGAATCAATAACATAAATCATAAATCTTATAGTTTCAACCAAAATCTGTTGGCTGAACCAACTACTACTCCTAGTGATGTGAGGTTGCCTGTGGCATAAATTGACTTTTGTGGGAAGCGATCGCTTTTATCTAAAAGTAAGCGATCGCTCCAGCTTTAAGATTATGTACAGCATTTTCCGATAGCATTTGCTATCGGAAAGACTCAATAACAAGGATAGCTTCGGAAAGTTATACAGTTTAATGTCAGGAGGAGAAAGTCTTGCATTGAAAGGGTTATAAAATCAGTTGGCACGCTTACGACAGTTTCTTTATAAGTACCCCAAATATGCAATTTTTTAAGTTTTTATAAGTTGAATATTAAGTGTAACAAGATGATTTAGGCTGATGATAAACATCAACAGCCTAATACATTGGGTGGGTATGCGTTTACTATTCAATTTGCTTTGGCCTACATTTCTGATTATTAGCGGAAATGGACTTTTGGTTAAACCTAGTTGGGGGATAATTTCAAAAGAAATTGACTCTGAGATTCAGCTACATGGGTCTTCAGAGATTTTGGGGACATTAAATGGGGTTCAAATTGCTCAAGAATCTGGCCAAGAGAATGAAGAGAAAGAAGAACGAAAAGATAGTTGTACAGTAGCGCAACCTAAATCTCCTCCTTCTCCCATTCCAATTGTTAATATTCGTCTAGACGATGGACGTACTGTCTTAATTCAAGTTGAGGGGAGTAGTGCTTTTAGTAGAAAGGAGATTATTGATTTTGCTCTTGAAAGTACAGACAAGACGCAAGAGATTAAACAATATATTGAAGAAAAGGTTAGATTTGTGAAGTCTGAGGAGTCCGATCAGCCTCTCGATCTGCCTAAGAATATAATCTTTAAGGATCTCTACGATGTTTTTCTGAAATCCTTAACTTCATTATATGTTGAAAATGGTTACTATACTTCAGAGGTGAGACCTCCTAGAAATCTAGAATTCCCTAAAACTCCCATCATTGTAATAGAAAGAGGGCTGAAAGAAATTGAAGTTCGTAATAGAGGACGCTTAAATAAATCTTATATCTGTGACCGAATTTTACTGGGAGCAAAATATCCTTTCAATTCGTTAGAACTTGAGGAAAAACTGAGATTACTACGAGTAAATCCACGTTTTGACAATATAGAGGCCAGTCTTATTGTAGATGATAAGCTAAAAGAAACAAGATTGATTGTTCGAGTTGAAGAATCTGACTCTTTTGCTGCCTACTTAAGTGTGGACAACTATTCTCCTCCTAGTATTGGCTCAGAAAGGGTAGGTACAGTTTTGCGCTATGGCAATTTAACTGGATTGGGAGATGAAATTCTTGCTTCCTATTATCGCTCTACGACTGGAGGAAGTGACATTCTTGATTTTAACTATCGAGTTCCACTTAATGCCATGGAAGGTACACTTCAGTTCAGATTTGCTCCCTACTGGCAAGAAATCACTCAATCTGATTTTGATGAATTGGATATTCGGGCAAAGAATGAATTGTATGAAGTTAGTTTCCGTCAACCCCTAATTCGCTCTATTCGCTCTGAATTGGCCCTTTATGTTGGGTTTACTTATCAGGAGGGGGAAACATTTCTCTTTGATGAACGGTTTCCTTTTGGGATTGGGCCAGATGAAGAGGGGTTTAGTCGTACTAGCACCCTCAAGTTAGGCCAGAATTTTATTATACGGGACTTTGATGGCTCTTGGTCGTTCAATTCTCAATTTAGCTTTGGAATTGATATGTTTGATGCTACTACTAATCCCGAACCTATTCCCGATGGACGCTTTTTTAGTTGGTTAGGGCAGGTACAGCGAGCGCAGAAATTATCGGATAACCATCTGTTGATTATTTCAGGTGATATTCAACTCAGTCCAGATAGTTTGCTTCCTGCTCAACAATTTGTGATTGGGGGAGGGACATCGGTGCGAGGATATCGTCAAAATGCTCGTTCAGGTGATAATGGGTTTCGTTTATCTATTGAAGACCGAATCACGTTAACCCAAGATGCTAGGGGCGCTCCCCAAATTCAAATTGCGCCTTTTGTTGATATGGGGGCTATTTGGAATAAACCGAATAATCCTAATGAGTTATTGGATCAGAGGTTTTTAATTGGAGCTGGTGTAGGATTTTTATGGGTTAATTTTCTGGGGATTGATAATCTAATTGTGCGGGGAGATTATGGATATCCATTTATTGACTTAGATGACAGAGGAGATAATATTCAAAATGATGGATTCCACTTTGGAATTAACTATCAGGTGACATTTTAAAGAATGACATCAAGTCCAGCTAATAACTTTACTGTAATATCAAATCAAGATAATTACTATAGCCAAGTCATTGCAACTGGAATAAAAGGGAATTAATAAGATATGTAATTAATTTGGGATAGGAATTTATCAAATAATTGTCAAGTATTAACATCTAAATTATGCCCGCAAAAGACATTTTCCATGATGCTGTAAAAAACGCCTTAATCAAAGAAAGTTGGACTATTACTGATGACCCTCTTTTTTTAGAATTTGGAGGAGTTGATATGTATGTTGATCTGGGTGCAGAAAAACTTGTTGGTGCAGAAAAAGATGGGCAAAGAATCGCTGTTGAAATCAAAAGTTTTGTTCGACAATCCCTAATTTCTGAATTTCATAGTGCTTTGGGGCAATTTATTAATTACCGCACAGTATTAAGGAGAAGTCAACCAGAAAGAATTCTCTATCTAGCTGTCTCTGAAGATACCTATGAAAGTTTTTTCACTCTTATGTTTACTCAAATAGTTGTTGAAGAAAATCAAATAAAATTAATCGTATACGATCCCAACAGGGAGGTAATTGTGCAATGGAAAAATTAGCTCAATATCGAGACAATATTAAACAAATTATTACCAACTATAGTCAATATAAACCATCTTATGGAGATATAGAAGTTCAAGTTATTTTTGATGAAGAACGGGACCATTATCAACTTATAAATGTAGGTTGGCATGGCAATAGACGAGTACGGGGTTGTGTTTTACAAATAGATATTAAAAATGAAAAAATCTGGATACAACATGATGGTACAGAAATTGGTATTGCTAGTGAATTGGTAGATTTAGGAGTGCCTTCATCAGATATTGTTCTGGCTTTTCACGCACCCTATAAACGTAAATATACAGGTTTTGCTGTGTCTTGAATCAGTTATCAATTATAGTAATCACGAATGATTCAGAAAAATGAATCTAATCTATATTAGACTTCGTACAATTATAGCGTTAACTGCTTTTCTCGTCTGATTCCTGAATACTTTTTGATTGTTTACCAAGGACTAC
Organism: Okeania sp. SIO2B3; assembly: GCF_010672525.1. Classification (GTDB taxonomy): domain Bacteria; phylum Cyanobacteriota; class Cyanobacteriia; order Cyanobacteriales; family Microcoleaceae; genus Okeania. The sequence goes on along the minus strand of NZ_JAAHGH010000093.1, from coordinate 20,935 downwards.
CAATAATTGTATAGGCTGCCCATGCTTGAGGAAGTGAGTAATTCTTTTTTAGAAGAGGAGATACCCCTTCTGGAGGACTAAATCGTATAAGTTGGTCTTGGCCTGATAATTTCAAGAAATACTCTTCATTCTCCTCGTAAATATAAGCTTCTCCTTTCAGCATATTTATTTGTGCTTGTCGGAGAGCTTGTGCTTTAATTTTTCCTTGAGCTAACTGATTGAAGAACTCTGCCATTAAAACAAAATCTGCCCAATCTTCAACTTTCCATAAGCTTCCTACAGCAGATTGCACTCCAGTAATATAAGCTAACCCAGAAAATCCTAATTGAGCTTCTTCACTACCTTGAGCTGTTTCACAAGCAGCCAGGACTAACAATCTAACAGAAGGTTGATCCCATCTTAGCTTTCGTATCTCATCTAATTTTATTTGTTGTTCTTCATCTGGTTCTTTTTCAGTATATAGCTGAATGTAAGAATCTTTAAAAGATTTAAACTTAGCATGAGTGTGTAGATAGATAATCCCAAAAGGCTTTTCTTGTCGGAGATTTTTAATATTATTAAAAATAAAGTCTTCTTCTTTCAGAAAATCACCTCTATTTTCCCAGATATCTAATATAGTATCCAAAGTAATATTGGCAGCATATAAGTCATTCCATTCTTTTTGTATAAATTCTGTTGCTCCCATTGCTAAGATTTGGGAACTTCTGATATCTGTGAAACTAATATCTGTTAGGGTTAAGCTAGGCATTACACCAACACTATACTTTTCGATTAGATAACAACCATCTCCATCTGTTTTTTCTGGACAATTTTCTGGATCGTCTTCATATAAAGCTGCTAGAGGTAAGCCTCGCAGTTCGGGCGAGAGAATAAAACTTAGATGGATATCCTCTTCTCCTTCTAGCTTAAGTTTTTCTAAATGATCTTCAAGGGGTTGAATTAACCATTTATAAAGTTCTTTGCCTGCCTCTTCAGGTTCCATTTCTGCTTCTGAAGGATCTATGATTCCCGTTCTTAAATTCTTTACCATAGTTGCGACTGCTTCTGAAGTTGCCTCTGGAACACGCTCAATAATTGGTGGAAGTGAAGCTGTTATCATAATCAATTCTAGTCGATCGCCTACAAACCGGGTATAAACAATGGCGGGTTTAACTCCTGTTTTGGCTGCTATTTCCCCCAAAGCCTCACAGGTCTCCAATAGAGTGGGTGTGGGTTTATCGTCTTTTGGTGGTGCATAATCTTCAAATTGCTTGGTGTAGACTTCTTCAACTTCAGGCAAGCTAGCATCAATGGGAGCGCAGGGAGGTCTATTTGCAATAGGAAGTCGAGGAGTTTCAGGTTCGCGAGGGGGTTCGTCATCCTCGGTGATGTCATCAGTTACTATGGCAATATTTCCTAACTGGAAGGAATTGAGAAAGGAAATTTCGGGTGAAATTGTAAAATCTCCACTGGTAATTGCTCCTGCTGTGCCATTAATTTCTGAGTCACCAACATCAAAGGCTTCAATAGGAGGGTTGAGGACACCACCTGCATGACGAATAGTAATTGGGCCACCGCCTGAACCTCCAGCCGAAGAAATACTGGCTTCAACATCATTTTGGTCAATGAAAGAACCTGTAGCGCGGAAAAATCCTTCTGTGGACTCCACAAATACTTCTCCACCTATTCCATTCGCACCACCTTGAGGATTAATGAACTCAACTTGCACATCTCCCACTGGATCAAGTGAAACATTACCTCCATTCCCTAGACTGCTACTAGAGTCTATCTGCCCTGTAGTAATTGCTGTTGGGGCATTTATGATGACATTGCCTCCAGAACCTCCAGCTATACTTGATGAAGTAAGGTTTCCGGTTGTTACTGTTCCGGTTGAACTGCTAATTGCAATGTTACCACCATTCTCACCCGTAATAACACTGTCATCATCTATAAACGATCGCGTATCTATATCTCCAGTAATTACGGTTTCTTGAGCATTAATAGTTACTGTACCACCACTACCGATAGTATTGCTGGTATTAAGGACACTTGTTTGGGAATCAAGAACACTTGGCCGAGTATTGATACCCCCTTCACGACTTATCAGCGTTATGGGTTGGCCTGGACTAATAGTATTACCTGTAGTAATACCTCCCACGGCATCTAAACGAATTCCTATACCTTGACTATTTTGACTAGAGAGAGTACCTGTATTGGTGTTAATAGCTCCACTGTTGCTGGTGAGAGTAATACCCTGATTTGAAGTTATATCTCCAGTAATGATATCGCCGTTTGCTTGAATATTTACAAAACTTGTACCTACATCTGTAGTATCTATAGGGTTGGAGAGCGTTACAGTTTCTCCTGTAAAGGTAGTGTTACCTGTAACACTCAGTGTGCCATTATTGGTAATCTCTCCCCCCGCATTAATATTGAAATTACCAGAGATATTGGAAGTTCCCAAATTTACATCGTTAATATCATTCAGACGAACATTCAGACCAGTGAAGCTCGCGGTATTTAGGTCATTGTTGTTGCTTTCTAGTGTGATGTCGTTTGTACCAGCATCGAAGGTTGCATCTTCACTAACAGTAATATTGCCAGTCACTCTAATTTCCCCATTAGCAGTCAAGCCTAAATTTCCTGGAATAGTCAAAGTATCAATTACAAGGGGAGCATTATTATCAAGAAATAGGTCTCCTGTAATGGATGTAACCATCAGTTGAGCAATTTCTGTTTCTAATGGTTGTGTTGCAGTTCCCACTGAATTTGATGTATTCAGAACTAAAGTGCCGTTATCACCAGGAACTCTAATATCAATATCAGGAGAAGTGCTGGTTACAAGTCCTGTATTTAGAGTAAGAACACTATTATCAGTTAAGATAATTCCATTGATGAAATTGACACTACCTCCTCCTAAAGTTAGGTCAAAATTTCCATTACTTAAATCAAGAGTTTCCGTTGTACCTACCTCAATAGATTCATTTCCACCTACTTGACCTATGGTAACAGAGCTAAATCCTTGAAGTTGTTGTAATTCTGCCGTTGTAATGTTGAGATTATTGGGATTAGTCTCTCCTCCAAGTTCAATATTTACATTTTCCGTAGATGGTTGAAAGGTTAAGTTTGCGGTTCCTGATACTGTGTTAGATAGATTCACTTCATCTGCGTTTAGAGTTAAATTATTTTCTTCTGCTATCACAGTATTGTTTAAACTCAAAATATTTCCTGAGTTATTAGCTAAATCACTAGATTGAACACTGATTGTTGTATCATCTAGAAGAATAACCGGATTATTGAAAGTAAATTCATTGAGAAAGAAATGTTCCCCTGCTAATTGAATATTGCCTGTGCTATTAGCACCAATTACTAAGCTATTCAATGGTTGATTATTACCAATCCCATTAAAAGTTATGTTTCCAGTCTCAGCATTTAGAGTTAGATTTTGACTTCCCAAAGCCGTTCCATTTAGAGTATTATTAAAAGTAATGTCTCCAGATTCGCTAGTTGAAATAGTTATGTCTTCATTTAGAACAACTTGACCATTAAATGTAATATCACCTCCTTGAAGTTCATTGGATGAACCTCCACTATTAGCAAGACCCTGGGATGAACTATCTAAATTATCAAGAGTCACATTTACACTTGTTAGATTCCTCGTATCTGTCTGTAGAGTTAGATTATCAGAAGCGTTCATAAATATATTCTCAGAAGCATTCAAAATTATATCTCCACTAGAACCAGAATTAGCAATACTATCTTGATTGCCACTTACTAATGCAATTGATGAGGTAGTAATATTTCCTATAGTGAGGCTACCACTATTTGTAGTCAGTTCGACTCTTCCACCAGTAGCATTATTGCTGGTATCATTTGCTCTGGCCTGACCACTTGTATCAGTTGCTATAGCTACAGAAGAAGAATCTAAATCACCTGTAATGTTGATGCTACCTCCTGCATCTAGATCGATATCGCCTCCAGTGTTAGAATTTGCTATAGCAGTTATTAGACCACTACCATCATCAGGTGGCTCATTGTCAATAGAGTCAGCACGAGAAAAAGAGTTTATATTACCTTGAATTTCAATATTACCTGTTGTAGCTTCAATAGTAATGCTACCACCAGGAGCTGCATTAGCAGTAACACTATCACCTACAGAGCCAGTACTAGAGAATGAATTTATATTTCCTGTTGTTATGTTACCATTCGTTGCATTTAGTGTAATCACACCGCCAATAGTACCAGTAGTAGTTACATTATTAAGATTTTCACTTTCATCTAAAGTAACAGATGATGAATCTAAATTTCCTGTTGTTATGTTACCATTAGTTGCAGTTAATGTAATTTCACCACCAGGATCACCAGTAATTGTACTATTAGTTGATGTATTAATATTACCAGTTGTCACATTAGCTCCTGAAATTTCAATACTTCTACCAGGAGCAGTAATGGATTGACTTTGATCCATGCTAAAATCACCACCAGCTTGACCATCAGCATCAGCTCTGAAAGTTATTGAATTAGTTGATTCAGCAAAATTAAGAGATAAACCATCTTGAATCGTAATATCATTAGTAGCTTCTAAGGTGATAGCTGCTGTTATCCCTTCCAGAGTAGAGGAATTAATTGTTATCTGTTCTTCCTCACTAAATTGATCCTGAAAAATATTAGGTGACTCATTACTAAATTCATCAGAAGAATTAGCTGCTGTTGAAATCAAAATATTCCTCGGATCGAGTAGTAAAGTCCCTACACTCCCATTCACAGCACTTAGATCGGCAGTTCCTTGGAAAATCAAATTTTCTTTACCTGATACCTCTGCAAAGCCACCATTACCAAAGTTCAAACCACCACGAGCAGTTATATTGCCGTAAAATTCTGTCGTTTCATCCGCCCAAACAATAGTTCGACCACCATCACCACTTGACAACGCATCAGCTCGAATAGTAGAGTCACTACCAACAAAAGTCTGTGTAGCATTAGGAACAGTTCCCTGACCTTTGTAATCTCCACCTATCAAAACATTACCACCACCATTAGTTCCAGAGGCATCAATCTCAGCCCCCACAACACCAACCTTATCTCCAAACACCCCAACACTTCCACCAGTTTCTCCCGATACATCCACATCACCCGAAGCGATCGCCGTTCCTGCATCATTCGGAATAGTTACATTTGGGTCAGTCAATTGAATTGTGCCATTTGCCCCAATAACCACCCCCAGTTCATCCCCTCCCCCTGCCTCCGCCAACAAATCATAGAGATTAAAAATCGGCTGTCGCCAGTCTTCCGCTTGCCGAACCTCAGCATCAGGAACAGTAATAGTTATACCTAAAATATGTCCAGTCTGGGAAATTTTTACAACCCTCTGCCCCGGTACAGCAGTCATAGTCACCTGTCCCCCCGAAGCAGCGAGTTGGCCTGTATTCACAATACTACCAGCCAACAAGGCCAAATTCTGCCCTGGATTCACCTCCAGATTACCTGCATTAATCAGACTTCCAGGCTGCCCCATAGTAAAAGCAAAAGCCGTCGGATTTCCAATCAATGCCTGATAATTATTTATCCCCTCAGCATTGAACCATTCCTCCCCAAACTGAATCCCATTAGCAGTAGTAGCTGTAAAATTAGCAGGGACATTCAACTGGGCACTAGGGCCAAAAAGAATCCCCGCCGGATTCATCAGAAATAAGTTAGAATTGCCCCCCGTTACCTGAATCAATCCATTAATAACCGAAGCTTCACCCCCCACCACTCGTCCCAGAATATTCTGAATTTGGGGATTAGAGAGAAAATTAGCAATTTGACCAGCATCCAAGCCAAACTTTTGGAAACTGTGGAATAAATTCTGACCATCACCGGAGAGAGACCCTCCCTGAATATCCAAGCGATTCCCATCAGGGGTAATTATTGTGCCCGTACCGTCTTGAGCTGGAGTAATATTCTGTGCCTGGACTTCCTCAGAATTTAGGATTCCGGTAGTCACCAATACAGACAAAAATAAACTAAGTCTTCTCATATTTAGGCTCATAAATTTGCCTCCGGTAGATGCCATAGAATAATTGCTGGTTATTTTAAGTCTTAAGGGGAGAAATGATATAATATTCAGATAATTTATTTAGAAATCTTCATATCAATATCTTCCAATAATTTATTCCAGTCCTCTTGATACTGAGGATTATTTGGTTCTTGTTGGCGTAACTCACCAATTATTCTCAGGGCATCAAACCAAATACCGTACTTAGCGTAGATAACTGCTTGCTGTCGTAAATCATCTCCAGCTTGGTCAAGCTCACTTTGAAGTCCAGGAATTTCATCGGCTGATATGCGTACAACAAAATTCCTAACATCTACCTTAACCACATCTGTAGGATCGGAGGCTTCTTCAGGATCTTCACAATACACTTTTAAAACTACATTATACTCTTTACCAATTTCAAGGGGTTCTTTTGTTTGTGGAATAGATATGGAAATCAAGTTAGGAAAAGGCTGACTAGAAGGAATATTTTTCTCATACCTATAGGTGCGGTCTTTATCCCACAACACAAATTTTGCAGAATGAAACTCCCCAGTCTTGTATGGAATATAAAACCAGAAAGTGGGATGAGATTCTATTGTCAATCCCCATACACCCTTGAATATTGGCACTAAAGCCCTAAGTTCATGAGGTTCTGCTGTTCCACAAGAGCCACCTTTTGTTGCTCCACCTCTTCGCCTACCACCTGCTCTTCCCCAGCCTGAAGCATCTACAGGATTTTCATATAAAATTGCACGATTATATTTTGGTTTCTCACCGAGAACTTCCACTGGAAAATTCACTAAAATAACCAGTATTAGTGAGAAAAATGAAATAATAAAAAAATTAGCGCTTGGTAAATACATTGCCTAACTCACTGAATTATTTTGAGAAATTATTTTTTGATGAATCGAATTAGGGAGGGAGAAAGTGCCCCTCCAACTGTTAAAATTAATGAAAATATTGCAGAAAATAGTGGAACCCAGTAACCAAAAATCAAGAGAATGTAACAAGAAGCATATAAAGTTAGAATAGTTCCTCCTAGCATCAAAATTTTGAGCTTATGGTGAAAAGAATATCCTCTCAATCCCTCAACCCATATTATTAATCCTCCAATCATTGACCAAGTTGCTATCCAGAAATATTCAGCAGTTCTAGGCCATACTTTAATTAGAGGTCGTTCTCCTTTAAATGCAGTAATAATTTGGCTAATCATGTGCGCCTGAATTACAATTGCAGGTGTATCATTAAAACTTCCCTGAGTATATGGAGTGCGATAATATAACTGGTCAAAATCCCGATCTACAGTACCAATAAGAATAATACGGTTTTCGACTAGATCGCGAGTCAGTTTTCTCTCTTCTAACACCTCTGTCATGGTGAAAGTTGGTGCAATGTTATCTAACTTTCCCACTGAGCGATAGTTAAGCATAATTTGTTTTCCGCCTTTATCCCAATTTCTTTCTGAATAACCCCCACCCTTCTCAATGCTTAAAGGCTCAAATATTCTATTCAGTTCTCCTTTTGACAATATATTGGTACTCGGATCGGTTTGATTATATAGATAGCGACGTGCAATCGCTAAACTGAATGATAATTCAGTTTGACATTTTTTATCGCGCTTTATATTCTCTCCTAACAAGTGACGACGAAGTGTTCGATCATTATCCTCTATCACGTCACTAAATCCCACCTTTGCTTGTATATAGTTTGTCCTATCTTTTTCAGGTATTTCTTTGAGCAAGTTTAAAAACTCTGGAGGAAAATCATAACCCGAATTTTTATTGCCAGGCGATCTACAAGTAAGAATTAATTTTCTATCATTGTTGATTTTCTGTTTTAAATATTCACTTTCAACAGGTCTATCTTGGTAAATATTTAAACCAATAACTTTGGGTTTATATTGATTAACCTCTTGAAGTAATTCCTCAAGTTTTCCATCTGAAACAGATTTTCCTTTTCTTTCAGTAGGACTTTGGGAACCAACATCTTTATCATCAATAGTAATCATTAAGAGTCGCTCATCTGGTGCTTCTAATGGACGCATCTGCAATAAGCGATCGTATGAATTTAGTTCCAGAGGCATCAATAAACCAACTTGCCGTAACATCAAGGTCAAAAAAGTTGCTCCAACACAAGCTATAGCAGAAGTCTTGAAACTACACAGAAAAGTTGAAGCAGGAGAAGGCTCCCATTTAAAGGAAGGTGTTTCTATACTTTGATAGATTGCAGGCAGCCAAGTAGCACAGGGATAATATTCTTTTTCTATTTTTTTAAGTTGTTCGCGAGCTTGTCGCTTTGCAAGATGAAAAGGTTCACCTGATTGAAAAGCTGTGAGAAAATTAATTAAAAATTGATGCGCTACTTTATTGGGAAGTAGTTCTCGCATCACAATCATCATCGGAATGTGATCATCGTTTAGACTACGAGCTAATCCTAAACCATCACAAGAATTAAAAATCGCAATTTTCAATCCTCGTTCAACTGCTTTTCTCAAGCTATACCACAAATCTGTTAATTCTAAATATTCTCCCTGTGAGTTAAGATAAATTCTCCCACTATTTTCATCTATTGTTTCACCATGTCCAGCAAAAAATATAACATCCCAGGATTGCTCATTTAATTTTTGATAAATTTCCTCACAATTAGTTTCTTCTAGAAATTCAACTTTTGCTACTCCATCCTCCTCTAACTTTTTTAACTCTTGCTTATCTTTTTCTATATTAATTCCTTTACTATCACCTAAAATTGCTAGTATTTTCAATATACCTCTAAGAACTGATTGAGAAAAACTATGGTTGTGCTTAGATTCTGTAGGACCGAATACTACTTCTACACTAGAATTATCTTTAATTAAATCCCATTCTTCCCAGGGAAGTTGATGAACTTTAGGATCGTCTGTGCGAATCAGAAACCGAACCTCTTCATCAGATGTAATTTTTAGCCGGATTTGTTGATCAATTTGGCGAAATTCCGGAGATTCTAACCAAGACTTAAAGCGTTCTTTAAGCTGTTGAGCTGACTGTTCACACTCGCTTATTCTCTGAAGCCAGTTGGATTGAACAGTTGTTTCTATTGGCTGAATCCCTCTGTACTGAATGCTTAAGTCAGGATTATTTCCTGAATTTTCAGGTCCTAAACTTCGATACTTTTTTTGCCACTTCTCCACCTGTTGGGCAAGCAGAGAGTCGGCTGGTAAATACCCCTTAATATCAGCCAAAGTTTTAAGAGAATAACTATTATCAGAATCGCTTTCCTCCTGGACTGTTGAATCTACATGAAAGCCATTATGCGTTAAATCACCGTAAAATCTGAAGACAATAACTTTTCCCATATTGAATTTTCTCCTATTCCTACCACAAAACAAAACTTAAATCACAAAATTTTCAGTCAAACAAATATCATCAAGAATGACCCTAACACTAAAGCGATCGCCTGGTTCTCCAATGAAGGTGAAATTAATTTCTTGAGTTTCTGTTGCTGTTGCTCCCATCACCCTTTTTCCAGTCTCATCTAGCACCATCGCTTCTAACTCTTGAAAATTTCCTTCAGGTTCTTGAGTAGGAGACACTTCCACAGAAACATTTAGCTGATTAGAGGTAGTTAGAGTTAACCCCACTAGCAATGCAATTAAATTCCCTGCCAATCGAAATTCTGAGCCTAATAACTTCACCATTTCAACTGTTGGCTTGGGTTGTTCTAAAGTTTCGTTCCTAGTCCGGTAGGCATATCTTGTTCTAAAAGCAGGTGAAAGATTAGTGTTGTCTAGTATAGATTCTAGAGTTTCCCATCCCTCCTCAAACTGATTCTGTAACCATTGACCCAATTGAACAAAAGTCTGTGGCACAACTTGTGGTTGCAATTGAACAGCAGTATCAGGAACAACGTATGGTTTCAATCCCATCAAATCATCAACTAAATCATCAATAGGTTGGAGTTTCTCCAAAGAAACTTCTTCACTTTCAACAGAAGGTAAATATCCCAATAGCTTTGCTTCTGTCAAATCGGAATTGAGTTCTACTACCACATAACCAATTCGGTCTGCCCAAACCTCCGCTGGTACATGAAAGAATTTTGAACCTGCCATCACTGGACGACACTCCAAACTGCCCTTATTTTTGACAATCAACTCTCCAGTATTGGCAAGGGTTTGGATTATTGGGTTCCAACTATCACTTCCCTCTAAATCAGTTGTGACTCCCGAACATCCGAAGTAGTAATCCCCAGCATAAACAGCCAAAGTATTGCGATAAACTTGTTGGGCTTTCAATGGGTTAGTTTGTAGTTTTTGAAACCGTTCAGCAAATTCATGAGCTAAAGGAGTCAATAGTACAGCAAAGGTTAAATTATTCATTCTGTCACTTTTCATTTGGAAATTTTTCACCTCTTGTAAAATTAATTTATTTAAGTGCAATTAGATGTAATAATGTTATTGTGAGATAGAAAGTAATCCCATTGTGGTAATGTAGCTACCGTTAGGTTCCGCCAAAGTTTTCCTAACAGAATATGTTCCACAAACGTTCCGAGCTTTGGATTTAGGACATTATATTTATTTGTATTCATACTGTTTAATCTGATAAGTAATCTATAAATATTTGTCTGAACTTTCTCAGGCAACGTTGATAAAAGTTGCTTAAAGCAGGTATAGGAACACCAAGTTCTTGAGAAAGTTCACTCCATTGATATCCATCAAGTCTTTTTAGAGCAATATACTGGAAATTTGCTTTGGGATTGCCAGAAGTATAAGTGGCTTTAAATTCTCCCGTTGGGTCTTCTTCAAGGCATTGACGTATTTCCTCGCTAGGAAGAGGATTATCTGAAGGAGAATTTGGGTCAGGAATTTGAAAATCTTCAGATGCTTGTCTCGTAACTCTTTCCGAGTCCCAGTTCCTACCCATATTAATACACTCTTTAATAAAATCTGGAAATCTTTTTTTGAGTAACCAATTTACCCAACCTAAAAATTCTCCACGACTCGGATCATAAAGTTCAATTTTTTCGTATATGTACAAAAAAAGCCTCTGCTTTGCTACAGCATAGATTTCTTCATAACGACCTTGATATTGATCTGGACATTGTTGACGGTAAAGCTTACCCGGTTGAGAGAGAATTATTAAGATTCGAGCTACAATTCGTCGTCTCTCCTTTGTCCCTAGAGGGTATTGGCTTGCTTCTAATGCTAGTTCTCTTAAAAGTTCATCTTCATCCATAACTCTAACTTTGATTAATAGACACTCCTCTCAAATGACTGTGATATTATCCTCAGCCAGTTGTTTTTTCTGCTCTATATTATTCTCTGACTGGAAGAGATGATTTTATACAAAACTCGAAAATTAATACAACAGTTAATATTTTGCAGGATAAAAGTAGTTATACCATTTTTAGTCGTAATGACAGAAATACCTTTTAGTGCGTTAGTCCTAATTTAGTTGATTTGCCTCTTTTCACTCAATATTTTGTTTTTTGTATAAAAAGTGTTGATTTTTGCAGAAATAAAAATAGATGAGTCAGAGGCTAAAACCTCATGGACATAAAATGGAAAAAACTAATATTAATTTTGTTAACTTGGCTGACAACTGAACTATTCCTCAATTTCACAGGGTTGGATGAGGTCGCTGATTACAGCGAGTACATTATACACATCAATCATCAACATATTGAAGCGATCGAATTATCAACCGTGTTTGTATAAAATTCCATCAAATTCACGGAGTAATAAATAGAGATAATTTTTAGCAGTTCTTCAATTGTAGAAAAACTCTAGAGTTTGGCTGTGGAGGAACAACCGAATTCTGGAGGTCTGATCATTAATAGGACTTACGCAGTACAACGTATTTTTCTCATTGCGACCGATAGGGAAGCAATCTCAAATCCTAGTTTTTCGTACCTAATGCGTAAATCCTGATTAACATATTGAAGCGATCGAATTATCAATCGTATTTGTATAAAATTCCATCAAATTTACGGAGTAATAGGTAGAGAGCATTAATTAAGATTCACATCAATACTTGAAAATATTTCAAAACTGTTTCTCAATTTTACCAGTTTTTAAATCAAAGTAAATCTCTCGAATTTTTTTTTGAAAGCTGTATAAAACTCCAATAAATTTCTGGATAATAATACAGAACAGAAAAAATACGGTTCTATTAACTATCTACCTCACATAATTTAGCAGACACTATGAAAAAAATTGGCGCACTTGCACTTCTTCTAACTTTATTTTCAACCACCAGTGCATCAGCAAAGACTTTTTTGAGTCCAAAACTTGACGGGCACTCAATTCGAGCTTGTGTTGATTCCTACCGTTATCCAGATGGTTGTAATGAGGCTGGCCGAAAACACGCAGCCAATATGTTCTGTCAATATAAAGGCTACAGTCGTGCCACACAATGGCAATGGCAAACAACTCCGAAAGGTCGTCCAAGGCGAAAAAAACGTGTTTGGGAGTGGACAGAACAATACCAAGATGGCTATCTAAAGCGAAGTTATACTTGGAAAGGAAAAAAAAGGAGGTATTTCACAACTATTGAGTGTTCATAAACACAACTTTTTGATTGATTACAACTTGGACTATATATAGTAGAAAAATATTTCCTTATCTAAGATTAATCATAAGTCTATGTTGTAATCAGTTTGTTGCTTGCTATAGTGAGAATACTCTCCTCACTCTCTCAATCAGAATGTCAACAATGACTTTAAATTTCAAATGAATACAAAAATTTCAATCACTTTAGCCACAACAATTGCCATCCTGACTTCAGGTTTACCTGCAAATGCACAATCCAATCCATATAAACGAGAAGTGAAAGGTGAACAAAGTAAAGGATTTGTGAATGGAGCTAACTGGGGATTAATCTGTGGAGCAGCTTGCTTACCTCTTAGACATCCAACCGCAACTATATTATGTGGAGCTATTTGCAGTGGAGCAAGTAGCATTATTGATTCCTACACTAATCCTTCACCTCCCAACACAATCATTTCTCCCAAAAAGAATATCTATCAACGTACAGGTGCTTGGGAAGGTATTCCTGGCTACTCCTCTGGTGGGAGTGAGAAATGGGTAGAGTCAGGGGACGGAGGCGATATGATTTTTACACCTGGAGGTGATATTTACGAGCGTACAGGTAATTTTGACCCACTCTCATTTTAAATTACGCTCAACCCTGCAAATATCTTCAATTTAAAAAATTTAAACTACTGAATTTCAAGGAATAAAGCTATGCGTATTAAACTTTTCTTCACTTACTTATTGACAAGTACAACTGTATTTACTTCAATCCTCCCAGCTTATGCCCAACCGAATACTTGGATAGATCGGGGCACTTTATCAAGAGATCATCGTGCCTATTGTAGTGATATTGTTGCTCAAGATGTTCAAAATGACGTCGTGTCTTTTTCTCAAAATGATATAGGTTCTCAAAGTTCCTCTAATAGTCGTTCTCGGATGCAGTCGTCCAACCGCACTACTAATAAAGGAGGTAAAGGACGTTTAAAATTAGGTCGATTCAGCATAGGAGGGGGCAGGCAACGTAGTCAAAATCATGCTAGACGAACAGCTAATCAGTCCAACAGCTCATCCAACAGTTCTCAAGACCACAGTTTTCAATATTCTCACGATCGCACGATAACTACCAGCTCAACTGCCGGCAAAAATTGTGATGCTTTTGTTCAGGGGGCTGCCCATATAGAGGCTACTTCCATCAATGCAGAGACTAACCGCAAAGCAATTGAGGCCAAAGAAAGAGTCCGACTTGAAGAAATAGAAGCTCAGAAACAAATGGCCATTTTTGAACACCATATGCAGGGATGGTAATTGCCTGACTTGTTTTGTAGAAGAGCAGGAGTTAGAATTCCCACACTCAAGATTGCTAACTGCTGTTTATCAAATTATTTATTAATAACATCTAGCTAGAAAACAGGAGAAAATTATGATAAAAATGTTGACTTTATCCGCTTTCTCTGTAATTTTATCCCTATCGAGTTCAATGCCAACTTTAGCCCAACAGCAGACTATAGTTGAGCAGCAACAAAACAGTCAAACTAGAACAATTCCTCAATCTACAGCCATTGTTGTTGCTTTTCCCCATCCAATAGAGTTTGATGTAGGTCAAGAGCAACCTTATTCTACTACTGTACCTTTAGCTCAACCTATCCTAGATAGTCAAGGAGACATTGCTGTTCCTGCTAATTCATTAGTGACAGTCAAACTTGTACCTTCAAATGGTGGCGCTCAAATTGTTGCCGAGTCTATTGTTATCGCCGGTCAAGTTGTTCCTATAAAAGCATCCGGTTCCACAATTGCAGGTCAAGAAATTACCCTGACGAAGGGACCTCAAAAAGCTGGAAAAAATGCCCCTACCTATACCCGTCTTGGCAGTAATATTGTGGGAGCTATTGGAGGAGGTGATTTAGATAGTGTGGTATTAGGGCAGATGGTAGGGCAAGGAGTGGGTATTATTGTTGATTTAAGTTCCCCGGAAACCATTAATCTCCTCACAATTCCGCCTGGAAGTGTTTACGTTTTGACATTAGAAGCCCCTATTGTTTCTTCTGGAAGAGGTTCACTCTAATTTACTACCTACTTACATTAGACTTGTCGCGAAATAAAACCTTAAAGTGAAATGGAAAATCCTGGCTTTTCACTGATTAAACTATGCTGCCATCAGGTAAAAATTCCAGAGTCCAGCAGCAGTGAACATGAAGCGATCGTCTAAGTCTTTGATGTGATTTCGATACAATCCTCTGGCTGCATTATATCTCTTCACACCGGATATTGTATGTTCACATTTGACGCGATCGCTACTTTTTTCTTTATTGAGATGTTTTTGTTGGTCAGTTAATTCCTGCCCTCGAGGTTTTTTCGTGGGTATTTTGATGTTGACAAATTCCTTCTGTAATCCCTGGAAACCCAAATCTACATGAATTTTCACTTCATCAGGTACAAAATCCACCAATTTTTCTTCATCTAACTGCCGTTTGTCATGAACCTTGCCCTCTCTTGCTTTCGATAGGAGGAGGACTCTTTTATCTGAGTCTGTCATGATCAGATGTTTACGAGTATGGCACTTTTTTTTACCTGAGTAATGATTTTTCTGCTTTTGCTGGTCTTTTGGACGCTGGATTGGCCGTTCTGTACCATCGATCATCACCTCTGTGGCAGATGGAAACCTGGTAATGAATTCTTCAATGCTCTGTAACTTACGTTCTGGTAAGGCCATTTTCTGCCCTAAAGCACTCTCTAGCAATGGCTGTAGTCTTAACATCCAATGGTGTGCCCTGCTGCGGTGTAAATCAAACAATACTCCTGCCATATCAAAGGTAGGGTAGCACTTAAAGTAGAACAAGATAAAAAATAACTTGTCTTTAGCTTGTAGCAATCGCGCTTTTCTTCCTCCTCCCAGAGCTCGGAGTCTTGGTTTTTGGGTATTGGCGATCGCTTCCAATTCAAGTTGGACACAAAAAGCTTGTAATAATTCATCGAATGCCTTACGGTTTAGTCCAGTCAATGCCCTTAATAAGCGGTCTTCTTTTAGCACCCGATTGATATCTAACATTGTCCAATTTCAAACACCCTACTAACTCTATACTTTACCTTATAAAGCGACAAGTCTATTAATTAAAACACAAATTATTTACCATCTACAAAAAGTCTAACAAATAACGATTGAAAGATTTAATTTGCTCATTTTCAAGATACTTTAGTACATCTAATCAAGAAGTCTAATTATTTAGAAAATGAACCAATAAAGGATGAAACAATTAAACAGTTATCCCAAATATAAATCATCTGAAATTACTAAAAAAAATAGGAGTATTAGCTATGCAATATCTGAAAAATTCTTTTACTGTTTATGGGTTAGCTTTAGGAATTTTTTCACTAACTTCAACAGTAGCTTTATCAAGTCCAAGATTTATCATTGACTTTAATACAGACCGAATTGGCCTAGACTATAGAAATTTCAACACAAACAGCATGGAATCTTGCTTGCGTGCTTGTGCAACAGAAAATCAGTGTCGAGCTTTTACCTATGTTCCACCTTTTGCTCAACCTGGTACTCCCAATGCTGAAGGTATCTGCTGGCTTAAGGATAGAGTACCTGAAGCAAGTAATAATCCCGGAGGTATGATTTCGGGAATCAAACAATAGAGACTTACAGTGCTTTTCAGATGAATAAACCACTGCGGTACAAACCAACCAAAGGCATCATCCTAAGTAATTTGAGCGATGTTGGTGTAGATTTGCTGTGCCACGCACGCGTTGTTATTTTTACTTTATTTCCTTTCTTTGTGCAACAAAGCCTATTCTGTTCCTAAATTGGCGTAAAACTAGAGGTGCGATGTAGAAAGTCAAGTGTCTATTGAGTGTAGAACCGTGAGAGTGAAAAAAAATCGGGGGATATGACAGTATATGGTAAGATGGACAAATGTCTAATTACTCAGAACCCGTTATCTACCAGCTCAAAGTCGTATTACAGGGTATTAGTCCGATGATCTGGCATTGCCTACTCTCTCCTACCTGTTGCTGTTGCCACACCAGTTCCGCTAGAGCTACTTTGGACAGTGGTTCTAGGTTTTTTCGGTCTTTTGGGATATCTGGTGGCTTTAAATTCACCTCTCAAGTCCAGCCGTAGTTTTTTGAAGTAGCTTTGGTTGGATTTCCTCTAAAAAGTAATCTACATCAGATTTGTTCAAGTGGCTGTCAGAAAAGCTTTCAAGCACCGTGGCATTGCAATACTAAGTTAATATAGCGATCGCTGATAGAAGACTATTCGCGGAACAACGCGAATAGTTGAGGCTTCTTGGCCAGCCTCAAACTCCAGCCAGGGATATTTTTTAGATTTACCTTCGGCAACTCTAAAAAATATCCTCAAAGAAAAAAAGCGATCGCCTTCACTGCCCCATCCCTACCTCAGATTCAACCCAATCAACAACATTTGTACTCTGGTTAAATATTTAGAGGTATTAGAGACAGATTACTCTTAAAGTTTCATCTCTTGATTTACCAACGCAAAAAACAATTATTAATAGAGGAATTCTCCTGGCAAATTTATGATTTATTCTTTGATTTCCACCTATTTATGCTAATCTGAAGTTGTAAAATATCCAGGATTTACTGTAGTTATTCTTATTCTTCTCCAGCTAGTTTGAGAATCTTATTCCGAGTCGATAATGCTAAACGAAATTTTAAAGTATCTAATCGTTCCAGAATAGGTTTAACTCGCTCTAAATATCCCTTTTGTTTTGCTTTTAGAAGAATCCCTAATGTGCCAATATACTCTAATTTTAATAACTGAGCATAACGTCTAGCTAAACCATCATCTAAAATTATTAAACTTTCAGGTATTTCTAAGGCTAAAGCCAGTGCTTCTCGCTCTCCTGCTCCTAACTCAGTCACAAGAGGTAAAATAGCTTTAGATTGAGCAGAACGAATTTCAATCCATGAAATAGAGTAAATATCTGGTAGAGAAATTCCGAGGGAGAGACCAACTGCTAATTCATCAGCGACAGATTCAGGAACGATAATTTGACCATATAAATTCAAGAGTAAGTCAAGTAAATGAGCTTGGTAAAGATATTGAATAGGTGAAGTATTAACAATAATATTAGGCACGTCTGAATTCCTCAGCTAATTCAGCTTCAGTGAGTTGAAAAGTGTCTACACCATAATCAGCTAATTTTGTTAAAAATAAGACTTTTGGAATTCCAGCTAAATTTGCAGCAGCCCCAGAAGAAAGACGACCTAATTCATAAAGTTTAATAGCAGCAATTAGTTGCATTTCTTGACTAAGTTGTTCTGGGGTTAATTTTAACGCCAGGGCTGTTTCTTCAGGTATATTAATGGTTAGTTGATACATATTTGAATTATTTCAAATAAAGTAATTGTTTTGAATTAGATTGATGGCGATTCCGGAACGGAACGCTACGCGAATCGCTCAAGCTAAATGTGGGTAGTCTAGGTTTTATGTGCAAAAAAAAGAGAGCAGAAATGGGATTAGCAGATCACATCTCCTCAGAATGTTGGTTTGCCATCTCCGCTCTTGCAGCATTGGTAATTGATTCCCTAAGAAAAGTAACTCTATCTTTTTGAGGTAGTCCCCTGATATATTCATCTACATCTACTTCCAACTTGACCGATACAGGTTTTTTTGCTAACTCTCCTAATGAACGATCGCTTATAGCTACTCTTTTAGTTTGATGAAATGCTGAGTCTTTTGGTTTTGGGTTGCGATTACCTTTAGCCATAATACTTCTCCTATAAATTTTTACTCCATTATATCCGAATATCCTAGTATACCAGGATATATAAGCTGAGGTTATCATAGATTCAGGTATACCAGGATAATTCTAATCGGTAAAGGGTTGTATTATCCTGGTATACTAGGATAACATATAGATATAGGAAAGGGAAAAACCAAAAGGGACACCACTCAGACCCTGGAAAAGTTGAAGTGATGTCCCACCCCCTAATTAGACATAGGAGAAATCTAATGTTAACACAAACACAGACAAAAAGGCCAGCCCCACCTCAACTGAAGCTAGTCACACCACCCGTACAACCACCTCAAAACAACGATAACTGGCTTTATGCCGGGACTGATGATGCTTGGTTGTATACAGACTACTCTCAACCTCCGTACAACATTTGTACAGAAGCAAGCACTACTGCATATAAACTCCCTCTGTATGAGGAAGACCTAGACTGCTATTCCAACGAACCAGGCAAAACACCAGAGCAGATATGGCAGGACGTGGAAAAGTTTAAAGCATCTGCATCCCCAGATGATTTCGATGAATTCTAGAAGGTGAGCAATGACAGCCATAGAAGCAGCAATTGTAGCTTCTATGGATTTAGGCAGGTCGATCTTACCCGAATTCATAGAAGCCGTTTATGGGTATGGTGATGATGTTGCGATAGTGACCTCCGATGCTATTATCACTCTACCGATACAGACTTTTCACAATTACTTAACCGATTGGTTGGACGCACTCATCGAAGTCTAACCTGCGTTACTACTAAAAAAGGGATAAAGACATTATGGAAACGTTACCAGCAGGTGCCAAATACTATCTTTTCACGATGATTGGAGAAGATTGGAAAGGAGTTGATTTTTACTCTTCAATTGAAGAAGCAAAGAAAGATTGGGAGTACGAACTTGAGGCTGGGGAAATTCAAGAAATACGCCCCTCCAAGCTGTGGGAAACCAGAGGGGGACGATTATCCGATACTGTTTATGAATGTGGTGCTCGCACTATTCTTCAGGCAGTAGACGGGCACATAGAGATTTTTGTGAACTTAAAAACTGATACGGTACGGTTAAAGCGTATTAAGTATAAATCTGCACATTAACAGAGGTTCTGTAAAGTTTTCCGATAGCATTTGCTACCGGAAAAAGTCTAGGAGCTTACATCAACCGTAGGTAGAAAAGGCAATTCAGCAGTAGATTTTTGATAAACCTGTGTAAGTTGTGAATTGCTATAATCCTGATGATGTCTGTATTTTTGTTTTCCAATATCCTGTGTTTGTCAAGTTTTCCGATAGCAAATGCTATCGGAAAAGTATAGTAACAAAATTTGATATATGCTTCAGTTACCATAAAATCATTAGTTTTTTGTAGCGATTGCAAATAATTAATGGTAAAATAAAAAAATCTAGGAAGTGTTAGCGCACTTCCTAAACAATAAAACTGATTTACCACACTGCCAAATATACAAGCTGTGACAGTGAGGTAAATCTATAAACCTTTAAAGTTATTTTATCATGAATGAAATAATCAGAGCAAAACGGGCAGTTGTTCGATTTTGTCCCGGCATTGAAGTAGAAGGTTTCGAGCTGCCAGATAGCTCCTATCATGTATCAATCACAACAGCATCTAAAGCTATAGGATTTGCTTCAAACTGGCTTACCTTGACTTTAAAAAGAAGAGCTAAAGCTCTTAATACTTTATCTGGATTAGGCTTCAGGAATAATATTTCAGACGTGCTAACCGTTTCAAAGACAGGAGATAAGTCTGCCAAGCTTATAAGTATAGGTGATTTTAGTAGTTGTATTTTATACGCAGCTTCTCAAGGAAAAAAAGAGGCCATAGCCTTAAACATGGCCTTAACTCAAATGTCCCTGACCGATTTTTTTAGAGATGCTTTTGGCGTGCGCCCATTAACAATAGAAGAAAAGCGTGCTGCTTTCTACAAGACCTATGCAGAATCTTTGTCTTGGGAGGATTGGTTAGCAATGGATAGAGAAGATGCTCGAATTATACAAGAATCTTTGATGTTTTTGAGTGAATGTGTATAAGCAAAAAAATGTTTGGGTTTTGGTAACTAAACCCAAAGAAGAAGAGGCAAAAAGGGAATTATAAGTTGCTATGACGGCGATCGCTCTAGCTAAATGTAGTTTGGGTTTTATGTGCAAAAAAGCTACCCGATAATAAGTGCTACATAGCTAATCACTCTGAGTGGTTCGCGATCGCTTCAACATTTCCAAAGCTAATATAATGAGTTCGTTTTTGCTCTCCCCTGTTCTGTTAGTTTCTGTATCCATCCAATCCGAGAGGCTCTGGGTCATTCTAAAAGAGCCTCGAATATCCCTGGGTTCTGGATAAGAACTTTCAAATAACCCTTTTTCTCCTCTGCCTACAACATCAAAACCTGTTTTCTTGCTCATCGGACTTTTTTCCTTGATCCATACTATTCTTTTAAGAGTACCGTGTATGACGCGGTATAAGCAAGTTTTGCTGAAATTGGATCTATGTATAGGTAACACTAATCATTAAAGGGTTGACATCGGTGTATGACACCGTATATTATATACATATAGAGGAAGTGCGATTCGTTCTTGATGAAAATCAGACTGTCAAAACAGAAATCTCAATAAGATTTACACAGAATGACATAACTCAAGGGATAAAACAGATGTTATCTAACTCTTATGTAGATGTAGGT
>NZ_JAAHGH010000092.1 GCF_010672525.1 Okeania sp. SIO2B3 | reverse complement strand
ACGAAAAACTTTATGTTACTCACCCATCTCTAAAAATGCTTAAGTATTCTATTTCCTTACTATTGTACTACTTAAAATTTAAGACTGTGCCAATCCCTATCTAAAACATTACACATTCACCAACGCCAAATTTAACGCTGCATTCAAGTCTCGATCGCAACTGAAACCACAGTTTTCACATTCAAAAACACGCTCTGATAACAATAGAGACTCTTTAACAGTTCCACACCTGCTGCAGGTTTTAGAACTAGGAAACCATCTATCAATGATGATTAACTCAGCAACCTAATAATTCACACTTGTATTCTAACTGTCTGCGAAACTCGTAAAAACTCATGTCAGCAACAGCCTTAGCTAACTTGTGATTTGACATCATTCCTGATACATTTAAGTCTTCTATTACTATTTGACTGTGGTTTTTAGCCAAATAGGTCGTTAGTTTATGTAACGTATCTTTCCTGATATCAGCTATCTTTGTGTGTAGTCTCACTATTTTTAGCTGTGCTTATTTCAAGTTGTTGGAAAACTTAGTTTTATTCCTGTTAAGGTATTGCAGTCGTGATAGTTTAGACTCTAACTTTTTGTAAGATTTTGCACCAACAAAAACCTCACCAGTTGACAGTTTAGCTAAAGATTTTACACCTAAATCTACACCAACGACATCAACTGATTTATCAGTGACTTGAGGTTCTGTTTCTATCTTGAAACTAATCAACCATCTATCAGCTTTTTTGCTCTTTTGTTACAGACTTGGGAGTAACATTGTCTGGCAAGATTTCAAAGGTTTTAACCCAACCAATTCGAGGTAACTTTATACGATTAAAACCGACTGTAATTGAACCATCCAAAGTAAAACTATCATCCCTACCTTTTTTCTTGAATTTAGGTTGACCAGAAATTTTGTTAAAACAACGCTTCCAAGCTGATGACAAATATCTCAAAGCATACTGAGGCGCTGTTTTAGAAACCTCGTAGTACCAATAGTTTTTAGGTTTGACCATTGCTACTAAAAGCTTATGTAAATCATGCTTCAGTAGGAAATTTAAGTTTACTATCAGGATGACGCTGATTGTGATTAAGGATGTTTCTGGTAAGCCATAATCCCCAGTTCCAGGCATGACGAGCTACAAAGCGCGTGTTTAGCCAATAAGGTTTTTTGCTGATTATTTGGGTGTAACTCAGTTTTGAATCCTAGTAGCATAAAATGAAATATAGATATTCATAGATTATAATAGATAATCATAGATTATGTCAAGCTGTTAATTACCCCTCTTATTGATTGGTTTTCCCATCTCTGTGCTCCCCTGCGGGAGAGCGCGGGTCTTCAACCAACGTTGAGATAAATAATAATTCTGATTAACAATGCCGAATTCTTTGGGGGCTAAATTTCTTAGGCAGTCCTAAATAAATCTAAACATCTGCATGAGTTCCTGTCTCAGATTCGGGAAATATACTAGGAAAAGCCATTGTTAACAACATAACAATATTAGCTATCCAAAATATCAAAACTAGCCATAATAAACTTAACCACGGTTGAGAGTAAATTGTAGCGTGAATACCTGACCACAATTGCCAAATCCGAAACCCTGTGTAAATAGTTCCAATAATGACAACAACACTTTTGCATAACCAACGGCTAAAAACGATTTCACTAGCTAATTGAACAAAAACAACTATTAAATAGTAGCTCAAAAATCGACTCTGAATAGGTTGTATTCTCAAAAAAATCAATAGGATTATCGGGATAATTACCCCAATGAATAAAGCAATATTTACCCAAACTTTTATAAACTGCAATTGTGCTTCACTATAAGCCATCAGGGATTTTAGTGGAAGTATTGACTGATTGATTAACACACCTATCGTTACGCTCAATAAGGTAGCGCAAGTAAGAAATAAAACAATAGTCTGCAATTGATTGGGATTTATATACACTTGATTATTTATTCCTATAATTATCTATAATTTTATCAGTAAAAATATTACAACTTAATCAAACAATACCTTCAGACTTCGTTAAATTTAGATCAGCACCAACTTTTACTATTACCGAGCCAATATTTATGTCCCGTATCAGAGCGCCTAAACTACCCCAAAATTATCCCTGGCTAAATACAGACAAACCACTATCCCTCGAATCTCTAAAAGGACGAGTGGTTATCCTCGACTTCTGGACTTACTGTTGCATCAATTGCCTCCACGTTCTACCAGACCTAGAATTCTTAGAACAAAAATATCCAGATAGTCTAACTATTATCGGTATTCACTCAGCAAAATTCGAGAATGAGAAAGATGTGGAAAATGTCCGACAAGCTATCCTCCGCTACGACATTGGACATCCTGTTTTAGTGGACAGTGGATCGAGAGTTTGGCAACAATATGCTGTTCGTGCATGGCCGACTTTCAAAATTATCGATCCCGAAGGGTATATAGTGGGGTCTGTTTCTGGTGAAGGTAAACGTGATGTCTTGGATGAAATTATTGGTAAGTTGATAGAAGAACATCAAGACAAAGGTACTATTAATTTTAGTGAAGTTAGCTCAATTCTAGAAAAACAAAAGCAACCTTTGACTACACCTTTAGCTTTTCCGGGTAAAGTTCTCGCTGATAGTGATACTAATCAATTATTTGTCGCTGACTCAGGACATCATCGTATTGTTGTTAGTACTCTTGAGGGAGAAGTTTTGCACATTATTGGTACTGGTAAAGCAGGATTAATTAATGGTTCATTTTCTGAAGCTCAATTTTTTGCTCCCCAAGGTATGACTTTTGATGCCAAGAATCAAGTTTTATATGTTGCCGATACAGAAAATCATGCTTTACGCAAAATTGATTTTAGAACTCAGCAGGTCGAAACTATTGCAGGTACTGGAGAAAAAAGTTATCAAATTTCACCTCATAGTGGAGTTGCTAGAGAAACTAAACTTAATTCACCTTGGGATGTGGACAAGATAGGCGGACGTATTTTTATTGCTATGGCAGGTTCCCATCAAATTTGGCTGTTGCAACTGGATACTGGGATAATTAGTACTTATGCAGGGACTGGTGCAGAAGCTTGTGTAGATGGCTCTTTGACAGAATCTGCCTTTGCTCAACCCAGCGGTATTAGTACGGATGGCAATGAATTATTTGTGGCGGATAGTGAAATTAGTTCAATTCGAGCAGTAGGTATTAATAAGCATCCGAAAGTGCGGACTATTTGTGGTAGTGGGGGACTATTTGGCTTTGGAGACAAAGATGGCCGAGGTTCAGAAGTTTTGCTACAACATTGTTTGGGAATAGAATATACCCAAAATTATGTCTGGGTTGCTGATACCTATAATCACAAAATTAAGCGGGTAGAATATCACGCAGGTTTATGCCTTACCATGTTGGGAAATGGCACTGTAGGTAATCAAGATGGACAAGGTATTAATTGTAGCTTTTTTGAGCCATCAGGATTAAGTGCGATCGCGCAACATTTATTTATTGCAGATACAAATAATTGCGTTATCCGCAAAGTTGAGCTAGATACCTTGGAAGTCATAACCGTACATTTTCCAGGTTTGTGCGCTCCTGATGTCTGTTTACCTAGTTAGGGTTTGCGCTTCACTAGTCTTTTAGTAGGGGTAGGAGACAGGAGACAGGAGACAGCTATACTGGAGACAGGAGACAGGAAGAGCAGGGAATGAGCGAGGAGGTAGGAGTAATATCATGTCCGGTAGCATCGGTATTGTATAGCTAAGGTAAGAAAGAAGGAAGAGGGAAGAGGGAAGAGGGAAGAATTAGGAATGCTTAAGAGCAAGAAAAAAACTTAAATTTCCAGACATTCACCCTTGGGTTTACACAAACGCGCCCCAACGGACATGATATTAGTGCTAGATAGAGCAGGTTGGCACAGCAGTAAAAAACTCAACATTCTAGATGGTATGCACTTGGAGTTCTTACCAGCCCATACACCAGAACTACAACTAGCCGAACGACTCTGGCCGATAATTAATGTTGGCGAAGCCTCCCGAAGGGAACTTGTTTGTAATCAAACCTTTGAAAATTTATCCCAGATAGAAGATATAGTTTTTGAGCGATGTATCAGTATCAACTTAATGAAACAGTGTTCGTGAAACGTGCCGGAGGCAATCGCTCATTCAAGGTCTCACTTGTTTTCGTTGGTGGCCTACTGATAATCTGTCAAGTGCTTGAAGAGTAGCGTTCGCGAAGCGTGGCGTCAGCCGTATCGCTCAGGTTTTACACGCTCCGATGCTACCGGACATGATATCATAGGTTGTTTCATACTATAGCACTACAAGAATTGGTTAGGATATTTTTCAATCCTAAAACCCCTTTGACAGTTTGCTATTCCTTGTTCCCTATTCCCTAGCGCGTAGCACTATATAGCGCTGTGCGCAGGCAACAGGCAACAGCTCATCTGGGGGAATAAATTGCTGATAATATAAGGCTTTTAGCTATTGGACACCTCCTGCAATTTGTAAATATGCCAGCGCACATTGCTATAAATTTGAAAAGTTTTACTACCAAACGCTAAAAAAATCTAACATTTAAAATCTAGAATTAGCACCTTCCAACAACTTAAGAATTTTTTCCACATCATTAAATTCCCCAACAATTCTCCGCACAGGCAGAGGCCAAACCCTAATCAGGGTAGGAGTCGCAGTAATTTGATCTGCTTCAGCTTGTTCCGGATGTTGCAACACATCTATTACCTTTAAAGTATAAGGATGATAAAGAGACTGTTCTAATATTTGGTGCAGGTTCTTCAGAGTCCGCTCAGTCCCAATATTGTTACCCGATACAAATAAGCGGAGAACATACCCTTGAACTTGTGGTTTTTCTAGTTGTAGGTCGAGACTGGAGGTCAAAAATTCCTCTGGAGTTGAGTCCAGATTAACCTCTTGCTGCTCAAGATGTACAACAAGGTCATGATTTTCCCAGAGTTGAGAAAACTGGTCGTAATAAGTAGCAATTACCATTGGATTACAAAATTCCTCTGACCAAGGAGCAGGTTGCCAAATTAAGTTATCCGTCTTAAAAATGGCATTAAGTAATATTTGATATCTTAAGACTGGAGCATAAGCTTCAGCAGAAACTTGGACTTCTTGAGTACTATGGTCTAGCCATTTATCAATAGTTGCAGTGTATCCTGGTATTAAGAAATGAGGTGGTTCTGATAACCCCAATATTTCTTGTAGCTCTACACATAGGTGTAGATGCCATCGATTTTGTTTACTTGGGTCTATACAATAAATTAAATCTCCCCCAGGTGTAAACAAGGCAATACCCTTGAACAACAGGGGGAATTTTTCTGGAGCTGGTTTCAAGAAAATCAATTAGGATCGACTACAGACTTTTGAGTTTTGACATTAAACTCGACTGCTTAAAGCATTAGCTTAACTTAAAACTTTACCGTTAATTTATTTTACTCTAGTTCATCCTGAGAGCTTAAAATTTAAAACTTCATAATCTTTTTAAATTCTACCTCGTAACATCTGAGCCATTTCATTTGGGTAAGGAGATTGATCTATTGCTGTTTCTTCTGTAATTCGACCCTCTTGGTAAAGCTCAAACAAAGACCTATTCATGGTAGTCATACCTTCATAAGTATCTTTGAGCATAATTTGGTTAATTTCCTCATACTGGTCTTTAATAATATATTCCTTAATTACATCAGTATTAATCAAAATGTCATGGAAAGCTGCCCGCTTACCATCAGTAGTTTTGCACAACAACTGAGCAATAATTGCTACCAGAATTTCTGAAAGAGCTAATTTAATCGCTGGTTGTTCCTCAGCAGAAAACATATCCAAAATACGAGTCAGAGTCTTGATGGCGCTGTTGGTGTGCAATGTTCCCATCACCAAGTGTCCTGTAGAAGCAGCTTTAATCGCAATTCCCACCGTTTCCTTATCTCGAATTTCCCCTACTAACATTAAGTCAGGGTCTTGACGGAGAGCACCTTTAAGAGCATTGAAGAATTTTAGAGTATGTCTACCTACTTCCCGGTGCTTGATCAAACATTTTCGACTTTCATGGACAAATTCCACAGGGTCTTCAATAGTGATGACATGATAAGGAAAAGTACTGTTCATAAAATCAATCATCGCCGCCATGGTGGTGGACTTACCAGAACCTGTAGGTCCGGTCACCAAAATTAACCCTTTATGGTAATGGCAGACTTTCTTAAAGACTTCTGGCAATTTAAGTTGCTCCATAGTCAGGATTTTAGACCCAATCAGTCGTAAAACCATCCCTGGACCTGCAAGAGAGTCAAACAAGCTAATCCTAATCCTGACAAAACCTAAGTCAGCAGCACCATCAAAGTCAAGATTTTCTTGGAATGCACGAATTTCTTCATCTGTAAGAATTTCTCGCAACCAAAACATAAAGGTGTTCAAGTCAGTTTCTGGATATTCAAGGGGTAGAAGGTCTCCACGTTTGCGGAACCGTGGTATTTCTTTCACCCCTACATGAACATCTGAAACACCTTCTTCATTAGCTCGCCGGACAATATCTGTCAGCGGTATTTGTCCAGAACCCAGTTGTGGGCCACCAGAAGTTGCTATTTGAGCTACTGGTGCAGTTTCCGTTGGAGGAATCAGTTGTTGAGAAACAGATGTTGATGATACTGGAGGATCGGAAGAAGGTGGAGGAGATGTTGGCGGTTTTCTTGCTGCTGGTGGACTAGGTGGAGCTGGGGGACGCGGTAAACCACGGCCTCCAGGAGGACGGGGTGCTGGGGGACGAGGTGGTGGTGTTTGTGTCATAGTTGCATTACCTTGCTGAATTAGGATATTGCAGTCAACAAATATATTCTAATTCTAATAGCAAGTCAAAATGGGTAGTATTTAAAATATTTAATTATTTTTTGGATACCGACAACATTAGCCTGAAAAAGGTTTATTGTCTACTTAAATTTACTGTTAAGTATTGATTTTTGAAGTTGCTATTACCAGAGTATTATTTTAATTTTTAATACTTCAATAATTATCAGTAAATTCAGTTTAATTCCTAATTATTGGCTGTAAAATAATTGTATTATTTATCTTTTCCCTTATGGATTTAATCTCCCACTATCACTCGCGGTGCAAATGCGGTTGGTGGGGTGATAATGTCCATAAACTGCATTCTCCTGTACGTCGCCAATCCGACGGCTCCCCTACCTGAGTTCTAACTCCTGACTTCTTCTTCCAACCTGATTTTTTGAAATTTCACTTAATTACAATTTTGTCGGATTTTGATATTGATACCATTTCTCAATCTCAAGTTCTTAATTATACATCCATCTTCAGATACTTCTATTCTATTTTTTAGATATTTATTAGGAGGTTGATTTTGCAGTTTAGTCGATTGAGGCTTGTTCAGTTTTAATTTATTGTTTGCTTCATTATCTGAGAATTTTTGATTTTGAGTGTAATTTTTTGACAAAGAAGGATACTCAAAAGATATGATTAAAAATATAGGTATAAAAGAAATAAAACCGAGTTGTTTGAATAATGAAATAGTCATACTACCTCTTTCTTAAATCTGCTACTATAAATGTCAGGTTACTCGATCGACAGACTCAAAATATCAATAGCTTTGAGTAATAATTATAAGCTAGAGTATATACTTAGCCCAAATAAAAAGCTGTATTTATATAGAGTACCTTAACTATCTTTTCACCAGGTTGGGACTATTGAGAAACAGAGGCCGGATCAGTAGGCAATTTTTGTATACATCACTAAAAACTTTTATAATACATCCCATAAAAAAACAGACTCTTGTTGAAAATTTTTGTGAGATATTGTCAATTAACTCAGTATTTAAAGATGTTATTTATCAGTCATCAGTTAAAAGTTAATATTTTTAACAGGTTTGTTTAATACCTCCACGTTTATGTTGGAAAAGTGCGTGGCGCACCTTTGTGGTAGGTCGCTCATTTTCTATGATACACCTGAATTCTACAGTTCCTCCCCAGGAGACTAACTAAATAATTGTTAATTGATTTAAATGGTAGCTACATCAACAAATCAAGATTTTCCTAAATGTTGTTCTATTTTGTCTTGCTTGATTACTATGTTTCATCAATTTGCCTATCCCCTCACATCTATATTTAGATTTACTTTCTCATCATCCCTTACTTATATATCAAATCTAACAAATCCAATTTCGGTAAATATATAATTTTCCCAAAAATACGCGATGTGTATGATACATTTCTAGATTCCCTGTTCTCTAAAAATTAAAATTTTGTACCTCATTCAAAGAAGAAAGGCGATATAATATGATCAGGACTTAACCCAGAGACTCTGCATATAGCGAGGGCGTTTTGCTCCGCAACATATAAAGCGGAGCTTGGCGTTAGCCAATGCCATTCGCCCCTACAGATGGTGGTTTAAAGGTCAATTTGCGTAAGTCCTGATTATATTATGTCCGGATAATTAGTGATCAAAAAAACTTTCTCTTTTTTCTTGCTTCTTCCTTTTTTCTGCCCTCCTGACTCAGTCCTTCCCCTCCCCTCCTGGGAGCAGGGCTAATTCATTGCCTGGGGAGAATATTAATATGAAGTACATTTAATTGTGCAAATATACAAATATCTCCATCTCCCATCCCCCCACATTCCCCTCCTGGGAGGGGCGAGGGGTGGGTTCCCATCCCCCCATCAATTTTTCGCTCGCGTGACAATAAATAGACCCTCCCCTCCTGGGAGGGGGAGGGGCGAGGGGTGGGTTGACTCCTAACTCCTCCCTCGTTTATTTATAACTATTCAACCGGACATGATATTACTAGAGAATCAAAAAAAAATTATCTCGTAGGAGCGATCGTTCCTAAAAGATAATTTAATGATTGAGGTAACTCTTGACATCTCCAGGGGTTGAAACACCCTGGAGTCCGTGGTTTACCCACCGCAAATGGGACGGGGCGTTTAAAGTGCGGAAGTAAATTCCGCACGCAGCCCCTCATAAATCCACATTTGCTTACAGCCTGAAGGGCAGACTTCTAAACTCCTCGGCATAGACCATTATCTAGCTGTGAGCTTACTTTTTTTAGCTTTCACGAGTGGTTTTACTCGCGCTGGTTGGAGCAATCTTCTCGCTGCTTTAGCTGCCTGCTTGCTTTTCGGTGCCGAATGCTACGCAAACAGCCGTCGTAGGAAATTAATTCCCCGTCTCCTGTCCACCGGAATTTCACCGCAAAGCGCGGTCATGTCATGGCGACAAACCTTGTTCTTACTTGCTATCTCTAGTATAGCTACTATAGCAGATTTTTACTACGGGTTAAAACCCGCGTGTCGTTATTCAACCAGCCGTTAAAACAGGCGCTGCGTACTTCCTCCCGTTATTTTTTTAGGTTTTTTTTGCGAACCTGACCCTTGTCAATATTGACAAATAAACCGAGCAGGTCATTTTGAGAGTTTGACTATTTCCCATATTTCTCAAAGAAATGTTACTTTTAGAGGCAATTTATGAAAAAATGTAGTAGAATTTTACCTGCTGCTGCTGCTCTATAAAACTGACACAAAGCGTCACATAACGTGACAAATTGATGTGTACGGACGCCCTTATGCAACGTCCCTACTTCTTGTGAGGCCGTCGGCGGTTACTCATCCACAGGCATTCACGGTCGAGCCGACCGCATCTGTACAGTCTATACCTACATTTAAGTCTTTGTCAATCAACATCAGAAAAAATCCTCAAACCCTGACTGCCCCGTTTTAGCGTAGGGAGCGGGATTTCTTGTGAGGTCTCTGTCTATATAGATAGACTGCCAGAAATGTTTAAGTCGCGATTAGTGCAGAAGATACAAAGCGTCAGCATCGTTACTACTTGTGTGTGAGAACTAGCGTATTATATCGCGCTCCGTATCGCAAATTGTTAACTAAGTCGAAACTCTATCCATAAACTTTTTGATCAAGGTAAAAATTTAATCTTTTTTCCTTATGGTTGCTGATATCGATTGTTAAGTAAGTATATCTAAGAAAAAATTACAACAAAAATTTTATCTTCTCACTCCTCTATTGCAAGATATAGCGTAAATATTTTTTGTAATTATTTTTATTGATTAACAATATATATAATAGGTTATATGATGTCCGCTTAATTAGCCTTAAAAAAACTTTTTTCTGCCCTATCCTTCTTGAGTCTCTTATTTTCCCTGTACCCTACTCACTTAATTTATAAACATAAAACTGCATATCGGATTAATTATCAGTAATAATCTATCAAAGATAAATAATTAAAGCTTTGAAGTAAATTAATACACTGATAAAAACTGATTTAGAGGTATGTTAGGATTACAGGTATAGTGAAAATATCAAAAAAAGGAGATATCTTTGATTATGGGGAGGCAAAATATCAAGTTTTGGGGACTTTTGGCTTTGGCGACATCCCCAATTATTGTAACTTTTTCAGGTTTGCAGTTAGCACAAGCACAGTCAACCGCAGAATTGCTGATTAGTATAGAATTTCCTTCTGGGCCACAAAGGGCAAGTTCAGGAGAAACAAGAGGTGGAGGTACTCGCGCTCCAGGCTCCTACTGTACTCCTGGTCAAACCAAGTTGACAGCTTTAATGCCTGGAGATAATGTCGGAACAACAGTTGCTGATAATCCCAAATTTTTCGTGTATGTTCCTGAACACGAAGCAAAGTCAGCACAATTTGAAATAACAGATAAATCAGGTAAGAGGATCTATTCAACAAAATTAGATATTTCCGAGACTTCTGGTATTGTCAAACTTGCCCTGCCAAAAAATGTAAGTTTGACAACTAATAAAGAATATACTTGGGTATTTGTTATGATTTGTGATGAATTTGATTACGGTGCTAATGAATCTGTTGAAGGAATTATCAAAAAAGTAGAAATCAGTTCAGACTTAGAAAATAGCTTAAAAAATGCTACTCCCCTCGAACAAGCAGAAATATATGCAAAAGCCAAAATTTGGAATGAAACGATCGCTACCGTGGCCGAATTACGCAATTCTAAGCCAGAAGAGTGGGAAGAATTACTCACATCAGTAGGATTACAAGAGATTGCTTCTGAACCCTTTGCACCCTGCTGTCAAATAAAATAATAAATTAAATTAGCATTGAAATAGCTGTCAGTAACTAAGTTGAGTCTGGTACACTACTATCACATTGATTTTATGGTAAAGGCGGGTAATTAATAATTAATAATTAATAATTAATAATTAATAGTTAATAGTTAGGGCTTGCTGATTAATTATCAAAACTTTGATAAATAAAGGTTTTAGCCTTCTGATATTCCCAAAAAGTGCGCTGGTTTTAGTCAAAAACGTTCAAAAAGGAGCGCATTTTGGGCAAATCAAGGACAGAAAAATTTAGGGAAAATTCTTACTTCTTTCTCCTCTAAATTCCCCGTGTCTCCTGTCTCCTACTAAAAGACTTTTTCAGCCAACCCTAATTATTAATTGTTGAACCACCCTCAAAAACTTTTAATTTCTACAAAGCAGCTAACACAAATGTTATGGAATAAATGGCAGAATTTTTTTTCTCAGTGGTATGGTGTATGGATTACCGCCCCGAGCATCACAGGGTTAGTAATCCTACTACGTTTTCTTGGCTTACTACAAGCTTGGGAATGGGCAACTTATGACCAATATATGCGATGGCGACCTTTGGAGAGTCCAGACAATCGTATCGTTATTGTAGGTATTAATGAAGATGATGTCAGAGCAGTCGGGCAGCCAATTTTTCCTGACGCTATTTACGCTAAATTGCTGAATAAATTAAAAGCAATGGAGCCAAAAGTTATTGGTTTAGACATTTATCGAGACTTACCTGTAGAACCTGGCCATCAGAAATTAGTGGAAGTATTCAAGTCTACCTCCAACTTGGTAGGGATTAAAAAAGTAGCGGGGGAGAGGCAAAATGACGTAATAGAAGCACCACCAGCTCTGGAAGCTAATAATCAAGCAGGTGCTAATGATGTAAAGGTAGACCCAGATAAAAAAATTCGACGAGGTTATTTATATGTCACCCTGCAAAATGGAGAAAATGTCTGGAGTTTTGCTTCTCATATTGCTTTGCGTTACTTAGATACTTTTGATATTAGTCTTGAGAAAATTGATGGTGACAAATTTCAGTTAGGAAAGACAATAATAGAGCCATTTGAAGCCAATGATGGTGGTTATATCAGGGCAGATGCAGGTGGTTATCTAATGCTTTTAAACTACCGGGGTCCGAGTCGCCACTTTGAGATTGTTTCCATGATGGATATTCTCGAAGACAGAGTGCCGCCTGAATGGGGTCGCGATCGCATCATCTTGATTGGAGCAGTCAGTGAAGGGTTTAATGATTTATTTTCTACTCCCCACAGTAGTAACTTAATTAAAACTCTAGAACCCATGAGTGGGGTAGAAGTTCATGCTAATCTAATCAGTCAACTAATTAGTTCTGCTACCGATGGTCGTTCTCTGATTCAGATTTGGGCAGAACCTCTTGAGTGGGCGTGGATTTTATTCTGGTCTTTAGTGGGGGCAGCGATAACTTGGAAATGGCGTACTGCTGGTGGTGTTAGCTATTTTTCTATTTGGAAAGTAATTACAATGTTCGTTGCAGGTGTAGTTTTATTCGTTAGTACCTATACTGCTTTTGTCTGGAATTTTTGGTTGCCAGTAATTCCAGCGTTTTTAGGTATGAGTATGTCAGCAGTTACAATTACAGCTTATATTGCTCGTACTGCACAAGATATTCGCAAAACTTTTGGTCGTTATTTAACTGATGAAGTAGTGGCTACTTTATTAGAAAGTCCTGAAGGATTAAGGTTAGGAGGCGAACGCCGAAATATCACAATTTTAACTTCCGATTTAAGAGGGTTTACTGCCACATCAGAACGTATAACACCAGAAGAAGTGGTGAAAATTCTTAACTTTTATCTGGGATATATGGCAGATGTAATTACTAAGTATCAGGGAACTATTGATGAGTTTATGGGGGATGGAATTTTGGTTTTATTCGGTGCCCCTATAACTAGAGAAGACGATCCGGTAAGAGCTATTGCTTGTGCGATTGATATGCAATTAGCCATGGAACCTGTCAATAAACAGATGAAAGAATGGGGTTTGCCACCATTAGAAATGGGAATTGGTATTAATACTGGAGAGGTTGTTGTTGGTAATATTGGCTCTGACAAACGGACAAAATATGGTGTGGTAGGCAGTCAGGTAAATTTAACTTATCGGATTGAATCTTATACTACAGGTGGTCAAATTTTAATTTCTGAGACAACTTTAAAAGAAGTAGGACCGATAATTAAAATTAATGATGAAAAAGAAGTAATGCCAAAAGGAGTTAAACAACCAATTACTATTTATGATGTTGCTGGTATTGAGGGTAAATATAATTTATTTTTGAGAAAAGAAGAAGAACATTATCTACCACTTCAAGAACCAATATCTTTACATTATGTAGTTTTAGATGGTAAAAATGTCGGTGATTGTTTGCAAAAAGGAAGTTTAATCAAACTATCAGAAAAAGAAGCAGAAATTCAGGGTGTACAAATAGGAAATGACCTGCCACCAGCTTTGATTAATATTAAGCTTAATTTTATCTGGGATGGAGTAGAAAGCGAGGATGTTTATGGCAAGGTTTTAGAGAAAACAGCAAAAAATGGAAATTTTTATATTCATTTTACGGCTAAACCTCCAGAGGTTTCTGCTAAATTAGAAGCTTTGTATGAATCGCTGCAAAATTAGTAGTTAATTTTTAGTAGTATTAAGTATGAATATTTGGTATAATGTCATTTTAGGTAAAACGTAAGCATTTCCTGCGGAATGCTGCGCAAACAGCCGTCAGCTATTGCTTTTAGTTTTAGATAAAAGCTTTACTAATTGAGTCATACCATTTCTCTGTAACAATGCGCTTAATAATTCTTACCAAAACCTGAATTTTACTAATAGCTATGATCTTTTATTAAGCGCAACTTCATGGAGAAGTGGTATCAGATTTAAATCTTACTATAAAAACTGGGTTTAAAATCTATATTCATTAAAACCTCCTTATGAGAGCTGATAGCTAATAGCTGTTTGCGCAGCATTCCGCAGGAAATGCTTACGGTAAAACACTGCTTTGTTACACAAAAGATGACTATAAATAATCAAAGATAGGTAATATATGTTAGATATGTTAGAAGTCACAAAAAAAGCACCAAGTTATCAAAAAACAGCAAGTGTAATTATACCTGCCCGAAACGAAGCTGGTACTATTGAAGATTGCATTACTCAAATGCCAAAACTAGGTAAACACACAGAAATTATATTTATTGAGAGTAATTCCTCAGACAATACTTGGGAAGAAATCAAGAGAGTTAAGAGCTTATATCAGGAGCAATGGGATATCAAAATATGTCAGAATAATGGTAAAGGAAAAGGGGATGCTGTTCGTCAGGGTTTTAACATGGCAACAGGTGATGTTCTGATTATTCTAGATTCTGACTTAACTGTTCAACCAAAAGAATTAACCAAATTTTTCGAGGCGATCGCTTCAGGTAATTGCCAATTAGCGAATGGATCGCGACTCACTCATTCAGTATCATTGAAAACGATGCCATTGCTCAATCAACTTGCTAATCGCTTTTTTGCTAAACTACTATCAATCGTATTGGGAGTCGAAATTAAGGATTCTCTTTGTGGAACTAAAGCTATTAGCAAAGAAAACTATCTCCAGATAGTTGCTAATTGGCAAAACTTTGGTAAATACGATCCTTTTGGGGATTTTGATTTGCTCATTGGGTGCAAAAAATTTGGCTTAACTATTGAGGATATTTCTGTAGAATATTTACCAAGAACTTATGGGAAATCAAATATTAAACATATCCAAGGCGGTTTCCAACTTTTAAAAATGATTTTATATACTGCTTTAGAGGTTAGGAGGTAAACAATATAATGCAATAATGCAATTTTTTCAGAAATTTTTAGTATTTATCTATAGCCTAGTTAATAATACTGGTTTACTAAGAAATCTATAGACTTGATTTTCTCTAAAAGCTGATAGCTGTTTGCGTTTGCGTAGCATGACCTAGGAAAGTATTCCGGAACGGAAATGCTAAAAACTAATACCTATTTAAGTAGGGCTTGCTGATTAATTCTTGCGCGTATTGAATGATATTGGCTTTAGCCTTTTTGGGTTGGAGAAAGTACCAGATTTTCAGTGGAAAGAGCTGCAAAAAGCTAGTATTTTGGGCTGATTATGGCAGAAAAATCTATGGACAGTTTTTCCAACGACTTCCTCTATAATTCCCATTTCTCCTGTACATCGCTAATCCAACGGCTCCCTTACCTGATATCAAATCCGGTTGAATAGTACTTATATATAGTTTGGGCAGTAGGGGAGATTGAATATTGAAGTCTTATCGAGAATTATGAACACATATTATTTTGATAATATGGGTCGCGCAACCCCGCCTTTTAAAGCGCAATATTTTTGGAGCGAAGCTCAAATCCCCTACTTTCCATCCACGGTCGGGGCCCGCGGGTGGGTTAACTTCTGACTTCTGACTTCGTTAAATCACCAGATTCTATATCATCCAAAAATTTCAATAACTATAACGTTGTAGTTAAGGATCAGACCCCTCATAATAACTATAACGTTGCAGTTAAGGGTCAGACCCCTCATAATAACTACAACGTTGCAGTTAAGGGTCAGACCCCTCATAATAACTACAACGTTGCAGTTAAGGGTCAGACCCCTCATTTGGTCTCCAAACCCTCATATAAAATCAGGTTAAACACTTATACGGCATTGCACAGTCACGAATGATTTTAGATTTTTGATTGAATGGGGTTTGGGATTTGAGAATTACTAGAATGATTAATATTAGATTTTTTTAGTCACAATCTAAACTAATTTTTGGCAATATCATTCCATGATGTGCAACCCCACTTATACAATATATTTGAGGGGGATGGGAAGATAGGATATAGGAGGAGATTGGATATTGAAGTCTAGATAAAATTATGAACATATATTATATAACCGGATTCTATATGACTCCTGACTCCTACCCTTACCAAAAGATTTTATTCAGCAAACCCTAAGTTGTAATATTTTGGTGTCACTAATGCAGATAAATGACCAAATTCCCATGCCTGAACAGCCACGACCCATAGTAATTATCGGTGCTGGTGGCATTGTATCCGATGCTCACCTACCAGCATATCAGATCGCTGGTTTTAAGGTAGCAGGAATTATTGATATCAAGCAGGAGAAAGCAGTCTCGCTGGCTGAGAAATTCTCCATCCCCAAAGTTTACGCCAGTGTTGAACAAGCTGTAACCCAAGCTCCAGCAAACACAGTCTTTGATATTGCTGTACCAGCCTCAGCTTTGCTGGAACTGCTTCCCAAGTTTCCCCGAGGAGCTGGGATATTGATCCAAAAGCCCATGGGCGAGGATCTAGCTCAGGCACGTCAGTTGTTAAGCATCTGTCGCGAACGGGAGTACACTGCGGCAGTTAATTTTCAGTTGCGCACAGCACCGCCTGTGATAGCAGCTCGCCACTTGATCGAAGAAGGTTACCTGGGCGAGCTTCTCGACATTGAGATGCGGGTTACAGTTGACACCCCTTGGCATTTATGGGACTTCTTTGAAAAGTGCCAGCGGGTAGAAATTCTTTACCACAGCATCCACTATATCGACCTCATCCGCTCATTCTTGGGAGACCCCAAGGGGGTTTACGCAAAAACAGTAAAGCATCCCGATCTGATGAAGATAGCGTCAGTGCGCACGACCTTAATGTTGGACTATGGGGAGTTTGTGCGGGCTACCATTAACACTAACCATGCTCATAAATTTGGTCTGAAACATCAGGAATCATATTTGAAATTCGAGGGTACCCAAGGAGCCATCAAGATCCGCCTGGGGGTGATGATGGATTATCCTAAGGGAACTAGCGATGAATTTGAAGTCTGCCTGCTGCGGGGGGAGGAGGAAGCGGAGTGGCAAAGCTACGAGATTCGGGGGTCGTGGTTTCCAGAAGCCTTCATCGGTTCCATGTCCAGCCTGATGCGCAAGTTGGAAGACCAATCTCGCCCCTTGCCCACTTCGGTGGAAGATGCCTTTGTCACTATGTCCTGTGTCGAAGCAGCCTACCAGTCCAGCGAGGGAGGTGGCGTTCCTCTTCACGGAAGTCAAAATTCGTAGGGGCGAATGGCCATTCGCCCCTACAAAAGCGAGTGCTAATTGGCGAGGTTTCCTCAGAATGTAAGACGCACATCTGACAGTCAAAAGTAAGATTTTATAGACTCAGAACTTTGAGACTACAGCAACTTCAGGAAAGTATTTCACATCTTTGACATACTCCCGACGTTGCGCTAACGCGACAACGCGGGATTCGTCTCTCAGAAAAAAAAGCTGACTGCTGTTTATACAGAGGTGATGTCCTCCCCCTGTGTTTAGAACAATTAAAATCTATTTATTTGTAATTGTCAATAGCTATCAATGCATATATTACAATATAGTATGTATACTACAAAAAGAAAATCCCCGATGAACAACACAGATAACGCCCGGCTTTCCCATACGGCGCTCCCCTCCGGGAGAGCGCGGGACTTCCCGCCGGGGGAGTTAAAGTGAATTGGTATAACGTGTCATTGGAGAAAAATATTGAAAGGCTTAACCGAAAAAGTGGATCTGAAGCTTTCCCCTTTCAGGTAGACTTTTGCTAAGATTTCTGTAGGATGATGTTAATTAACGAATGGTAATTTTACCAAAAAATAAGGTTTAAAGCTTCTCCTTTTAAGGGGATGAAAAAATTAAGTTTCCGTATTTCAAACCTCTGGGTTTCCTAGGTCATGCTGCGCAAACAGCCAGAGGTGCTGATAACTAATAACTGATAACTGAAATGACATGGTGAAACTTCCAACTGAGAAAAAAATCACAATTGCCCGATTGATTAGTAATTTTATCGTTGGGGTTAGAGCAATCTTTGGGCTTTCATCTATTACTAAAGTATATCGTCGAGGTTTATGTTGGTCTCTTGATTTAAAAGAGGGTATAGATCTTGCGATTTATTTAGGAGTTTACGAGCCAGAAACAATCAAGGAACTAAAGCGTATTATCAAGCCGGGAGATGTTGTTGTGGATATCGGTGCTAACATCGGTGCAATAACTCTTCCCTTAGCTGAATATGTGGGAGTTGATGGACGTGTTATTGCTTTTGAACCAACTTCATGGGCCTATGGTAAGTTACAGAATAATTTATCTTTAAATCCTCATTTGCTCAATCGAGTTAGGACTGAGCAGATGATGTTACTAGAGGAGGAAAAAGAACTGCCATCTTTTGTGTATTCGAGTTGGAATCTGTCGGAGAGCGAGGACAAATTGACGCACCCACAACACAAAGGAAGATTAATGACGACTGATGGGGGGCAAGGAATATCACTTGATGGATATTTCGAGAAGCATCTCCACAAGAAAGTCGATTTGATTAAATTAGATGTGGATGGCTATGAACTAGCTGTTCTCAAAGGTGCAAGAAAACTGCTTTTACGAGATTCCCCCAAGATAATTCTTGAGATGGCTCGTCAAAATGAGGAAGAGGAAAAACAGTTAGAGAAATTGCTTGCTGAGTTAAAAGACGCTCAATATCGACTGGTACATTTAACCGCTAAATATCCAATTATGATGACAAAGGAGGCGATCGAAAAATTATGTCCTCCGGGTGGAAGTATAAATGTTCTCGCACTTCCCCAATAACGAAGTCAGAAGTCAGAAGTTAACCCACCCCTGCCCCTCCCCAACCCACCCCTAACTCCTCCCAGGAGGGGAGGGGAAGTAGGGGATGCGTGAGCTTCGCTCCAAAAACCCGATCGCCTTAAAAAGTGGGGTAAGCTAAGACACATTTAAAATGTGCCTTAGCAAGTCAGAAGTTAGAAGTCAGAAGTCAGAA
This sequence comes from Okeania sp. SIO2B3, assembly GCF_010672525.1. Classification (GTDB taxonomy): domain Bacteria; phylum Cyanobacteriota; class Cyanobacteriia; order Cyanobacteriales; family Microcoleaceae; genus Okeania. The sequence goes on along the minus strand of NZ_JAAHGH010000092.1, from coordinate 11,113 downwards.
TTAATAGGGATTATACTTTATATTAGGTACACAACAAATAAGTGGTTTAAATGCACAACAGCTTATTAGACCCAATTATTTTGATAAGACTATTTTTGCTTGGTAATTTAAACAGGAAATCTGATGGATATTTTGGGGATAGAAAAACTACTATACTTGATTTTTGTCATTACCATCGTTTTAGTGACTCTATGTTCTCTGGCAAGTTATTTAGGGAAGTTTCATTTTCTGCTCGAACTAACCTGCCATTTTAAAATCCAATATACATTTCTTAGCTTGTTGGGGATCTCGTTTTTTTTATGGGTTGGCAATTATCTCTGGTTGCTGATTAGTTTATTCTGCCTGACGATTAATTTATTAGAAGTAATCCCGTTTTATATTTCCCGAAATATAATCAAAGATGGGAGCGTTCAAAAAATCAGATTTTTGGAAGCGAATGTCTTCTATATGAACCAACAGTATGAGCGATTAATCTCTGAAGTCAAAGAAGAAAATCCCGATGTAGCCATATTTATAGAAGTGACTGATGCTTGGGCAGAAAAATTAGAACTTTTACAACAAGATTATTCTTATTGGGTGATTCATCAAGATCCACAAATTGCTTTCGGTAAAAATATAAATTTGGGAATAGCAGTTTATAGCAAGATACCTCTAAAAAATACATCGATACAAGATTTAGGAGGAGGAAGAAAAACCGTAAGTACCCAAGTTGAGATTCAGGGAAAAACTCTCTCAATATTAGCAACCCATCCTACTTGGAGTATTGGAAAATATAAGTTTAATTTGAGGAATAAACAACTATCAGAAATTGCCAGTTATGTAGCAAGTCAGAAAAGCTCAATTGTAGTCATTGGGGATTTGAATATAACGATGTGGTCTCCATATTACAAAGAGTTGATTCGTAATTCTGGACTGTATAATGCACGAACAGGCTTTGGGATAATTCCCACTTGGCCAAGCTTTCTCCCGTTATTATCTATTCCAATAGACCATTGTTTGGTAAGTCAAAATATTAGGGTTGTCAAAATAAAAAGTGGTAAAAATATAGGTTCAGATCATTTACCTTTAATCACAGATTTAATCATTACTGGTAACAGAATATAAATTTGGTAGTCCTGCATTTTGTTCAAGTACAAATTGTGGCATTATATTAAAATAATCCCTAAAATTTGGCAATATTGACTTAAATCTAACTTTTGACTTTTGACTTTTAACTTTTAACTTTTGAACTATGGTGCATCCAAAAGAAATATACGATTTGTTGTTAGATTATGGCAAAACTAATACTCCTATCAAAGAAATATTAATTGGTTTAACCTGGACTCTGTGTGAAACTGAAAGTATTTATTGGTTTATGTATGAGTCCAGGTACAGTGACCCGCACATTACCTTGGTCGGGAACTCTGGTAAATAAACCTGTAAAAGAATTGGCATCCTGGTTACGCTCTTGGAATAGTTTTGAGGCAACTGTGGGAATGGCTGCTATTAATGCAGAAATAAATGGGCGTTCGCGGAGCGTGGCGTCAGCCGCATCGCCACTTCCTGCTCAAGGAGAATCATTATCTCCATACGGACCGGGAAATTTGGCAGTATTTGAATATTTTCTACCAATGATTCGAGGGAAAAAAGTAGCTATTATTGGTAGGTATCCCCGGTTATCTCGTTATGAGAATGAGATGGAAATGACTGTCATCGAAAGGCAACCGGGAGCGGACGACCTTCCCGACCAAGCATCGGAGTATTTATTACCGGAGGCGGAATGGGTGTTTTTGACAGCTACTTCTATTGCTAATAAGACTTTTCCTCGGTTAGTGGAATTGGCTAAAAATTCTCAGTTAGTTTTGATGGGTCCGACTATGCCTTGGTTGGCTGATTTTAAACAATTTGGGATTGATTATTTGGCGGGAGTTACTGTTAGTAATTCTCAAGCTTTAAGACAAACTGTTGCTGAAGGTGGAGGGGTAAGAATTTTTGAAACAGGCGTGCAATATCATGTGTTGAAGTTATAGTAGAAATAAATTATACTAAATCTCAAAAGTTTTGCTATATATCCTTGTGATTGGGAGATGAGGATATGGAATATTCACTAAATATAATATTTATGTATGAGAAATAGTATTATATCATGTCCGGATAATTAGTTATAAAAAAACTTTCTTCTTCTTCTCCTATTCTTCCTCTTGCTTCTTCTTTCTTCCCTCCTGACTCAGTCGTTCCCCTCCTGGGAGGGGGAGGGGCGAGGGGTGGGTTTACTCCTGAGGACTCCGTAGTTATTTATTTATCACTGTTCAACCGGACATGATATTACTCGACATATAAAACCCATTTGATCGCTATATAATTATGGAACTCAAGTCTTTTCGCGCATCAATTTTGACCGAAAATCTTGGTGTTGGTGTGTTGAATTTTGTGTATTATTTCTCCCCATATCTTCCCTTTTTCTTCTTCCCCTCCACGGTCGGGGGAGGGGCGAGGGGTAGGTTGTCTCCTGTCTCCAGTATAGCTGTCTCCTTGCTAAATTTATGAAGAGACGATCAGGGGTTCTATATAGCGTTTCTCAAATTAGTGAGATACAGTTGTTTTTCTTTTTTTCTATCCCCTGTTTCTCGAATTACTACTCCCTACTCCCTACTCCCTAAAACAAACGAATTTTCTACCTCACCAATATGATAATTGCTATATCTTATGTTCATAAACTAAATTTCCGGCTATATAAGTAGCTTTAACTACTCGTTCATCTCCCAAAATAATCAGGGTAAATAATTCATCAATAATGTCAGTTAATGAGTCGGAATTATTTCGATAATTACGCAATTTTAACAACGGAGTTACTCTGGTATCTAGCACAACTAAATCTGCTTCTTTCCCTAAATCAAAATTGCCAATTTTATGTTCGAGAGATAGAGATTTTGCTCCTCCTAAAGTAGCCAGATAAAAAGCTTTTAAAGAAGATAAATTTTTCCCTTGTAATTGAGATATTTTATAAGCATCATTCATAGTTTGAAATATTGAAAAGCTAGTGCCACCTCCCACATCTGTACCAAAACCAACTTTCACTGGAGTTTGTTGAGATTTTGCTGTGTTTAGTTGGAATAAACCGCTGCCTAAAAATAGATTTGAGGTCGGACAAAATGCAATAGTTGAATCTGCTTGTGAGAGTCGATTAAATTCAGAATCACTGAGATAAATACCGTGGGCGAAAATTGATTTATCACTAACTAAACCAAACTTTTCATAAATATCTAAGTATTCTTTACTATTAAGAAAAAGTTGGGAAACTTTATCAATTTCAGATTTTTGTTCAGATAAATGTGTATGTACATAAACATCTGGAAATTGTTGTTTGAGAACTCCAGATAGATGTAGTTGTTCGGGGGTAGAAGTAATGGCAAATCTCGGAGTAATAGCATATAGAAGTCTGCCTTTACCATGCCATTTTTTAATCAAATTTTTGCTATCTTCGTAGCTAGTTTCTGGGGTATCCAACAAATAATCTGGAGCATTCCGGTCCATGAACATTTTACCAGCAATTATCCGCATATTTCGTAGTTCCGCTGCTTCAAATAGGGCATCAACTGACTGAGGATAAACAGTGGTTAAAACTAAGGCACTTGTCGTACCATTTTTTAGTAGTTGGTCGAGAAAAAAGGATGCTATTTGTTGAGCGTAGGTTTTATCTTGAAATTTTCCTTCTACTGGGAAAGTATATTTATCTAACCATTCCAAAAGTTGTTTGCTAGAGGAGGCAATTATTTCTGTTTGGGGCTAACTACTGAAGCCAAATAATTGGACAAAATTGGACAAATATTAATAAATATTAAAAAATTGCTGATTATTTGCTATCATACATTAGTATCATGCTAAAAATCCAAGACTTTTTTTCATGGCTTACCAGTTGAAATGCAGTCAATCAAGACCAAACTAAAAGTTAATAATAAACAAAAAACAATACTTGCCAAACACGCAGGAGTAGCTCGTCATGCTTATAATTGGGGATTAGCAACTTGCATAAAAGAGTACGAAGAAACTAAAAAACGCCCAAGCGCCATCACCCTGCATAAGCGTTTAGTAGCTGAAGTTAAATCAATTAATCCTTGGTATTATGAGGTGTCTAAATGTGCCCCAAGGGCAAGCATTAAGAGATTTAGAGAGAGCATTTAAAAACCTTCTCACTATTTCTAAACGTGGATTTCCAGTCTTTAAGAAAAAAGGTAGAAAAGACAGCTTTTACTTAGAAGGAAGTATTAAGATTTTCCAAGGAAACTACATACAATTACCCAGAATAGGAATAGTAAAAACATACGAAATCTTACCGAATTGCAGAGTAAAAAATGTCAGAATATCCAAAAGAGCAGATAGTTGGTACATCAGTTTTAAGTACAATTTTGAATCAGCTCCAACAGAAAAAGTAGGAGAAACTATTGGTGTAGACATAGGCATAAATACATTAGCAACCTGTTCTGATGGTAGTAAATTTGCCAATGTCAAAGCCTACAGACAAGCAAAAAAACAATTAGTTCGTCAGCAACGTGCAGTCAGCAAAAAAGTTATTGGCTCCAAAAACAGACGCAAAGCAGTAAAAAAACTAGCAAAAGTCCACAAAAAAGCGGATGCGACCCCGCGACGACGTCAGTCGCAAGGGAACGCGCACCAAGCAGTAGCCGATATTAGAGCAGACGCACTACATAAACTCACAACATGGTTAGCTAAAAACCACAGCACTATAGTAATTGAGGACTTGAACGTAAGTGGAATGCTCAAAAATCACAACCCACCCCTCTAGCTCCCCTCCCGGGAGGGGATGGGGGTGGGTGCTGATTGTGGCTTTTATGAATTTAAACGTCAACTTACATACAAAAGTGAATGGTACGGCAGTAAATTAATCATAGCTGATAGATATTATCCAAGTTCTCAAATATGTTCAAACTGTGGCCATCAACAGAAAATGCCATTGCACTTAAGAACTTATGAATGTAGTGAATGCAGTTTTGAAGCTGACAGAGATTTTAACGCTGCTGTCAACCTAAAAAACTATGTGTATCAGTAGCTTGAGAACAAGAGCGAATTTAAGCCTGTGGAGAAGATAAGTTACAGACTGCGGTCAGTGGTCTTCAGTGTTTGCGCAGCATTGCGTCAGCAAAGCAGGAAGCTAGCTCCAAAACCTATGCGATAGCTTACGCTTAACCGGAGGTTATCGTGTATGGGTAAGTTTGGGTAAGTTTAGTAGAACGGATAATGGATATGAATATCAATAAATCCTGGTAAAATTATCATTCCTGGATAAGAAGTAATCGGAATTTCAGGATATTTAGGCTTTAATTTTTCGTAGTTTCCTAGTTCTTGAATTATGCCTCCGGAGATAATCATTAAACCATCATGGATATAACGAACGGTTTCTAATTCTGGATAGTAAAATGGATCTGCAACAAAATCTATAAATGAGCCTCTGATTGCTGAGATGTTAATATTTTGATTCATTTTTATCCGATATTTTTGTAAGACTTTTGATAAAAAAATGGGTTAATAAACTTGAGTTAAGTTTGCAAGGAAGAAGGAATAAGCAAGAAGGAAGAAGGATTTAGAGCAATCTTAAATTGGTTGTAACAATTCTTATATTAGTTAATTTCAACAATAACTGACCAGTTAAAAAATCCTAAAACAATTACAAATCAATACTTTTGACTTTTAACTTTTAACTTTTAACTTCCGCGTAGCGGCACTAGACCTTTGGTTTCCGACCATATATATAGAAAGTCGTAATGTCATTCCAAATACCTTGGTCAGTTTGTAAGGATTTTAATTCATTTTCAAACTCTAATTTAGCTTGATTCAATTCCTCTATTGAAAGCTTTGATAAAGGGTGAGGATATTGTCCGGGTGCAGGATGAGATATTCCAGCCCACATTTTTTTTGCTGACTCTAAACTAATATAATTACCATCTTTTTCAACTTTAATTTCAATTAACTCAAAACTCGCTTTTTGAAGTAAATTTTGACATTTTTCAACTGTTCCAGTTGGCTGACTCATTAAATATGAAATGCCATATTTTTTCAGAATATTTTGTGTAATAACTCCTCCAACAAAAGCCGTTTCAGCAAAAGCTTGAATTCCCAGAATTCCTCCTGGTTTGAGAAATTTACGCCAAAGAAGCAGAGACTTAACTAGATCGGACATCCAAATAAATGCAGATGCACAAAAAATCCGCTCAAAATGATTTGCAGGAAAATCAATATTTTCAGCATCAGCTAGTAAAAATTCTAGATTATTTAGACCGAGAATATTCGCTTTTTTTTGGGCTTGAGCAATCATTCCAGGTGCAATATCAATGCCAATTACTTTACCTGAACTACCCACTAATTTAGCTGCAGCAATTGCACAATGACCTGTTCCTGTAGCAATATCTAAAATTTTTTGACCAGTATCTACTTGCCCATATTCAACTAAACGATTAGCAATTCTCCAGTGCCAATCACTATTATCATATTTATCGCTTCTGCGAGTATATAAATCTGCTATTTCTTGTTTGTAATTATTTAAGTTAAGTTGATGCATTAAACATTTTTCCAAAGGAATATTTTGCCAAAAAAGACTATTTTTTGTTCGATTTATTTATTATAGCAGTCGAAGGAAAGGGCGCGGACAGATCGACAGCTTAAAACTCAGACAACGTAAAATTTTTCCTTCTTTCTTCTTCCTTCTTTCTTCTTCCTTCTGCTATAATATTTAGGATAGTATTCAGCTATGATGGCTGAACCTTGCTCAAAACATTTAATTCATTATGGGTTAACAATCGTGGGATTCAAAATTGGTTTGTTGGGATTAGGTACAGTCGGTATAGGGACAGCAAAAATTTTGCTATCTCCAGAAGGTCGTCATCCTTTAATTCAGGAACTGGAAATACATAGAGTGGGAGTGCGCGATATCTCCAAAACCAGAGATATTAATCTATCTCCAGATATTTTAACAACAGATTTAGAAGCGATCGCTACTGACCCACACATAGATATTATAGTAGAACTGATCGGTGGGTTGGAACCGGCAAGAAGCCTAATTATCAAAGCTATTGCCCATGGCAAACACGTTGTCACCGCCAACAAAGCTGTTATCTCTCGCTATGGTCCAGAAATTTTTGCAGCAGCGAATGAAAAAGGTGTTTACGTTATGCTAGAAGCAGCAGTGGGTGGCGGTATCCCTGTTATTCAACCCCTCAAAGAATCTTTGGGAGTTAATCGCATTCATTCCGTTATCGGTATCATTAACGGGACAACCAACTACATCCTCACCAGAATGCAAAAAGAGGGAGCAGACTTTGCAGATGTTCTTGCCGATGCTCAAAAATTAGGTTATGCAGAAGCTGACCCCACCGCAGATGTAGAAGGGTTAGATGCCAAAGATAAAATCGCAATTTTGGCTTCTCTCGCTTTTGGCGGTTTAATTAAATTAGAAGATATTCATTGCGAAGGTATTCGTCAAGTAACGGCGGCTGATATTGCCTATGCTGACAGACTGGACTTTGTCATCAAATTATTAGCGATCGCCAAACACGACCCCAACAATACCAACCCCAACACAGACGAATTACAACTGAGAGTACATCCTACCCTCGTTCCTAAAACTCATCCCCTCGCGAGTATTAATGATGTTTATAACGCCATTCTGGTAGAAGGAGAACCTATTGGACAAGTAATGTTTTTCGGGCCTGGTGCAGGTTCAGGTCCCACAGCGAGTGCAGTTGTTTCCGACATTATGAGTATTGCTGCTATTCTACAAACAGAAACCGAACCCATTCCCCACCCTTTATTAAGCTGTACCCATCAACATTATTGTGAAACAGCATCAATGGCAGAACTTGTCACCAGATTTTATGCTCGTTTCCTGACAAAAGATCACCCTGGTGTTATTGGTAAACTGGGTACTTGTTTTGGCAACCATGATGTCAGTTTAGAATCTGTGGTACAAACAGGAATGAGCGATCTACTTGCAGAAATAGTGGTTGTCACCCATGATGTAAAAGAAGGCAACTTCCGGCAAGCATTAGAGGAAATTCAATCATTAGATGCGATCGATAGTATTCCCAGTGTATTGAGGGTGTTGTAGAAATAAAAAAAATTAGATGGTAATTAAACTACAACAAGTCCTGTAAACTTACTACTTATTTGGCTCAAAACCACAACCCACCCCCATCCCTTCCTGGGAGGTAGGGCTAATTCTTTGCCACTAGAGAAAAATTGATGGGGAGATGGGTAGATGGAGACCCACCCCTCGCCCCTCCCCCGACCGTGGAGGGGAATGTGGGGTTATATCATGTCCGGTTGAACAGTTATAAATAAACGACTAAGAAGTCAGTCTTCAGGAGTCAACCCACCCCTACCGCCATGGGAGGGGGTGACGCCGGCGATGTGGCGGCAGCTTTTGGGATTGGTTTTGGCACGGGTGCGTTATTTGCAGCTCCATACATCGGTCCGGTTGTTACTGCTCTTGATACGGGTTACAACGCTGTCCTCACTATTACCGATCCTTCTGTGGAAAATGGCATTCAGTTAGGAATGGATATTCTGTCCTTAGGGATGGATGCGGGAATGCGGCTGAAGAAAGGGGGCAAACAGTATGCCGAAGTCGGTGGTTGTGCTTCGTTTGTCGCTGGCACTGAGGTTGCTACTGCTGAAGGAGAAAAGGCTATTGAAGAAGTTGCCGTCGGCGATACCGTCCTTGCTTATAACGAGAAGACTGGTGAGGAAGGAGAGTATCCCGTCACGCACTTGTTTACTCGGATAGCGCCCGAGTCGATAGTTGTGACGGTGGGAGAAGAGGTTATAGCTACGACTCCAGAACACGAGTTTTATACCGCTAACGGTTGGGTCGAGGCTGAAGACCTCCAGATTGGTGAGACCTTAGTTCGGCTTGGCGGAAAAGTAGCTACTGTTACTGATTTAGAGTCTCGCCCAGACAGTACGCGGGTTTATAACTTCGAGGTTGATGAGGCGCATACTTATTATGTGTCAGCAGAGCACGTGCTCGTACACAATATGATGAAAGCATGTGCTAATTTGTTAAAACCTCCTACTCAAGAGTACACTCATATGGCCATAGATAAAAATGATTCAGGGTTAAATACATTGCGTAAATCTTTGAACGAAAACGGCTTACAAACAGCAGAACGTAGGAATATTAAGCTGTCTGAAGGCAGTGAAAAACTAAGACATCACCAGCACGTTTTTATGTGGGATAGTTCAGAAAAAGGAATGAAAGGTGCAGATGGTATTGAGTCAAGGGGAGGGGCAGTAAGAGTCAGAATTAGAAAGCAAGGATTAAACACATCAACTTTAAAGGGTGATAACATGGGACAATTGGGTGGAAAATCTACAAATGGGGCATGGGCTTATGAGGGAGATATTCCACGAAAATATTTATTTATCGAAGGAATAGATACTAAAACGACGCCGGGTTATCAGAGCTGGCTCGAGGGAAAAGGTTGGCTATACGGTCATGAAGCGTGGTGGCATGGGTAGCGAGCATCTTCATGCAGAAATTGCTGCTATCAGAGATGCTTTTAACAAAAATACTCAAGTTGATTTTCCGCAAAACCAAAACTAGGAGTTACTTTCGCCAGCATTTTATTCCTCGCTTGCACTGTTCTCCTTTTCCCTGCCCCAACGTTGAGCTTCACTCAGTACCCCACCGGGATCTCGCCAATGGGTCATAAGTGGCTCGATCGTTTAGTCGCCGTCGAATTGCTCGGCGGCGATCCAATCATGCAACCAGACCGAGATCCTGAGAAAGTCTTGGACTCAAGGAAAGCAAAAAATATCGACCTTGTTAAGCCAATCATAGACTTCGTGGCAGTTGTCCCAAGGATCGCGTCGAGGGAAGGGAGGCACTGATTTTCAATAAAAGTAGTTCCCAGAAAATTTTCTGCATTACTTTTGCAATAGGTCTAATTTTAGGGTATGCTAATCTTAATGCAGCGTTAGCCTTCTCCCAATATAAGGAAGTCCATTCAATTTACTAGAGTGGCTGCATCCGAAGTTACGCCTGCGGAATAGAAGGGGACTCCTCCCTAGATTGAAGCAGGAAGCGATCGCCAAGACCGGCCTTACCAAGATTTGCCAAGGTTGGTCGGAATTGTTTAAGTTATTGTGCGACAGTATTGCAAATCTTTAAATTTGCGTACTTCAAGTTGAATTTTACTCAGGAGAAATAGTTTATGTTTGTCAGCTTGACAAGCTTTGCAAAGCAGATGTTTTAGCTAAAAAAAGTCATTGGCGTACTTTCTTGCGTCGCTTTGATGACATTCTCAGTTTTCTTTACTGTCCAGCCTTCTGCTCTAGCTCAGTGTAATGGCACTGGTTACGTTACAGGTGGCGACACCGTTTACTTACAAGACCAGGGCGATATCTATATAGGAAAGTCTTACTCGGGCAGGCGATATTACTACCCGACAGTAACACCAGACTACCCAGTGGCAGGAAAATTTGAAATCCAAGGAACTGGCGGTCCGGTCTATGATGGCCAAAACATTCAACTTCAAACTTTAGATAAAGATGCTTGGGTTCCGAGTTGGCTTGATTACGATCTGCTCGGAGCATTTGGGGACGACTATTATCTTTACTACTGGGAAGACTACGGCACTAAAAGCGACTGGCGCATTGAGCGACCTAGTTATTTAAGTGAAGAACCGATTAAATACGGTGAGAACGTTTACGTAATTAACCGTGATTATAATGAATTCATGACCCCAACTGATAGCGGTTATTTAACCACAGAACCAAACGTTCACCTTTGGACTTTTCTTGAATATTGCGAGTAGTTAAAGTCTTAAGGTTGCGCGATCGCAAGATTACCTTGCATTGAATTAATGCGCGAGCGGGATGCGTTAGCTTCATGCTAACGCATCTTTTTTTTGTTAATGTGTTATATCATGTCCGCTTGAATACTTAGGGTTTGCTGATTATAGCGTTGACATCTCCAGGGGTTGAAACACCCTAGATTCCGTGGTTAATCCACCGCAAATGGGATGAATCCACATTTGCTTAAAGCCTGTCAACAGACTTCTAAACTCCTCGACATAGACCGAAATCTAGCTGTGAGTCTACTTTTTTTAGCTTTCACGAG
>NZ_JAAHGH010000091.1 GCF_010672525.1 Okeania sp. SIO2B3 | reverse complement strand
TAAACTATGGCATTGAGAAAACTAATTAATATTTGTTTACTGCGGTTTGAACCGAAGATTTTTTTAAAGGCAAAGTCGGTTTTCGGACTGATAAATCTCATAGTTATATTGTTTATAAATAAAGGAATGAATGTTAAGCTCGTAGCTGGACTTTAGTCCTATCTTCTCTACAAATCGTACTAAATCATCTCTCAAGTCCAGCCGTAGTTCTTTCCAGTAGTATATGTACTTCTTTTTAAAAGTGGTCTACATCAGATTTGCTCAAGTGGCTGTCAGGAAAGCTTTCAAGCACCGTGGCATTACAATACTAAGTTAATATAGCGATCGCTATGTATTAGCAAATTCTATATAATTAAATTTAATTGATAGAATTTTTCTATTTATTGTCAGATTTATTTATCTTTTTGTGCAGCAGGGAGAACGCCTAAAAGCCTCAAAGAACTTCAACTAAATCAACTAACCTAACTGCGACTAAATTTTTGGAGGTTCGCAGGGCCTCATCCTCCAGAAATTAAGTCTTAGTAAGGTTCCGTCTCTGCCGAGCCGTCGTTGATTAAGTTTTCGTAATCTTTGAGTCTTTCTTACGGCTAAAAAAGGTCAGTCAATGATTGCGCTTTTGTCTAATTAATGGAGGGGCAGAAGGTAAAAATAAGAGGCAAAGGTGCATATACTTCTCCAAGACCAATACACCCATTTACACCTAGATGTATCACAGTTAGGGAAGCAGCAAGATTACATTCATACCCTGATTGGTTTAGATTTCATGTAACAAAATGGCATGGTTTTAGACAAGTTGGTAATTCAGTTCCACCCCTATTAGCAAAAGCAGTAGCTCAAGAAATTATTCATGCTTTAAATATTAAACCACTTCAGCCTAAAGGAAAACTTTTTAAGTTAGAAAAATGGGAAAATTTAGAGTTTAATATGTCTATTGCTGCTCAACAGTATCAGATAGATCGACATACTATTGGGTCAAGAAATAGAAGAAATTTCAACAGCGATCGTTTCTGACTAGGCTTGCTATCTGTTTATTTCAATTTGAATAGAATCATTTAAATATATCGCTATCTACATAATCACAAAAGTCTTTATATATATATGAGAACTTTGTTATAAAACTCTCATTAAACTCTAATAAGCCATCTTTATAATCTGAAATTTTAGGGATTTTGAAGCAGTCAAGAATGATTATAGGGATGATTAGAATCCAAAGCAAAATCATCATTATGCTAAAACTTGCATACATACTAAATAGCATTAGATATTTGACTGTAATTACCAGTGTAACTGTACTCCAATTTTTAGTCATTTATTTTTTCTTATTAATTGTTAATTACTGAATTACTGAACTTAGAAGTTCAAATCAAGAGTTAACTGTCCGTGTTTCTCCCGTTTCTTCATCTCCCGTACCCTCCGCGTTTGGTTCCAGTCATTACGGTCGAAATTAAGATGGCAGACTGATTATAACAACAACAATATTATATTACTTAATATAGAACTGAGCAGAGCGCTTTTAGATTTTCAGCTTCACAGTTGTTAGGATTATGATCTAAATGAGCCGTTGTTAAAGTAAATCGTTGAGGTTTTGCAATCCTAACTGCGCCATTTTCATCGTCTGAGACCACTTTGTAAAGATGAGATAACCACTCTGGATGATTATCCCTCAGCCATTGTTCGGTCTGCTTCTGAGATATTCCAGGAGGTCTACAGGGTCGCCCGCACCATTCGCAAGTCCAATTTGCTGCTTGTTTAATGGATAAGGCAATTTCGTTCCAGTTGTCTGGATACAAATTTAGATTTATTGGCATTAATTGTTTTGTCTAGATTTATATCTATCTACATATATGATAATAGATAATCTCTTTATCAATAATAATTTTACCCCTAATGTTATGGGTAAATCAGAACCACTTTCTGATAGTATTCAATTACAGCACCATATTACCCAGAAAAAACACATGATTATAGCCTTTGTAAATCAGAAAGGAGGCACAGGAAAGTCCACTTCGGCCATCCATCTAGTCTACTGGTTAATGCAACGTGGTTCAGTTATTCTTGTAGATGCAGATGCCCAAAACAGTAGTTCAGTCTGGGCAGAAACACTCCAAATGCCTTTTCAAATTATCAGCGACCCAGAAGAAATCTTTGATGCTCTCCCAATCCTAGCAAAAGAATATGACAACGTAGTGGTAGACGGACCTGGAGGAATGAGTGAAGTTTCCAAAGCTATATTATCCCGTTGTGATATTGCTCTAGTACCCTGTCAACCATCCGGTCTCGACCTCCGTAGTAGTAATAAAACACTACGCTTTATTAACCAAGCCCAAGAACTACGTCAGGGTGTGCCAAAAGCTTTTCTCTATCTTAATCGAGCCACCAAAGGTACAATTCTCCTCAGAGAATCTCGGCAAGTACTAGCAGAATCGGACATTCCTACCCTACAAACCGTAATCTATCAAAGACAATGCCTCGCTGATGCCCCTGGACAAAACAAGACAACATTTCAAATGTCCGGCGCTATGGCTACTTCCTCTGCATCTGAATTTGACTCATTATTTACAGAAGCATTTTCAACCGCAGGAATAGAAATGAAAAACCCTGCAACAAAACGCAAATCTACTAGGTCTACCAAGTCTACTAAGACCAGAGCTAAATCTAAGCCGAAATCTAAATCTTCTAAGTCCAAAGTTTCTTGAAAATGACAAAAAGAAATTCACTCCGTAACTTTATATTCGACACAAAAGAAACTTCTTCTATGTCCACCACTTCCTTGCAGTCCACTACAGGACAACAAGAGATATCCATAGAAGAAATTGTTTTACCCCCATCTCAACCACGACGCTATTTCGACCCAGAGAAACTAGCTCAACTAAGTGCTTCTATTTCTCAGTTTGGCGTACTTGAACCACTATTAGTCCGACCTACTAACAACAACTTATATGAGTTAGTCGCAGGGGAGAGACGTTTAAGAGCTTCAAAAATGGCTGGACTAACTTCTGTGCCTGTAATTATCCGCTCTCTCAATGATGAGGATGCCTGGCAATTATCGTTGATAGAAAATCTACTAAGAGAAGACCTCAACCCTCTTGAAGAAACTGAAGGGATTTTACAACTATTGGCAGTCCAGATAGATGAAAGTATTCCCTCTGTGGTAAAGTTGTTAAACAGAATGCAAAATGAGGTAAAAGGAAAAGTTACCCCTAACGTTATGGGTAGCCCTACTGCTCAAATCATAGAATCAGTATTTGAAGACCTGGGACTGATGAACTGGCAATCCTTTGTTAAAAATCGCCTCCCATTGTTAAAATTACCCCCAGATATTCTAGAGGTTCTGCGTTCTGGAGAGCTAGATTATACAAAGGCAGTAGCAATAGCTAAAGTCAAAGACGAGGCCATGAGACAAAGTTTACTGGAAGAAGTAATAGAAAAGTCACTGTCTTTGTCGGGGATTCGACAAAAAGTGGCAGAAATTAATCAGACGGTAAAACAAGAAGATACCTTAAAAAGTGGTCTGGACAATACCTATCGTTTAATTAAGAGTTCAAGAATTTGGGATAATACTAAAAAAAGAAGACAATTAGAAAAGTTATTAGTTCAGATAGAAAAACTTGTTAGCGGAGAATAAGAAATTTATCTATTAGTGATGTACTGCTGTTTCAATTCAACTTGGTCAAATCCCATATTCGGATAACTCCGTGCTTGCTACTTGAAGCCAAAGTCTTCCCATTTGGAGCAAATGCGATACTATTAAAAGGATTGACATCACTTCGAATAGTTTTTACAGTTTGGCCTGAAACTACATCCCAAAAATGAATAGTATGATCGGCGCTCACTGAAGCAAGCAGTTTGCCATCAGGAGAAAAAGCAATTTTGTGGATAATCGAAGTATGACCTAATAACAACCGAGATAAACCCACTCCAAATACATCCCAAATCCGAATAGACTTATCTCCCCCTGCGGAAGCAAGCAGTTTGCCATCAGGAGAAAAAGCAATACTTTGTAGATCGTGAATGTGTCCTGTAAAAACTCGCAATAGCCTTCTAGTACAAGGATTCCATAACCTCATAGTTCGATCGCTGCTGCCTGATGCTAGTAGTTTGCCATCGGGAGAAAACGCCACACTTGTAACAAGATCCCTATGCCCGAGCAGTTCAGCAATCTTTCTTCCTGTCAATAACTCCCACAAGATCAAAGTTTTATGCCGACTGCCCGAAGCTAATATTTGATCATTGGGGGAAAACGCTACACATTTTACAGCATCGTTATGTCCGACTAGAGTCAGGATATTCTTTCCAGAATTTATATTCCATAAGCGGATGACTTGATCCTCTCCAGCAGAAGCAAGAATCTTGCCGTTGTGAGAAAAAGTTAACTCGTTGATTAGATTGCTATGTCCCTTGAGAATCCGTGATTCCTTGCTGTGGGATACATCCCACAGGCGGATTGTTCCATCCCAACTACCAGACGCTAATATTTTGCCATTGGGAGAGTAGCAGATCGATTCTATTCTGTTGAGGGATTCACGCAGGGATTTTTCAGGTATCGCCAGTGCAATATCCCAGATATATAACGTTTCTTGATCGGCACAGATAATTTTTTTTCCACAGGAAGCAAACACCACTGTACTTAAAAAGGAAGCACAGCTATTAATAGTTAGTACTTGCTTCCCAGCGCGAATATCCCACAACCTGATACTATTGTCACTCCCGACTGTAGCCATGGAGTGACAATCGGGGGAAAAGCACAGATCGTAAACCTTGTTACATGGACTTTTCAGAGTATGGGATATTGCGCCTTTCTCTATATCCCATACTCTGACAGTTTCATCCCAACTACCCGAAGCTAATAAGCTACTATCCTTGGTAAACTTTAAAGTAACTATGCGATTTTCGTGTCCTGTTAGTTTATGGATTAATTCCTTGGTAGCTATGTCCCATACTCTGACAGTTTCATCCCATCCAGCGGTAGCTAAAAATTTACCATCGGGAGAAAAAGCGATCGCCTCTACAACCAGGCAATTGGATTGCAACAGTATAGCAGACTTAGTAGAGAGTTTCCATACTCTGACAGTTTCATCCCATCCAGCGGTGGCTACATATTTTCGATTGGGACTAATAGCAATAGTATTTATGCTATCGCTATGGGCCTGAATCCTGCTCAAAAATCTGCCCGTATTCAAATCCCAGATAAATATATCTTTGTAAGCAGCGATCGCTAAGATATTTCCTCGTACAGCAAAAGCACTCAAAGGACAGTCAATCTCACTAGCCAAATACAATTGAGAATTATTTTGGTAATAGTATAAATTAATCCCACTTACTGTAGCTACCAGCAATAAATTATTAGGTAATGGTTCGATACCAACGATGAATCCATGTCCCAGTCGTTTATTTCCTCCTCGCTCGATCAGACCAGGTAACACGACACGACTTGGAAATTTCAACAATGACTTCCTTTTAGACGCACAATTATCCCAAAAAATTTTGCGAGCTGTCCATTGCAATTCTGGTGACTTTTCTGAGTTTTCTTTTACAAGTTGAGCTGCAATTTTTAACCCTTCAAGTCCCTCCCTAAACAACATATTAGTTGCCCGTAAGCGACCATCTAAATTCTGAGTATTTCTTAATTGAGATACGATCATTGATAATGAGGAGATTCTATGCGGTGTTGTTTGCGATTGAAAAATGGTTGTTTCTTCTGTAATAGTTTTCATTTTTAACTTATAAATGTAGCAAATGAGCTGAAATCCCAGATAATCAACGCTATTTTCTAAATAAAGTTAACTTGATTCGGATCGGAGATCTCTAAGAATATTAGCCATAACGATCGGCTTTGTTGCATTTTATTTACACTCTAAAAGATATCAATTTCTCCGTGTAAACACTAGCAAATGTATTTTTTTGTGATGTTTACATGATTTAATCATTAATTAATAATTATGTAGAAATTGCAATTTTTTGACTCGTATTCACCGAGATAAAACTATAAAGTCAACTACAGTAAAACGTACAGAAGTAGTTAACCTTACTGCTAATTATTAATTGTCAATTTTATTTGTTGATGGCGTTCTAGGACGAGTTTGATGCTTTTTGTAAAGTGGTGAGCAACCCTACTTCCATGTACAAGCATCCGATATTTAACCCATTAGGGCAGATATCTACACGATTAGGGTACGTTACACTCATAAGTTATTAATTATTTAAAGTCCTAAAAAAATCAAATCCTTCTCCTTAGAACTAAACCAAGGAATAGGTCCTACAGCATAGGGAGTGCAACCTAAATCTGCAAAACCATATTTTAAGCAAATACGAAAATATAAACCAAATTTTCCCATCCCTTCACTTTCAATAGTATCAGTCAAAACCACTTTAAATAAATCCCCGAATGGATGTCTCCCAGTGGGTTCTTCTCCATCAAACATCTCACCCAATATCCCTTCACCACCAGGAACCATTTGTCCGCCGTCCTCTTTTCCACCTTTGATCCACTGTGCCCCATGTAAACCCGAAACATCATCAATAATCCCTAAAGTACCAGGCGGAACCAACTCTAAATAAGCACACCCCGTTTCCTGGACGCACTGATAATTAAATCCTACTTCTTTACTTCCAGTAATAGAACGGGTTGTAGGAGTAAACCGATGCTCTTTGTAGCCATAGGTTACATCGTGCATAGCTGCAATTCCACCCACGGAGAAAGGCAGGTCGAATAAATTAGGTAGGGGTATTGACTCTAAAGCGGGGATAGAGCTGAGGGGGGAACTTTCCCATCCTTTAAAATTCTCTAATGGGGTATTTGCCAGGTTAGGGATGCTGGTTACGGAATACTTACTTAAATCAATTTCTCCTAATTGAACATTTTTGAGCAAGGGTTGATTGAAGAATTGCTTCAATTTCTTTTTCCCGTCTAGCGGATCTAAAACCTGGTATTTTCCAATCAATTCTTTCAACGCCGGAACCTGATTTAATTTCTTGTTTTTCAATCCTGGCACTGAATTTACAAAATCTTTCAACCCTTGGTTTTGAAACAACTCTATAGAATCTAGTGAGGTCTGCATAGGATTCAATCCTCCCATTTGATTGAGATTCCATAAGCTCTTGCCCCCTATACTTGGCAGATCTCCCAAACGCATAATATCCTCAAGAGAACTGCCCGCCTCCCAAGAACGAGAAGGATCGAATCCTAATTGATTGATAATTTCTTGCGATACCTGAAAACTACCCGCAGACTCTAGTCCTGGCAAATCGCCTAAATTTATATTCTGTAAATCCAATACAGGCGCGCCGTCAGAATTTATTGTGGTGGGAATTTCTTGAGCCATAGTAGGAAACCCCATTATCCCAAAGCTAAATAGTAAAATTGCAATTTTTAGCCACATTTTTAGCGCTCCTGCTCTTCCGTTTCTTCCTTGATTTTCCCGACTGTAGATGTAGTCAACTCATTATTAGCAAAAACTTGATTCACTTTATTGCTAAATTCCAGTAGTTGTTTTGTTTGTTCGTGGGAGAGGGCGGGACCACCATCCTTGTTGGTTATTTCCCAGCCAGTAACACCTTTATTAAAATCGAAACTGGCAGTTTCATAAGAGTCTGCATTTTGTGCCTCCATAAACTTATCTACGGCAGCATTGATTTTATTCTCCGCATACTCTTGTACTTCCACAGAGAAGTTAGTGAAATTTTCTGATTCTTGTATCAGCATTCTATTTTCAATATTTCCGGTATCATCGGATTGAAAAATAATCCCGCGCTCGCTCAATTTATCTTTAATGTCTATACCACCTTCTTCATTTCTTTCGATAGTATAATTATCTGTTTCATAACGATTAGTTTGCTCTTCAGTTAAAAATAAATCTAAACTATTATTAATAGCTTGATCCTCTGCTTTTTGGAATTGAATATCGGGAGCATCAGATGGATTTAAGTCTAATTTGTCTTGGTAAAGCTGCACAAACTGCTGAGATTTATCTTCACTTAAACTTGACTCAATATTTCCCGATGCATCGGAGTGAAACTCTAATGTCGCCCCACCATTATTATCCTTAGTCCAAATAGAAACACCCCCCTCATCATTCCTTTCTAAAATTGAATGTTGGGTTTCATAATAATTAGTCTCTAACATTTCTAAAACTCGATCTGTCCCCTGATTGATAGTCCGTTCGTCCCGAACGTCTAAAACAGCAGGGACTTCGTTTTCTGACGTAGTTGTGTAATTACGAATTTGGTCGTTACTAAAAATACCTTCATCTACTATATAAGAATGTTCTTCCTGACGGGGAACCTGTAACTTTTCTGCATGATTTACAGGTGTAACTTCATCCATCCAGGGGTCAGGAATTATACCTGCTACGTCTACATCTACTTCCATTGTTTTCTCCGGTGTATACGCATCATTAATTATTTGAGATACTCGTTCATAAGTTGTATCTATATCGTCACCTTGAGTCTGCTTTTCTTGTTCTGTATTTATTTTTTGTTTGGTCTGTTCTTCAGCATATTTTTCATTAATTAAGTTAAATAATTTCTGGTCCCATTCGTCCAGTTGTCGCTTTAATTCTTCATTGTTTAGATCTTCTAAGTTAACCTCGTTTGCAAGAGATTCTATTTCCGGTGTAGTATCATTTTCATGTTTTAACTTGTCCTGATACTTTTTCCATGCTTGCTTGGGATAAGCGTGAGACTCATAATAATCATTAGCCGCTGAGTAATAATCTACTTTTGCTTGAGAAAAATCATCTCTTTGTGAGGTGTACTTTTTCCTGAAATCTCGGTAATTATTGCCAGCAGTAATCGACTGTTCTCTAATATTTTTTAATTCTTCTGCACCCAAAGACTTATCCTTAAGTGCATTTTGATATGCTCGCGAATACTCATCCCTGTCCTCTCTGGCAAAGCCTAAATCTTCCTTAGCATTGTTATATTCTTCTCCCGCCTGTACCAAAGATGTACGCGAATCTAAATATTCACTAAAATAGTCAGCCTGCATTCTTTCCTTTTGCCGACGGGTGGGGTCAAAATCAAACCTGAGTTCAATTTTGCTAAAAATATCGACAACTTTGTCAATCACCTCCAGAGTAGTATCTACTCCATCTTCGCTGAGGGGAGTCATGCTTTTCGCATCATTTTCCAGTGCCGGAACAACCATATTAATTTACCCCATAATTAATAGTTAATAATTAATAATTATTCATTCAACAATTAAGGTTTAAAAACCTCCCCTTTGAAGGGGATAAATAAAAAAAAACTTTTTAGCCAATTCCCTTATTGAAAGAAGGGGTAATTATTAATTGTTAGTTACTGAAACTGTCTAATTAATAGTTAATAATTGTTAATTATTCATTATTAATTGTTAATTATTCATTATTAATTGTTAATTGCTGACTTTATTATTCAATAACTCAGCGGCTTTATTTAATTCTGATTTCAAGCTAGGTTTTACCCCATTCTGCGGGATGTCGTCACCATCAGGTAAAGGGAACATTTCCTTGACAAGAGCCAGCCTGACTTCAACAAGTTGTTTGATTTCGGCATCAGTTCTCTCTGCTTGCTTGGAGCGTTTTTTTAATGCTTCTCTGACATTAGGCCAAATATTCTCGCTCATTTCACTTTCTCCTGCGCGGTCGAGTTTTAATTTGGCACTGACTGGAACCGAACCCTCATCCTTTTTTTTGTAACCAGGGTTAATAAATACACATTTACCAGGAGGAAAGCGATTAAATTCAGCAGGCTCTACTAAGTGGATTTTATACTTGTGGTCTGATAAATTATTAGAAGTACCACTACTCCCTGTAGTTTGAGATTTACTCTTGATCGTAATAGTTTCTTCCCCCAAGTATTTAGCATAAAATTCAGCACTATCACTATCCTGGGGATTAAAGAAAAATTTAGTAGCAGTTCCTCCTAAAATAGCTCTACTAATTTCCTTGCTATAAGCTTTTTCCAATTGCCCGATATTTTGGAATCCTAGAGTGGTCAACAAACCATCGCTTCTGTTCTCGTTCAACCAATTGGTGATATTGGGTAAAAACAGGGTCGGCAATTCGTCCACAAACAAAGCCAACCCTCTTAGTCTATTAACTACCACATTCTTATTAACTATCATGTGCAGCATCGAGGCAATTAAAGGGGAGGTGGCCTCTCGTTTTTCTCTATTCAGCCCAAATATCAATAACTGCTTGCCTGTTAGTTCATACTTATTGGTATTTCTACCTTTCGGGAGTTTAAAACCTATCGAAGTATCCCCCACAAAACAACTAATTAGCTCTGGAGCTAAAAACCTTGTGAACAATTTACACGCCGTCGCCACAATACCTGCCACAGTTTTTTCACTTCCTGCCACCTGGAATAATTGAGAAAAAGCCAACTCCACCCAGGGATTTAATTTTCCCGCAGCAGCAGCAGCTTGTAACCGTTTTGGCAATTCATCTAAAGATAATAAAGCCTGAATGGTCAAGAGATCGGGATATTTTAACCCCTTAGCCAACATCATCAAAGCAGTTACTAATTGATCGCCAGCTTCGCTAAAAAACTTATCTTCGCTACTATTTGAAGCAAGAGCCAAATTGCGATTCATCACATTAGCTATTTCCCTGGCCATTGTAGCGTCGGTGTGGTCTTTGAGGAAATCCAGGGGGTTGATTACCTCACTCTCTTTAAATCCGGGAGCGAAAACTTTAACGACGTAACCAGCTTTTGCAGCTATACCAATAATTTCCGAAGTCTGCTGTGGATATTTAAAATCGTACAGTACTATTGGTAGTTCCTGGTCAATGGCGCTCATTGCCAGAGGATTTATGCAAGATGCAGTTTTCCCCGAACCAGGACCACCGATTACAGCAGTACCTCTCTCAGCAGAAGTTACATATAGTTGGGCCTCTTTGGGGTTAGCACCGATATAGAGCGATACCTTATTCTTCCGGCGTTCGGCCATCTCTTTCAAGGCAACTTTTTTAGCTGCTTTCTTTTCTGCATTTCCCGCCCACCGCGACCGAGCTATTTTATCTTTACCCGGATCTTCTAACAGCTTCATTACCCCCATAACAAATGCAGAACCTATTAAAATCATGCCCGTATCAGAGGTAGCAAAATCTACCACCTTCCCAAAAGAAAAATTAGGCATCCCTACAGATGATTGTGTTTTTGCCACCTTAGTTACCTCAAAAAGTATCGTTGTTCTTGGTTATCAAAGCAGTAAGTTTTTATATCCGCAAACTCCGTTATTTTGATACAGGGCATACTTGAAAAAGCATTTTGTAATTCAATATGCGGTGTATTAAGTGTAGTAAAAGGTTGAAAGTAACCTTGAAAAACTTGTTTCCAATTACCTTCATTACTGCTGATATAGGCCGTAGCCAAACATCCCTGATAGCCACATAAAGGGCTATCTAGAGCCTCACTCCGAGAATTATTGATAATGTATAAAGGCAGATAACCTGTAGTAATTTCTACAGCAGCTATTTGCTGATAAAATTTATGCCAGATGCGCGAATTATCTAAATAATCTAGAGCGTATTGCTTCTTGAGGGACGAAGGCAAAACCTGATGAGCATCCTGCCATTCTGGAGCCGAAAACCCGCTCCTATTCGTCAGTAGAGACATCGCTGTGACTATGGTGACAACTGCTAAGGCAGCAGACACAATCACAGTTGTCCTAAATAGAGATTTCTCATTGAATGATTTGGTAGTAATTTTTAGCAATTTCTGATGCCTCCTTTTTGACTAAATTAGAATCAATAACTACTCCTATTCCTCCTAGATACATTTGAGCAACACGTTCTATAGCTCTTTGTCCAGTAAAGTTATTATTAGTTTCGGGGTCAATTTGTTCTCTTGCTAGATCGAATAATTCTAACTGCCGAGAAGCAAATAAAAAATCTTGCTGTTCGGGAGAGAACATGATTAAAAATTCAGACATCGAGCTATCTTTGCCTGACTCTAATTTCTGTAAAAACCCAATACCTTTCTTGGCAGCAATGCGCTCGCGCACTTGGGGTAACCGAGACCAAAACCGATACTTACCGAGCAACTTGCCTCTATCCCCATTACCGGAAAAAATAACTGTACTTGTATCTGAATACCGGGCAAATTCACCCAATACTTTTTCGTAGGCTTTTTGCAGAGCTAAAAAATCTAATTCCTCCAGCTCATCAAATCTTGGAGCATTGATACTATTTTGAACAGATTGAAAATTAGATTGAATCTCTCCTAAAAACAGCGTATCTCCCACAGAAGTCTCTGCTAAAACTATAGGCCCAAGAAAATACGGAGATTTACCTACCTCTGTATTTTCTCTACGAAAGTAAGCTACAATCAGCGCATTAGTTTTGTCCACCGGGGTAACCGCAATCTTAAAACCCCGAGAATAAGGGTGACGACCAGTGGACTCTAAACCTCCAGCAGCGATCGCTAATTTTCCCTGACCACCTCTAACTTTTTGTTGAGACTCTACCCAACTCCTTCCTGATAAAAACTCAGAGCCACCGACACTAATAATCTGGCAAGAAGATATGCATTTTTGCTCAAAACCATCGTTAATCCCTCCCGATATGGCCGACATAGTTTCGGTACTATCGACTAACTCAATTGATTTAATTAACCCAAAATACCCTTGATTTTGAGGAGGGTTTGGAAAAAAACTAAAAGGCAACTTAGTTAAGTAAGGTATGTCCGAAATACTTATTGATTGCCAGTCTTTGTAAGATTCTAAAGGCTTCGATAATAGTTGTGGGATTGCCTCTAGAGTATATTTTGATAAGTCCAGTTTAGATAGTTTCAGGCTATCTAAGCCTTGGTTTTCCTCCAATAATTCTCCAATACTCTTGCCCGATACATTCTGTTTTGATGTTTTTACTAGCTCTAATAGAGGAGTTATTGTTTCTATTTTTTGATCTTTCAACTCAGGAATAACTGAAATTAAATCTCCCAAATTCCAGGAGTTGAGAAATGATAATTCAGCCAAGTTTACGGATTTCGGTAGAACGCTTAAAGGAATAAATATAGAATTTAAAGATAACAATTGAAGCTGAAAACTGCTCCGAAAATCCCCTATAGTAAGAATGCTAGCAATACTGTCTCCTTTCTCCCACTCTACCGATAAAGGGTATCGAGCCAATTCATCTAATTCCGAGCTATGCCAATTACCGCTACTATTCAGAGGTGGTAAATTGCTAAAGTTAATAAACTCCCAGGCAGGCAAGTTACCCTCCAGAACATTTTTCCCTATTTTATGAGGAATCAACCATTTCGAGTTAATGGTAGTATTGGCATATTTCTGCGGTACAACAGATTTTGGTGGTTTATTCAGAATAGGCACAAACCCAGGGATGATAAATAAAGTTAAAATAGTCGTAAGTAAATCCTTCATATTCTTAAATCTCGCACTCCCTACCTATTTCCGTAAGCGTCATTAAGTCCTCAATAGAAACCCCCGATTGGCTTAAAGCATCATCAGGAAAAATCCCTCTATTTATTAATGTGAGGAAATTTTTAGCCTTCCCGTATCTCCAAGCCGATAGAGGAATCAACCCTCCCCAACATTGTCGTAATAAACCTTTTTCCAGATTTACAGAACTCAATTGGATCTCATCAAAAGCAATCAACACTTCTGATGAAGTGTTGGACGATTTATTCAAGCTACCTTTTGCCAATTCCACAGAAGGAGAAGGAGCTGATGCAACCACTGCCCCACTAACTCTCACCGTAGTGTACTCAGGCAGCCCACTCCCATAATTAATCCGAAAGCTATATAAATTAGTAGTATTTCCCTCCCCCTCCGTCACAATTGTTAGCAATGTGGAAGGGGCGCTCGGCAATTCCGGTATATCCACCGGGTTGATCCGACGCAGGTGGACAATCCTCGCTCCACCACCACCAATATTGCCATCAAAATCAACAATTACCCTACTTGGATCGTCTAGCCAGACCTTACGAATAATTTCGCCAGTGGACGAAAAATCCAAATTCAAGCCATGACCGAGCCATACAGTAATAGTCGCCCCACCATCTACATCGCCCTTAGCTACACCGACAGGAATATTTTTTACCGCCTGAGATAGAGCGCACGGTATTTCCAGGCAGAAAGATAGTAATAAAGTTAATATGATTTTCTTAAACATTTTACCAATCCGAATTATTCACAAAAATCTTCACTTTCTCGCCAGCTTCAATCACCCAAATAAAGGGGCGATCGAGAATTTTCTCTAGCTCTTCTGACTCAAAATTGCTTGCTTGACGGTGCATCTCCCCAAAAGCCCCCTCCAATATTGCCCCCAAAAGATTAGGATTGTCGTTATGCTGGCTATGGGAGGAAACACCGCCAAAGCCCGAATAAGTTGTCTTGCTATCTGCCCGGTTTAACAGTTGCCCCATCCTAGATAAGCCTGCCATAATAAATAACCTCAGATTCTGCTTTCCTCCACGTTGCCGTTTGCTTTGGGCAATTAAAGGACTGCCTGTGTGGCTCGTTATCGATAAAGTATTATCTGGAATTTTGACTACCTTTCTATCGGTAGACACAGCTCCACTAATTTCTAAGATCACCATTCCACTTTTGGAAGTATTCTTTAATCGAGCCAACAACAGACTCTTTTCCGGAATCATCACTTCCCCTTCACTATCGTATAAAGGGTTCTGCGACTCTATGGCAAAGCGTTGGGGTTGCGCTTCGAGGTCTAAGTCTTCCACCCAAAAGATGGGCGTATTTAAAATCCCATCTACTATTTGTCCCGGTGCAATAATTTGTTTGGTCTCTGTCTCAGCTTTTGCAATGATTTGTGTGGGTTCAGGAGTAGGAGTTAAATCTATATTGCTATAATCCATCTGTCCGTAATTTCCGTAACTCATTGCTTTTGCAATCTGTACCTGGGGGTCTGGTGGCGATCGCTTTTTCACGGGAGATGGTAAAGGTCTAGGAGGAGTAGGGGGAGTAGGGGGAGGAGGAACATATGATCGCCTTTCCACAGGAGATGGTAGAGGTCTAGGGGGAGGAGGGATAGGGGCAGGAGGCGATCGCCTTTCCACAGGAGCTGTTCTGCGTGGGGGTGGGTTGTATGCCTGTCGTCTAGGAGTTCTCTGGCGACTAGATGCAGCAGTGTTTTGTTGCGATTGAGTTTTGTTTGTAGTAGGTGGTGTGGTAGTAGTAGGTGGTGTCTTCGGTTCCGGATTTACTACTGGCTCTTCTTTTTGTGACGGCATTTCTACAGTTTCAGCAATCTTGGTATTTCTCTTCTTTTTATCGGATAATTCCCGCTGTTGAGTACCCAGGGCCAATTCCGTCTGTAATTCAGCCTCCTTTTTTTGGTGGTTTTGTTTCGCCTGCTCTAATGGATCGATAGTTTCCTCTTGTGCCTGCTTGGGAGCTATTTTGTGTACAGTTTTATTAACTCCTTTCATCCCGCCAAACATCAAATAAGCAAATAAAGCAAAAACTCCTGTGCCACCGAGAATAACTATGATTTTGCTAATCGCTAGACTTTTTCTTTTTGTAGTTTTTTGAGTTTCTTGAAGATCAATATCACCTAGTAAAGACTCGTCTTCTTCGTCCTCCTCAGCAGAATTACTTTCCACTCCTACTAACTTATCTACATCTGTCAAATCATCATCTGTGTCGGTAAACACAGATGAGCCGTGGCCGTTTGTTGATTGCGATGTATTATTGTCATATAGTTTCATTATTCTGTTAACTCCAAATCGCGTATTTCACTGATTTGCAAACCATTCTGCTTGACGTTATATATTGCTTTTTGAATCGGTGAAGTGTCTGAGGGCATGGGATCTGTTGTGATATCTATAGCTTCAACAATTATAATTTTATTTACAGGTATTCTAATCCCCTCTGGGTGGGAGGATGTAATAATTAGCAGATTAGCTACCAAATTTAATTCCCACTTCCCCCTGTCAATAACTGTCGGTTCAGATATATACTGAAAAGTCAACACAGACTGAGCTTTCCCTCGGAATACATCATCAGGGGTAAGCTCGGCGATCGCTTTTAAAAAGGTAGTCCGGAAACTCTCTGAAATAGCAAAAGATGCCTCCCAACTACTTACAGTTACTTGGCTGCCATCGCTAAGTGCTATCCCTTTATTAGTATCATTTGTGGCTAATTTTTGATTCCAGGTGAATAGTAGTCCAAAAACGTTTTTTATATAATTTTTTATTAATACCGGGTCGCGTTCATAGGGGTCTGCTTTATAAGCAATAATACTTTTTCCATCCAGCAGTTGCACTAATGCCAGTTGATTTTGCGATATTTTTGTCAGTCTCCAGGTATTGCCTAAAATCAAAAAAGATGTCAACAGGGCGACAGTAGATATTACTCCAGAATAGAGAATAAAAATCGGCTGTAGATTACTCCGGTCAAATCTGCTTTGTTTTGTAGAGTTAATATCTAGATGGTTGTTATTTAACATTATTTTAATTTCCCTACTAACATACGCAACACACCAGGAGGAGAAGTAATCAAAATATTGAACATTGACCGCCCTGAACCTGCTGCCAAAGCCATAGACAAAGCTGGAGCAAATACTCCTAAGATCATCAAAAATCCCATAGTATTCCAACTTTCTGAATTTACGACGACTACCGCACACACACCACAAATAATGTTGTATGAGATTTTTGCCATTCCTACCGAAAAGAACCCTAAGATCCACCCAAAATAAGGCTTACCCCCAAAGGGGAGCAAAGAGAGAGCGACGGGAAACGGCCCGATTAACCCAACCAGCAATAAAGCCATTTCCAAGCAATTTGAGTATGCCCACTGGAAAGCAAGTAGAATGGGCTGCAACATACTCTCCACAGTGGAACCTACAAGACTACCTAAGAACCCACCACCAAACATTAAACCTTTGTTGACGCCCGATTCTCCACCTGCTAATTCAGACCCTGCCGACACTGCTTTGATGGTGTTAAAGATATCTTTCAATGGATTGGGGATGACAGAATAAGCGCTCTCAAACCATCCCATCGTTTTTTCGACATGGGATGCAGCATCCTCAAAACACTTGATTTGATTTTCTCCTACCATACCGTAGCATTGCTGGAGTTGTGCGCTAAATTCAGATTTAGCTGGTCCGAAAATAGAAGCTGCTTTGATTGCATCCAGTACCTTAACCTCCCCTACTGTGACTTCCAAAATTTCATTTGAGAGGGTGTGAATAACAGACCTCATAGCGTGCGTCTGCATCACTAGCAGATTAGCATTATGGGATAATAATGCACCCACTAAGATCGGCCAAATCAACGATTCAATAGGTTTGGAGAAGTCGCCATCTACAATCATATCCCGGGCAAATTTAACTAAATATATAGTAATGGAAAAGGCTGCAAAAGCAGCAGCAACCCCGTTGATCGCTAAATATAGATTAGACTGAAAAATTTGAGTCCACTGCAAATCCCATGATTCTGCAATGCTTTTGGATGTCTCCAACCCCTGTTCTAAAATGTTGGTGGCGGTAAATCCCACAAGAATATGATTAAGTGCATAGATATTCATAAGTCAAAATTGTAACTGTGTTGCTTGAAATAAATTACTACTGGCGTTCGAGAGGACCTCCGCTCTCTTTGCCCTATTCCTTTCATCCAGAGACTCCGATACATCAGCATTTATTTGCAAATCTGCTGCTAAGACTTGGCGCAAATTATTTAATTCTAGGTAGGTAAAATAGTTGAGTTTTGACATCTCGGCGAGAATATTGGTTTGATTTTTAGTAATAAAAATCATATTTTTCATCACATCCTGGGTCACATCCAGGGACTGAGCCTGCTCATTAATTGCCCCTGATTGTTCATTCAAAGAACTAATAATCTCCAGAGAAGCTGCCAATTCAATCAAATTGTTCTTAGCCTTTTCCTGACTTTCCTCTCCAATGGCAGCAGCAGCAACAGTTCTTGCAATTGTCCTATTTGCTTCATGGTTGATTGACTGCTCCAGGGCAACGGCATTAATATTAAAGCTATCATTTTGCTGGAGAGCTAATTCAGCCTCTTCATCGCCTTCTGCTTCAGTAATTTGCTCCTCAATTGCCTTTTTAGCTTTATTGATATCAGGAATGCCTAATTCTCCCTGAGAGTCTGTGAGAATACCTCCAATATCCCCTCCGATATCCGGCAAAGAATCTTCCAAAATACTGCCAATATCAGCTATTTTATCCTGGATGATCTCTTGCAAATTTTCTAAGGGGTTTGGTAAGGAGATTAAATCATCCAGGCTCCCACCATCGGGTAAAAAGTCCCCTAAATCTGGTAACTCTGGGAGGAAATCACCTAAATCTGGGATTTCGGGAATAATATCTCCCAAATCGGGAAGCTCCGGGAGTTCTGGCACAACATCACCCAAATCGGGAAGCTCCAAATCTGGCAAAAACTGTGCTGCTGCTTTTGATGGCCAATATACCAGCAAAAAACAAGATACTAGCCACACATAGATATATGTTTTAATCTTCATAGATTTTCCTCGATCTTCTAATTTACGCTATCCAGCGAACATCCATTTTTAATCGCTGCCGTGTACTGATTGGCAAAATCGACCAAAGCTTCTAATTTTTTGTCAGGTGGATACCGTGACAGTACCCTATCCCTGGCCTCCTGTTCGTCGGGATTATTCGCCACAGCAGCTATCTGCAATGCTCCTGGATAGTATCGACAGTAAGTGTAAGTTCCATCGATATCGAGAAGCCAATTAGAATAAAGCTCCGATCTTTTCGGAAAAAATGACTCACTCGCATTCTTGGCGATAATATTGCGCTCATAATACAAAAGGCGGGTAAAAGACTCGATCGCATTTACTTGAATCCGCCCAATTAAGCGAGTATTCATATTCTGCATAATTTGGCTACCTACATGGGATTCAACGATCGTATTCGGGTCTTGCCCAGATAGAAAAACTCGAATCCCTGCTTTTGCTCCATTGGCGCATAATCTAGCAATGAGTGTGGCAATCTCCCTAAATTTGAACAAAATTGGACTTTCGTCTACAAAGAATATCGAAGCAGGGGAAGAAAGTGCTCGGCGTAGGGCTGCGGAATAAGCGCTTAATGCTAATATTGCAGCTTCACTTTGATTACTGAGATTCCGTAGAGCAAATACTAATAGGGAGACATCGGTAGGAAAACTAGAAGGATTACCGATTGCTTTACCTACTCTAGAGCCTTGCCAGTATTTTAATTGCAGCAAAATCTGAGCTTGAGCTTCCTGTAAAGTAGCCCCGCCTCCCAAAGCTTCTAAGTCCACATTCTCACAAAATTTAATATAATCCGTCAAAGTGGGTGTTTCTTTCCAAGCAGAACTCCCAAAACCCCCTGCTAATGCTTTGTTATACCGCTCTACAATAATATCGTCCTCAAAAAACTCAGAGAGAGCTTTACCGATCAAAGACCGGACTGTTTGTTCTAAAACGACCTTACCCTCAGATTCGGGCAAAACCATAGTTACCAAGGCCGATTCTAGGAATGCTCGATAATCTTGAAACCTCTCTTGCTGCTCTTCCGTTTCCACTCCCCGTAAGTCGGGGATTTCAAATAAATTATTACTTTCTTTGAGAATGTCGAAATAGGCTTGTCCGAGGAATTTAGTATAGTCTGTGAACGTAGATGTGCCATCGGGCTTGGGATAATCTAATGCCACCACGGGTATATTGGCAGCCAGAGCCATAGTCAGCATCCCCGATACCAATACAGATTTTCCCGATCTAGTTGTACCAAAAACAGCAACATTACGATGGGACTTAATAAAATCTATCTTAACCGGAGCACCACCTTCATCAGCAATTAACTCAAATCCCTTCTTAGATCCTGGTTTTGTCATAGTGATGGGAGTAAAACCTAGTGCTTCGTCAGTCAACAGTAATGACCGCCGATTGAATGGTGTAGATAGTATGTTTTCCCAGCAGATACAGAAGGTCTGTAGCCATACTTTCCAGGCATAATCCACTTCTCGGATTAATTTTGCTGGTAATTGGAAACAGTCTGAAAGCGTAGATATAGCATCATTGAGTTGAGGGATAGTCTGGCGATGTACTAATATAGTCATTGCCACATTCAACGGCACAGCTCCTTCGTAAATCTTTTCTTGAGTTTGGACAGATTTACGAGTATTCAAATTAGCGCCCACATCTATATTTTGGTGGTCTGCTGCCATTGATACGGCTAAATTATTCTGCTTAGTTACCCGCTGCATATTACTCTTGACCACCGTAGCATTAGCAGCACTAAATTGAGTAATAATTTCGACATCCTTGACCTGGGGTTTACATAATATTTCCCACAAATACCTCAACTGATCGGCTACACCATCAAATCCAGCAGGCTTGCTGCTGAGTACTGCCACGCCGACATAATGTTCTTTGCCACCACGGCGAATTTTGATATAACTTGGATGACCGTCCGGGCAATTAGGCAATCCTTTTTCTCCTTCAATTAAACGGGAAATAGGGTGTTTGTTAGTATTAATTTCTTCCTCTATTCCTTCCTTAGTTATTTTAAGAACTTGGGGAATTACCGGAGTTTTCTGGTCGTTGAATTTTTGCCAGATATAATGCCAATATTCCGAAGCCGACATAGGTTCAATGGTTAACCCCATTTTTATATCTAATAGTTGCTCCCATCTTAAATACCCTTCATTAAAAGCAGTGAGAAAAAATTTATGTCTTTTCTTTTTGCTAACTTCTCCTCCTTCCCCTTTCTTTCCTTGTAAGCCCGCCCAAAAATTATCTGTTTGGTTTGAAACCCAAATCACCAATTCATCAATTAAACTCTTGTTATCTCCTGTCTCTTCCACGACACTATCTACCGTATAAGTGGTAAAAATATACATGGATTTAGGCTGCCTTAAGCCTACCTTTTTCAATTCTTGTCCGCGTTTTTTTTCTCCTGCCAATAGTAGTTTCAACTGTATTAAAGGTGCTTTATCCATGAGAGAAGTTAGCTCGGCTAGTCTATCTTTATCATCAGAAAAGCTCCTGAGATGAAAAGTGATTCTTTCTTTTGGGGGTATCTCTTTCAATCCCGATTCCAGGGCTAATTTCGTCGGTACAAGTTGGTCTGTGCGTAAAGTTGGATGAATGCCTACTGTTTTGAAACCAAAAACCAATTTATAGTCTGATTTTCCTTTATGTAAAAGAGTGGCTCCTACATTTCTCCCTTTTATTTCAAATTGCACGAAACCTACTAGGTGAAATTCACCTTCAAAGGCTTTAAATACCTGCGATTTAGCTTTATTTTCTTCAATGAAATTGATCTTAACTTTGGTTTTTTGTTTGGTTTTTGTTTCAGTCATTGTCCCAAATAGACCTGTAGTCTAAATTACCCGCAACCCATCTCGGAGCAGGGTAAAATTTCCCCATAAATTTCCAAGTCTCGCTCCCTGTCAAAGCCCACCAAGAACCACAACCCCAAATAGTAACCAACCCCGTAGGCATTAAGCCTAAGCCCAATACACCTTGAGTTAAAACCAAGCTCACCACCGAAATAAATCCCCAAGGCAATATTTGTTCGCTTGGTATTGGTCCCAATGAAGGCTTACTATCTAAGATGGGCGAGACATAGATAAACTTTTCTGAGTCTTGTTCAGACATTTTTTTTATATGTATTTTGCCTATCAGTAGCAATTAAAAATTGTTAATTGTTAATTAGGGTTTGCGCTCATAAAGTATGAGTGGTAGGGGTAGGAGTCAGAATTCAGCAATCCTGCAATTCAGGAGGAATGAGAATTGTAGAAGAGGTAGTCAGAAAAATCGTCCCTTGATTTATGGCTCAACTCTTGCCCCAAATGCGCTCCTAATTAAACCATTACTACCTAAAAGCTAGTACTCCCTTAGTATCTGAAAAGGCTAAAACCTTTACCTGTAAAAATTTTGATATTTAATCAGCAAACCCTAATTATTAATTATTAATTTTCGGTGAGACGGCTACACAACTACGGAGTGGGAGCGGGACCACCACCACCATCACCAATAATCATGCCGGATAGTACTTCACCAATACCTACCGTTATGGCTACGATTAAAGGTGTTCTGGCTACCTGCTGCCAGTCTTGGTCTTGCCTCGCTGCGTTAATAATTTGAATCAGGGCGATCGCCAAGTACAGCAGAATCAAAGCACGCAATACACCAAAGATAACTGTGATGATTTCTGTGGGGATCGAATCCGAGAATGTAGTGGTAAAGAATTCTTCTGCTGCATTGAAGAACTGAGCATTGGCCGGGGCCATTACGGAAGTAGATACCCCTGCCCCGAAGAAGAACGGTAACAGAGGTATCTTACGCAGCTTGTCTAATTCTGGTTCGAGACGAATCAATGTTTCACCTAATTCAGGATAAATATTTCTGAGTCGGCGGTGTACTATTTTTAAAGTTTTTCGGGATGCAAAGGATATAGCAGATTTTATTGCCACATAAGCTACCATAGAAAATGCCAGTCCTGGAGAAGACATGGCTATAGCAATACCAATAGTACTAACAACTCCAGTAATTCTTAATACCTTGAAGAAATTCCCCACAGGAGATGAGCTGCGGTTTCGGTTTCTGGAAAGCGCAAATGCTTCAACAGCAGTTGTGTTCATTTTTACTCGCTTAATGTATTAGTTATTTTGCTTCTGTAATCACAATAGCGAGTAAATTTTCTGAAAGATCGTGTTTGATTTACAATTTGTTCACAAGTTCGTCACAAATCGGTCACGAGCTAATCACAATAAATTTTCTTGTACAGTTTTTACATATAAATCGTCATTTTTAAGTATTTTTTTCTGACCTACTTCACATTTACACCTAAGTTGATTTTTCAAATTTTTTCCATTACATTTCTTTCATAGGTACATTCTAATTCCTTTGTGGTCAGTAAAAGTAATATAAATGTAGTCCTTTTTTTGTATCATAGCAAAATCAGGCCGATTGAGTATTTTTGCATAGCCACTTTTGGTGCAGATGTTGGAAAATAGGGCGATTTTTACCACTGATGGTGTTAGTATATCCTGCACCAAGATATGATAATGTCGTACTTTTGTCACATGGTAAACAAAGTCGAACCATACGGCAAAAAAGTTATCATATTGTACTTTCAATTTGCATTTTATTTTGAGCTAAGATGGAAATTTCAGCAGCAAAAAAGACCAAAGATAGCATTTTATCCATTCGTATATATGCCGAAGATAAAGAAGCGATCGCTAAACTAGCAGCAGGCTATCAAATTTCAGTCTCCGACTTCATTATCCGCACCGCGTTTAATAAGCCTTTGCCCACTTCTCCCGTAACCAATACAAAAGTAAAAGAGGTAATTGAGGCATTGATCGTCGAATCGTATAAAATCCGGGCTAGTGTTAAAGAGTTATCTTCTGAATCAACTAAATATAATTTATTATCTGAACTTGAAAATTTAATTCAAAAATTAAATAAACTAGGCTGTTATTTATATGGTGAGTCTTAACTAATATCTGTCCAGATATTAACAAAAAATCAGGAGCTAAATGTACAATTATATTGATCGCACATTAACTTTCAAACAAGCATTAAAGACCGACATGGAATTACTTTATACCAATATTCCATGCAACAATATAAATTTCAATAATCTAGAATATTTTGCAGACATAATGATGCGAAGAGCTGTCAAGAATCAAAGTAAACTTCCTTGTTATAAGATATCTCTAGTAACTTCAAAACACGACTTTCTGCTTACAAAAAAACAATGGATAGAACTAGCTGAAGCTTTTATTGGTGTAGCTTCTCTCAAAAACTATCAACGAGTAATTCTAGTGTCCATAGATTTATCAAGAATAGATATCGTTGTGAATTTGATTGATAACTCTGGCGACAAATGGATAAATCATGTACCTCATATTTTTTACTTATTACATGAAACCGAGAGGAATTTTGGCATAAAACCAGACAGATTATCATACAGAAAGAGGGATTCCCATTATCATCCTCATCATCCTCACTTGTTTACCATGCGTACTAAATGCAGTTGTGCTACATCCTTTAGAACTACCCTGTCTTATGTACTGGGAAAGAAAGAATCTACACTAATCGCCACTAATATCCCTGTTCGATCTGTAGATACCAAAGAAGTCACTAATGAAATCATTAAATATATGACCGCACGAAGTCAAAACAGGGGAGCAAAAAAAAGTTGTTACCATGTTTCTATATCTCCAGCCGACAAAGATATACAGATAGGGATCTCCCACAGAAAGTGGATAGATATATCAGAATCTTTTACTCAAAAAATAGGACTTGAAGACAATCAAAGAGTATATGTAATCCATGAGGATACAGGTCGCCCCCATTTACACTGTGTCTTTAATCTCATCAATCGCAATGGCAAAATATCGCACCTACACAATAATTACTATCAGAATCAAGCTGCGTTAAAAGAAATAGAAAAAGAGTTTAATTTAGAAGAGACCTGGAGTAAAAATCATTGGCTGCGTACAACCTCATCGAACTCATCACACACACAAGAACATCTTAATAATCACTTCCGGAAGTATCGTTTGTTTCTTGAAGATTTCAATCTAAACGACCTTTTCGTAGGGGATTATAGATTAATTCTCAACAATAATCATCTAGGTGTTTATGGCAGTAATTCTAATACAATACCTTTGATATCTGCGCATTTTACCACAGATAGATGGCTAATAGAACATAAGAATACTCAGCAAGAACTTCTAATATTCCAGCAATTGGACAAAGAAATACAAAATTACTTGAAAACACAGCAATTTCAGAAACGTCAGACGAAAAAAAGCGAAATAGAACTATGAATAATTCAAAAAAAACTTTATATTTACTAAAACCCACATATATTTCTACTCTAGATATCACCATATTTTATTCTGATAAATCAGTAGGGACTTACATAGGAAGTAATGAATATATATCTATTTCCGATCTATCTAAAACAATAAAAAAATATACAGGAGACGATATATCTACATATGATTTAACTACAGTATATAGGTTTAACGATCTAAATTTACTTATTTTTAAAGATGCTTTGAATATATTGGAACTTAAACTAAGCTGCCGTCAATTACTATCAATTTGTACAAATATCATATCTGGATTATTTTTATCTTATGTGAATGAGAATAATGTAGAAAAATATCGTGGTGAATTGGATAAATGTAAAAAAAGCATCATCGAATTAGGTATGTATAATACTGAACTGGAAAAAGAATTAAATCATTGGCGAACCTTATATGGAAAAGTTTAGATATCCTAAAAATAGCAAGTAAGGTTCGGTAGCCAGGAGCAATCCTTGTATAAGTTTCAGCAACAGGCACTTAGAATAATTACTTCAATACAAAAAGTTTTTCCGATAGCAAATGCTATCGGAAAAAACAGAGCATTTTTAAGAGTTGCCAAAGACAACTCTTAAGAATGCCCTCAGAAATTGATCAAAATTGAAAATACCAATAGACTTTCAACCTCTGTTTTAGGTTAGTGGTAAGGATAAAGTTACAACTGTACCGACATTCACTTGAGAAAATACCTCTATTTTGCCTTCTAAATCCCCAACTAATTTTTTGACTACAGTCATCCCCAGACCATGCCCTGCTATATTATGCTGAACTTTTTGAGAACGCCAACAACAATCAAATATATATGGGACTTCCTTCTCACTATCCATGCCTATCCCTGTATCTTCAATAATTATTTTGATACTTGTGTGTTCGTACTCAGCCAATATCAAAATAGAACCCGCAACCGTATATTTTAAAGAATTGGTTAGCAGATTAGTTAATATCTGATGCAGCACATTTTTATCTATGTTGAGAGGAGGCAAAGAATCACGAACTTCCACAATAATATCTATACCATTATTGTTCAAAAATCTTAGCTGTAGGACTATATTGTTTATTAAATCATGGATAAAAAAAGGAGAATTATTTGATGTTTTTCTGAAAAAAGAAGCTTTTTCAGGATCAAAATTGACTATTATTTCCTCAATTCGCTCTATTTCATCAACAACAATCTTAAATTCATCCGTTTTTTTTTCACAAAAAAAGCCTTTGAGAACTGATATAGGTGTAAGCAGTTCGTGCTTTAAAAATCGACAAGTATCTTGATTTTTTCTATCTGTTTTATCTGATATTGCTGCTATTTTACAGCCCATTACAAAAGAAATAATATTAACACGAACTGGGCAATATAACTCTGATAACTCAGACTTGTAGACCTCTGGTACTGAATAATATTCTTGCTCGGTATAATATTCTTTTTCAGGATAGACAGATAGTAATAACGACACAAAAAGTATGATACCTTTTGTTACATTAAGCCAAATGTCGTATATGAGCATCGTCTTTGATGAAAGCATTATCATTATAAGAATAACCCAAGTGTCTATTACTTTCAATTAAAATATTGGCTGCACCTAATTTTTTCTTGATTCTATGTATGTTCGTACTCACTACACTGTACGAACAGCAAGCACCCCATAAATGTAAGCCTATATCTCTTCTATTTACAAAACGTCCGGCGGATTGAATTAAAAGTTTAAACAAGCGTAATTCTGTTTCAGTGAGATAAGTTTCTTTTTCTTCCTCATCAGGAAGATTTATATATACCCGCCCATTAGGCAAGATGCGTAAATATTTAGTTTGTATTTCTAAATCAAATTGATTCCGTGACACAGGAAGATCGCGATGCCCTCTGGTAGACATTAGTGCCAACCGAATAGGGAGCTCTTCATAATCAATAGGCTTACAGATATAATCATCTATCCCTATTTTGTATCCTTGAATTTTACTTTGAGTACTGCTCAATCCTGTCAGCATACAAATATAAGGGTCATACTCATTTATTTTGGTGCGGACATACTCACAGATGGTATCGCCACTTATGTCTGGTAAACATCGATCTAATAATATCAAATCAGGTTTGTATGCATTTATTAGCAATATACCTTCTTCACCTGTAGAAGATGTTTTGATTTCCCAGTTAGGGATTTTTGTTTCCAAAATAGTCTTTAAAATTATCAATTGATTTGAATTATCTTCGATAATCACAACTCTTTTTACAGTCATTATTACTCCTATTTTTGTAAAGTTTTATTAAGAAAAAAAGCTTCATAATATACAATATTTTTTATACAAAAATATCTCAATTTTTTTGATATTATTCTGTTCTTTATATTTTATTAAAGTTTATTGCATCTAAGGGGTTGCTTTAGCTAGTAGATGGGTTTAATTATCCGTAAAATAGTGAAGGGAATTCAAAGCGTTTTTATATCTTAAAAATAGCCTTCCAGATTCTGTTTCAGACTCTTATTACAATAAAAAAATAATTGGTAATTACTCTATTTGCTAGTGTTGAATCCAATAATTTTTATGAAACTTAACAGAATGCACTTTATAGTCATTTCAGTTTAGATTGAGACGAGAGTTTCTTACTGTGAAATAGTTTGAACTAAAAAAGTGTCTCATCCTTAAGTTAAACAACTATAAATATACATAAACTGTACAAGAAAATTTATTGTGATTAACTCGTGACCGACTTGTGACCAACTTGTGACCGAACTGTAAATCAAACACAATATTTGGAGAATATTTTTGACTAATATATTTTTGTAGACAAGAGATAAATGCAATAATGGTTCAAACTCAAGATGTAAATGTACAAGATTCCATACCAAAAAAAATAGATGAAAATGATGTAGATGTACAAGATTCCATACCGAAAAAATTTGATAAAATTGTTGTTGTGGCTGATTTTGGAGGTATGGGGACTAAAGCTATTGCTTCTGCAAATAAAAAGGATAAAAATATAATTTTACCTATATTTATGGGTTCTGAAATTGCTAATGTCAGTCGTAGTTCAATCGAAATATTGGAAAAAGAAACATTTAGTAATTATGGTGAACCAGAGCATAGAGCATGGTGTGGTGTGAAGGACGCACATTACAAAGTTATTGGTAGTTTAGCAGAAAAATTTAGTGGATTTACTTTGTTAAAACCTCCAAAGTATGAATTAGCGATATTCAAAACTTTAGCCCTTTTGTGGGTGATCAAGGAGAAATGGAATCTACCATCAAAGTTTGCCATTTATTTTGGCCTACTCATACCTCCTGGGGAGTACAATGATAGATTTGAATTAGAAAAATTGTTAAAACAAGCTTGTCAAAGTTTTAATACTCCTTCTGGAGAGATGTCTGTTACGCTTGAAGATTTTGATTGCAAACCAGAAAGCGCAGGAATTACGCTCTATCTAAAAAACAACCCTAAATATAGGTTCAATCAGCAAAACTTTTCTGTAGTCATGCTAGGTTACAGAAATGCCAGCTTGATTACTTTCAAACGTGGGCAACCTATCAACAAATACTCTTCTGATTTAGGGATGAATTTTATGATTGAAAAATTCAGAAATTTTACCTGCAAAAAAAACCCTGTATCGGAATTATTACCAATAATTGTAGCTGCCAACTCTGATTTGGAAAATGCGAATACATATCTTAATAAATTAATAGATACTACTTTTATCAACAATACCGTATCCCAATTACAGAGATTGAAAGATGGTCTTCATCTTTCTCGTGCCGAATATTTTGAAGCTTTGAAAAATTGGCTATTAGAATTTATACCATTTGACAATAATATCATCGTCTTCTGTGGAGGTACTGCTGAATTTCTAAGAAGTGAGATACATTATTTTAATGGGACACGGAATAATGAGATGTTGATTTTTGATGGTATAAAACCTCCTAACAGGATAGACAAATATTCATTGAAAGAACGAATATATGACCTCTATTGTTACTATTTATATTATCTACCAACTTGACGCCAGTGATTTACAATGTGCTATCGAAGTGTAAATATTCCACAACTCGCAGAAGATGATCGACAATAACAGTAAGTATTCTTATGTTCGCATCAAATATAAAACTGGGGGCACAGATGAGATACTTTTTAATTATTTAAAACAGAAAGATGAGCCTTTAAAAAGTATCATTTTAGAAGCTCTAGAAATACTTTGGTTGCCCTACGCCTTAACATCTGTAGAATCTTCTCCAGAAACTATACATAATGAGGTTGAACTATCTTATCAAAAATTTATCAACCATTTTCAGCTTATGTGCTTAATGCTTGGGTGTAAGTCTTTACAGCAACCTCTAGCAGTAACAAATCAAGCACAACTTCCTAATGGAGCAAAAGGAGAGAAGGTAGACGAAGAAGAAGAATTAGATGATGAACAACAATTAGATAAAGATCGAGAAATATTTCAAAATGGAGAAACTATAAATTTTTAAAAGGAGGATTAACATGAATTGTATACATTTAGTTGATGGGGAGAAAGGCGGAGTAGGAAAATCCGTTGTTGCTCAAGCTATGTTTTACTATTGCCTTCAAACTTTAAGGTTGATCGGGTCAAATTCTCTCGAAAAAGAACGAGTAAATTCTTTATTAAAGAACGAGCTTACTGGTATTACAAAGGAGGTTGATATTTTTAATGATGAAACTAGAGAAAACTGTCAATATATCCCCTTGATTTTGATTGATGCAGATCGAACTAATCCTGATGTCAAAAGAGTTTACGCTCAACAGTATTCAGAATTGTTAGTAGAAGGTTTTTTTACTGAAAACCTTCGGGAACAAAAAACTGCTGATTCTATTTTTGATGCTTCTATTGGTAAAATCGCTATCATAAATGTTCCATCAGCAGCAAAACGCGCAATAGATTCTTGGTTTTCCATAAATGACTTATTCGGTCTAGCAGAATCTTTACCTACTCCAGTAAAATTTGTCAGGTGGTTTGTTACTAATGGCGAACATAACAGTATGAATTTATTTGTTGATTCTATTAACAAGTATTCCCACAAAATGACTCACGTTTTAGTGAAAAACCACCACTTTAGTGATGATTGGAATTTGTTGGAAGAACCTGTATATGCAACAGCTATTTCAAAAGCTTTAACTATAGATTTTCCTACACTTAAAGAATCTTGTGCTACTGAAATTAGAGGTTCGGAAATGTCTTACGATCGGGCGTTAAATGGAGAAGGTTATTTTAGAAACAAAGTAGTCGATCGCCATGTTGTTAAAGTTTTTATTGATAAATTTTCAGCTATTTTTAAACAAACCGAACAATTCAAAAACTTAGAGGAATTAGGGCACAATCTCTATGATAACAATCTTTCAGGATTTTCTACCAGCCCTTTGTCTATCAGTCCTGAAAATACTATCACAGCCAACAACACTGTAGAACAGATAAGTAATGAAAAAACCAATGCCAGATATACCGCTACAAAATCACAAAAATCCAGTAAATCAAGTAAGTAGTAAACTCGAAGAAGTTAGAGTTGTAGAGGAAGTCCATAGCCAAACGACGACCCCCGATCCACATTCCTTTAATAATTTCCAGGGGAAAAACTTACTAGATGAACTACTAGAAGGAAAACCCGATGCTTACAAAGCTAAGTTAGAAGGATTGGTGAGGACAACAGGAGTTACTGTTGACGACCCTATATTTCTCATCTTAGTGGCTTCAGGGAGACTAGAATTATTATTAGACGAAGCTCCTCAAACTTTCGGACATATTCTTGATTGCTGGACTTTAGAATTAGAAACTTGGCGAGATAAACTAAAAGTGAGCATGGAGCTAGCACAAAGAACTTCCGTGCTTGAACAACAGGCAGCGATCGCATCTGCCGTGGCCTCTTCTCTGAATACTGCCAAAACTGAAACCACCAAGCAATATCTCAATGCCGTACCCTGGGCTAGTGTTACTGCTGGAGCTTGTGTGCTGGGAGGGATAGCAATCGGATTTCTCAGTGGGATGACAGTGCCACCTTACTTACAAGGAGGAATAGATCCTAGTAGTCCTGTCAAATTAACTCGCGTGCAGGCAAATGCTCTTGCTTGGGCTATGAGTCCAGAGGGGAAACAAGCTAAAAATATATTAGATTGGAATAAGGATTACATTAATTCAGGCCAATGTCTGAATGATGCTAAAAATCTCAAAATTAAGATGAGTTATAATAATCGACCAGTCAAAGATGGTTTTTGTACTCTTTGGGTTAAGCCTCCACAGGAACGTAGTGCAAGCAATTAAATTTAAGGATAGCGTCAAATTAAGATGATTGAAATCAATATTAAACTGGCAAAACCAAGTAGTAGTAAAGAATATTTGCTCGGAGAAATTTGCCATCAAATTTTTGCCAAAGCTTTTCCTGAATATTTCTGTCCAAAAGTGAAAACAATCGAGTCTTTTATCAAAGAAATAACTCAAATAACTAATATAATTAACTGCCCTAAAATTTATTTAATTTTAGAGAAAAGCAAAGCTAGTGCTGAATTAATTGAACTGGCTTTACGCTTAAGAAAATACTTCTTAATAGTCTGGATACCCGAGACAGGGAAAAATTTAAGCGGTTTTCCACACAATAAAGCAAATTATCAAGAAGTTGTTAAATTTCAATTGCAACAACTTTAATAATCAATACTCCGGCATTGATAAATTACTAATTGTTAATAATTAATTATTTTCAATATGTAGTTACTGTCAAGCGATCGCCTA
>NZ_JAAHGH010000090.1 GCF_010672525.1 Okeania sp. SIO2B3 | reverse complement strand
AGACTATCATTCCAAACCACACGTTCACGAAGTGTTGCGCCAGCAAACACAACCAAATAGCTTGGCTAATCGGTATTTTTGTCCCGGTGTTGGATATATGCGATACTTAAATCTAGCTTTCATAATTACTATTTAAACTAATAGTATGATAACATATTTATAGAAATAAAATCAACTAATAAAGTCGCCCTAGAAGGGCGAGGCTTTAGACCCAAATTTTCGGTAAATACCAAGCTACTGCTCCGACTGCAACTGCTGGTGCTGCTACTGCAACTATGGAAGCGATCGCTACTGAAGTTACTGTACTTGTTGCCGTTGCTACAGTAGTAATACCGACACCCCCAGTTGTGGTAGCTATACAAGTGGCAGTTGCTTCAGTAACGGTTACTAATGTGCCGCCTGTAGTAGCTACTCCACCAAGAATAGCTAATACACTGCCTGCTGTAATTGTTGCGACGATAGAATTGCTCATAAGAAAATGACTCCTTTTTCAAGTAGAATTGATGAGGCTTAATCAAACATTTTTTTGCCTCTCAATTAATACTTTACAAAGCGAATTGATAATTGAAATTATTCCTCACTAACGGTCATTATTAACAACAATGATAAAATGATGACTATCATCAAAAAAATCGTTTCTAGGTAAATTCGATGAATCAAACTGCAAGTAATTATAAATTTCTTCAAGATTTAGTTAATTATAACTTTTATGCTGAAGCTCAAGCTACTTGGAATGTTAATGATTTAATTTATGACTTAGAAA
Organism: Okeania sp. SIO2B3; assembly: GCF_010672525.1. Classification (GTDB taxonomy): domain Bacteria; phylum Cyanobacteriota; class Cyanobacteriia; order Cyanobacteriales; family Microcoleaceae; genus Okeania. The sequence goes on along the minus strand of NZ_JAAHGH010000090.1, from coordinate 30,963 downwards.
AAATTAGAGAACAATACTCGCGAGTGGGAGAAAGCTTAAGCAAATTTCACAAGCAGTATTTATTAATGGTATTAGTAGGGAAACAACTTCCAGATATGGTTGCTGAACTGGAAGATATTACATCAGTTGAATCTCTGAGAACTAAACTAAGTAATGATAAAAATAAAAAAGGGATTCATTTTTGCTTACAAAAATTACTTAAACAAGAAATTCGTAATCCTCAAGATATAATTTTTCATTTGTTTAATTCTAAATATAGAAAACAACCTCAACCTCCTAATCATGAAAAAGAAACAGGTTTATTAATCAGAATACCTGATGATGTTTCAGCAAAACAATTGTTAGAAATTGAGAACAAAGTGAGGGCGATAACAGGATGTCCTTATATTAGAATAGTGGAAATTAAAATGGGTAGTATAATTTTGCTTTTCAAAGGTTCTCAATCTGCTTGTGAGCAAATAGAATCTTTACATGAACAAGGTTTACTTTCATACAGATTAGGTATTCCTATTATAGATGTAGAAATCATACCTAGTCATGTTAATTTAACTCAATGGTTTGATAATATTTTGACATCTGGATGGCAAGCAGCAAATCAATTATTAACTCCTTCACAATTAGCATTAGTTAGAAGCGCAGAAATTAAAGCTGGAAAATTAATTAATTTACGAGCAGATATGTTTACTCATCCTATAGTTTTATTGGTAAATTTAGCACGAGAGAATGATGATTATCCTGAAGTAGAAATAACTTTACGGGTTTATCCGACTGGGGATAATGTTTATCTTCCTCCTAATTTGAAACTTATTGTTTTAAGTGAAAATGAAGTTTTTCAAGAAGTGACAGCTAGAAGTGAAGATAGGATGATTCAATGTCAAATTGAAGGAGAAGTAGGGGAAGAATTTACAGTAAAATTAGTGTTAGATGAAGCTGTAATTACAGAGGATTTTGTTATTTAATAAAGTTAGATTTATTTTAAAACCATGCCAGCTAAGGACATTTTTCATCATGCTGTTAAATCAGCTTTAATCAAAGATGGTTGGAAAATCACGGACGATCCTCTATTTATTAAGCCTAGCACTAAAATATCTTGATACATTGATATAGGTGGCGAAAGAGCTATTGGTGCAGAAAAAGATGGGCAAACAATAGCAGTAGAAATTAAAAGTTTTTTGTCAATGTCACCCTTGATAGAATTTCATACTGCTCTTGGTCAATTTCTTAGTAAGTATTCAGCCGTCAGCTATTAGCTATCAGCTATCCCGATGCAACAGCTACGAGGTACTGATAACTGATAACTGAAATGACCCTTTTATTCAATTTTCTGTAAGTACCTATCAAGTTAAATTATTAATTTTCAATCCTTCAAAAGAGGTAATTATTTTATGGAGCGATTAAATTATCTGGAAATTGTCATGCAAATAGTTAAAGAACACTATCAGTATCATACTCAATATTCACAATATGAAACACAACTGATTTTGGATTCGGAAAGAAATCATTACCTCTTAATTTCTTTACGTTGGCAAAATCAAAAACGGAATTATGGCTGTTCTATTCATGTTGATATTAAAGATGGCAAAATTTGGATTCAGCAAGATTTTACTGAACAAGGAATTGCTCAACAATTATTAGATTTAGGTGTGCCAAAATCCGATATTGTTTTGACTTTTCGTTCGCCTTTTGTGCGACAGTTTTCTGATTTTTCGGTAAGTTAGAAATTGTTACTTTAAGTGCTTATGCAAAATTAATTGTATATTCTGTGCCAAAGTTTTTCGTATGGATTTTCTACTGCACTAAAAAACTCATATAACTTTCATAAGCTTCTAGTAAGCATTCCGCAGGAAATGCTTACAGCTTCTATTTCTCACTATTTAAATGCTTATGCAAAATTAATTACCTATTCTGTTGATAGCCCTATTTAAAATCCAGAAGTTGCGATCGCTTTCTTCTATGACCAAAATTAAAAAACAGTTTCCCGCAAGAACGCAAAAGTATAAGTAAAAAAAATATAATCAACTATTATTATTTTTTATGCTTATCAAAAAATCTCTGATTTCGGCTAATTGCTACAAAATATTTCACGTACTTGCGTTATTTCAGCGATTTGGTATCATATAGATACATAGTTTATTGTGCCTATTTTGTGTTTAAAAATAATAAATTTTCCTTATAAAAAGCTACAACCTTCTATTTTTCGTCAATATAGGATGCAAAAATTTATACCCTTTCTACGGATGAATAAATCTCAAAAAAACTAATTTTGAATAGGTGTTAGTGCTTAGGAAATTATAACCATTGACAAATTTGTTCTGATAGTATCCAAAAATTGAAGGGTAGGAGCAGGCAGAAATTCTTGACTTGCCTGTAGTAGTGTAATTCAAGCTGACCAATACGAATGTTACGAGGTACAGCCATCGCGGACGCCATCGCGGGCAAGATGCCTGCGCCACAAGATTTTCAGCATTTACCTTGTACATCATTTTGATAAATTTAGGAGCAGTTATGGGAAAGTTAGTTACTCTTAATATTGATGGCGGGTTTCACCAGGGTTTTTCGGTGCGGGGTGAAATTTGGCAAGATGTAGATTCGATAAAAAATGAACCTAATTTAGCACTTGCCAGTAAATCAGCACATTTACCTCCACATTCGGAAATCTTAGAGCAGTATCGTCATTGGCAAATTTTATATACAAATTTAGATTTATTTTATTCTAACCGTTTAAACAAGATACATGGTTTTACTCATGATTCAGATGGGGATAAAAATGATGCTTTTAAACTTTGTAAAAAGGCTGCTAATTTGTTATCCAAAACTTTCAATACTTGGTTGGGTTCCTCCGATTTTCAACCCATAGAAATTTTGCTTCGGAATAATTTAGATAAATCGGAAAGTACGAGGATTTTATTGGCAACAGAAAATTATGGTTTACGACGTTTGCCTTGGCATGAATGGGATTTATTAAAGGATTTTCCGAAGGCTGAAATTGCTCTAGCTACTCCTAATTTTCAACGAGTTGATACGACTAAAAATTTAGACAAAAAAGATAAGATAAAAATTTTAGTTATTTTGGGAGATAATGCGGGGACTGATGCTGATGAAAAGGTAATTAGAGAATTAATTCCTGATGCAGAAATTTGTTGGTTAATAGAACCTCAACGCTCTGAATTAGATAAACCTTTATGGCAAAAATCTTGGGATATTTTATTTTTTGCTGGTCATGGCAAGACGAAAGATAATGGCAGTATTGGCACGATTCAAATTAATGGTCAAGATGTTTTGATTATTTCTGAAATAAAAAATCATCTTCTACAAGCTGTTAAGTCTGGTTTAAAGTTGGCGATTTTTAATGCTTGTGATGGTTTGGGTTTGGCTTATCAATTGGCAGAAGGTGAGGATTTACATTTACCGCAAATTATTGTGATGCGGGAAAATTTACCTGTAGCTATTGCTCCGAAGTTTCTCCAATATTTTCTGGAAAATTATACTCAAGGTTTATCTTTATATAGTTCTTTGCGGGAGAGTCGGCAAAGGTTACAAATATTAGAAAAAGATTTTCCTTGTGTGAGTTGGTTGCCTGTTTTATGTCAAAATCCTGCGGAAATTCCTCCCCGTTGGTTGGAGTTGGGAGGAAAAAATCAGAGTTCTCCCTATAAAGGATTGAGTGCTTTTACTGAAAATGATACGGAGATATTTTTTGGCAGGAAAGTGTTGACTAATTCTTTATTGAAAAAGGTGGCAAGGCAAAATTTAGTGGCTGTAATTGGTGCTTCGGGTAGTGGGAAATCTTCCTTAGTTGCTGCTGGTTTAATTCCTGAATGGTTTGCTCAAGCTACGGAATTTTTACCCCGTTTTTTGGTGAAAATTCGTCCTGGTTTTCCTCATCCGAATCCTTGGGAAAATTTGGCTGAGGAATTGGGTAAAATTTCAGCGAATTTAATTGCAAATGATTTGGCTTTTTTGGAATTGGTGGCAAATTTGGAGGATAATTCGGGGGAGTTAGCTAAATGTTTAAGTGGCATTGTACAAGAAAAGAAAGGTTGTCAATTTTTGTTGGTAATTGACCAATTTGAAGAACTTTATACTTTATGTTCTGAGGAGAAACGTCGGTCATTTTTGGCAGGTTTGGTTGATGCGCTTCGGGATGATAGTTGGAAGGTTGTTTTGACTTTACGGGCAGATTTTTTGTCTCTAGTTTTAGATGAAGATTTAGGTAATATTTTTGATGAACGGGATAAGTTAATTACTCCTATGAATGATGAGGAATTAAAGGAGGCGATCGCTCTCCCTGCTGAAAAGTTTGAGGTGGAATTTGCCGATGAGTTAATTAAGAGAATGATTCAAGATTATCGGCAAAATTCTGGTCATTTACCCATGCTGCAATTTGCTTTGGAGGAGTTATGGAAAAGGCAAAAGTATGGAGTAATTTCTCTGGCGAGTTATGAAGAGATTGGGGGTTTGACTCAAGTTTTAGGGGATTATGCGGAAAATATTTATATTAATTTGAGTCAGGAGGAAAAAGAGCAAGCGCGATATATTTTTACTCAATTAGTACAACCTATAAGTCAGGACAAACCAGGGGAAGTTAGTCGCATTGCTACTCGGAAAATTGCTACTTTTGCAGATATTGGCAAGGAAAATTGGCAGTTAGTAATTAAGTTTGCGGACGAGCGTTTGGTGGTGACAAATAAGGAAAAAGATGTGGCTTCTGTAGAGTTAATACATGAGGTTTTAATTACTGCTTGGAGTCGGTTAAAAGATTGGATAGAGCAAGATTGGGAATTTCGAGGTTGGCAAGAGAAATTAAGGGATAATTTGAGTCAGTGGGAAAAGGAAAAGAAGGATGACTTTTTGTTGCAAGGAGGTTTGTTAAAAGAGGCAGAAAGTTGGTTAGAAAAAGGAGAGCAAAAAATTCCTGAGAAAGAGAGGGGGTATATTGAGAAAAGTAGGAAAAGACGAGAGAGGGAGCGGCAAAAACTTATTGGTGGGTTGACTGGTGGTTTGGTGATGGTGTCATTATTTGCCGTGGGGATGGTGTGGCAGTGGCAAAGTGCGAAAAGACAAAGTTTGATTAATGAAGTAGATAGTTTGAGTAATTTAGCATTGAATCAATTTCAGTCTGGGGAAGGTGGAATTAGTGCTTTAATGACGGCGATGGATGCAGGGCAAAAGTTGAAAAAATTGGTTAAAGATGATGAAAAGTTGGGGAATTATCCGACTACTCGTCCTTTGTTGGCGTTGCAGACTATTACTAGCAATATTCGAGAGAAAAATGAGTTTCAGAGTGAGAATTTGGGTAATACTGAATTCATTAGGCAAGCTTTTTTTACTCCTGACGGTAAGCACATTGTTTCACATAGTTTTGCAGGTGGCGAAAGTAAAGTAATAATTTGGAATTTAGCAGGAGAAAAAGTTACTGAATGGCAGATACCTGAAAAGCTAGAAATTCATGATTTAGCAATTAGTCCTAATGGTAAATACATTGCTACTATTGCGGGAAGAACAGGTACATTCTATATTTGGGATTTTTCGGGAAAGAAAATAGCAGAATCATCAGAGTGGGTTAATGGATATTCAATGGTTAAATTTAGCCCAGATAGCCAGTATATTGCCGTAACATCAACACTGAAAGCTGAGGTGGATTTTTTTGATTTATCAGGTAAGAAAACTAAAGAATTAAGAATCGATGGTAGTGGAACTATACATAGTTTAGAGTTGACTGTTAATGGCGAAGAGGTTGCTATAGGAAGTGCGGTTGGTATGGTGCAATTTTGGAACCTAAAAACCTTGCAAAAAATTAGAGAATTTAAAGTTAATACCAACCAAGTTATTGAAATAGATATTAGCCCTGACGGACAGCAAGTATTAACTTTGGGAGTAGATATTAATTCAGATAAAATTGTTGGTGTTTTACCCAAAATTTGGGATTTATCTGGTAAAAAAATAGCACATTTAGGTTTCTTTTTCCAATCTATTACTACTCTAGGTATTGCTGGAGGTGTTAGTTTTAGCCCCGATGGTAAACAAATTGCTGTAGCAATTCCTGGTGAAGGAGCAGTCATATTTTATGATGCTACATCAGGAAAGCTCACTGCTAGCTCGACAATAAGTTTTACTTCTGGTTATAGTTTAAACTACAGTCCTGATAGTCAAATAATTGCTATTTCAGGAGCAGAGGGAATAAATTTGTTAAGTAATAAAGCCAAGTTTTATGTCGTAGAATTACCTACTAATTATGAAATAGAAACTACGCAAATGAAAGAAAAAGGCTTTATTGATTTACAGTACAGCGCAGATGGCAAAAAACTTGTGGTAATCAACAAATATCCTAAGTCTAATTATGTCGATATTTGGGATTGGCAACAAGGGGAAAACATCAGAATTAACTATGGTAATTTTGCAGAAAATGAAATTTTGAGTAGTTACTTCACCTCTGGTAATTTTTTTGAAAAAGCTGTTTTTGCTAGTATGACTCCTGATGGTAAATTTATCATACTTGTTACCAAGGAAGGTATCCAAAAACTTGATTTAGAAGGTAATTTAATTTCCCAATTAAAAACAAATGTTAGTTCGGAAGAAAGACTATTAATGACTTGGTTTGGAGGAAAATATAAGGCTGATAGAAAATATAGTTCTAATTTAGATGGCAGCAAGATAGCTACAATTGGCACTTATGGTGAGTATTGGGAAAATATTCTACGTTTTTGGGATTTATCGACACAGGAAGTCAAGCAATTTAAAAATAATTCCCTTTCTCCAATTATTGGTCGAGTTTTAGTTAGTCCGAATGGCAAATATATTCTTACTATTTCATCAGGTATAGGTAAACTTTGGGATGCTTATGGAAACTTACTCAATCCTTTAGATGTAAATGCAAAATCCTTAAAAGAGGATGAATTTTCAATGCTAGCTATTCTATTGGACGTGAAAAAAGAAAAAGTTGGTTTTCGTGAGGGAGTAAGAATACTGGATGTCTGGCAAAATTCTACAGCAGAGGAAGCAGGTTTAAGAAGCGGGGATAAAATTCTAGAAATAGATGGTCATAAAATTTCTGACACAAAAAATATAGATGAAATAAACACTTTACTTCTAGGAGAACCCGGTACTCCTGTAAAACTTAAAGTTGAAAATCGTAGCAGTATAAAAATTGAAGAAAAAACTGTTCTTAGAGAAAAATTTATCTATGATATAAACAATTTTCTGCTGTTTACAGGAAATATGGCAAAATTTAGCCATGATAGTAAATATTTGGCAACATGGGATTTAGGAAATCAAAATTTATCCTTGATAAATATCAAGACTAAGAAACTTGTTGAAATTAATCATCAAGGCAAAATTGTGGGTGTATTTTTCAGTCCTGATAATCAACTATTGGCAACAGCAAGTATAGATTATTCAATCAAAATCTGGGATTTTTCTGGAAAGCTAATTAGCAATATTAAACTGGAACAAATTCCTAGTGGTGCCCTGACTTTCAGTCCTGATAGTCAACAAATTGCGGTTTTAGGTCATCCCAATGAATTAAGCATCTGGAGTATTGACGGACAACAAATTGCTAAATATACAATTCCCGAAGAAAATCAAGGTCAAATAGTCTTTTCCCCCGATGGCAAATATATAGCAACAGGTCAAAACAAAGTGTTTATTTGGCAGAATAAAAACTTAAACGAACTATTAGCAACAGGATGCGATTGGTTGCAAGAATATTTAACTACCCGCCCCCAAGAAAAAGAGAAATTAAAAGTCTGCCAACAGGAAGTCAAATAGTTAGGAAATCCTGGAATTTATGTAAAATAAAATTATCCTAATCAAAAATTAACCATGATGGAAACTAAAATCAACTTAACCCAACAAAACCAACAACCTCTGATAGAAATTTCTCAGATTACAGGCAAATCTTAACAACAATTAATTACCTCTGCTATTGAAGACCTAATTAAAAATTACAAACAGAAAAAACCCTTAGATTTAATGCAGCAAGCCAAAGGAATTTGGAAAGACCGAGAAGATATTCCTAACTTAGAAGAATTGAGAAAAGAATTTAATCGTGAGTGGGAAAAATGAACCAAAAATTATTAATAGATACAGATGTTTTAATTGACTATTTGCGCTCCAACTCATAAAGAGGGCGAATGCCATTTCCTAACGGAATACTCCGCAAACGCCCCTACAAAGTATGCAGAAGTACGATAAAGAAAAGAAAGAACCGCTTTAGACAATTTTATTACTGCTTTTGAAATAATCCAAATTGATGAAAAAATTGCCACATTAAGAGGTTTATATCCGCGAGATTATAGCAAAAGTAATGGAGTAGGTATAGCTGATGCTCTAATTGCCGCAACCGCCAACATTAAACAAGCTAAATTAGTTACATTAAACCGGAAACATTTTCCCATATTAACAGATTTAATTATCCCTGATCAGAAAAGATGAACTTGCATTTTATAGTTTCTTAAATGGAGCGATAATTTTGAAGCGATCGCCCCAGAGAAAAAGAGAAATTAAAAGTGTGTCAAGAGGAAGTTAAATAGTTAGAAAATCCTGGAATTTGTGTACAATAAAATTATCTTAATCTATCAACTAAATACATCATGTCAGAACCAAACATTATTACTATCGAACCAGGAAAACGCAGTGGAAAACCTTGTATTCGAGGTATGAGAATAACTGTCTACGATGTACTTTCCTATCTAGCTGCGGGAATGACTTATGAAGAATTATTAGAAGATTTTCCCTATTTAACAAAACAGGATATTTTGGCTTGTCTAAACTATGCTGCTGAACGAGAACAACAAACTTTAATAGTACCCAAATGAAACTTTTATTCGACCATAATTTATCCCCTCGTTTAGTGTCCCGTTTAGCTGATATTTATCCACAGTCTAGTCATCTTTATTTTTTAGGATTAGACCAAGCTAACGATCAAGATATATGGCAGTATGCTCGCGAAAATCAATATATTATTGTCACTAAAGATGCTGATTTTTATGATTTGGTAATTTTGCTTGGTTTTCCTCCTAAATTAATCTGGATCAGGGTAGGAAATTGCACAACATCTGAAATTGAGATACTTTTACGTTCTAGGTATGATGATATTGTAGCTTTGACTCAAGATGCCAGTAATTCAGTTTTAGTTCTATATTAAAAGAGAAATTAAGGAAGTAAAAAGTCATTAAAATCAACAAAAACTACAATCCTTTGTTAACAGATTTAATTATCCCTTATCAGAAAGGATGAACTTGCATTTTATAGTTTCTTAAATGGAGCGATCGCTTTACAGCACTCACCCCAAGAAAAAGAGAAATTAAAAGTTTTTCAAGAGGAAGTAAAATAGTTAGAAAATCCATAGTTTGATAATTAATCATTCAAACTTGCAAAAAAAAATAAATGGAACCTCTATCCAATAATTGGGCAGAAATTCAGCCCGATAAAATATATCAAACAATTAACAATCGGTTAGTATCTTTTAGCAAAGAGCAAATACAACTGGGGATAAAATATGACCAGAATAACAAACATTTAAAAGCTATTGAAAAAGGAATAGTTACCCCTCGCGGTAATATTAGACTTGTTGCTTCCGAAATAGAAGGTTTTGACCTAAAATCAAAAGTATTAGGAAAAGGAAGCGATCGCCGATTTCACGGAATAATTATAGATGAAGTTTTACACTTTCCAGGTTTTGTAACAGAACATTAATCATCAATTAACTATGACTCAAATAGAATTAAAAAATCACCCTGTTTGGCAAGATTTAACAGAAGTAATAGAAAACTTAGATGCCAACTCTTTAGTGAGAGAACATCTAGAATTATGCGATTATAAAATCTGCGGTTATTGGGATGAAGAAGATAAATATTATGAAGAAATTATTTTGCCTCGTTCCCTATCTGCTGAGTTAGTTAGTAACTCAATTGGTGTTACCAATAAAAAACGTTGGATTCAAATAAAATTTGTTCTCAAAGCTAATAATCTACTTGCACAAAAACTTGGTGAACTCACTATAATTTATGATGAAAATTTGCAATTTTTAGATGAAAATTGGCAGATAAATATTGAATTTGTGTAAAATAAAATTATCCTAATTGTGAATTAAAAATGATAGAGGCAAAAATGTCATTAAAATCAACAGACCCCAAAATCCTTGAAACAGCAAAAGAAAAGTTAGTAAGTCTTTCTCCAGAACGACTACAAATAGCCCTAGATTTCTTAACTTACCTGCAAGAAAAAGACGAAACAGATGCCCGTTATTTAATGAAATTACCATTAGAAAAAAGACGAGAAATTTTAGCAAAGCAAGCCGAAAAAATGTTAGAAAATTATCAGCAAGACGGAGAATGGCAAGAATTACAAACCTGGGATGAAAAAGATAAACTTCAGAATTTTAAACATAAGCTTTCAGACGGAGGTACTGATAACTGATAACTGATAACTGAAATAACCCAACCATTGGAGCAGAAATTAAAAAAGTTCGTCCGGCTATTATTATTAGTTCTGATGGAATTGGCAGATTACCAATTAAATTAATTGCACCGATAACTGATTGGAAAGATTATTTTGAAAATGATAGTTGGCATATCAAAATAGAATCGAATTTAGAAAATAATTTAACCAAAATTTCTACTGTCGATCTATTGCAAATAAGAGGAATGGATTTGCAAAGATTAGTCAGAAAAATCGGTGTTTGTTCTCCTGAAATTATGAATAAAATATCCACAGGTATTGCTTTATTGGTAGAATATGATGGTTAAATTTTCCCTAAGATATCTCCCAAAATTAAATAAACCTTCAAATTCAAGCTAACGCTCAAAAATAACAGAATTACTATATCCGGTTCAGGAACAAATTGGTACTAAAATAATACAATTCTATAATCACAATAAACTATGAACCAAACAATTAATGTAAGTGGCTTAAAACCAGAACAAATCGAAGAAATACAGGCAATTATTGAGGCATTTCAAGCCAAAAATAAATTGGAAAATTTACAAAAATCTCAAACAAAAATAGGCAAAGGCGCAATTGACTATCTGACAGAAAAACCAATTAAAGTCGATAGCTTTTTAACCAGGGAACAAATTTATGAAAGTTAATGATTAACTCAAATGGAACTAAACTTTATTGATACGAATGTTTGGCTTTATCGCTTGTTTGATGACCAACGGATAGAAGCCAGAGAAAGAGAAATAAAGCGAAATATTGCCATTTCTATCACATAAAAATCAAATCTCATTATTAGTACCCAAGTAATCAATGAACTTGCGGTAAATTTCATTAAAAAAGCTAAATTTGATGAAAGTCAAATTAAGACAGTTATTCAATCTCTTTATAGCCGCTGTCAAGTCTTACCATTTGAGTTAACTATTCTGGAATCTGCTTCAGACTTACGCAGTCAATATAGTTTATCGTTTTGGGATAGCTTAATAGTTGCTAGTGCTTTAGCCGCAGGTGCAAATGTTCTTTATTCTGAAGATATACAAGATGGTTTAATAGTTTTAAAACGACTCAAGATTATTAATCCGTTTAAATAAAATAAATAATTCTTTATCTATCAACTAAATACAGCAGATTCCAACTTAGTGAGGTACACCCACGCGGGCAAGATGCCCGCACTGGGAATATTTAATTGTTAATATATGTACTTATTCTGCGAGAAATATTCTGTAATATTGACTCTATTTTTATTGCTACTTTAAGTCGAGCGTTCGCGAAGCGTGGCGGATGCCTTATCGCCTTTTTTCCAGAAGATAAAATTAAGTCGCTATTTCCAAATAACCTCGATGTAGAGGATGTATAAAATTCAAACTAATATTCTCCTGAGAAATTCCCATCTCTACCAATTTTTCTACTATTGATTCTTCCGAATCATTACATTGAATAATAATCCTATCCTCAACAATATTAATATGTACAACACATTGATGGATACGCTTATATTTGTACCATCCCACCCACAAAACCATATAACGCATTCTTTCATCATCAAAAATTAGCTCTATTTGTGAATCTTCATCCTTGAGATCTTCATATTCACAGAGAATTTTTTTCACACATTGCCTGTAAAAATCTATTGTATTATCCGAGGAAGAACTGGAGTTGAAGGAGAGATTTTTTTGATCACTAATTATCCGGACATGATATTAAACAAACAGACATGATATAAGTCCTAAATATATCTAAGAGTTTATTAAAAATTTATTGCAATAAATTCTTAGTTATCTTAGCTAATTTTTTGAATAAACTAATTATAATATCACCCATAAAAAAAAGGATTGTGCATCACGAACATTTCTTGTAACTAGGACACTGATTGCTTCTTATATCCACTATCCACTCTGCATTTCACTGCTATTCCCTACTTGCTATCCAAGGCTAATTCAATTGATGTAACAAATACTTCTTCATAAAAATTTATATTTTTTTGTTGATAAAAAATCTTAATTGTGTTGCAATAAAATTATTGATAATAAAGCTCAATATAGTAGTCCTATTTTCGCTATTGTAGAAAAGATCCAACAGAGTAAAGGTAAAAGGGATAATAATTGTCAAAATTTTTATTCTATTTTGGGTTTGGGATTTTTACTAAATTATTTAGGACTGCTATAGAGCCTTCTTTAACTGATCTTCATCAGATTGAGGACCAAATCTCTATGCAAACATTTGGCAATAAAGAAAGCAGCACCATGTCTACAACTAATGACAGTGGAGTTTTCTGGACACCTGTTTGGCGATCGCTAGGCTGGGATTTTGAGGCCACTGAAGAAGAAGGTGCAGCCTTGCTGGGAGGTAATATCAGGTTCAAAGACCTCTCTGGGCAATTACTAGGTGCCCATGTAGCCCACGCTGGTTTGATTATGCTATGGGCAGGTGCTATGACACTGTTCGAGCTATCCCTCTTTGACCCTAGCGTACCAATGTACGAGCAAAAACTAATATTACTACCTCATCTAGCAACATTAGGTATTGGTATAGACGCAGGTGGGCAAGCGATCGACACCTATCCCTACTACGTCATTGGTATGCTGCATCTCATCAGTTCTGCTGTTTTGGGAGCAGGAGGGATCTACCATGCAGTTTTAGGGCCGAAACAGCTTGATGAGAAAGGTTTTGGCTACGACTGGGAAGATGGCAACAAGATGACTACCATTTTGGGTATTCATCTAGTGCTATTGGGGATTGGAGCATCACTATTGGTCATTAAAGCAACGATTTTAGGTGGTATTTACGACCCACTAATAGAACAAGTAAGGTTAGTACAGCCTAATCTCGATCCCGCGAGAATTTTCGGTTATCTGCTTGGCTTTAGTCCTAATGGTTGGACAATTACTGGCATGGCTAGCGTAGATAATCTCGAAGATGTGGTCGGTGGTCATGTTTGGGTCAGCCTACTCTGTATTGGAGGCGGTCTGTTTCACATCGTGTCAAAGCCTACAGGTTGGGCAAAACAAATACTAATTTGGTCCGGAGAAGCCTACTTGTCTTACAGTTTAGGGGCACTTGCGATCGCAGGATTTAGCGTGGCTGTCTTTATCTCCACCAACGAAATTGTTTATCCTAGCGTGTTTTACGGTCCTATTGGCAGCGACTCTGTGCGAGCTGCTCTTGCTACCGTTCATGCTGGGTTAGGTTTCCTAGCTTTGGTTGGACACTTATGGCACGCTTACCGAGCGCGAGCTGCTACTCGTAAAGTATTTTATGGAACGTTCTTTGACTTTATGGCTAAGAATGTTACACCTATTACACCTGCTTGAATAGAAGTCAAAATCTAATACCATTTCACTTTAAGGATGTCACAAATAGACCTCTCCAGAAAAGAGGGAGTAGGGAGTAGGGAGTAGGGAGTAGAGAGAAATAATTGATGATTTATCTACGATAATTGATTTTATTTTTGATTATTGGATATGTCTAATAGTTTCAAAGTTATCGTGTCAAATAATCCGTTGAAACTATTGAAACGTCAAAGTTTTCTGTCTATTAAATCTTACTTTTAACTTTTGACTTTTGACTTTTGACTTCCGTGGAACGGTATAAGTTCAATCATTTATAAGAAGGAAAACAATAGCAATGACTGTAGTAACTGATGAGAATCTGCAAATCCCTTGGCGGGCAGGAAATGCTCGACTTGTTAACCTATCCGGCAAGCTACTGGGCGCTCATGTAGCTCATGCTGGCTTGATAGTACTTTGGGCTGGTGCTATTACTTTGTTTGAAGTAGGAAATTTTGATCCCTCTTTACCCATGTACGAGCAAGGATTAATTGTACTGCCTAATCTAGCCCGCTTAGGATTTGGAGTTGGTGAAGGAGGTGTCATTGATACCTACCCCTACTTTGTGATTGGGGTACTGCATTTGATTAGTTCGGCGTTTTTAGGAGCAGGTGGTATATTCCATGCTCTCAGAGGCCCTGCCAAGCTAGAGAGTAAATTTTCTTTCTTTGGCTATAGCTGGAATAATCCAGGTAAAATGACAACTATTCTAGGTATACATTTAGTATTGTTAGGAATCGGAGCATTTTTACTTGTAGCAAAAGCGATCGCATTCGGAGGGTTATACGATCCAGTAGTTCAAAATGTACGAGTAATATCAAGCCCCACTCTAAATCCTATTACCATTTTCGGCTACCTATTTGGTACAGAAGGGAAGTTCTGGCTTGCTGGTGTCAACTCTTTAGAGGATGTAGTAGGCGGTCACATTTGGATTGGTGCTATCTGCATTTTGGGTGGTATCTGGCATCTTCGCACCGTACCCTTTGACTGGGCTAAAGGCTTATTTGTCTGGTCAGGAGAAGCATATTTGTCTTACAGTATTGGCGCAGTCAGCTTAATGGCATTTGTAGCAACATTGTTTGTGTCCGTTAACTCCCTGGTATTTCCCACAGAATTTTTCGGACCAACTTTGACTCTTGTGTTCGATCGCTTTCCTGTGTTTGTTAGTACTGATGGAGCCTTGACTGCAAGAGTATGGTTAGCTAATGCTCACTTCTGGTTAGGATTTTTCTTCCTGCAAGGACACCTATTCCACGCTCTACGCGCAGCAGGTTATAGTTTCACCGAAGGCAGAGTAGTCACATTTACAAGAGGTCAAGTAAGCTAGTTATGACTGTAACTAAATCAAATCCATTAAGGTTTTTAGGCTTTTCCACAGATAATAATGTTGATGTTGCTAACTATGTTAGTGATTCCCAAGAACCCTATTCCTGGTGGGCTGGTAATTTTCGCTTTGTTAACTTGTCCGGAAAGTTATTAGGAGCGCATATTGCTCATGCAGGGTTGATTGTACTTTGGGCTGGAGCAATGACTCTGTTTGAGCTATCAAAATTCGATCCTAGCCTTCCCATGTACGACCAAGGGCTGATTTTGTTGCCCCACATGGCGACTCTGGGTATAGGAGTTGGAGCAAATGGTGAAATTATTGATACTTATCCCTACTTTGCTATTGGTGTTATCCATCTCGTTAGTTCAGCAATTCTAGGCGCTGGTGGCATTTTCCATGCCGTGCTTGGACCTGACAAACTTGATGAAAAGGGATTTGGCTATCAGTGGAATGATGGCAAGAAAATGACTACTATTCTTGGTATTCATCTACTGCTATTAGGGATGGGAGCATTTTTGCTAGTAGCCAAAGCTATGTATTTTGATGGTTTGTATGACCCGGCGATCGCCAATGTACGACTGATTACTCAACCCACTCTCAACCCCCAGACTATCTTCGGTTACCTCGTCGGTATCACCCCTGATGGCTGGACCTTGAAGGGTATGGCTGCTGTCAAATCTTTAGAAGATGTCATAGGCGGTCACATTTGGATTGGTAGTATCTGTATTCTGGGTGGTCTCTGGCATATCACTACTGCCCCTAAAAAATGGGCTAAGGGTCTGTTTGTCTGGTCAGGAGAGGCATATCTTGCCTATAGTCAGGCAGCTCTAGCTTACATGGGCTTTTTTGCAGCCTACTTTGTCTGGGTGAATGATACAGTCTATCCTTCAGTATTTTATGGTCCTGTAGGTGTGACTAATGTTGATGGAACAATCACTCCTCGCACCTGGTTGATGTTGTTCCAACTCATCTTTGCCTGTCTGCTGCTAGCAGGTCACTTTTGGCATGGTCTCAGAGCCAGAGCGATCGCCAGTGGATTTGTCTTTAGTAATCTGAAGTTCAATCCCGGTGCCCTCTATGGAGACACTCAGTTTAATAACGAATCTCTAGTTACGGGTATTGTACAGCCTTTCCAGAACAATCCTCAATTGGGTAATTTAGCAACCCCAATTAATTCCAGTCAGCTTACCATCACTTGGGTAAAAAACTTGCCAATTTATCGGAATGGTTTATCCCCTATTGCACGGGGTCTGGAAATTGGCATGGCTCATGGATATCTGTTATTAGGGCCTTTTCTCAAACTCGGACCATTGCGCAACACAGACCAAGCTCTCCTGGCTGGAGGTGGTAGTGCATCTGGCTTAGTAGTGATTTTAAGTATCTGTCTGTTTGTTTATGGGGCGGTAGTGTTTCAAGGTTCTGGTAAACCAAGAGGCGTTTTGCCGGAGAACCTGCAAACTTATCAGGAATGGAGTCTGTTTACCTCTGGTTTCCTCATTGGAGGAATAGGCGGTGTGATTTTTGCCTGCTTTATCCTTATAGAAATCGGGCGATCGGGAATTTTGTAACTTTGTTTGCTTGAGCAGGGGAAGAGGGACAGAAGTTAATATTCCTAATTTTTATCAGGAAAGGCAGAAGGCAGGAGGCAGAAGGCAGAAGGGAATTCTTACTCGTCTGTTACCTTTAGGGGAACAAGGGTATAAAAACCCCATCCAATTGTTCCTTCTGCCCTCTGCTCTCAGCATAGCTGCCTTAGTTCATCGGATATTTACTATTTGACATCTCCTGCTTCAGTTAATAGCTCAAAGATGTTTTGACAACTCTATTACCTAGAAGTTGTTTTTGACATCCTCCCCGGCTGTTAGGCGCGGGGGTTCCTACTGAGCCGTAGCTCTTCGGCGGGTTGACGTTTTGCTTCGCATAGCTGCCGCTAACACAGGGTGCTGCTTCCTTGGCGGTAGTCTGATGCTTCCCTCCACGTCCGCGCACGAGTTTCCGCAATTCGTAGCTCCTCCGGAGGAGGCGTGCCCCCCGGCAACTAATAACAGTTTAGCATATATCCAATTCACTTGCATGCTCAAATAAAAAGTCGCCCTACAAGGGCGAGGCTTTAAACCCAATTTTTCGGTAAATAATTATTTTGTAAATAATTATAAAGTTTTTTTACTCCTCACCAATTTATAACTCTCTGATAATTAATCTTAAACCCTTGTACTACCTGGGTAAAAACTTCGCTTCTGGAGATGTATATTGAGTATTTCAGAGTACAAAGTTTGGAATAAATAACTAAATGAAAGGTGTTTCTTTCTCTTACAAAACTTTACAGACAGTCTCTTAGGTAATTCACTCTATGATATAGTCGAGTTCTATAATTTTTAGTTTTTACAGGATTTTATCAATGACAATTCCTTTAATGTATTACCCACTCTCTAGTCAAAACCATCGGGTTCAAAAATTTGATGTTCCAGGAGATGAATATCCTATACAATACACTTTAGAGAACCTGCCTACTGCTACAGAGATGGATGAGATTATCTGGGCAGCCTATCGGCAAATTTTCAATGAGCAGCAAATTATCGCAGTCCATCGACAGGTTGCTCTGGAGTCTCAACTGCGCAATGGTCAGATTACGATGAAAGATTTCATTCAAGGTTTGTTGCTTTCTGAGTCATTCCGGCGACTGATCTATGATAGCAACAGTAACTATCGTTGTGTTGAGCTTTGTATTCAAAGGGTTTTAGGACGCCCTGTCTATAACAATAAAGAGAAACTTGCCTGGTCTATTGTATTAGCAACAAAAGGACTTCAGGGTTTTGTCAATGACCTGTTAAACAGCGAAGAATATGACAAGTATTTTGGCTATAACTTTGTTCCCTACCAACGTTGCCGAGTTTTACCTCAACGCACTCAGGGAGAGCTGCCTTTTGCTCGGATGGCTCGTTACGACAGCTATTACCTAAAGCAGTTATATCAAACAGGGCAACTAAGGAAATTTGATCCAAGTATGTTAGATAGTAGCGCTTATGTTTATCGCAAAGCTCTATTATTTGTGGGAATACTCTCTGTAGCAGTATTATTAGTTACTCTGACTCTAGTGCTTTCGCCCACATAATATCAATAATCAGGACTTACACAAAATACGATATTATACACCATCTGTAGGGGCAAATGTCCTTTTGCTCCTACTATATGTGGTAGTTATGCATAATTCCTGTAAGAAATGTAACATTGTGACAAACATCACAAAAACTTACATATCTACTTCACTCAATTTACAGCAAAAAATCACAGTTAGTTGTACTATTAATCACTACCAAATCAAGAAAAAGAGTGGATGATTGAAATATGGAATTCAAGGTTGATCTTATGCTTCAAATTAACTTACTTCCCGGTGCAATCAACGAAATTATGGTTTCTGCTGCCAAAAGTGGCTTTCTCACAAAATTAGACTGTTATGGCCTCATGGCTGCTGTATTAGACGATTCTCTAAGCACAGAAGATCGTTCTACTGTTAAGCGACTTTCATATTTTGTGTTCAGAGGATGGGTACAAGTAGAATAGAGTTGGCGATCAATACTTTGTCTAAATTTTATGCCTCAAAAAGTTCATAGTTCATAATTCTAATCAGAAAATTCTGATAGCTGATCGTCAATAAAGTTAACTTTGAAGAGGATCAGTTACACTAAACCCGGCGATCTATCTATAGAGTATCTTTAATTACGAGGGTAAACCAGAGGGCAGAAAGGTTAGATGAGGATTGAAAAGTACCTTTTGCTCGGCGGATTTAGTATCAAGAGTATGGTATGGGAGTTGTATTAGGATAACCGTAGAATTGGCAACATACAGAATTCCGCCCAGGTTTGGGAAAATTGACAAGATCCGTATATTTTTCTAACCTAATTAATGAGGGTTAAGAGCATTTATTTAAGTCTATTTAATATAAAACATCTCAATTTAGTTTAGGTTTTTAACTCATTTTTAGCCACTTATTTTACCCTTTTTACCCTACATATCTAATTTACCCTATATGTCTAAGTTTTAATTCTTTTTGAAAGTAATTGTTCTTCTAATGCAGCAATTCTATTATAAGCCGCCGTCAATTGAGCTGTTAGCCGTTGAATTTGAATCTCTGATGTTAATTCTCCATCCATATTTTGACTGCCTTGATTCATATAGTCATCATCTAATAGCACATCTTTGTGTTCTAATTCTAGATCAAAACCGTTATATTTTTGTTTTAGCTCATTGACCTGTATCATATTAGAAGTAATTTCTGTAGATTGATATTTATTTACCTCCTGTTTAATTATAAAGGTTGATACCTGGTCGTTCAGTTTTTCAATAATTGTGTGTATTGCTTCAATTTTTTTACTCAAAACAATAATTTGTTCTTGCAATAGTTCCATATATTTCTTCACTACCCGAAAATTAAGTTTACATTCTTCAATCTTAATAAATATTGAGTATAATTGGCTATTATTTCCAATTTCTTAACTTTATAATAAGAATTAATTTATTAAAAAAAGATTAAATTCTGAGATGTTTAAAGAGATGTTAAAGTCAAAAGTCAAAAATAACTCTCTACAGGTGCAATATGAATTAGTTGTGTAAAGTTTGTTGTAAATAACTTTACTTTATTTAACAGTGATTTTTCAAGAAGTTTAGGAGGCAGAAGGGAAACTATACTCTATAAATAAATTTAGGCGCTTTTAAGCATTTTTTTTTATTTGTAAAAAATTCAAAATCTAGATAGAAAATATAGCAAATATTGAGTTGCTTAGGACATAGAGTAATGATAAATTGAATACGAGGAAATTTTTTCCGCTGTTGTCTCTTTTGGTGCGCTACCAAGTGTGTCTGTCGCCGATGCGGGGTCGCACCGCTGTTCCCTGCTATATGAAACTATTAACCCTATTGCTTTTGTCAGAGAAAAATATACAAATCCCATCACTCTGAGAAATAATTGACTAAAAACTAAATTAATACTATAGAGATGGCAATACTGTGAGGGAAAAACGATTTTGATTTACTTATTGCACAAGGAAGAAGGCTTTAGTTATCTAGGAGAGAAGCAAGCACTGAAAAATCTGGCTTTGTCTGAGTTTTAAGCTTTTGATATCTCCTCGCCCTTTGCTTCAACTGCTATAAGTATATACTGTGCGATCGCTATATTTATCAAAATTTCTAACTTTTGACTTTTAGCTATTAAGGTATTCTTATAAGTAATTTTTCTATGTAAATCTATGACAGTAGAGATTCCCTTATTGCTTTTAGGCTTTCAATTTACTTCTCCAGGTCCAATTCTTTTTGAATTGGGGCCTTTGGCAGTTCGTTGGTATGGACTTTTAATTGCCACAGCAGTATTAATTGGAGTTACTCTATCCCAATATTTGGCTAAACGCCGTCATGTTAACCCAGATTTATTAGGCGATCTAGTGGTTTGGTTGGTATTAGCTGCAATTCCTGGAGCAAGGTTGTATTATGTTCTGTTTGAGTGGGAACAGTACCAAAAAAATCCCATAGATATGATTGCAATTTGGAAAGGAGGCATTGCAATTCATGGAGCAATTATTGGTGGAGCGATCGCTGCTTTAATTTTTGCCAGAATTAATAAAATCTCTTTTTGGCAGTTGGCAGATTTAGTGGCTCCTTCTTTGATTTTGGGACAAGCTATCGGTCGGTGGGGTAATTTTTTCAATTCTGAGGCTTTTGGTAGTCCCACTGATTTACCTTGGAAGTTATATATTCCTCCAGAACGTCGTCCATCGGAATTAGTAAATTTTGATTATTTTCATCCCACTTTCTTATATGAGTCTCTATGGAATTTGATGGTATTTGGACTATTACTATTCCTATTTTTTAGAGATTTGCGTGGTAGATATCGACTTAAGGTAGGGACTTTATTTCTTGTTTATATGGCAGCTTATAGTAGTGGGCGAATTTGGATTGAGGGATTACGGACTGATAGTTTGATGTTAGGGCCACTACGAATTGCCCAATTTGTGAGTTTAGCTGGAATTTTGTTGGGGTTGGCAGGTTTAGCTTGGCTATATTTGTTGAAGCTACCTTTACCTGATGTATGGCCTTCAGAAAATAGGTATAGGGAGGAAGAAACGCAGAGAGAGTGAAATGCTGGTAATGATTAAGGCAGAAAGAAGGCAGAAGGAAGAAGTCAGAAGGAAGAAGAAAAAATTGCATGGCGATAGTCTTTGACACGCTACTTCGTGTCTTATTGCCCCAAACAATTTTCAGCACCCCTGTTGACGGTGCAGAGCTAATTCTTTGTCATCAGAAAATATTTACAACTCTATATTTTTGGTTAACTAATTCTAGCAAGATATACGAGATTTCAAAGGATACAATTTTTCTAAGCGTGACAATAAATTGACCCTGCGTTGACGCTGAGATATTATACCAGTTTGATAAATGTTTGCGACGAATCTCTGTTACCTATTCCCTGTTCCCTATAACTAGAGTTTGTAGCATTCTTTTTTCACCCTTGGTATTAAACTCGCAAAAGATAAAGATAAAAAAAAGCTCTAGACAAAAAGTCCAGAGCTATACCAGGGTGCATCTACCATTCCTTTTCTCTGAATATAGGTACTAACATCAGGAAAAATCACGAATACTGAAGAAAATTTTTTGGCTAATACTAATAAATGAATAATACAGAAAGTCTTGAAGCAGCAGTCTACATTGTAGGGGCAGGTCCAGGAGACCCGGATCTATTAACAGTGAAAGCTTATAATCTCTTGGCGAAAGCAGATGTGATTCTATATGCAGATTCTTTAGTACCCAAGCAAATGTTACGAGATGTACGTCCTGATGCTGAGGTGATTGGAACGGCAAATAAAACCCTAGAAGATATTTTGCCTTTAATGATAGACCGAGTGAGAAAAGGTTGTTCTGTAATACGTCTCCATTCTGGAGATCCAAGTTTGTATGGGGCGGTTTATGAGCAAATGCAGCTTTTGGCAGAGGCAGAAATTGATTTTGAAATTGTGCCAGGAATTAGTGCATTTCAGGATGCAGCAGCTAAGTTAAAAGTGGAGTTGACTGTACCTGGGTTGGTGCAGACAATCATATTAACTAGGATTAGTGGAAAAGCTACAGGAGTTCCTCCTAGTGAAGAGTTGGGTAGTTTGGCTGCTCACGGGGCGAGTTTATGTTTGTATTTGAGCGCTCGTCATGTTTGGGAAGCACAACAAAAGTTGATAGAACATTACTCGCCTCAAATACCTATTGCAATATGCTATCGTTTGGGATGGCCTGATGAACAGATTTGGGTTGTACCTTTGGAGAAAATGGCAATTGTTACTGAAGAGAAACAGTTAGTCAGAACAACCCTCTATGTGATTAGTCCAGCGTTGGAGAAAGTGGAAAAAGTAGGGCGTTCTGGTCTTTATAATCCTCAACATACTCATCTATTTCGAGGGGATAGGCAACAGGTTACTTGACATATTCTAAACCTCAAGGTGCGGAGATTCTCCTGAAACCAGAATTCTTGGTTTGTGCTCCGCAGGACTACCCCAATAATTATTAATTAGACAACAAATAAATCATCTCAACTAAATCCGGTTTATAGATTATCCTTAGAATGTAAGACGCACTCAAGACATGCGGTCGGCTCGGTCGTGAATGCGTGTGCATTAATGCCTGTGGATGAGTAACCGCCCCCCGGCCTCACAAGAAGCAGGAAGTAAACAGCCTCCTATCGGAGGAGCTACGCTATCAAGTTGTCACGTTATGTAACGCTTTGTATCAGTTTTATAGAGCAGGATTTAATCTTACATCCTATAGCGGGAACAGGGAACAGGGATAAGTATTTATACTGTGCAAATCACCCCAATTACTTTTTTTGTTCATCAAATTCCGAGTAAACAATTAAGCATAAATACTTGCTTGATTATTTATATCATGTCCGGATAATAGCACGGGTTAAAAAACCTTTTCTCTTCTAACCTTTTCTTTCCTCACAAGAGTGCGCATTTCCTCTCTTGGTCAGCATTCCGCAAGCAAGCTGGCGTCGTCGCGGGGTCTGACCGCTTGCGTCTGACACCGACGTGGGGTCGCACTGCTTCTATAGCAATGAGCGCTGGTATATTTACAAATTGCAGGAGAGACCAAATAGCTAAAAGTCTTATATTATCGGCAATTTATTCCCCCTTCCGGAGCTGTTGCTTTCCGGAGCTGTTGCAAGGCAGCACAGCGCTATACCTCCAGCTCCCGCTGCCTTCTGCCTTACCTCCTCCAAAGTGTAACTATTCAACCGGACATGATATTACTCAATCACGACAGCTATGATTTTCTCCTAAATTCTGACTCCTGAGTTTTCAGTTCTGACTCCTGGTTCTATACTACATTTTGTGGTGCAGAATGTGGGTTAAATTTTCTTGCTTATTTGTTCTTTGTTATTATTTCTCAGGACTTACGCATAACCACCACATATAGCAATTCCCATATTGGTGAGGTACAAAATTCTCAGCTTTAGGCAATAGGCAATAGGCAACAGACAATAGGCAACAGGCAACAGCGAAGTAAAGACAAGAGTATACCTCACTAGCCTGAGAAACTCTATATAGTAGGGGTTAACGGCCGCCCGCCACTACAAATGGTGTATAATTTCGTATGCATGTGTAAGTCCTGTTTCTTCAACAATACTTGGAAATATCCTCCTGACATTCATCTGCCAAATAAGATAAAGCACGGAAACGTATACCAACTAACTGTTCGTACAGTGGGTTAAGTTTGCACATAGCTGGAATATGGGCTACTTTCTTACCAAAAATCAAAATATCTCGCTCAAAGGGACATTGAGGGGGAATCATTTTACATACCATGTGAGCGACTTTTGGGTCATGGATATCCCATCCATCCAACCAGTCTTTAATCGGAGTAAGTACAGTTTGATGATGTTCGGGGTCGTGGGGAATAATGAAAGTGCCAGTATGTTCGGTTTCTTCAATCCAACTTTCTAAATCATCTTCTCCTACTTGTTCCTTGGCTTTTTCCAGATTTTTTCTAAGTGCATCTAAAGCTTTAACTTTTAGTCCTAAAGCGTTACAATATTTATGAAGGATATCATCCTCAGTAATAGAATAAATTCCATCGGCTAAGGCTACCATCACAGCAGTTCTCATAAAATTTTCTGCTATGTTAGGATTTTCTCCCAGTACCTTAGCTAAATCATCTGGATTAATAGGTTGTAATTCTGAGATTTCAATTTTAGAAGCAAACTCTTCGTGACTAAAATGGTCAAATAAATCTTTCTCTGTCGCATCTAATTCCCCATCAGCATAAGCAACGGTCATTAGTCCTCTTAACCAGGTAGTAGTTTGTTCTTTGTTTAGGGGAGATTTTACGATGCTAGTCATGGCTTAACCTCTGATTAATAACTAAAATAAATACTGTTTTTTGACTGACTCCTAAAACCAATTACAAATTAAGTTGGTATGGGAGCTATTACTTATATTTTACCTCACTATCTCAAGCTTAAAATCCTCATATTTCCGATTTATGTGAACTTTATTTATTAGGGTTTTAGTAGTTATGGCTACATCATTTTTAATTAAATTATGATCATAATCTTTAGCTATTACCCAAAAGTAAAAATTAAATCTTCTTCCTTGTTCTCTACCAAAGCTTAAGTCGAAGGTGAGAGACAGGCGGTTTTAATCCCTCGATGAAAGACGTAAATTTCAATTGTTACGCCAGGAACTTCAGGAAGCTAAGAAGCTGAGAAAAATTAAAGATCCGGAACAAACACTATTATATTTTTTATATTTTTTGCCATAATGCAGCAATTTTTAGAAATAAGTCCGATTAATTTCCGACCTCCCCAATAGCGATCGTAAGCAGTATTAGTTCTAAAAACTAGGAATAAACCAAGGACTATTCCTGGAATAATACTACCTAAAATTGGCTGATTCATTGGCAAATTATTACCATGAGCTATAGTAACTAAAAGGGCGAATATCATAATTACCAATACTCTGAGCCAAATATTGGGAATGACTGAACTTTTAAAGTCAAAAATTATATGGAACCAGCTTTTTCTGCGGTAGTCCATTGGCTTAACCTTCAAATAAATTGTGATTGGTGAAAGGGAATAGGAAATAGGAAAAATATATTACAAGTCGGTATTAAAATTAGTTATTAATTCTTATTCATTCAGAAGTTATTGGTATTTTTTTAGTTGAGGAAAATTCTTAATAGGAATTACACAAAATTAATTGCATATTTTCCGTAATTAAAACCTTTTTACTGCAAAATTTACAGAAAATTAGAGTAGTTAACTAATCTATGCAGATGCTGATGTTTAATTTATCTGTAGACTGCTATATTCAAATAATTAAACAAGTTATATAGATAAGTATAAGCAAGAATATTTTGTTTTATGTCTGTTTACTGATTCATAAATTACCGTATGTTGTTTATACTGCTATGGACTAAGAGTAGGTTAGGAGAGCCATCGGATTGGTGTGAGGTATACTAGAGAAAAAGCTGACTAAATAAAGCTTTTAGCAATTTGTAAATACCAAGACGGTAAAATGTAATTTTTATTCTTTGTGAAGCTGTTTAATGAAAAACCTATAATTCGATCGCCCACCTACTTTGAAAATTCTCTATAAATATAGTATTTATCGATGAGTTTATCAAAATTTATTGTCATTTTTAATCACAAAAATTATTTTCAACCATCCACCATTTTCTATTCCTTTTTTGACAATCTAATGATTCTCAAAAATCTATATCAACCTTATTTTAATTGTGAAATATTCTAGACTTTTAAGGAATAGTGGTGCTACCCCGTGGGGTGCGACAAACTCACCTGGTAGCGCACTCCTGTAAGGGAATAGGGAATACCGAAGTAATAAAATTCTCATAAATCATTCCGGGTGGCTAATTGATTCTAAATAATCAGTTGTGATCTGGATTGAGTACTCAGATTTTATTGAGAAGTTTTACATTCTCTGCCATTAAATAAAGAGCGAAGTTGTTTTAGCGCCTTCCCAATTACCCATTACCAATTACAATTATTGTATTCTGCATTACTTCATCACAAAAGTATCCTTGTTTACCAATAAACAATCAAACCAATATAGTCACCTTACTGCTAAAGAGCGTAAATTTATTTCATTTCCAGCTCAATTATTGCTAGATAAAAATCTGCTAGTTGGTAAAATTCTCGACTTTGGCTGTGGTTTTGGTAATGATGTTAAACTACTACAACAAAAAAACTTTCCAGTCACTGGTTATGACCCTTATTATTTTCCACAATATCCCCAGACAAAATTTGATACTATTCTCTGTTTTTATGTATTAAATGTTTTATTTGACCAAGCACAAACTCAAGTTTTGATGGAAGTTTCACAATTATTAAAACCTGGAGGTAAAGCTTATTACTCTGTTAGAAGAGGTTTGAAGCGTGAGGGTTTTCGAGAACATTATATACACAAAAAACCAACTTATCAGTGTTTAGTTAATTTACCTTTTAAATCTATCCACACAGATGAGTTGTGTGAAATTTATGAATATATTCATTATAATCAGCAAAAAAATTCCACAAACAATTGCTTATTTTGTAACCCGCGTAAAAATTTACAGTTAATTACAGAGTCAGCAAAAACTTATGCAATACTTGATGGTTATCCAGTTACAAAAGGGCATACTTTAGTTATACCGAAGCGTCATTTAGCAAATTATTTTGAGTTACCTGTAGATGAACAATTAGAATGTTGGTTAATGGTAAATCAAGTGCAGAAAATTTTACAGGAAAAGTATAATCCGGAGGGGTTTAATGTAGGGATAAATGTTAATCGTGCCGGAGGACAAAAAATGATGCACACAAATATTCATGTCATTCCTCGGTATCAGGAAGATACTTCAGGAGTGAAGGGAGGAATGAGATTTGTTGTACCAAAGTGGTAAAGATAGGTATAGTGAACTTACACAAAATAGAGGTAGAAAATAGGATCATATCATATCCGGTTGAATACTTATATATATAGTTGGAGGGGATGGGGGGATTGAAGGCTTGAAGTAATTTAAGAAATTACAAACACATATCATAATAATCGGATTCTATGTATAATTAACCCGATTTAATATCAAATATAGACAAGTATTACAGTCAATGGGGATATCCCTATCCCTCACCTCATCTCTGCTTCAAAACCGTGCATGAGAGGTTCCAGCTCACTAGGCAGCCCAATATTATATCATGTCCGGATAATTAGTGATCAAAAAACTTTCTCCTTCAACTCCAATTCTTCTTCTTCCTTCTTCTTTCTTCCCTCCTGACTCCTGAGGACTGACTCCTGACTCCTCCGTCATTATTTATTTATAACTGTTCAACCGGACATGATATAATATAATGTTCGGTAGCATCGGTATTGTATAGCAAAGAGAAGGAAGAAGGAAGAGGGAAGAGGGAAGAGGGAAGAGTAAAGAAAAGGGAAGAAGGCTACCCTCGCAAGAAAAAAATCTAAATTTCCTGTAGATATTTACCCTTGGGTTTACACAAACGCGCCCCAACGGAAATGATATTACCCCTTGAAAGAGAGGGCGGAGAACTTTGGCCATATCCCTCAACAATCAAATGGCAAACAGCGTCTACACAAATCACCTAAAGCGGTTTCAAGGAAAATTCATCGGCAGAGAAAAGGTGATTAGGATCGAATTTCCCCTTGATTTTTCTCAATCGTTTGTACTTTTCCTCGCTGTCATAGTAGTAAGGCCACACTTCATCTAGCACCCGATTACCAAAGGTGTACGCAACCATTCGCATATCTTTGTCAGCAAACCCCTTTTGCTCAACGAATGCCTCATCATTCTCGCATTGCCACAGCTCCGCCGTCTCGCGAGCTTCAGGGTGAAACCAGCTCTCCAAGTAGAACGAGTCATGGCTCATCGCCAGAGCTTGTTCGCGCCACGAATAGGACGTTATCCCTGCTTTCCCATTCTCCGCTACGGCACCACCCGCGTATATCTGCTGTTGCGAGACGAGGTGCTGTCCATTGCGAGTGCCTATAAGGCCCATGATCTCGTACATACGCTTCGTGTATGTCTGGGGGAACTCCTCTGGTAGGTCCATAGTGGCTCGGAAGCGCTTTACGAAGGGATACTCCATCTCACGGTCTTGTTTCATAATGAAATGTTCCGCAAGTCCTTTAGAAACAGGGGTTTTCTTTAGTCGATGCGCCACAAGCGGCTTCCCGCAGACATCTTCCTCAGTAAACGATTCAAACCATTGGTCGTCAAATTGCTGACCCTTACCTTCTTTGTTCGTGAAACACATCCACATCTGGATCAGAGGCGGAACCCAAATGCCGTCATTGAGGATTCCCAGCTCTCTCAAATCATCTTTAACTATTTCGGGCAGCCAGTCCATCTTCTCGATAGTCGTGATTCCCAGCTCTCTTAACTCATCTTTCACTGCGTTAGACAGCAAATCCACATGCCTGGTACCTGTGATTCCTAACTCTCTCAATTCATCTTTCACTGTGTCAGACAACAAATCCATATTGCCAGCCCCAATGATTCCTAGACTTCTCAATCCATCCTTCACAAACTCGGGTAGCAAATCCATCTTCCCAAAACCTGTGATATTCAGCATAAACTCGTAGTCGGATGGAATCTTCCCCTCTGCGCAAAGTTTGGACAGTTCTGCCATCTTGCGCACTGCTCCCTCCATCTTATTTTTCGACCACAGCCACGTGAACGTGTAGCAGGCAGAGTTAGGGTAATCCTGGTCACGTAGAGGACTAAATTCCCAGTGGGTCACGATCCCGAAATCTCCCCCTTTGCTTCCACCCAACACCGCATAGTACAGGTCGTCATTGTCCTGATTTGTCTCACCCTCTTTTGGTCGCACAATGTGCTTCTTTTCACCGTTGGCCAGTATGATGTCGAACCCTAGAACGTGATCTGCCAAAAGTCCATGGCTTCGTGCCACTATCCCCCAACCGCCGGTGTGAACATGTCCTCCCAAATGCACATTCGCGCACACTCCCATGGGTAGATAGATTCCGTGCTTGTGGTTCAGCTCGGCCCAGTCCCCCAAGGCGTGGCTAACACCGCATCGCAGCACATTTGCTTCCGCATCATAATCGTATTGGGGAAACGTCTCGCTCAGGTCTATTTGCATGTTTTCCGGCAAGGTTGAGGAGTATCCGCAGTATTGGTGGCCTCCGGTGCGTACCGCGATCGCCATCTTAAGTTCGCGACACAAGTCTATCGCCTTTTGGATGTCCTGATCTCCAGTCGGATACAAAATAATGCGTGGAGAAACATATTCTTCTGGAAATGACGTTGTTGCGTACTGTATTCTCTTCTGCGGGTACTCATCATCGCCAATGATGACCCACTCCCCATCGAACGCCAATGAATTTGCCTTTGCTCTCAGTTCTTCCAACTCCTCCTTGTGCTCTTCGACGTATTTGTAGATGAA
This sequence comes from Okeania sp. SIO2B3, assembly GCF_010672525.1. Lineage (GTDB taxonomy): Bacteria > Cyanobacteriota > Cyanobacteriia > Cyanobacteriales > Microcoleaceae > Okeania. The sequence continues at coordinate 1,421 of NZ_JAAHGH010000090.1, read as the reverse complement.
ATCTGAGTGGTTCACCTGCAATTGTGTCAATGTTTCTTGATTCATTTAATATCTCCTTTTGGGTATCTTGCCTGTTCGTTATTTTTTTGGCCAGTAAAATGCCAAGCCCAATTATATTTATTCCTTAATTCAGCAACGCCAATCTAACCCTAGTTTTATAGCTACTTACATATCAGTCAAGTGGGATAACAAACTACTCTTAGTATTAGTACGAGTAAAAGAATTCCAGGTTCCCAAATCTTTGCCAGAATATTCACATAGCATAGCTCTTGTAGAGTCACTCAATCCCTGCACCAAAGTAAAATCAACTCCAGCAATACTAGGAATATTATCTAAACTCGCCCCTGTTAAATCCGCAGCTCGTAAGTCAGCTCCTTCTAACTCTACCCCGTTGAGTCGAGTATCACGCAAATTAGCACCTACTAAAAAAACTCCCTTCATATTAGAACCACTAAGAGCTGCACCTTGCAAGTTAGCACCTGTCAAGTCAGTACCACTAAGATAAGCACCCCGCAGATTTGCCCCTTGAAGGTCAGCTCCTCGGAGGTAAGCTGTATTTAAGAAAGCTCCACTTAAATCAGCTCCTGGTCCAACTGCTCCTGATTTTTTATAAGCAAATCCTTCGGGCCAAATTGTTTTACTATTATAGTAAGCTACTTGTAGTTTAGCTCCTGCCAAATTAGCATCAGTCAAATTAGCCTTTTGTAATTCAGCTCTATTGAGATAGGCATCAGTTAAATCTGCTCCACTCAAATTTGCTCCCTGAAGATTTGTTCCTCGTAAATCAGCGCCTTTGAGATTTGCTCCACTTAAGTTTGCTTCACTCAAGTTAGCTCCAATGAGGATTGTATTATTGAGATTGGCCTGTTGTAAATTGCTTTGACTCAGATTGACTTGATATAGTTCAATTTGACTGATATCTATACCTTGTAGGTTACTACCTGTAAGATTTTTGTTTTGCTGATAAGCTTGAATAATTTCTGTAGCTGATTGAAACTGCATTTTGTTTGAAGAGGGTTCGCTATTTATAGTCAATTTGTAAAGTATACATTTAATTAATCCTATACTTTTATAACTCTCAATAGAATTTTTATTGATTTTTCTTAAGTGACATACTCCCACACGCTCGCTGGCGCTATACTGTAAGCTCTCTCGTTTCCCTGCCCTGCCATTGCATCGGGCAAGGGCGTGCTTTAGGGACGGAATACCCTACCGCCCTATTTTTTATATTTATCGCCGCATTTAAGTCGCGGTTTATTACTATGTCGCAATGTGGACAAGAATGAGTTCGTATGCTCACGGGGTGACAAGCGCCTCAAAAGTATTGTGGGGTAAGGGTTTAAAATATATAATCCCTTTCAACAACTCTAATGTTTTTCTCATAATAATAATTATTCTGATAAAGAGTGAGCGATCGCGAA
>NZ_JAAHGH010000009.1:41018-65085 GCF_010672525.1 Okeania sp. SIO2B3 | reverse complement strand
TCCAGAGAGATATTCCTTATTCAGCAATTTCTCAAGCTTTTCAAGAGTTAATCCGTAAACTGCTAAGTGAACCAGAAATAACTCTACAAACTTGGAAAACTCAAATATTAGAAGCTCTAGGAAATAATGGTCAAATTATTATTGATGTAATTCCTGAACTAGAAAAAATCATCTGTCAACAACCAGCAGTAGAACAACTTGGTAAAACTGAAAGCCAAAATAGATTTAATTTATTCTTTCAAAGATTTTTGAGTGTATTTTGTCAAAAAGAACATCCTTTAGTGATTTTTATTGACGATTTACAATGGGCAGATTTACCATCTCTAAGATTAATTGAGCAATTAATGTCAGATGATGACAACCAATATTTTCTTTTAATTGGAGCATATCGAGATAATGAAGTTAATTCTACTCATCCCCTAATACACACCTTAGAGAAAATTCAGACTACACAAGTAGCAGTATCAGAGATTACCCTCGAACCATTAACAATTAATAATATTAATCAATTGATTGCTGAGACCCTAAGTTGCGCAAAAGAAATTACTAAACCTTTAGCTGAATTAGTTGCCAAAAAAACAGGAGGCAATCCATTTTTCCTGACTCAACTGCTGAGTTCTTTGTACCAAGAAAAATTCTTAGTATTTAACCCCGATCGACCACAAGATAGTCAACAAAGTTATTGGCAATGGAATATAAAAGAAATTGAAAGTGTATCTATCACCGATAATGTAGTTGACTTAATGGTCAGAAAAATTGAAAAATTGGATGAAAAAACTCAACAAGTTCTCAAATTAGCAGCTTGTATTGGCAACAAATTTAATTTAGAAATTTTGGCGATCGTTAATAATAAATCTCAAACAGTAACAGCGAATGAATTACAGTCTGCTTTACAAGAAGGGCTGATTTTTCCTTTGAAAAATAACTACAAGGTTCCTTTACTTTGGAATTCAGAAGATTTATCAAATAAGCTCTCAGAAAACTATTTTGAAGATTCAAAATATATCCCCTACAAATTTTTACATGACCGAGTACAACAAGCAGCTTATTCTCTAATTCCAGCAGCAGAAAAAAAGCAAGTGCATCTACAAATAGGTCGTCTACTTCTGAAAAATCTTGAAGAAGATGAGTTACAGAAGAAGGTTTTTGATGTTGTCAATCAACTGAATGAAGGTTCTGCTTTGATTACCGATCAATTAGAAAAAAATGAATTAGCAAAATTAAATCTCGAAGCAGGTAAAAAAGCAAGAACTTCAACAGCTTATGAATCAGCTTTAAAATATTTAGATAATGGTTCAGAATTATTAACAGAAAATAGCTGGCAAAATCAGTACGAATTGACATTAGAACTTCATATAAACACTTTAGAAGCTTTATACTTCAATAATAAATGGGAGCAAATTGAAGAACTATCTGCAAACACTCTGCAAATGACGAAAGGTGTTCTTGATAAAGTTAAGGTTTATGAGTTGTTAATCTTCTACTATTTCGCTAAATTTGAGTCAGAAAAAGCTATTGATACTGCTGTTAAAGCTTTAGGTAAACTGGGAATAAAAATATCACAAAAAGTTGTTAGTGAGAATGAAATAAAACATAGGATAAAATATCAAAATCTAGAATTGCTATTAAAAGAGAAAAACATAAATGATTTAGCTGATTTGCCACAAATGACTGAGCCTTATAAACTGGCAGCTATATCTATATTGCAGTCCATTACGAGTGCATCAGTAACAACAAATTTTTCATTATTTGTTGAAATAGTCTTAACTCAGCTCAATCTTTGTCTTAATTACAACAATCCTCCTGAAGCTGCTGCTATTTATGCTTATTATGGAATGCTTCTTTGTGCAGTAATGGGGGATATTAATAATGGATATCAATTTGGAAAACTATCTCTAAAATTGTTAGAGAAATACTATACCCCTAAGTTAGAAACTGTAGTTATATATTTGTATTACGGATATATATGGCATTGGAAAGAACAAATAAATAAAAAAGTCGCAAGAGAAAACTTAATAAATGCTTTACAACAAGGGATAAATACTGGAAAGAACGAGCATGTTTGTTATATTTCTTCAGCTTCTTGCAATTTCAATTTTTTCGGAGGATGCAATTTAGAAAAACTTGAAGAATATTTTAGTAAACACGCTAAATTAGTCAAAAAAATAAATCAGGAATATGCGATAAAGTTCACGGAAATATTTAGAAGAACTATTGTTAATTTAAGGAATATCGGCAAAGATAAAAACTATTTATTGATTGGCAATTCTAAAGAGAAAGAAAAAAAATCTTTACAAGAATATATCAATACGAAAAATCAATGGTTACTATTTTTTTACTACTTTGGTAAAATGTTTATTTTTTATTTTCTGAAAGATTCCTATAAGGCCTTTAAGAATAGCCAATATGCAAAAAAAATTGTTATCGTAGTTATTGGAGCAGTTTCATTCCCTCTACAGCAAAATTTTTACTCTTCTCTTGCTTGTCTTGCTCATTACAATAATTGCGACACAGAACAGCGAAAAGAATTACTCGAACAAGTAGAAAAAAATCAAGAGGATATGAAAATATGGGCTGGACACTGCCGAGAAAACTGTCAACACAAATACGATTTAGTAGAAGCAGAAAAAGCCAGAATTTTAGGACAAACTTTACAAGCACAAGAACTGTACGATCGCGCCATTGAAGGAGCAGAAAAATATGAATTTATCCACGAAGAAGCTTTAGCTTACGAACGAGCAGCAGAGTTTTATCTCGCCCTTGATAGAAAGAAAATCGGTCAATTGTACTTAAGAAATGCCCATCATTGTTACATCCGTTGGGGTGCTAAAGCTAAAGTAAAACAGTTAGAAGAGGAATATCCTCAGTATTTATTAGGAGTAGTAAATCAAAAAAAATCAAAAGGCATTAGTACAACCATTTCTACCTCTGAAACTGATGGAGAAGTTCTCGACTTAACAACAGTTATTAAAGCATCTCAAGCAATTTCTGGTGAAATTAATCTGGAAAAACTTCTACACAATTTAATGAAAATTGTCATAGAAAATGCCGGGGCACAAACAGGCTTTTTAATTCTCGATCGCGAAGATAATTGGGTTATTGAAGCTCAAGGAAAAATAGATAGCGATGAAGTTACAATCTTACAATCAATTCCGATAGAATTTGTAGACTCAGAAACATCAATTCCGATTTTACCAACTACGATTATCAATTATGTAGCCCGCAGTCAAGAAAATATAGTTCTCAAAGATGCAGCTCACGAAGGACAATTTATTAATGACCCTTATATTATTGCCACACAAACTAAATCAATTCTCTGTATTCCATTAATTAATCAAAATCAATTAAGAGGAATTGTTTATTTAGAAAATAATTTAACTACAGACACATTCACAACAAAAAGAGTCGAACTATTAAAAATATTATCCGCTCAAGCTGCAATTTCCATTGACAATTCCAGGCTTTATCAAACCCTAGAACAAAGAGTCGAAGAACGTACAAAAGAACTGTCTCAAACCTTAGAAGTTCTCAAAGAAACTCAAGCAGAACTTATCTTTGAAAATGACCTACTAAAAACTGCCGAACCTAGCTCTAATTTTGATTATCAAGTAGGAGGAAGTTTGCCCATGGATGCTCCTACTTATGTAGTCCGACAAGCAGACCGCACTCTCTATCAAGCCTTAAAAAAAGGTGAGTTTTGTTATATTTTGAATTCTCGACAAATGGGTAAATCTAGTCTCATGGTGAAAATGATGCACCATTTTAACCATGAAGGATATCATTGTGCTGCTATAGATTTAACCCGCATCGGTGATGAAAATGTGACCATAGAACAATGGTATAAAGGATTAGCTGTCGATCTATGGTGCAGTTTTGATTTAACCACAGTTAATTTAAAAGCTTGGTGGAATGACCGATTAGATATTTCTCCGTTACAAAGATTCGATAGATTTCTGCAAGATGTTTTATTAGTTGAACTGAATAATAATGAAAGTCAAACTCCCAAAAAAGTCTTCATTTTTATTGATGAAATTGATAGTATTTTAGGCTTAAAAATTCCGGTGGATAGCTTTTTTGCCCTGATTCGGTCTTGCTACAATCAACGAATGATCGATCCAAAATCTAGATATCAGCATCTCACCTTTGCCTTGTTTGGGGTAGCAACTCCTTCCGAATTAATGACTGATATTAGGAGAACTCCTTTTAATATCGGTCAAGCAATTGAATTAGAAAGCTTTAAACCACATGAAGCACAACCTTTATTATTTGGAATAGCTGAAAAAGTTAGTAATCCTCAAACTATGCTTCAAGAAATATTAAACTGGACGGGAGGACAACCTTTTTTAACTCAAAAACTATGTCAGTTGATTCGTAATTCAAAAATACCTATTCCTGTTAATGGTGAAACAGAATGGATAGAGAACCTAGTACAAGAAAAAATTCTGACAAATTGGGAAACTCAAGATGAACCAGAGCATTTAAAAACCATTCGCGATCGCATTCTTTACAGTCCAAACAAAACCCAACTACTCACAATTTATCAACAATTATGGGAGGAAAAAGAGATAGTAAGTGTAGATATTCCAGAAGAAAAAGAATTATGTCTGTCAGGACTAATAAAAAAGCAAAAAGGGTTGCTAAAAATTCATAACCGCATTTATGAATTAATTTTTAATCGGGGTTGGATCGAGTTCAATCTGGGGTAATTAATGGATAATGGATAATTAGATAGTCTTGCAATTTTTAACCTCATAATTTTTCAATTCGCATTCTTTATATTTAAGCATATTTAATTTGGATACCATGTTATTTGGCGAAATTATCTCCTTTGCTCCCTCTTCATTATTATAGCACTTAAAGAAGTACCCTAATTGGCCAAGCTTTGGTATCAAAAGGTCATTCTCTTGCACATCTATTCCGTTTTTACGTAATGCAGATTTTAGTGCTGCCATGTTAATATGTCCTGTTTTAAAAGAATCATCAAGACAGACGATCAGTTTTACTGTTTCTTTAAGTTGAACCTGGTTGATATAGGCAATTCCCTTAGAACCATTAATAATATTAGGCAAATATCCTTTTGCTGTGTTCTCAACTTCAGCAATATAGAACCCAGACCATTCTTCGTCATTTTTAGCTTCTGCAATGTACTTTGCTGGATCCCAAGCGCTCCCAATATACAGGGCTGCTTTGTAGCCTATCAGTCCACTTTTAAGCTGAGTAATTTTGATTTCCATTTAATTTAATTTTTTTTTGCTTCCATTAATTAGACGCTTAGAGAGGTAAATTTCTGAATTATTTTTTTTGCACAAAATTCATATAACTTTTACCTAGTATAGCGATAACTCCTGAGAACCCTAAGTTTGGCTAAAGCTAAAGGGTTTAGTTGGGAAAAAACTGGTTTAGCTACTAGGGAGGTAATTCAGAATTATCTGATTAAGGTTTAAATAAAAAGAAGCGATCGCTCCTTTTTATTGGCGAAAGCGATCAGTTTTTCCTAGTCTGTGGTCAGGGTTGGGTTTGACCGTTATTAAGACGATTTCTCTACATCATTTCTGACCAAAAATTAAAATTATCTAATCTACATTCCGCACTATGTTCCCACAGCAAAATTACCCAAAATAATTAATCAGGCGATCGCCCTGGTTTTTCCTAGTTTGTGGGAAGGGTTTGGTTTTCCCGCATTGGAAGCAATGGCCTGTGGTACCCCAGTTATTACTTCTAATATTTCATCCCTGCCAGAAGTTGCTGGAGATGCTGCAATTTTGGTTAACCCGAAAAGTGTGGAAGAAATAACAGATGCCATGAATATTATTGCTAAAGGTGGGGAAGAGCGATCGCGCCTCTCTACCTTAAGTTTGGCTAGTAGCTCAAGAATTTAGTTGGGAAAAAACTGGTTTAGCTACTAGGGAGGTAATTCAGAATTGTATAATTAACAATTAAGATGATCAGAAAAAAAAAGAGTTTTGAAAATTCTATCTCTCACGCAACCATTTTGGCAAAGAGAAAAGGGGTGCGATACCTACTTTCGGAAATTTCCGATTTCTTTTGCCTTCGCGTCCACTTGCAAGAAATTGTGAGGTAGGGCAAAGATCAAGCTTGTGCCACATAACCCTACCTACCGATCAACTATCAGATTCAAATCCCGGAAATCTTTAGGACTTGGGGTAGTTGCGAATATTATAGATTTTCACCGAACCTGAGTTATCATTATATCAGCACAGAAGCTTACAGCTTTACTGACCAGATCAGTTCTTTTGGATATCTACGCTCCACATCTTGGAAGTAAACGCACCTAAATTTTCATTAACGACCTGATGCGAAGTGCTGTCGGTTATGATCTCTACTTCCATTGATCCACCGCCACTAAAGTTGGCACCGATGATTGAAAGTTTGCCCGATCCTCCAATACCTTGCAGCGCAGGGACGAGATCTACCGTGGCATTTGGAGGTGCTGCGCCTAGTCCGTTAGTAGAGTAGCCGAAGAGTGTCCCGTTAGCTTCCCCGGAGTCGGCATTGAGGTAGACATTCATCAAATTGTCGGCTTTCTTAACATTCAGGATGCATTTGTTTTGGTATTTGATCGTCATCGTAATTCTCCTTTTAGATTGTTTATGGGTTGTTTAGACATCCGTTCTTAGAAACCTACGATTATCTATATAAATCTATGATTTTCTCTAAACAATCTGTTCTATTCCTGCTTCAACCTGGCAACGTCGGCGCCTGTCCAGTCCACAGGCTGTCACGGACGTTCGCGCTAGCGTTGCGGAGCAAACTGCCCGCCATAACTAAATTTAACGCTGCATTCAAGTCTCGTTCACAGCTAAAATTGCAGTGTTCACAATTGAAAACGCGCTCTGATAACAACAGAGACTCTTTAACAGCTCCACACCTACTGCAAGTCTTAGAGCTAGGAAACCATCTATCAATAATGATTAGCTCAGAACCGTATAACTCACATTTGTACTCTAACTGTCTTCTGAACTCGTAAAAACCCATATCAGCAACTGCTGCCGCCAACTTATGATTTGCCATCATTCCTGATACATTATCGAATTCAAGTCCCCGAAATCCTCAAGAATCAATTTCACCAACTAGAAGAAAAGCTCATCAGCCTTATAAGAAGTTGTGAACATACAAAAATACCGAGCCTGAGTTATCATTATGGGCGCTGCCCTTTTGATCATTGTTGATTAGTGTAATCGTCTCGCCAGGCATCAAAAACACACTCCGGTCATAAGAGTAGCAACCAGCAGGAACAGGCTGATCGTCGATGACGTAAGATAATTCGGCACCTTGGCAGTAAGGATTATCGAAATAGCCGAAAACATCACCCTGAGGGTTGCCCTCCGGGCCTACCATTATGTTGTAGGGATAGCCGCTACCGTAATTCCACTCACCGTCTGCGAAGTCAACAATAAATTCCACTTCTCTGCCACAGGTGTTTGTCCAGACTGCACCTTCAGAGTCAGATGCCTGCAGCTCAATGTATGATGCCCTATCATTACAGCGCATGTCGATGTTAACTTTAGCAAAAGCAGGAGCTTGAATGGTGCAGAACACTGCAATTACTACTGCAAATAAAGCAATCAATTTTTTGGTTAATTTCACTTGAGAAAACATGATTATGGTTGATCTCCTTAGTTAAGTTTGTACTGCTTCATAAAACTGATACAAAGCTTCACATAACGTGACAAATTGATAGCGTAGCTCCGACCTAGGAGGCTGTTTACTTCCTGCTTCTTGTGAGGCCGTCGGCGGTTACTCATCCACAGGCATTGACGGGTCTTGCCCAACCGCATCTCTACACTCTATACTTACATTTAAGTCTTTGTCAATTAACATAACTAAAAAAGTCCTCAAACCCTTACTACGCCGTTTTAGCGTAGGGAGCGGGATTTCTTCTGAGGTCTATGTCTATCATAGATAGACTGCCAGAAATGCGAATAGCAGCGATTAGTGCAGAAGATACAAAGCGTCACCCTCGTTACTACTTACGTGTGAGAACTAGCGTATTATGTCGCGGTCCGTATCGCAAATTGTTAACTAAGTCGAAACTCTAATATTAAGACGATTTCTAAACATCATTTCTGACAAAAAATTTTAAAATCATCTAACCTAGATTCTGTATGATGTTCCTAGAGCAGAATTACCCAAAATAATTAGTCAAGCGATCGCTCTAGTTTTTCCTAGTCTGTGGTCAGGGTTTGGTTTTCCGGTATTGGAAGCAATGGCCTGTGGTACCCCTGTGATTACTTCTAATATTTCATCCCTGCCAGAAGTTGCTGGAGATGCAGCTATTTTAGTTAACCCGAAAAATGTGGGAGAAATAACAGATGCCATGAATATTATTGCTAAAGATGGAGAAGAGCGATCGCGCCTCTCCACCTTAAGTTTGGCTAGTAGCTCAAGAGTTTAGTTGGGAAAAAACTGGTTTAGCTACTAGGGAGGTAATTCAGAATTATCTGATTGAGGCTTAAATCATTGGGGCGATCGCTCCTTTTTTATTTGGGGGCGATCTTCTTGGGGAAGACGATCGCCTTTGGTAAATCTAGGTTAGGAGTTATTTAGGGCATACATCTGTAGCAGAGAAGTTATCAAACGCAAAACCGCGACCCCTACCTGTAGCACGTCCAGAGATACGTATCACTTTGATGGGGCGAGGCAATGAATCAAAGGAAAACGGAAAAGGTAAACCACTATAAGTTCCAGCACCTTCATTATTAGACAGTCTACCTGTAGTTATTGAATCCATGACATTGCCATCTTGATCAATGGCATCAATCGTGTACTCTTCACCCAGATCGGCATCCCATATTTGGCCAGAGGCACTGTTGCCAAGCTTGCCATCCATAACAGCTAGAAATTCACCGTTATTATCATATGGATACATTAACTTAGTTTCTGCAGGCTTCCAAAGGTTTCTGAGAAACCAGTTACCTCCTTCCTGAGTAGCCGTGAGATCAACGTCATTCTTCCGACGATGGGTATAACCATAATAATCTCTCCTTCCAGGATCGGGGAGACGACTTTCAAACCTAGCCGGCACATCGATAGTAAGATCGTGATTAGAATCAAATCCGAAGGTGACTTTAGTCTCACCATAGTTATAGGTATCATTAAATTCTAGATCATCAGTGGGAGTTCCACCACTAGGGAGAGTTTCAAAGTCAACTAAGCTTATTATTGATCCGCTGACACAGGGTTCATCAGGCTCTTTAATACTAGGGGTAGTAAGTTTCTCTTCGACACTCACTGCATCAATAAAAGTACCCAGCTCATCGGATGTCTCATTGAGATTATCAAAGCTTAGACGGGTGTTATTGCTAGTAGCTTTGAGTTCGTAGGTATAAACCTGCCAATCAGTATTAGACAGACCTTCACCACTTTTCTCCAGTTTAGCAACTGAGGCATTTCCCCAACTTACATTCAACTTATTCTCTGAGACACTGGGACGGGGTGAGAAGGCAAAGGTAAGCTTGTAGGTTTTGCCTGCCTCCGTCGGAATATCTTGATAAATTCCACTCACTCCAAGACTATCAAGTTCCACGAGTTGTTCCCCCGCGTAAGGCTGGCCCGGGATACGCTGAAATTCGATCGCGATACCTCCAGATAACTGCCACCCTGGAACTGACGGTGGGTAATCCACCATACCAGTGACTGGCTGTTCAAAGCTGCCATTCACAACTAAGTTTGTCCCGGCCGCCATCGCCTGATTGGGACTAATATTTACGCAGGTCAATGCCAGTAGCACTGACATGATCCATACTAGCATTCGTTTCATATTTATTAGTGGTCTCCCATCTGGGTTGTTAAATATCTTACCTATCCGAATCTAGCACAAAAAAAGCCACTGTCAAGTTAAATAATATGAATATTATTGCTAAAGTATGGAGCAGAGCGATCGCGCCTCTCGATCTTAAGTTTGGCTAGTAGCTCAAGAGTTTAGTTGGGAAAAAACTGGTTTAGCTACTAGGGAGGTAATTCAGGATTATATGATTAAGGTCTAAATGATGAGGGCGATCGCTCCATTTGCTTTATTCTCCAGAGTAATAGAAGCTGCCAGTTACCCGACCGCAACGTTGAAATTAGTGGCTTACCCTTATTTGGATAACATAACTGGGTTCTACAGCATTGGTCATAAAAACTGCTTGTCAAACGTCATATTCTTGAGAAGGTGGTAAAGGCATACTGGCATAATTTTTTCCTTGTCAGGCCCAAGGCTAACTTCTCAAAAATGGCTCAATTGAGCAAAGACAATCACTGTAAGGCTTACAGTGTATTGTGGCCCAACAATTTACAATTTCTGAAGGAGGAAAGTCTTTTGAAGTTTGTTGTTAGACTTCTCAAATTAACCTTATGCCTATTTTGCGTGCTGGGTGCGATAGGTATGTTCTCAGCATCCCCCAGCTTAGCTTTACCTGATGACTGTGGTGAAGGCGATCGGGTGCCTCCGCCCGCTTGTGTTGATATAGATTGGAGCTACGATCAAGGTTACATAGGTGCAAATGCTACCAATAATTGTTCACACCAAGTGACTCTCAAGTTTGACAAAGCGAATGAATCTGATGCACTACGCAATATCAATCCAGGTCGATCAGCATACGAGGCAGCTAAGGATGATATGGAAGTAAAATGCTGCCCCAGGTACAACCCCTGTTCAGACACCACGAAGTTTGATGCCTTGCGCTCTACAACATGGAAAAAAGCTGAAATCGACTTGGGGAATTATTCCAACTTAAGAAATCCTTCAAACCTTAATTCTGTATGCTTTTCAACAACAAAATGCTATCTCCCTCAATCGTCTGATTTTTCCCTTACCCCTCAATCCTTTTATTCGTCAAAAATTGGCGATGAGACCTCAATTTTTTTAGAATCTATCGAGGCAGTACAAATCTCGAACACCTTTGGGCATGACGAGGTTTACATTGAGTATATCATTGATCAAGGGCGACCAAAAAAGTATCCAAGCAAAGGAAACTATGAAATGCAAAATGGCGACGTGTGGCCTATAAATCTTCCTTTAAGTTTTAAGGATTCATTAGTGATTTCTTTGTATGAGCATGATCCTATAGGCACTGACTCATTAGGCTCTCATACATACCTACCGGATGATATGCAACCTGACGCAATCACAGTTCATGGTCATGATGATTCTGTCTATATCTTGTACACAGAACCGAATTAGTCCAAATAATTATCCAATTAGTCTATTTGTAGATTGATTTTGTAGGGTGCGTTAATAACGCACCCTTCTTATTTTATTTTTGTTTTTAGGAATAGCTTCACCTCTCGAATAAACTGATACATTAACCCAGATTTAGTATTATTCCCTGTCAAACTCATCCACATAACATACGGTCTCAATCATCGCGATCGCTCTAGTTTTTCCTAGTCTGTGGAAAGGGTTTGGTTTTCCGGTATTGGAAGCAATAGCCTGTGGTACCCCAGTTATTACTTCTAATATTTCATCCCTGCCAGAAGTTCCTGGAGATGCAGCTATTTTAGTTAACCCGAAAAATGTGGGAGAAATAACAGATGCGATGAATATTATTGCTAAAGATGGGAAGGAGCGTACGCACCTCTTCATCTTAAGTTTAGCTAGTAGCTCAAGAGTTTAGTTGGGAAAAAACTGGTTTAGCTACTAGGGAGGTGATTCGGAAGTGGGGTGATGGGGGGATAGGATGATTGGGTGATATGATGGTAGTGTGATAGGGACAGGACTTACGAAAAGGCACTATGTATAGAGTATATTTTCTATTGGCCAATAGTTTTAAGCGCTATATATAGCGTATCTGCGTAAGTCCTAATATTAGTTAAGTATAGTAGCAAATTATGAATATTATTGCTAATGATGGGGAAGAGCGATCGCGCCTCTCAACCTTAAGTTTAGCTAGAGCTAAAGAATTTAGTTGGGAAAAAACTGGTTTAGCTACTAGGGAGATAATTCAGAATTATCTGATTAAGGTTTAAATAATTGGGGCGATAGCTCCTTTCTCTTTTAGGGAACTTAAATTAACTGTGAATTCGTCTATCGCGCAGATCGACCTTAAGTTTGGCTAGTAGCTCAAGAGTTTAGTTGGGAAAAAACTGGTTTAGCTACTAGGGAGATAATTCAGAATGGCGTTGCACAGTGACGAATGATTTGAGATTTTTGATGAAAAAGATTTTGGATTTGATAATTGCTAGTTTAACATATTTTTCCTACCAGAAAATGTCTAAGTATCACGTGCGGAATGTAGGTTCTACCTTTTCTAGATTTATCGCCATGCCAAATCAACCTCTCACACAATTTTGGTAAAGAGGCAATAAAACTACACCACACTAGGGATATTACCCCCCTGTATCCATCAACGACCTATCCCACATCCACTGAATATCCTCCAATGAGCTCTCGACATTAGGGAAAAGTTTCACCTCTCCCATTAACCGAGATATTAACTCAGAATGAGTATTATCCCCTGTCAAACTCCCCCACATAACATACGGTCTCAACCATCGCATCTCCTCCCTTGATAAACAACAGGAAAAAGATTTTTTCTGGTAACTTTTGCTTGCAGTTGATAAGCAACAGGCAACAGACAACAAGGAAGCAATTTTTTCAGATCGTGGGTGGTACAAAAAAAAACTTTTCTGCTCACCTTTGCTTGCTGTTCTATAGAATGGTTGAATAAAATTATTGATTTTCTGGATATCTCTATTATCCTTCGACCCCACCGAACTTTCGACACACCCATCTTTTTCCGCCTCAACTACCCGATCGCTCTCTACTTCCGCTAATTCTGTAGCAGTCTCCTGAATCTTCTGCTCAACTTGCTCCCTTGACTCGACAATACTCTCAACATACTCTTGTTTTTCTCCCTCAACTACCCGATCGCCCCCTACTTCTACCGATACTGTTGCCACTTCCTGAATAGTCTGACCTACATTATCCCCTAGCTCCACAGAACTATCCATAAACTCAGATTTTTCTACCTCCTGTGATGGGGTAATGAGGTGATGGGGTAATGAGGTGATAGGGTGATGGGGTGATAGGGTGATGGGAGCGATCGGGTGATGGAGTGATATAGAGATAGAATAACGATCAAATATAGCGCGATCGCATTCCAATTCTTTCGTCCCCGTCTCCCACTCTTTCCTTTCTTCCGACTCAATTATCTGCTGCTTTTCCTCATATTTCCTTTGGGTAGACAACTTCCGACCATAACCTGCCGTAACACTTACTTTCTCCCCCGTCCCTAGAAAATAGTCGCTCAACTTCTCTTTGAGCTTTTTCTTGGCCACATATATCCGCCTGCATACATTGTTGTAGGATATCCCTTGCCGTTCCGCAATTTCTGTATGGGTAAGCTCTTCATATAAATGTAAAATAAAAGTCTCCCGTAACGTTTCCGGTAAATCAGCGATCGCCCGTCGAATCTTAATAGACCTCTCCTCTCTCTCCAGAAAACTCTCTGGCGACTCCACCGAAGAGGCTATACTCAGAATATGAGTATCCCCCACCAATTCAATACTTTCAACACCCATAGCGCCTCGAGAACGTTCTCGAATCATATCAATACAGAGGTTATGAGTTAGCTTGATCGACCAGGCCTTAAAATTAGTAATTTTCCCCTCAAACTTTTGCACCTTTTCCCAAGCTTTTAGCGCCGCCCGACTCAGAGCATCCTCCGCATCTGTTCGGTTAGAGTTCATTAACCTAAGACAGCACCGATAAAGCATATCTTCATGTTCAGTCCATTGCTCCCAAAACTGATAAACCAGACCGGAATTGCTCCTTTTGGTTAAAGCAAAGTCCATTATATTTCTCTTCCATCTGCTGACTATCTACATAAATAAAGACGTAAGGGTATCTACTGATGTGACTAATCAAACCTCATATAAAAGCTCATATAAAAGCTCATATAAAAGCTCATATAATTAGGCTTAAAATCAACTGTTATTAGCTACCTGCACAAGTCAAATTATTTGTCAATCTCATAAAACCTATATAAATTTTTTGTATACATAAGTCAAATCATTTGTCAATCTCATAAAACCTATATGAATATTTATTCAACAAACAATAGACAGCAAGCATTAACGAAGTCAGAAGTCAGAAGTCAGAAGTCAGAAGTCGGGCTTGCTGATTAAATATAAAAGCATTGATTGATATTGGTTTGCTGCCTTTTTTGGCCTTTAAAAAGTGCGCCTGTTTTCGGTCATACTAGCTCAAAAAGCCAGTATTTTGGGATGATTATGACAGAAAAATCACTCTTACAATTTTTACGACTACCTCCTCTATAATTCCCCGTTCCTCCTGTCTTCCCCTCCAGGGAGGGGGAGGGGCGAGGGGTGGGTTGCCTGTTGCCTGTTGCCTGCGCACAGCGCTATAAAATGTTCCATATTTGCCCCATCTCCCCTACTCCCCAGAGGGAGGCCAGAAGTTCCTACTTCAAAGGCCCAGAAGTAGGCTGGAAAAAAAGCGATCGCCTCCTTCTTAGCTATGGAGCGATCGCCCTTCATCTGCAAAAATTCTCAAAATGACTAGGCAAATAATTCAAAATTATGTATTCAATCCGGAAGTGCTATTCTCTTTGTTGAGAGTGAGAATAACTTAATCTTGACGAGGAGTGAAAATTATGGTAGCAACACCATCATTCAGACCAACTTATGGACAAAAAACTTTTAACTTATCATCCACAGCAATCACAACAACATTGCCTTGGAATAATACCTCACTGCCCACAACACCCCTATTTGGTACAGATGGCATCCGGGGCAAAGCAGGAGAACTACTAAATGCTCCCCTAGCCCTACAAATAGGCTTTTGGGCAGGACAGGTATTGCGCCAATATTCTCCAAACTGTGGCCCTGTAATTATGGGTCAAGATACCAGAAACTCAGGCAATATGCTGGCAATGGCTTTATCAGCAGGTTTAACAGCAGCAGGATTAGAAGTTTGGAATTTAGGCTTATGTCCCACTCCTTGCGTTGCCTATCTTACAAGTGTTTCAGAAGCAATAGGTGGAATAATGATTTCTGCTAGTCATAATCCACCCGAAGATAATGGAATAAAATTCTTTGGCTCTGATGGTACAAAGCTCTCTTCAGAATTACAGAAACAGATAGAGTCTGGAATTAGAGGAATAGCAGATTTTCCTGCCATCCATAGTAACTGGGGACAACATTACCATAGACCAGAATTAGTCAAGGAGTACCAAGCATCTCTACATTCTCCTTTAATACCAGGACATTTGCAGGGAATGAAAATAGTTCTGGACTTGGCCTGGGGAGCAGCAGTTCATACCGCCCCAGAAGTTTTCAAGGCAATGGGGGCAGAAGCCATTTGTTTACATGACCAACCAAACGGCGATCGCATCAATGTCAACTGTGGTTCAACCCATCTCCATCACCTCCAAGAAGCAGTAGTAGAACATAATGCTGATATGGGATTTGCCTTTGATGGAGATGCTGACCGAGTATTAGCAGTAGATTCTCAAGGTCGTTCTATTGATGGAGATTATATACTCTACTTCTGGGGCCAAAGCTTAAGTCAAGCTGGGTTACTACCAAACAATTTGATAGTAACTACAGTGATGGCCAATTTAGGCTTTGAACGTGCTTGGCACAAACAGGGTGGACAAATATTAAGGACAAAAGTAGGAGACCAATATGTTCATGCAGAAATGCAACGGACAGGCTCAATGTTAGGAGGGGAGCAATCAGGACATATTCTCTGTCCTCACTATGGCATTTCAGGAGATGGCCTAATGACCTCCTTGCATTTGGCAACCCTCGTCAAAAATTCTGGAGTCTCCTTAGCAGAATTAGTAGAACAAAGCTTCCAGACCTATCCCCAACTGCTCCGAAATGTCCGGGTAGAAGACCGCGATCGCCGAGCCAACTGGCAAAAATGCGAACCATTAGTCAGAGCTATAGACGAAGCAGAAACAGCTTTAGCAGATGTAGGGCGGGTTTTAGTCCGAGCCTCTGGCACAGAGCCACTAATTAGAGTTATGGTAGAGGCAATTAATGCTGAACTTGCAAGCTACTGGACAGAGAACTTAGTTTTAGCAGTCCAGCAACATCTGGTGTGACGTTCCCTAAATTTAGAATTTAGAATCCAGAATCCAGAATCCAGAATCCAGAATTATTAAATTCAGAAATTAACAAGTTATACCAAATTGAAATGAAGCTGCATAGAATAATATTTCAAGCATAATTGACCGCAGATAGGAGTAGATAGAGATAGATCGATTTAATGAGTTTCATAATTCTATGCAACCTCATATAAAACTGGTATTAACCATTTTTTAATTCTAAATTCTAAATTCATATAGACCATTTTTTAATTCTAAATTCTAAATTATAAATTCTTAATTTATAAGAATGCCGACAACACAAAAGTCTAAAAAAAAATCAAAAAGCAAATCAAAAAAGAAAGGCAAACCTGCTGCTCCTGCGATTAGCAAAAAGGAATTAGCTGCCAGAAAGCGCCAAAGAGCTAAACAAATTCAGAAGGTTATTGGCGATCTGGTTACTTATGGTGGTCTTGGTCTTGTTATTGGTATAACGTTATTTTTCGTAGCGGAACCAAAAATAGCCCTCGCTGGTGGTGGTGGCATAGTAGTTTTAGGTCTTTCCTTCAAGTATCCAATTTTAGGACTTTGGGGATTTATGATTTATATGCCCTTTGCTGGCACTGTGACTTACTGGATCGGTGGAGGAAGTCCCATATTTCAGTTAGCAAAAGATGGCTTCTTCATTCCAGCAATGATTGGCATTGGTATGTGGTGTAAGCAGACAGGAAATCCATTCATCATTCCCAAAGCAATGAAAAATCCCCTGTACCTTTTATTGGGCTTTTGTCTACTTACTTTACTAATGGTTAATGGTGCTCAACAACTTGACCCACCCAGACCAGGAGATCAACCAATTGGTATGGGAATATTGGGACTCAAAGCAATGATTGGCTACTTACCTCTAATCACAGGGGCCTATTATAAACTCAAAAGTAAAAAAGAATTATTATTTGCTGCCCGTTTGACAGTAATTCTAGCTATTATCTGTTGTTTACTTGGTATGGTACAGTACCAATTCCTTGCTTCTGGAAAGTGTAACGGTACTCGTGGTTTGACTGGAGGCGAATTATTTAAGGCAAGCTTAGAAGCTAAATGTTTAATAGGAGGCGCTCTGCTATTTAGCCCTAGTCAGGGTGTAATTCGTTTACCTGGTACTTTTGTCGCACCTTGGCAATGGGGATGGTTCTTGATTTCTAATGCTGCTTTTACTTTTGCAGTTGCTTTTAGTGACCCCTCTCCCCTCTGGCGAATAGGGGGTTTACTTGGAATGGCGGTAGTTTTTGTTAATGCAGCTATTAGCGGTCAAAGAATTGCTCTAGCTCTGGTTCCCACAGTAACAATAATACTCTTAGTCTTAACAGGTCAGATCGCTAACCTCAAAAAGTTTCTTCCTATTGGTATTGGACTCGGTGTTGTCCTGGGAGGAGCAATAGTATCTAATCCCGCAGTTGTTCAGGAGCGGATAGATAGTTTTATCAGTCGCTGGCAAGCTTCACCACCAACTGCTTTTATTACCCAACAATTTGAAGAGTCTAATCATTCACAAGATGGATTTTTTGGCAATGGGTTAGGGCGAGCTACCAACTCAGCCCGAGTTTTTGGTAAAACTAGGTTAATTGAGACTTATTACCCTAAATTAATCTATGAAATAGGACCTATAGGCACAATTGCAATGTTAGTCCTATTAACAAGTATTACTGTTGCTGGCTTTAAAGCTTATCGCTCAGTTAAAGATAAAAATCTACGCAGTTTGGGTGCAAGCTATTGGGTTTTTGTTCTAATTATTAGCTATAACACTTATTATTACCCTCTTGATGTAGACCCAGTTGCAGTTTATTATTGGTATTTTGCTGGGGTAGTCTTCAGGTTGCCAGTAATTGACAAACAGGAACAAGCAAGAATTAAAGCGGAAGAAGAAATGGAAAATGGTAAAAAATAAGAAGGAGAAAAATGAACGCACAATCTCTAACAGAAGAAAATAAACAATTAACTATTTCTATTTCTGTTGTCATTCCTACCTATAACCGGGAAGAAGCTCTGGTAGATACGATCGCTGATGTTATAAAACAAGATTATCCTAATTTTGAAGTTTTGGTAGTTGACCAGACTGCTACTCATAAACCAGAAACTCAAGCTTATTTAGAGGAAGTAGCTAATGCTGAAAAAATTAAATTGTTTCACCTCAGTTGGGCGAGTTTACCAGGGGCAAGAAATTATGCTGTCAGACATTGTAGTGGCGAAATAATTCTTTTTATTGATGATGATGTACGCTTGGAAAAAGGATTTTTAGCGGCTCATGCTCGCAATTATGTTGATCGCCCAGAGATAGGAGCAGTGGCGGGACGAGTATTCGATCGCATGAAATTAGGAGATTCTGGTGGAGAGTTGGAAATAGAAGATTTGCCCCCTGAAGCATCAGACCCCGGTATTGCTTGGTATCACATAGATTTGGTACATACAGTTAAAGCTCAACGAGTGATATCAGCTAGAGGTTGTAATATGTCTTATCGCCGAGATATTTTTACTAAGTATAGTCTTAGTTTTGATGAGCGGTTTCGGGGTAGTGCAGTACGGGAAGAGTCAGATTTTTGTTTGAGGTTACGACAAACTGGTTATCAAATTTGGTTTGACCCTGAAGCTTCTTTAGTTCACTTGGGTGAAGAAAGTGGAGGTTGTCATGATATTTCAACGCGATCGCTCAAATATCAGGTTACTTTTTATCACAATCACTTTTTCATGGGATTAAAAAATCTGACTCCTAATCAATGTGCGCGTTTCTTTGCCAAATTATTTGATTGTCATGTTTTGGGAAACCCTCCTTGTTATAAAGGTGGTTCTCCGATCAAAATAATTACTCGTGGAGGTTTCTATACTCTTGGTTTTTTGAGTGCTGTTCAAACAAGGGTTAAATCTATTTGGGATGACGGGCAAATTTATACAAAAAAAGTCAAAGGGTAATAATTCAAAAGTCGTAGGGGCGAATGGTATTCGCCCTCCCTATAAGTAGAGTCTCTGCGTAAGTCCTGAATTAAGGGTAATAATTCAAAAGTCGTAGGGGCGAATGGTATTCGCCCTCCCTATAAGTAGAGTCTTTGCGTAAGTCCTGAATTAAAGAAAGTTATATCAAATCCGGTTAAACAGCCATAGAATGGTTAAGTTAGGAGTCCTCAGGAGTCAACCCACCCCTCGCCCCTCCGGTGGAGGGGAAGTCAGGAGTCAGGAGGAAAGAGGGAAGAAAGAAGAAGAACTGGAGTTGAAGGAGAAAGTTTTTTTATAACTAATTATCCGGACATGATATAAGAGAAAATTAACATAATATTAGGGAGGGCGAATGCCATTCGCCCCTACTGTTTTCTAAAAATTCTAACACATACTCTTTCATCAATAGTAAATCACCCAATAATAACCATGAAAATATTAGTAGCTAGCCACACTTATATTGTTGACTTAAACCGGGAAAAGTTACGTGCTTTAGCTCAACTTGAACCGGGTATTGAAGTTACGGTTGTTGTTCCTAAACGTTGGAACCCTAAAGGTGTACAAAGTCAAATTGTTGAAACCCAATTTATTGATGAGGGTTCTTTTCAAGTAGTACCTATTTCTAATTACAGCGAAAATAATCAAGCTTTACTAACTTTTGGTTCTGACTTAATTAGTTTACTAAGAAAATTAAAGCCCGATATTATTCAAGTAGAACAGGGTTCTAAAGCTTTAACTTATGCTCAATTTATTACTTTTAATAAACTTTTAGGACTCAAAGCTAAAAATCTATTTTTTACTTGGTGGAATTTACCTTATACTCTCAAATTTCCCATTTCTTTATTAGAATCTTATAATCTCAAAAATACTGATGGAATTGTTGCTGGAAATAAAGATGGAGAAGATATTTTAAGAGAACGAGGCTACAAAGGACCGATTAAAGTTATGCCTCAATTGGGAGTAGATGAAAGTTTGTTTAAACCAGAACCACAGGCAGAATTAAAAGATAGTTTGGGAATTAAAACTGATGATTTTGTGGTGGGTTTTGTAGGTCGTTTTGTTGAGGAAAAGGGATTATTAACATTGACAGAAGCTTTGGCAGGTTTACAGGAAAAAAATTGGAAATGGTTATTATTAGGAAGGGGTGAATTACAATCGACTTTGTTAGAAAAAGCAGCAGAATTAGGAATTAAAGAACGGTTGATTTTAGTAGAAAGTGTTCCCCACGACCATGTACAAAAATATATTAATCTGATGAATACTTTAGTTTTGCCATCAGAAACTACTTATAAGTTTAAAACTTTAACTTCTGTGGGTTGGAAAGAACAATTTGGTCATGTTTTAATTGAAGCAATGGCTTGTCGAGTGCCTGTAATAGGTTCTGATTCTGGAGAAATTCCTCATGTAATTGGAGATGCTGGTTTGGTTTTTCCAGAGGGAAATATTGAGGAATTGAGAAATTGTTTAATGCAGTTGATGGAGCAAAAAGAATTAGTTGAAGAATTAGGGAAAAAAGGTTATGAAAAAGCAATGAATCAGTATACAAATCAAGCTTTAGCTAGACAGTTATTTAATTTTTATCAGGAGTTGGTATAGACTTTTTTGGTAAGGAAGAAGGAAGAAGGAAGAGGAAAGAGGGAAGAAGAAAGAAAGTGTTTATTTAAGTAGACGGAGATAAATAATTTAGGACTTACCGAAAAATTGTGGTTTAAAGCCTCCCCTTTTAAGGGGATAATAAAGAAAAATTTTCATTATTAGTCAATCCTCTTCTTTTCAAGGAGAGGTAATTATTCATTATTCATTATTCATTATTCATTGTTGAAGCACCTCAACGTATTTCCCTCCGAAGCGACCGATATGGAAGCAATCTCAAATCCTAATTTTTCCTACCTTATGGATAAGTAGTTTCATTAATGGATAATGGATAATTGATAATTACCTCTGGTTAAAACTGTTACGGAATTGAAGATCAGGAAATATTATTTCTTTTCTTGGTCGATTGGATATGGCTCCGAGACCTCGCCATCCCACCCTTCGGGAAGCTACGCTTTTTCCTGACGGAATGCTCCGCAAACATGTCGCGTAGCGTTAACGGAGTTGTGCGCCAGCAAAACGACCGCTTTTTTCCCATTACAAAGAGGAGGCTTTAAACCATAATTATTTAATTATTAATTATTAATTATTTGGTAATTAATAAAATGAAAATTATTTGGAAATTCCAGAAGTAATTGAGATTGCTTCCTTCCACTCTGTTCTAGTCACAATGACATTTTACATTGTGATTATATCTAAATACTTAATCTAGGAGATTAGTTATCTAGAAAAGAAGGAAGAAGGTATTTAGGGTTTGCGCTTCACTAGTCTTTTAGTAGGGGTAGGAAACAACCCACCCCTAACCCCTCCACCGGATGGGAAGACAGGAGAAATGGGAATGAGCGAGGAGGTAGAAGTAAGAATTGTAAGAATGATTTTTCTGCCCAACTATGAGCCTAAAATACTAACTTTATTTATTTACCAGAGAAAGAAAAATCTTACTTTGTCTAAGTTTTAAGCTTTTGATATGTCAAAACTTATCCTTAAACTGCAATCTTAATAAATTTTGATCATAAACTTTAAAGATGTGATTGTTGTCAAATTAATTATGTTAGTATAGGAGGCAAAATTTTTTCCAATTTTCACCTTGGAGGACTAAATGGCAGACCTTTTATGGACGGGAAATGGTGATGGCTCATCCTGGACCGATGCAGCCAACTGGGACACCAATACTGTCCCTACAGCAGTAGATAACGTTACAATTAACGGCTTTGTTGACGTAACTCTGGACACAAACGCAACAGTCGCTACACTAAATTTAAACGGGGGTGCGGATCTTACTAACTCAGGCGAACTAAATGTTACAACATTAAATTGGACGGAAGGACGGTTTTTTGGTACTGGCAGTATCAATATTCCAGCAACTACAGGTACTCTTAATATTAGTGGTACAGGTTCCAAGACTTTAAATACAACTCTCAACAATGCTGGTACTGCTACTTGGACAGGTACATCAGATATATCTAGTAGTAGTGGAACTTTCAATAACTCTGGCCAGTTTGATATCCAAATCTCCGAAGATTTTGCTCCTGTATTCAACAATACAGGTACAGTAACTAAGTCGGCAGGTAATGGATCTGTAAGTTTTTCCGGTAACAGTTTCGATAATAGTGGGACAATAGATATTCAAACAGGGACTGTTAGTCTGAATAATTTTAGTACACGCACCAACACCGGAACCTTTAATACAGCAGACGGAACAGCTCTGGAAGTTAGTGGCATTTTAACTCTAAACCCTGGAACTACCTTTACTGGTACAGGGTTAGTCAGACTTAGATCTAATGGTACTATTGCTCTAGAAACTTCACCAGCTACACCTGTAAATATTGCTAACTTTACCCAAGAAGGCGGTATTTTCAATGGGGGTGGTAGCCTCAATATTACTGGTAATTTCAATTGGACAGGTGGAACTCAGGGAGGCGCAGGTAATACTACTCTAGCTGCGGGCGCGATCGGCAATATCAGTGGCACAGATCAAAAGAGTTTAGACCGCACCTTCAATAACCAAGGCACTGTTACTTGGACTGGTACGGGTAATATCTCGTCTGGAAGTGGTGCTGCTTTCAATAATAGTGGCACATTCGATATTCAAAACTCAGAGTCATTTTTTGCTGATTTTAACGGTTTCACTTTCAACAACACTGGTACTTTAACTAAATCAGCAGGTACAGGTGCTACTGATTTTGAGGATACTATCTTTAACAATACTGGTACAGTAGACGTACAGACAGGTACTATTATTGTTGGAGATGGAGGTGGCAGCAGTACTGGTACATTCAATACTGCTGAGACTGCTATAGTAGAGTTTAACAGTGGCACCAATACTCTTAACGACGGTGCAACCTTTACTGGGCTAGGTTTAGTTCAACTTACAGGTGGTACTCTCAACGTAGAAACTGCTGCTGACTCACAAATAGCTATACCTAACTTTGAACAAACAGGTGGTACTCTCAGTGGTACTGGCAACTTCCGAGTAGCAGCTCCCACACCAGCAGAAGGAGAAACTCCTCAAACTAGCAGTTTCACTTGGAGTGGTGGTACTCAAAGTGGTACAGGTACTACTACTATTGTGGCTGGCACAACTGGTAGTATTAGCGGTACAGATCAGAAAAGTCTTACTGAACGTACTTTCAATAACGAAAGCACTATTACTTGGACAGGTACGGGCAATATCTCTGCTGTAGATGGTGCTACTTTCAATAACACTGGTACATTCGATATTCAAAACTCTGAGTCATTTTTTGGTGACTTTGATGGTTCTACCTCCTTCAATAATACTGGTACCCTAACTAAAACAGCAGGCACAGGTGCTACTGATTTTGAGGATAACGTCTTTAACAATACTGGTACAGTAGACGTACAGATAGGTACTATTATTGTTGGAGATGGAGGTGGCAGCAGTACTGGTACATTCAATACTGCTGAGACTGCTATAGTAGAGTTTAACAGTGGCACCAATACTCTTAACGACGGTGCAACCTTTACCGGGCTAGGTTTAGTTCAACTTACAGGTGGTACTCTCAACGTAGAAACTGCTGCTGACTCACAAATAGCTATACCTAACTTTGAACAAACTGGTGGTACTCTTGCTGGTGCTGGTAACTTCCGAGTAGCAGCTCCCACACCAGCAGAAGGAGAAACTCCTCAAACTAGCAGTTTCACTTGGAGTGGTGGTACTCAAAGTGGTACAGGTACTACTACTATTGTGGCTGGCACAACTGGTAGTATTAGCGGTACAGATCAGAAAAGTCTTACTGAACGTACTTTCAATAACGAAAGCACTATTACTTGGACAGGTACGGGCAATATCTCTGCTGTAGATGGTGCTACTTTCAATAACACTGGTACATTCGATATTCAAAACTCTGAGTCATTTTTTGGTGACTTTGATGGTTCTACCTCCTTCAATAATACTGGTACCCTAACTAAAACAG
>NZ_JAAHGH010000009.1:0-40918 GCF_010672525.1 Okeania sp. SIO2B3 | reverse complement strand
ATCTCTGCTGTAGATGGTGCTACTTTCAATAACACTGGTACATTCGATATTCAAAACTCTGAGTCATTTTTTGGTGACTTTGATGGTTCTACCTCCTTCAATAATACTGGTACCCTAACTAAAACAGTAGGTACCGGCGAGACTGATTTTGAGGATAACGTCTTTAACAACACTGGTACTGTAGATGCTCAGATAGGTTCAATTACTATTGGTAATGGTGGTACTAGCACTGGTACATTCAATACTGCTGAAGGTTCCGTAGTAGAGTTTGACGGTGGCACTCATAACTTAAATCAAGGAGCAGCTTTTACAGGTAGTGGTACAACCAGAGTTTCAGGAGGCACATTCAGTGTAGGTGGTGCTACTACTGACACCATCAATGCAGTCAACTTCGAGCAGAGTGGTGGTACTGTTGATGGTCCTGGAAATCTGAATATAACAGGTACTGTTGACTGGAGTGGCGGTACTCAAGGCGGAGTTGGTCGTACAACTATTGGTGCCACAGGTACTCTGAATGTTAGTGGTGATTTTGGCAAAACTATCGACGAACGAACTATTGATAACAACGGTACTACTAACTGGTCGGGTACTGGAAATATTAATGCTAATAATGGAGCCATTTTTAACAATAATGGCACATTCAATATTTCCAATAACGCTACATACAATGGTGAGTTCATCTCTACTGCTGAACAATTCAACAATGCTGGTAGTGTTGTTAAAACCTCCACTGGTGCTACTCAATTTGATGATGTTGTTTTTACCAACTCTGGAACGATAGAGCTTCAAGAGGGAGAACTTTCCGTCGTTGGGGAGACCTTTGTTAGTGATGGTGGTACTATTACAGAGGTTAACGGTACTGTCGATCTAACTGAAACAGATGTTGTCGCTCCTAATACAGATCCAACACTTGATGTTAATGCGGGATTAACTATAGAGGATGGTGCAACTCTACCAATCTTAAATACTAACCTGCAAATTACTGATGTAGAACAAACCGCAGAGGAAATTACTTACACTGTTAATACTCTTCCCACTGTAGGTAATTTACTTTTAAGTGGTACTCCTCTAGCTGTTGGTGGGACTTTCACTCAAGCTAACATCAACGGTAGCCAGTTATTGTATCAAAATAACGATGGTGGTGGAGATGTTGGTGATAGTTTTGTCTTTACTGCAACTGACGGAGCAGGTGGTGTAATTGGGCAAACTACATTCAATATTACTGTAACTCCTGTACAAAACCAACCTCCAGTATTGT
This sequence comes from Okeania sp. SIO2B3, assembly GCF_010672525.1. Lineage (GTDB taxonomy): Bacteria > Cyanobacteriota > Cyanobacteriia > Cyanobacteriales > Microcoleaceae > Okeania. Next base: position 39,660 of record NZ_JAAHGH010000009.1, on the reverse strand, counting down.
CAATTAATGGTGGAGTTAGCCTAGAGGATGGTGCTAATGTAGCCATTTCTAATGCTGTATTAACAGTCACAGATCCTGACAATACCGCAGCAGAAGTTACCTACACAGTCACTGCGTTACCAACAAACGGTCAGTTAATACTCGACGGTGCAGCAGTAGCAGTAAATGGTACATTCACTCAGGCAAATATTAATGCTGGTTTATTAACTTACCAAAACACTGCTGGTGGAGATGAAACCGCTGATAACTTCACTTTTACAGTCAGCGATGGAGCAGGTGGAGAAATTGCTGCCACACCATTCAATATTACAGTAAACCAGATAGTACCACCTCCAGTAAATATAGTTCCTGTATTAGCAACTAATGCCGGAGTCAGTCTAGACGATGGTGCTAACGCAGCCATTTCTAACGCTGTCTTAGCAGTCACAGATACTGATAACCCACCAAATGAAGTTACTTACAGCGTTACTGAGTTACCAACAAACGGTCAGTTAATACTTGACGGTGCAGCAGTAGCAGTAAATGGTACATTCACTCAGGCAAATATTAACGCTGGTTTATTAACTTACCAAAACACTGCTGGTGGAGATGAAACTAGCGATAACTTCACTTTTACAGTCAGCGACGGTGAAGGCGGAAATATTGAAGCTACTTCCTTTGACATTACAGTTAATCAACCAGCACCACCTCCACCACCACCTCCAGTAAATGAACCCCCAGTATTAGCAACTAATGCCGGAGTCAGTCTAGACGATGGTGCTAACGCAGCCATTTCTAACGCTGTCTTAGCAGTCACAGATACTGATAACCCACCAAATGAAGTTACTTACACCGTTACTGAGTTACCAACAAACGGTCAGTTAATACTTGACGGTGCAGCAGTAGCAGTAAATGGCACATTCACTCAAGCGGATATTAACGCCAGTTTATTAACTTACCAAAACACTGCTGGTGGAAATGAACAGAACGATAACTTTACCTTTACAGTCAGCGACGGTGAAGGTGGAAATATTGCTGCCACTTCCTTTGACATTACAGTTAATCAACCAGCACCACCTCCACCACCACCTCCTGGAGTAATAAATGGTACAGACGGTGATGATAACCTTGATGGAACTCCTGATGGCGATATTATTAACGGTTTAGAAGGCAATGATAATATCAGCGGTCTTGGAGGACGCGATATACTGCGGGGCAATGAGGGCAATGATCGAATCGAAGGCAACCGTGGTAACGATCGCCTCATTGGTGGTGATGATGATGATACCTTAATTGGTGGAATAGGTAACGATGACATCAGAGGACAGAATGGTGATGATAATTTAATAGGCGGTCGTGGTTCCGATATTATTATTGGTGGTAATGGTGCAGATATATTGGAGGGTCGTTTTGGTCGCGATCGTCTAAACGGAGGTCCTGGTTCTGATACTATGACTGGTGGCGCTAGTCGCGACTTGTTCATCTTCAACACCAATGCAGCATTTTCAACAGAAATAGGTGTCGATACTATCGTAGACTTTACTCCAGGGCAAGATTTAATTGTGCTTGACAGGAGAACATTTACTGCCCTGACTGCTATTGAAAATGGTATTACTGTCAGTGAGTTTGAAGTTGTGACTACTGATGCAGATGCTGCAACTAGCGATGCACTAATTACTTACAATTCTACTACTGGTGGATTATTCTATAATCAAAATGGCAGTGCAACTGGTTTTGGGAATGGTAGTCAATTCGCACTTCTAGAAAATACTCCTGCACTTGAAGTTGCCGACTTTAGAGTGCGTTAAATAATAGTGGGTTATATTATAGGGGGATGGGGAGATGGGGGGATCGAGAAATATTTGGTAATGGTTGAAGATGGAACATTTTTTTATACCGAATTATATCATGTCCGGATAATTAGTGATAAAAAACTTTCTCCTTCAACTCCAGTTCTTCTTCTTCCTTCCCTCTTTCCTCCTGACTCCTGACTTCCCCTCCCAGGAGGGGCGAGGGGTGGGTTGACTCCTGAGGACTCCGTAGTTATTTATTTATCACTGTTCAACCGGACATGATATAATTAGGGTTTGCTGAAAAAATTGGTTGGTGGGGGTAGGACACACCGGACGCACCAGACGCACCAGACGCGGAGAATGGGGGAACAGACAACGGTTCTGGTCATTTTATGTGAAGAAATTTTCTTGAATTTCAGCAAAAAATTTCAGTAAATTGATGCTAATAAGAGCCATAAACTTGGAGATAAATTGAATATAAAAAGCTCAATAGCCTTAGCTATCCTGACTTTTAGCTTTATGAGCGCAAACCCTAATTATCAATTATCAATTATCAATTATCAATTATTGAAACCTACAACCTACAATCTACCATCTACCACCTAAGAACTTTATTCTCACTAATTAAACGGACATGATATAACAGATATACTAGATTTTTGTCCAATACATATCAAAAAAACACATAGAATGTCCAATATTTACTTTGATTCTGAAAATAATTCCAAATCTTTTGAATTACCAGGTGCCAAACCCCATTATAACCCCGACCGTCCAGGCCAAGTAGAACATATTTTCCTCGATCTAGAACTTGACATTCCTCATCATAGTTTTCATGGCAATTGTATCATTAGTTTAAACCCTGTACGGAGTGGGATTGATAAATTAACTCTTGATGCAGTTGACTTAGAAATTCAATCTATAAAAATTAACGACGCTGAACAAACTTTTGACTACGATGGTAAAGAATTACAGATTTATTTGCAACCCGCTACTGAAGCAGGTCAACAAATAAAAGTAGCGATCGCCTACGCTGCAAACAACCCTCAACGAGGTATCTATTTCATTACTCCGGACAAACATTATCCAAATAAACCTACCCAAGTCTGGACCCAAGGTGAAGACGAAGACTCTCGCTACTGGTTTCCCTGTTTCGACTACCCCGGTCAACTATCAACATCAGAAATTCGCGTTAAAGTACCCCATAAATTTATTGCTATCTCCAATGGTGAACTTATTAACACCGAAGAAAGTGAAGAGCACAAAACTTATCATTGGATGCAAAAACAAGTTCATCCTACATATTTAATGACCTTAGCAGTGGGTAAATTTGCCGAAATTAAAGATGAATGGAATGGTATTCCCGTTACTTATTATGTAGAAAAAAAACGTCAAGATGATGCTCGACGAACTATGGGGAAAACTCCCCAAATGATTGAATTTTTTAGTCAAGAATTTGGCTATAAATATCCTTATCCTAAATATGCTCAAGTTTGCGTTAATGAATTTATTTTTGGAGGGATGGAAAATACTTCTACAACTTTACTAACAGATAGATGTTTACTAGATGAAAGAGCAGCCTTAGATAACCGTAATTCTGAAAGTTTAGTGGCTCACGAACTTGCCCATCAATGGTTCGGTGATTTAATTGTAATTAAACATTGGTCTCATGCCTGGATTAAAGAAGGAATGGCTTCTTACTCAGAAGTATTATGGACAGAGCATGAATATGGTCAAGATGATGCTGCTTATTATCTATTGAAAGAAGCTCGAAGTTATATTGCTGAGGATAAGTCTCGCTATCGTCGTCCGATTGTTACTAATATTTATCGGGAAGCAATAGAGCTTTATGACCGTCATCTTTATGAAAAAGGTGCTTGTGTTTATCACATGATTAAAACTGAATTAGGAGATGAATTATTTACAAAAGCTATTCATACTTTTGTGAAAAATAATGCTCATCAAACAGTGGAAACTATCGATTTATTAAGAGCAATTGAACAGGCAACAGGACGGAATTTACTATTCTTATTTGACCAATATGTTTTTCGGGGCGGTCATCCTGATTATCAGGTTAATTATGCTTGGGATGGTGATAGTAAATTAGCTAAAGTAACAGTAAAACAAACTCTAGTTAAAAACGATAAAAATGGGGATTCAAGTAAAGAATTATTTGACCTAAAAATTCCTATTGCTTTTGGTTATCTCAAAGAAGAAAAAACAGAATTGACAACTTTCACTGTACGAATACATGAGCAGGAACAAACCTTTTATTTTCCCCTTCCAGAAAAACCCAAATTTATCAGTTTTGATGTTGGTAATAACTATCTCAAAACAGTGAAACTGGTATATCCAATGGCGGAGCTAAAAGCACAATTAGAATTTGACCCAGACCCTATATCTCGTATCTATGCTGCCGAGGCGTTGGTGAAAAAAGGCGGTTTAGAAGTTGTGAAAGTATTATCAAAGGCGCTGATAGAGGAACCTTTTTGGGGTGTGCGCCTTGAAGTGGTGAAGCAACTAGCAAAAATTCAACTAGACCAGGTTTTTGATAGTTTGGTTACAGGTTTAAACGACGAAGATGCTCGCGTGCGTCGTGCTGTGGTGGAAGCACTAACACAAATAAAAACCAATAAAAGTTATCAGCAACTAAAATCTTTAGTGAAAAATGGCGATGCTAGTTATTATGTAGAAGCTGCTGCTGTGTCTGGAATTGGAGATATTGCTGCTGCCAATGCTAACTCCGATCAAAAGCCAACTGAGGAAAAGGTAATTAAATTGTTGAAGTGGGTATTAGCAGAAAAACAGGGTTGGAATGAGGTAGTGCGTTCTGGTGCTATATCGGCGTTGAGTAAGATGAAGACTTCTGAAACTGCTTTGAATCAGATTTTGAAATACACTGTTCTTGGTGTACCGCAGTCGTTACGTTTGAGTTCTATTCGTTCTCTAGGAACAATTTCTACTGCTCAGTCTCCTGTTAATTTGGAACGTATTTTGCAACGACTGACAGAGTTATCACGGGAAACATTTTTCTTGACTCAGATGTCTGTAGTAGCTGCATTGTCGCAAATGGAAACTGCTAAAGCAATTGCAATTTTGCAGAGTATAGCCGATCAAACTGCTGATGGTCGAGTACGTCGTCGAGCTGAGGAAGCGGTACAGAAAGTGCAGAAAAATATTGGTTCTGATCAGGCTTTGAAGCAATTACGTCAGGAATTTGATAAAATGAAAAAAGAAAATCAGGAATTGAAAAGTCGCTTGGAAAATTTGGAGGCTAAGGCTAAAGAATAAAGAAGGTTGTAGGTGGTAGGTCTTAAGTCTTAGGTCTTAGGTGGGCATTGTTCATTAATGGATAATTACCTCGGGTTTTAACCGTTACGGAATTGAATATAAGGAATATTGTCTTTTTTTTCCCCTTAAAAGGGTCGGCTTCAAAGCGCGAATAATTAATAATTATTAATTATTAATTATTCGGTAATTTGAGGTATGATATGATGTCGGGATCAGAGCGCGATGGAGATCCATGACCTTTACAGAATTATTAATTATTAATTATTAATTATTAAATAATTATGGTTTAAAACCTCCCCTTTTAAGGGGAAAAAAAAGAAATAATATCTCCTTATATTCAATCCTCTCGGTTAAAACCCGAGGTAATTATTAATTATCCATTATCAATTATCAATTAATGAAACTCCCCGAAAAACTTTCTCCTTCTATTCCTCTTTCTTCCTATTCCTCTTTCTTCTTCTTTATTCCCTCCTGACTCGGTCGTTCCCCTCCTGGGAGGGGTTAGGGGCAGGGCTAATTCTTTGTCGTAGCGAGAATATTCATCAGAAATACATTTAATTGTGCAAATATACAAATCTCCCCATCTCCCCTGGGCTAATTCTTTGTCGTAGCGAGAATATTTACAACCCTATATTTTTTTGAGTTCCTTAGAAATAAATTTTTCTTTATGCTCTCTGGAGTAGGTTACTGAAATTTTTCTACTTCTTTTCCCCTCAGAGTAAGACATGAAAAATCAACAGAAATATAAGTGGAGACTAGAAATAGGATAATGAGTAATTTTTCCTTATTATTTTTGGCGCTCTACTATTCCATTTATTTTAGATAGCGACCGAATTTATATTTTATTTAGTTGGAGTCCTTGAGATGGATAAAACTATCTGAACTTTGGCAAAATACTAATCATCTATTAGGGACGAGTTTAATAAATCAATTTTTCCTTATCCTCTCTAACAACATAATTCTGGGGTAAGTTACTGAAATTTTCCTACTTCTTTTCGCTGAGAGTAAGACATGAAAATCAACAGAAATATAAGTGGAGACTAGAAATAGTGATGATGAGTAATTTTTCCAAGTTATTTCTGGCGCTCTACTATTCCATTTACTAGAGAGAGTGACCGAATTTATATTTCATTTATTTTGGTAATAAACAGAGAAAGTCTCTCTCAGAATAAGTGCTTTCTGCCTTAGAAGCACAACCTCTGGACTCTATCTAAATTAAAACTTTGATAAGCTCAGGCGATCGCTTGACTTTCCTACTTCCTTTTAGTTCAGAGTCCTGATATACTCTTTTTTAGTTAAAATGGAGAAATTTTGTGGATTTATCGCTAATTCCAGCCCAACCAGAACCAGGACTAATAAATGTCCTGATAGAAATTCCCGCAGGAAGTAAAAATAAATACGAGTTTGATAAAGATTTACAAGCCTTTGCCCTTGACCGAGTACTTTATTCTTCCGTACAATATCCTTACGATTATGGTTTTGTCCCTAACACCCTAGCAGATGATGACGACCCCCTTGATGGAATGGTAATTATGGATGAACCAACATTTCCTGGATGCGTTATTGCAGCAAGACCCATCGGAATGTTAGAGATGATTGATGGAGGGGACAGAGATGAAAAAATTCTCTGTGTCCCGGACAAAGACCCGCGCTACACTGAGGTTAAATCTCTCCAAGATATAGCACCTCATCGATTAGAAGAAATAGCAGAATTTTTTAGAACCTACAAAAACTTACAGAAAAAGGTGACAGAAATACTTGGTTGGAAAGATGTTGACCATGTAATGCCATTAGTAGAAAAATTCGTTAAAGCAGCAAGCAATTAATATTAATTCTAGTATTTTCGGAATTACAAAAAATTTAGCGGTAGGTTTTCTAGAGATTTTATTCAAATGAAAACCTACCTCTATTTTTTAAAAAGAGTTGTTAACTTTTTAAAAATTCTGAATTTATGGCAAAGGAAGAAGGAAGAAGGAAGAAGTAAGAAGTAAGAAGTAAGAAGTAGGAAAGAAAGAAGGCTTTATTTATCAAAGAAGGCTTTAGTTATTTAGGAGAGAAGGCTTAAATTTCCTATAGACATTAATGCTCTTATTTACCGAATAATTAACTAATTAATAATTAAATAATTCTGGTTTAAAGCCTCCCCTTTTAAGGGAAAAAAAAAGAAATAATATTTCCTTATATTCAATCAAGAACGGTTTTAACCAGAGGTAATTATCAATTATCCATTATCAATTATCCATTAATGAAACGCTCCGCAAGGATACGATATGAGTGAGTTTTTTCTAGGTCAATGCTCCGCAAACAGGATTTACCAATTATCCTAACTAATTAACATAGTGCTATAAAAATAGAAAAACCTTCTGTACTCAGCAGAAGTGCGTTCTGCTACAAGGTATTAAAATCAGAAATTTGAGTTTACTAAAAATTAGTTAGTTCTATTTCAATTTTTCTAAATTTTGTAGAGTAGTCAAATCAATTTATTTGTTGGTTTGCAAAAAGAATGCCCAGCATACTCAATCTCTGTTGCATACTTATGTGCCACCATATCAACTAATTCAGAATCATAATATTTCCAATAATCTTCTCGATTTGATTTATTACGGACAGGGAGCTGAAAGTTTTCTAATTCTAATATTTGGAATACTTTTCTGAAGTCGTTCTCAAGAGATTCAAAATACATAACAAAATGAACTTCGGGTTTGCTTGACAGTAAACCACGAGTATTTAGATAGTAAAACATTGTTGGGACTTTTCGCAATAAATCAATAAACTCATCTCTATTCCACTTTTGAGTTTGACGATGTGGCGAAAAAAAGTAAGAAATCATTCTTTCCCAAGGGTTTCTAAGAACGGCAAATTTATAAAGAGAATGAAAAACATCAGGTGACAAAACTTGATAGTAGTCAAGTAAAGATGAGTGTTTATGTATGTTAGGAAAATTTTTATTTCTTACTTCAAATCTTTCTACACCATCTTGCAAAGAGTTAAGGCATACAATTTCCTCTTCAGAGTAATGCTTTAGAACATTCTAAATTGAATTACCTGCTGTTTTAGGAACGTGAATAAACAAAAACTTTTTTTGTATAGAAAGCATCTTTAAAACTGACTGGGTAAATATTTTTTCCTTGTTTCCTATCCATAAAAGAGGGAATAGGCAATAGGGAGAAGTAATTCGGATTTGCTGAAAAATTCTTTTAGTAGGGGGTAGAAAACAGGAGACAGGAGACAACCCACCCCTAACCCCTCCCTGGAGTGGAAGACAGGAGTTAGAGGAATTATAGAGGATGTAGTCGGAAAAATTGTCCCAAGATTATTGTGCCATAATTGTCCGAAAATACTAGCTTTTTTAGCTTTTTGAGCTGAAAAGCTGGTACTTTTTTAGAAAAAAAAATGCTTTAACCAATACCAGTCAATACTTTGATATTTAATCAGCAAGCTCTAATTCATAACTTATGGATCGGAATAAATTTTATTTTTAATTTTTGGAAATGCCTATAATAATCAACCTTTTTCCTCCTTCCTTTTTCCTTCAAATTTAAAATTTCATCAACCTTCTTCCTCCTTCCTTTTTCCTTTTTTCTTCTTCCTCCTTCCTTCTTCCTTCAAATTTAAAATTTCAGTAAATAAAGCTTCATAACTATTCAAAGCATTTTTAGACCCAAAATTTTCCTCTGCATATTTTCTCCCTTGCTGACCCAGTTGCTCAAGTTTCTCTGGATTTTCATATAATTCTAAAATTGCTTCTGCCAAAGCTTGAGAATCTTCTGGAGTAACTACTATTCCACCACCACTTTCAGAAACAACTCTTATTGCCGTACCTGTATCTGGGACAGAAGCTACTATTGGACGACCACTAGCAAGAATAACAGGAATTTTTGAAGGTAAATTAAAAGCAGTAACAGTCTTTTTCTGTATTACTAACCCAATATCAGCAGCAGATAACATTTCTGGTAATTTTTCTCGTGGTACTAAAGGGAGCAAAAGTACATTATCTGCTTGATATTTATCACAACACTCTTTTAATTGTTGACGTGCTTTTTCTTCCCCCAAAATTACGAAACAAATTTCCGATTTTTCCTTGAGACTAACAGCAGCTTTAACTACCGTTTCTAACCCTTGAGTTAGAGCAATATTCCCAGAATAAACAACGACAAATTTATCTTGAAGATTATGTTCCTCTCTAAATTGATTATTTTTATTCAGAGGTCTAATAAAATTCAGGTCTACCCAATTAGGAATACAAACAAGTCGGTCTGGAGAAACCCCTTGTTCAACTAAATTAGTGACAAAATCTTCAGCAATAACGCTAATTTTAGCAGCTTTTAGATAAGCTAATTTTTCTACAGCTTGAGCTATGCGTACTATCCAACTATCTTTTTTAACTAACCCAACTCTTACAGCAGCTTCAGAAACAATATCCTGAATATTTAAGACCACAGAAGAATTAGAAAATAATCCGTAAAAACTAACAGGTAAAGAAATTAATATAGGAGGAGTAGTGGCAAAAATCACATCGGGTTTCCAACCATTAAAAGCTTGCCAAAGACTAGAAACAATAAAACTACCATCTAACAATAATCGATCTAAAACCCCTGGTTTAGAACCTTTAATATAGATATAACTACGTTGGACTGTTACACCATTTAGTTCCTCAGTTAAAAAAAACTTTCCTTTATATTCATCATAAATTTTACGTTCAGGATAATTTGGCATACCAGTCACTACACGAACTTGATGACCACGCTTCACAAAACCTTCTGCCAATTCCGTCATTAAGGGAGCAATACCAATTGGTTCTGGGTAATAATTATAGGAATAAATAAGAATACGCATAGTTTAAGTAATTAGGGTTTGCTGAAAAAGTATTTTGGCAGGGTGAGGAGTCAACCCACCCGCGGGACCCGACCGTGGAGGGGAAGTCATACCATTTCTCTGTAACAATGCGCTTAATAATTCTTACCCAAACCTGAATTTTACTAATAGCTGTTATCTTTTATTAAGCGCAACTTCATGGAGAAATGGTATCAGGGGGACTAAGTGAGAAAAAACGAGGAATGATAGAGTAGGCAGGAGGGAGAATTGTAAGAGTGATTTTTCTGCTCCTGCCTAGAATACTGAGTTTTTGAGCTTTTTGGACTGAAAAGCCTGGCACTTTTTTCGACCTAAAAAGGCGAAAACCTTTATATGTCAGTGCTTTTAGATTTAATCAGCAAGCCATAATTCAGTTATATTTCGAGCATAACTAATAGATGTCTCCAGGGAGTAGGTTATAGGGACGTTACATACAACGTCCGTAGGGAGTAGGCAGAAATAATTAATGAATAAGAATACGATAATTAATTGGATTTTTTACTATTGGAGTTATCTAATAGAAGGTAAAAGCCTTATAAATTGCTATTTTAGAATTAGCTATAATAAAAAGGGATTGACCATATATGTTTCAATCAAAAGACTTGATTTTTAGTTGATTTATTTTCTCGTCTTTAGGTATTTCACAAAACTTCTTTAATAATCAGATGTTAAGCTTCTGTTGTCTATCTATGCAAAATATCTAATGTAATTAAATAGTTCGATTTTCTTAGTTTATTGATAATAAATATACTTGAAGCTAGTTAAGCTTAATAATTTAAGTTAGAATAATCAGATTTATCCAGAAAAAACTAAACACTAGAAATATATTCAGAATATGTAAGGCTAATACAGATAAAATAGTTAAAGGAAAGGTTAGGACAGATCGAGAGCTTAAAACTCAGGCAACGTAATATTTTTCCTTCTTTCTTCTTCCCTCTTCCTTCTTCCCTCTTCCTTCTTCCTTCTTCTATAAAACTTAAATCTATAATCATTTAAACATATAGAGATTTAAAGCTAATATCTTAGTGGAAAAAAGTTATAGCTCCAGAAAGATAAGGAGAAAGTATAGTATTTTCAATACCCTAATAAGCTCCACCACTTTTCTTAAATAAAATTCCCACAGTCTTAATAATTAACTTTATATCGTACATTAGACTCCAATTTTGTTGATACTTTAAGTCCAACCTAATAATATCTTCAAAATTTTTCACTTGAGAACGGCCATTAACTTGCCATTCTCCTGTCATACCAGGTTTAACATCTAAACGTTGCCATTGAGGTACTTCATAACGTTCCACTTCATCAGGAGTTGGGGGTCTAGTTCCAACTAAACTCATATCTCCCTTCAGTACATTCCAAAACTGAGGTAACTCATCCAAACTCTTTCGCCTCAAAAAGCTACCAACTTTAGTAATTCGTGGATCATTTTCATTTTTAAAGATTGCACCTTGAGCTTGATTTTTGATTTTACTCTTAAGTTGTTCTGCATTTACACACATAGAGCGAAATTTCCACATTCGGAAATTTTTTCCCATCCAACCACATCGTATTTGACCAAAAAATATCGGACCAGGACTATCAAGCTTAATAAAAATAGCGATGGGAATAAACAAAATACCTGTAATAAATAATCCTACTAAAGCACCGACAATATCAATCAGACGTTTTACCCAAGATTTGACAGAAGGATGAGTAACAGGAAGTTGATTTTCTTCTGGTTTACTATTGCTTTTGCTTTTAACTTCTGAATGTGGAGATTGTTCGATGATTAAAATTTTGTCTAGTCCAGTTAAACAAAATACTCCCATAACTAGAGAATTAACATCAGATAGTATAAATTCTATATTTTTTTCTCTTGCTATTTTTAAATTTGTGACTAGAGAACCAATTCCACAACTATCTATAAAATTAGTCTTACTAAAATCAATAATAATTTTGGTTATAGTATTTTCTGATTGGAAAAGTTTTTGGCAAGTTGATTTAAATAATTCTGCCTCTGAGACAGTAAAACGAAGAGGCAAATGAACCACGGGAGTTTTATCCCTAAAAGTGACTTGAATATCTGTTTCTGAGGTTTGGCTGACCATGAAATCTTGATTCCTATTTTTGATGATTATAGTTTTGTTTCTACAAAAGTGATTTCTGATATTTTTTTAGCATAATCAGCTTCAGAATTATGCTCAAACAATCGTATAGAAATTACCTTAATGGTTAGACCACCCTCTAGATTAATGATTAGCAATAGTTTAGATACTAATGTATGAACTTAAGTATACTAATCTCTGCCAACTACGTTCAAGAATAGAACATATTCAGATAGTATCAGCAGAAACCAAACTGCTTTTTCTGTTAATCTAGTTATATCGCCATAATAACACCAAAATAACTAGGGTTTGCTTATGGAAAGTCTTTTTGCTCTTTGTAGCAGACAGGAGACAGGAGACAGGAGACAGGAGAAATGGCTCGGGAGCGAGGAGGTAGGGGTAAGAATTGTCTCTCAATTTTTCTGGCATAATCGTCCCAAAATACTAGCATGCATGAGCTTTTTCCATTCCAAAGCTGGTACTTTTTTCAACTCTAAAACGCTAAAACCAATATCTGTCAATACTTTTATAATTAATCAGCAAGCCCTAACTAGAATCAATTTGAGTGGGTTGTTACTTATGAGTGATTCTAGTTTTGATGAATTTATTACTAACCCACTCAAGATTTCCTGTCTAATTATAGATATTTTCAGAGCGTGAAGTTTCACGACTTCCTTTAACTCTTGCCTTAGCTTTAGTAGCACTGCGCTTGAGAGCTTGAAGTCGTGCTTCATACTTGGCCCTTTGTCGTTTTTTGGGGGTTTGTTCGATTAAAGTTTTCAGAGCGCTGCCCAGACTTTTATAAGCATTAGGAAGTGAGTAACCGAAACGAGTTGCTAAGGCGATCGCCTTATCGTCTGCTTCTATTGCTTCTTTGAGATTACGTTCTCCATTATTCTTCTGATAGAGTCTATACCCAGATACACCACACAAGGCTAAAGCTAGAACTAAAAGTAGACCATCCTGTACCCATAGCTCACCCACAGCACCCCCTAAACCAATAGCAAGGGCAGCCATTTCCCAACCATCCCTGGGAATTGTATCGTTTTGAATTCTGGCCACTTCATGCCAAAATAATAGGTTACGTTGGTCTAATGCTAATTGCTCCCAAAGTGTGAGGTCAATGGATATTTCTATTTGGTCTTTGCCTATTTCTTCGCTGCGAATGAGTGGAGGATTAACTTCAATGGACTTTTCTACCATGACCCAACTTTGTAATTCTGGTGGTAGTAAGCCTTTTAGGCGCCTAATTTCACTCATTTCGGCTCTGGCAGTGGCAGTAGCATAAGATGTCATAGTTTGTTTGAGTCCTATAGATTTTTCAACACTTGACACTCTCACCGTTAAATCGGAGATTATAACGGGAGATTCTTGTATCACAGATTCTTAACTAGATAACAACTCAACCTGTTTGATTTGTACCCCCGTCAGACCATCTCCACAAGCTTTTTCTTTAACCGTGTGCCCCACGGCTATTAATCCTCTTTTTCTAATCACTTTTGCAGCAGCTACATCACGATCTATTTGATAGTTACAGTTGCTGCAATTATGTTTTCTATCAGACAATTTCTTCTTCTGAATATGACCACATAAAAGACATTCTTGAGATGTATAATTCTTGTCAACTTTGGCATAATACTTACCTCGTTTCCAGCAAACATAAGGCAATATTTCGTTGATAAACTGACCAACTCCAGAATCCAAAGATTGTTTTCTAACAATACCTCTAGACCAAGACTTAAAATTCAGATGTTCAACAAAAATATTGTCTGTAAAATCGCAAAGTTGATGAGCTAGTTTAAAATGCCAATCTCGTCTTGTATTAGCTATTTTTTCATGTAATCTAGCTATTTTATTCTGGAGTTTTAACCAGTTATTTGAACCTCTTGTTTTCTTCTTAAGTCTTCTTTGCAGCAAGCTCGCGCGTTCCCTCTCTTGGTCAGCATTCCCTTGCGCCTGGAGGCGACGCGGGGTCTGACCGCTTGCGCCTGGAGGCGACGCGGGGTCGCTCGCCAATTGTAGGGGCGAATGGCCATTCGCCCCTACCGCAGTGAACTCAATAAAAACTTAGGAGATTTGATTAATTTGCCAGTGGAAGTAGCTACAAAACTTTCTATACCTGCATCTATACCTAATGACCTTTCACCTATTAGATTTTCTGGGACAGACTCTGATGAAAAAAAGGTAATCATCAAATAATAACCAGTAGCTTTTCTAACTATTCTAGCTTGTTTAGCTTGAAAAACATCTGGATACGGCCTACTTTGTCTAATTTTTATCCAACCTAGTTGAGGTAGTTTAATCCTATTATTACCTAAACAATTTTTCAGCATGGCAGGAAAAACAAAGCTTCTCATCTTTTTCTTAAATCTAGGGAAGCCTTTACCCAGAGATTTCATTTCCGAAAATGCCCTCTCTAAAGTTTTTAAAGTTTGTTGTAGAACTTGAGCATTAACTGACTTTAATTTAAGGTTAGTCTTCTTCGCTATTGTTAGGTTTTTTGCTTGATGATTGTAATTAGGATAAGGTGCATCAGCAGGGATAATATATTCAGTTAGGATTGAGCAACTATTGATTGGTGACTTCCTTGAACTCAACCAATCTTTACACTCTCTTAAAGCGTAGTTATATACACTTTTACAAACATCAAGAATCTGGTTTATTTCTGCCTCTTGATGCTGAGTTGGTTTAAGCTTGTATTGGTAAGTTAAAGTAATCAACTTTGTTATTCAACTTCTAACTAAATACTATTTGATCTTAACACAAAATCTGTTGGGAGAACGTGCAATTAATTTACATTTTTGTAATTCATCTCACCGCTAAATTAAAAATTATAACGGGAGTCCTCTTTCAAGATTCTCTGATAGTTTACCTTAACTACTCCCCTGGCTCTCTGCCGAGGGTATTCTAAGTAGATACTACGCAACAGGATAAATCCGTGTTGCTCCGTCTGTTCTTAGCTGAAATACACTCTCTGGGGACAATTTCCGCGGTGCCCCTACACAGTTGGCTTAAGTTTAACCCTAGCTTTCTGCTTACTTTTGTGATTATATTTGCAGGGACCTGACAATCTGTATTAATTAACCAATTATTACTACTTCTATACAAACCACGCTTTATTCTTTTTCCTAATGGTTTCCAATCATCGGGTTTTTCACCATAAATAGGCAGATCGTCACCATCTAAAATGGATAATTTTTCTGAGTACCTCCTCTACAACTCCCTCCAACTATTGAGTTTTAGCTACTCCCTACCTTAGCAAAAAGACTTTTTCAGCAAGTCCTAACTACTATTTCTTTTTCATTAACAAATTCCCAATAAAAGCATCTATTTCTTGGTAAGATTCTCAGTTCTTTAATGGCAGAAAATGCTCTTATACTAGGCATTGGAATTAAAAAGCTATCTATTCCAAACCAGCTTTTACAGGTATTACCTAGTGGTTATCTAATTTGATTACCTTTAAGTTTTAATGCATGATTTGGGTAACTAAATGTAGCCATTCCACCTTTTTTCTGTAGTTAGGAATCTTTGGTTTGTCTGAGACTTTTCCTTACTCTGTAGGCAATAATAAGACCATAATAAGACCTAAATGATTCAGCTACGGTTCTCAATATTTGTTGTGCTGCAAGTGAGATATAAAACTTTATAGTGATTGTTCTTTTTGTAGAGCAATTCCTGCGTCATACTTGCCAATGCCTTTTTGAGACTTAAAATATACTTGCCTGGCATAATATATTCTCATGTTAGTAGGCTTGTGAGATTCTTCACACAAGAATTTTAAGATAGCAATTAATTCAGAATTTTTATTTACTAAAACTTGCTGACAAGAGTACATTGGAAACAGGCGGACCAAAAAGTTATTGTCGATCATAGTAACAGAGGAAAACTTTAGTTATTTAGTCCAAACAACTCCCTTGTTTTCATGGCCAGGTTCAAACACGAGGGAGCTTCAACGTCGCTTTTCGGTCAAATAAAATACGTAAGGATTAAAATCCGACGAGTTACCTTTCATCCATCGCTTAAAAGACGATGGCTTTCATGCTCCGGTGTTATTGAGGTAATAATTATATTTTGGATAGAGCAAGCTTTGATACTATTTGTGGCGTTTTGTCAATGTCTATAATTACTTAGGTATTTTGACTTATGCAAAATTTGTTTTTTTGAGCTTATTTTAGTTCACTGCAAATCGCAATATCTAGGATATTTTTAACGTAAATACTGGGTTATAGCTTGATTGAAAGGAGGTGATTTTTGTTTTAGATATAAAATTGGCATCATATCTTAATGTACAGAGTATGATACAAATCGCTGAAACAACGCAAGCTCGTGAAATATTTTGTAATAATTGAGAAAAAAAGGGATTTTTTTGATTTGCACAAACAATCTTAAAGCCTATTTAGATTAGTAAAAATTATCTTTATCCTCTTGGCCTCAAGTTTTGATTTAAAGGTAGTTTGCGATCGCTTAAACTTAAAACTAAATTCAAAAAAGGTATTAGATATTAATCTATGATTCCGGTGGCCTGTAGTCCAACATTTTATATCTCGTAGAAATTAGACTTCGCAGCAGTTGTCAGGGAATAGGGAATGATGAGAGGTAAGCATTTCCTGCGGAATGCTGCGCAAACAGCTATTAGCCATCAGCTAGCCTCCTCCGGAGGAACTGCGGACTTCAGCAATAAGACCTTGTGCTTAAGGACGAGGTTTAAATGAATATAGACTTTGGAGCTGACTTAATGCCAGATTTTTCTAGCTTAATTAAATATTGCTTTTATCACTCACTAAAAGCAATAGCTGATAGCTGACGGCTGAATGCTTATGATGAGAGATATTTGAGCGATCGCTTTGTTCAAAATCTACTAATAAATGTCAATTTGATTAAGTTATAGAATTGTTCGGTTTGAGAAAGGATATATTTTGTCAAACGATTCAAATATTTCCTTATATACTCGACCAGATTCTTGTTCAATACTGGCAGTAGAATTGAATGATTTTAGATAAAAAGTAGCTTTTCAACTTTCAACTTTTTACTCAGGCAAAACTATCTAATTTTTGGCTCTGAGAAAATCTGTGGATGAAATGAGAGCTACCTTATACTTCCTTCCTCGGAAAAAATTAGTAGAGTTGGAAAACTTTTACCGAGTATTTTTGTGAGTAGGTGGTAAATATTGGCAAATTATCAGAATTTTTGAGTTGAGAATATCTGTGGATTAAATGGGAGTAGGCTTTGAGCTTCCTTCCTGGGGAAAAAATTAGTAAAGTTGGAAAACTTTTACCGAGTATTTTTGTGAGTAGGTGGTAAATGTTGGCAAAACTATCTAATTTTTGTCTCTGAGAAAATTGATGGATGAAATGAGAATTTCCCCCTTCTAACTCCCCTCAATCAAAATTGCTAGAGTTGAAAAATTATCTCCTCAGTTGCGAGTCTCAGAAAATTAGTAAATTCACCAAACGAGCAACAACTATTTTTCTGAATAAGTGGTAAATTTTGCCCAAATTATCAAAATTTTTTCTGTGACAAAATTTGTGAATGAAATGAGAATTGTCTCCTACTCCCCCTCATGGAAAAAAAATTAGTAGAGCAAGCTAACCCCACCCTACTATTCTTATAACGAAAGTCTACAATTTAGGAATTTTTTCTACCCAAAAATTTGTCAATTAAACCTTAGCTTCTTCCTTAACTAACTTATCCCAACCTAAATCCTTCAAAGCATGATTTCTACGCAACGGACGAGTTACTAACTCCAAAATATCACGAGCATTTGTAAACCCATGAATTTGAGCAAAAGTAAACTCAACCGACCACTTAGTATTAATCCCTCTAGCTTCCAAAGGATTAGCATGAGCCATACCAGTAATTACCAAATCTGGCTTCAATTCATAAATCCTTTGAATCTGATTATAATTATCAGGTTTCTCAATAATCTTAGGCAAAGGCGCACCCATTTCGTTACAAGTTTTTTCTAACATTTCCAACTCAGCTTTTTGATATCTTTTATCCATATAAGGAATACCAATTTCTGAACAAGTCATGCCACAACAAATCAAAAAACGAGCCAAAGAAATCTCCAGCAAATTATCACCCATAAAGAAAACAGACTTACCACGAATTAACTGGATATAGTCTTCCAAATTCTCCCAAATTTGCTTTTCTCTTTCTGCTAACCCTTTGGGTTCAATACCAAAAACAGAACAAATCTTCTCAATCCAAGCCCTACTTCCATCCGGTCCGATGGGGAATGGCGCACCAATTAATTTACACTTCCGACGACGCATTAAAGTAGTAGCAGTCCGACTCAAGAAAGGATTTAAACCTGCCACATAATATCCCTCTTCAACTACTGGTAATTCTGTGTAACGTTTCGCAGGCAACCAACCAGAAACTTTAATCCCTTGCTTCTTCAATTCTAAAGTTAATTGAGTTACAACTGGGTCTGGTAAAGAGCCAAATAAAACTAAAGGTGGATGCTCAACATACTCAGATTCTTCCGCAGCAACCTCCTCTTTTTTCCTACCAAAACTTAATAGTTTTTGTATCCCACTTCTTTCTTCTTTTTCTGCTTCTAAAACTTGTTTCGGACAACGAGCTGCCATTGCTGCCAATACCGTATCTTCCCCTTGAGTAAAAGCATAATCCAAACCATTAGCACGAGCAACCACAATCGGAATGCCAATTTCTGACTCTAATTTAGGAGCCAAACCTTCCAAATCCATTTTAATAATTTCAGTGGTACAAGTACCAATCCAAACTATCACACTGGGGTTCCTATCACGCTTAATTTGTAAACATAAACGTTTCAATTCATCATAGTCATTTAACTTAGCTGAAATATCACCTTCTTCCAACTCAGCCATGGCATAACGAGGTTCAGCAAAAATCATTACTCCCATGGCATTTTGTAAGAAATAACCACAAGTCTTAGTACCAATTACTAAGAAGAAACTATCTTCAATTTTTTGATAAAGCCAAGACACACAACTAATCGGACAAAAAGTATGATAATTACCAGTTTCACATTCAAAAGTTAAAGCTTCAGGTGCAACAGTATTAGTCATCAAAAAATACTCCTATTTATCAATAATTTATTTTGGGAAAAATCAATGCTCATGCTAGTAAAAAATTAACTTTTATAGCAATACAAAAAAGTGTGAGGATAGTTATAAAAGTCTATAAGCTTACAGGTAGTAGTTTTGAGTTAAGCAAATAACTGATTGCTAATCGCTATGTATTGAACTAGCATTGATAAATTACATTTTTTTGAACTGTGTTTTTTTGACTAAAAGAAATCATGCTTGATACTAATACCATTTCAACTAGCACAGGCATAGAAAATCAATAGTTAATGTAACTTTTATATCTGCTAAAAATCAAAACATAGCAAATAAAACAAACCAGTCAATATCAATTTTCCTATTGTTTAACCCAACAACCCTTCAAGATCGTCATCATTAGAAGACTTTTTATCTCCTGCTAAAGAATCTAGATCGGCCTCATCCAAATCTAGGTCATCTCCATCCAGATCGAGGTCCAAATCTCCTAAATCATCAGAAGACAAATCATCAAATTGATTATCATCTCCCAAGTCGCTAAGATCCATATCACCTAGCTCATCCAGTCCAGACTCATCCAACTTCGCCGATGTATCTTCAAATGGATCGGGAATATCTTCTGCTACAAAGTCGGAGCTATCTTCTCCAAGATCGAGATCGTCAGAACTATCTCCATCTAGGTCGCTGAGGTCAAGGCTACCCAAGTCATCTTCTGCTTCTGCTGCTGACTCCATTCCCAAATCCAAATCATCATCCACTTCCGAGTCAGAATCCAGTCCCATATCCAAATCATCCGCTTCTGACTCCATTCCCAAGTCCAAATCATCATCCACTTCCGAGTCAGAATCCAGTCCCATATCCAAATCATCCGCTTCTGACTCCATTCCCAAGTCCAAATCATCATCCACTTCCGAGTCAGAATCCAGTCCCATATCCAACTCATCCGCTTCTGACTCCATTCCCAAGTCCAAATCATCATCCACTTCCGAGTCAGAATCCAGTCCCATATCCAACTCATCCGCTTCTGACTCCATTTCCAAGTCCAAATCATCATCCACTTCCGAGTCAGAATCCATTCCCATATCCAACTCATCCGCTTCTGACTCCAGGTCTAACTCACTCTGCTCATCATCAAGCAAATTATCAGAGTCCATACCCAATCCAGAAGCTAGTGCAGCAGCTCCACCGACAGCGACAGCTCCACCTACTACTGCAGCAGTACCCCAATTATTAGAATCTTCATTCTGGTCTGGCATAATTGGGGAATAAGATCCTGGTGACTCCTGAGCATCATCACCTGTGGAACTCAAAGATGATATTGATGTTGATTTATCTATAGAAGAATCTGGTTCTTTACCTATGGCAATGTCTGGGTCAAAATTTAACCCTAAAACTTCTATTAAACTATCTGCATCTGCCTTGAGTTTGGAGAAAGGCAACATTAATGCCTCTAACTCTGGTTCCAGGGCATTAAGAATTCCCAAGATAAGGTATGACAGAGGTCTCCTTCCTCCATCAGGAGTCTGGACCGTATTTTCATCTGTCATGTGCAGTACCAACCATGGGCGATTTTTTTGGTAGTAGTGCAGCCATTTTTGTTTGAGGGACGTTGATAATTGTTCAAAGAAAACCATGACTTCTATAATTCCTTATCCTGAGAAGAGCTAAATCTATTAAACCATCATCAGGTCAAGCTTCTCATCCTCTGACATAACTTCAGGCTTACTAGGATTTAAGTAGAAATCAGAGAGTAAGGAGAACAAATCGCGATCGAGAGATTCGTTAGGCACTACTCCCTCTGGCAATGCCAAAATTTGGTCGGCAATATTCAGGTAATAATTACAAACGTATTGGAGTGAAGGATCGTTTTCGGCCATCTCGAACAATGTTTTGCCTTTGACACGAGAAACCCGAATATCTTCAATTAGTGGTAGGACTTCTAGCACTGGCATTGGTACGGCTTCTATATATTTATTGATTAGGTCGCGCTTGGATGTACGATTACCTATTAGGCCAGCCAAACGTAGAGGATGGGTGCGAGCTTTTTCACGGACAGAGGCGGCAATGCGATTAGCTGCAAAGAGGGCATCGAAGCCATTATCTGTGACAATCATGCAGTAGTCTGAATAGTTTAGTGGAGCTGCAAAACCACCACAAACTACGTCACCGAGTACGTCAAATAGAATGACGTCGTATTCGTCAAAGGCATTTAATTCTTTGAGTAGTTTGACTGTTTCGCCGACAACGTAGCCACCACAACCTGCTCCAGCTGGAGGTCCACCTGCTTCTACACAGTCTACGCCACCGTAACCTTTATAAATTACGTCTTCTGGCCAGATATCTTCGTAATGGTAGTCCTTTTCTTGCAGGGTGTCAATAATTGTGGGGATGAGAAATCCTGTGAGGGTAAATGTACTGTCGTGTTTTGGGTCGCAACCAATTTGTAGAACTTTTTTACCACGTTTGGCTAAGGCTACTGAGATGTTGCAGCTTGTTGTAGATTTGCCGATGCCACCTTTTCCATATACTGAGAGTTTCACTTTTTTTCTCCTAGATAATTTTTTAATTTAGATGAGGCTTAAGAATTTTTAATAAGCTCAATTTTTGTCTATTTTTCAGCTTGTGTTTGATTAATGTTGCGTCGCAAAACGCCATCCTTCGACCGCTTTTTATCCCCTTAACAGGGGAGGCTATTGACCTTACTTTTTGGTCAACCTATTTTTTTGGGCTTCTCAAAAGAATTATTGTCTAACTTCACTACAAAAAAAAGGGGGGCAAGATTTATCAGATGCTGTAAACAGAATCATTTAGATTGAATATTTTTTAAATTTGATTTTTTATTGACATTAATTACTTTTAAGGGAAATTTATTACTCTATAATTTATTTGTGTAATTTTTTTTATACAAAGAGTAACAATATTAAAAAAAATAGGCATTGAATCATAAGAAGACAAATTTTATAGCTCAAATATAAGGCTTTAGCAGACTTTGAGATGATAAGGTTTCTCTGGTTTGCTCCAATAATTAGGCGATCGCCCAATAGTAAATTCAATTATTTAGGAACAAAATTGCCCAAGGTTAATTTTTATAACAAAAAATTTGATTAGTCCAAATATATTTCTGTAGGAAATTAGGTAGAAAGCAAAGGTCAGAAGATGAATACTAAAGAGGATTTACCAACTTTTGAGGGGTTTCAGTCAGTCCTCAGTCCTCAGTCCTCAGAATTAATGGCTTCAATTGACTAGGTTATTTATTAGGAGTCAGGAGTCAGTAGCATTTCAATGATTAATTAATTAACACTAGCCTGATCACCTTTTTGATAATTAGCACCCGAGGAGCACATTAATTATTATTATGTTTACTTCTCCCAGTAGGGACGCCCTTATGCAACGTCCCTACAAACTCCCCCCAGGACCAATTCATTGTCGTCAGAGAATATTTATATGGATATGAAATACAAAAAATTATGTATAGCGATGAGCGCTCAGGTATTTACAATGTCCAGCTTAAAATGCAGTAAGCGAAAAGGTGTACAAAAAATAATGTGTAAATATGCCAGCGCACATTGCTATAAATATGAAGAATCTCCCCCTAACCACACATTCCCCTCCAGGGAGTAGGGATGGGTCCCCATATCCCAATCTCCCCACACTCCCCACACTCCCCTAAAGTGGCCGGAAAATTACACTGAAATAAAATCCAGAGTCTTGAGCATTATTGCCGCGATCGTCCAGGTCTACCAAAGGGATACCATAGTCCAAACGCAAATCAACCTGTGGCAGTGGTTGCCAAATCAAACCTATGCCTGCCCCTGCTAAAAATCTTTGGTCTGGTAAAGAATCATTATTAGGATTACTACCATCATTCCAAACAGCTCCAATATCTATAAAAGGAGTAAATTGTATCGATGGTAAACCAGACTCATCCCTATAGACCGTAATCCGGTCTTCAATAGAAAACCGAAAACCATTATCCCCGGAACGTATATTCTGGCGATAGCCCCGTAACGACAAACCACCGCCAATAATAAATTGTTGATATGGCAATAGAGCAATTGAGGATAGTTGCAAATCTCCCTGGACAATCAATAAATGATTAGCAGTTAATCTTTGTACCCTTTGCACTTGGCCTAACCAACTGAAGAAACGTCCATCGGGTTGAGGGTCTTCCCTCTCTGTAGCATCAAATAAATTAGTGCCAATATTAAATTGCGATCGCAAAGCCCAAGCTCCTTGAGGGTCTCGGCGAATGTAGTCTTGTCCCAACCTAATCACAGTTGTACTGTTAATACCATCTTCTTCTGGAGTTTGAGGGTCATCAAAAAGTTGATCGTCCAAAAAAGTCTCTGTACGCTGATAGCTGAACCCCACAGAAAAAGCTAACTCTTCTCTAGGAGTTCGTACAAAAGGCTGACGGTAACTAAACTCATATACATCGGTTGTGCCACTAATCTCTATACCTTCAAAATCTTGACCAATTCTATTACTGTTGGGTGCTGCTCTAAACTGTAAAGTGCCATTCATAGAGTTGATGGGCAAATTGTAGATAAAGTCAAAAACATCTGATTCATCACTAAAAAGCCTGGTGGTATTATAAGATGCCACAAAAAAATCACCCCGCCCTGTCAAGTTGCGATGTAGTAAAGTCGAACCTACTCTTTCAGAGCCGACTGTGGGAGGTGAGTAGTTATCAGTATTTATACTAAATTCAAAAGGGTTTGCTTCTGTGACACGAACAATTAGAATACTCTCTCCTGGATTTTCGCTGGCTCGCAAACTAGCTTCAATATTTTCAAATAAGGGATTACCCCGAAGTAATCGTAGTTGATTTTCTAGTTGAGCAGTGTCCAATGGCTGGGCTGCTCCAAGTCGTATCCGATTTTCAATATAAGATTTATGTAATCTTTTTGTACCTTCTATTTGGACTTCTCCCAAAATTCCTTCTATAACTTGAATTCTCACTACGCCCTCGGTGATAGTTTGGGGTGGTAAAATCGCCCTTGAGGTGATATAGCCACGTTCTAGATAAATTTCGGTAATTTTATCTGCTATTTGCCGAAGTTCTAATAGGGTAACTAAACGTCCTTCTAACGGCCCAGTGAGGGAATTTATTTCTTCTGGGGTTAAGATTGTACTTCCTAATACTAAAATTCTCTGCACGGGAATTTTTTGAGTAGGCTCATCTGGCAGAGGTTGGGGTGGTGGTGATTTTTTTAGTTCTTCTTCTTTTGGCTCTTCTGGTTGAGTTGGTTGGGGAAGGGGTTGGAGAAAGCGATCGCGATTTGGATCTGGTCGGGGGTTATCGGGTAAATTTTGTCGTATTTCTTGATTTGTTGGAGTATTTTGGGCATAAATTGGTTGTTTTGAAGTTAAGGTATTAATAATTTGAGGGTGAGTGAGTTTTTGCTGAGTATGGGATAGGTTTTGAATTTGATGTTGTATTTGTGTAATGTTTTTTTGTTGAGGAGAAGTTTTTGAGTAGGCTATTAATTTTAGTCCTTTATTTTTTAGTAATTGAGAGCTTAAAGTTTTTCGTTTAAGGTTTTTATTTTGATATTTATAAATTAGTTTTGGGGTGAATTTTGATGTTAATTTAGAGTTTTTGGATGATAAATAATGCCATTTTTTGGCTTTCACTGAAGTTTTATCCCATAATTTATCCACATCTACCGTTTTGGATACAGCTTGATTAGCTAATAAGCAAATAATTATAAATGTAGTAGTAGGAATTAATGCGATCAATTTAAACATTGCAATAGTTATACTCTAGTTTAATTTTATTTCCCAAAAAAAGTGAATTATGGCTCCTATAGTGGCTTGATAACAGCCAAAAACCAAATTATTTATTTAGATATAAAATGTGTCTAATCAAGTAACAGTATTAAATTTTTCTACATTTATTTAATCGGGTATTTATTCGGCAAAATATAAGTTTTTTCTGAAGCATTAGTATAAACGATTTAATTTTATCAATAATTATATAGTAAGCTAATACTCATTTAGATTTTATGTTCTATGTTAAGGGTTTCCTTTGACACAGAAGTTATATAGTTTCAATACTTAAGTCGCTTAGTAAATGAATACTCAAAACCTACTGCGAAAATATTTATTCTGAATTTGAAGAAGGAATCAGGAGACAGCAATTCTGGAGACAGCAATCTTTATTTGTGGGGATAGTCTTCGATACGCCACTTCGTGTCTACAAAATCCCAAGCAATTGTGGACACCGCGGGTGACGGTGGGGATTTATACCTGTTCATTAATGGATAATGGATAATGGATAATGGATAATTACCTCGGGTTTTAACCGTTACGGAATTGAATATCAGGAAATATTATTTCTTCTCTTGGTCTCATGGATATGGTGCAGGTTTCGGAGCCATCCCACCCTACGGGAAGCCCCGAAGATCGACCGTTTTTTCCCCTTGTAGAGCGACAGCTCGTGGCGCAGCCAAGGGTCGGATCATCAAGCTGAATTATTTAATTAATAATTATTTGGTAAGGCTTCCAGCTAGGAGTCAGCTACTCTCATCTATCGCGCCCAAAAAAAATATACTGACTCCTGACTCCTGAGGAATGACTCCTGACTTGCAGCCGAAGGCTATTAACATGAATTTTGAATCACCTAACCTAAAAATATGCAAAAACAATCTTCTGGGCCAAGGACTATTAGACCAATTGGAGTTGCCTCACTACATAGTATTGCTTTTTCTAGAGAGATTCTCTACGCCATTGACAAAAATCGTGGTTTTCTGCTAAGAATTGACCCAAAAACAGATAATACAATAGTTATCAATCCCTTTCAAACTAATGAATTTATTGATGTTACAGGTATCGCGCTTTGGAAAGATACTCTTTGGTTGACAAGGGAAAATAAAGTTTATTTCTGTTCTAATGCAATTGGTAATTCATCGGAGGGACGCCTGAAATGGCAACATTTTTTCACTTTACCTTATGCTGCTGATGGAATTGCTGTTTGGGAATCAACTGTTTATGTCACTTGTCAAAAACTAGGTAGGATTTTTGTATTAGATAAAAATACTAGACAAAAAATTACTGGGTTTTATGCTCCAGGAATAGGTTTTGAAAATATTACGGTACAGAATGAAGAGTTGTGGCTTTGTGACCGCGAGGAGCAAACTGTTTATTGTTTAGAAAGGGCAACTGGTCAAGTTAAATTTAGTGTACTGACTCCTTTTGAAAATCCTACAGGATTAGCATTTTATCTGGATATAAATACGGGGGAAAAACAGCTTTATGTCGCTTATGCTGGTGATGAACTTTATATTAGGGATGACCCAAACTCAGAAAGACAGTATGAGCTGAGTAAGCGCGATCGCTCTTTTATACATCCTCTTTATTTTTATTACAATGAGCAGGAAAAATATGCTGTTTCTAATAGTTTTTTAATAGAGATGTCTTATGTTGAAGAATTAGAACCATTAGATGAAATATTTTTAGAAGATTTAGAATGGCGTATTGCTTTACCATCAGAAACTCATCGCCAAAAAGTTAGGGAAATTTCTCCTATAGGAATACCTTTTACTGAAGAGATTCAAAATGGTGAAAAAGTTGCTGTTTTTAGGTTTAAACCATTACGTCAAAGTGAAAGGCGTATATTTGGTTGGAAGGCGTTATTAGAAGTTAGGGCAATTAAGTACCAAATTCAACCTTTTAATGTAGAAAATCTTCCGGAATTGCCAGAAGGTTTTTACGAAAAATATCTGGTAGATAATGATAATTTGGCTATGGATAAAGAGATAGTTATCCAGGCAGCAAAAGATGCTGTTTTACAAGAAAAAAATATATTGCGTCAACTGCTGAATATTCGGAATTATGTCTACGATCAACTTTCTTATGGAGTAACAGCTAAGATTGATACTCCAGATATTGTGTTAGAAAGAGGTGTTGGATCTTGTGGAGAATATGTAGGGTTATTGTTAGCTTTGGCACGATTAAATGGTATTGCTTGTCGTACAGTAGGTCGCTATAAATGTCCGGCTTTTGCTGATAGAAAAGGTGTGCCTTTAGAGCCAGAATTTAATCATGTTTGGTTAGAATTTTATCTACCTGGTTTTGGTTGGGTGCCTATGGAATCAAACCCTGATGATTTACAAGAAGGAGGACCTTATCCATTAAGGTTTTTTATGGGTTTGGCTTGGTATCATGTGGAAATTGGTAAAGGAATTAAGTTTGAAACTCTGAAAAATAAGGGAATACCTGTTAATAAGGAAAAAGTTTCTATTGGTAATTTGGCAATTAATCATGTCAGGTTTACCATTTTAGAAGAGCTACTGAATAATGAATAATGAATAATGAATAATTAATAATGAGAGACTTTAAACCTTAATTATTCGGTACATCAGAATAATTAATTACGAACTGATACTAAATCCGGTTTACAAAGAACCTTTATTCTGAAGGTAAGGCAGAAGGGTTAGAGAGGAATTTTAAAAACGTGGTTTTGATAACCGAATTTGGTATGACTAATAGACATCTCCAAAAATTAAAAATAAAATCAATTATTCCTCCCTGCTCCCTGTTCCCTAAAACCAACCAATTTTGAACCTCACGCTTCTTGGAAATTGCTACATAAGAATCAATAAGAAAGAAGAGAAAGAACAATTATTTATTACACTCTGTATCTCGAAATAATTATTTTGGAGAATGTCTTGATGTAAATATAGTTTAGTTACTCTAAAGCATTTTTTTTGATAAAATCTAAAAGAAAAAATCTAAAATTTTAGGAGGAGTTGTGGAATTAACAGTTGTAAATATTATGGCAATAGTAGCATCAGGACTAATGTTAATTGTTACTTTAGGTGTGGTATATTTAACGGCGGCTGAGTGGCGCGATCGTAGACGTCAACAAAGGGATAAAACCACTCGTTGAAGACATTTTTTTTTCTAATGTCATTTTTAATCATGGCGATAATTTCATTATCGCCTTTTTTTGTGACATTTGATCTGCTATAGCGCTACGCGCAAGGCAATACAGCGGTTTTCATTTAGGTAGACCACAGTAGGGACGTTCCATGGAACGTCCCTACAAAGTTTTGCTTGTGAAGATGTGGTTCATCAATTTGAAAAGCACTGTAAGCAACAGCGGTGCGACTCCGCGACGACGACAGTCGCAAGCGGTCGGAACCCGGCGTTAGCGGAGCGGCTCTGTCAAGAACTGGTCTGCTCGCCATGGGAATGCCGACCAAGAGAGGGAAGGCGCACTCCTGTGAGGCAATAGGCAACAGGGGAATACATTGGGGATTGAGCTTCTATTCATGTCAAACACCTTAATGGGTAACGCTATAGTTGTAAGTAATATGATGTCCGGTAGCATCGGTCTTGTATAGAGAAGGTAAGGAAGACCGAAGTTGGAAGAAGGAAGAAGCTTTAAGAAAAGGAAAAATTTTACTTATATGGCGGTAGATATTTCCCCAACTTTTACACGGGACTATACCAACGGACATGATATAAGTAGGCACGAATAAATCTCACTATGTAACAAAATGATTGACATCTCCAGGGGTTGAAACACCCTGGATTCTGTGGTTAGTCCACCGCCAATGGGACGGGGCGTTTTAAGTGCGGAATTTACTTCCGCACGCAGCTCCTCATAAATCCACATTTGCTTCAAGCCTATCAATAGACTCCTATACCCCTCGGCATAGAACGAAATCTAGCTGTGAGTTTACTTTTTTTTTGAATAGTTTTCACGAGTGGTTTTACTCAAGTTGGAGCAATCTTCTCGCTGCTCTAGCTGCCTGCTTGCTTTTCGGTGCCGAATGCGGAGCTAACAGCCGTCGCAGGAAGCGTCGTCCCCGTCTCCTGTCCACCGGAATCTCACCGCAAAGCGCGGTCATGTCATAGCGACAAACCTTGTTCCTTATTCCGCTAGTATAGCAGATTTTTACTACGCTTTATTACCCGCGTGTCGTTATTCCACCAGCTATTAAAACGGGCGCTGCGTACTTCCTCCCGTCATTTTTTAGGTTTTTTTCGTACTGTGAATCAGTATAATTTTATTTATCAGCAATTATTATAACATGATATAATAAATATTATTGATGATGATTTATATATTTTTGTTAAAATTTATCGATTTAATTGAGCAATAAAATGATATATCTTTATTGCTTTTTTTTATTACTTCATCCAACGTAAATCTTTCCTTCTTCCTTACCGAATAATTAAGGTTTAAAGCCTCTCCTTTCAAGGAGAAACAAGCTGTCGATATTCGGAGCTTCCCGTAGGGTGGGATGGGGAGAAAACCTCGCCATATCCAATCGACCAAGAGAAGAAAAAATTTTCATGATTAGTCAATCCTATCCGTTTTCAAGGAGAGGTAATTATTAATTATTAATTATTAATTATTAATTATTGAACTACGTCATTTGTAATATTCTATTTTCAAAATGGTATAATACTACCTCACCATAGTTATCTGAAAAATCATGCTATGGAAGCTCTCTCCTAGTCCCCATTTTTTAGAGCCTAATATATCGTAAAAATTTTATTATTTCATATCAGGGCAAAATACTTTATTTGAAAGGTGACAGGGATAAATAACTTCAATATAGCCTTTTCAAATGCTTGATCAATCTAGATGGTCTTTTTTTAATCAAAAAAATTTTGTATTATTGACTCCTTGTTTACTTTTACCTGTTCTCTTTTATTATTGAGTGTTGACAATCCAGATAAGAATGCTATATATCACCTTGATAAAATTGGTATATAATTATCTTATAGTTAGAAAATATATACTCAATAAAAAATGCTGAAAATATCAAGTCGTAATTTGCAACTCAAATAATAAACATAGAAAAAATCTAATTATGAATAACGGTCAAATTACAATTCTCATAGTAGATAATCATCCCCATATTTTATCTTTTCTATCTGAGATAATCGGCTTAAAAGGGTATAAAATTGAACAGGCTAATTCTGGCAAATTAGCATTAAAATATGTAATGGAGAATAAGACCGATTTAATTTTAATGGATGTAAAAATGCCAGAAATGGATGGCTATCAAGTCTGTAAACAACTCAAAGCAAATCCTAATACTCAGAATATACCAGTAATTTTTCTGAGTGATTTATCTGATACTACCGAAAGAATAAAAGGATTTGAAGCCGGAGGAATAGATTATATTACCAAGCCCGTTCAGCGTGAAGAAGTATTAGCAAGAATAGAAGCTCAACTGACAATCAAAAAACTATATATCAAATTAGAAGAAAAAAATAAACAACTAGAAAAGGAAATAGAAATCAAGCGAAAAACCGAATATAATTTATCAGCAATTATTACTAATATATCAGAAGGTCTGATGATTATCAACAGAGAAGGCAAAATAGTTTTTGTTAATCCAGCTACAGAATTGTTATGGGAAAAATCAGCTCCAGAGTTGATCGGTGAAGAAATAGGTTTGCCTCTTGTACATGGTAATGAAACAGAAATATATATTCGACAAAAATCGGGAAAAGTTTTATTTATAGAAACACATATAAAAGAAATTATTTGGGAAGATAATAAAGCTTATCTTTTAACTCTTAAAGATGTCACAGAAAATCGTCGCGAACAAGAACGTTTAAAACTATTAGAAAGAGCAATATTTACAGCTCCTCAAGGAATTGTAATTAGCGATTTAAGTGTAGACGAATATCCAGTAATATATGCTAATTCAGGCTTTGAAAAAACTACAGGTTACTCAATTTCTGAAGTTATTGGTAGAAATTGTCGTTTTTTACAAGGTACTGATATAAATCAACCAGAAATTCAAGAAATGAGACGGGCGATCGCCGCTGGGGAAAAATGTTCGGTAGTCTTGCAAAATACTCGCAAAGATGGTAGCAAATTTTGGAATGAAGTAACAATTTCTCCAGTACATGATGATTTTGGAACTTTAACTCATTATGTAGGAGTGCAAGTAGATGTTACCAAGCGCGTAGTTGCACAACAGGCACTACAGGAAAGTGAAGTTCGTTTTCGTTCGATGGCAGATAGTATCGCCGTAATGATCCGTGTGGCAGACACTAACGGTAACAGTACATTTTTTAATCAAACATGGTTAGAATTTACCGGATACAATTTATCTGATGCTATAACAAATGAATGGTTAAAATTGGTTCATCCAGATTATAGAGAACACTGTAGGTTAATGTATACATACAGCCATAAAACTTTTGCTGCCTTTCAGATGGAATATCGTTTCCGTCGGTTTGATGGCAAGTATCGATGGGTAGTAGATACAGCCAAACCAAGATTTACTCCTAATGGCACTTTTGCAGGCTACATTAGTGCTGCGATTGACATTACAGAGCGTAAAGAGGCAGAAATAGAACTATCCACAGCAAAATGCTCTCTAGAAAGACAAATACAAAGAGCATTAGTCCTCAGAGAAATTACCCATCAAATTCGCTCTTGCCTAGAACCAGAACAAGTATACCAAACTGCAGCAAATCAAATAGCAAGAGTTTTGCATACAGACCGCTGCTTGATTCATACTTATTCAGAATTTCCCGTACCACGAATTCCCATAGTGGCTCAATATCAGAGCTACGGTCTAGAGTTACCCTCTAATTTAGAAATTCCCATATTAGGTAATTCTCATGCTGAGTTAATGTTGTCGCAAGACTTAGCAATTGCTACTGATAATGTCTATGTTGAACCTCTGCTACAGGAAGTTTCACCTCTCTGTAAGCAACTCAAGCTCAGGTCAATGATGGCAATTAGAACTTCTTATCAAGGAAAAACTAATGGGGCGATCGACGTACACCAATGTAATTATGTTCGTCATTGGAAAGCAGAAGAAATAGAATTGTTAGAAGCAGTGGCAGCTCAAGTAGGTATTGCCATCGCTCAAGTAAATCTTTTAGCACAAGAAAAACAACAACGACAAGAATTATCCGAACAGAATGAATTATTAGAGCAAGAAATTCAGATTCGCAGACAGGTAGAAGATTCACTCAAAAAAAGTGAAGAACGTTGGCAGTTAGTGTTAAAAGGCAATAATGAAGGGATTTACGACTGGAATATTACAACCAATGAAGCCTTTATGTCACCTCGACTAAAAGCAATATGGGGCTATGAAGACCATGAAATTCAACCCCATTCTCATGAATGGTATAGCCGCATACATCCAGATGACCTTGAAATGGTGATGGAACTGATGCAAAGTCACCTCAAGCAAGAAACTCTTAACTTTGTTGTTGAGCATCGTATACTTTGCAAAGATGGGAATTATAAGTGGGTTTTAGCCAGAGGACAAGCTCTTTGGGAGCAAAAAGGGATGCCAATTAGGATGGTAGGATCTCTGCAGGATATTAATGACCGCAAACAGATAGAAGAAGCATTAAGAGAAAGTGAACTTCGTTATCGGGAACTGGTAGAGTCACAGGACAGTGTACTGGTTTGTAGATGGCAACCAAATGGTGCGCTCACATTCGTTAACCAATACTATTGTCAATTTTTTGGCAAGTCTTCAACTGAATTATTGGGCAGTAACTTTTTACAATTAATGTCAGATGGAATAGCTCAAGAACAAGTACAGGAAAATATTCAATCAATTCAGAAAAAATTATCTCCAACAACTTCAGAATATCAAGTTATTTCTGCTTCTGGGGAACGGCGCTGGGTTAGTTGGACAAATCAACCAATAATGAATCTAGACCGACATTTAATTGAAATTCAATCTTTTGGTATTGATATAACAGAGAAAAGGGAACGGGAAGAAGCTTTACGTTTGATTGTTGAAGGTACTGCTTCTTATATAGGAGATGACTTTTTCGATGCTTGTGTTCGGAGTCTAGCTCAAGTACTACAACTTGATTATGCTTGCATTAATGAATTCAAGGAAGCAGAACAAAAACTCTATGTCAGAGCATTTTGGAGTGGCAATGAAGTGATCAAAGATATCAGTTACTTTATAGCAGGCAGTCCTTGTGAAAAAGTATTAGAGGGAAAAATTTGTTATTATCCACATTCTTTAAAACAACTTTTTCCCCAAGATGGCTGGTTAATTAAGTTAAATGTAGAAAGTTATTGGGGTATTCCTCTATATAATTCCCAAGGCAAAATTCTTGGTTTATTAACGGTTATGGATGCTGCACCAATAGATATTAATTCTTCCGATCAGTTGATTTTGAAAATTTTTGCTGCACGGGTGGGGGCAGAATTAGAACGTTTACAAGGAGAAATTGAACTCAAAAATGCTAAAGAAACTGCGGAAGCTGCTAACCATGCTAAGAGTAATTTTCTTGCTTCTATGACTCACGAATTGCGTACTCCTTTAAATGCAATTTTGGGTTTCAGCCAATTGTTGGTGCGGGATAACTCTTTAAATGAGGAACAGATTGAGCAGTTAAAAATTATTAATCGCAGTGGAGACCATTTACTGAATTTAATTAATGATATTTTATCCATGTCAAAAATTGAAGCAGGCAGAGTTACTTTAACAGAAAGTTGCTTTGATTTAGATGAACTGCTCCAATCTCTAAAAGATATGATGATGCTAAAAGCCAGTAAAAAAGGCTTACAACTAATCTTTGAAGTGGCAGATAATTTACCTATAATCATCAAAACTGATGAAGGAAAATTGCGTCAGGTTCTGATTAATATTTTAGGTAATGCAGTCAAGTTTACATCTGAAGGAACAGTTATATTGTCAGTATTTAATCATCACCAATTCGGGAAGCTTGAATTTACTATTACAGATACTGGTCCAGGAATTGAAGCATCAGAAATACATAGTTTATTTGAGCCTTTTGTGCAAACAAAAACTGGTCAAAAATCAATAGAAGGAACTGGCTTGGGTTTACCTATTAGTCGGGAATTTGTTAATTTAATGGGAGGAGATATATCTGTTAGTAGTCAAGTAGGAAAAGGTACAACTTTTACTTTTGATATTGTTGTCGAAGTTATAGAAACAGCAAAAACAACAGTATTATCTAATCAACCTAAAATTATCGGTTTAGAACCTGATCAACCTACTTATCGAATTTTAGTAGTGGAAGATGTGCCAGAAAACAGTCAGTTACTAATTCAGTTACTTCAGCCTTTAGGATTTCAAATTAAGAATGCCGAGAATGGCAAACAAGCGATATCTATTTGGCAAACTTGGCAACCTCATTTAATTCTTATGGATATTATAATGCCTGTTATGAATGGCTATGAAGCAACTAAATTTATTAAGCAAACATCTTTTGGTCAAGCAACTACAATTATTGCTTTAACTGCTAATGCTTTTGATGAAGATCGTGATGCTATTTTGGCAGCAGGTTGTGATGATTTTATTGCTAAACCTTTTTCAGAAGATGTATTGTTGGAAAAGTTGGCGAATTATTTGGGAGTACGTTATCTGTATCAAGAAATAACATCAAATTCTACTGCTATAGAACCTCAAATAAAACTTACAAAAGAATCTTTAAGTATTATGCCTCCTGAATGGTTGGAGCAATTACATTTTGCTGCATTATCTGTTAACGATCAAATGGTCAGTGAGCTAATTCAGCAAATTCCTGAAACAGAAATTGACTTAATTAATTATTTGATAAATTTAGTAGAAAATTTTCGCTTAGATATTATCCTTGAATTAATAGAAAGTGAGGAATAAATGGACCAAAAAAAATCTCAAAATTTACCAGCAAATATTTTAGTAGTTGATGATGCCCCGGAAAATTTGCGGTTATTAGCAAGTATGCTTGAGCATCATGGGTATTATGTGAGAAAAGCTATTAATGGTAGAATTGCAATTAATGGAGCACAGATTTCTAAGCCAGATTTGATATTACTTGATATTAATTTACCGGATATAGACGGCTATGAAGTATGCCAAAAATTAAAAACTTTTGAAAAAACCAAAGAAATACCAGTTATTTTCATTAGTTCTTATAATCAAGAAGTAGATAAAATCAGAGCATTTGAAGTAGGAGGTAGAGATTATATTACTAAGCCATTTCAAATCAGAGAAGTATTAGCACGAGTTGAAAATCAACTATCTACTTATAGACTACAAATGGAATTGAAAGAGCGGAACTCTAAGCTTGAGCAAGAAATTATTGAGCGTCAACGTACTGAGGAACAAATTCGTTTTTTGTTATTAACTAATCAGGCAATTAGTGCTACTTCAGATATTCATTCAGCACTTGAAGTGACTCTCAATTATATTTGTTCAAATATTAGATGGGACTTTGGTGAAGCTTGGCTTCTTAGTTCTGATAGTTCTAAAATTGTACATAGTCAAGCTTTTTATACTAATGAAGAAAATTTGTATGAATTCCGAGATTATAGTAAAAAATTAACTTTTACTTTTCATAAAAGCTTACCTGGTAGAGTTTGGCAATCTCAATATTCAGAATGGATAGAAGATATTTTTCAGACATCACCTGATTTTTTTCAACGTTATGATATAGCTGTCAAAGTAGGATTAAAATCTTGTTTTGCTGTACCAATTTTGTGGAGTAATCAGGTATTAGGAATTTTGGTGTTCTTCAAGAAAGAAGTTATCTCAAAAAATCAACAATTAATTGATTTAGTTAAAGCAGTAGCCAATCATTTAGGAGTAATGATTCAAAGCAGAAAAGCAGAATATACTCTGAAATTAGCGAATCAAAGATTGCATCTACTTGCTACCTTAGATGGTTTGACTCAAGTAGCTAATCGTCGTCATTTTGATGAATATTTAGACCAAGAATGGCAGAGAATGAAACGAGATGGTTTACCTTTTTCTCTGATTATTTGTGATGTCGATTATTTCAAATTATACAATGATAATTATGGACATCAAGCAGGAGATGATTGCCTAAAAAAAATTGCTAAAACTATTCAGGAAATGGTCGATCGCCCTGGAGATTTAGTGGCTCGTTATGGAGGAGAAGAATTTGCAATAATTCTTCCTAATACTGATGCTGAAGGCGCTTTTAGAATTGCTGAAACTATCCGTTTAGAAGTGCAAAATCTTCAAATTATTCATGCTAAATCTGAAATCAATGAATATGTGACAATTAGTCTTGGTATTTCAAGTATGATTCCTCAAGAAAATCAGTCACCCGCAGAGTTAATATCTCTGGCAGACCAAGCACTTTATCAGGCAAAAAATCAACAACGAAACTGTACTATTAGTAGATAAAGCTATATATTCAATCTATAAATAAAAAATGTAAATTTAAGTAATGAAAATAAAATTCATGCCAAATATCGCGCATTTTTGCTACATTTTTTTGATAGTAGGAAGTAGGTCAATAACGAATAAGATATATTTACTTCATAAAAATCTTGCTGAAGTTGATTTATTACTTAATAACTGAAGTGCTCAATAAGCATAGCATTATTTTTTGTATTTCAAATTAAATAATTTTTAGGTAAGCATTTCCTACGGAATGCTGCGCAAACAGCCGTCAGCCATCAGCTATTGCTTTTAGTTTACGATCAAAGCTTTATTAATTGTCTTACTACAAAAGTTGGTTATCTTGACCTTAAAGTCTATATTAATTTAAACACTTTTCTTAAAGAGAAAGTTTTTTTGCTGTTTGCGCAGCATTCCGCAGGAAATGCTTATATTTTTAGAGATGGAGAGATGGGGAGAATATATATAAGCTTGTTTTTTGATACTGTCGATCACGATAATTTTATCGGTCGGCAATTATCCGAATACGATCTTACAGATGATAAAATTTCAATAGGGCTGCTATACTAAGTTTTAATTAAATTATTACTTATATTACTTATAGAAAGTATGTCCCTAGAGTTAACTACTATTTCATCAAGCTATATACTTATAGTTGATGATCTGCCTATTAATTTACGACTTTTGTCAATCTTACTACAGCGTAATGGCTATCAAGTTAAGACAGAATTAAGTGGCAAAACTGCTCTAGAGACAATTAGAGCTAATCCTCCTGATTTAATATTACTAGATATAATGATGCCAGAAATGGATGGGTATGAAGTTTGTCAACAACTAAAAGCTTTAGATGAATTTTGTGATATTCCAGTAATTTTTATTAGTGCTTTAGATGACTCTTTAAATAAAGTTAAAGCTTTTGAAGCAGGAGCAGTTGATTATATTACTAAACCTTTTAAAAGTGAGGAGGTTTTAGCGCGAGTGAAAAATCAATTAATGATTAGTTCCTTACAAGCACAACTACATGAAAAAATCAAGAATTGACAGAACAGAATTTACAATTGCAAGCAGAAATAGCAGAAAAAGAAAGAGCTGAAACAAAAATTAGGTTTTTATTAGACACAACTCAATCTATTAATAATGCCGAGGATTTTAATTCTGCATTAGCCATTATTCTTCAATCTTGTTGCCAACTAATTAATTGGGATTTTGGTGAAGCATGGATTCCTAATAAAGTTACTAATGTACTTGAATATAGTCAAGTTTGGTATGCTAGAGAACCGCATCTAGACCGATTTGGAATTCATAGTTCAAAGCTGATTTTTAGCTATAATAATGGTTTGCCTGGAGAGATTTGGGCATCCAAAAAACCACAGTGGAAAGAAGATTTTGCAACCGAGTCAAAAGTAGCTGCAGAAGTTGGATTAAAAGCAGCTTTTGGAGTACCAATTATTGTAGAAAATCTGGTATTAGCAGTCTTGATTTTCTTTAAAAAAAAAGTTATTTATTTCCAACTTTATCCAATCGAATTAATTCAGGCAGTAGCTACCCAATTAGCTTCTTTAGTCCAACGTAAGCAAGCAGAAGAAGCTCTCCGAATTGCAGAACAACGATATCATGGTATGGTAGAAAATGCTGTTGATGGTATTTTTCAATCCACTCCTCATGGACGTTTTATTAGTGCAAATATGGCACTAGCAA
Organism: Okeania sp. SIO2B3; assembly: GCF_010672525.1. GTDB lineage: Bacteria > Cyanobacteriota > Cyanobacteriia > Cyanobacteriales > Microcoleaceae > Okeania. The sequence goes on along the minus strand of NZ_JAAHGH010000009.1, from coordinate 1,792 downwards.
GAATTTATGGTTATCATTCACCAGAAGAATTACTCAAAAATATTAAAGATATTTCTCGACAGCTTTATTACGATCCTAACCGTAGGCAAAAATTTGTAGCAGCAATGAAAGCAGATAATGCTGTATATAATTTTGAGTCCTTAGCATATCGCAAAGATGGTCAGACAATTTGGATTTCTGAAAATGCTCGTGCTGTACATGACTCTCAGGGCAAATTGTTGTATTACGAGGGTACTGTTTCTAATGTTACTGAGCGGAAAATGGCGCAGGAAGCTTTGAAGTTTCAGCGAAAACAAATGGAACAGTTGTTGCTCAATATTTTGCCAGCTCAAATTGCTCAACGTCTACAACAAGAACAAAGAGCGATCGCTGATAGTTTTGATGATGTGAGTGTGTTATTTGCTGACTTAGTAGGGTTTACTGAGTTTTGCTCAAATGTTTCTCCCATAGAACTTGTAAATTTTCTGAATTTGATTTTTTCTGAGTTTGACCAACTGACTCAAAAACATCATTTAGAGAAAATCAAAACTATTGGGGATGCTTATATGGTGGTTGGAGGTTTGCTAGTGCAGCAAGACAAGCATTTGGAGGCGATCGCTAATATGGCACTAGATATGCAGGTTAGTTTTGATCGTCTATGCAAGCGACTAGGAACAGCTTTGACTCTGCGAATTGGTATCCATGTTGGGCCGGTGGTTGCTGGAGTTATTGGTCAAACTAAATTTATCTATGATTTGTGGGGCGATACTGTAAATATTGCGTCTCGGATGGAGTCTAGTGGTATTGCTGGTGAAGTTCAAGTTACCAGTATTGTATATCAGCGACTCCAGAAAAAATTTGTATTTGAAGAACGTGGTCAGGTTTCAATCAAAGGAAAAGGAGATATGACTACTTATTTTCTTAAGGGCAAGACATCTCCAGAAAAGAGAGATTAGGGAGTAGGGAGTAGTGGGAAAGAACTGATAAATAAGAGTGCAATAGTGGATTTTATTTTTTATTATCACCAGATGTCTAATAGTAGATATTTGATTTTGACGACATCAGTTAATGATATACAGCAGATTTGGTGGTATAGCGCTGTGCGCAGGCAACAGCTCCGGAAAGCAACAGCTCCGGAAGGGGGAATAAATTGCTGATCATATAAGACTTTTAGCTATTTGGCCCCTCCTGCAATTTGTAAATATACCAGCGCTCATTGCTATATATGAACAGGAATTACGCAAATTAACTTTTAAAGCTCCGAATCGCGCCCCTACTGGACTGTTTCATCTAAAATGTTGCAATAGAAAATGGGGTGACGAAAAAAGCTAATGCACTATTTTAGGTGAAACAATCAACTACTGTGGTTTACTGAAATGAAAACCACAGTAGTTGATTGTAGTGCGGGCATCTTGCCCGCTTCGGGGTGTACCTCATTAGACTTGCCACTTTATAACTAGGGTTTGCTGGAAAAGTCTTTTGGTAAGGGGAGGACTCAGGAGTCAGGAGTCATCATATCATGTCCGTTGGGGCGCGTTTGTGTAAACCCAAGGGTGAATGTCTGGAAATTTAAGTTTTTTTCTTGCTCTTAAGCATTCCTACTTCTTCCCTCTTCCCTCTTCCCTCTTCCCTCTTCCCTCTTCCCTCTTCCCTCTTCCCTCTTCTCTCTTCCCTCTTCCCTCTTCCTTACCGAAAAATTGGGTTTAAAGCCTCGCCCTTGTAGGGCGACTTTTTATTTTTATGTTAAGTCAATTGAATATATGCTATAGTGTTATTAGTTGCCGGGGGGCACGCCTCCTCCGGAGGAGCTACG
>NZ_JAAHGH010000089.1 GCF_010672525.1 Okeania sp. SIO2B3 | reverse complement strand
AGCCAAAAAATTAATCGAATTTCTCAGAATTTACAGTCATCAGAATAATCCAGAAAAGGAATTATTTACTGAGTGGAAAGATAGAGATAGAGATAGCGATCGCCCTCAACTTTTTATCAGAACAAATAAGTTTAATTAAATCAAATAAAATCTATGTCAAGAACAGGTAACTGGGGTGAGGATCCTCTCAAACGAGCCAAAAAATTAATCGAATTTCTCAGAATTTACAGTCATCAGAATAATCCAGAAAAGGAATTATTTACTGAGTGGAAAGATAGAGATAGAGATAGCGATCGCCCTCAACTTTTTATCAGAACAAATTTAAAGGAGTTTGCTTGTCTATTAAATCCAGAAATATTGTCTAAATATAGTCCAGAAGTTAAGAAACAAAGGGATAAGATTCAGGATACTATAGACCGCCTAAAAATATTAGGAATTGTGACAGAAAGTAGTCCATATAGTGAAAAAAGTAAAGGTATTAGAAGTCTGACATTCACTCTTTGGAATTCTGATAAAAAGCAAGAAAACCTAACACAATTAGAGCTAGTCTGGAAAAATCGTCAACAGCAAAAGCAAAGCCAAACTGAAAAAGATAATTCTAGTAATCAAAAACAACAAATTGATATTAAAAGTCGAGAATTAAATCCTAGTCTGGAAAAAAATATTAGAACTTATCTTTCCAAATCATTTAGTAGGGATAAGTTTGCAGAATTAGACCAAGCTGGTGAACCAGAAACAGGTGAAAAGCGTACTAATCTCCAAAAAGTATTTATCGATCTTTTCCTTAAACCGTGGGATAAAGTAGCTACTGAAGTTAGGAAAATATTCACAGTTGAAGATGATTTATTTAGAGGCAAAAATCATGTTCCAGCTATGGAATATTTCACAAAAGAAGAAAAAAAGTACAATAAGGTTGTAATTATTGGCGGTCCTGGTCAAGGTAAATCTACTTTAGGGCAACAATTAGCTCAAGTATATAGAGCTAAATATCTAAATACAGAATATGAATTTACTGAAAATATAAAAGTTAAACGTATTCCCTTTCGAGTAGTCTTAAAATATTTTGCTCAATGGTTATCAAATAGAGATAGAAATGAATCTTCTAGTTTAGAAAATTACCTAGCTACAGAAATGGGTAATATTACAAATAGACTAGAAGAAATATCTGCTGCTAATGTACAAGATATTTTTGAACAGAAAGAATGCCTCTTGATTTTGGATGGATTAGATGAAGTTTCAGATGCTCGTTTACAACAGCGAATGGTTGAAGAAATTTCTACTTTTTTAGACTGGGGAGAAAATATAAAAGTTGATTTAAAAGTAGTAGTGACTTCTCGTCCTAATATGTATAAACAACAGTTCAATCCTGAAATATTTCCTCATTTAGAAATATTGACACTGGAAAAGGAACAGAGAACAGAATATGCTCAAAAATGGGTAAAAACTAGAGAAATTGCTGATGGAGAACAAACAAGAATACTTGATATTCTCAAAGAATGTGAGGAAGATGAGAGAATTTCTAGATTGTTAACAACTCCCTTGCCAGTAACGATTATTTGACTGATTATTAAAAATGGTGGAAGACCTCCAGGGGAAAGAGAAACTTTATTTGATGAATACTGGAGAACTATACTAAAGCGAGAAAAAAGTAAGGACAAAGACTTAATTAAGAGTGATGACCAAATTCTGCTTAATGTTCATTCTTATTTGGGTTATTTGTTACATTATCGTGCTGCTTCTAACAGTTCTGATAGTTCTAATATTAATGTTCAGTCTCTTTTACCAGAAGATGAATTTAGAGTAGCAATTGAAAATGTTTTGCGAAAAAATGACCGATTTTCATCGGATGAAAATATCAATAATAAAGTCCGGGAATTTGTGAAGGATGCTAAAGATAGATTAGTTTTGATTGTGGAACCACAACCAGGGTTATTTGGTTTTGAACTTAGGTCTTTTCAAGAGTTTTTTGCTGCTGTCTATTTATTCAAAAATGGCGATAGATTTGAAAATTTGAGGGAAAAAATTGCAGCAGTTGATTCAGAACATTGGCGGTATGTTTCTTTATTTTTAGCAGGTAGAATTGTTAGAGAATTAGGGGAAGATTCTGAGAAAATTTTGACACAAGTTTGTCGTCCGCTAGACCGACCTGTAGAAGATAAAAATCATAATCAAAATCATTTTTTAAGACCTGGTGCTTGGTTTGCTTTAGAGGTAGTAGCAGATGGTTCTCTAAGTAAATCCCAATATCGTAATTTCCAATATGATTTAATTGATTATGGTTTAGAAGTTTTAGATACAGGACTTACAGATGAGCAAATGTCTCGGCTATTTTTTTATACAAACCAGTTATCTCAACCAGATAAAAACGATCTTTTACGGAGAATTTTAGAACGTAAATTTAACGGTAAAAATTTTCCAGAGAGTTGCTGGGAAAATGCCTTGCGTATTTATGGTGAACATTTTCCACAAGAAGATTTTCTCAAAGAAAAAGTAGATGAACTTCTTGAGACTGAAAAAAAGAACCTAATTTTATCTGCTTTCAAGATTAGTTGTTTAGCTTTATTACATATATATGAACCTCAATGGACGGCAAAACGTTTACAAAATTATTGGTCACACTGGATAGAGAATGAAGATATAGTAATGAAATTTTGGTTGAAAGATGGATACAGTCAACTATTAAGATGCTGGTCACTTTCAGAAAGTCAATATAAAAAAATTGCAGAGGTAATTATTAAAAATTTTCCACATTATTTCTATAACTCAAGACAAGTAGACTGGGAATTTACACAATCTCAAACCTTAGCCTATCAATTAATTTTCTTGTCAATAATTTCGCACATAATAACTCAATATAGGTGGCAACCTTTGAAAGAAATTAAAATCAATGCTTTATCCAGTATTGATATACAAATGAAATCAAGAAACACTTTATATGTTTCAGATATTCCCAGTAAAACAATAGATGGCGTTGTTTGGCTACTACAAAATAGTGATTTTATTTTACCAGTTAAACTAGCCCTTTGGATAGTTTTTTGGTTATCTAATCAACCTGAAAAACAAAATATAGAATTGTTTGGGAATTTTCTTAAAGATAATTCACCTTTACCAGAATATTTTTATCAATTATGGTTTACTTCAGGTCTAGAGTATTCTTTGCCTCTCTTAACCTTAGCTATCAAAGCAAATATTAATCAACAAGATACATTCGCTAATTGTTTAGATTATTTGGATGGTTCTACTCAAATATCTATTTCTTCAGAAATAGACAGATGGATTAAAGAATTTTTAGATAAAGCTAATGATGAAGAAAAACAACGATTTGTTGTTGCCTTGATAACATCAGTGGGATTAGATGAGTTTTTTCCTCAACTAATTCCTATTGCTAGAAAAATAGGAGTTCAACTACATGAATTAGTAAGAGAATATATAACCTTCTCAATATCTTCTCAAAATTATTTACCACTTGAATATTCTTCAGAGCAGCTAATAAAAATGCTGGATATTGTTGAACAAGCAATACAAAACAGAGAAAAGCCATATACCTATTTATGGTTAATATTTGCAGGTACTTGGTCATGTTCTTCAGAAGTTATCGACTATGCACGTCAAATTCTTGAATTATTTCTTGAGAAGTACTCTGAGTCTGACTATTTTCCTCCTGCTAGTTTAGGCATAGTTTTATTTCTAAAACTGCTTGAATATGATGCTAGGATCTTAGATTTAGCACCTAATTTGTTTACTACATTGCCACTATATAAGCTAATCACAGTAGAGGAATATAAAGGAGGAGACCTAATCGAAATAAACATAGTAGACATATATGAAGCTTTGATTGATCCTGATGAAAAATATATTTCTCGATTTACACCATTGCTGACTCATAGTAATAAATTAGTTCGTATTGGCAGTGGGTTGATTTTCAAAGTAATAAGAGATAAGTCTCGTCTTTCAAAGGAAACGAAAAGAAAATTGTTCTCGGATATTCCGATAGATTTCAGTTTAGGGATAGAGTTGATTTACAAAGAAGATATGAAAGATAATCTAATCGGTATAACACTTCTATCTTTGTCAGATTATCCTATCGAAGAGAAGCAATATCAACATTTGACTTGGAATAATTTACAAAACCCAAAAACAGAAGCAGAGGAAAAAGCTTGGAATAAATTTCTACAGGAAATTCCAATGGGTTCAGAAAAACATTTTATGTGGCGTACATTACTAGAATAAATTTTGAGGAAACCTGCTATTTATAGTAGTTCAGTATTAAGAATAGCAATGGAAAGATACCTTGAAATTGTTGGTAAGAGTTAAGTTTATGAGTCATTCTAGAAAATCATACTTTCAGTCAATAAAAATTTCATAGTCCTGTCTAAACAAAATGAATTATATTTTCTAGATGTTACTATCCTCACTAAATAATGTGTCTAAATTACGATAACCACTAACAATCCTAACACTAACAATACCTTCATCATAAGGATAATAAAAGATCATATAATCTCTGACTAAAAACCCTTGTAAATTAGGTCTAATTTGTGCATAGGATTTCCCCATATTCGGAAAATTACCAAATAACTTACATTTTTGGCGAATCGCATCAAATAGATTACTAGCTGAACGAGGATTATTTTTAGCAAGATAATCACAAATTTCATTAATATCTTTAATTGCATCCTCAGAAAATTGATACCTTGCCATTAGTCTAATCCATATTCATTCCTTAATCTCGCTTGTAACTGCTCAAAAACCAATTCACCATCAGTCACATTTCCTGCCAAAATTTGCTCAGTTGCACTATCAATTTTTTGACGTAATTCTTCTAATTGACCGTCAACTTCATTATCCTCTTCAGCTAAAATAATAACTTCCACTTTTTGACCTGCTGCAAATGGTAAATCTGATAAAACTAACTGCTGAAGATTATCAATTACTACATATTTTTTGTAAGCATTCATAAATTTTTATCCCAACGTTTACAAAATTATTGATCAACTAATTTTGACTTTTGACTTTCTCAGGACTTACGCAGAGACTCTACATATAGAGAGGGCGTTAGCGGAGCTTGGCGTTAGCCAATGCCATTCGCCCCTACATACCTACATATGGTATTTTCAAGGTTGATTTGCGTAAGTCCCGTTTCTAATAATTTTTGACTTTTAATTTTTAACTTTCTAATAACTTCTAACTTCTAACTTTTGACTTTTGACTTTTAACTTTTGACTTCCCAATGACTTCTGACTTCCTAATCTAATTCCCGCCTTCCCTCCAACGCACGCGCCAAAGTCACCTGGTCAGCATATTCTAAATCTCCTCCCATAGGCAAACCAAAAGCAATGCGCGTTACTTTTGTAAAAGGTCTCAACAATTGACCCACATATAAAGTAGTAGTCTCTCCTTCCACACTCGGACTAATAGCAATAATCACTTCCTGAATATTTCCCTGACTAACTCGCCGCACCAAAGCTTGAATAGTCAACTGTTCCGGACCAATACCATCCATCGGCGAAATGACCCCCCCCAGGACATGATATTCACCCTTATATTCTCGTGTTTTCTCCAAAGCAATAAGGTCGCGGGAGTCAGAAACCACACAAATAACCTCCTTGTCTCGCTGAGGGTTACGACAAATTTCACAAATAGGTTCAGCAGATAAATGGAAACATTTCTCACATAAACCCACCTTTTTCCTCGCATCAACCAATGCTTGAGCTAAAGCTTGAATTTCCGCTTCCGGGCGCTTAATAATATGTAGTGCCAGACGTTGTGCCGTTTTAGGGCCAACTCCAGGCAACATTTGTAATTGTTCAATTAATCTGGCTAAAGGTCGGGTATAAATTTTGGACTTCCTCCGATTCAGTTATCAGTTATCAGTTCACAGTACCAAACACTGTTTGCGCAGCATGACCTAGGAAAGCATCCAGCTTGATATACTGAAGCTTATTCTTTTCATTCCTTTAAAAGGATAGGCTTGAGACCTTATTTTTTAGTCACAACCTGCTATTTGATTGTAGCCATAAATAGTTTTACTCTCAGAAAAAATAAATATTATCAATTCTTACTTTCTGACTTTTGACTTCTGACTTTTGATTTCTGACTTCCTTAAAGCGATCGCTTATTGTCTATTTGATCGATAATTATTGAAGAAATTATTGAATAATCGTTTACATCAATACTTAAATATGAAGTATACCCCGCTTGTTTTAATGAATCTTTCCCAGAAACTTTATGGAATTTTGAAGTCTTTGCAACGTAAATTAGGATTAGAAACGGCAGAAATTGATGATAGTTCGGAAAGTTTAATTCGGGAATATGGTATATTTATATTTCTCTTTGTAATTTTATTTTTGTTCGTAGCGTATCAAAGTTTGGCTAGTAATAAAGATAAGTAATTTTCATTAGATATGAAATAATTTCCTGAAGTTACTATAGGGTCATTTCAGTTATCAGTTATCAGTTATACCAATTTGAAAAAAGAATGCTTAACTTAAGTTGTACTTCAATTATTAAGTAATTAACACAGAGGTATGGAACTTTTTTGATAATTAGCACGCTATTTCTTGTTAATTATTCTGATCTTTACTTCCCCTCCACGGTCAGGGTTAGGGGTGGGTTCACTCCCCCACTCCCTTACTCCCCCGCAATGCGAAAATGTAGCAAACATTTATCACGCTTGGTATTATCAGTACCTCTAGCTGTTTGCGCAGCATTTCGTAGGAAAGCATTGGGATTGACATAAGGAACATTCTCTTTTTTTATCCCCTTAAAAGGGGAGGCTTTAGACCAGAATTTTTCGGTCAAAGTTTCCAGTCTATAAAATATTAACTTTTAACTTTTAACTTTTAACTTTTGACTTTTAACTTCCCTACCGTTGACCTTGAAAAATCTGTTCAACCGTCAATTTCAATTCCGGAAAAATTAAGGACTTATTAATCAAATCTTTTCCTCTAAAATTTTGTACTTGATATTCTCCATTTAGAAGCTGATAAATAGAAATAGTTGGTTGTTTAGGATGCCCAATAAAACGAACGCCTCCTATTCCTAAATAATCAACAATCCAATATTCACGAATACCCATTGCTTCATAATCAATTAATTTATAACCATAATCATCACGCCAATTAGTACTAACTACTTCAGCTACCTAATTAGGTATCTCCATAAATTACATAAACGTTTTCTTAAATTTTTGTAATCTATAGTAATTTAATTTTCGATTGAGACAAAGCTTTCTTGCTCTGAGAAAGTTTCAGATGAAAAAACGTCTCATTTTTAAGTTAAACAACTATATATCTATAGAGGGTAAGAGAATAATATCCTTACCGTTGACCTTGCAAAAAAAATATTATTAACACAGAAAAGAAGTGGGGAAATTTTCTAGTTTTTAATACCAAGATAAAAAATTATTATTTGCCCACCCTATGAATCTACATTATAAGGTGCGTTTCAGACATCCTAGAAAATACTACTTTTAAATTTACCGAAGAATTAATAATTAAATAATTAAATAATTCGCGCCTTGAAGCCTCCCCTTTCAAGGGGAAACAAGCGGTCGTTTTGCTGGCGCATAACTACGTTAACGCTACGCGACATGTTTGCGTAGCATTCCGTAGGAAAAAGCGTAGCTTCCCGAAGGGTGGGATGGCGAGGTCTCGGAGCTATATCCAATCGACCAAGAGAGAAAAAATTTTCCTTTTATTCAATCCTCTTCCTTTTAGGGAGAGGTAATTATCAATTATCAATTATCCATTATCCATTATCCATTATCAATTATTGAACTTCTTCCTTCTTCCCTCTTCCTTCTTCCTTCCTTTAAAAAGACCTTCTCCAATTAAAGAACTTCTCTAAGAAATTCTGCTGCCATAAATTCTTGGCATATTTCTGCTTTTTCAACAATAAACCAGCTTTACTATTTACCTCAGATAAAGTTGGATAAATATGAATTCCAGTCAAAGCAGAAACAGGCAAATTATTCGACATTGCCAAAACAATTTCATGGATTAATTCCCCAGCAGAAATACCAACTAAATGAGCCCCTAAAATTTCCCCATTTCCTCTAGTAATAATCTTACCAAATCCAGTTGTGGCTGCCTCAGCTTGAGCGCGGTCTACACCAGAAAAAGGTTGCTTCAATACACAAACATCATCTCCAAAACGTTCTCTTGCCTGCTGTTCTGTTAACCCCACCCTTGCCAATTCTGGGTCAGTAAAAGTTGCCCAAGGAATAACCCGATAATTAGCTTTACTAATAGGAAAGAATAACGCATTTGTTAAAGCCACAACTGCTTCATAACCAGCCACATGAGTAAACTGATAACCACCAATTACATCTCCACAAGCATAAATTTTAGAATTAGTAGTTTGCAACTTTTCATTAACAATAATTCCCTGCTTTCCTACCTCCACACCAGCAGCATCTAAATTCAAAGATTCTACATTTGGTAACCTACCACCAGCAACTAAAATTTCATCAACTATAATATTTTTTCCACCTGCCGTAATTACTTTTTTCCCATCCACAACTTCCACTTTTTCCGCCCTAACTTCCTTCAAAATATTAATACCTTCCGACTCAAATTGCGCCTGTACAACTTGAGCAGCTTCCGGTTCTTCCTTCGGTAAAATATGACTTCTACTAGAAATAATAGTCACCTCACTACCAAGGCGAGAAAAAGCTTGACCCAACTCACAACCTATCGGTCCAGCACCAATTATTGCCAAAGAATTTGGTCTTTCTTGGAGAGAAAATACCTTTTCATTTGTCAGGAAACCAGCAGAATTTAACCCCTCCACAGATGGAATTGCAGGTCTAGAACCCGTAGCAATTACAAAAGCTCTAGCAGTTAATTTTTTACCATCAACTTCAAAAGTTTTGCGGTCTATAAACTTACCTTCTCCAAAAATAACTTCAACACCCAAACCTCTAAATCTTTCTGGCGAATCATGTGGTTCAATATTAGCTATTACTTGTTGAACATGACCAGTTGCCTTAGCAAATTCAATTTCTGGAGGTTGAGTATAAATGCCAAACCTAGAAGCATTTTTTACTTGATAAGCAACACGAGAAGCATGAATTAAAGACTTACTAGGAACACAACCAAACCACAAACAATCACCACCAAGACGGTCGCGTTCTACTAATGCTACCTTAGCTTTAAGTTGAGCAGCAGCAGAAGCTACAACTAAACCCCCCGAACCACCACCAATAATCACAATATCATATTCAACTGCCATAATTTTACCTCTAATGAAAAGAAGGAAGAAGGAAGAAGGAAGAAGGAAGAAGGAAGAAGGGAAAATTTGCTTATGGATAGTCAACGAGGGGCCACTTCATGTCTTAGTCTTATAACTCCAAACAATTTTAAGTACCCCCATTGAGGGTTTTACAGGAGATAGGTTTTTAACAAAGAGGCGAGTAATTTATTCAGTATAAAATTTCCACAAAAATGTACTTTATTTATACAATGAATAGCTCAAAACTTCTCCCTCTCCCCACACCCCCACGCTCTTTTACATCAAAGGTAAAAACCTACCTTTGTAAATCATTGACAGTGGAGTATTAAACCCGGCACAAAAAAGATGATTCAGAGTACAACTATCTACTAAAAGCAGATTAATAAATAGCTTTAATCTCAAAAAATACGATATTTAATAGTATTAATTAGTGGGTAATATCCCAGAAAAGCAAGTCCGCATCTTCAAACTCTTTCAAATCTCAAATCCAATAATTATTTATTGAACCCTCAAAATATTAGTCAGGTCTGAGAAACTACTGAAGATTAATTAAGAATCGATCAAATCAACAAACTGGGTCCATCTCAATTTTTAATAAAGCCAAAAATTTATCGCTTTTAGGCAATAGCTCATCTGGCAACAGGCAACAGGAAATATATAGGAAAAAAAGTATTTTTGCAAATATGAGATGTACTCAACAAACTATTAGACTTCTTCAGAAAAGAGGGAGTAGGAAGTAGGGATTTATTAATGGATAATGGATAATGGATAATTGATAATTACCTCTACCTAAAAGGGAGAAGATTGACCAAGAGAAGAAAACATTTTCCTTTGAACCAATCCTCTTCTTTTCAAGGAGAGGTAATTATTAAGTAAGCATTCCGGAGGAAATGCTTACATTATTAATTATTAATTATTAATTGTTGAAACTTTTTCTACAGTGGGTGTTGAAGTTGTTTCATCTGTAGGATTACCGAAGAATTTCCGACTAATCAAATAGGTTAAAATATGAGATAATAAGCCAAAAGGTCCGGCGAACAAACAAAGAATTATTGAGTGGACAGTCCAAACACCAGTACGTTGTCCTTCCCAATAAATCCAACGACCGACAAATAAATCCATGACAAGAAAATGAATCCATCCTGTTGCTGCGGCAGATTCTTCTCCAAAGAATTTAGCAATATCTGGCAAAGTAGGATTGGATAAAGCAGCAGCAGATTCAGGGGTAATACTACTAATAAGTAGGTAAAGATAAAGGATGGCTAATAATACAAATGGAATAAAAGATTCCATAATTTTGCGAGTAACTTTCCAGTTAGGCAAAAATATTATTAATGCCCAAAATGGTAATACAAATAAGTTAGCACCGTTGAAAATTAGATCGATTGTCATTGTTAGTTATTGACTCCAGTCATTTCAGTTATCAGTTAACAGTTATCAGTTATCAGCTATCAGTACCTCTGCAATAAGGAGGCTTAAAATAAGGAATATGCCTTTTTCTCTTAGTCAATTAGAAATGGCCAGGATTACTCGCCATCTCTCAACTGCTTTTTATACCCTTAAAAAGGGAGGCTTTAGACCACAATTTTTCGGTAAAAGTAAGAAAATGTTAAAAGAACTTTTATATAAATGTTATGCCATTTCGGCAAAAATGTCTCTAGGGACTATGGCTATAATTATAATTATTAGTATCTATAATTTGCCTGGAGTTGCAATAAAGTTAAGGAATAGAGAATTTTATACCGATAATCAGACAAATTCCCGACAGAGTATACTAGCTCAAATAGAAGACATGGACATCAGTATGAAATTAGTTTCTGCTAATAATAGATTTGCCTTTCAACTATTTTCAGAAATTCAAAAATCACAATCAAATAAAAATATTTTTATCTCACCGAGCAGTATAGCGATCGCTCTATCAATGACCTACAATGGTGCCGAGGGAAAAACGAGAGATGCTATGGCTAAAGCATTAAATTTTCAGGGAATGAGTTTAGAAGAAGTTAATCAGGCAAACAAAGAATTAGGCATTTTATTAAATAGTTTAAACCCAGGCATTAAATTAGATATTGCTAACTCAATCTGGACTAAAAAAGGGATGTCTTTTGAGCCAAAATTTCTGCAAAGAAATCAAAATTTTTATCAGAGCAAGGTAAGTGAAATAGACTTCAAGCATCCTAAAAGTCCTGAAATTATCAACAATTGGGTCAACGATATTACTCAAGGCAAAATCAATAAAATTATTGAAAAACTTGAACCTAATACAGTAATGGTATTGTTAAATGCTATTTATTTTCAAGGCAATTGGGAGCAAAGATTTTCAGAAGATTCCACAAAAGAACAACCTTTTTATCTACCGAATGGAACAAAAAAACAACATCCAATAATGTTTCAATCATCTAGATATTTATATTATGAAGATGAGGAGTTTCAGGCAGTGAGTTTACCTTATGGAGAAGGACGAGTAAGTATGTATATATTCCTTCCCAAAGAAAAAGTAGGATTAGACAGATTTTATCAAATTTTAAATGAGGAAAACTGGGAAAATTGGATGCTGCAATTTTACTATTGTAAAGTAAATCTAGGCTTGCCAAAATTTAAAACCGAATATGAAATTACCCTCAATGATGCGTTGAAATCTTTAGGAATGGAGATAGCTTTTAACAAAAATAATGCTGATTTTTCTGGGATGCGTCCTATTCCACCAGAGTTATATATAGATAAAATTAAACATAAAACATTTGTGGAAGTTAATGAAGCAGGAACAGAAGCAGGATCAGCTACCAGTATAACTATGAGAGCAAGAAGTGCAGAAATACCTGTTGATATGTTAGTCGATCGCCCCTTCTTTTTGACAATTAGAGATGATGATTCTGGCACTATTCTATTTATGGGAGAAATTACAAATCCAGAAAATTAGGGTGCATCTCAATATTTGAATAAAGCCAAAAATTTATCGCTTTTAGGGAATAGGGAATAGGGAATATATAGAAGCCATTTGGTATCTTTGACTGCTTGACATACTCCCGGCATCAAATCACAGTAACGCAATGCGGGATTCTCATCATTGATGATTCTACGCTCACAGAGATGACTTAGATGGGCAATATTACTATTACACTCGCCAGAGGTCGGACTCTCCCATAGCTTTTGGGTTTCCCCCAGATTCCGTTAGCGCAGCTCCTCTGTAAGAGGCGTGCCCCTCGGTACTGTTGACTATTGCTCCTAACATCTCTAAGCCTTTAGCTAAAATGTTCCTTGCTGCGTTATGGTCACGGTCTGCTATATAACCACAGTGAGGACATTTGTGAGTCCTAACAGACAAAGATTTTTTAACTGTCTGCCCACAATTTGAACAATTTTGGCTAGTGAAATGTGGAGATACTGCTATGCAAGCAATTCCATGCAGTTTTGCATAATATTCTAGCCATTCGGTGAACTGATACCAACTTGCATCAGATATGGACTTAGCTAAATGATGATTCTTAACTAGGTTAGCAATCTTTAAATCTGCCTTCGGCGCGCCGCTCCGCGTCTAGACTACCAGATCGTGAGATTGGATTAACGCCCGTGCAGTCTTTATTGCATGGTGCAATACGATTGTCTACTGATTTTGAGATGCTGCCTGGCTAATTGCTTTCTGGCTTTGTGGTAGTTATTTGACTGAGGTTTCTTACCTTTCTCGTAGCGACGTGATACTCTCCTTTGTAGCTTTTTTAGTCGTTTTTCCGACTTTCTCAAATACTTAGGATTTTCTACAACATCACCATTACTATCAGTATAAAAAGCATTTAAACCTAAGTCTATTCCTACTACATTGCCTTCAAAATTATGAGTTTCTTTTCTCTCTACGTTTACTAAAAATTGACAATAATAACCATCTGCACGTCTAACAACTCTAACTCTACTTATTTGTTGTTCTGAATACCAGACTAAATCACGGCTAGTCCACAACTCAAATACACCAGCTTTAAAACCATCTTTAAACTCAATTTTCTTTAAATATATCCAAATTGATAGAAGTACGTTACGTTTGCGCGATAGAATTCCGTTCCGCTACGCGATCAAACTACGTTACGCTAGCACGAATGCACTTCCACTCACTAATTCTCTTTTCATTTTAAAAAGCACCTACGCAGAGCGAATTACTTACCTCAAAAATACACGAAAATTTCTTCACAAGCAACCAACCTATATTTCTTATATATCAAGACTTTTAACAAATGGCCGAGGAACGTCCGTTTCCACTCAAATTATCCCTATTTTTCCCCCTAAATAGCTCATTTGAACTTTTTTGGGAAAATTGAGTTTAAATTTCAAATATATTTGACAATATTTTATAAGCTTAATTTATACAAATGTTTTTTTAACCAATTATTAAACCTTAAAAAGCTGACAGATAAAGCTTTTCAGAAGAGAAGACAGGAAGTATATTTTCTATAGAATCCATTCTTTATGTGTCAAACGGCTTTAACATAGCATTTACCCAACTTTTGTTTATAATAATTGGCGTTCGCGGAGCGTGGAGTTAGCCGTATTGCGACTTAGCATAACCTTAGCAGGAAATGTAGGTGTTTCTCAAGAGCTGAAGTCCGCAGTTCCTCTGTAAGAGGGTAGCTGACTGCTGTTTGCGGAGCATTCCGTAGGAAATGCTGAATCATACCCAAAATTGAAGATATAGACATGATTGAAAAATTAGTTTCTGCCAATAACAAATTTGCCTTTCAACTATTTTCAGAAATTCATAAATCCCAGGCAAACGAAAATATTTTTATCTCGCCTATTAGTATAGCGATCGCTCTGTCAATGACCTATAACGGCGCTCGGGAAGAAACTCAAACAGCTATGGCTAAAACTTTAAATTTTCAGGGCATGAGCTTAGAGGAAATCAATCAAACAAATCAAGAATTAGGAATTTTATTAGATAGTTTAAATTCAGACATTAAGTTAAATATTTCTAACTCAATCTGGACTAAAATCGGAATACCTTTTGAGCAAAACTTTCTACAAATAAACCAAGACATTTATCAGAGTCAGGTCAGGGAAATTGACTTTGAAAATCCTCAAAGCCCAGAAATTATCAATAATTGGATCAAAGACAATACCAAAGGCAAAATAGATCGAATAATTGAAACACTAGATCGTGATTCAGTTATGGTATTGTTAAATGCTATTTACTTTCAAGGAAACTGGCAAAAAGAATTTGATAATTTTTCTACCTTAGACCGACCTTTTTATCTATCTAATGGAATAGAAAAACAACATCCAACAATGTTAGATTTATCTCAATATTCATATTATGAAAATCAAACTTTTCAAGCCATTAGTTTACCTTATGGAGAAGGTCGCGTCAGTATGTATGTATTTCTCCCCAAAGAAGAAATAGAATTAGAAAAATTCTATCAAACTTTAAATCAAGAAAATTGGGAAAATTGGATGCTAAAGTTTGAATCTCAAGGAGTCACATTAACTCTACCCAAATTTATAAATGAATATGAAATTACCCTCAATGACATATTAAAAACTTTGGGAATGAAGATAGCTTTTGACAGAAAGAAAGCAGATTTTTCAGGAATGAGTTCTATTCCACCAGAGTTATATATTGATGAAATAAAGCATAAAACATTTGTGGAAGTGAATGAAACAGGAACAGAAGCAGCAGCAGCTACCAGTATAGTTATGGCAGTAGCAAGTTCTATGATGATAAGTTTAAATATGTTTGTTAATCGTCCCTTCTTTTTTGCCATTAGAGATAATAATTCTGGCACTATTTTGTTTATGGGAGAAATTACAAATCCAGAAAATTAAGAGTAAATTTTATACATAATGTTTCTCAGGTTAATGAGGTACACCTATCTTTTTTCTTTCCTATTCCCTAGTCCCTAAAACAAGGGAATTTTATACCTCACCAGTATGGGAATTGCTATAGTAGTCTTAAATGATTGATAACAGAAAAGTTAGTAATTTTGAAAATTATAGATAAAAATACCATGATTAAATTAGTTTCTGCAAATAATCAATTTGGTTTTCAACTATTTTCAGAAATTCAGAAATTCCAATCAGATGAAAATGTTTTTATTTCGCCAATAAGTATAGCGATCGCTATATCTGAATATCCAGAAAAGTCACAGTAAATTTGGATGCTAAAAGAGATTACAGCTATCCAAGCACTCGCTACTGTATAAATCTCTGGATTAGCAAAATATTTATCGGCTATAATAGAAAAATTATCTGCGATACAGGCTTTCTTAAAATATCCTACCAGAAACAGCATCAAACAACTCCTCACCTGCACTTGACTAAATGTTTTCGGTGTCAATAACTGAGGTAAAAAGATAGCAGCACGAACAATTGGCCCAGCAACTAATTGGGGGAAAAAGCTGACAAACAAGGCAAAATCCCAAAAGTTTTTAGTTGGTTTGAGTTTACCTCGGTAAATATCTAAAGAGTAGCTGAGGGTTTGAAAGGTATAAAAGCTAATTCCTACAGGTAGAATAATTTGTAGAATCGGAAAACTTATAGGTAAACCGAGCAAATTGAGAAAATTAGCGGCTGAATCAGTGAAAAAGTTATAGTACTTAAAAAATCCTAAGATACCGAGATTGCCTATTAAACTTGATACTAGCCATAGTTGGCGTTGTCGGGAGTCTATAGGTTTGGACGCAAGGTTGTTCCAATCAAAGTTTTTCGTTTTATCAGTTTCCTTAGTTTCCCAATCTGGATTAGCATCATCAATTATAGGTCTAGATATCATCAAACCAACGATATAATCGATGATTGTGGAAGCCAACATTAAAGATAAGAAGCGCCAATTCCAAGCGGCATAAAAAATATAGCTGCAAATGAGTAACCAAATTTTACGATGTTGGTGTTCCCTTAATGTCCAATAGATACAGAAAACTGTAAGGAAGAAAAACAGGAAGCGAAATTCAGTAAAAATCATTTCAAATGTTTATCAAATGTTTATCAAAATAATTGGGTCGCGCAACCCCACCTTTTAAGGCGAAATATTTTTGGAGGTTTGCTCAAATCTGCATTACAAAAATAACTTCTGACTTCTGATATAGAATCCGGTTATACAGTATATGTTTATAATTCTATCCACACTTTCTCGCCTTAAATCTCCCCATCTCTCCATTCACTAAAGTCAAAAGTTAAAATTTAAAAGTTATATCTTATAGTCAGATATCAAATCCGTTTAATTCGGTATAAAAAAATGTTCCATCTTCAAACATTACCAAATATTTCCCCATCTCCCCATCTCCCCATCTCCCCATCTCCCCATCTCATATAATAAATATTCAACCGGATTTGATATGACTTCGTTAAAAAGGATAGATTCCTGATTTTTTTGTTTCAAGATATTTAGCAAATTGTTCTGCCATAAAACGAGTAAATTCCCTTGCACCTCTGTCATTTAGGTGCGTGAAACCCGATCTACTTTCAACTTGATATAAAGTAGGGAAAGTTTCGGGATTATCTAAAGCAAAAACTACCGATTTATTGTACCGTTTATACAATTCGATTGCTGTTGGTTCTTGATATTCCAAAGTTGGGGATATAAAAAGAATGGGCTTAATTCCTTGTTTCTCAATGCGATCGCACATATTTTTGAGAACCTTCAAGCTATAAGTTTTAGAGAAATTAATTGATGCAGTGTTCCTTTGCTTCAACTTATCTACTCTTTGATAATAACTATCTAAATTATTTAAAAAATTTTTTCGATGACCAATCTCAGTTTTACCAGGTTTTTTTTCCCCATCTGAAGCAGAATATCCAGATTCTTGTATCAACAGTTTGGAGTATGGTTGTTTTATAAATTCAATTAAATTAGAACCTAAGACTTTTTCTGACCAAAAATCAGAAAATCTACCCATCCATAAAATTCTATAGAATAGACTTTTTAAATTACCATAAGCAGTATCAAATTTTCTTCGCAAAGGTTTTTCTTGTTCCAAGGTTATACCTAAAGCTAAGATAGTTTCCTTGGGAGTATGCCAATATATACTTCTGGCAGAATCTGCATTACTGAAGTGCTCATACAAACTATCTTGGTATTCTATAAATAACCACTTTAAATTAGCCGGTTTTAAAGCAATAATTGTTCTTAAATAAAAGTCTATCTCTGCTACTGTTGCTCCACCAAATCCTAAGTTAAAAGATTTTATTTCTACGTTTTTTTCTGCCATTAATTTATCAAATAAATTAGGTACTATACCGTGAAAAGTTGTACTAGGACCGATAAAAATAGCATTATATTCATCTTTGTGTTCGGCAAAGTTTTTTAACTTAAGACTAACATAACTAGGATAATTAGGAATGTTAGGATAAGGAAAAATTATATTGGCAAGAACAAAAACTACTGTTAATGTAATTGTGAAAATAATACTGTAAGTAGCTGCTGCCAAAAAATTATAATATTTCCGATTTTTCAAGATATCAACTTTCGTCATAAATTTTTGTTTATCTAAAATATAATTTCTCACTCTTGTTGATTTTTGTAGTAAGCATTTCCTCCGGAATGCTGCGCAAACAGCCGTCAGCTATCAGCAATCAGCTATTGTTTTTAATTTTAGAAAAAAGCTTTACTAATTGAGGCAGAATTTATACTTGCCGAATAATTAACTAATTAATAAATAATTCGCGCCTTGAAGCCTCCCCTTTTAAGAGGAAAAAGCGGTCGTTTGCGGAGCATTCCGTAGGATGGGATGGATGGGTTTCCTAACCATATCCAATCGACCAAGAGAAAAGAAATAATATTTCCTTATATTCAATTCCGTAACGGTTAAAACCCGAGGTAATTATCAATTATCCATTATCAATTATCCATTAATGAAAGCCTATTCTATGTAAGTGTGGTACAGTGATTCTAGTAGATTTGATTAATAAGAATGAAAACTTTATTGCATACTTCAAAAACTATTTAAAATTTTAGTGCCATTGTACCTCATAAACCTGGAATTCGCTGTAACTATAAAAGCTGTCTAAAACAGTCTATTTTCATTAAAACCCCTTCCTTTTGCTGGCTGAGAACTGACAGCTAATAGCTGAATGCTTACTTTTTGTAGATAATACCAGATTATAGACAACAGTTAAAAATCCCTGAATTCTTTGTCGATCAAAATTCCAGTAGTTAAGGTAATTAGTTAAAACCGCTATCACAGTTACATCATCAGCTCGTATATGTAAATAATATATTAATTAAAATATCTAAAATCTCTGATGATTAACGTAATTAATTTTTCCCAGACTTTTTTGCTCCTAAATTGATAATTTCGATTTTTGTAACGGTAAGAACCCAATATATATAATGAAATAACCCTAACTTGGGCCGAAATTAGCCATTATCCCTGTTTATGAATAACCCTATATATCCTGGACTTATACTTACTAACCGCTATAAAATAGTCAAACAATTGGGACATGGTGGTTTTGGACGCACCTACCTCGCAGAAGATAACCATCGTTTCCAAGAACCCTGTGTACTCAAAGAATTTGCCCCCCAAGTACAGGGTAGTTATGCCTTACAAAAATCCCAAGAACTATTTGAACGAGAAGCAGGGGTACTTTACAAATTGCGACATCCACAAATACCCGGGTTCCGAGAAATGTTTCGCTTTAAATTAGATGGAGAAGGATATCTATTTTTAGTACAAGATTATGTAGAGGGTAAAACTTATCGTGCTTTACTAGAAAACCGCAAACGTCAAGGCACTTTTTTTAGAGAAACAGAAGTAACAAGATTTTTACTCCAAATATTACCAGTCTTAGAATATATTCATAACTTGGGAGTCATTCACCGCGACATTTCCCCAGATAATATTATTCTGCGAAGCTCCGATAAGCTGCCAGTATTAATAGATTTTGGTGGAGTCAAAGAAACAGCAACAAAAGTAGTATCTGAATATGCTCATGGTATTTCTCTCCAAGCAACAAGGTTGGGAAAAGTCGGATATGCACCAGACGAACAAATGCGACTAGGAATGATAAATGCCAACAGCGACCTATATGCTTTAGCAGCAACAGTCTTAGTATTACTGACAGGAAAAGAACCCTCTTTTTTGATAGATCCTCACAACTTAACCTTTAACTGGCGCAAGATAATTAGCATTAGTCCAAATTTAGGTAACGTGCTAGATAAAATGTTAGCTCCTAAACCAAGCGATCGCTATTCTACAGTTGGTCAAGTTATAGCAGAGCTTGAAAATTTTGCTTCTAGCACTGACCTAGCAGCTACCCAAGCAGCGCCAAATGTTATCCCTACTCAACCTATTACCGCAGATCAAATCTCCAATGTCACAACAACACCAGCTTCTCAAATTCCAGTTACGACTAATAACACTCAAAAATTTTCAATTTGGTCAAAAATTTTATTAGTATTAGTAACAATATTTAGTATGGGAGGAATAGGTTGGGTAGCTGGTAATTTTTGGTTAGAATACAACTCTAATCAAAAAGAGAAAATAGTCAATAAGAAACCTGAAGAATTGAGCGGTCGCCTCCAAAAATCTGGCATTGAAGAGTCTTTCTTTTTCCCTTTAGTAGATAATTTTTTCTACGCTAAATATCCTCAAAAAAAAGGGCAGACTTTGAGTGATGAAACTTCAGAAGATAAATTATGGAAGTGGCGGTGGTATGAAATAGCAAACCAGTTACTTAACAAACTAGAAACACTAAGTTTAGATGCTCGTCGTAGATTAGGAAACTATAGTAAAGATGACATTTATCGATGGAAGTCTCAACTTAGTAGATTAAATATTAGTAGTGCAGCTTTTAATGATTTGACCGATGCTAAATTTTTCTATTTATTCTCAGAACAACCCCGTGGAAAAAACATAATAGGTTTACCCATGGGTCAAATTTGGCAAGCGATCGCTACTGATACAATGAAAGGTTTACAAAGTAGAAATTCTTTAGAAGAAATTCGTTTTACACCAGGTTCATTTAGAGAAGTTGTGAATGGTAATTTACAACCAGGAGAAGGTAAAATTTATTTAGCTTGGATACAAGCAGACCAAATTTTACGCGTCAGGTTACGAGTTAATTCTCCAGAAGTTTTCTTATCTATTTATCCTCCTGAAAAGTATCGTGGTAGGTCTAGAGCATTAATAGAAGATCGAAATATAAATCTATGGAGGGGTAAAACTCTAACTTCTGGTTATTATCAATTTGTAGTTGTTTCTAGTTCAGATAAACCTATAGAATATTTTTTAGGAGTAGCTGCTAGAGATAGAATTAATAGTAGGTATTAGTTCAAGAATAGACGGGGTATTTTTACCTCAAGATACTGAGAACCCAATTTATTTTACAGAGGTACAATTTCAAAAAGACAGCAAAATTTATTTACGTTTATTCTCCGAGATTTTTACCTATCTTAGAGACAACGAACCGGACTTAAAGTGGCGTGCTATGATTATATTTAAAAGTCGTAGTATGGAACCAACAGAAAGACAAAGAGAATCTGTGCAACCCTTTTTAGATTCTCCCCTGGTCAAACGCATCTATTTGAATGAATTAGAAGTGAGTGAAACAACTCCTTTAGGTGTACAAATCATTCAATTAGTTGTAGCGAAGAAGAAAGGATTTTTAGAGAGAGTAACCGTATTAATTAATCGAGTAAAACAGCAGTTGACCGAAGAAAATTATCGGTTACAACTCTTGAATCTATTGTCAGTTATTGTTCTAGAAAAATTACCAGAAATGAGTCGTCAGGAGTTAGAAGCTATGTTTAGTATTGATGATTTGAAAAAAACTCGTTTTGCTCAGGAATTGATGGCAGAAACAAAAATAGAAGTTATTCCTCGCTTATTAAAGGAAGGCTTTTCTGTGGAAAAAATTGCCGAAATTTTAGAGTTAGAAATTGAGCAAGTGCGACAAGCTATTGCTAATTTGAATTAACTTAAACTGTAGGTTGGGTTGAGGCAACAAAACCCAACTAATTATTTCCCGTATTTCAGGCTATTGTATTAGAAAAATTACCAGAAATGAGTCGTCAGGAGTTAGAAACTATGTTTGGTATTGATGATTTGAAAAAAACTCGTTTTGCTCAGGAATTAATGGCAGAATCAAAAGCTGAAGGAGAAATTCTAGGAAAATTAAAGGTCATTTATAGTTTATTAAGAAAAGGCTTTTCTATTGAAGAAATTGCCGAAATTTTAGACTTAGAAGTTGAGCAAGTGCAACAAGCTATTGCTAATTTGAATTAACTCAAATTGTAAGTTGGGTTGAGGTAACAAAACCCAACTAATTATTTCTCGTATTCCAGACTATTGTATTAGAAAAATTACCAGAAATGAGTCGTCAGGAGTTAGAAGCTATGTTTGGTATTGATGATTTGAAAAAAACTCGTTTTGCTCAAGAATTACTTGAGGAAGGAGAAATTCTAGGAAAATTAAAGGTCATTCCTAGTTTATTAAGAAAAGGCTTTTCTGTTGAAGAAATTGCCGAAATTTTAGAATTAGAAGTTGAGCAAGTGCGACAAGCTATTGCTAATTTGAATTAACTTAGATTGTAGGTTGGGTTGAGGCAACAAAACCCAACCAATTATTTCCCATATTCCAGACTATTGTATTGGAAAAATTACCACAAATGAGTCGTCAGGAGTTAGAAGCTATGTTTGGTATTGATGATTTGAAAAAAACTCGTTTTGCTCAGGAATTAATAGCAGAAGCAGAAATAGTCTGATTTTTTATTTGCCATCTACTCGACACATTCGCCCGTTCGCCACTGCATTACTTTTGATAAAAAATGTTGGGTTTCCTGCTTTTAGGTTTAAAAACTAGAATCACAACATTATTACTGAAGCATCAGCATATAAAAAGAGGTAACAAAAATGAATTTCTTTGAACAGTTAGGTGATTTTTTTTCAAATGTAGGAGAACAAGTAACTTACTTTAGTTTAAGAGTAAGAATTAATCTCCTAAAACAACAAGGTCAATTTGATGAAGCTATTGAATTAGCTAAACAATCTTTAGATTTAGCTATGAAAATTTGGGGAAATGAAAATTATGAAGTGGCTAATAGCTTACACAGCTTTGCTGTCCTATACAGTATTCAAGGAAAATATATTGAAGCTGAACCTCTTTTCCAAGAAGCTTTAGCCATGAGAAAACGTTTATTTAAAACAGACCATCCTCTTGTTGCTAATAGCTTAAATAACCTAGCTTACTTATACAAAAATCAAGGAAAATACAGTGAAGCTGAACCTCTTTTACAACAGGCTTTAGCTATGACAAAACGTTTGTTTGCTGGAGACAATCCTCTTGTTGCTACTAGCTTAAACGGCCTAGCTTTGCTCTACAATAATCAAGGCAAATACAGTGAAGCTGAACCTCTTTTTCAAGATGTTTTAGCTATGATAAAACGTTTGTTTACTGGAGACAATCCTTATGTTGTTAGTAGCTTAAATAACTTAGCTTACCTATACAGTAATCAAGGAAAATATAGTAAAGCTGAACCTCTTTATCAAGAAGCTTTAGCTATGACAAAACATTTGTTTACTGGAGACCATCCTGATGTGGCTAGTAGCTTAAGCAACTTAGCTTCCATATACAATAGTCAAGGAAAATATAGTGAAGCTGAATCTCTTTATCAAGAAGCTTTAGCTATGAGAAAACGTTTGTTTGCTGGAGACCATCCTGATGTTACTACTAGCTTAAATAACCTAGCTTTCATATACAGTAATCAAGGAAAATATAGTGAAGATGAACCTCTTTATCAAGAAGCTTTAGCTATTTATAAAAGTTTGTTTCCTAGAGACCATCCTGATGTGGCTATTAGCTTAAATGACTTGGCTTTGGTATACAGTAATCAAGGAAAATACAGTGAAGCTGAACCTCTTTTACAACAGGCTTTAGCTATGACAAAACGTTTGTTTCCTGGAGACCATTCTTATGTGGCTACTGGCATAAACAACCTAGCTTCCATATACAAAAATCAAGGAAAATATAGTGAAGTTGAATCTCTTTATCAAGAAGCTTTAGCTATGAGAAAACGTTTGTTTGCTGGAGACCATCCTGATGTGGCTAGTAGCTTAAATGACTTGGCTTCCATATACAATAGTCAAGGAAAATATAGTGAAGCTGAATCTCTTTATCAAGAAGCTTTAGCCATGAGAAAACATTTATTTACTGGAGACCATCCTGATGTGGCTAGTAGCTTAAATTACCTTGCTTTGCTCTACTATTCTCAAGGAAAACATAGTGAAGCCGAACCTCTTTTACAACAGGCTTTAACAATGGAAAAACGTTTGTTTCCTGGAGGCCATCCCAATATTGCTCTTAGCTTAAACAACCTAGCTTCCATATACAATTCTCAAGGAAAATATAGTGAAGCTGAATCTCTTTATCAAGAAGCTTTAGCTATTTATAAAAGTTTGTTTGCTGGAGACCATCCTGATGTTGCTACCACCTTAAGCAACTTAGCTTTCATATACGATAGTCAAGGAAAATATAGTGAAGCTGAATCTCTTTATCAAGAAGCTTTAGCCATGAGAAAACGTTTGTTTAAAAGAGACCATCCTGATATAGCCAATAGTTTAAACAACCTAGCTTTCATATACAGTAATCAAGGAAAATATAGTGAAGCTAAATCTCTTTATCAAGAAGCTTTAGCTATTTATAAAAGTTTGTTTACTGGAGACCATCCTGATGTTGCTACTAGCTTAAGCAACTTAGCTTCCATATACAATTCTCAAGGAAAATATAGTGAAGCTGAATCTCTTTTCCAAGAAGCTTTAGCTATGAAAAAACGTTTGTTTGCTGGAGACCATCCTAGTGTGGCTGCTAACTTAAATGTCCTAGCTTTCCTATACTATAATCAAGGAAAGTATAGTGAAGCTGAACCTCTTTTCCAAGAGGCTTTAGCTATGTTCAAATGTTTGTTTACTGGAGACCATCCTGATACGGCTAATAGCTTAAACAAACTTGCTGCCCTCTACTATTCTCAAGGAAAATATAGTGAAGTTGAGCCTCTTGTAAAAGAGGTTTTAGTCATGAGAAAACGTTTGTTTAAAAGAGACCATCCTGATATAGCCAATAGCTTAAACAACCTAGCTTCCATATACAATTCTCAAGGAAAATATAGTGAGGCTGAACCTCTTTACCAAGAGGCTTTAGCCATAAGTAAACGTTTGTTTACTGGAGACCATCCCGATATTGCTCTTAGCTTAAACAACCTAGCTTCCATATACAATTCTCAAGGAAAATATAGTGAAGCTGAATCTCTTTTACAACAGGCTTTAGCTATGTTCAAACGTTTGTTTGCTGGAGACCATCCTAATGTAGCACTTAGCTTAAACAACCTAGCTTCCATATACGATAGTCAAGGAAAATATAGTGAAGCTGAATCTCTTTTCCAACAGGCTTTAGCTATGTTCAAATGTTTGTTTACTGGAGACCATCCTAATGTAGCTACTAGCTTAAACAACCTAGCTTCCATATACGATAGTCAAGGAAAATATAGTGAAGCTGAATCTCTTTTCCAAGAAGCTTTAGCTATGTTCAAACGTTTGTTTCAGAATGGTCATCCTTCTGTGCCACTAAGTTTAAATAATCTTGCCTCCCTCTATGCTACAACTAACCGCTATCAAGAATCTCTAAAATACTTCAAAGAAGCTACAGAAGTAGAACATCGCTTGATGAGTCAGGAATTTTTAGGCAGCTCAGAAAATGACAGAATGCTTTTTCTAGACAAAATTAGAAAAACACAATATCTCTTACTTTCCCTTGTCTATCAATACTTTTATCCCCTAAAAAAATCTCCAGAAAAATCAGAAGCTATTCACACCGCTTTAGATTTAGTCTTAAAACGTAAAGCTATCAGTAACGCTGCTGATGCAGCTTTCAATGCAGCAATGAATAGCGATCGCTACCCCCACATCCAAGACTCTTTTGAAAAATATCGTTCTCTGTGGAAACAAATTGTTAATTTGCAGTCTTCTCTCTACCTACCCGAAAATTTATCTCGTCTCGAAGCTAATAAAAAACTCCTGAAGGAACTATATGTTGAAGTGGAAACTTTACAAAAAAAGCTCTCTGCTGAAGTTCCAGAAATGAACCTGGAAAATCAATTAGTCGATCGCCAAGAGATTGCTTCAGAATTACCAGAAAATAGTACCTTAATTGAATTTGCTTATTTTCCTGTCTATGACTTTACTACTAATAAATATCAAACTCCTCGTTATCTTGTCTTTATCTTACCTGCTAAAAAATCAGAAAAAGTGCGGATGATTGACTTAGGAGAAGCGGAAAAAATTGATAATTTAATTAGTCAGGTGCGTCAAGCTATTTCCCCAGTAAATCTAGAAAATATGGGTTTGGCTACGAAAAAAGTCAAGTTAGGAATATCTAAACCATCAAATCCATTTGTTGAATTAACAACTACAGTTTTTGAACCTCTAAAGCAATACTTACAAGGCGAACAATTCTTTATTTGTCCCGACGGCAAATTAACCCTAATTCCGTTTGAAATTTTACCCGTAGATGGAGAAAATAATCAATTATTTCTTGACAAATATCAAATTACTTATTTAACAGCAGGTAGGGATTTATTACGATATAAACATCAGCCCAAACGTATTGCCTCTGAATCTTTAGTTATTGCCGATCCAAATTTTGATTTGTCTTTAGAGATCCCCCCAAATTCTCTTGGTAAGGGGGGCTTAGATATTCCCACAACGCCACGGGAAAAAACCGACTTATCTATTAACTCTATTAACTTAAATTCTCTGAAAGATGAAATTATTGAAACCTTTGGACAAGAGAATGAAAAACTATTTCTACCTGTTCCGATGACTAGAGAAATTGCCAAAGCTGTTGCTGCCGAATTTCAAGTCAAACCTCTATTACAAAATGATGCCTTAAAAACTCATTTAACAAATAGTAAATGCCCTAAAAAATTAGTTCTGGCGACTCATGGTTTCTTTTTAGAACAAGATTATCCCCCCCCAACCCCCCTTAGAAAGGGGGGAGTTTGATAATTCCCCCCAACCAGTTTTAGAAAGGGGGGAGTTTATTGGATCGGGTTTTCGTTTACATCAAATAAAAGCTGAAAAAAATCCATTATGGCGTTCCGGATTAGCATTAGCAGGAGCAAATACTTGGCTTTTCGGAGGAGAAATTCCCCCAGAAGCAGAGTCAGGAATTCTATTTGCTTTAGATGTAGCAGGTTTAGATTTATGGGCAAATGAATTAATTATTTTAATTGCCTGTGAAACAGCAGTGGGAGATGTGAAAATTGGGGAAGGAGTCAAAGGATTACGCAGTGCATTTACCGCAGCGGGATCTAGACTTTTAATTATGAGTTTGTGGTCGGTTCCAACTCAAGTTTCGATTCTATTAATGAACCGCTTTCTTACTAATATGCAGCAGAATAATTTATCCAGTCAACAAGCTTTACAAGAGGCACAACTTTATATCAAAACAATCACAATAACAGAATTAGAAGCTTTACCAACTGGTGAAAAAATTCTTCAAGAAAGTAGAGCGTATTGGCAAAAAAAATCATCGGAATTATTTGTTCAATGGGACGTAAAAAATTATCCTTTACAAGCACGTTATTTTTGGGGTGCGTGGGTATGTGTGGGCAGGGAATTTAAAAGTTAAAATTCAATAATTAATAATTACCTTCAAGAAAGTAGAGCGTATTGGCAGAACAAATCATCTGAATTATTGGTTCAATGGGACGTAAAAAATTATCCTTTACAAGCACGTTACTTTTGGGGTGCGTGGGTATGTGTGGGCAGGGAATTTAAAAATTAAAATTCAACAATTAATAATTACCTTTGCTTAAAAGGAATAGGATTAGCGAAAATATTTTTTATTTTTATTTATTCTTCAAATAATAACCTTTAAACCTTAATTATTCAGTAATATCATGTCCGGATAATTAGCGATAAAAAAAATCCTTTTCTTCCTCTTGATTCTTGCTTTTGTCATTCTTCTTTCTTCCCTCCTGATAACTGATAACTGATAACTGATAACTGACTTGACACTCTCAGAAAAATTATGAGATAATCTAAGTGATAATCAAACTATTATCTGAAAATTAATTATTCACAAAATCAGCTTAGGAGGTCGTATGTTCAAATACGCAATTGTTGCTTTGATAACCCTGGAGTTAGTCTTGCTAAGTGCATTAGTTAAAGTGCCCGCTAATGCAAATATTAGAGACCCAGAAATTTTTACTTGGGATTATGCGTCTTTAAGTAATACTCAGATAGTTTGTAAAAAAGTAGTTTTTCATCCTACAAATAGGTGGATGCCACAATCATCAGATATGGAGTCTATAAATATTAATTCCTTGGTAGTAAATGATAGTTATTGTTCCAACTTAACTAAACCTGTTTAACATCATGTCCAGATGATTATTTCTCATCAAAAACTGTAGGGGTATATTTCTAGATCGAGAATACTCCACTTAAGAGAAATATTTATGCTTAAATCTGCTCCAATCTCAGATTAAGAGATAGAAAAAAATCAGAGAACAAACTTACAAAAATTGGAAAACCGGGTTTTTGGTGACATAAAATCCGGTTTATCTATTATGATGCTATAAGATTATGGTAAAGTTCTTGTTGTAAATTATATGAGGTAAAAAAAATATGAAATATCGTATCAGTCTTAATCGTAGATATATAATAGTCGAAGCCAAAAGTATAGAAGAGGCACGCAAACAAGTGGCAGATAAGATTAATAAAGGAGAAAAAATTAACAGCATTAAAGAGGTAAAGTCATCGGAATCTAAGTCTGGTTCTTGGTGGGAAATTTGGTTAGATTAAGTATTGAAGAAGGAAGAAGGAATAAGGAAGAGGGAAGAAGGAAGAAGGGAAAAGGAAAAAGTGGATGGTGATAGTCTTCGACAAGCCACTTCGTGTCTACAAACCCCAAGCAATTGTAATACCGTGTAGACAGCGGGGAATTAAACCCAAAATAAAAAGATAAAATCTCCTCTCTTTTCTGTATTAATTTTCTGTTGTCTACTCTCTTACCAATCTAACAAAAAACTAATTATTAGAATGAAAATTACCTGCCAACAACAATCTTTAATTACTGTTTTTTTATTAACCTTGGTAAGTATAGCTTACTGTAGTTTACTGGTGAGTGAAGCAAAAAGTCAAACTCCCAAATTACTATCTCAAAACGAATATCCTCAAGATTTTACAGAAGCTTATCAAGCAAGTTGTAAAATTAATGCTGTGACAAAAGGATTATCAACAGAACAAGCTGAAACACTATGTGATTGTACCCTGAATCAGTTTCAATCTAAATATACCTTAGAAAAATTTCGGAAATTAATGAACAAAGCAGCAAAAGAGGAAACGCCAGAAGAATTAATAGAAGTCGGAGAGTTTTGTGCTGAAGAATTGATAGATTAGATGGTAGGTGGTAGGTGGTAAGTTTTATATCAAGTCCGGATAATTAGTTATGAAAAAACCTATCCTTTTATACAGAGGAAATATCTCTATTCTCTTTTCTTTTAATTGGAGCTGAGGTAATTTGTCCCAAGTTCAATCAATACCATTACGGTTCCAGGACTGCCCACCTAAGACCTACTACCTACGACCTATGAAACAATCTACAGCAAAAAATCTACGACAACGCTGGAATATTTCCAGATGGGCGATCGCTCTACCATGGTTAACTATTTGTTTTTGGTTAAGTGTAGTAATAGCAGGTCTTTTTGCCTTTAGTAGTCTCAAGTATGGCTTATTTCCAGAAGTCAGTTTTCCAGTAGTGGTAGTACAAGCAACAGCAAATTTTGACAATACTATCGAAACAGAAACGCAAATTACAACTCCGATCGAAAAAGCTGTTAAAATCCTCGAAACAAAAGGGATGTATGAATTGCGTTCCTCAACATATCCAGGTCAAGCAGTCATCAACATAGCTTTTACCACCCTAAGCAATTTAAAATCAGCAACAACAGATGTGGAAACTGCACTCAAACAAGTACCTCTCCCTCCAGAAACTAATTTAGATATAATCAGTCTTGACCTAAACGAGTCAGCAGCAATTAGCTACACTATTGTTAGTGACAGTAAAACTCTCAAAGAATTAACTGCCATTGCTCAAAATCAAATTATCCCTACTATTTCAGAATTACCGGAAATTTTAAAAGTCAACCTACTTGGAGATGCTTCCTTAAAACAAAAAGACACTGACACATCACTCCCTAACACTTTCCCGACCTTAGTAAGTTTCAATAATCAAAATGCCATAGCTTTCCAAGTAGTAAAACGTGCTGATGCTAATACCTTAGAAGCTGTAAGTAAAGTAGAAGCAACCGTAGCAAAAATGCAGTCTGACTTGCCAGAAATAAAACTCGTCTTAGCAGAAACTCAAGCAGACTATATTCAGGAAGCAACCCAAGCTACTATCGATGCTTTATTATTAGCAATTATTCTAGCAGTAGCAGTCATTTTTCCATTTTTACGGAATTTTTCAGCCACCATAATTACAGCTTTAGCAATACCTATTTCTCTATTAGGTACTTGTATTGTCATGGCAATATTTGGATTTAACCTAGAAACTATTACCCTCCTCGCCTTAGCAATAATAATTGGAATAATTGTTGATGATGCTATTGTAGATGTGGAGAATATTGCCAGACATCTCCAAGCAGGAGAAACTCCCAAACAAGCGGCCATCAATGGTACTGATGAAATAGGTTTAACTGTTGTTGCTTCTACCTGCACTATTGCAGCAGTATTTCTCCCAGTCGCTTTGATGGGGGATACCCTTGGTCAGTTCTTTCAACCCTTTGGTTTAACAGTTTCCGCAGCAGTATTAATTTCTTTATTAGTTGCCCGCACTTTATCCCCAGTATTATCAGTGTGGTGGTTAAATGAAGTCAGAAGTCAGAAGTTTGAAGGCAGAAAATTGCAGTTTGAAGTTACAGGTCAGGAGTTAGAAGAAAATTATGATGAAGTCAGAAGTTATTTGAAACAAGATGGTTTATTAAATCAAACACCAATTAAAAGTCAGAAGTTAGAAGGAAACTATGATGAAGTCAGAAGTCAGGAGTTAGAAGTCAGAAGTTGTTTTTGTAACCTAGAGAGTTTATTCAATCAAATACAAAAGTGGGAGAACACTTTATCCAATCAATACCAAAAATTACTTAACTGGTCTCTAGACCATCGAAAAATTGTCATAGCAATAGCTTTACTCAGTTTCATTCTTGGTGTGGCAATGATTCCTCTAATTCCTAAAGGGTTAGTACCACAACTAGACCGAGGAGAATTCAATATTACCTACACTTACCCTCTACCTAATTTTGTTAGTAATACTGAAAATACTCCTTCTCCCCAAGCAACTCCAGCACCTCCCGATAACTCAATTTTTGCTGAAGGAGCATTTAATTGGATTAGCGGTTTAACTAAATCTCCCACTAGAATCTTATTAAGAAAATCTCGTAGAGTAGCGCAACAGATCGAGGAAAAAGTTTTATCCTCCCCAGAAGTAGAATCAGTATTTAGTATTGCAGGTTTCCAGGGTGAGCCAAATCATGGAAAAATATATGTGAAACTCAAAAAAGAGCGATCGCTCACTACTGCCCAAATACAAGAGCAAACTCGTAATGCTTTATCTGAGTTAAAAAATATTAGTATTAGCGTTGAAGATATTCCATTTGTTGAGACTGGTGCCGGAAAACCTTTTGAGATAATGCTATTAGGAGATAATCGAGAAATTCTCTACAACACAGCTCAAAAAATTCAAACTCAAATTGCCAAAATACCAGGATTTGTTGATTTAACTATTGCGCCTCAGTATAATAATTTCGATAACCCCATGGAAATAACTCACCGCAGTCAAAAGCAGGTTATCTATATTACGGCTAATCTCTCTGAGGGTTTAGGATTAGGCAATGCTATAGATTTAGCAGTAGAAATAGCTCAACCAATTTTACCTCCTGGTGTCAAGTTAGACTTAGGTGGAGATTCTTTGAGAATAGGGGAAGTCTTTAGTAGTTTTTTTGTGACTTTAGGTTTCTCTGTTGTATGTATGTTGACAGTCTTAGTTTTACTTTTTGGCAGATTTTTAGAACCTTTGGTAGTAGGTTTGTGTTTGCCTTTGTCTATTGTGGGGGCAATGTTAGGATTATTATTTACTCAGAGTGATTTTGGTGTTATTTCCCTGCTTGGTCTAATTTTTCTCCTCGGTTTACTGGATAAAAATGCTTTGTTATTGATGGATTATATTAATCAACTGCGTCAGTCAGGGTTAGACCGCAGACAAGCTATTTTGCAAACTGGGTTGGTGCGACTACGACCCATTTTAATGACAACAAGTTCCACAGTTTTAGGAATGTTGCCGATCGCCTTGGGATTAGGAGCAGGAGCAGAATTACGACAACCTCTAGCTGTGGCAATTATTGGAGGGTTAATTACTTCTACTTTGTTGAGTTTAATCGTAGTTCCTGTGTTGTACACCTTATTAGAAGATTGGTGGAGATTGACATACTCCCGACGCTCCCCTACGGGAGAGCGCGGGATTCTTCAGCCAAGGAAGCCCTGACCGCAGTGTTAACAGAAGTGATGTCCTCCTCCTGTGTTGATAACAATCCAATTTTCTGTATCAG
>NZ_JAAHGH010000088.1 GCF_010672525.1 Okeania sp. SIO2B3 | reverse complement strand
CACCCGAATTTACGCCTGTGAACTGGAAGGAGCCGACTCCCCAGGTTGAAGCAGGAAATAAGCTTCAATTCTGGCATTACCAGGTTTGTCCTAGTTTTGCCGGAATTGTGTAGGTATTTTACAGCAGCTTAGTTTTAGACTTAGTTAGGCCGAAAGCTAGTGGGTAATTAGTAGGTTTCCCAGAAATAAGGACACACTCAAGAAAGGGGTGAGAGAAAACTTCCTGATTTCCCTATCTCCTGTCTCTCAAAAACTAACCCGCAACAGAAATGAAGTCACCAAAAATCTCTAACATTTCAAAACTAAATTAATATTGCCCACTAGAAATCTCCAATAATAAAAAATAAAATCAATTATTGGACTAGATATATCAATTATTTCCCCCTACTCCCTACTCCCTACTCCCTACTCCCTCTTTTCTAAAGAATAATTGGCTCAAAAGTAGGTCTACCAAATTTTACAGACGGTATAAGCACATCTAACAATCGATCCACCACTTGCTTCCAAGTAAAATGCTGAAGAACCCATTTAGGCCCAGTTTGACGAGCATGGTCTAACAATAAAGGTTTTTCAATAACTGTTTGCATTAATTCAATCAAATGCTCTTGTTCTGGGACTACAGACCAGAGGGTATCTCCATCCCTTGTATAATTAGTCTGGAGTTTACTATCAATTTTTAAAGCAAAGTCCGAGTTAGTAAAATCATCTGTGGGGCCACCTTTTGTACATATTACAGGCAAACCACAAGCTGTTGCTTCCAATACTGGCAAATTAAAACCTTCAGCTAAATAGGGAGAAACATAAGCATCAGCAACTTGATAAAGTTGAGCTAGTTCAAGAAATGAAAGAGTTTCACCAACATAGATAATTCTAGATTTCACTTTTTCCATCTGTGCACCAGTAAGTGCAACTTTGCTAGCTTTGAGAATAGAGTCTTTAGAAGGAAAAATAGCATCCCTACCTTTAAGGATAAGTTTGGTATCTGGATAACGCTCAACAATGGTGGCAAATGCTTTCAGTAAGCGCCCCACTCCTTGACTACTATTGCACATGACCCCAATGTTGAGAAATACAAAATAGTTATTAATGCCCAACTTTTGGCGCAGCATAGTTCTCTGAGAAGTTGGTAAAGGATGATAAATATTAGAGTTGACACCATGAGGGACAACAGCAACACGACTTTCTTGAGCACCACTGCGAATAAACCCATTTTTTGACCAGTGGGAGGGGGTAATAATAACTGCATCCCCTTGAGCATGAGCTTCTGCAAAAGATTTTACACCCATTCCGTTAACAATAGATTTGGTGACAATACCCCATTCAGTGCCAGCAAAAACTACTGTTCGTTTGCTTGTGGAGAAACTGAGATTAAATGGAGCATATATCCGTAATGTGGCATCAGCAGTTTGTTGAGGAGATGGTTTGGGGATGTTGCGTAATGCTATTTCTGCATCAGGAGAAAATAAACCTTTGACGGGTTGCCAACTTTTGCTAACGTAAGGCATATCCTGATGATAAATTTGTAGATGCTTTCGGTTCAGCATTTCTAGTAGTTGGAATTGATTTACGATCGCATAAGAATGGGGTAAAAAACGCCAACCTTGGATGATAATACGCAATGGGTTAATACTCCTAGATATTCGGGTTTTTAGTAGTCATAGTTGAGATTTTTACAGCATTGTGTCTATCTCAATACAAAAAGTGATATAATGGTAATTCTACTGTTATGAAAAGTTTTGATAAAGAACTACTCTGACTTTAATAAAAATGTTAACATGATTAATAATACAATAAAAAATTTATTTGAGTTATTAATTGTTTTATGAGTATAAGTAGTAGAACGGAAAATCATATCGGCTGGGTGAAAGTAGTAATAAATTATCTGATATTTACTTTGATTTTGCCATAAATAAATCTAGTTATCTTTGTGAAAATACATTTAGATAGTCAAAAATATTACAGATTTTTTGAGAATGATTGGGTACAGTTAAATCTTGATTTATATTCCTTATTTATTATTGGCAATACCCATAAAATTTTGCACTTAATAAAGTCGAAAACTGCTTTAGTTTTAACTAATAAAAAAATCAAAGGAGTTTCCATGAATCAAAAAAAAGAACACACAATTATGGTAGTCGATAATGAATATCGAAATGCCAATTTAATGTTGAATTTATTAAAATTTTCTGGTTTTAATGTCATCGTAGTAGAGGATGGGGAAACTGCAATTGAGACAGTAAAAAATGTATTACCAGATTTGATTTTACTAGATATAATTATGCCAGGAATAGATGGTTTTGAAGTTTGTAGTTACTTGCAAACTTCAGAAAGAACTAAAAATATTCCTATTATTTTTATGACTTCACTTTCTGAATCTGATGAAAAAATCAAAGGTTTAAATTTAGGAGCTGTAGACTATATTGTTAAACCGTTTAAAGCAGAAGAACTGTTATCTAGAATAAATATACATATACGCTTACAAAAAGAGATCAAAGAACGGACTAAAGCAGAAATAGAATTGCAAAAATCTGCATCCGTTCTGGAAGATAAAGTACAGTCAAGAACTGCAGAACTTTCTCAATATTTAGAAGAACTTAAAGAAGCTCAATTGCAACTAATTCAAAGTGAAAAAATGTCTAACATTGGGGCATTAGTTGCTGGTATTGCCCATGAGTTAAATAATCCAGTTAGTATAGTTGTCGGTAATGTTAATTTAGCAGAAACATATCTCACAGCAATTATTAATCACATTAAGTTATATCAAAAACAATTTCCTGAGCCTGGTCTAATAATTGAAAAAGACGCGGAAGACATGGATATAGATTTTCTGATTGAAGAGCTACCAAAAATCTTATTTTCCATAAAAACAGCAAGCACTCGCATCAGCGAAATTAGCGTATCATTGCGAAGTTTTGCTAGAGCAGATAGTACCTCAAAAGTAGCTTTTGATATTAATGAAGGCATAGATAATACTCTGACAATTTTACAGCATCGACTAAAAGCTAATCATCAGCGTCCTGCAATTGAAATCATCAAAAATTATGGAAATTTACCTCAGATTAATTGTTATCCAAATACCTTAAATCAAGTTTTTATGAATTTGTTAGTCAATGCAATTGATTCTTTAGAAGAATATAACTATAAAAAATTTAAAACTTATCAAGAAATTCTGCAAAATCCAAATCGGATTACTATTACTACTTCAATTATTGAATCCTATGGAGTAGAAATTAGAATAGTTAACAATGGACTGGGAATACTGGAAAATCTCAAAGATCAACTATATGAAACTTTTGAAAATACCAATACTTACAATAAAATCAGCAACTTAGGATTATCTATGAGTTACTTAATTATAGTCAATAAACATGGAGGAGAATTGGAATGTAATTCTCTTTCTGAAAAAGGAACAGAATTTGTGATTAAATTACCAAATCAAAAAAGAGAAAAAAGTTAGAAATAATTGAATAAATTTTACTATACATATATTGATAACGCTCTTGATTATCTACTTCTGATATGAAATACAAAAAATTGTGTTACTTACGAATCTCCCCATCTCGAAATCTCCCTCTCTCCCCATCAGTAGTTGGTAGCAAACATTAACGTATTTCATATGATCTATATCAGTAGACTGCTAATTTCTTATTATTCAGATTATTTTTAATGTAAGCATTTCCTGCGGAATGCTGCGCAAACAACTATTAGCTGTCAGCTAGCCTCCTCCGGAGGAACTGCGTTAACAACAACAAGACTCTCTCATATAGGACAGTGTTTAAATTGAAATAGACTTTAATACCAATTTGAAAAAAGAATGCTACAAAAAGGTAGATGTTAATCGGATATGCTTAAAAATAGCTATTCGAGTTAATTTTAGATAGTTATTTATATCTTTTTTACATTTTTTTAAATATTTATCCCTTCTTCCTTCTTCCCTCTTCCTTCTTTCGTACGGACTATGCAACTTCCCTACCATTTGTAACAAACATTTATCAAATTTTTATAAGGGCAAGGGAGCCAATTTTTGCAGTAAGACAATTAATAAAGCTTTTATCCTAAACTAAAAGCAATAGCTAATAACTCTTACTTTTTAATTTATTCCCTGCCATAATAAATTGACATATTTGAACGTCTAAATTTTAGATTTTAATTTAATTATCTATCAGCATTTAATACTTAATATTAAACACTTTTAATATAGTTGTATAGATGTTTTTATGTTAAACTTAAATTATACATTACTGAACTGAATTTTAAAAAATTTAAAGATGTATGATTTAACTCAATTTGGTCTCAGAGATATGTCTGAATGTGGGCTAGTTTTACGCCAATTAGGAAAAGATGCTCATACAACAGAAGAGGTAAGCAATCGGATTATTAAGTATCTTTATGAAAATCTAATTAGTAAAGATATTAAAGAAAAATCCTGTGCGCTAATCCGTATGTTTCAGACTATTTCATATAAAAAACTCAGCTACGAACTACAAGAATATGCTTCTACATTATTAAATAATCAATCAGTCACTCCTGATTTAAAATGCTTAACCTTGCTGAGTACTGCTGGGGAAAAACCAGAATGGAATTTACGACAAAAATCTTCTGGACACAAAGCAATTCCTTTAGCAAATAAAGCAGCGATCGCTAAAATTCCTATGATATCAAGGCTAATTCAACAATTAGGATTAGAAGTTAGTCAAGTGGTAGAAACAGACCTAAATTTATTGGCTGATTTAGAGCAAAAAATGTACAACGTATTTTATGTAGCTGATGCCTTGGGTAGCCCTTATATTCCAGCACAAAAATCATTTGTAATTCCTTTTAATATTAAATCTGTAATCGGATTTGGAGGTTTATTACCTTCAGGAAATATGTTTGTAGTTTTAATGTTTTTAAAAGTAAAAGTACCAAGAGAGACTATTGATTTATTAAAACCATTAGCACTAAGTGTTAAGATAGCACTTTTGCCCTTTGACCAAGGTGAAATTTTCTCATCTAGCCAAGGTAAAGATCGAACAATTAATCAGAGCGAACTAAAATATAAAGATAAAATTATTGAACAGCTTCAATCAGAAAATGCCACATTACATCAGTTATTAGATGTATCAGGAAAATCCACATTAATTCAATCTGACCGTTTAGAAAAAGCAATTGCCGAACAGCAAAAAACCCTAGAAAAACTACAGACAACCCATGCTCAATTACTACACACAGAAAAAATGTCTAGCTTAGGACAAATGGTAGCTGGTGTTGCCCATGAAATTAACAATCCAATTAACTATATTCGTGGAAATATTGCTCCAGCTCAAGAATATTTTCAAGACATACTAGAATTGCTAGAGATGTATCAGCATAAATTTCCTCATCCTACACCAGAAATTCAAATTAAAATAGCAGAAATTGACCTGAATTTTATTAAGAAAGACCTCAATGAAATTATCAGGTCTATGGAGATAGGTACAGAAAGAATTTATGAAATAATTAAGTCAATGCGTAACTTTTCCCGGTTTGAAAAAGCCGAATTTAAACAAGTTGATGTTCATGAAGCAATAGACAGTACATTGATGCTTTTAGATAGCCGGATTAAAGCAACAACTTCTTCCCCAGAAATTAGAGTTATAAAAGAATATCAAGAATTACCATTAGTTGATTTTTATGCTGGTCAACTTCATCAGGTATTGATGAATATTTTGAGTAATGCTATTGATGCGTTGGATGAATATAATGAACAGCGCACCCCAGAAGAAGTCAGGAAAAATCCGAGTCAAATTAAAGTTTGTACTAAAATTTTAAATAAAGAGTGGGTAGTAATTTCAATTGCAGATAATGGTTTAGGTATGACTGAAGAAGTTAGCAAAAAATTATTTGATTCTTTCTTTACAACTAAATCTTCAGGAAAAGGAACTGGATTAGGATTATCTATTAGTTATCAAATTGTTGTGGAAAAACATGGCGGAAAATTATTGTGTTATTCTCAACTAGGGAAGGGAGCAGAGTTTATAATTCAGATTCCTATTAGGCAGAAAATTAATCAAGTAGTATCTTCAACAATTAACAATTAACAATTATTAATTATTAATTATTAATTGTTGAAGATATTTATTTATCCCTCTATACCTGGTGTTCTCTATTATAATCTCCAAAAAAGAATATGAAACCCTGATTCTGTCTAGGTGAAAATCTAATTTATGGAGATGTCTATTACTGTTTCTTGATAAGTATTTAACCGAATATGATATTATAGCAATAGGAAATAATTTATAAAAAATCTAAGGATACATAAAAACTCTGAAACTTTTATTTCTATTCCCTCTTTTGGTGCCCGTTCCCTTGCATCTTTTTCCGATGCCGGGTCGCACCGCTGTTCCCTAAATTCAAAGATATTTTTACTCGCAACTGAAATAGGGTTGCTATATATATATACTTTGAACTCAGAGTATCAAAAAAATTAATTTGAAAGCTAAATTTTCAAGCATTGCCAGAGATGAAAAATCAAACAATCCCAAATAAAAAAATTCAGAAAGTTAGGCGAGATTATAACTCCTGGGTAGCAACAGAAACATTAGAAGACTATGCCTTACGTTTTGCTCCTAAATCTTTTAGGAAATGGTCAGAATTTCAAGTAGCAAATACTGCTATTGGTGGAACTTCTTTTTTGGCTTTAGAAGCTATTGGTGGTTCAATTGCTATTAGTTATGGTTTTGCTAATTCTTTCTGGGCAATTTTAACTGTAGGGATAATAATTTTTCTGACTAGCTTACCTATATCTTATTACGCATCTAAATATAATATTGATATGGATTTGCTGACCAGAGGAGCAGGTTTTGGTTATATTGGTTCCACAATTACTTCTTTAATTTATGCCTCTTTTACCTTTATATTTTTTGCCCTAGAAGCAGCAATTATGGCTCAAGCTCTAGAGTTATATTTTCACCTACCTTTATACCTTGGCTATTTAGTCTGTTCCATAATAATTATTCCCCTTGTATTTTTTGGGATAACTGTAATTAATCAACTGCAAATTTGGACTCAACCAATCTGGTTAAGTTTAATGATATCTCCCTATATTTTTATTCTTTATAAAGAGCCAAATGCTTTATCAAATTGGTTTAATTTTGCAGGTAGATCGGTCAGTGGTGCAGAATTTAATCCACTTTTATTTGGAGCGGCAGCAACAGTTTCTTTTTCTTTAATTCCTCAAATTGGCGAACAGGTAGATTATCTCCGCTTTCTGCCAGATAAACAAAAAAATAATCAGATTAAATGGTGGTTAGCGATGATTTTAGCCGGACCTGGTTGGATAATTATTGGTGTAGCTAAAGAATTGGGAGGCGCATTTTTAGCTTCTATTGCTGTTAGTCATGGAGTTAGTTTTGCTAAAGCTACTCAGCCAATACAAATGTATTTAATAGGATTTACTGAGATATTTGATGACCCAAAAATTGTCTTAATAATAGGAACTCTATTTGTAATTATTTCTCAGATA
Source organism: Okeania sp. SIO2B3 (assembly GCF_010672525.1). Lineage (GTDB taxonomy): Bacteria > Cyanobacteriota > Cyanobacteriia > Cyanobacteriales > Microcoleaceae > Okeania. Next base: position 24,695 of record NZ_JAAHGH010000088.1, on the reverse strand, counting down.
AAAATTAACGTTACTAACGCTTATGCAGGTTCTTTAGCTTGGTCAAACTTCTTTTCTCGATTAACTCATAATCATCCTGGTCGTGTTGTTTGGCTGATTTTTAATGTAGCGATCGCTCTAGTTTTAATGGAGTTAAATGTATTTGCTACTTTAGAAGCAGTATTAGGATTATATTCTAATGTAGCCATTGCTTGGATAGGAGCATTAGTTGCCGATCTTGTAATTAATAAGCCGTTAGGAATTAGCCCTTCTTACATTGAATTTAAACGAGCTTATCTACATAATATTAATCCTGTTGGTTTTGGTTCAATGCTGATTGCTTCAGCAGTATCAATGGCTGCTTTTTTAGGAATATTTGGCTCTGTTGCTCAAGCTTATTGTGGTTTTATTGCCTTGGTTTTAGCATTTATTCTTGCTCCCATAATTGCCATTATTACCAGAGGTAAATACTATATTGCTAGAGAAAATCAATATAAAAAAATTAATCTTTCTGACACAGTGGAATGCTGTATTTGTAATCAGAAGTATGAACAGGAGGACATGGCATACTGTCCTGTTTATCAAGGTTCGATTTGTTCTTTATGTTGTAGCTTAGATTCCCATTGTTATGACCGCTGCAAAGAAACTACCACAGCATTAACTCCGATAACTGAAAAACCGTTACTTACCATTGCTCGGAAAATTATCTCTAGTAAATTTTCCCCACAATTAGGATTAAGAGTGGTTAAATTTTTAGGTATTTTCCTATTTATTTCTGGGTTAGTAGCATTAATATTTGGAGTCATTTATTATCTTGATATATCTCAATATTTAGGGAATAATTCACAGTCATTACTAATAACCCTAGTAAAATTATATCTGCCTCTACTGTTATTAATTGGCATAGGAAGTTGGTGGTTAGTATTGACTGAAGAAAGTAGAAATTTAGCCTTAGAAGAACTTAACTCTCAAAATTTACAACTGGAACAAGAAATTAAACAGCGCCAAGAAGTAGAAAATTCCCTGCGACAGTCGAAAACTAAATTAAAAGAACAAACTCAACAGCTTCAACAAACTTTGGAAGAATTAAAACAAAAAGAAACTCAGTTAATTCAAACAGAAAAAATGTCTAGTTTGGGGCAATTAGTAGGAGGCGTTGCCCATGAAATTAATAATCCTGTGAGTTTCATTTATGGTAATCTTGACTTTACATCTGAATATACTAAACAATTACTAACCTTAGTCAAACTCTATCAACAACATTATCCAGAACCAAAAGTAGAAATTGAAGAATATATTGAGGAAATCGATTTAGAATTCTTGAAAGAAGATTTATCTAAAATAATTTCATCAATGACAGTAGGAGCAACTCGCATTCGTCAAATAGTTCAATCTTTACGCAACTTTTCCCGCCTTGATGAATCAGAATTAAAAACAGTTGATATTCACGAAGGTATTGATAGTACTTTATTAATTCTCAACAACCGATTAAAATCTCAATCTAATAGTTCTGCTATTGAAGTTATTAAAAATTATGCTCAACTTCCTTTCATTAATTGCTATCCTGGTCAACTTAATCAAGTATTAATTAATATTATTAATAATTCCATTGACTCCATAAATGAATACAATCAAAAGCCAACTTCTTTAAATATTCAAGATTACTCTGGCATCATTCAAATTCGTACTAAAGTTTTAGAGCATAATTGGGTAGAAATTTCTATTGCAGATAATGGTATTGGTATTAAACCGGAGATAATAAATAAATTATTTGATCCCTTTTTTACAACTAAACCAATAGGTAAAGGAACAGGTTTAGGACTATCTGTTAGTTATCAGATTATTGTGGAAAAACATCAGGGTAAACTTTTCTGTATTTCCACACCAAATAATGGTGTAGAGTTTATCATTCAGATTCCAATCAAGCAGTAATTTAGTCTAAAGTCTTTTGGTTGGTGCTTATTATTGGTAATATTCTTTTTTCATGTTTGGTATAACAAATATTTATTAAATAGACATCTCCGAAAAAGATATAGATTTTTTGCAGGAGTAGGCAACAGGCAACAGGCAACAGGTAAGATATTTTGATGAAAAAGGCACGAAAAAGGATTTTTTAGGGTAAATTTTTCGTATCCTTAGCTTGCTCTAGTTAAAAGATTTATTTTCTGGAGATGTCTAATAAAATTTATTAGGATAAAATTGAAATTTTGATACAGCAGATTCCACTTTTGTGAGGGAAATTAATCGCAGGCAAGATGCCCGCACTTGCATTCATTTAATTGTTAAATATTTGTACTTCTTATACTTGGAATATACTGTATCTCTTAATCAGAAGTGACAGAAAATATTATTGTTGTTTAAAATTTTTAATTCCTCAATCTATCATACAAACATTTGAAAATAAAAATCGTAAGCATTTCCTGCGGAATGCTGCCCAAACAGCTATTAGCTGTCAGCATTTCCTGCGGAATGCTGCACAAACAGCAATAAGACTTTCCCCTTAAAGGCAGTGTTTAAATGAATATATACTTTAAGCTCAAGGTAGCTGACTTTCATAGTAATATCATGTCCGGTTGAACAGTGATAAATAAATAACTACGGAGTCCTCAGGAGTCAGGAGTCAGGAGGGAAGAAATGAAGAAGGAAGAGGAAGAATAGGACAAGAAGAAGAAAGTTTTTTTATAACTAATTATCCGGACATGATATAAGATTTAATTGTAGCTAAATTAATAAGCTTTGATCGCGCACTAAAAACAATAGCTGAATAGCTGAATGCTGACAGCTGAATGCTTACTAAAAATCAACCAAACAATAATAGGGAAATTAAAAAAATCTTAAGTAATACAACTAATAATATACTATCGACGAAAATGAAAAAGAAAATATAAAAATTATCTATGCTATTCGTAATTTTATAGATAAATTCACCAGATAATATTATGCAAAATTTATCTCTTGAAACTCTAGGTATACCACCTAATGCTTGGGAAGTTGATGAAACAACAGCAGATATTACTCGTCCTCCTCTTCCTGCTAAACCCATTGTCATCAAAACAGAAAACAAAAGCATTAAATTAGATTTAGCCAAAACAGCAATTCTAATTATAGATATGCAAAATGACTTCTGTCACCCCGATGGTTGGTTAGCTCATATTGGTGTAGATGTAACACCTGCACGGTCTCCCATTCAACCACTAATAAATTTCTTACCACAATTGCGATCGCAAAACGTCCCGATAATTTGGTTAAACTGGGGAAACCGTTCCGACTTACTAAATATCAGCGCTGGGTTACGCCATGTTTATAACCCTACTGGGAAAGGTATAGGTTTAGGCGACCCACTACCCAAAAATAACGCCCCCGTACTTATAGAAGGAAGTTGGGCAGCAGCAGTTGTGGATGAGTTGGAGCAACAAGCAGGAGATATTCGCGTGAGTAAATATAGGATGAGTGGGTTTTGGGATACTCCCCTTGATAGCATCCTGCGAAATATGGGCAAAACAACTCTCTTATTTGCAGGAGTGAATGCAGATCAATGTGTAATGGCAACATTACAAGATGCAAATTTCCTTGGTTATGACTGCATTTTAGTTTCAGACTGCACTGCCACTACTTCCCCTGAATATTGTTGGCAAGCTACTATTTATAATGTGAAACAATGTTTTGGGTTTGTCACAAATTCTCATGCTATTTTAGAGGCTATTAATTGAATAAGGCAGAAGGAAGAAGGAAGAAGGAAGAAGGAAATTAAGGTCAAGCAAAAAGTAAAATTTCCAAAAACCTTTGATTTCCTGTCTGATAAAAATTATAATTTTTCATGTCAACATGATTAATTCTGATGCCACTGATGTCTAAGCAAAACTACAATTAAATAATCAATAATTTCCTGAATAAATTAACACTATTACCTATAATAAAATGATTACTCAATGCATGATTCCAGTCCTTAAGTCTCCCCAAGATTATCAAGCATATCGTATTAGTCCCAATGATAGTAATCGATTAGCAATTATTTTTGATCCCGTAATTGCAAATGCTTCTTTGACTGTATGTTTAGAAATTTTTGATGTGGGGGGAAAAACTCCTCCAAATCGACATAATTTAGCGGTAGAAATGTTCTTTATTATTAAAGGAGAAGGAAGGGCAATATGTGATGGGAAATCTGTTAATATTCGTGCTGGTGATAGTATTCTAGTACCACCAACAGGGATTCATGTCATAGAAAATACTGGCTTAACTCGTCTCTATACTTTATGTATTATGGTGCCAAATGAAGACTTTGCCGAACTAATTCGTAGTGGAATGCCAGTAGATTTAGACGAAGAAGATATGCAAGTTCTTTCTCGTTCAAGTTGTATTTAAGAAGGAAGAAGGAAGAAGGAAGAAGGAAGAAAGAAGAAGAAAGAAGGAAGAATAAATAAGGAAGAATAAATAAGGAAAAACTGGATGGGGACTCAAACCCCAACAAGCTTTTCAACAATTAATAATTAATAATTACCTCTCCTTGAAAAGAAGAGGATTGACGTTGTAGGGAAAATTTTTTCTTTTTTATCCTTTTCCTTTTGCCAAAAATTAAAATGAAAAAATTATATTATATCTGCTTAATTAGCACTCAAAAATATTTTGATTTCTATCCTCCGTTATATCAATTGCGTGTGAAGATACACAGAATTATGAAACTTATTACTTGTCTGTATTTATCTACAGTAAACTTGAAAGAATAAAAGATCAAAAAAAATTTTTGATTCAATCCTCTTATTTTGAAAGATAGGTAATAGTTAACAATTAATAATTAATTATTGGACTTCTTCTTGGGTGCATCTCAATGCAAGAATAAAGCCAAAAATTTATCGCTTTTAGGCAACAGCTCCGGAAAGCAACAGGGAATAGAGAATAGGGAATATATAGGAAAAAAGTATTTTTGCAAATATTGAGATGCACCCTTCTTATTTACCGAAAATTTTGGTTTAAAGTCTCCCCTTTTAAGGGTATAAAAAGAAAATTCTGCATTTTCTTGCCTCTCTATTTCAGGAGAAACTGTTAACTGATAACTGATAACTGATAACTGATAACTGATAACTGATAACTGATAACTGAATTGAACTGTTCCCTAACAATATTAAAATGAAAGTATTACCCAAAGAAACAGCTTCAATATTTACCAGAGATGAAGTACGTCTAGATGCTGATATTTATCGCCCTGATGCAGAGGGTGAATTTCCAGTACTATTAATGCGACAACCTTATGGCAGAGCGATCGCTTCTACAGTAGTCTATGCTCATCCAAAATGGTATGCTTCCCATGGTTATATTGTGATTATTCAAGATGTACGAGGTAGAGGTACATCTCAAGGAGAATTTCAACTATTTGCCCATGAAATTGAAGATGGAATTGATACTATTAATTGGGCAGCAAATTTATCAGGTTGTACTGGCAAAATAGGGATGTATGGATTCTCTTATCAAGGCATGACTCAACTATATGCTGCTAGTGCTAAACCTCCTGCTTTAAAAACAATTTGTCCTGCTATGATTGCTGAGAATTTATATTCAGAATGGGCTTACGAAGGAGGAGCATTTTGTTTACAAACAAACTTGGGTTGGGCAATTCAATTAGCAACAGAAACTGCTCGTTTACAAGAAGATGAGCAAGCTTATCAAGAACTTTATCAAGCAGCTAAAAAATTGTCTTTTTCGACTCCAATTCCTGCTTTATCAAAAGTAATGAATAAGTATGGGCTAGATTCTTTTTACCATCAATGGTTAGAAAATTATAAACCTGGCGAATATTGGCAAAATCTATCACCAAATTTAGAAAACATAGACCTACCAATGTTACATATTGGTGGTTGGTTTGATACCTATTTACGAGGCACAATTAATTTATATAAAAAAATATTTTGTCGTAGTAAATTCTTACAAAAATTAATAGTAGGTCCTTGGTCTCATATTCCTTGGGGAAGAAAACTAGGAGCTATAAATTATGGTTTAACAGCCTCCAACCCCATAGATGATTTACAAATATTATGGTTCGACCAATTTCTCAAAGGAGTAAATACAGGAATATTAGAGCGATCGCCTATTTCCTTATTTGAGATGGGAAGTAACGAATGGCGTAATTTTAATTCCTGGCCGAGTAATAATTATCAGTTTTATTATTTAGCTAGTACAGGACTTGCGAATATGAGAGAAGATTCAGGGAAACTCAACGATAATTGTCCTGATATTTCTACTGATGATATATTCGTACATGACCCTTGGCGACCCGTTCCAGCATTAGGTGGTCATGCCACATTTCCAGCAGGTTCTTTTGAACGTTCAGAATTAGATTGTCGTACCGATATTTTGACTTATACTTCTGAATTTTTAACAGAAGATTTACACATAGCTGGAGATATTTATGTAGAAGTATATTGTACAGCAGATACCAGTAGTTTTGACCTTTCCGCTGTGTTATCTGAAGTTAAACCAAACGGCAATGTTTATAATTTTACTCAAGGTTATATTAAGGTTGTTTCTAATGACTTACCAGTGAAAATATCTTTACAGCCAACTTGTATAAAAATTGAGAAAGGTAATGCTATTCGACTAAGTTTAAGTGCAGCTTGTTTTCCTGCGTATTTAATTAATCCTGGCATAGATAAACCACCAAAAGAAGTACAATTAATTGATGCAAAAATTATTACTATAACTGTTAGTTCAGGAAAAAATAATCCTTCACGAATTTCTTTATCTAAGTTAAATTAGGGAATAATTTTAAGATAAGGGTAAGAAAGAAGGAATAGGGAAGAAGGAGGAAGACTTAAAACTCTGAAAAAAACGTAAATTTTCTCTAGATATTCACCCTTAGGTTGACACAAACGATAAAGTACGGACATGGTATTATTCCTTGATTCTCAAAAACATAACCTTGTCATACCAATTTGAGAAATATTTGTTACAGAGAAATGTTTGTTACAAATGGTAGGGATGTTGCATAAGGACGTCCATAGGTCAGAAAGAAGAAGGGGTCATTTCAGTTATCAGTTATCAGTGAACCTCCGACTTTAGTCGGAGGCTTGAAATACTGAGTTAAATAGGGCTTGCTGATTAAATATTAAAGCATTGACAGATAAAGATTTTATCCTTTTTAGGTCTTGAAAAAGTGCCTGGTTTTCAGCTCTTTATGCTCAAAAAGTTAGGATTTTGAGCAGACAAGATTCTTACTCCCCTTCGCATCCCTACGTCTGGTGAGTCCCCCTATCTCCGCGTCTGGTGCGTCTGGTGCGTCCGGTGTGTCCTACCCCCACCAACCAATTTTTCAGCAGGCCCTAAATATTTTTTCATCCCCTTAAAAGGGGAGGCGCATACCCTCATTTTTTGGTAAATATTGAAATTGAAAAAAAGGGAAAAACGATAGATATAACTATCTAAAATGAACTGAAGCAGTGATTTTTAAACATATTGGTATTACTTATCAAAGCAGTTAAAAATTAAAAGTATTTAGCAAGAGTTATAGCAGTGAAAGCACAGGACGCGGACAATTAAAAAGTTTAAAACTCAGACAAAGTAATACTTTTCCTTCTTCCTTCTTCTTTCTGCTATATAATAATTTTGAGAAGTCAACTAAAAAATATATAAATATGTTCTATCGTCGTAGTCTTTTAGAAATTGCTGAATATATTTTTATTACTGCTTCTGTTGTAGGATTTTTTGCAAATTATATATTCGACAAACCAATTATTTATGCAGTAGGATGTGTTTTGATTTCTCTGTTAATTAATTTAGTTAATCGACATAAATTAGCAACACAAATTAAAGTAATTAAATTTGATACTACTGTAAAACTAGAGCAATATCAAGAGTCAATTTCCCAAATTATTTCCCAGTTACAAAATAGTATAGCTTTGTTTGAATCTACTGCTGAAAACTTAGAAGATAATCAGGAAAATATCAAGATTAAACCTTTGCTGGAGACCATTAAAAGTTTATCTAATCGATTTGATATTCAGGAGCAAACTATTAAACTCTTACAAACAGAGCTAGAAATGATTTCTCAGCAGTTTAAACAGCGACCAGAATTACAGCAAATTAATGATTTAACAAGTGTGATTATTGATTTACAGCAGTTTATTAATAAATTACCAGAGTGGAGCGATCTACGACAACATCAGTTTCAAAAGTTAGAAGAAAAAGTTAATCATGCTTTGCATAAACTTGAGGAAAGTATTGCAGAAGGAAAAAGGAAGAAGGAAGAAGGAAGAAGGGAGAAGGAAGAAGTGGATGGGGACTCAAACCACAACCAATTGTAATATCAAAGACCATTAAGAATTTTCAGAATGATTTTTTTACCATAGTCAGCCCAAAATACTAGCTTTTTGCAGCTCTAGGCACCGAAAAGCTGGCACTTTTTTGAACCCCAAAAAGGCTAATACCTTTATTTATCAATACGCGCGAGAATTAATCAGCAAGCCCTAATTATAACTGTTTTACCGAACATGATATAATATAGCACTCAAAGCAAACGTTAGGACAGATCAAAAGCTTAAAACTCAGACAACGTAATACTTTTCCTTCTTTCTTCTTCCTTCTTTCTTCTGCTATATCTCTAAAATGAAATAAGTAATTGTCAATAATCTTCCAGATATTAAGATTTTAAAATTTAAGATACCCCTGAAAATTATCATTATCAATCAATTATTTTTTGACGACTTAACGTGCTTAACTAATAATCGAGCGATCGCTTCGAGTTGCTTATGATTAAAACTTTTAATAATTAATTTAACTACTTCTTTAGGGTCTTTTGGCAAAGTTACTTTTTTCTGCTCAGAAGCCTTTGCTATTTCCTTAAGGTCTTGACTCGCCACTATTTCCTGTACTTTTCCTACTTGGATCAACTCACCTGCTTGATTAAGTTCTTTAATAATTACAGGAGCTAGAATTTGATAAGACAACTTAGAACTAGCGATCGCCTGTCGAGAATATGTAACTAAAGTCTTCCAAATTTCTGTATTTTCATCCAACTTCAACAAACCATTACAAACCTCTGTAAGCTGTTTTCTAGAATCAGGAGAATCAGCTTGTTTAAACACCTCCAACATTTCTTTTAACCTACTTTTAACTTGTTGATAAAAATTAGATTTAGATGTTGTCTTCCCATTAGTAGATTTAGAAATAGTACCACCACTCACTAAAGTATTCAAATTAGTTTCTAACTCTGAAAAAATAGGTAAAGCATTATCAACAATTTCTTGTCCCTCCTCTTCCCTCCAACCATAGGGAGTTTGTAGACGTTCTACTAACTCTTTGAGAGTATCATACCCTTTTAAAAATTGAGACTCTACTGTTTGGTCAATATCAACAGGATTTTCGCGAATTATTTTAAAACAATCTTCTAAACGGTGAGCTACTTTTTGTACACTGTGCATTCCTAACATAGCAGCCCCACCTTTTACAGAATGAGCTGCTCTAAACATATCATTAATAGTTTCAGAATCTGACATTGTAGACTTCAAATCTACCAACCCATTTTCTAGAGTAACTAAATGTTCTTCTGCTTCTAATATAAATAATTGTTTAATCCGATCGTCTTGTTCTGATGACACAATATTTCTCCTAAAAATTACAATTATTAACTAATTACAGCAGTTTTGGAGTTGACGAGGTACAAAGTTTTATTGCTCTAGGGAACAGGGAACAGGGAATATAGGAATAATACCAAATCCGGTTATCATGCATCACTTTTTTCAAATTTCTCTCTAACCCTTCAGCATAGCTATCTTCTGCCTTACCTTCATAAATATTGGTTCTGTCGATCGCCGGATTTTAGTATAAATAGTCTTATAAATGTACCTCACACTTCCTCAAAAGTGCTGTAAGTAAGAAAAAAAGGAGTTCAGTAGAAAACTCCGTTGACTTGAAGTTACTACTTCTATTCTAGCATTAATAAATATGTATCTAAAAGCATCTTAATGTAATTAACTACATCTATTTTAATCCTTTTTTGACTGATAGTTAGCGGATAATTTAATGTTAATACCAAATTCATAAGAAGTTACATAGAAAAATATATCGATCAGAGTTGACCGTAGATCGAAATAGACAAGTTAATAATTTCATAGATGTAAAAGAGGTGTGGGGAGTTGGAGAAGTTTTGAGCCATTTATTGTATAAAAAAAAGTACATTTTTGTTGAAATTTTATACTGAATAAAAGTGATTACTCACCTCTTTGTTAAAAACATTCCCTTGTAATATAGAATCCGGTTATATAACATATGTTTATAGTTCTATATTACTTCAATATTTAATCTCCTCCACTCCCCCACTCCCCTACTCCCCCACTCCCCCACTCCCCCACTCTCCAACCAGAGCCTTAATGGCCTAAATGGCGATTATGCCAATATTTATAAGCAGCATAAGCCAAAGTAACCACACAAGTGACAATAGCAGATTCATCGACCTCAAACTGAGGATGATGCAGAGGATAGTTAGGTTTGTCTTTGTGTCCCACTCCCAAACGAAACATCATACCTGGAACTTTCTTCAGATACATAGAAAAGTCTTCCGCACCGAGGGAAGGCTCAGGTAAAATACAAACCCGATCGCTCCCCCAAGCTTCCAAAGAAACAGACTCGACCAACTGAGTCAATGCTGGGTCATTTTGCACCGATGGTACTCCCTGACGATAATTTAGTTCATACTTAGCGCCATAAGAACCACAAATATTAGCCACAATATTTTCAATCCATGCAGGTAAAACCTGATGGGTATCTGGATGAAGCGATCGCACAGTTCCCCACATTTTTACTTGGTCAGATATCACATTTGGCGCTCTTCCGCCACTAATCTTACCAATTGTTAACACTACAGGTCTTAAAGGATTATGAGTTCTACTAATGGCCTGCTGTAAATTAGTAATTACCTGAGAAGCAATCCAAATTGCATCTATAGCTTCATGGGGACGGGCACCATGACCAGACTCCCCAATAATTGTCAGTTCCAAATCATCAGCAGCAGCAGTTAGCACTCCGTGACGAATACCCACCGAACCTGCTGGAATAGTTGGGAAGACATGGACTCCTAAAATCCCCTGTACATCCTCAAGCGCCCCATCTTCAATCATCCAATTTGCACCTTGGGCAATTTCCTCTGCTGGTTGAAACAGAAACCGAACATTACCTGGTAAGGGTTCTCCCAATTCAGATAATACCATTGCCGCCCCTAGTCCTACAGTTGTATGGACATCGTGACCACAAGCGTGCATAATGCCAGTATTACGGGAGGCAAAATCTAAATTAGTACATTCTTTAATCGGCAAAGCATCCATATCGGTACGAATAGCCAACCATTGATTATTACTATTAACTTTGAGTTCTCCCAGAACACCAGTTTTACCTATAGACTCTCGTACATGAAGACCACAGGAAGACAACACACCTGCAACATAAGCAGCCGTTTGGTACTCTTGGCCACTTAATTCTGGGTGAGAGTGAATATGACGACGAATTTCAATCATACGGGGGGCGAGGGTAGCTGTTAAATCTTTAATTTTGGTTAACATATATAATTAATTTATTTTTGTGTAGTATTGAGTCTATCTAAAGCACATTAAATGATGATAACAAAGGAAAATTATCCTTGGAAATTATTAAGCAATAAGTTTTGCTGGAAATGGCGATCGCCCACCGTTGTATTATATGGGGATCGATCTCTGAGTGTCTTTTGAATCCTACTTAACTTTGAGATAAATTTTTTGGTAGTCCTGCATGGTAATGGTGAAGATACAGCAGATTTCGGGCAAATGATGTACAAGGTGAATGGTGAAAATATTGCAGTGCGGGCATCTTGCCCGCTTCGGACTGTACCTCAAAAGTGCTGTATATATTTTTTAGCTTCTCCCCATCTCCCCATCCCCCCATCTCCCCCACTCTCTCTACCATTACTATGCACCACCACCATTTTTTTTATTTAGATAGGAGCGATCGCCAACCGTTTGTCTAAAACTCAAAAATAGCTGAATGCTAAATACTTATCTATTAACTTAAAAACTACTAAATTATTCAAGGAATCTGACTTTATTAATCATGGAAAAATTTTGGCAAAGTCTCATAAATATTACAATTCTAGATATACCAGCAAGAAAAATATTTTTTATTGCTCTGGCTTTAATAGGAATATTAGGATTAAAAGAACTATTCAGCATAATATTAATTAAGCAAGTTGAGGCTTTAACTCGTAATACAAAAACTACCCTTGACGATAAATTAATTGCATCTGTTAAACAGCCGATCGGGTGGTTTATCTATATACTTGGATTGTGGATTCTACAATTAATATTAACAGATTCTATTTCTCCCCAATTAAATCAAATAGTCACAGGAATTATTAACTTAGCAATAGTAGGTAATGTTTCACTAATTATCTACCGTATCTCTCCGATATTAGGAGAATTTTTTAGTAATTTATCAGCTCAAACTGAGACTGAATTAGATGATATTATTAGCCCTTATCTGCCGATATTATTTAGGTTTACTGCTATCCTGATTTTTGGCTTAAAAGCAGGAGAATTATTACTAGGAACTTCTGTTACTGCAATCTTTGGTTTAGTGGGTGGCGCTGGTTTAACGTTAGGTTTATTATTTAAGGATGTTATTAGTGATTGGTTAGCTACAATTGTAATTTACAGTGACAGCTTGTATCGTGAAAATGATTTGATTTTACTACCAAGTGGTGTTTTGGGGCAGGTTACGAAAATTGGTATTAGAAGTACAACAGTTTATTTAAAGTTTAAGGGAGCTATCCAGAAAGTTCCTAACTCTAAAATGATTGATGGCAACATCAAAAATTTCTGCCAACAGCCAATTGAAAATCGGAAAGCAGCTATTGATTTATTCATTAAAATTGACGGAATTTCAGCTCAGAAAATAGCCGATATTAATGAGAAAATTCGACAAATTCCTAAATCAATTGACATTTTAGATGATTCTTGTCTGGTGAGATTTGATGGATTGGACAGAAATGCTCGCGTGATTAGAGTAATTGGATATACTAACAATTTAGATAAGTATTATAGCTCTTATGACCAATTGAATTTGGCAATTTTGGCTTTATTGGAGCAAGAGGGAATAGATTTATTTAATATTAATATTATTAGTGATACAGAAACTTATAAAAGTTGGCAGTCTAGTCAAAATTTAGGGATTGAACAAGGAAATAGAGAATATATAAATCCTATTTAAGTTGTAATATTTTCCTGGCAGCAAGGAGTCATATCAAGTTCGGTAGTATCGTTATTGTAAAGGTAAGGAAGAAGGAAGAGGGAAGAAGGCTTAAAAGCTTGAACAGGACTTACGCAAATTGACTTTTAAAGCACCATTTGTAGGAGTAAATAGTATTCTTTCTCGCTATATGTAGAGTCTGGTGCGTAAGTCCTGTTGAAAAAACCTAAATTTCCTGTAGATATTCACCCTTGGATTTACGTTAGCCAAAATCAGTTAGCAGATAGTGGTTTTATGAATTTAGGCGACAGCTTGAATATAAAACGCAGTGGTACGGTTCTGAGTTAGTAATAGTTGATAGGTTTTTTCTATCATCAAAAACTTGCTCAAACTGTGGTCATGTCCAAGATATGCCGTTAAATGTGAGAACTTATGATTGCCCAGAATGTGGGATATAGCGCTGTGCGCAGGCAACAGGCAACAGGCAACAGCTCATCTGGGAGAATAAAAGGCTAATAACATAAGACTTTTAGCTATTGGACATCTCCTGTAATTTGTAAATATGCCAGCGCACATTGCTATATCTATAGATCGTGATCTGAATGCAAGTATAAATTTGAAAGATGCGGTCGGCTTGACCGTTAATGCCTGTGGAGGTCCTGCTGCCGACAGTTCCGGTGGAAGCAGGAAGTAAACAGTAAAATGTCGCGCTTGTGACGTTTTATATCGGTTTTATGAAGCAGCACATTTAGAGGGTGCAAATTTTCAAGGAATTGAAGCAGAATATATTTCCTGGGATACAATACAACTGTGCAATACAATTCTACTTAATGGAAGTATCAGCGATCATGACTGTATAGAACCCATTTGAGATGGGGAGATGGGGAGATTGAAGTGTGGATAGAATCATAAACATATACTGTATAACCGGATTATATATCATACCTCAAATTAGCAACGCCTAATAAATTAACTAAAATATAATAAACAGTATTTTGACTGGACAGTTAAATTAAATTAGTGTGTTTCTATAAGCTATGAAAACTGTGAGATTAAACTATCCTTTATCTCTACTAATGCCATTACTAGCAATAGTAGTTGCAACTCCGGCCAAAGCACAACCCATTACCCCTGCTAACGATGGTACAGGAACAACTGTCACGCCACAGGGCAATCAATTTAATATTCAAGGGGGAACCAAGAGTGGGGCAAACCTCTTCCACAGTTTTGACCAATTTAACCTCCACTCCGGCCAAACAGCTAATTTTCTTACTACCCCAGATACCCGAAATATTTTAGGCAGAGTCACAGGGGGAAATGCCTCTATTATTAACGGTTTAATTCAAGTCATCGGTGGTAACTCCAACCTCTTTCTGATGAACCCTGCGGGAATTATTTTCGGTCAGAATGCTAGTCTTAATGTACCCGCTTCATTCAGCGTTACGACGGCGACTGGTATTGGGTTTAACGGTAATAATTTCTGGTTTCAGGCCATGGGAACAAATGATTATGCAAATTTAGTCGGAAACCCCAGTGGTTATCGTTTTAACGTATCAAACCCAGGCGTTATAGTTAATGAAGGAAATTTAAGTTTAACTCCTGGTGAAAATCTGACTTTACTTGGTGGTACGGTCGTTAATACTGGGGAACTCTCTACAGCAGGGGGTAATATTACGATCGCTGCAGTGGAAGGTGGTAGTACTCTGAGAATATCTCAACCAGGACATTTATTAAGTTTGGAAGTTGCGTCATCAGTGGAAAATGAGGCAGATATTTCTAATTTTACTCCCCTATCTTTACCACAGTTATTAACGGGAGGAGAAATAACTCACGCTACATCTATGACTGTTAATGCTGATGGTGATGTGGTTTTGATAGATACAAATACAATAGTTGCTGATGTATCGGGAGATGCTTTCGCTTCGGGAAATATAGATGTATCAACAACTCCCCCCCTTTCAAAGGGGGGTCAGGGGGGATATAATGTTGGTGGACAGATTAATCTTTTGGGCGATCGCGTGGCAGTGATAGATGCCAATATTAATGCTAATGGTTTTAATGGAGGGGGAATAATATTAATTGGAGGTGATTTTCAAGGCAATGGAATAGTGAGTAATTCTCGGCAAACTTTTGTTGATGGAAATTCGTTTATTTCGGCTGATGCTATTAGTTATGGTGATGGAGGAAGGGTAATAGTTTGGTCGGATGGCATTACTAATTTTGGGGGAAATATTAGTGCTAAAGGTGGTGAATTTTCTGGGGATGGTGGGTTTGTTGAAGTTTCGGGAAAACAACGGTTGATTTTTGATGGAAGTATTAATGTTAGTGCTGCATCTGGAAATTCTGGAACGATTTTATTAGACCCGGAAAATATTGAGGTGGGAGAGTCAGAAGAAACTGAAACAACAGGGGATAATTCTGAAGTTGAATCTACTGAAAATTCTGACAATTCGGAAGTAACTGAAAATTCTGATTCTAATTCGGAAACAACAGGGGATAATTCTGAAGTTGAAAATACTGAAAATATTGAAAATTCAGAAGTAACTGAAAATTCTGATTCTAATTCGGAAACAACAGGGGATAATTCTGAAGTTGAAAATACTGAAAATATTGAAAATTCAGAAGTAACTGAAAATTCTGATTCTGATTCTGAAATAACAGGGGATAATTCTGAAGTTGAAAATACTGAAAATACTGATAATTCAGAAATAACAGAAGCAGAAATAGCAACAGACCCCTTTGCTCAAGATGAAAATTCTAACGTCACAATTTCTGCTGAAAATATTGAAGATTTATCAGGAGAAATAATTCTGCAAGCTGACAATGATATAACAGTAAATGAAAAAATCGAAACTGACTCATCAGTAGAGATAAAAGCTGGTCGAAGTATTAATATAAATGCGGATATTGACACATCTACAGGTAACGGAAATATTACTTTATTTGGCAATGATAATAATGCCAATATAAACAATCGTAGTGACGGAGTAGCTTCGATTAATCAAAGAGAAGGAACAACATTAAATGCTGGAAATGGAACTATCGCTATTAGATTAGGTGGTTTAGGTGAAATAGGAGATATAAATCTAGCTAATTTAACCACAGAGGGACGAGTAATACTTAATGCTAATAGTGGTAATATTACTCAAGTTTCATCTAATAGTTTAATTACAGCAGACACCATACTTTTAAGAACTCGTGGACAAGGAGGGATAGGATTATCAGAAAATCCATTGCGATTAAATGTACATAATTTAGAAGCAATTACAGGCAAGGCTGGGGTATTAATAGATGCTATTTCATCTCTAACAATTGGTGGGGTAAATGGAGAATTAACAGGGATTTATACAGGTGGTAGGGCTGGAAAAATTCGGTTAAATGTGGATGGAGATTTGAATATTGAAGAAGGAATTGAAGCAGGGAATAATGTGAGGTTGACTGCCAGTGAAAGTGTGAATATAAATGCAGATATTAAGACGGTAGATGGGAATGGAAATATTTTTATTCAAGGGAATAGTCAGGAAGTAGGAGAGAATAATTCAGGGGAAATACCAGATATAATTTTAGGAGACGAAACAAATTTAGCAATAGACAATATAATTTCAGAAGACGAAACAAATTTAGGGGCAGCCAGTGAACCAACTACAGATGATATAGGAGGTTTTATACCAGTAATAGAAAGTGATGATGGAGGAATAGGAAGTATTATTCAAGGAGAAGGAACAAATTTAGAGGCTGGAAGTGGAAATATTAGAATTGAGTTAGGAAATTTGGGAGAAGTAGGAGATATAAAATTGGCAAATTTAACTACAACAGGTCGAGTTTTGGTTAATGCCAATGGGGGAAATATTGAAAGTGTTTCGGAAAATTCTTCGATAAATGCTGGTAGTATTTTATTCCGAACTTCTGGGAATGGTGGGATTGGTTTATCTGAAGTACCCTTGCGTTTAAACGCAGAAAAATTAGAGGCAGTGGCTGGTAGTAATGGAGCATTTTTTGAAGTTTTGGGAGGAATAAATATTGGTGGTGTGAGGGAAAATGTTATGGGAATTTCAACTACTGAAGGAGGAGATATTCAACTTTCGGCAGAAGGTCAAATTATAGTTACCGAAGATATTTCTACGGCGATAAGTGAGGGAGATGCAGGGAATATAATTATTGAAAGTAATAATGGTGGAATTGATACAACGGAAAGTAAAATTAATGCCTATTCGGAGTTAGGAGGTGGAGGTAATATTACTCTTATAGGAGAAGGAGATATTCACACAGCAAATGTGGATACTTTTGCTGGTGGAAATGGGTCTGGTGGTCAGATAAAAATAGAGAGTCGTTCGGGTTCAATAGTTACTACCGAAGGTATAGTTATTTCCGCATCTAGTTATGGTAACGGCGGAGATATTGAAATTAGAGCAAAAGACGACATTACAACCAGTAAAATATCATCTTTTTCCTCAGACTCAATAGTTAGTGAAAATTTCAACCCTGCCTCATTCATACCAATTGGCGAGGGAGGAAATATTATTCTAGAAGCTGGAGGTAATATAGATACCACAGGTGGAACTGTTAACTCTGTTTCTGAAAGAGGAAACTCTGGAAATATTATTTTTACAGCAGGTGGAAATATTTTAACGGGTAACATTCTTTCTAGGACTTACAGTAGTAACAGTGGAGGAAACATCACTCTAGAAGCTGGCGGTAATATTGATACGAGCGGAGGAGTTAGTTCTGATAGTACTGGGGATGCTGGAGATATTGAAATGACAGCTAATGGAGATATAATCACAGACTTTATTTCTGCCTCGTCATTAGTAACCCCAAACTTCCCTGATGATGGGAATGAAAATAAAGGTGGGAATGTCACTTTGACCGCAGGGGGCAATATTGATACTAGGGCAAAGCAAATACAAGCTGTTTCCTCTAAAGGAGATGGGGGAAATGTCTCTTTGACAGCAGAGGGTAATATTTTTACTGAAAAAGTACTTGCCTCATCTAACGAAAGTGGCAATGGAGGAAATATTAATATTCAAGCAGGAGGAAATATTGACACTAGCATTGATCGCCTTGACTCTAGTTCTAGAGACCGAGATGCAGGGGATATTACTCTCACAAGTGGAGGTAATATTTTCACAAGTAGTATAAACTCAAATTCTGCTTCTTCTCTGGGTAATGGGGGAGAGATAACTTTAGATGCGGTTGGTACTATTGATACTACTGGTGGGAGATTAAATTCAGGTTCTACTGGCACCAACTCAGGCAATATTTCCCTAACTGCAAATAATTCAGTTATTACTGGCAACATCGATACTGCGGGAGTTCAACAAGGGGGCGACATTAATATTACGAGTGCTTCGGGTAATATCGACACCAGTTTGGGTTTACTCAACTTATCTTCGGAAGGTAGGGGTGGAAATATTACTTTTAATGCTGAACAGAGAATTTACACTGGAAATATCAATACATCAGGAATAGAAGGAGGAGGTAATATTAACCTCACCAGTAACTCTAGCGATATTAATACTAATGCGGGAGAGTTAAATACTACTGCTGAAAATGGCGAGGATGGAAATATCAATATGAATGCTAACAACGGCAGTATTGAAATTGGTGAAATTAACCCGGCAAAAAATATAACTATTGTTGATGGTGGGGAAGAGGATGCTTTTAACTCAGACTCTGACAGTAGTATTAATAGTGATGCTGACCAAGTTAACGACCAAAAGGGTGAAGTTAGTTTACAAGCACACAATGATATTACTATTAACGAACCTATTAATTCTGATGAAATTTCCAATTTGGAGTTAAAAGCAGGTCGCAATATAAATATCAATGCTGACATAGATACTTCTGAGGGAAATGGGAATATTACTCTCAGCGCTAATGACAATAATGCAGATATTAATTATCGCCAAGTAGGTAGAGGTAATATAACCATGGCAGAAGATACCATCCTAGATGCAGGTCGTGGAAATATTACAATTCAGTTAGGTACTCTCGGAGAAATTGGAGATATTACCATCAGCAACCTCCGCACAACTGGAACAGTAATAGTTAACGCCGAAGGAGGTAATATTTTCAGTGCCTCAGAAAATTCCCTAGTCAGAGCAAACAACACTATTTTCCAAACTCGCAACAGTGGTGGAATAGGTTCATCATCACAACCAATTAATTTAGAAGTAAATAATTTAGAAGCTAGAGCAGGTAGTGCCGGAGTATTTTTCAACTCTCCCACCCAGGGACTGAGTATTGGGAATACCACAGATTTAATTAGAGGCGTTTTAACCTCCGGTGGAGGGGAAATTGAAATTACCGCAGCAGGAAATATTGAAGCGACAGAACCAATATCCACAGTTACCGACTTAGAAACATCAGGAAATATTACCCTCAACTCCACCGGAGACATCAATACTACCAACAGCAAAATATTATCTTGGTCTAACAACGAAGCAGGAAATGTCACCCTCAACGCAGAAGGAAATATTTCCACTGCCAGTATTGATGCGAACTCCTTCGGTATTGGTAGAGGAGGAGACATTACCCTAAATGCAGGAGGAGCGATCGATGTAACTGGTGGAACATTACGGTCTAGCTCTGAAGCAGGTGACGCGGGAAATGTGAATATTACTGCCAACAATAATATTAATACCGCTAATATTCTCAGTTATTCTGGGGAAGAAGCAGGAGAAGATAACCGTGGTGGAGATATTACTATTACATCCCACGACGGATCTATCGACACAACTGCAGGAATTATTAATGAATTTCCAGCAGACATAGATATTACTTCTCTGGAAGTTGCCACCTTCTTTGAACGTTTTGTCGCCAACTTAGCAACAAAAGCAAACAATGGCACGGGTGGCAATATTACTCTTTCTGCTAAAGAAAATATTACTGTGGGTGGTATTGGTGGAATAGGAGGTAAAAATAGCAGTAATATTAGCGCCAGTAGTGAAATAGGTAACATTAAAATTGGCGATATTTTCTCTACCAGTCACAATGAGACCAGCGGGAATATTACTATCGAAAGCAACAGCGGAAATATTGATATTAACCATATTGCCTCCTATTCTGTTAACGGTACTGGAGGAGATATTAATCTCAATGCTGATGGTAGTGTCACCATCAATAACATTGCCTCATTTGGACCCGGGCAAAGTGGGGATGTTAATATCCAAAGTAATAACAGTACTATTACCACTCGTAAAATTCAAACTCTCGCCGATAATGGTAGTAGTGGTAATATCCGCCTCAATACCTATAATTTTCAAGGTGATATTAATACGGCCAATATTCAATCAATAGGCGATCGCTCATCGGGAGAAGTGGAAGTTATTGCTGCTGATGGTTCTATTACTACTCAAAATATTGAGTCTCTCTCCAACTCTGGTAACTCGGAGAATATTACTGTCGAAGCGGGAGAAGATATTGATACTGAGGACATTAATTCTAGTGGTGGAGAAAATAGTGGAGATATAGAGGTTAGTAGCGATAATGGCGAGGTAAATACGGGAAATATTGAATCTAGTGGCAATTCTGGAGACTCGGGTAATATTGATGTTAATGCGGAAGGGGATATTAATACAGAGAATATTAGTACCTATGGCAATAATAATAGTGGAGATATTTCTGTTGAGAGTAATAATGGTTCAGTTAATACTAATGATGTAGTAACTGAAGCTGAAAATGGAGATTCTGGGGATATAGATATTGCTGCAAGATATGGTATTAATACTGAAAATATTAGTTCTATCGGTGGGGAGAATAGTGGAGATATTTCTGTTAATAGTCAGGCAGGTTCTGTGAATACAAATAATATTGAAACAATTGCCGAAGCTGGAAATTCTGGGGATATAGATATTGCTGCAAGATATGGTATTAATACTGAAAATATTAGTTCTATTGGTGGGGAGAATAGTGGAGATATTTCTGTTAATAGTCAGGAGGGTTCTGTTAATACTAATAATATTGAAACAATTGCCGAAGCTGGAAATTCTGGGGATATAAATATTGGAGCAAGAGGCGATATAAATACAGGTAATATTAGTTCTATCGGTGGGGAGAATAGTGGAAATATTTCTGTTAATAGTCAGGCAGGTTCTGTGAATACAAATAATATTACGACTCAAGCAGAAATAGGCACTGCTGGCGACATTGATATTAGTGCTAGAAATAATATAAATACAGGTAATATTACTTCCACCGCTCCTCAAGGAAGTGGCAATATTAATCTGACTACTGAAGTTGGTCAAATTAACACAGGTGAAATCTTGACAGATACAGGCAAAATTAATCTTAATCAACCAAATAATAATATTAGTTCAGCAGTAGAAAATAATTCGACTTCTAGAATTCCCACATCCCCACCTTCAACTATTAACAATACTCCCACACCAACAATAATTAATCCCACTACACAAATATCTGAAAATTCACCCCCAACACCAACAATAATTAATCCCACTACACAAATATCTGAAAATTCACCCCCAACACTAACCAATAACCTAACTCCACCATCAACAACACTCACTAATAACCCATCACCAATTACCAACTACTCTCAATCTCCCATAGTTAATAATAATCAAATCTCAACTTCAACTAATACCAATCCATCAACAATAAATAATAACTCCAATCCCATAATTCCTACTTCAGCTATTAATAGAAATTCCCGAGAAAATCCAGCAAATATCTCTGGCACACAAACCAGCAATATTACTAACTTTTCCAGACCAACCACGATTCAAAATACCATTCAATCCCCACAAAATAACAATGAAACTCTCATCAGCACAAACCCCAACAATTCGATCAGCTCTAACAATACCAATAACCCCAATAACCCCAATAACCCTAATAACCCTAATAACCCTAATAACCCTAATAACCCTAATAACCCTCAACCAAATTCAAGCCAAATCAATCAACAATTACAATCACAACGATTACAATTACCACAATTAAATCTAACCCCAACCAATCCATTAACAATAGATATATCAACCTCCCAAATGATATTAGCCCTAGAAAAAAACCGAATTGATGAATATTCAAATTATCTAGGAGAAAATTTCGACCAAAAATTACTATCCACAAAAAACGTCCGAGAAATCTTAGTAGATATGCACCATCAGACCGGAAAAAAATCAGCAGTTATCTACGTCAAAGTTCATCAAGACCAACTACAACTAATATTATTCACCCCCGACGGTCAATCTATTCTCAAAACTATTTATCAAGTCAATAGAGAAAAATTATGGGAAGTTGCCATACAATTTTATCTAGATATTACCGACTCAAAAAAACGTAAAAATCATAACTATTTACCAACAGCAAAAAAACTCTACAACTGGTTAATATCTCCAATCTCAACAGAATTAGAAGCAGCAAATATTGATACATTACTATTTAGTATGGACGCAGGTTTTCGCCTCTTACCCCTAGCAGCTTTACATGACGGAAAACAATTTTTAATCGAAAAATATAACATTAGTTTAATACCAAGTGTCAGCTTAATAAACAGTAAGTATAACTCCCTCAAAAATACAAAACTTTTAGCCATGGGAGCCAGTAAATTTTCTAACAAACCACCCTTACCAGCAGTACCAGTAGAATTAAAAGCCATTACAAAAAATTCACAACAAGGTAATATTTTCCTCAACGAAGAATTCACTCGAAAAAACCTAATTAACCAACGCCAAAATTATCCCTATCCAATTATTCACCTAGCCACCCATGCAGAATTTAGAGGAAGCAATACCAGTAAATCTTATATTCAACTATGGAACGATAAATTACACCTACATCAAATGCGCGATTTAAAATGGAATAACCCCGAAGTTGAACTATTAGTATTATCCGCCTGTCGTACAGCAGTAGGAGATAAAAATTCTGAACTAGGTTTTGCCGGGTTAGCAATAGCAACCGGAGTTAAATCAGCATTAGCAAGTTTATGGTTAGTTAATGATGAAGGAACATTAGGATTAATGACAGAATTTTACTCTAACTTAGGTAATGTTAGTATTAAATCCGAAGCATTACGAGAAGCACAAATAGCAATGTTGAAAGGTAAAGTTGTTATCGAAAATGGTATATTAAAAGTTTCAGGAGGCCGTGGAGAAATGCCTTTACCTCCAGAACTAGCTCAGATGAATCAGAAAAATTTCTCTCATCCCTATTACTGGGCAGGGTTTACAATGGTAGGTAGTCCTTGGTAGTGGAGCGGAATATGAAGGTTGTAATGAATATTTAGCCCTCTCCCTCGTCAGTGTATATATAGACATCTCCGAATAAAGATATAGATTTTTTGTAGGAGTAGGCAACAGCTCCGGAAAGCAACAGGCAACAGGTAAGATATTTTTACGCGCAAAGGCACGAAAAAAGATTTTTTAGGGTGAATTTTTCGTATCCTTAGCTTACTCTAGTTAAAAGATTTATTTTCTGGAGATGTCTAATTAGTATGCGTTTGGCCTGTTGACCAGAAAAATGGGTTTCAAGCCTCGCCCATAAGCGGGCGACTTTTTAGTTGAATATGGTCTATAAATATGTTATTATATTATTAGTTTGATGCGTCAAGTTATGAAAGCTAGATTTAAGTACCGTATATATCCAACGCCGGGACAAAAATACCGATTAGCCAAGCTATTTGGCTGTGTCCGTGTGGCGAGTGAATGATAGTCTCTCTTCTGCCAACAGAGGTATAAATCAGGAGAAAAGAAATCTACTAATTCAGAACTACAAAAGCTTTTTATTACATCTGCTAAAAAGACTGAAGAAAGAGAATGGTTATCAGAGGTTTCTAACATACCATTGCAGCAATCATTGAATGATTTAAACCAGGCGTTGCTCTAACTTTTTTAAATCGACTAAAGGCCAGAGAAAAGGAAAACCTGTTAAACCTCCTAAATTCATGCATCAGGAAATCACGCGCAGACTGCTAGGTTTACATGCATGAGGGTTTAAAGTTGGTCAGGATAAAGTCTAGAAGAGCGAAAATTGGAAAGCTGAAAATTATATGGTCAAGAGAATTACCTACTGTTGTATCATCAGTAACAGTAATCAAAGATTCAGCTCATAGATATTTCTTGAGTTTTGTAGTAGAAATACAACCAGAAATCTTACTGAGAACTGATAATTCAGTAGGTATAGATTTAGGTATTAAAACTTTTGCTACATTTAGCGATGGTACAAAGGTTGATGCTCCTAAGCCTCTGAAGAAACGAATTAAGAAATTAAGAAAGTTAAGTAAGACATTATCTCATAAAACTAAAGGGTCAAAAAGGTATGAAAAAGCCAGGGTTAGAGTGGCTAAATTCCATGCCAAGCTGAAAGATACGCTTGACAGATTTTCTACATAAATTATCTACTAAAATAATTCGTGAAAACCAAACAGTTGTTTTAGAGGACTTGAATGTTTCTGGTATGGTAAAAAACCGTAACCCACCCCCATCCCCTCCCGGGAGGGGAGCAAGAGGGGTGGGTATCCGATTTAGGATGGAGACAATTCAGAACATTCCTAG
>NZ_JAAHGH010000087.1:1147-32289 GCF_010672525.1 Okeania sp. SIO2B3 | reverse complement strand
AACTTGCCATTTGGGCACAGAATTGTCCGGAAAATTTCCTACATTTGTGTTGTTTGGTAGAAGCAGAAATGGCTCGAATTGGGGGAAAAAAGTTAGAAGCTATAGAATTGTATGACTGTGCTATTGCCCTAGCCAAAGAAAACGAAGATCTCCAACAAGAAGCATTAGGGAACGAACTGGCAGCCAAATTTTACCTGAATTGGGGGAAAGAAAAAATTGCTGCTACTTATATGCAGGAAGCATATTACTGTTATGCTCGTTGGGGTGCTCAAGCTAAGACTGACCAACTAGAACAAAAATATCCTCAACTGCTTGCTCCTATTGTTAGCCAACAAAAAGGCGAAACAATGATTCGGAAGTCAATGGAAAGCATCACCAATACCTCAAGCGGAATTTCCGACAGTCTCGACCTGGCAACCATAATCAAAGCCTCTCATGCTCTTTCTGAGGAAATCGAACTCAATGCTTTGCTCTCCAAACTAATGCACATCGTCCTGGAAAATGCCGGAGCTGACACAGGAGCCTTAATTTTAGACAACTCCGGCACTTGGGAAATAGCTGCCAAATGCGATAGCAACCAATGTTACCTATCAGCTATTACCCTTGCCAAAACCGAAAACTTACCCATTAGCATCATTAATACCGTCAAACGAACTCAACAGACGATGCTCATTAACAATATCAAACAAGACAAAACGTTCACCGCAGACCCCTACCTGATTCAACAGCCACCCAAAAGCCTCTGTTGTACTCCTATCATTAATCAAGGAAAACTGATTGGCATCCTCTACCTAGAAAATCGCCTTACTGTAGAAGCCTTCACCCCAGACCGCATCGAGATTCTCAACCTCCTCACCGCTCAAGCAGCCATTTCTATCGAAAACGCCAGACTCTACCACCGATTAGAAGACTACAACCGGACCCTGGAACAACAAGTTGCCCAACGAACACAACAATTGCAGCAAAATAATCAACAACTCACCCAAACTTTACAAGCACTCAAAGCCACCCAAGATGAATTAATTCAGTCGGAAAAAATGGCAGCTCTAGGACAACTGGTCGCCGGAATTGCCCATGAAATTAACACACCCCTGGGAGCCATTCGCGCCGCCATCGGTAACACCGAAAAAGCCCTAGAAGCATCCTTATCTCAACTACCTCAACTATTACCCCTGCTCAACCCACAACAACAAACCAACTTTTTCAGTTTCCTACAACTTGCCGTGAGCAACCAAACCAGTCTCAGTACCCGGGAAAAACGTCAAATTAAACGCACAGTCACTCAACAACTTCAATCTCACAACATTACCAATGCCAAACAACTAGCTCACCTACTAACTGAAGCCGGATTACATCATGGTTTTGAATCTCAAATATCTTTGCTACAAACTCCCCAAGCTAACCAAATTGTACACATTGCCTACGATATTGCCCGCCTCCACACCAACAGCAAAAATATTAACAACGCTGTGGAAAGAGCCTCAAAAATTGTCTTTGCCCTCAAGAGTTACGCCCGTTACGATCAAAGTGGAGAGAAACAATTAGCTCAGATTACTGACGGTATTGAAACCGTACTGAATCTGTACCACAACTATCTAAAAAAGGGTGTGGAGGTGATTCGCCACTATCAAGATATTCCAGAAATTCTTTGCTATGGTGATGAATTAGTGCAAGTGTGGACAAACTTGATTCACAATGGTATTCAAGCGATGGATGGAAAGGGGAAAATAGATATTGAGGTGCGGGTGGAAAATCAAAATATTGTGGTGGAAATCACAGACTCTGGAACTGGTATACCCCCAGAGATTCAGGATAAAATCTTTCAACCTTTCTTTACCACAAAAGCTGCCGGAGAAGGTAGTGGTTTAGGGTTAGAAATTGTCAAAAAGATTATGGACAAACATCAGGGAAAGATTGATTTTACATCTGTTGTTGGTCAAACCACTTTTACTGTGACTCTTCCCATTGAGTTATAAAGACAGTAGTTATGCGTAAGTCCCGATCTTATATCAAATCCGGTAGCATCGGTGTAATTAGATGGGGTGATGGGGTGATGGGGTAATCGAGAAATATTTGGTAATGGTTGAAGATGGAACATTTTGTGATACCGAATGAAACGGATTTGATATTATATCATGTTCGGATAATCAGTTATAAAAAATCATTTGCCTTCAGTCTGCAGATATTATAAGTAGGACTTGCTGATTAAATCTAAAAGCATTGACTGATATTGGTTTTAGCATTTTTTGGTCTAAAAAAGTACCAGCTTTTCAGCGGAAGAAGCTCATGCATGCTAGTATTTTGGGACGATTATGGCAGAAAAATCACTCTGACAATTTTTCCGACTACCTCTTCTATAATTCCCATTTCTCCTGTCTTCCCCTCCCCTCCACCGGAGGGGTTAGGGGTGGGTTGGGAGGGGTCAGGGGTGGGTTGTCTCCTGTCTCCTGTCTTCTACCCCTACTAAAAGACTTTGTTCAGCAAACCCTAAGTATTCAACCGAACATAATATTATAGGTGTCTAGTGGTTGATAGATGTCCTACTAAACACCATCTCAAACAACTATTCATTATTCAGCCATACAGCGCTTTTTATATTGAAGACCTCACGTCACAATCAAAACCCTGTAGGGACGTTCCATGGAACGTCCCTACTGTGGTCTACCGTGCAGGAAAACCCTCTTCCCTATTCCCTGCTATAACTTTTCTCAGTGAATTCTTTTCTCATAACCAACCCACTCTTTCTCCCGCAATAAATATTTCTGAACCTTACCCGTAGCAGTCTTTGGCAATTCTATAAACTCAACCGCTTTCGGAACCTTAAACTGTGCCAAATTCTGCCGACAAAAATCAATAATTTCTGCTCCTGTCAGACTTTCATCAGGTTTCAAAGTCACAAAAGCTTTGGGCACCTCGCCTCGTTTCTCATCTGGGATAGCAATAACTGCCACTTCCAAAACTGCTGGATGTTTGTAAATTGCTCTCTCCACCTCAATAGTCGAAATATTCGTGCCGCTACTAATAATAATATCCTTAGCGCGATCGCGTAATTCCATATAACCATCAGGATACATCACCGCCAAATCTCCACTATGAAACCAACCACCGCGAAACGCCCATTCAGTCGCCTCTGGATCATCAAAATATCCCTGCATGACATTATTGCCACGCATCACCACTTCTCCCATAGTTTCCCCATCAGCAGGTATATCCTGCATATCCTTATCTACTACCCGCATCTGAGCAGCATGAATATAAGCAACTCCCTGTCTAGCTTTCAACTTTGCCCTTTCTGCCATTGGTAAATCATCCCAAGGTGCTTGCCATTCACAGACGCTATGGGGTCCGTAGGTTTCCGTTAAACCATAAACATGAGTAATATCAATTCCCAATTCTTCCATTGTTTGAATAATAGTGGGGGAAGGTGGTGCTCCTGCTGTAGCAACTCGAAGCGGGTGGGAAAGCTGTAATTTTTTAATGGCGCGGTCATTGGCAAGAGAAATTAATATTGTAGGAGAACCACAGAAGTGAGTGACTCCTTCATCCATAATTAACGAAACTACAGTATTAGGGAAAAATTTCCGCATACAGATATGAGTACCACCCACAGCAATGACTCCCCAGGTAAAACACCAACCATTGCAGTGAAACATGGGTAACGTCCACAAATAAATGCTGCGATTATTCATACCTAATTCTAATGCTTCGCCCAAAGCATTGAGATAAGCACCACGGTGAGTATATACCACTCCTTTTGGTTGACCGCTGGTGCCGCT
Organism: Okeania sp. SIO2B3; assembly: GCF_010672525.1. Lineage (GTDB taxonomy): Bacteria > Cyanobacteriota > Cyanobacteriia > Cyanobacteriales > Microcoleaceae > Okeania. The sequence continues at coordinate 28,513 of NZ_JAAHGH010000087.1, read as the reverse complement.
GGTATAGTTGATCGAAATTGGTTCGTTTTCGTCTGTGAGTGAGGATGATATAGGGTCAGAGCTGCCTGTAGTTAAAAAGGTTTCATAATCTGTTCCTGGTAATTTTTCTCCTGTTGTATCTATTTGAGTGTCTACTATATTAATTATTTCTTCTACACTTTCCAACTCATCCCGCACTGATGCTACCAGATGAGATAATTCTGTATCGACAAATAATAGACGCGCTCCACAGTTATTCAGGATGTAAGAAATATCCTTAGCAGCTAACCGAATATTAATCGCGACTAAAACTCCTCCTGCTAGGGGAACGCCAAAATGTGCTTCTAGCATAGGTGGAATATTGGGGCAAAGGAAAGCTACGCGATCGCCTTTTTGTAAACCTCTATTTTTTAAGGCGTTTGCTAGTTGATTGACTCTAGTGGCAAACTGCGCATAAGTCCAGCGAGAGGAACGGTAAACTATGGCCTCTTTTTCGTGAAATGCTGCTGCACTGCGTTCTAAGAAACTTTGGGGAGTGAGAAATTGAGAGGAAACTTTATGGTTTGACATTATCAGAATTTAGAATATATTAAGACCTAATATGGTATGGCCATTTATTATTACCGATAACGGTTTGTACATGAGCAGCAGCACCTAGACGGGGCTATTGTCGTATGTACTTTGTTAGAGGCATTTTTATACTCATGTTATTATATTTGCTTACTCAGGAACATTTTTTAAGGTCAATATTCTGTTCAATGCCGAAATTCGGTTTATTATTATGTGAGCTAAAGCTGCTGCTGCATCAAGATTGATAGTTGGATTTATTCCATTTGTGGCATTGGTAATCTGGGTGTTAAATTCTTGAACATCATTTCTTACCTCTTCCTCGGTCAATTCTTTGGTTTGCCTCTCAGTATCTGTAAGTTTAGGATAAGCGGGAAGAAGACCATAACCAATTCCATCAATATAAACCTTGTGTCTGGCGTTGTAATGATCCCTAAATTCATCCACATAATTCTTTAATTTCGCTGCCTCCTGGGCTGGAGTCAACCCACTTGCAGCTGTAGATAATCTGTCGTTACCCAGCCGTTCTTAGAAACCTACGATAATCTATATAAATCTATGATTATCTGTTCTATTCTTGCTTCAACCTGGCAACGTCGGCGTTATCCAGTCCACAAGCTGACACGGACGTTTGCTTTTGCTTCGCAAAACTGGCGTAACGCAACGCTGGCGCGAAACGCGTTAGCGTTGCGGAGCAAACTGCCCGCCATAGCTAAATTTAATGCTGCATTTCCTACGGAATGCTACGCAAACAAATCTCGTTCGCGCTAGCGTTGCGGAGCAATCACAGCTGAAATTGCAGTTTTCGCAATTGAAAACGCGCTCTGATAACAACAAAGATTCTTTAACAGTTCCACACCTACTGCAGGTTTTAGAACTAGGAAACCATCTATCAACAATGATTAAGGATGAACCGTATAGCTCACACTTGTACTCGCGCCTGTCTACGAAACTCATAAAAACCCATAGACCCAACAGCTTTAGCTAGCTTGTGATTTGCCATCATTCCTGATACATTAAGGTCTTCACCCACCCCTCTAGCTCCCCTCCCGGGAGGGGATGGGGGTGGGTTGTGGTTAAGAGCCAAATAAGTAGGCGCGTTTATGCAATGTATCTTTTCTGATATTAGCTATCCTGTTGTGTAACTGAGCTATTTTGAGTTGCGCTTTTTTCCAATTAGACGAATAGACGACTTTATGTCTGTTTAGGTATTGCTCTCGTGAGAGTTTTGCTTCTAACTTTTTGTAAGACTTCGCTCCTTCAAACACTTCACCAGTTGAGAGTGTAGCTAGAGATTTTACACCTAAATCAACACCAACTACATCTACTGATTTCTCAGTAATTTTAGATTCTGTTTCTCAGAGCGAAACTGACAAACCATCTATCAGCTTTTTTAGTTATAGTTACAGATTTAGGAGATACTTTATCTGGCAATATTTCGTAGGTTTTCACCCATCCAATTCTTGGTAATTTAATCTGATTAAAGCCTACCGATATTGAGCCATCTAAGGTAAAGCTATCATCTCTACCTTTTTTCTTGAATTTAGGTTGACCAGAAACTTTAGTAAAGCAGCGTTTCCAGGCTTGTGATAAATATCTCAAAGCATATTGAGGTGCACATTTAGAAACCTCGTAGTACCAATAGTTTAATGGTTTAACCATTGCTACTAAAAGTTTATGTAGGTCGATTGCCGTCGGAAATTTCAGTTTACCTGAAGGATTGTTGGAATTGTGAGTAAGGATGTTTTTAGTTAACCACAAGCCCCAATTGTAAGCATGACGCGCTACACCAGCGTGTTTAGCCAGCAAGGTTTTTTGCTGGTTATTTGGGTACAGTTCAGTATGATGTCCTAGTAGCATTATTATCAATTTTCCTGACAACTTGATCTACTTCCTCTTGTAATCCAAGTAATAATTTTTTGTGTTTTTTTGATCTAGAACCGTAAAGCCTAGCTGAAAAAACTGTGATGATTTCTAGTACGTCTTGAGCTAATTCTTCTTCAAAACTTGGTTGTTCTCCTTTGTTAATAATAACTATCTCAATCCCCTGGAGTTCGCAAAAAGAAAAAACCAACTCAGCACCAAACCTTAACAATCTATCTTGATGAGTTAATACTAATCGCTTAGTTTGCTTCCTCAAGATTTTCTCTAATAATTTTTGCAACCCTTTTTTGCGGTAGTTCATACCAGAGCCTAAGTCTTTAATGATCTCAAATTTCCATCCTTTGGCAGCACAATAAGCCTCTAACATTGCTTGTTGCCTGTCTAAATCTGCCTTTTGGTCGTGGCTACTGACTCTGGCATAACAAATAGTAGAACTGTCTGCATCTCCTAAATTGATAAGTTTAGAAGAGTCATAGAATCTAGTACCAGCCTGGCTTTTTCGGTCTGGTATCAGTTCTCCAGACAATTCCCATTTCCGGAGCGTATCAATCGACACTCCTAATAGTTCTGCTGCTGCACCTATTTTGATGAATTTGTTAGTCATAATCATAGACTATACTAGATAATCATAGATTTTGTCAAACTGTTATTTACCCTGCTCCTCTATTTCTAATATTATAATCTACACCGAAATTATACGCGATGTCCATTACTTCGTGGAGCGTGTGATCAGCAAAATTGCTAGTATGGTCGTAACTGCCTAACTGAGAAGGGCGAGGTGCTCTTAGTTAATCTCCCTATTCCCCTACACTCCTTGAAGGGGTTCTTCCTGCAGTTAACTTTGCCTGGATAGCCATACTGCCTAACTGGGAAGGGCGAGGTGCTCTTAATTGATTTCCAAAGTCCTCATCCTTAGTTGAAGGCCGATCGCTCATACCCGCAAGTTGTGCAGCCATCACATTCTCTATCATTGCTCCTAGCTTGGGCTGCTTATATCCCTGTAATTCAAGAGTTTCGGGTGAGGTATATTCTCTCTTTGGTTGTAGTGGTTGTTCTGTTTTAGGAAAAGCCAGTTTTCCTTTATCCTTTGTCAACGGTTGGTATGAAGATGTGGCTCTGTTGAGTGAAGTTTTGATCATAACGGACTGCTTTATTAAATCACTATACTAAATTTAAGCATAATTAAGAGTGATGACGTAAGCTATGAACTAAGTCAATTCTCTATCAAAAAATGTGGAAAGAGGACTCCCGTTATCATCGCGAGATTTAGCCACAGATGAATTTCAAAGGCTAAAATATACTCTGAGCGAAGTGTGAAACATTTTTTTTGTTATAATTCTATTAATAATAAATAATTTTAACAGTAGTAATTGTTATTACTTCAACTTATCAGTATATATTTTTTTGATCAAAATAATATGGGTCGCGCAACCCCGCCTTTTAAGGCGAAATATTTTTGGAGCGAAGCTCAAATCTCCTACTTCCCCTTCCAGCTCCTCTCCTGGGAGGGGCGAGGGGTGGGTTAACTTCTGACTTCTAACTTCTAACTTCTGACTTCATTAAAGCCCTTCCATTGCTAAATCTTCGATAACTTGCAGACCCCTGGGGTCTCCTACTCGTAACAAAGATGATTTAGCATCTTCGCGCACTCCCATATCTTGCTCCTCTTCTAATGCTTCAATTAAGGCATCAATGCCACCTGCATAGACCACATTAGAAGGTAATTCTCGACATAATTGACCAATGGCCCATGCACAATTACTTCTAACTGCTGGCATTGAATCTCGTCGCAAACCTTCAATTAATGGTGGTATTGCCCCTACTACTACTTCATAACTTACTTTGGCCATCTGACCAAGGGAACTTGCTGCCCATAGACGTACTGCAGAAATATCCGTTCTGAGGACATCAACTAAAGGCTCCAAAGCACGGCGATCGCGACAATTTCCCAAGGCCCAAACTACTCCTTTACGGACATAGCCATTGAAGTCCCTATTCAATTGTGTAATTAGAGGTTCTACTGCATCTGAGCTAGGATTACGGCCCAAAGCATAAGCAGCACTCACTCGTATTAATGGACAATCATCTTCTAATAATTTAATTAATGGAATAATAGCCCGTTTTTCCTGGAGTTCACAGAAAGCTCGCGCTGCAATCATCCTTTGGGAGGGTTCTGAGGAAGTTAGCAATGGCAACATTTCCTCTGGATCTGGTTTTGGGGGTTCTTCTCCTAAATGATCTAAAGGACTTTCTTCCATTGGCTGAATATTGAATTGATTGAGGTCTTGATTGTCCATAACAGTAATTTTACTGTATTGATGTACATTAATTTACTAAGTCAAAAGTCAAAAGTCAAAAATTAGGTAATGGCTAATGGCTAATAGCTAATAGCTCAAACAACTTAATTACTTGATAATAGCGGTAAATACAGAAGTTCCTCAAAAAATCTGGGTAGTCCTAAACGTCACGAATGACTTTTTACCGAAAAATTGGGTCTAAAATCCCGTCCTTTCAGGACAGCTTTTCCGCGTTTAAATAAGAATTCCCGCGCCTTTAGGCCGGGGAGGATGTCAATTTTGTGAAATTGTATTAGTACTATGACAAATTAATCAAAAATAAATTAACTATTTATCAAGTTTTTAGTCCAAATATCACCTAAGCTTGGTTCATTTTCTGCTTTTGCCAACATTCACAAGCGATCGCCCAATCTTCTTCTGTATGTACTACCAACACTCGTACTTTTGAATCTGAAGTAGAAATTTCGGTATCCATCCCTGGTTTAATATTTTTTTCCTGGTCTATTTTTAATCCTAAAAATTCAAAATTTTCACAAGTTTTTTCTCTGACAATTGCTGAACGTTCTCCTATTCCAGCAGTAAATACTAAAACGTCTATACCACCAAGAGAAGGAAGCATTTTTCCAATACAACAACAAAGTTGATGAATATAAATATCGAATGCTAATTGAGCACGTTCATCTCCTTCTTGCATAGCTTTATCTATATAACGCATATCTCCAGATTTTCCAGATATTCCTTTTAATCCTGATTCTTTGTTGAGCATTATATTTAGTTTTTCTGCATCTAAACCATGTTCTCGCATTAAATAAATGAGAATTGCCGGGTCAATTGAGCCACTACGAGTTCCCATCATTAATCCTTCTAATGGAGTAAATCCCATGGTAGTATTAATACTAATTCCATTACGAATTGCTGCTAAAGAAGCTCCATTACCTAAATGACAAGTAATTATCCGCAAAGATTCTAGTGATTTTCCTAATATTTTTGCTGTTTTTTGAGCACAATATTTATGACTTGTTCCATGAAAACCATAGCGCCGAATTCCTTTTTCAAACCATTCATAAGGAATTGGATAAACAGCAGCTTTTTTTGGCATTTTACTGTGAAATGCTGTATCGAATACTGCTATTTGAGACACATTTCCTAATGTTTTTTCAATAGCTTCAATTCCTTCTAAATGATTGGGATTATGAGTAGGTGCTAAAGGAATAAGATTTTTGATTGTTGCCTTGACTTTATCTGTAATTAGTGTTGCTTCTGAATAATCTGAACCGCCATGAACTACTCGATGACCAACTACATCTATATAGGAAAGTTTTTCTATAACTTTAGTTTCTCCTTGGCTCAGAGTTTCTAACATTTTAGCAATGCTTTCTAGGCGTTTTTCTTGCTTAAGTTTTACCTCTTTTTCCACTCCATTTGCTGCTACTTCCATTAGACCATAATTATTATTAGCAGTCCAGTCAATTGCTGCTTCCCAAATTGGTTTTGGTGGATTTTCTGGTAAGTTTTCCCCAGTAATTTCATACAAGCAACTTTTTTGGGAACTAGAGCCTGCGTTTAAAACTAAAATTTTCATAGTTAATAATTATTTCTATTATTTTGACACTCCCCGCGCTAAAGCGACAGAGATTCTTGGTTCAATGACTCACCATAATCATGCAGGATTTCTCCAACACAACTAGAGGGTGTGTCTCCCCAAGCGTTACTTTCGGTGTGCCCCACCGTAGAAAGTCCTTTTTGCAAAATGTTCAACGCTGCATTTACGTCTCTGTCTTCTACAAACCCACAATGATCACAAATGTGAGTGCGAGTTGATAGAGACTTCTTGACTGTCTGACCGCAACTAGAACAGTTTTGGCTAGTATTATGTGGCGGAACTGCTACAGTTACTTTTCCATACTTTCTACCAAAATGCTCTAACCAACGCCTAAAAGTTGACCATCCTGCATCACTTATCGACTTAGCTAAATGCCGATTTTTTACCATACCCTTAACATTCAAATCTTCATAGGCGACCAAATCATTAGACTGGATGACGCAGTTGGCCACTCTCTTGACAAACTCTTCACGCTGCCTACTTACTTTTAAATGTTTCCGTGCATATCGAACTCTAGCTTTGTGATAATTATTTGACTGTCGTTGTTTGGGAACTTTTACCATTTTTGCTCCCTTTTTTCCTTTACCTGGATTCCGGTATTTTCTCGACTTTCTCCTATTTAATCGGCTTAATTTTTTTGATGATTTTCGATAGTATTTTGGAGATTCAACCACATTTCCAGAACTATCAGCTATGAAATAATTTAACCCTAAATCAATTCCTGTTGTTTTTTGGGTAGGAGTAGTTTCTACATTAATATCTGCTTGAATTAATAACTGACAATAATAACCATCTGCTCTCTTGATTAACCTGACTCGTTTGATCTGTTCTAGCTGATAAAAATGCAAATCCCAAGTCCCTTTTAACTTGAGCTTTCCTATATCTAGCTTATCTGTAAAAGTTATATATTTTCTATCTTCTGATAATTTCCAGCCTGTGTTTTTATATTCAATTGAGCGAGAATGTTTCTTAAATTTTGGATATCCTTTTTTCCCTGATATTTTTTTGTGACAGTTATCGTAGAATCTAGAGATAGATGACCATGCCCTTTCAGCCATTGCTTGTCTTGCTTGTGAATTAAGTTTATTCGCAAAAGCAAATTCTTTAGCTAATAATCTGCAATATCTATATAATTTTGCTTTTCCTGTACCTCTTTCATCCATCCACAATCTGATACATTTATTGCGGATAAATTGACCTGTACGGATTGCTTCATCGATGGCAGCATATTGATTTTTTTTAGCTTTAATCTTGAATTCAAAAGCATAAGGCATCGACCATTGACCCCCTTTCTCTAGATATATTTACTCTAACACAGATAGAGTAAAATACTCAATAGTGATAGAATATGTTTACTGACGGTTGATAGCGTAGCTCCTTCCCTGGAGACAACCGCCGTATCGCTTTTTATCCCTGGGCTGAAGTCACAGGGCTTTCAAGCTCTCGAACTTTTTCGGTAATATCTTACAAAGCTGAAAGTCACAGAAATTATGATGTAGAAACTATTAATTTATCTAACTTTTGACTTTTGACTTTTGACTTTTGATTTTTGACTTTTGACTTATAAATACTATGACTTTTGAACGTGCAAGTGGCATCATACTACACCCTACCAGTTTACCCAGTAGATTCGGCATCGGGGATTTAGGCAAATCAGCTTATGAGTTTATTGATTTTCTGGCCAGAAGTGGACAAAAAATTTGGCAAGTATTACCTCTAGGGCCAACAGGTTATGAACATTCACCCTATACCATGAATTTCAGCGCCTTTGCAGGAAATCCTCTATTAATTAGTCTAGATATATTGGCAGAGAAAGGATTATTAAATCCTGATGAACTCATACCTCTACCTTCAGAAGGAGACCCAGCATACGCCAGAGTCAACTTTGCAGAAGTTATTCCCCACAAAACTAAATATTTACAGCAAGCTTATGACCGCTTCAAACAAGCCATTCCACCAGAATACGAAATTTTTTCTCAACAACAATCATATTGGCTGAATGACTATGCTTTATTTATGGCTTTGCATGAGGCCAACCCAGATAAAACATGGAATCAATGGGAACCAGGTTTAGCTCGTAGAGAATCAGGTGCAGTAAAAATAGCAACTGAAATATTACACGATAGTATTGAATATCATAAATTTTTGCAATTTCAGTTTTTTGAACAATGGACAAAAGTCCGCAGATATTGTCATGGGAAAAATATCAAAATTATTGGGGACGTTTCAATTTATGTTTGTCATCATAGTGCAGAGGTTTGGAGTCACCCAGAAAACTTTGACCTCAACCCAGAGACTTTAGAACCTGCATGGAAAGCAGGAGTACCACCAGACTATTTTAGTGCAACTGGGCAGTTATGGGGAAATCCTGTCTATAACTGGGAAAACTTAATTAATACTAACTTTGCTTGGTGGGTCGAAAGATTTAGGGCAACTCTACAATATGTAGATTTTGTGCGCGTCGATCATTTCCGTGGTTTTGAAGCTTTCTGGCGAGTTCCCGCAGGGGAAGATAATGCTATTAATGGTGAATGGGTAAAAGCACCAGGATACAAATTATTTTCCAAATTACAGGAAGCTCTAGGAAGTCTACCTATCTTGGCAGAAGACTTGGGAATTATTACTTCAGAAGTAGAAGCAATGCGGGATCACTTTGAATTTCCGGGAATGCGAATATTATTGTTTGCTTTTGGCGGTGAGGCAGATCATCCCTACTTACCTCATAGTTATATCAATAACTGCATAGTCTACACAGGTACTCACGATAACGATACTACTGTCGGTTGGTGGTTACAAGCTCCTCAGGAAGTAAGACAGCACGTTGCTCAATATTTGGGTTATGCTAGTGATGGTGATATCCATGAAATCAGTTGGTCACTCATGCGTTTAGCTTCCGCTTCCGTTGCTGACATGGCAATATTCCCTCTCCAAGATATTCTTTCCTTAGATAACGGCGCTCGCATGAATGACCCTAGTGTTACTCCTGGCAACTGGCGCTGGCGCTATACCACTTCAGAGCTTTTGAGTCAAGAATTGAGCGATCGGTTACTACAACTTACTCAACTTTACAACCGATAATTTATGGAATAAATTGTATAATGTGTTACTTTTTTTCCCTGACTAGATGTAAAAAATAGAAAAAAAGATTATTATCTTTTCGCTTATCGGCCCAAAATTATACCTTACCTTACAGAAAATGTCAATGGGGTTGGTGGCATGAAAATTCCCATCGACCCCATTCTCAGTTCTACTGACTACTGACTACTGACTATTGACTACTGACTACTTCTTCAAAGATTTTTAGTAAAAAGGTAACCGCTCAATAATCCGGGGTAAATAGGTAAATGGCAAGCCTCAAATGGCGTAAAATCGTTCCTAAACTGGTAGTCCGCCCCCATTTATTGAGCGGATACGTAAAAAGTATGATTTTTTTCTGCTTGATTAATCATCAATATTAACAGGCACGTTTCAGCATAATAGAAAATACACTGCTACTCCGTAGATACACAGAGAGTGCTACCTAATAATTAAGTCTGGTGTCAAAACCACCTATGCAAGTTATAGCAGTTTTAATGTAGATACAGCAAAGAGACCTTAGAGGTAGATTTCAGAAGGCATAGAGCAGAAATCATGTGTTTCATTCAAGTGAAAAGTACTATAAGTTTACATACTTTTGATGAAACTTATATGAAGTTTTGATGAAGCTGATATGAAGCTTTGATGAAGAATTTTGAGTTTTTTCTCTTCGGTATATTCTCTATTGTCTTAAATTATAATCTTCAGTTTTTTTACACATTTTAACAATAATATAAAATCTATTCTCTTACTTCGTTAGAATTGCTATACTATAAGAAAAAATCAATTGGGTTAGACAAACTTAGTATGATCCCCAGGTTATTCATTATATAGAGGAATCAGGCAATGCGTATTTACTTATCAAACAATGACAAACTAAAAGCAAGATTCAATCATTCCATACTCAAATCTTTTAAAATGAAAAACGCTAGCAAAATAGGGCTTAGTTGCATACTTGGTTTAGTAGCTAGTCAGAGCATTCAAACATCAGTACGAAGTATAGTAATAAATGATACAGCAGAAGCTAGCACTGCTCAAGCCTTAGGTGCTCCTTTTACATCTGTCACCGAGATTTTCACACTACAATTTGATTTTGATACAGAAGAGGAAAAGTTTGAAAGTGCTTGTACTGGATCACTGATTGCAAGTAATTATATACTTACTGCCCAACATTGTGTTCAGGATTTTTTCCCCGATGAGTTGAGTGTACAATTTCGTGGTGACGATCCAGAAAACAGTGTTTTAGCAGATATTGCTGTAACTGACATTTTACAAGATGGTTCCTTTGGTCTATTAGATGGTACAGATATCGCTATACTTGAACTGGAGGAAGCTGCTCCAGACTCAATTGATCCTTTAAGGTTATTTGGTCTCGACCCTAAAGACCTCATTGGCGAAGATGCAACTATAGTTGGTTTCGGTTTCAATGGTTTAGGTAGCGTCGGTCACGACTTTAGTGCAGATGGCCTGCGTTGGGCTGCTGAAAATACGATCGATCTGTTGGATGGCGGTTTCGATCCAAGATTTAATGATACCTTTGGCTCAAACATTTTCAACCTTGACTTTGATGATGGAACTGATGACAATAACACTTTATCCAGTTTTGGTAGTCTTTCTTCGCCCCTCACAAATGAAGGAACTACTGCTCCTGGGGATAGTGGTAGTCCCCTTTTGGTAGAAGTAGGTGGGGAATTATTAATTGCAGGAGTTCTTTCTGGGGGTTCGACCGATACCAGTGAATTTGGTGATATCTCCTGGTTTACTGGAGTTTTAGAACATCGCGCATTTATAGAAGATGCTGGTGGTGAGTTTGTTGGTGATTTTGTCCCCTTACCTACACCTACTCCCGCGCCTGAACCTACACCTGTACGTGCAATAAATAATGGTAATTTTGAAGATGGTTTCAATGGTTGGGGTGTTCTCGGTGCTACTACTATACAATCAAGACAGGGTCGTAACGCTAGTACTCCAGCCCCAAATGATGATTCTAAAGGGTTAATTATTAACGATAAACTTGCTGTCCCTGCGGATGAGATTGAAGAATTTTTAGGGTTAGCACCAGACAGTCTAACAGAATTATCACCAGATGTTGAATTCATTGCTCAAGGGTCTGCGATCAAGCAAACTTTTCAGGCAAACGCAGGAGATGTTATCACATTTGATTTCAACTTTTTGACAGATGAATTCCTCGCTCTAGAATCTGATACAGATGAATTCCTCGCTCTAGAATCTGATTCCGAACCTTTAAATGACTTTTCTTTTGTGTCTCTTTCCAGTGATGTATTAGAAGATCCTTTCTTAGAAATATTAGCAGATACTTTCTTCGAGCCATTTGTTGATTCTCCAACTGCCTTCGACCAAGAAACAGGAACTCAACTTTTTTCGATCGAGATTCCTGAAACTGGAATTTATACTTTAGGGTTTGGAGTTACAGATGCAGATGATTTCGGATTTTTATCTGGTCTTGCAGTTGATAATGTGACACTAGCATCCACAGCAGAAGCTACATCCACACCAGAACCAACTACAACAATAGGATTATTTGCTAGTGTTTTTGGAGCATTTTCTTTGCTCAAGCGTAAAAAAAAGTAATATGATGGCAATTAGCTATTAGCTTGTTACTTTCTCTGAAAATATTTCAGCTTTCAACAGTAGTTAATCTACTTAACTTTTAGATGCAAGTGCTATATTTCCAAATATTGGAACTAATATTCATCCCTACTCTTAAGATTAATTGGAGTGGGGATAATCTTTTTCAAGAAAGGCACAGAGAATAGGGAACATTCCAAAGCCAGTGTATTTGATATCCTCCCGTGAGGCCAACCATAATATTACCGCCATTACAGCGCTTTTCAAATTGATGAACTACATCGTCATAACCAAAACCCAGTAGGGACGCCATTCGACAGCTTTGCGTTAGCAAATGGCCATTCGCCCCTACTGTGGTCTAATATCATGTCCGGTTGAACAGTTATAAATAAATAACGACGGAGTCCTCAGGAGTCAACCCACCCCTCGCCCCTCCCAGGAGGGGAGGGGAAGTCAGGAGTCAGGAGGAAAGAGGGAAGGAAGAAGAAGAACTGGAGTTGAAGGAGAAAGTTTTTGATCACGCTCTTATCCGGACATGATATAATGAAAACCGCTGTATTCGGGAAAAACTACTGCGCGCTTTATGACCTTAGCGCAGCTCCGACCCAGAAGATTGGATGCGTTGTGCGCCAGCTAAACAAAAAACTTTCTCCTATCTTCCCTCTTCCTTCTTCCCTCTTCCTTCTTCATATAATTTTCCTAATCTTAATAATGTACGCTAATATAACAAAAAGTTAACATTCTAATCCAAAAAAATTGGACTTATAACCTAAGTATGGCAGTTAAAGTAGGAGATCTAGCACCCAATTTCACCTTACCATCCCAAGACGAAACCCCAGTTTCTCTCTCTAACTTCCGTGGTAAGAAAAATGTTGTAGTTTATTTTTATCCAAAGGATGATACACCTGGATGCACTAAAGAAGCTTGTGCATTTCGAGATAAATATCAAGTCTTTACAGATGCTGGTGCTGAAGTGATTGGTATTAGTGGAGACTCTCAACAGTCTCACAAACAATTTGCTAGCAAGTATAATTTACCGTTTACTCTTTTAAGCGATACTAACAACAAAGTCAGAGAATTATATGGTGTTCCCGCTACACTTTGGATACTGCCAGGTAGAGTTACTTACGTCATAGACAAAGAAGGAATTATCCGTCATATCTTTGACTCTATGCTCAATTTTGACGCTCACGTTGAAGAAGCTTTAAAAACATTAAAAGCAATACCTGTCTGAAGAATTTAGAAGGCTTTCAATAAGAGACTTACGCCAAATTATCTATTATCCTATAACCTTAGTTTAGGGTGCGTTGCAACGCACCCAGCAATTAGAATTTTTGCGTAAGTCCTAATTGTTGAAATGAATCACTCAAAGATTGGTTAATCACTCCAATTCTGAAATCATTCTAAACTTGAGCAGACTCAATATCTGCTACTTCATCATTATGAGCTGCCTTCCCATTGTTACTATGCCCATTAGTAGGTCGTGGTTGAATTAAACCATAACCACCATGATGATAACGTTTATAGATCACATTAATTTCACCTGTTGCAGCATTGGAAAACATATAGAAATCGTGATCGATAAATTGTAGCTGCTCCAGTGCTTCTTCTACCGTCATCGGAGACATAGCAAAATATTTCGTCCGTACTACTTCATTAGGTAATTCCGGTTGGCGATCGCCAATCAAGTCCTGCTCTACTGGTTGTGATTCAATCAGTTCAATAGTCTTAGCTTTACTAACCTTGGATTGACGCTTTTCTTTATACTTTCTTAATTGGCGTGCAATTTTATCTGCTACTAAGTCAATACTAGCATACAAATTCTCGCTACTTTCTTGGGCACGAATGACTGTACCGTTGGCGTATATAGTTACTTCTGCCGTCTGCTTAGGATTTATCCGTGGGTTTCGAGCTACTGATAGATGTACATCTACCTCTGTAGTGAGTTGTTGAAAATGGCTAACTGCTTTTTCAATTTTTTGATTAACATACTCGTGAATGGAATCGGTTATTTCTATATTCTTACCCTGGATAACAAGCTTCATAAGCTCCCTCCGCTAATGTGTTGGGCTTTATTATTTTAGGGTAGCACTTTGTATTCTTCCAAACATCCTATCTTTAAAATCCTTTGCATCCCTTGACAATTCTTGATTTTTTTTGCTTGAATTTGGCTAAAATTACCCTTGATTTTTTGGATAATTCACAGTACCCAAACTGACTCCTAACTACTCTAGCTATATAACTCAACTATTTAGATATTGGTATTTCATCACATTGCCCACTTCCAAACTCTCTAACATGGTCGATCAAAATAGTCCCTGTTTACCAAGCACTTGCCATTTAATTTGTCCAGGATTAATCAGTTACTCAGTGGCCTGGGAATGGCAAAAATCACTTGTCCAACAACGCTGCAATTGTCCAGAATTGAGTGATGTCCTAATATTATTAGAACATCCACCAGTTTATACTTTAGGACAAGGGGCAACATTAGATTTTCTCAAATTCGATCCCAGTCAAAATGAATATGAACTTTACCGAGTGGAGCGAGGTGGGGAAGTTACATATCATTGCCCCGGCCAACTTGTGGGTTATCCTATTCTCAATTTACGACGTTATCAGCAGGACTTACATTGGTATTTACGACAACTAGAAGAAGTATTGTTACAAGTATTAGATGTCTATGGTCTCGATGGTGAAAGATATCCAGGTTTAACAGGGGTTTGGTTAGAGGGACGAAAAATAGCAGCTATGGGGATTAAAGTTAGTCGTTGGATAACTATGCACGGTTTTGCTCTAAATGTTTGTCCAGATTTAGTTGGTTTTCACAGAATTGTACCTTGTGGTATTTCTGATAAATCTGTAGGTAGTCTGGCAGAGTTTATTCCTGGTATTACTATAGATGAAGTCCTTCCTCAAGTAGCTGCTGCTTTTACTAAGGTATTTGGAGTCGAGTTAATTTACTATTAATGTTAAAAAGTGTTTCGGTCTAGAATTTGGAGCAAACAGCTTATCGGCGTTTAGCAGTCTGCTTTGCGCGGAAAGCGGAGCATTCCGGTACGGAAAGGGGATAACGCGACCCCTCCTCAAATTAAACGACTAGCTAGAAGTCGGGGGTTTAAACCCAAGCTTTTGTACTCAAAGCTGAGTGCTGTTTGCGGAGCATTCCGGTACGGAAAATGCTGATAGCTAGTTAAAAAGGTATAGGGTCAGAATCGTCTGGTGGTGAATTCTCTTCTGGTATATTTGGTTTTGATTCTTCGTTGAAAGTAGAGCTACGACGAGATTTTAAATCTACAACATTATTATAATTTTGCTCTTGTGGTTGTGTCTGAGTTACTGTTCTTTTACTAGATTGATTTTTGGATGTTTGACTATCATTTTGAGTCATAGCTTCAGGACTAACAGGATATATTCTGGAAGCTGTTAATTCAGCTCGTTTTTCTTTAAAACCTTCGGGTCGTTCAATAGTATTCATATTTAAGCGACCTTCAACAATTACAACATCCCCTTCGTGATATTTTTGACTAATTTGTTGAGCTAAATCTCTCCATGCTACTACTTTTAGTATGGCAGGTTTATTTTCTACTCCTAAATTAGAAAATTCTACCATCATTTCTGCTACTGGTAATTGAGCATCTGCTGTGTAGCGAAGTTCTGGATCTTTGATAATTTGTACCATCAATATACAGCTATTCATTTTGATTTTTAATTATGACTAATTTAACAGAGTAATAGATATCTCCAAAAAAGATATAGACTTTTTGTAACAGTAGGTAATAGGGAACAGGGAAGATTTTTTTAGGAAAAAAACACGGAAAATGATTTTTTGAGTTATGACACTCTAGTTTATCGCAAATAAGGGGCAATTTTATTTTCTGGAGATGTCTAATAAGTAAATAAATTGTAGGGGCGGGTTTAAACGAAAGCTTTAACTTAAGCGCAATGAGTTCTAAAAACCTGCCCTCTAATATTGAGTTTATTTATGTTCACCTAACTTACTTATAACCCCCTTCAAATTAGCAAAAAAAAGAAAACAAAAACAAGATAATTATATCGCAATCTTATTTGAGTTGAGAAATATTGCAGATTTTAGGGAACACCGGAACAGGGAATAAGAAATACTTAAGCAATAAAACTATCACAAATGATTTAGGATTACTATAGTAATCGAAGAAAAGGTGAGGATATATCAAAAGCTTAACACTCAGACAAAGCAATATTTTTCCCTCTTCCTTCTTCCTTATTCTTTCTTCCTTCTTCCCTCTTCCTTCTTCCTTCTTCCATACTATCAATCATTTAGTTTCTTCCCAGTCATAAATAAATTCACAAAATCATGGATTGTATTGCGGTAATCTCTCAAAGTTTTATCCACCCAATCTCGATCATTACTATCTGCATAAATATGTACTAAGGGTTCTCCAGCATCCGGTAAAATTAATACCCAATTATCATTTTGATGATTAATAATCTTTACTCCATCAGTTAATTCTAATTTTTCTGGAGAATTAGTTTCTACTAAATATCGCATTAATGCTCCTTTTACTTTCCAAGGACAACGTACTTTATAGGAACGATGAGTAACAGCAGGAATATCCGCACTGATTTGTCCTAAAGAGCGCTCTTGAATAGTCAACATTTCTATTACTTTAGCGATACAAAACATGGCATCAAAACCAGGATGCAATTTAGGAAAAATAAATCCCATATCACCACTTCCCCCTAATACCACATTATGATTAATTTGACAAGCTTCCATCAATGCCGTGGGATTTGCTTTTGTCCGAATCACATGACTATCGTGACGACGAGCAATTTGTTCTACTGCCGCAGAAGCATTTATTGGTACTACTACTGCACTGCGCGGATGAGCTGTTAACATCAAATTGACCATTAGTGCAGTTAACATTTCACCACGAATAGCAGAACCAGTTTCATCTACTAATATTAATTGTTCTCCATTTGCTGTTACTTGAACTCCTACATTTGCTTGTAAAGCTTCTACCACCCGACCTAATTGGTCTAACAAACTTTCCTTTTCTTCTTTCCCTAAAGAAGTCTCTTTTAAACTAGCATTTAGAACTACAGCATCACAACCAAATTTAGCTAATAATTGTGGTAATATTGCTCCCGAAACACCATAACAATAATCAATTACAACTTTAGATTTACTATAGCGAATTGCCTCAGAATTAAGCAGATTTTCAAAGCCTTTACTATAAGCATCTAATACTTCATGCCGATAAACCATTTTGCCAATTTCTGGAATTTGTACTCGGCGTAAATCTTCTTTAAAATATGCTCCCTCTATCTTTTTTTCCTTCGCTTTAGAAAGATTAATTCCTTGAGAATCAAAGATTTCAATTAATATTTGGTCTGAGCGGTTAGGAGAAAGACGTACATGAACACCACCTACAACATTCATAGTTGGTAAAATTGTTCTGGCAATAGGAATAGCAGTAGATTCTAAATTTATTACATTCACTCCAACTGACATTAAACCCGCAATTAAAGACCGAGAAACCATCCGAGATATACTGCGTTGGTCGCGAGAAGCTGATATTGTTGAACCAGGTTTTAAAGTAGAACCATAAGCTGCTCCTAACTTCACCGCAAATTCTGGAGTAATATCAATATTTGCTAATCCCTGCACCCCTCGTTGTCCAAACAAATTTCTCTTAGCAGTTGTCCCCCAAATCAAATTAATATTCAGGGTAGCTCCAGATTCTACTTTTTTACTAGGCCATACTCTAACATTGGGACTAATTTGAGCCTCTTCTCCTACAGTAGATAATGAACCAACCACAGCACCTTCTAATACCTGAGCACGACGGTCTATCCGCGCACCTCGACAAATTACACAAGCTCTTAAATTTGCATCCTCTCCCACCAGTGACCCATTCCAAATAATTGGGCGCTTCACATCAGCATCTGCACCAATTGTCACATTATCTCCAATCACACTACCTGCTTCAATCTGCACTCTTGGGCCAATTCTACAGTTATCTCCGATTAAAGCTGGTGTCTCAATTTTAGCTGTCCGGTCAATATAAGTATTTTCTCCTGTCCAAAGTCCGGGCGATCGCTCTTGATAAGCAAAATCAAGTTTTACTGTCTGTTGAAGTGCATCATATTGAGCTTCCCGATAAGCATCTAAATGTCCGACATCACACCAATAACCTTCTGCTATATAGCCATACATTGGCTCGTTTTTATCTAACAATAAAGGAAATAATTCTTTAGAGAAATCACTTTCTTGATTATCTGGTAGATAGTTTAAAATTTCTGGTTCTAAAATGTAGGTTCCTGTATTGACAGTATCAGAAAATATTTCGCTGGTAGAAGGTTTTTCTAGGAACCTTTTTATCCTTTGTTTTTCATCTGTAATTACCACTCCAAATTCAATAGGATTAGGTACGCGAGTCAGCACTAAAGTGGCTTTTGAATTATTTTTTTGATGAAATTCTATAGCTGTAGTTAAATCAAAATCTGTAATTGTATCTCCACTAATTACTAAGAAAGTTTCATCGAGAAGTTCAGCAATATTTTTCACACAACCAGCAGTTCCTAGAGGTTGTTCTTCCTCTACAGCATAAGTCATTTGTACTCCAAATTGACTGCCATCTTGGAAATATTCACGCATTACATCAGGTAAATAATGTAAAGTAGCAATAATCTCTCTAATTTGATGTTTTTTTAATAAATTAATAATATGTTCGGCTATTGGGCGATTTAAAATTGGTACCATTGGTTTGGGTAAATCGCAGGTCAGTGGTCTGAGTCGCGTTCCTGAACCTCCTGCCATTAATACTGCACGCATAATTCCTCCTTTGTTATTGATTTTGTCTTGACCTCGATCATTTATTAATACTAATTGTCTGATTGTGTCAGTTCACAAATAATAGGTCAAAACTAATTATTTTCTATGAAGGTATTGTTCCTTTTTCAAACAATACTTCTTAAATACTGTCATTAATATTTGATTTATTTACTTTGATCAAATTTTTGTTAATTTTTTTTCTCGAAAGTTTTACTTCAATTTTTTTTTCACAATCAATCAAATCCCAGGAATTATCATAAATTTTAGATAGAGCAACCATGATGAAAATTTAAATTTTTCCCTGACTTTTTATAACTTGTCTATTCCTGGTTCCCTATTGTGGGAATAGCTGTAGAAAAAATTGATGAAAATATTATCTAATTTTAATTTTGTAATCATTAAGTATATATAGCAATCCTGAATCATTTGTAAAAATTTTATTGCTTCGGTGTTTCTCCCATACCTATTCCCTAAAATCTACAATATCTCACAACTAAAATAAGATTGCTATAGATAAAATTAATCTATAAAATGATTGTTGAGAAAAAATAGAAGTTAGGGAATTTTTTTCATATCGTCTAAAATTTTGTACCTTGGTTTTATATTTTTTACCGAATAATTAAGGTTTAAAGCCTCTCTTTTAAAGGAGAAAAGCGGTCGCTCTTTGCAGCTTCCCGTAGGGTAGGATGGCATTAGCGTTTGCGATAGCATTCCGTAAGGAAAAGCGACTCCGATCAGAGCGAGTCTCCTCGCTGGCCTCAATCGACCAAGAGAAAAGAAAAAATTTTCCTTAAGCTTCAATCCTATCCGTTTTCAAGGAGAGGTAATTATTAATAATTAATAATTAATTATTAATTGTTGAAACCCACCTACTTACCTATATTACCTATATTGGTTATAATAATTTTATAGGAATATTAAACCTAAAGTCCAATTAAAATTAATTACATAATTATACTTGGGCTATACCTGAAAAATTGACTTTTTAAGAGTTTTTGTGCCATGAGTACGTTAATTGGCCTGTTATTACTGGTTGTATATGGAGGTGGAATCTGGAAGTTCTGGAATGGGTTTGAACAGACAAACTTTTCTCGGAACTTTCAGAATCGTTTGGTATTATCTATATTTTGGCCTGTTTTATTGATTGGTAACAAATCTTACCGTAAGAACTTTACAAAAGCTCTTAAGGGTTCTAGACGATAGAGAAATAAATGTCCAAAAAAAAGTCTGCCTTGTCCTCAGATGGGGACAAACCTTCCTGGTTCGCTCAAAAAAATTTAGATAATTGGCATACTCAAATCATCGCAGTACAGGACCGCTTTGATCGAGATTACCGAGGAGAATCTTTTGAGTTACCCTCGGAAATTGAAGCAATGCCAATATTTCATGATTATGCCTCCGGTAATCTCACAGCAAAAATAGTTTCACCTTTTTGGGAAATAGCTAAACCTAAGAAAAATCAAAAATGTTTGGATATTGGCTGTGGAGTGAGTTTTTTGATTTATCCTTGGCGTGATTGGGAAGCTTTTTTTTATGGTCAAGAAATTAGTACAATTGCTAGAGATAATCTAAATCACCGAGGCTCTCTACTAAATTATAAACTATTTAAAGGAGTAGAATTAGGGCCGGCTCATCAATTAAATTATCAAGCAAATGAGTTTGACTTAGCGATCGCTACAGGTTTTAGTTGTTATTATCCTATAGATTATTGGGAAGAGGTACTTAAGGAAGTAAAACGTATTCTTAAACCTGAAAATAATTTTGTTTTTGATGTGCTTAACCCAGAACAACCATTAGCAGAAAACTGGGCAATTTTAGAAACCTATTTAGGAGCAGAAGTATTTTTAGAACCTTTAGAAAATTGGGAAAAAATGATTAAAGCTATGGGTGGAAAAATAGTAAAGCGACAACCAGGAGAATTATTTCAAATGTATAAAGTCAAATTTTAATTAGTGATCAGGTTTGAGTGGGAGATTGCTAGTTACAGAATTGGGTCTTCAACAGATAGCAGAAGGAAGAAGGAAGAAGGAAGAAGTAAAAATATTGTCTTGTCTGAACTTTAAACTTTTGATATATCTGCGCCCTTTCCTTGGATTGCTATATATTTATATGCTGAGGAACTTCAACAATTAATAATTAATAATTAATTATTACCTCTCCTTGAAAAGAAGAGGATTGACTCAAAGGAAAAATTTTTTCTTTTTTCCCCTTAAAAGGGGAGGCGCATACCCACAATTTATCGGCAAATTAAATTAGACCGGAAATTTATGTTTTAGGTCTGATAAAACCTCTTAAAAGTAATTAATTTTCTCTGGTTTGAATCGGTTTTCATTCCTTAGCTAATTAACAAAAATTTTCTCTCTAATTCTACAATTTACTCACACTTTCTCTATTCCCGATTGTTTAGATATACAAGAAAATTTCAATTTTTACATTCATATCTATATTTTGAACGACACCACATATTTTCTGCCAATAATACCAATTTGAAAAAATAATGTGGTCGAATAATAAGTGTAATTAAAAGGCAAGTGCAGGAAATATCCCTTTGACAAAAACAGAGAATTTATGACCGAAAAATTGGTATTGAAGTCATTCATCTAACTCCTTACTCCTACGATATAAAACATTAAATCTTTTTCTCTGGCATTAACCTAAGCAGGTTTTACCTCAGCTTTGTTTTTCAGCAGACTCCTAATTGAAGCTTTTTCAATTAATCCAACTAAAACACCATTCTCATCAATAACAGTCAATTCATTAATTTGCTTTTGTTCCAACAAAGAAACTACTTCTAAAAGAGAAGTTTTAGATACTACAGTCTCCATATTTGTTACAGGTTTAGTTAATTCTTTGACCATAACTAAAGGCCACTCAGAAGTATTAACTAATTTCAAATCATCAACCTTAATAACTCCTACTAACTGCTCTACTTCATTAATAACTAAAAACTGCTTTCTACTATCTTTCCCAATTACATATTCATTCACAAATTCTCTCAAAGAAAGACTTTCTGAAACAATTGGGCTATTAGGAATAATAGCATCTGCTGCAGTTAAGTCCGCAAGAGTACCTTGAATTTCTCCATATTGGGCAGAACGACCAGCATTTTGTAGTAAAAACAAACCAATAAGAATATTCCAAAAATCAGGAAACCTACTAAATAAAAATGTGGGAATTAAACCAGAAATTATTGCCAACCAACCAAATGCTTGACCGACTCTACTAGCAAAAATAATTCCTTTGTAAGGATTATTAGTGATTTTCCAAACAATAGATTTAAGGATATTACCACCATCAAGTGGTAAACCAGGAATTAGATTAAATAATGCTAGGACTAAGTTGATATAAGCTAAAAGTTCAACAATTGATGCTGCTGGTCCGGTAATGGCTGTAAATCTATTAATTATAGTAAATAAACCACATAAAACTATACTTACTAACGGACCGGCAATTGCCACCCAAAATGCTTCTCCAGGAGTTTTTGAATCTCTATCTAAACTAGCTAAACCTCCAAACAGAAATAGGGTAATTGATTTTACTTCTATTCCTTGAGATAGAGCAACAAAACTGTGACCTAACTCATGAGCTAAAACAGAAGAAAATAATAATAATGCCGCTATTAATCCTAATATCAATGGTAGTATTCCACCCAATCCTGGAAATTGCTCTGCCAGGCTGCTACTATAACTTAAAGTGACAAGAAATAAGACAAGAAACCAGGATGAGTTAATATAAAATGGTATACCAAATAGGTTGCCGACACGAAAAGATCTATTCATAAATTTTTCCTCTAAGTTAATAATCTTTAAATTAAGGGAATTCTTCCTCTTGAGAAATCTATATATTTACTGTAACAAAATGTAAATAAGCTTTGTAGTTTCTTAATATAGTGTTATCCCTCCCTCAATGTTCGGTCATAGAGAAATTAACTAAATTATTGTCTGATATTCTGATATTAAATTTATGATGATTTTATCATAATATAGGCTTTTCCAATTCACTAAGATATAGGGTTTGGAATTTCACGGAACAAGCAAGAAATTAGATGTAACTTAACTGGATGCTCGAGACATTGTGGCAAATTTCACAGTAAAGTAACAATTATATGTGAATTAGAAGTGAATATAGATATTAATCATAAGTAACAGAATTTTGTTTGGATTGTTTTACAAATAAATTTGGATTATTAGAACAATTTTTATTTTGATGAAATGGAATCAGCAACTCTGAGTACGACCGAACTATATAAATATCAAACATTTGCCTGCTAATTTATAAGTAGGTGAGCATAAATAAATGCAATATTAAAAGTATTTATGTTGATGGTTTTAGGGAGTAGGGATTAGGGAATATTGGGAGGCCGGATAGAGAACAAGCAAGAAATATTTACCCTGTCAGAGGTACCACATTAATCACCAAATATACTGTAAATCTTTATCTAGTATTTTATTGAAAAATAAGTAATTTATTTCAGTGCTAGATATTCTGATCTTGGTTAATTACATATAAAATAAAAATGATACCAAATTTATAAGAAAGAATTTGCATAGAATAATATACTGATTGGGGTTGAGTGTAGCTCGAGATAGAAAAGTTAAGAAATTTCATAATTTTGTGCCACCTGACAGAAAATTGGTATAACACCTACCATCCATGACCTACGACCTACCACCTAATTCTGTGCAGCCTCACATAAAATTTGCATGAGTAGTAAATACAATAATTTGTAATGAATAATAAACCTTTATGGATAGGTTTGATGAGTGGAGGAATAACTGCGATGGCAACTGCTATTGTCACAATAGTGTATTCTCCAACTTTTTTAAGCAAAACTCACCGGAATTATGCGGTCGCTTGTACAGCAGGTATTACCAGTTTTATTACAACATTTAGTTTGGGTATTATAACTACCCAAAAACTTCATTTTTCAACTAATAGATTAGAGAATTATCTAAAAGATATTTCTGAAGGAAAATATAATATTAGAATTCCTATTGATGCTAATGACGAACTACAAGATTTGACTAAAAAATTTAATTCTATGGCTGATGTGATTTGTAATCTTCTAATTAATCTAAAAATTAGAGAAGAAAGCAGCGAACAGGATAAAGAAAAAATGGCTAGTCAAGTTATAAAATTGTTAGATAAAGTAGATGCTGCTGCTCATGGTCAACTTTTTGTAAAACTCAAAGTTAGATGCGAAGAATTAGGAGTAATATCTTATTGTATTAATATGACTCTCAACAACTTTCTGAAACTTGTTAAGGAAATAGATTATGATAGCCAAGAAATTATTACTCTTATCACCACAGATAGCCAAACTATTTTTCAACATTTATCCCGAGAAAGTCAGTGGCAAACAGAAGAAATAGATTCTTTCCTCAAATCTTTAGAAGCGATAGTTGATTCTTTTTATCAAAGAGCATATAAAGCCTGGGAAGCTGAACAAGTTTATCAAGAAATTAGTAATTATGCTTCCACAAGTTACCAGGCAATAGGTAATATTTTTCAAGAAATTATGACAGCATATACGTTGATTTCAGAAATTCATCACAAAGTCAAAAGATTGACTGAGTATAATTATGATTTAAATAAAATCCAAGCTTTAGTCGAGCAAATGAATATTCACAGTAAAATTTTGTTACTAAATACTGCTATTTTTGCTTCTAGGAAAACTAGCAAAGAAGACCTATTAAAAATAGCAATAAAATTGCAAGAAATGGCAAATAATTGGGATTTGATCAAGAAAAGTTTAGAACACTTTCAATACAATGTTCAAAGCTTAAATCTGGCGATATCTGAGAATAATGTAGAAGAATTTTCACAGCAAAAATTAGGAGAAGAAGTTAAGCAAGGACTAACTAAAATTGTTCAGAATATCTATAAGTTTAATAACTATATAGATAATGTTGCATCTTTAGGAGAAAATCAGACCGATAATCTACAAAAAATAACAGAATTTTTACAAATTATCCACAAGAAAAATATCGAAAAAAGTCAAATCACAAAAAAATTATATGATTCTTCACAAAAAATCATAAATATTACAGAGAGTTTAGCAGAATCAGTTAAACATTTTACTTTAGAAAAAACAGAATAATTATTGAGTTGGAGATAAATTTCAAAATCTAATAATAGAAAACCTTGAGGATAAATTAGAGAGTAGGCATTAAGTAAGCACTTTTTTTCACTAACCTGGCATTTATATCTCAGTTTTATATTGATTTATACCTACTTATTTAAGAGGCGATCGCTAGATAAATTTTATTTGAATCTTGAAGAAGGAAGAAGTGAATGGCAATGAGGATAAGAATATTGAAAAGTTGTCACTCCGAGTGTACAAACCCCAACTAATTGTAGATACCGTGAGACAGCAGAGTATTAAACTAATAAGTCATTTCAGTTATCAGTTATCAGTTATCAGTACCTCTAGCTGAAGCAAGAGGCTTGAAATAAGGAATATGTTCTTTTTTTATCCCCTTAAAAGGGGAGGCGCATACCCACAATTTTTCGGTAAAAAAAGATCGAATTTTTTGGGGATATCTGTAGTAGTTATATACCATCAAAAATCATTTCAAATCAAGACTATTATTGAGATTTAAAATTTAGTTGAAATGATAAAATCTATATTCTTTAGTTATTTAAGTTTCAGAAATTGTTGCTATATTCACTTTATAGGAATAGTGAAAATATCTTAATAGTTTTGCAGACCATTTGACTGTAACTATCTTTAGTTTTAATTTGCCATTCTTGATAAACATTTTCACCGTATAGATAAATTTTTATGAAAATATCTACTTTTTATCTTGATTATATTTTCAAACAATGCAATTCTCAAAAGTTATTTTTTAACAAGCCAAAATACAGTGATGAAAAGCTCAAAAAAATTTACCTTAGCTCTGGAGGATATTTGTTTCCTGAAAGAAAATATTGACGAATTTGAAACATTGGTCGCCAAGCAATAGCATTATAATTAGTACAAGCTGATGCTAAATTATTTCCTTGAGCATCAAATACTTCAAGCCATCCATCAGCACCATCAGTAGTTGTGCGAATAATTAATGTATCTTGACCTTCAATAGTCATCCTTAATCCATAAGCTTTACCCCAGTCTCCTTCTTCAGCTTGATTATAAAGTTTGTAGGATTCCCAAACACTATTTGGTAGTTGATTTACTGTTGCTTCAAAATCATTTTCTCCATCAATTGCCATAGATTTTGGCATCTCATCAAATTTCTGCAAGTCACTTAGATGAAGTCCTCCATACCCACTTACAAGGTGTTCAAGATTAAAGGCAAATCTTAACTGATACTCATATTCATGAACAAATTCTTTTTGTAGAAGTTCTTCTGCTTTTTCAATATATAATCCGTGAATATAAAAAGACAAATTTTCATAGGCTTTAATTACTTCGATATCTACAGGCTTTCCATCATCATAGACTTTTAAATATTTCTGAGAATAAAATCCTTTGACAGTTTCTACAAAATTACTCATTGTTAATCCACAAAATTTTTACTCAAAAAAATACGCTATAGAAAATTTAGCATAAATATTTGATTCCCCTGGCAACCCCCTTTCAGCAATCAACAATTTTTACTCGGAGTAAATTCAAAATTTACTCTAAAATTAGAATGATATTTCCCCATGCTTCCCATAGGCAAAAATTTCACTTTCTATACCTATATCCATATTTATGAAACATTTTCACTACCAGAAGCAAGAAAAAGTCGAACATTTTTCCTCAGAGCTAAAATTCCCGAATCAGACAAAAGACAAATAGATAAAAACCTCTCATCTTCCACAACCAAAAATCAGAAATTGGCAAACTTATATCTATATTTATGAAACATTTTCACTACCAGAATCAACAAAAAGTCGAACATTTTTTCTCAGAGCAGAAATTCCCAACTCAGACAAAAGATAAATAGAAACAATTCATCATCTCCCACAGCCAAAAATCAGAAATTGGCAAAATGCTATCTATATTTATTGGAAATTTTCACTGCCAGAGGTAAAGAAAAAACGAATATTTTTCCTCTAGACTAAAATTCCCGACTCAGACAAAAGATAAATAGAAAAAAATCATCATCTCCCACAGGCAAAAATCAGAAATTGGCAAACTTATATCTATATTTATAGAGAATTTTTCACTGCCAGAACTAAAGGAAAACTGAGCATTTTTCCTCAGAGCTAAAATTCCCGACCCAGACAAAAAATAAATAGAAAAAATTCACCATCTCTCACAATCAAAAATCAGGCATTGCCAAACTGCTATACATATTTATCAGAAAATTTTACTGCCAAAACCAACAGAAAAACGACTATTTTTCCTCTAGACTAAAATTCCCGACTCAGACAAAAGATAAATAGAAAAAAATCATCATCTCCCACAGGCAAAAATCAGAAATTGGCAAACTTATATCTATATTTATAGAGAATTTTTCACTGCCAGAACTAAAGGAAAACTGAGCATTTTTCCTCAGAGCTAAAATTCCCGACCCAGACAAAAAATAAATAGAAAAAATTCACCATCTCTCACAATCAAAAATCAG
>NZ_JAAHGH010000087.1:0-1047 GCF_010672525.1 Okeania sp. SIO2B3 | reverse complement strand
TATTTATAGAGAATTTTTCACTGCCAGAACTAAAGGAAAACTGAGCATTTTTCCTCAGAGCTAAAATTCCCGACCCAGACAAAAAATAAATAGAAAAAATTCACCATCTCTCACAATCAAAAATCAGACATTGCCAAACTGCTACCCATATTTATCAGAAAATTTTACTGCCAAAGCCAACAGAAAACCGACTATTTTTCCTCTAGACTAAAATTCCCGACCAAGACAAAAGATAAATAGAAAAAATTCACCATCTCTCACAACCAAAAATCAGACATTGGCAAACTTATATCTATATTTATAGAGAAATTTTCATTGGCAGAGTCAACAGAAAGCGGACTATTTTTCCTCAAAGCTAAAATTTCCGAATCAGACAAAAGATAGATAGAGAAACTTCATCATCTCCCACAGCCAAAAATCAGACATTGACCAACCTATATCTATATTTATAGAGAAATTTTCATTGGCAGAGTCAACAGAAAACGGACTATTTTTCCTCAAAGCTAAAATTTCCGAATCAGACAAAAGATAGATAGAGAAACTTCATCATCTCCCACAGCCAAAAATCAGAAATTGGCAAACTGCTATCTATATTTATTGGAAATTTTCACTGCCAGAGGTAAAGAAAAACCGAATATTTTTCCTCAATACTAAAATTCCCGATCCAGACAAAAGATAAATATAAAAAATTCACCATCTCTCACAACCAAAAATCAGAAATTGGCAAACTGCTATCCATATTTATTAGAAAATTTCCACTACCAGAACCAACAAAAAACCGAACATTTTTCCTCAGAGCTAAAATTCCCGAATCAGACAAAAGACAAATAGAGAAAATTTATCATCTCCCACAACCAAAAATCAGACATTGACCAACCTATATCTATATTTATTAAAAATTTTCACTACCAGAACCAACAAAAAAACCGAACATTTTTCCTCAGAGCTAAAATTCCCGAATCAGACAAAAGACAAATAGAGAAAATTTATCATCTCCCACAACCAAAAATCAGACATTGACCAACCTATATCTATATTTATTAAAAA
>NZ_JAAHGH010000086.1 GCF_010672525.1 Okeania sp. SIO2B3 | reverse complement strand
AAGCATCAATACTTACTTAATTGTTGGCTTGATCGCGATAGCTATGATTTTCTTCTAAAATTCTGTCTCCAGTATAGCTGTCTCCTGTCTCCTTCTTCAATACTACATTTTGAAGTGCGGAATGTAGATTTAATATGTCCTAACCTTATCCTGTGACTGCTATATAAGTTTCATCTCTGTTCCCTGTTCTCTATTTCCTATTTCCTTAAAACTCTGTATCTTTGAATGAGTAAATCTCGAAATTCAGTAAGAAGATTAATTACTAATAACTCATAGTTAATTGGGATTTCAATAATCAAATATTAGCTAGTTAGGGCTTACCGATCAAATATCAAAGCATTGACAGATAAAGGCAAGTGCCTTTTTGGAAGGAAAAAAGTGCAAGGCTTTCGGTTGCTCAGAAGCTCATGAATGTTACCATTTTGGGCAAGAGTTAGGCAGAAAAATCAGGGGACAAATATATCCTACCTACTCTATAATTCCCATTTCTCCTGAGGACTGACTCCTGAGGACTGACTCCTGATACAGAAGTTTCTGTTTTGAATAGAAATTAGTAGTAATAAAGTTTAAAGTAGTAGCAAATTTTCAGGTTTTACCAATGCAAACATTGCGTCGTCGAAGCTTAAAAATCATCAGAAAAGCTGCATTGTTAATATTAGCAATAAGTGCAGCTTTTTGGGTTAGACAAACTCAAGGTTCTTTACTTTTTGAAATTTATCATTGGCTGAGTTTACCATTTCAACCTAGCCCTGTTCAACAAGAAGTATTAGTTAATGCTCGTATAGAAGAACTAGAAATTAAATTACAAGAATTAGAGAAACAAAATAATACTCTCAAGCAACTTTTTAATTATACAAAAACTAGAAAAACAAAAGGAATAGTAGCTCCTGTAGTGGGTAGAAGTGCAGACTATTGGTGGCAAAAAGTAACTCTAGGAAGAGGTAGTAAAGATGGTATTCAAAAAGATTTTATTGTGATGGGAACTGGTGGTATAGTAGGTAGAATAACTAGCGTTACACCTCATACTAGCCAGGTATTATTAGTAAGTGACCCTACCAGTAAAGTTGGCGCGGGAATTATTCGCAGTCGTCAGATGGGTTTTATGAAGGGTCAGGGTGACGATCTGGCTGTCTTAGAATTTTTTAACGATCTTCCTGATGTTAAGGTTGGTGATGTTGTATCTACTTCTGCTTATAGTCAATTATTCCCAGCAGGTTTGGCTATCGGAAAAGTTGAATCTATTAATTTGAATAATAGTCCTGCTCCACAAGCTAAGGTTAAATTATCAGCACCACTTAATACTTTGGAATGGGTGACTGTTTATCAAAATAAACAGAGTGAAACAGAAAAGTAATTAAACTATCAACGATCAGCTTTTTTATTTTTCTTTAGTTGTCTACCTTGAGTTGTTTGGTTATTAGATGTATTTAATCAAAATGAAAAGCTTTTGATTAGTCAATTTTTTATTTAACAGATTTTAATTATTCAGAAAATATCTGGGAATTAGGGGATAGAGGTAATACCAAATTTATATAAAGTTGCATAGAATAATATTTTTATCGGGGTTGACTGTAGATAGAGACAGACAAGTTAATAAA
Organism: Okeania sp. SIO2B3; assembly: GCF_010672525.1. Lineage (GTDB taxonomy): Bacteria > Cyanobacteriota > Cyanobacteriia > Cyanobacteriales > Microcoleaceae > Okeania. The sequence goes on along the minus strand of NZ_JAAHGH010000086.1, from coordinate 31,407 downwards.
TTTCATAATTCTGTGCCACCTCACATAAAATTGGTATAAGGCTTTCCAATTTTTTACAATTCATTTAAGACTGCCATAATTAAAATCATGCAAAAATATTAATAATTTGCACAACCTAAAATTATTAGGAAATAAGTCTCATTCTGCTCACAGTTATTTTATTTCCCATTTTTATTAATATTCTAATCAGGGCAATTATTCTGTTAAAAATACTCTTTTTACCTAATTATCTTTTACCTAAGACAAATGAAAATTATCATTGACTAGGAAAAAATTCTATATAGCAATTCCCAAGAAGCGTGAGGCACAAAATTCGTTTGTTTTAGGTAGGAACGTTGTATGCAAAGTAGTTCATTAATGGATAATGGATAATGGATAATGGATAATTACCTCTGGTTAAAACCGCTACGGAATTGAATATCAGGAGATATTATTTCTTCTCTTGGTCGATGGTCGGACAGCGAGGAGACCTCGCCATCTCTCGACCGCTTTTTTCCCCTTAAAAGGGTCAGCTTCAAGGCGCGAATTATTTAATTATTAATTATTAATAATTAATAATTCGGTAAGTCCGAGTAATTCAGGAAACAGGAGAAAAGAATAAAAATAACTATACCTCAGTAATTTGAGAAACTCTATAGATGCTTTTTACAGCAAAAAAAATAGTATCAATTACCAATAATCTAGAAATTTTATCCTAGTTAAAAATTGAACAATTAATTTATCCTCAACAACTTTCAAATTATTAAATTTACTTCCTTAACTCAGATGTCTAATATATCTCAGCAAACTATTTTCAAATCACTAATCACTATTACTTCTGTACTTCTTTGTGCACTATTATTATTCACTCGTATTCCTGGAATGGAAATTTTTGGCATAGGACCTAACTGGTTATTAATTTGGGTAGTTGCTTGGAGTAGCCAGAGTTCAATTATAGAAGCTTTAGTTGCTGGCTTAGTTTTAGGATTAATTCAAGATAGCATCACAGCTCCTTATCCCACTCACATTATTCCTTTAGTTTTTGCAGGATTTGTCACGGTGTTTTTACAGAAGCAACGCTTTATTCAGGAGGATTTTATTTCCATAGCTTTAGTAACATTTATTCTGGCAATTCTTGCAGAAACTTTTATCGCAATTCAGTTAGGATTAATCGGTAATCAAACATTTGGAGAAATTTGGGTTCACCACAAACAAATTGCTTTGGGTTCTGCTGTTATTAGTAGTCTTTGGGCTCCTGTGATTTATTTTCCTCTTAGTCAATTGTGGAAACTTTAAGACAACTAAGTACTAGGTTTGAAATTGAAATAAACTATAGACTTCTTGCAGAAGTCAGGGAATAGGGAATAGGGAATAGGGAATAGGGAATAGGGAATAGGGAATAGGGAATAGGGAGATGAAATTGTTAATTCCATATCTTGACTTGATTTAATTAAAACTTTTGCAAGAGGTCTTATATATTGATATTGTTCAAATTATCAATTCAAAAGGTTAGCTGTCTATGCTAAAAAGTAAAGATTTTGAAAATCAGTCAGAAATCAACCGAGTCAAAGTGCTAAGTGAAGCACTACCTTACATTCAAAAATTTGCAGGTCGTAAAATAGTCGTCAAATATGGCGGTGCGGCCATGAAAGATAGTAACCTCAAAGATAAAGTAATTAGGGACATTGTATTACTATCTTGTGTGGGTATACGTCCAATTGTGGTTCATGGTGGTGGCCCAGAAATTAACTCTTGGTTGGGCAAATTAGGAATTGAACCACAATTTAAAGATGGTTTGCGAGTTACTGATGCGCCCACTATGGAAGTAGTAGAGATGGTATTAGTGGGAAGGGTTAATAAGGAAATTGTTTCTTTAATAAATCAAGCTGGTGGCCGTGCTGTGGGTTTGTGTGGCAAGGATGCGAACTTAATTAAAGCACGTCCCGAAGGAAGAGAAGGTATTGGTTTTGTTGGGGAAGTCAGCAACATCAAAATAGATATTTTACAATCCCTAGTTGATGATGGTTATATTCCCGTAGTATCTAGTGTAGCTGCAGATGAAAAAGGACAAGCCTACAATATTAATGCAGATACTGTTGCGGGTGAAATTGCTGCTGCGATGGATGCAGAAAAGTTAATTCTCCTTACAGATACAGCCGGAATTTTGGAAGACTATCATAATCCAGATAGTTTAATTGTTAAGTTAGATATCCAGGAAGCTAGACAATTGATTGAAAAAGGAATTGTATCTGGTGGGATGATTCCGAAAGTAAATTGTTGTGTGCGGAGTTTAGCTCAGGGAGTTCGAGCTGCCCATATTCTTGATGGTCGAGTTCCCCATGTACTTTTACAGGAAATCTTTACAGATTCTGGAGTAGGATCAATGATAGTAAGTAGTTTGGGACTTAATAACTTTTAACTAGGGTTTGCTGAATTAAAGTCTTTTTGCTGGGGTAGGAGACAGGAGACAGGAGACAGGAGACAGGAGACAGGAGACAGGAGAAATGGGAATGAGCGAGGAGGCAGGAGAAATGGGAATGAGCGAGGAGGCAGGAGTAAGAATTGTCAGAGTGATTTTTCTGCCCAACTATGAACCTAAAATAGTAACTTTTTGAGCGTTTTAGACTGAAATAGGCGCACTGCAATTCGACCCCAAAAAGGCTAAAATCTTTATCTGTCAATACTTTTAGATTTAATCAGCAAGCCCTAACTAGGGAACAGGGGAGAAAACATTTCCCTGTCTAAGGTTTATTATCTATTAAAGTAGAATCCTCAGTTTCAGAAGCAGGAGGAATATCTGTGTAGAGATGGTTTTGATCGACATTTTTGTGAGAAAATGATGGGGAATGCTTAAATGGCCTCCTCGTATTTTCTTTTGTTTTTGAATGAAATGTTTTCCAGGCTACTTTAATACCAGTAAAAATACTTTTCGTTGTAGTTTTAACTTCCTTGGTTTGTTGACGGACATTACCAATACTTTGATCGACTTGCTTAACAATTTCTCCTGCACTCTGGACACTATCATTAACATCATCAGTCAACTCACTAATTTCTATGCCAGTGAGACGAATTGCTTCTAAAGTTGGTGGTAGTTCGCGAGCTAGGATGTCAGCTAACTTTTCTAGACTACGAGCAGCTCTAGCTAATGCCAACATCGCAGGTAAGGTGACAATTAATACAGTAGTGAGGCTCAATGCAACCAGGAAAAGGGACAATCCTAGCCAAAACAAAGGGTTGTTCACAGGTATTTCGCCTAAACAGGGGAATGTTCAACAATTGATAATGAACAATGAATAATGGATAATTACCTCTCTTTGAAAGAAGAGGGTTGAACTTAAGGAAAATATTTTCTTTTTATTTTCTTCATAAATGAAGAGGTCTTAGACCAAATTAAGCAATTATCAATTATTCATTGATAATTTCCTATTCCTGGATAATCTTAACAATAATTAGGGCTTGCTGATTAAATCTAAAAGCACTGACATATATTGGTTTGCTGCCTTTTTTTGTCTAAAAAAGTGCGCCTGTTTCGGTATATTGAGCTGCATAAAGCTAGTATTTTGGGATGATTATGGCAGAAAAATCTTGGGACAATTTTTACGACTACCTCCTCTATAATTTCAATTTCTCCAGTATAGCTGTCTTCCCCTCCACCGGAGGGGTCAGGGGTGGGTTGTCTCCTGTCTCCTACCCCTACCACTCATACTTTCCATACGCAAACCCTAATTAGTGCTATTGTAGAGTATTTTAAGATTAAAAAAAAGCTTATTGTTTTAATTTTCCCTGTTTATAACTACTGAAACTTCAGAGTTTTTTGCTTCTAGTTGAGATAATATTTCTTTCTCTTTTTGACTAGCTTCATATCCAGCAGCGATCGCCTCTCTTAGCCTTTCTAAAGTTTCTTCCCAAGAATTAGTAGTAGCTCCTGAAAAACGGTCTGTTTGAAATTTGACACTGGTAGACAAGTCTGTTACAAGTTGGGGAATAGCTGATGCAGATTTTTTCACTAACTGTTGTGTTTTTTTACCAGTTCTAGGGGCTATTAATAAGCCTGTTAATGTACCTATGGCTGAACCTAGCAGTAGACCACTGATAAATAGTCCAGATTTTTTGTTTGACATACTTAATATAAATATATTTCTAGAAGACTTCTTTATCTAAATGTTGGCATTTATACCCGCGCTCTCCGCAGATCGGGAACGGAGGGATGGGAATGCCAATCAATTTTGCGGTTTCACACAGAATATGTTAGAATCTAAACCTAGAATTAGCAAGCAGTAAATGGTTGAAAAAGCTTACAAGTTTAGGTTCTATCCTACTCCAGAACAGGAAAACCTGTTGAGGAGGACTTTAGGCTGTGTTCGACTGATCTACAACAGAGCTTTAGCTGCTAGAACTCAAGCTTGGTATGAAAACAAAGAGCGAGTAGGGTATAAGCAAACTTCTGCTATGCTAACTCACTGGAAAAAGCAGGAAGATTTAGATTTCCTCACAGAAGTCAGTAGCGTCCCATTACAGCAAGGTTTAAGACATCTACAAACTGCTTTTACTAACTTTTTTAGTGGACGTGCCAAATATCCTAACTTTAAGAAAAAGCGCCCGGGGCGGTAGTGCAGAATTTACAAAGTCCGCATTTAAGTGGAAAGATGGTCAAGTCTCAGATCGCTAAATGTGCTGAACCATTACCTATCAGATGGAGTAGGCAAATACCTCAAAACTGTGTACCAAGCACAATTACCGTAAAACTTGACCCCAGTAACAGATGGTCAGTGTCCCTTAGAGTCAATGACCCTAGAAACTTGAAGCTTAAGTCAGTAACTAAGCAAATAGGTATTGACTTAGGAATTACCAGTTTAGTTACTACCAGTGATGGAGAAAAAATTGCTAATCCAAAGAACCTCAAAAAGTTACACAAAAAACTTAGGTTAGCAGGGAAGTCTCTATCTAGAAAAACCAAGGGGTCTAATAACTATCAAAAGGCCAGGCTGATTTTAGCTAGGATACACGCCAAGATTAAAGATTCAAGAGAAGACTATACCCATAAGTTAACCACTCAAATAATCAAAGAAAATCAATTGATTGTAGTGGAAGATTTAGCGGTAAAAAACATGGTCAAGAATCATAACCCACCCCCATCCCCTCCCGGGAGGGGAGCAAGAGGGGTGGGTAGTGATGCCAACTGGGGAGAATTAGTTAGGCAATTAGAATACAAAGCAGAGTGGTACGGTCGTCAATTAATTAAGATTGACAGGTATTTCCCTAGTTCTAAGCGTTGCTCTAATTGTGGTCATGTAGTGGAGAAATTACCTCTAAATATTAGAGAGTGGGATTGTCCTGAATGTAGTAGTCACCATGACCGCGACATAAACGCAAGTATAAATATTTTGCGGATGGGAACCCGCGTCGGCGATAGACGCAAGGGAACGCCCACCAAGAAGGCTGCGGGACTCGCAGTGTCAGTCTGTGGAGCGACCGTAAGACCTGAAGGGAGCAAATCTCGGAAGGCGGGTGCTAAGAAACAGAAAGCCCCTAACAGTGATGCCAGGGAATCCCGCGCTGTCTCCTAAGAGCAGCGTCGGGAGGATGTCAATATCAATCATATCTAAATTTTTGAAAGAGGACTCCCATTATCATCGCTCTTATTTGACGGTAAGATTTGATGGTGAGAGTGTCAATATATTTAGTGCAGGATGGCGGAAATAATAGACCAGTTACAAAATCCAAAAACAATTACAAATTAATATTTTGACTGTCTTGAGTGCGTCTTGCATTCTGAGGAGACCTCAGAATTACGCACTCGCTTTTGACTTTTGACTTTTAACTTCCGCGTAGCGGCACTAGCGCCAAATTCTACAGAAACGATGCCAAATGGTTCTGAGCAACCAAAGCATGGCCATAATTTGTTTAACCTGTTGAACTTGTAAATCCAGTTGTTTATATAGTTGTCGTAATTGATTTATTTTCTGCTGGTGAAGTTGGAAAAATTCAGGTGTTTTATCTAGTACCTTACTGGTACAAATATTTATCAAATTGAGAGTTTGTTCTACTTGTAATAATGTGAGTCTAACTTTCCAGATTCTCCAAGCTAGATAAAAACAAAAAATTGAGATAACGATATTTAGTTCAATTACTAACCACAGCATTTTTCACTTCACCAAAAAATCTAGAGAATCACTCAAACAAAAAGTCCAATCTGAATCAAAACTTATCAAAAAAATATGGGTCGCGCAACCCCGCCTTTTAAGGCGAAATATTTTTGGAGAGTTGCTCACGCATCCCTACTTCCCCTCCTGGGAGGGGGAGGGGCGAGGGGTGGGTTAACTTCTGACTTCTGACTTCGTTAAGATGTTCCCTAAAACTCTTATGTTGGACCGACACATTTAAAATGGAGTAGGGGAGATTGAATATGGAATTCATTAATGGATAATGGATAATTACCTCTCCCTTTTAGGGAGAGGATTGACGCTTAAGGAAAAGATTTATTTTTTTCCCCTTGAAAGGGGAGGCTTTAAACCTGAATTATCTAATTATTTAATTGTTTAATTATTAATTATTTCGGTAATTATAGAATTATCAAAGTATATTATATCAAATCCACTCGGATTTGGTATCAAAAAATGTTCTATTAAAGCGCCATTGTCAAATCTTTCTCGATCTCCCCATCTTTCTGGTCAAGGTTTTGATAACTCAACGTTTTAGACGTGAAATAATTTCGGGAAATTACTGTAGCTTCAAAGTTTTGATCCTATAAAATCTTACTTTTGACTTTTGACTTTTGACTTTTAACTTTTAACTTTTAACTTTTAACTTTTAACTTTTAACTTCATTTCTGGTTATTTATATAGGGAGAAAAGCTACTATGAAATTTATCAATCCCAAGGTCGATTATGCTTTAAAAAAATATTTGGTTCCGAACAAAGCAAAGAGATTTTAATCAGTTTTCTGAATGCAATAATTTATAATGGAGAAAAAACCATTGAATCTTTGACAATTGTCAACCCTTTTAATCCCGGTCAAATTATATGTAGGGGCGAATGGCCATTCGCCATAAAGATGATTATATTAATAAATTTGTGTTTCAGGAGGAAACTAAAACGTATAAATGCTTGGAAAAAGAATTGCGGTTAATTTTTGTGGAACTGCCGAAGTTTAAAAAAAGTTTGTCGGAGTTAAAGAGTTTGACAGATAAGTGGATTTATTTCCTGAAAGAGGCGGCTAGTTTTGATGAGATACCAGAGAGTTTAGGGGAAGTTGCGGAAATAGAACAAGCTTTAAATATTGCTAATTTTATTAATATGAGTCCAGAGGAGTTAGAGATAGTTGAAAACCGAGGGATAGCAATGCAAGATGAAAGAGGACGGATAGCTTATGCAGAGCAATAAGGGGAAGCAAGAGGGGAAGCAATAGGACTACTTAATCAAGCGATCGCTCTAATAAAACTGTTAATAACTCAACGTTTTGGAGAGGTTTCTGAAGAGATTAGTAGTCAGATAGAAAGTTTGCCTTTAGCAGATGTAGAAGATTTAGTAAAGGTATTTTTAAGTTTTAATAGTTTGGTAGATTTGGAAAGTTGGTTGCAGGAACGTTTGAGTCTGAATTGAGTGAGGCGACCGCTCATTGTCTCATCTGGTGTCAAACTCGCCAACATTACTTACTGTGTGAAATAAAGATTTTTTGGGATATCGGTGGTTGGTACTGATAACTGATAACTGATAACTGAAATAGGCGAGTCCCATTGAGGAATAGGCTCGCCGTTGGTGAATTTAGGTTAGGAGTGGAGTAACCAGGGTTGAGTTAAGTATCTTTGGGATTGCTGTTTCTTTATCCTTTCTGATTCTTCTATTCCTTTACAATCCTGTTTTCCTTCTTTTCCCTTAATTTTTACTCAGGCTCACACTCTGTTACAAGTAGATGAATATTCGATGGATAAAGTGCACGCACTTGCATATTTTTGAATGGGGGATATCCATCACAAATGTCTTCCACTTCTATCGTATAACCTCCTGGTGCTTGTATGTTTTTTACACAATTCCCTGCTACAAGAGTTATAGTTTCCTCGTTGTACCCGGTGTTATTCAGGGCTAGATCTATTGACTTTGCTGTCCCATCCACTACAGACAACCATTCCTGAATGTAGCCAAGACTAGGATTCATCTTGCTCTCAGATAAATCAAGATAATCGGGTTCAACTAGACATGATACTGCTACTTCTCCGGGATAATTTCTGTATCCACTATCCGCTCCTCGAAAACTTTTCAATTCCAGCCCATCTGGATTATCCTCCAAACTATAGAAATATCCCTTATTAGGAGTGCCGTAATACACTGTGAAAGCATCGCACAAGGTCCTTTCTTCTTCACAAATTTCTTTTGCTACTTCGTAATCTATTCCAGTTTCGCTATCATAGGGGGTGCCCACAACTTCTTGTTTGGGATATACTTCTATGTCTGTTGCATATGCATAGGAAGGATTGGGTGTTAATGGGATTAGCAATAAGCTCAACATTATTGCTATGATTCCCGCTTTTATGTTCTTTAACATTTATTTTGTCCTTTTCTCTTTTAAGTTTTTTCCTTCTAGCCTTTCCGCAAATACTATCACATTCTGTTCTCGCAATTTGCTTTCTTGGCTTTACATTTTTTCGACGTTTCCAAGCACTTTTATCTGAACTATATTTCTTTAATATGTCTAACTCGCGAACCTTTCCGTGTAAATCATTTCATTACAGCGGTTTTCCTACACGGTAGACCACAGTAGGGACGTTCCATGGAACGTCCCTACAGGGTTTGATGTGTGAAGATGTGGTTCATCAATTTGAAAAGCGCTGTAAGTAGTTTTCCCCAATTGCTCCTCTGCCTTTTCCAGATGAGTCCAATCTCCTTCTTATCGTCTCATCCTGTCCTTTTGACAATTTCCTGATAAGAAAGCTTTTCATAAAAATGTAAAATAAAAGTTTCCCGCATCCGTTCGGGCAAAGAAGCGATCGCCCACTATCTTATCCAGTGTCAAACTTGCCAACATAACCATCTGAATCAACAAATTCAGGAGGTACCTGCAATTGTTCCTCTGCCTTTTCCATCATAGTTCAATCTCGATCGCGTCGTCTCATCAAAGTCAAACTATGGGGTGAGGGTGAATAGGCTATCGCTCATTGTCTCATCTAGTGTCGAACTCAGCAACATTCACTGCGTGAAATAAGGATTTTTTGGGATATCGGTGGTAGGTACTGATAACTGAAATGCAACGGCGAGTCACATTGAGCAATGCGATCGCCGTTGGTTGATTTGGGTTAGGAGTGGAGTACCGAGGGTTAAGCTTCCTCAGGTATGGTAAGGAGCGATCGCCCCTTACCATACGACCCCAAAGAAAATTATTCGTTGATCTCCATCCTCTCACTAATATCAAGTCTCATTAATCAGCCTGAAGGGGTTACAGGCAAGGCCAAAACCTTTTGGGATAAGCTTTTTATCAAACCTCCCTCCAGAAAAAATTAGCCGGAACAGATAGACCATTCAGGTACTGAGTGGCGATCAAGTTGCCTGAATGCCCTCTGAATGTCGTTAATATTCTGAATCCCGAGGCCAATTACAGATAGCATCTTTCAGAAGAATATTGGCTAAAACTACTGCAAAGCATGATTTACAAGCAGTTTTCCACCTCCCCCAGAGCTAAGAGTTAAGAGTAAATTACTACTTCTATATCTACATTCTCATAGACCGATCGATTTCTGACCCATCCTATTCCTTGACCTTTGTTCGTGATATAGTGCCCTTGCTCGATCTGGTTTTCCTCGATCACCTGTCCTTGCTCTGTAAGATTGTAGCCTAATCGTTCGAGGTTGTACGCCGCGAAATCGCTGTCTCCTGATTCCGGTATCCATTTGTACCAAAGACTTGCATCCAAGAGATGGGACAAGTTTGCTGCTTCCAAGAGGATCGGGTACTCTTCCAGGTTCGTATCAGGCGTGTCCAACATAATTATATCTCCTGGTTTGAGTATATAATGGCAAACGTTCCCTACTTCCTCTACTTTGCAATTGTATACATTTGCTGCATCCGCAGGTAATGTTTGAACTCCCATTGCGATGATTACGGCCAGGACGATTGTTGCTAGAACTTGTTTGACTTTCGTTATTTCTATTTTCATTTTGTTTCCCTTTTCTATTTCGTTATCAATCAGGCCAAGTACAACTCCCCCTGTGACATTTTTAGTTTTTTTCTGCCTTTGCTACTTGGTTTGCTGTTCTGTCATTCTATTTCTTACCATTAAAGAATTAAGGTAAAAAGCAGAAAACCTTTATTCCACATAATTAAGTAGCAAAGTAGCATTTGTCCGTTTTATTTTTGGAGTTGTACTTTCTTTGTGCCCCACACTTTTTAGACTTTTTAATTCTTTTTTTCCTGAACTTTTTCTCTATGTTAATTTGGAATTGCGATTCCAATGAAGCGATCGCCCACTATCTTATAGTGTCAAACTTGCCAACATAACCATCTGAATCAACAAATTCAGGAGGTACCTGCAATTGTTCCTCTGCCTTTTCCATCATAGTCCAATCTCGATCGCGTCGTCTCATCCTGTCCTTAATATGGGGTGAAGGTGAATAGCCGATCGCCCCCTCTGTACCCATCCCTATCTCATCCCGTCTCAAACTCAGCAACTTCGAGACCACCCACGATCGCCGTAAAACAATATCACTAAGGATACCTCCTCCATCGCACAGCCACATCAACCCCTTGCGCCACCATTCATTAAAAGGAGCCTCCACACATCCAGTCCATTTCCCATCCATCAACAAACTCGACAACACAACTGGCATCATAGCCGACAGCATATTCTCACCACAAACATTTGCCCCATCACCAATATTCTCCTCAACCATACCCTTCGACGACCCTGCACCATCCACAAATTCTGATTCTTCAGCCACATCCACCTCGACACACTCTTCCGATGTCAATACCGCCATAGTCTCCAACCCCTGGGAATTTTGGGAGGCAATGTCCGCACTCACAACTTCTAACTCCTCCCTCTTCTCCTCTTCCCCAGACACCTCTGGAGTTGCCGATATCCCCTGCACCGAAACATTTGCCAAATCTTCCTGTTTCTGGCACCATACATTGCCATCCCCTAATTCTCTCTCTGTGCCCAACACCGACTCATCAAAATCAATGAAATAACCGCTCAACATCAGCTTCAACTTTTTCCGTGCCTGGGAGATGCGCTTGTAAACACTATCGTAGGAAATACCCTGTCGCTCGACAATTTCCTGAGAAGAAAGCTCTTGATAAAAATGTAAAATAAAAGTTTCCCGCATCCGTTTGGGCAAAGAAGCGATCGCCCGTCGAATCACCACCGACCTCTCATCCTTCTCCAAAACCTGCTCTGGCAACTCCACCGCCGACGCCACCCCCATTTCTCCACTATCACCAACCCACTCTATATCATCTACACCCACAGCTCTCCGAGAACGTTTACGGATGAGATCCAGACATAAATTTCGAGTCAGGGTCATCAACCAAGCAGGCAAATTAGCAATTTTCCCGGCGAACTTGCGCACCTTATCCAATGCCTTCACCATTGCCTCACTCAGAGCATCCTCGGCATCTGCATGGTTAGAGTTCATCAACCTCAGACAGCAGCGATAAAATCGGTCTCGATGCTCGCACCATACCTGCCAAAATTCGTTTTCTATATTGTCTTTCTCCAATTTCTGAGGATTTTTGCCGTTTCCGGGAGCGGCTGCCACAGGAGGGGGAGTCAAGATCGCTAACATCGCCATACTTCCTCCCTCTTGGGTAGTTTCACCTCCTGGGTTCGGGTCTGTTAATTTCCCTTTTTCCTCGGCCTTGAGATGAACCATAGATTAATTTGGGGTATTCAAAGTGTTTTAATTTTGCTGCAACACGATCATATTTCTACTGTGATGTCTACGTCAACTGCTTAAGTATATTTTTTTTATAAATAATAAAGATAATTATTTCTAATACTTACTTTACCCAAGTCAAAAGTAAAAAAATAATCCCTGACTGGGTTTAAGCATTTATTTTGGTCAAACTTCTCATGTAATTTGCTATAAAATCATTAATAATATTTCTTAACTTTGCCAGCAAAATGTAAAAGCGAGTCACATTGAGGAATATGCTCGCCGTTGGTGAATTTTAGTCAGAATTGGAGTACTCAGGGTTGAGTCAGAAAGGGTTGGGAAAGAGGCGATCGCCCCGTTCCCTTTCACCTGCATGGACCTGGGTCAGAAGGAACTATCAAGGGTTGAGTTAAGTATCTTTGGGATTGGTGTTTCTTTATCCTTTCTGATTCTTCTGTTTTTTTTAATTTTTATCGACTGGGCTATAGTCTGGGTAAATAGGCGATCGCCCCGTTACCAACCGATCCCAAGGAAAATTATTCGTTCATCTGCATCCATTAACTAACAAATCAAAAGCCTCTAAAACATTCTTGCGTTGTGACTTAAGCTCTTGTCAGCAGGACTGTTTAATTTTCCGGGACTATAACTGGGAAAGATCATCCACCAATCTTCAGCCCCCTAGATTTCTCTTTTGTTTTACCTGAATCTTTTTTTTTCCTTTTTTCGGTTTACATCACTTAATTTGACGGTCTTGAGTAACCTGGATATGCTGTATTCAAAACCCAATTTTGATTAGCTTTATTTCGTTCTTTCTGATATTTAAATCCAAAATTCACTGTTGTCACTTGTGTTGGAACATACCTCGTACATCGCTTATCATCATCCACCTCGCGACACTGATATGCTTCTATTGACTCTGGTTGCCCTGGCAATTTGGTTAACAATACATCAAAATTATGGGGTGAGTCTGTGATTTTAGTGCATTTGGCTGGGTTGCTAATTTTTGTGCTATTTCTGTAGGCATTCCATATACCTTCATATTGAGCTGCATTCGTAAATAATGTTTTATCCAATTGAGAAAAGTCTTTTGTCGGAGGTGTTTGTCCGTAGATATGTTGAAGTACATGCCCTCCCATTTTAGTATTTTCGCTGACTTTTGCACTTGTAATTACTGTATTAATCACTCTACACTCTTTTGCATATGCTGGACTTGCCAGAAGAAAAGTAAAACACATTGTCGCTGTTATGATTACTGTGGTCAGTAGATCCTTAAAATTAAGCCTAGTAAATTTCATTTTTATTGCCATTTCTCCTTTTAACTGCTTTTGGGGTCTCATACAATAGAATGGTATTTCCTGAGATATGTCCAGAAACAAGATGTAAGCCTGGAGCTAGCTAGGGCTTCACCTGCATTTTTGGAGTGGTCATTTCAATTTTGGCCAGATTTCTATCCGAAAGGCTATATACTATAGGCTCTAGCAGAATTAGGCCAATAAAGACTAACCTCTATTCGATTTTGCCTTTTCTAATTAGACGAGTGACCTCAGCTTTTTATGACTTTTTTTTGAAATTTTTCTCGACTGGGCTATTCTCTGTTAGACCATTTTTATGATGTAGATAGATTTGACACCCTCTCCGGCCTAAAGGCGCGGAGATTCCTAGCGAGCCGAAGCTCCTCGACGGGTTGACGTTTTGCTGGCGCAAAGCTCCGCTAACATAGACTGCTGCTACCAGATGCGGTAGTCTTAACTGTATTATTAAAATCATCCTGCATTTATGCAAGGCCGAATGCCAGGAGGCGGACTTGAACCGCCGACACGAGGATTTTCAGTCCTCTGCTCTACCAACTGAGCTATCCCGGCTTTTTTTCTCACTTTTACTATAGTAGCAGACTAAATATAATTTTGACAAGTACTTTTGGAATTTTTTTTATTAAGTCAGGAGTCAGGATGTCAGGAGCCAGGAGTCAGGAATCAGGAAAAATGGAAACTACAGAGGAGGTAGGAGTCAGGAGTTAGAATAAATGGGAATTGATAGAGGAGGTAGGAGGAAAAATTGTCCCTCAAAAGTAAGAATTAAAGTAAATCAAAAGTCATAATTTAAGCAATGAGATGACTGGAGGTACTGTCAACGAAGTCAGAAGTCAGAAGTTAGAAGTCAGAAGTTAGATAGAGGGGAGCCATCGGTAGGGCGACGTACAGAAGTTGTTTTTGTCATGGGGATTTGATCTTGCCTCCAAAAACATTTCGCCGGAAAAGGGGGGGTTGCGCGACCCAATTATTTTGATAAAGAATAACTGATAATACCAATTTTAAATAACAATGTTACAAATGGTTTCAAACTACATAGGTAAATAATTTCCTGAAATTACTTTAGGGTAAAAGTTTTGAGGCTATAAACCGATTAAATCTTACTTTTGACTTTTGACTTTTGACTTGGATGAAACGGCATGACTTTTATCTCTTTTAATTACGCTCTATTCTTATTAATAGTGTTGGGACTTTATTGGTCAATGCCACGACAGTCTTGGCGAGTGTTTGTCCTGTTAGTTGCTAGTTTATTTTTCTACGCCACTATTCAACCTCAATATATTCCACTACTATTAATAATTACCCTTTTGAATTTTTACCTTGCTCAAGCTATTGGGGAACCAAAAGATTGGCGTATTGCTAATAAACAATGGAACCGCCGTCGCTTGCTATTATTGTGGTTAGGTATAATTTGCAATATCTTACTTTTATTAAGTTTCAAATATATACCTTTTTTATTAAATAGTATTGGCATTCTCTACAATATACCTAATATTTTAGAAACTGCTAATTGGGTTGATAGTAATGTAATTGCACCATTAGGTTTAAGTTTTTTCTGCTTTGAATGTCTTGCTTATTTAATTGATGTTTATCGAGGTGCTCCTTCAGCTTTTTCTTTATTAGAATTTACATCTTATAAGTTATTTTTTCCCAAACTTATTTCTGGTCCGATAACTCGTTATCATTATCTGCAAAATCAGTTAGGAATGGTCGGGAAAAAAACTACTCAAGCTTTAGTTAAAACTCCTGCTTTAAAATTACCAACTTTAGAGCAAATAACGGAAGGAATTTGGTTAATTGCGACTGGGGCGGTAAAAAAAGCTTTAATAGCTGATAATTTAGGAATTTTTGTAGACCTGAGTTTTAGTAATTTACAACGTGCTGGAAGTGGCGATCTATGGTTAGCAACAATTGCTTATGGATTACAACTTTATCTTGATTTTAGTGCTTATGTTGATATTGCTCGTGGTAGTGCTTTTTTGATGGGTTTAAGTTTGCCACAAAATTTTGATTTTCCTTATTTCAGCACAAGTATTGCAGAATTTTGGCGTAGGTGGCATACAACTTTGGGAGATTGGTTGAGAAACTATTTATATTTTCCTTTGGGAGGTTCAAGGGTAGGTTTATTTAGGACTTGTTTGAATTTGTTAATTGTGATGTTAATTGCTGGTATTTGGCATGGTGCTGCTTGGGGATTTATTGTTTGGGGAGTTTTGCATGGTTTGGCATTAGTAATTCATCGATTAATAGAGGCAACTTCTCAACATTTTAAGGTGAAAAAAGTATGGGAAAGTTTGCCAGGAATTTTAATCAGTTGGTTGTTAACTCAGAGTATGGTTTTTGGTGCTTGGATATTTTTCCGACTGCCGAATTTAAGGGATTCTTTTTGGGTGTTTTCTCACTGGTGGAATTATGAAGCAGATGTTCAATTTGTGGATAAAGTTTATCTGGAGGCGATGGGTTTAGAAAGGTTACATTTGGTGTGGTTAATTTGTGGAGTTGTAGTGGCAATGGCGATTAATTATTGGTTTCATCGTGGTCTGAAGTTACAGTTAAATTGGCAGTTGAAAGTTTTGTTAGTGCCTGTATTTTTATTTACTGTTTGGTTGTTGGCACCGGAGGGTTTGCCTTATATTTATTTTGATTTTTAAAGAAGGAA
The DNA here is from genome assembly GCF_010672525.1 of Okeania sp. SIO2B3. GTDB lineage: Bacteria > Cyanobacteriota > Cyanobacteriia > Cyanobacteriales > Microcoleaceae > Okeania. The sequence goes on along the minus strand of NZ_JAAHGH010000086.1, from coordinate 15,596 downwards.
GAGGGAAGAGGTAAGAAGGAAGAAGGAAGAGGGAAAAAGACAGAAAGAAGAAGGAAAAAGGAAGAGGGAATCAACATTGAATCAAAATGATACAGCAGTTTCCGAAGTTATGAAGTACAACTAAATGAAGTGAATGTTTTTTTTAGACATCTCCAGAAAAGAGTAGTGACGTTGTATGCAACGTCACTACAGAGTAGGAGGAAACAATTGATAATTTTCTGTGTGATAATTGATTTTATTTATTTTTTATAGCACTACGCATTAAGATTAGGACAGCTAAGAAACTTCAAAACATTACAGTTAAAAGTTTTAACTCTAGCTGATAACGAAGTTCCTCCGATAGGAGGCTAGCTGATAGCTGTTTGCGGAGCATTCCGTAGGAAATGCTTATAGCTATATTATTAATTGTTGAACTGAGTCAGCAGATGCACAAAATTCAAGCTAAAAACCTTGTCTAGGAATCACCAAATTTTTCATTAATGGATAATTGAGAATTGATAATTACCTCTGTTTAAAACCGTTACGGAATTGAAGATAAGGAAATATTATTTCTTTTCTCTTGGTCGATGGTCGGACAGCGAGGAGACCCGCTCTTATCAGAGCCGCTCCGCTTTATATGTTGCGGAGCAAAACGCCATCCCATCCTAACGGACTTCTCCGCAAACGACCGCTTTTTCCCCTTAAAAGAGGAGGCTTTAAACCAGAATTATTTAATTATTAATAATTAATAATTAATTATTCGGTAAATATTTATGTCCGGTTACTGTACTTACTGATTAGTAATTGATAAAAGCTAAGGTATCACCACCACAAGAAAAACAGTTATAATTGTACTTTTCCAAGAGTGATTTTGCTAAATTTTTCTCATCATCAGAAAGATGCTTATGCTCATACATGATAACACAGGGTTTATATCTCAAAAAATCAACTTGTGATAGTACTTTATAATCAAATCCTTCTGTATCTATATGAAGAAGATCTATTACTTCTACATTATTTCTATCAAAGATTTCTTGCATAGTTATAGTTTCGATATCTTCTTCAATAATATAGGGTTCAAGCTTCCCTTGAAGATGTTTAAGTATGTGATTTCTATTGAAAGAACCCAATTGGTCATACCATTCTGGTAGACCTCCTAATTCTGTTTTTGCTTCCTCACAAACATAATAGAATTTCTGAAAACCTCTTTGGGTGGATATAGCAATCTTTTCAAAAATAAATCGTTCAGAATTGTTATAGTTCTTTTTTAATCTCTCGAAAAGAAAAGGAATAGGCTCAATAAATATGCCCTTCCAATTTGTATTTCTGATCACTAAATCCCGAATAGGATCTCCATGAGAGCCATCATTCGAGCCAACTTGCACAAAGAAAACAGAATTTTTATGCTTAATATTTGTCCATATTTGCTTTTGTATTTTTCTCAGTCTCTTGTTGTTGTTGTATTGTATTTTCAGGTTTCTGTAACTGTTTAATGTTTTGCGTAATGGCTCGTATACTGCAGGATATGTGCTAAGTGTACTTTTGATTCTTTCATACATATCAAGATTTTCCTATTCAATGGGGTTTAATAACTGCTCGACATAATCTACAGCTATAATTTTATAATTATAACTCTTGCAAGGCTCTTAATCTTAACTTAATGGTTGTAGGAAAATGCAATTGCTTCAGGGGTTAAAAAGCAATTAAATTATTAAATTATAGCAAAGATTAAGTAGTCGTGCAAAATTAATTTCCTAGTTTGAGAGAGGAAACAGAGCACCTGGAAGCTGGAATAGGCAAGGGAGAACAGGAATTCAACAGAATGTGTAATTAATTTTGCATAGGCACTTAACCATTATTTAGATGCTTGTTTCAATAATTAACAACTATCTACCCTTAAAAGAACAGCATTGACTAAAAGAATTTTTTTCTTTTTTATCCTTGATATGTAGAAGCTTGAAGCCTTAATTATTCCGTAAATCTTGACGATCTACTTTTTATGCTTCTTTTATCTTCTTTTTAAGGAGAGGTAATAATTAATTATTAATTATTAATTGTTAATTGCTAAATTTTTCCCGATCTTACAACCTATCTTCCCTACTACCTTTATTTAATATGAACACCAATCACTCCAACTACCTGCATAAAGTTTTCCTGTATTAATACCTGCCATTTTTAACGACCATAAATTCACACAAGCAGTCACACCAGAACCACAATAAACAATAACTTCCTCAGCATTTTTAACCTTTTCCCACCGTTGAATTTGTTCGTCAACTTTTGCCAGAGAATTTTCATCAGTAACTTGTTTCCAAGGATAATTAACCGCACCAGGAATATGACCAGCAATAGGGTCAATAGGTTCATGTTTTCCTAAATAGCGATCGCTATCTCGTGAATCAACTAATACTACTTCTGGTAAATCTTTTTTGGCTTTAACTGTTTCTATATCTACTACCATTTTTGATTTAATTTGTGGTTCAAAAAAACCTGCTTGTGGGGTAGAAATTTCATTAGTAATTGGATATTTTTTTTGCCACTGAGAAAAACCGCCATCTAAAAGAGCAAATTTTTCATGGCCCATGTATGTCAATAACCACCATAGACGAGAAGCAAAGGCAAAGCGAGAATCATCATAAGCCACAATGAGAGTTTCTTGGTATTTAACACCTATAGTTGCTAATTTTTGGGCAAGTAGATCGGGTTCGGGTAATGGGTGACGCCCGCCATGTTTTTGTACTGCACTGGAAAGGTCTTGGTTAAGGTCGAAATAGAATGCGCCAGGGATATGAGCATCTTGATATTGTTTTTGGCCTAATTCTGGGTCAGCTAAAGAAAAACGACAGTCGATGATGATTAGGTCTGGTTCATTTAGATGGTCTACTAACCACTGAGGAGAAATAAGAAAATTTTTCTTAGTCATAATTTACTAATACAAGTTTTATATTAGGTTGCATAGAATGATGAAATTCATTAAATCGATTTATATTTATCTACGCTTACCGAATTATTAATTATTAATTATTAATTATTAAATAATTTTGGTTTAAAGCCTCCCCTTTTAAGGGGAAAAAAGCGGTTGAGGGATGGCGTTTTGCTCCGCAACATATAAAGCGGAGCGGCTCTGTCAAGAGCTAGTCCCCTCGCCATATCCATGAGACCAAGACAGCGGTCGTTTGCTTTTGCTTCGCAAAACTGGCGTAACGCAACGCTGTCGCGTTTCGCGTCAGCGGAACGGAGTTCTATCTTCGCAGCTTCCCGTAGGGTGGGATGGCTCCGAAACCTGCATCATATCCATGAGACCAAGAGAAGAAATAATATTTCCTGATATTCAATTCCGTAACGGTTAAAACCCGAGGTAATTATCAATTATCAATTAATGAACTGTGGTCAATTATGCTTGAAATATTATTCTATGCAGCTTCATTTCAATTTGTATAAATTCAATCAAGTTTTTTTATTTTGAAGAATAGGTAAAACTATTGATGGTTTGTGGCGATCGCTTGACTGACATTTTACTGATAAAAACAGCTACTGCCATGAATAAGATTACCACAACTATCCCTAGAGTTATCTTACTCATTTTGAGATGATTCCAACTTCTATTTTTGATACTATTAATTTTTGACTTTGAATCAAATCTATATTGTTGATTATCATCAAAATTATGCCAAATCAAACTAGATGAGGAATTTAATTTTAAATCAAACTCCTGACCCCAAGTTGCATAATCATCGCTGTATCTTTTAATTAGTAATTTAACTCTTTTAATTGATTCAGGAGCTAATTCTATTAATTGATGTCTAACTATATCTACGATATAACTTCTCTCTGGCAATTCTTCAGATTCTAGGAGTATGTGTAACCATCCATTTACTGCACTAACTTTTGCATTAATACCTTGAGGATGTAACGTTCCATTTAATAGGGTAGCAATGGATTTAGAATTTCCTTGTTTAGCAAGTTCGATAAATCTATATTCAACCATAATTAATTACCTTTGAATAATAAATAGCAAATATTTGTTTTGATCTTTTTCTTTTGGTTTAATAACCCACCGTCTACAGGGTGTTTACAATGTATAATTGATAATTGATAATTAATTCATTCGGTTTAAAGTCTCTCCTTTTAAGGAGAAAAAAGAAAAAATTTTCCTTTGAGTCAATCCTATCCGTTTTCAAGGAGATGTATTTGTTAATTATTAATTATTAATTGTTGAAAATTGCTTGGGGTTTGAGTGCCCACACACTTTCTCCAATTTCATTCCTTCTTCCTTCTTCAACTACTTTTTAATTTGGTTAGAGTTATACCAATTCCCACACATTGACGCTATACTTGGACACAACTTCAGTTATCGGTACTTTGATATTTTTCACAGCGAAAATGTCTTCAAAGCTAGTAGGGGTAAGGGAAATACATCAACAGGCTAAAAATGGCTCAAACCCAGATATATCAGGAAAAAGGTTGATTCAATGTAAAACCAAGACTATATAAAGGTTTGATGCTATTCTTAACATATTTTTTGCCAAAGTACCGTTATTAAGTAATCAACACAGCTAGAATAACTTTTTTGTTAATTAGCAGCTAAGTTTAATGTTAATTATTCTTATTTTTACTTCCCCTCCTGGGAGGAGTTAGAGGTGGGTTAACTCCCCTACTCCCCTGCTCAATAAAATGTAGAAAAGTTTTTGAGAAATGGTATTAGAGTTCCCATCCACTTTTTCCTTCTTCCTTCTTCCTTCTTGTTTCTTCCTTCTTCAACTACTTTTTCATTTTTGCTACTCTAATTGCATAGTCAGCATTGCTTTGATATTCTTTGATTTTTTTTCTGGCTTGTTTATATTTAGGATGAGATGCTGGTACTATTTTCATAAATTCTGTTGCATCTTGCCACTGACTTGCTACTGCTTCCCATTCTATTTTAGTCTGAGCATACTGAGCCATTTCTGCTGCATTTATAGCTCGATTAACTGCTAGTTTAAATGGGTCTGGTGGCGGTAATACAAGAGTTGTGTTTGGGGTGGGCGAAGGTTTTTTTGTTTGGGAATATATAGGTGTAGGTTGAGTTTTTACTTCTTCAATTTCTAGGTTCTTTGAGTTAATTTTTTTTGCTATTGGTGAGGGGATTTCCGGAACTATAACTACAGATTTTTCAGACATTAATTGCCATTGAGAAAATCCATATACGCCTAATGTAAGTAAAGGAATAATCAGTAATACCAAAATGTTGTTTTTGATTGTTTTCTGGATTTTTTGTAAGTAATTACTTTTTTCTCTTTGATCAACTGGCTTAACTTTTTTTGTCACTAATACTGATTGAGGTTTATTTGTGATTTTAGCTCCAGAATAGGTGCTAGTTTTTGCCAATTCATTCTCTGTTTTATCTTTTTCTTTTTGGTTGAATACCCCACCGTCTACACGGTATTTACAATTACTTTGGGTTTTAGTCCCTATCCACTTTTTCCTCTCTTGGTGCCCATTCCCTCTCTTGGTCAGCATTCCCTCTCTTGGTCGGCGTTCCCTCTCTTGGTCGGCGTTCCCTCTCTTGGTCGGCGTTCCCTCTCTTGGTCGGCGTTCCCTTGCGACTGGCGTCGTCGCGGGGTCCGACCGCTTGCGACTGTCGTCGTCGCGGAGTCTTACCGCTTGCGACTGGCGTCGTCGCGGAGTCCGACCGCTTCTTCCTTCTTCCTTCTTTTTTCTTCCTTCTTCAATCAAATTAATCTGAGGTAGTTTGGAAAAGTTTTTATTTTTTAGAGTCGGACTAGGACTATATGCTTTGTTGAATACAAAAAATATTTTAGATGAAAATTCAAATTGATATAATTTAGCTGCTACAATTAACCAAACACTAATAAATACAAATAAAAGTAACTTATCTATAAATGTTTCAGGATGTAAAAATTGACTTTTTTCTAAAATTGCAATTTGATAATTCAGGTTAAACCAAGGCAAAATTAATGTATATATTAAAGTTGCTGCCAGAGTACTAATAATCATTATCAACCAACTATATAAAGCTTTCCACCAACTTGTAATTGGCGGAAATAATAAAAATTTATACCGATAACTTCGACCTAAAATTTTCCGGAAAATATGAAAAATCAAAAGAAAGTAATGATGCAAAAAAGCAAAAGCAGGAATCAAAAAAAACAGAAAAATAATACTCAAACAAATGAACAACTCTAAACTTCCCCCTAGTTGTTGCCAAAAATATATTCCTAGCTTTAACTCCTTAATTATGGCAACTAAAATCGTTAGAAAATAAACCATGATTAAAGCCTTTAACCAAGAACGAAGACAAGGAAACCAAAGAGGTAAGTATAATTTTTTCTGTTTATTCATTTAGATAACTATTTCAGAGGAAAAATTGACAAATCATAAGTTTCTGCCACAAATAACAGCAGATGGCTCCTTTACTTTTTTTTCACCCGAATTTGGTGAAACTTTTCACTCTAATTTTGGCGCTCAACAAGAAGCAGAATTTAAGTTTGTTTACCCAGTTCAACTATTATCTAGAGTACATCAACCCGTGGTGTGCCTACTTGACGTTTGTTATGGACTAGGATATAACACTGCCTCTGCTTTAGCGGCCATCTGGAAAATTAATCCTGGTTGTAAAATTCAATTGGTAGGCCTAGAATTAGACCCAGAAGTACCAAAAACAGCGATCGCTACAAATCTTCTAGATAATTGGCCCGACCCTGTGCCAGAATTATTAGCTACTCTCGCTAATACCCATCAATTACAAACAGAAAAAATTCAAGCCAAACTGTCCATCGGGGACGCTAGAATCACTATTCAAGAACTAAATAACTCCGGTTTCCAAGCTGATGCTATATTTCTCGACCCCTTTTCTCCACCCAGTTGTCCTCAACTTTGGACCGTAGAATTTTTGCGCTTAGTAACTAGCTTTCTCAAACCTGATGGTCATCTAGCAACATATTCCTGCTCTGCAGCAGTCAGAACAGCATTACTGGAAACTCACTTGAAAATTGGTTCTACTGCACCAGTAGGTAGGCGATCGCCAGGAACAGTGGCCAGTTTTACCGAAGAATATTTACCCCCACTGTCCCAAAAAGAAAAAGAACATTTACTAACTCGCGCTAGTATTCCCTACCGAGACCCCCACTTATCAGACTCGGCGGAAATTATTATGCGTCGTCGCCAGTTAGAACAACAAAAATCTTCCCTAGAACCTACATCTCATTGGAAAAAACGTTGGTTGTTGAAGAAGGAGTCAGTCCTCAGGAGTCAGTCCTCAGGAGTCAGGAGTCAGAAGTGATGAAACTATAGCAGTGCTTGAGGGGTATATTTACAAATTGCAGAGACTATCCAGTATTTAAAAGTCAAAAGTCAAAAGTCAAAAGTCAGATTTGATGAAACTATAGCAGTGCTTGAGGTGTATATTTACAAATTGCAGAGACTATCCAGTATTTAAAAGTCAAAAGTCAAAAGTCAAAAGTCAGAAGTGATGAAACTATAGCAGTGCTTGAGGGGTATATTGACAAATTCCAGAGACTACCCAGTATTTAAAAGTCAAAAGTCAAAAGTCAAAAGTCAAAAGTCAGAAGTGATGAAACTATAGCAGTGCTTGAGAGGTATATTGACAAATTCCAGAGACTACCCAGTATTTAAAAGTCAAAAGTTAAAAGTCAAAAGTCAAAAGTCAAAAGTCAAAAGTCAGAAGTGATGAAACTATAGCAGTGCTTGAGGGGTATATTGACAAATTCCAGAGACTACCCAGTATTTAAAAGTCAAAAGTCAAAAGTCAGAAGTGATGAAACTATAGCAGTGCTTGAGAGGTATATTGACAAATTCCAGAGACTACCCAGTATTTAAAAGTCAAAAGTTAAAAGTCAAAAGTTAAAATTTAAAAGTCAAAAGTCAGAAGTGATGAAACTATAGCAGTGCTTGAGAGGTATATTGACAAATTCCAGAGACTACCCAGTATTTAAAAGTCAAAAGTTAAAATTTAAAAGTCAAAAGTCAGAAGTGATGAAACTATAGCAGTGCTTGAGAGGTATATTGACAAATTGCAGAGACTACCCAGTATTTAAAAGTCAAAAGTCAAAAGTTAAAAGTTAAAAGTCAGAAGTGATGAAACTATAGCAGTGCTTGAGGGGTATATTGATAAATTGTACAGACTACCCAATAGCTAAAAGTCTTATATTATCTGCTTTTTATATCAAATCCACTAAAAAATGTTCCAACCGATGCGCCACTGCCAAATCTTTCTCGATATTCCCCTCCTGGGAGGGGTTAGGGGTGGGTTCTCTACTCCCCAACTCCCCATCTCCCCATCTCCCCATCTCCCCATTCCCCACTTTTTCTCAACAACCACCTCGAAGACTGTCATATATGAGAGTATGGGTATTATAAATTCAGTAATATAACGTTTCTTATTCAATAAGAACATAATCCCAAAAATCATGGTAGCGGTAGCAATTTTAGCGGCTGGACGTGGCACCAGAATGAAGTCTGACCTACCCAAGGTATTACACCAGTTAGGTTCCTGTACCTTAGTTGAACGGGTCTTGAAAAGTTGTGTTTCTATTCAACCATCGAGAATAATTATTATAGTTGGTTATCGTGGAGACCTTGTACAAGAGTCTCTTCTTAATACTGAAAATCAAGACGATAACTTACCCACCCCGGAATTTGTAGAGCAAAGGGAACAATTAGGGACTGGTCATGCCGTTCAACAGTTATTACCCATTCTGGAAGGTTTTTCTGAAGACCTTCTAGTTTTAAATGGGGATGTACCATTATTACGGCCAGAAACTCTAAAGAATTTAATCGACACTCACAAAGAAAATCAAAATGCAGCAACCATCTTGACTGCGAATCTGCCTAATCCCAAAGGTTACGGTAGAATATTCTGTGATATAAATAATATCGTTACGCAAATAGTAGAAGACCGAGACTGTACGGCAGCTCAGAAGCAAAACCACCGAGTCAATGCTGGAGTCTACTGTTTTAACTGGCCAGCTTTAGCAGAGATTTTACCAAGACTTACCACAAATAATGACCAACAAGAGTACTACATAACAGATACAGTTAATTTTCTCAGCCCTGTTATGGCAGTTGATGTGAATGACTATCAAGAAATTGTTGGTATTAACGACCGTAAACACTTGGCTACAGCTTATGACATTTTGCAAGCGCGGGTTAAAGATGATTGGATGAGTGCCGGAGTAACTTTGATAGACCCTAATAGTATAACTATTGATGATACAGTTTTGTTACAACGGGACGTGATTATTGAACCACAAACTCATATTCGGGGTCGAAGTATCATCGGTGCTGGTAGTCGCATTGGGCCTGGAAGTTTGATTGAAAATAGTCAGATCGGTAAAAATGTATCTATTTTGTATTCGGTGATTTCTGATAGTACGGTGGCCGATCGTACTCGTATTGGCCCTTATGCACATCTACGAGGAGATTCTCAAGTGGGTTCCCACTGTCGAATTGGTAATTTTGTAGAATTGAAAAAAGCTCAGGTGGGCGATCGCACTAATGCAGCTCATTTATCTTATTTAGGGGATGCGACTTTGGGAGAAAAGGTAAATGTTGGTGCAGGTACAATTATTGCTAACTATGATGGGGTGAAAAAACATCATACCGAAATTGGCGATCGCTCTAAAACTGGTGCAAATAGTGTATTGGTTGCTCCTGTTACTTTGGGGGAAGATGTGACGGTGGCGGCAGGTTCGGTAGTAACAAAGAATGTGGAAGATGATAGTCTGGTTATTGCTCGCTCTCGACAACTTACGAGAAAAGGTTGGCGGTTAAAGCAGTCTGATGAGAAGAAGGAAGAAGGAAGAGGGAAGAAGGAAGAGGGAAGAGGGAAGAAGTAAAAATAGGGAAGAAGGAAGGAGCGAAAGACAAAAAAAATCTTGCGTTGTCTGAATTTTAAGTTTTTGATATACCCGCACCCTTATTTCGACTGCTAAAAAAGAAGGAAGAAGGAAGAGGGAAGAGGGAAGAAGTAAAAATAGGGAATAAGGAAGGAGCGAAAGACAAAAAAAATCTTGCGTTGTTTGAATTTTAAGTTTTTGATATACTCGCACCCTTCCTTCGACTGCTAAAAAAGAAGGAAGAAGGAAGAGGGAAGAGGGAAGAAGTAAAAATAGGGAATAAGGAAGGAGCGAAAGACAAAAAAAATCTTGCGTTGTTTGAATTTTAAGTTTTTGATATACTCGCACCCTTCCTTCGACTGCTAAAAAAGAAGGAAGAAGGAAGAGGGAAGAGGGAAGAAGTAAAAATAGGGAGATAATTTTGTGAGAGCTTTTGAAATTCAGGAATTTGGTAATTTAGTCTTAACAGAAAAACCACAACCACAACCAAAATTTGGAGAAGTTTTGGTCAGGGTAAAAGCAGTCTCGGTTAACTATCGAGATATTTTAATGGTTAAAGGTCTTTACTACCCCCATCTACGTTTGCCTGTTATTCCGTGTTCGGATGGAGTTGGAGAAGTTGTGTCTGCAGGAGAAGGTGTTACTAAATTTAAACCTGGAGATAGAGTTGCAGGTATTTTTATGCAGAAATGGCGATCGGGTAATTTAACTAAGGAGGTATTTAAGTCTGCTTTGGGTGGTGAAGTTAACGGAATGTTGGCAGAGTATGTAGTGTTGTCTGAAGATGGTTTAGTAAGTATTCCGTCTCACTTATCTGATACAGAAGCAGCAACTTTACCTTGCGCTGCAGTAACAGCTTGGCACGCTTTAATGGAAGCAGGTTTAAAACCAGGGGAAACAGTTCTAGTTATGGGAACAGGTGGAGTTTCTTTGTTTGCTTTACAGTTTGCAGTTATGGCAGGAGCAAGGGTCATAGCAACTTCCAGTAGTGATGAAAAGTTGGAGAGGGTGAAGCAGTTAGGTGCATCTGATGTGATTAATTATAAGTCTGTACCGAAGTGGGAAAAACAGGTGTTGACGTTAACCGAGGGAGTGGGAGTTGATTATATTGTGGAAGTTGGTGGAGCAAATACTTTGAGTAAGTCTTTAAAAGCAGTCAAAATGGGAGGGCAAATTAGTTTAATAGGTGTATTAGCAGGAGCGCAAGCAGAATTTAATCCTTTACCAGCAGTGATGAAAGGAGTCCGGATACAAGGAATTTTTGTCGGTTCGCGCCAGATGTTTGAGGCAATGAATAAGGCGATATATGTGAATAAATTGCATCCTGTATGCGATCGCGTCTTTCCATTTGAGTCAGCTCCAGAAGCACTAAGTTATATGGAAACAGGTTCCCATTTTGGTAAAATTACAATTCAACTTTAGAAGAGAAAAATGAAAGCATTAGTATTGGATCAACCAGGAATTCCTAATAGTTTACATATTGCAGAAATGCCCTTACCACAGCCAGAAGTAGATGAAATTAGGGTAAAAGTTCATGCGGTCGGATTAAACCCTGTTGACTATAAAGTGGCTGCTTCTGGGTTTTCCAGGTGGAATTATCCATTTATTTTGGGGTTAGATGTGGCAGGGGTTGTGGATGCTGTCGGTGCTAATGTTACTGACTGGCAAGTTGGGGATAAAGTTTATTATCATGGGAATTTGTCGAAACCTGGAGGTTATGCAGAATATACTAACGCTACCGCTATAGCAGTTGCTCCACTTCCAGAAGGTGTATCTTTTACTGAAGCTGCTGCTATTCCTTGTGCGGGTTTGACTGCTTACCAAGCTTTGCATCGACGCTTGCACATTCAGTCAGAGCAAACTATTTTAATTCATGGTGGTGCTGGTGGGGTTGGTAGTTTTGGGATACAGTTGGCAGTGTTAACTGGGTTGGAGGTAATTACAACTTGTTCTCAGAATAATTTTGACTATGTACAACAGTTGGGAGCAAAGCATTTAATTGACTATAAAAATGAGGATGTAGTTGTTAGGGTGAAAGAAATTACTAAAGGACGTGGTGTTGATGCAATTTTAGATACGGTTAGTTCGGAAACTGCAACAAAAGGTTTTGAAATGTTGGCATTTAATGGTGGAATTGCTTGTATTGCTGGGTTGCCTGATTTTAGTAAGTTTAAACCTTTTAGTATTGCTGCTTCTATTCACGAAGTTGCTTTGGGAGGAGCTTATTTATCTGGGGATAAAAAAGCAATTAAAGATTTAGGGAAAATGGCAAGAGAAATGGGGGAGTTAGTCAGACAAAAAAAAGTTAATTCAATGTCAACAGAAGTAATTAGTTTAGAGGAAATACCAGAAGCATTAAATCGTTTAAAAGGTCGTCATGTCCGAGGTAAAATAGTTGCTAAAGTTGAGGGATAAAGTGTATTGGAGAAAAAAATACCTTTGTAATATCATATCCGGATCATAGCCCGATGAAAAAAAATAAAGTTCCATATTTCAAGCCTCTGAATTCAGGCCAAGGTACTGATAACTGATAACTGATAACTGATAACTGAAATGACTCCTGACTCCTTCTTCAATTTAGAGATTACATTCTTGAACCTTAGAATATAATATCCGACGCAAACGTTTAGTAATCATAAATTCTGGAATATTCACAGTAGCATCTAACTCTCTTATAGCTATTGGCAAATGACCTTTAGGAGCATTTTCTGAAAAATTTAACTGCTCATATTGTTTCCATTTTCTGGCTTTTCTCCAACCTAATTTGTCACCGAATAGTTGGTAACTTTGTGGGTCGTATGCTTCCAAATTATTGCCAGTTTCTAAGTAAATTGACATTTGAATACTAAGACCAAATTTGTCTTCAGAATATTTCCGCCAGAGTCGATCTATATTGCTAATTTCTTCACAAGAAATTTTTTCTTTTATTGCTCTTGTATTGATACCTCCTCCTCTCTTTCTTTGAGTTAAAGTTAAAATCAAATCGTATGTTTCTTCGTCTGCTTCTTGCCATTTATTATCTGCTAATAAGTTTTCCAACTTAGTGTAAGGAGAATTATCTAGCTCTGGTGAAGTAATAATTTGAGATTGAGAAATATCTGATTTATTGTGAGTTAATATTTCTAGATTATTAGAATTTGCTAATGATGGAAGTGCTGCGAAAAAAATCCATAATAAAATAGTTAAATTTCTGAATTTATACTTAATCATAAATTAACCTCCAAATTATTCATCATCATATTCTATAATTTATTCAATATATAGTAATCCTATTTAATTAAAATTTTATAGCACTACGCGCTAGGGAATAGGGAATAGGGAATAGGGAATAGTAAACTGTTAAAGGGTTTTCGGTGCGGAAATGCTCCACGAACAAGCTTTATAAATCTCCTAACCTTAATGCGTAGCGCTATATATAAAATATATTAGAATTAGAAGCAAGCTCCTAAGTATTTAGGCTAAAATTCACCTCTATTTCAGAGGAGGAGTAAGTTACGACAAACATTATCATACATTTTTAAATTTGACTAACTTCTTGAAGTCAAATAATCGGGTGCATCTCATATTTGCAAAAATACTTTTTTCCTATATATTCCCTATTCTCTATTCCCTATTCTCTATTCCCTGTTGCCTGTTGCCAGATGAGCTGTTGCCTAAAAGCGATAAATTTTTGGCTTTATTCTTGCATTGAGATGCACCCAAATAATCTTTCCACAAATGAAAATTAGTTGTCCTACCAAGTAAAAATACACCTTCTCCTTCTATTCTTGATTGCCTCAATAAATCATAGGCATTTGCTATAACATAATCTAGACAATCTCGATCTCCTAACAATACATCTTGTTCAGTTTCATACAATGAAACGCCTTCATTTCGCAAACATCTTCTTGCATAAAATACTGTCATATCTCGTCCTAATATTTGTTCAATCCATGCCCTTGCTCCAATCGCAAATCCTTGATTCGGATTACACATAAATACTAACCCACAAATACTGCTAATAATAGGTTTGATAAGTTCTCCCTTTTCATTAAAAGCCTGGTCTAATGGTAAATTTTTAAGTTCTAAATCTTTGGCAGTATAAATTTTTTCCTTAATTTTTTTCAACTCTTCATTTGATAATTTAGTCAAAGGTATTGTAGCAACTTTTTTATTTTTTAAATATTCGATCCATTCAGAATCTAAATTACATTCTTTAGCACCATAAATTAGAGTTTTTAAATATCTTTTAGAAGGCGGTACTCCATCTTTAATTGTAATACCTGGGAATTTTATTTGTTCTTTGTAAGCTATATATGTTAGAGCTGTAATAGTAGTTGTTGAACCATAAGGCAAAACTCGTACAATTTCTTCTTGATATACTTGACCTTTACCTTCTAATCCATCAATTACAGCTTTACATTCTGGTGACATTTCATACAAACAACCATGTACAGTAGAATTTTTTTTATAAACTAAATTAGCATAACTTGGATCGACATTATTCGTCGGCACATATAAATTAAATTTCAATTCAAAATCTTTTAATATAGCCGGTTGAGAATGTAAAATCAGTGAATTAGGTTCTGTATTGTATTTATCCTTAGTTTGAGGATTTGATGCTAATTTGAATTCTAGTAATGATTTAGATAAGTTGGAGCCATAGGCAAAGTATTGAATATTAGAAGTAAAGCTGGAAAATTGTTCCGAATTTGGTTGCATATAACCTCGATTAGTGAGTAATTATAATTTTCATTTTATCAATTTTTTCTGAATTAAGTTAAACTGCTAATGTAATATAATTAAGTAATTTTGTTTGTAGTTTTGCTCTAGCTCTTTAAATACTTTAGGACTTAATTTATTTATTCAACCTGTTCAACTGTAATTAATTAATAATATCATAAGTATGTTAATCAATAAAAAAAAATGTATAAGAGTTAAATTTTTATTTATAGAAATCATTTCTGTTTTTCGTAAAGTTTTTACCTATATTTATAGTTTTTCTTGTTTCTAAAAGTAATTTAAAAGTTTTTAATGCAGCGATCGCTCAGTTGGGTTAGCCATAAAACCTAGTTAAAATCACCTAGACAGATGAAGGTAACACAGATGATTATTAGTATTATATAATTATAGTATAAGAATTCACTTATAGGATTTTATCACCTATGATATATATTATTTTGGCATTTTTTTTGGGCTGTAAAAAGATTTTTGACTTAGTTGTTTCTCAGAAAGTACAACTGAATAAAACAGGAGATAAAATATTAAAAATCATACCATCAAGGCAACATCATGGTGCAATTTATAAACAATTTGCACTAACATTTTTTCCTATATCTATTCTCATAGGGGGTATCCTTACCAACAGTTACTACATAGAAATTAGCAGCAAAAAAAAAGTCCTAAAAATAGAAGAAAAGCGAGTTTTATAAGTAAAAAATATCCTCAGAAAAAACTCATTTTTGTCTTTGATTTTAGATGTGCAAAGTTTGGCTAAATTACCAGATAGAAGAGAATATTTTGCTGATAAAAAAAAATAGTTCTCAAATGCAACACTTACCGAAAATTTGGGTCTAAAGCCTCGCCCTTCTAGGGCGACTTTTTAGTTGATTTTATTTCTATAAATATGTTATCATACTATTAGTTTAAATAGGAATTATGAAAGCTAGATTTAAGTATCGCATATATCCAACACCGGGACAAAAATACCGATTAGCCAAGCTATTTGGTTGTGTTTGCTGGCGCAACACTTCGTGAACGTGTGGTTTGGAATGATAGTCT
>NZ_JAAHGH010000085.1:26061-33329 GCF_010672525.1 Okeania sp. SIO2B3 | reverse complement strand
TAAACAAAGTAGTAGAAGGTGGTAAGGCTTTAATCGAAAGCATTCAAAAAGGTACTTTTGGTAAGATATTCAAACAATGGGCAAAAGACGACCCACTGGCAGCAGCAGCGGGAACTATTGCTACAGGATTAGCTGCGGGAGTACTTTTGGTCGTTGGTGGGACGGCTGTAGGGTGGGTTGTAGGTGGCATCGGTTCTGCTATCAGTGGTTTAGGTGTTGGTGGGGGGTTACTGGCTGGCACGACTTTAGGAGGGCTAGCTTCTGGAATTTTAACTACGGAAAGAGACAGAAGACTATTAAGAGAAATGAAACGTCATCGGCTCTGTGTTAAAGACGTTGAAAATTTTTTATCAAAAAAACTTGAATTTCATGTTCGTCCTTTTATTGAAATGGAAGAGAACGATTTCTAGATTTTCCCCTGTCTTATCTTGTCCAAAGTGTAACAGCACTAATATCGCAAAAGGACAATGTGAATACTGGTGTCAGGATTGTGGCCACCATTGGCCTCGGACAAATAACGTGGGGATTCAATATGAGAAACTTTTCTAGCTCCAATTATGGGAATTACACCCTTATTTAATAACCAACTTAAAGCAACTTGTGACGAACTTTTTCCTATTTCTTCTGCGACTTTATCTACTTCTTTGGCAATACTTAAATTGCGATCGCTCTGATTCACAAAATCTTTCATCATTTCATTGTCTAGTCTGCGCTCTTCTTCTACATTAGCTTTGGTATATTTCCCAGTCAACCAACCACTAGCTAGAGGCGACCACGCAGTTACCCCAATATCCAAAGTATGAGCCATCGGCAAAAGTTCTCTTTCTGGAGTTCGTTGAATCAGACTATACTCAATTTGTAAACCAATAAATTGTGTCCATCCCCGTAATTCAGCCAAGGTATTGCATTGAGAAACAACCCAAGCAGGAGCATCAGAAATACCAATATATAATACTTTTCCGGCTCTAACCAAATCGTCAAATGCCCGCATTACTTCTTCCGGTGGGGTCATAAAATCCCAAGCGTGCAACCATAAAACATCGATATAGTCAGTATTAAGACGTTTGAGACTAGCTTCTACCGACTGCACCATATTTTTGCGTTGGTTTCCGCCACCATTTGGATTATTATCGCCAAAACCATTGGTATATTTAGTGGCTAAAACAACAGCTTCTCTTTCTGAGGCAATAAACTCACCGAGAAATTCCTCACTTGTACCGTTAGTGTAAATATTAGCAGTATCAATAAAATTACCACCAGCTTCACGGAAGACTTGATAAATTCTTTGGCTTTCTTCTTTAGAAGAACCCCAACCCCAGTCTTCGCCAAAGGTCATTGTGCCTAAACAGAGTTCGGATACTCTGAGTCCACTTTTTCCTAATAATTTGTATTGCATCTTGTTATGTACTCCGAAATAGTTAAGTGAGTGAAATTAGTAAATCAAACAATATCTATGATAGTTTATAGTTAGTTATTTTTGCTAATCATATCAACAGGACTTACGCAAATTAACCTTAAAACGCCATATGTAGGAGCGAATGGCATTTGTCGATCAAAATAATATGGGTCGCGCAACCCCACCTTTTAAGGCGAAATCTTTTTGGAGAGTTGCTCAAACCCCCGTTAAACAATAACTTCTGACTTCTGACTTTTGACTTCTGACTTCGTTAAACCCACTTATTCTCTGAGCAAGAAATCATTTTCACTAATAGATGGGGTATTCGTGAGATTAGCAAATTCACCACCACTGCCAAATTCTGCTGCTGTACCATTTGCATTGTAGAACAATTTGCCATTGTTGCTATTGTAAACAATAACTGCTTCTGAGGTTTCGGCATCAGAGTCACTGGTAACTATAGCAAATTCAGCATCGACACTAAAACCTGTTCCTGAGTCACTGGTAATAGCACTAAACGTGGTTTTGTCAAGCAGAATTATATCTTGTCCTGGCACAAAGTCGATGATAATATCCAAACCTTCGCCAACAGCTAATTCAAAAATATCAGCATCGTTACCACCACTGAGGGTATCTATTCCTTGACCTCCAATTAAGGTATCGCTGCCTAGATCGCCTGATATTGAATCATTACCAAAACCTCCATCTACAAAATCATTATCTCTACCACCAAAAATTGTGTCGTTACCTTCCTGAGCAAAAACTGAATCACTGCCTCTATCTCCCCTGAGAAAATCTTCCCCTATGTTGCCAAAAACTAAATCTTCGTCTCTACCACCAAAAATTGTATCGTTACCTGCATCTCCGTTGATAGTATCTAGGTCTCTATTACCAAATAAAACATCGTCATCATCTAAACCATTAATAACATCGTTGCCATCCAACCCAAAAATGCTATCTTGTCCTGTTGTGCCATTGAGAAAATCAGCTTCAGCAGTACCAATGATTTCTTGTATAGATTGAGGTTGCACTTCCACAGCACCAATATCAACCCCTTCACCAGCAAATCGGGGTTCGCCTCGTTGGTCTGTGGTCAG
The DNA here is from genome assembly GCF_010672525.1 of Okeania sp. SIO2B3. GTDB lineage: Bacteria > Cyanobacteriota > Cyanobacteriia > Cyanobacteriales > Microcoleaceae > Okeania. The sequence goes on along the minus strand of NZ_JAAHGH010000085.1, from coordinate 30,836 downwards.
TGCGTTGGGATTACTGCCTGCATCAATGGCAGAGCTATTGGACAGAGGTAAATGGGTTAAGGTAGGGCCACCATTATCAGTTAACTCTCCCAGTAGAGGGTTGGTCACACCTACTTGGTCGCGATCGCCATTGAAGCTATTGATAGCGAGACTATCAACTGTACCAATCAAGTTATTGTTGCCACTAATTAAGATATTCCCGCTTTGTGTAATTTCAACATCAATGTTAGCATTACCGGAGACAATGCTAGAGGTGACTATTGTGGTTCCACCAACTGTGTTTTTGATGCCACTAGCACCCGAAAATGATGAATTGCCAGTGATAGTGCTGTTACTGATACTAGCTGTGCCTGAGTTTAAGTTATAGATGCCAGCAGCTAAACCTGCTGAATTGCCACTAATAGTGCTATTGCTAATACTTGCTGTACCTGCAATAAAAATCCCACCACCAACACCTGCTGAGTTACCACTAATAGTGCTATTATTGATACTACTTGTGCCTGTACTGACAATACCACCATTAAAATTGGCTAAATTGCTACTAATATTGCTGTCACTGATATTAGCTATACCAGCTAAGTTGGAGATACCACCACCATTGAAAGCAGAATTGCCACTAATAGTGCTATTGCTAATACTCGCTGTACCATCATAGTTTAAGATACCACCACCACTACCATCTGTTGCTGAATTATCACTAATAGTGCTGTCGCTGATATTGACTGTAGCATCTAATAAGTTGGCGATACCTCCACCCCTCAAAGATGCAGAATTGCTACTAATATTACTGTTACTGATACTAAGGCTGCCATATCTGTTGAAGATGCCTCCACCATAAGCATTAGCAGTACTAAAATTACCACTACTAGAAAATGCAGAATTGTCACTAATAGTGCTATTGGTGATAATGACTGTACCAGTGTTGTTGATACCACCACCATCAATATCTACTGAGTTACCACTAATAGTGGTATTGCTGATATTGACTGTACTAAACAAGTCGTTGTCGATGCCACCACCAAAATATGCAGAATTGCCACTAATAGTGCTGTTGCTGATATTTGTTGTACTACCTAAGGAACTGAATGAGAAACTGAAGATGCCGCCACCACTCAAAGATGCAGAATTACCACTAATATTGCTATTGTTGATATTCGCTATACCAACGTTGTGGATACCACCACCACTAGTGGATAAATTGCCAGTGATAGTGCTGTTGTTGATAGTAAGTGTATTTGAGTTGTAGATTCCAGAACCATATCCTATCACACCAGTAACTTCATTAGGCGAATTATTACTGATAATACTGTTGTTGATAGTAAGTGTACCTGAGTTCTTGATACCACCACCATTACCAGACACTCTCCCACCAGTAACTTCTACATTTTCCAACAGTAAAAAGCCATCTGTAAATAGAAAGCCGCCTGCGACAACATGAAACACCCTGTCATTAATTCCACTCTCACCACCAGCATCAATAACAGCTTTTTCTTCTCCCTGTGAAATAACTGTAATTTCTCCACCACCAGCAAGAATATCTAAATCTCCTGTGGCAGCAGCATCCTCATCACTTCCTGAAATAGTCAGATTATATGTTGCCCCCGCCGTCAATTGAATAGTGTCATCTTCCGGTGTACTGTTAGCTTCAATAATAGCTTCCCGTAAAGAAGTAACACCATCACTATCATCCACTACATCATCAGTAGTATCCACCACAATATTTGCCAATACTCCTGGATAACTTGCCCTCACTTCTGGTGTAAATGCCAATGCAGACTTAAGTTGACCAAATATTACTTCTAAATTCCAGTTACCACCTCTGCTAACATTTCCAGTCAGTGTTTCCGATGCTGCAATATTTGCTCCTGTGATTTTATGCAGTTGTCTGACAAATTCTCTACCTTCTTGACCACTTGCCACCTGACAACCATAAATCAATATTTCTCCACTAGCAGACAAACATTTGCCCCACTTTTGAATACTCTCAGCATATAGATGAATATTGTCATTTTTCAGGATACTATTTCCCAGAGACAAAGCACCTTTTGCGCCATGAGAAATAATATGAATTGTCTCTACATTTAGGCATTCACACAGGCTTTTAGATATTTGGTCTATACCATTTCCATTGGGTTCTAGGATAACTATTTTTGTCTGAGGATCGACCTCTGGAATTAAATGATGGTAACTTTCTACCTTAGAGTCAATGAATAAAAGTTTGGTTTGATTCATAATCTAGGAGCTTTGTAGAGTGAAACCACAATATACCATCATTTTGTATTATTTCCTAATTTCTTAATATTATTTTATGTTTAGAGTTTATCCTCTGAGGAAGAAATCATCCTCACTAATAGATGGGGTATTCGTGAGATTAGCAAATTCACCACCACTGCCAAATTCTGCTTCTGTGCCATTAGCATTATAGAATAACTTGCCGTTACTACTATTATAAACAATAACTCCTGCTGAGGTTTCAGCATCAGCATCACTGCTAACTATAGCAAATTCACTATTAACACTGAAACCTTCTCCTGAATTACTGGTAATTTCAGTAAAAGTGCTTTTGCCTAGGAGAATTTTATCTTGTCCTGGAACAAAGTCAGTAATGTCATCGACTCCAATATTATCTGAGTTAAATTCATCAGTCGTATTGAAAATAAAGCGGTCAATACTAGCACCACCAGTAAGAGTATCATTACCCGTACCACCATTGAAGCGATCGCGACCTTGACCACCAAGGAGGGAGTCATTACCATTACCACCAAAGAGGAAGTCGTTATCTTGACGACCTTCTAGAGTATCATCGCCGTCTTTTCCATAGAGGAAGTCGCCACCTCGACTACCAATAATTTGGTCATCACCACCACGACCATTAATAGTGTCATCACCTGCCAGACCTGTAATGGTATCATTTTCACCTGCACCATTAAGGATTTCGCTTTCAGAAGTACCAATGATTTCTAGTGGAATTTGTAATTCTACAGCACCAATATCAACTGCTTCGCCTACTAACCGCGTTTCGCCCCGTTGGTCAGTATTAATATTATTGGGATTACTGCCTGCATCAATGGCGGGACTATTGGACAGAGGTAAATGGGTGAAGGTGGGGCCACCATTATCAGCTAATTCTCCAAGTAAAGGGTCTGCGATCCCTGTTTGGTCATTGTTACCATTGAAGATAGTGGTGGCATTACCTGTACCTATTAGATTATTCCCACCACTGGTAAAGTTGTTATTACTTATGGAGTCAACATCACTGTTGATATTACCGGAAACAATACTAGAGGTGACATCAGTAAAGGCATCATAGTGAAAAATACCACTTCCTTGGCTTGAAACAGCTTCATTAAGAGTAATGGTACTGTTGCCAATACTAACTGTACCTAAATAATTGTTGATGCCACCGCCATAAGATGCTGAATTGCCACTAATAGTACTGTTGTTAATACTGGCTGTACCTGAGTAGTTATCAATACCACCACCATAAGTTGCTTCATTACTACTAATAGTGCTGTCATTGATATTGGCTGTGCCTGAATAATTATTGATGCCACCACCATAAGATGCAAAATTACCGCTAATAGTGGTGTCACTTACACTTACTGTATCTAAGTTATTGATGCCACCACCAGCAGAATTTACTGAATTACCACTAATGTTGCTGTTACTGATACTTGTTGTACCACTGAAGTTATTGATGCCACCGCCATAATTGGCTTCATTACTACTAATAGTGCTGTTACTTATATTGGTACTACTTAAATTGTTTGTGATGCCACCACCATTAATTGCTGAATTGCCACTAATAGTACTGTCACTGATACTTGCTGTACCACTGAAGCTATTGATACCACCACCAACAGATGCGAAATTACCACTAATAATGCTATCACTAATACTGCTTGTACCTGAGTTTTCTATTCCGCCACCATTAACTGCAGAATTACTACTAATAGTGCTGTCACTGATACTTGCTGTACCTGAGTTGTTGATGCCACCACCATTAACTGTAGAATTATCACTAATAGTGGTCTCGCTGATATTTGCTGTACCTGAATTATATATACCACCACCATTAAATGTGGAATTACCACTAATAGTGCTATTACTGATGGTAAATGTGCCAGTATCGCTTGTAATGCCACCACCATTAGTACCTGCTGAATTACCACTGATAGTGCTGTTGTTGATATTAACAATTGCGCTACTTAGGCTGTCTGCGGAAGTTATGCTGAAGATGCCACCACCATAATATGTTGCTGAATTACCACTAATATTGCTATCGCTTATATTAGCTGTACCTGAGTTGTCAATGCCACCACCACGCAAAGTTGCTGAGTTGCCACTAATATTGGTATTGTTAAGACTCAATGTACCTGAGTTGTTGATACCACCACCCAAACTTGCTTGTGAATTACCACTAATAGTGCTATTGCTAATATTTACTGTACCACGGTAGTTATCGATACCACCACCAATACTTTCTGCTGAATTGTCACTAATAGTGCTGTCGTTAATATTGACTGTACCTGAGTTGTAGATAGCACCACCAAAACTTGCTACTGAATTGCCACTAATAGTGCTGTTGTTAATATTGACTGTACCTAAGTTATTGACACCACCACCTGGAGCATTTAAAAAGCCTCCCGTAACTTCTACATTCTCCAACTGTAGCGCAGCATTTTCCAAAACATGAAACACCCGATCGCCTATTCCAGTCTCACTCCCCGCATCAATAACAGCTTTTTCCTCTCCCTGTGAAATAACTGTTATTT
>NZ_JAAHGH010000085.1:0-25961 GCF_010672525.1 Okeania sp. SIO2B3 | reverse complement strand
GTAACTTCTACATTCTCCAACTGTAGCGCAGCATTTTCCAAAACATGAAACACCCGATCGCCTATTCCAGTCTCACTCCCCGCATCAATAACAGCTTTTTCCTCTCCCTGTGAAATAACTGTTATTTCTCCACCTCCAGCAACAATATCTAAATCTCCAGTGGCACCAGCATCCTCATCACTCCCTGCAATAGTCAGATCATAAGTTGCTCCTGCCGTAAGTTGAATAGTATCGTCTTCCGGTGTACTATTAGCTTCAATTATTGCTTCCCGCAAAGAAGTCACACCATCACTATTATCAACCACATCATCAGTAGTATCTACCACAATATCTGCCAATACCCCTGCATAACTTGCCCTAACTTCCGGTGTAAATGCTAACACTGACTTGAGTTGACCAAATATTACTTCTAAATTCCAGTTACCACCTCTGCTAAGATTTCCAGTTAGTGTTTCCGAAGCAGCAATATTTGCTCCTGTAAGTTGATGCAGTTGTCGGACAAATTCTTTACCTTCTTTACCACTTGCCACCTGACAACCATAAATCAATATTTCCCCACCAGCAGATAAACACTTGCCCCACTTTTGAATACTCTCACTATATTGATGAATGTTGTCTAGACTTAGAATAGTGCTTCCCAGGTACAAAGTATTTTTTGCCCCATGAGAAATAATATGAATTGTTTCTAGTTGATGGTATTTACCTAAGTTTTCAGCTATTTGGTCTATACCATTTTCATTGGGTTGTAGGATAACTACTTTTGTCTGAGGATCGACCTCTGCAATGAGATGATGGTAATTTTCTACCTTGGAGTCGATGAATAAAAGTTTGGTTTGATTCATAATCTAGGAGGGTTGTAGAGGAAAACTTTAAAAGTATACCATCATTTTGTATTATTTCCTCATTTCTTAATATTATTTTATGTTAAGAGTTTATCCTCTCAGGAAGAAATCATCCTCACTAATAGATGCAGTATTCGTGAGATTAACAAATTCACCACCACTGCCAAATTCTGCTTCTGTTCCATTTGCATTGTAGAACAATTTACCATTGTTGCTATTGTAAACAATGACTGCTTCTGAGGTTTCGGCATCAGCATCACTGGTAACTATGGCAAATTCAGCATCGACACTAAAACCTGTTCCTGAGTCACTGGTAATAGCTGTAAAAGTGCTTTTATCTAGGAAAATTACATCTTGTCCCGGAACAAAGTCAGTAATGTCATCTACTCCAATATCATCTGAGTTAAATTCATCAGTCGTATTGAAAATAAAACGGTCAATACTAGCACCACCAGTCAGAGTATCGTCGCCTGTACCACCATTGAAACGATCGCGTCCCTGACCACCAACGAGAGAGTCGTTACCATTACCACCAAAGAGGAAGTCGTTATCTTGACGACCTTCTAGAGTATCATCGCCGTCTTTTCCATAGAGGAAGTCGCTACCTCGACTACCGATAATTTGGTCATCATCACCACGACCATTAATAGTGTCATTACCTGTCAGACCTGTAATGGTGTTGTTTTCATCTGTGCCGTTGAGGCGATCGCTTTGAGGAGTGCCAGTTATCTGCGGTGAATTTTGTAATTCCACTGCACCAATATCAACCCCCTCTCCTACAAAGCGCGGTTCCCCTCGTTGGTCGGTTGTAAGTGCGTTGGGATTACTGCCTGCATCAACAGCGGGACTATTGGAGAGAGGTAAATGAGTGAAGGTAGGCCCACCATTGTCAGCAAGGTCTGCAAGTAGAGGGTTGGTGATACCTGTTTGGTCGTTGTTACCGTTGAAGTTACTGATGGCGTTACCTGTACCAATGAGATTGTTGCCACCACTGATCAGAGTATTATTACTTTCTACGGAGTTAACGTCACTGTTAACAAGGGCGGAGATAATGCCAGTAAAATTACCAGAGATAATGCTTGAGGTGACAGTCGTAGTAGGATTGTAATCATAAAAATAGAAATCATTATTGTAATATAAATTGTTGTGAAATATACCACCACCGCGATTATTACTAATCGTGCTATTGCTTACCGTAACTGTATATGAGTTATGGATGCCACCACCACTATTAGCTAGATTACCACTAATCGTACTATTAATGATACCTATGCTACCGCCGTATTTGTTATGGATGCCACCACCACTATTAGCGAGATTATCACTAATCGTGCTATTAATGATATTAGCCATACCATTAAAATCATTGTTAACACCACCACCACTGCCCCCAAATACAGCAGAATTATCACTAATCGTGCTATTGTTAATATTCAATGTACCCTTATTGTTGACACCACCACCATCACCTCTGTAACCTAATTCTGTAGATTCAACTAAATTGCCACTAATTGTGCTATTATTAATGTTGACTGTGCCTAAGTTTTCAATGCCACCACCACTATAGGCAGAATTATCATTAATCGTACTATTGCTTATACTTATACTTGCTGTACTTGAGTTGTGGATGCCACTACCACTACCACTAGATACCGAATTACCATTAATAGTGCTGTTAGCTATAGTTACTCTACCTGAATTGTATATGCCACCTCCATCAGTTCCGTAACCTAATTCAAAAGAGCTAACTCCCGTTGTGGTAACTAAATTACTAGTAATAGCGCTGTTAGCTATAGTTGCTGTGCCTGAGTTGTATATGCCACCTCCATCATATCCGTAACCTAAGGCGATCATATCCACTTCCATGGTAACTAAATTACCACTAATAGTGCTATTGTTGAGACTGACTATGCCTGAGTTAAAGATGCCTCCACCAGAACCATCAGTTACAAACCCACCAGTAACTTCTACATTCTCCAACTGTAGCGCAGCATTTTCCAAAACATGAAACACCCGATCGCCTATTCCAGTCTCACTCCCCGCATCAATAACAGCTTTTTCCTCTCCCTGTGAAATAACTGTTATTTCTCCACCTCCAGCAACAATATCTAAATCTCCAGTGGCACCAGCATCCTCATCACTCCCTGCAATAGTCAGATCATAAGTTGCTCCTGCCGTAAGTTGAATAGTATCGTCTTCCGGTGTACTATTAGCTTCAATTATTGCTTCCCGCAAAGAAGTCACACCATCACTATTATCAACCACATCATCAGTAGTATCTACCACAATATCTGCCAATACCCCTGCATAACTTGCCCTAACTTCCGGTGTAAATGCTAACACTGACTTGAGTTGACCAAATATTACTTCTAAATTCCAGTTACCACCTCTGCTAAGATTTCCAGTTAGTGTTTCCGAAGCAGCAATATTTGCTCCTGTAAGTTGATGCAGTTGTCGGACAAATTCTTTACCTTCTTTACCACTTGCCACCTGACAACCATAAATCAATATTTCCCCACCAGCAGATAAACACTTGCCCCACTTTTGAATACTCTCACTATATTGATGAATGTTGTCTAGACTTAGAATAGTGCTTCCCAGGTACAAAGTATTTTTTGCCCCATGAGAAATAATATGAATTGTTTCTAGTTGATGGTATTTACCTAAGTTTTCAGCTATTTGGTCTATACCATTTTCATTGGGTTGTAGGATAACTACTTTTGTCTGAGGATCGACCTCTGCAATGAGATGATGGTAATTTTCTACCTTGGAGTCGATGAATAAAAGTTTGGTTTGATTCATAATCTAGGAGGGTTGTAGAGGAAAACTTTAAAAGTATACCATCATTTTGTATTATTTCCTCATTTCTTAATATTATTTTATGTTAAGAGTTTATCCTCTCAGGAAGAAATCATCCTCACTAATAGATGCAGTATTCGTGAGATTAACAAATTCACCACCACTGCCAAATTCTGCTTCTGTTCCATTTGCATTGTAGAACAATTTACCATTGTTGCTATTGTAAACAATGACTGCTTCTGAGGTTTCGGCATCAGCATCACTGGTAACTATGGCAAATTCAGCATCGACACTAAAACCTGTTCCTGAGTCACTGGTAATAGCTGTAAAAGTGCTTTTATCTAGGAAAATTACATCTTGTCCCGGAACAAAGTCAGTAATGTCATCTACTCCAATATCATCTGAGTTAAATTCATCAGTCGTATTGAAAATAAAACGGTCAATACTAGCACCACCAGTCAGAGTATCGTCGCCTGTACCACCATTGAAACGATCGCGTCCCTGACCACCAACGAGAGAGTCGTTACCATTACCACCAAAGAGGAAGTCGTTATCTTGACGACCTTCTAGAGTATCATCGCCGTCTTTTCCATAGAGGAAGTCGCTACCTCGACTACCGATAATTTGGTCATCATCACCACGACCATTAATAGTGTCATTACCTGTCAGACCTGTAATGGTGTTGTTTTCATCTGTGCCGTTGAGGCGATCGCTTTGAGGAGTGCCAGTTATCTGCGGTGAATTTTGTAATTCCACTGCACCAATATCAACCCCCTCTCCTACAAAGCGCGGTTCCCCTCGTTGGTCGGTTGTAAGTGCGTTGGGATTACTGCCTGCATCAACAGCGGGACTATTAGGGAGAGGTAAATGGGTCAAGGTGGGGCCACCATTATCAGCTAAGTCTTCAAGTAGAGGGTCAGTAACTCCTGTTTGGTCGTTGTCACCGTTGAAAATCTCAATGGCACTACCTGTGCCTATGAGATTATTGTCACCACTGATTAAGTTATCATTATTTTCTGTGAAGTCAACGTCACCATTGAAATATCTAGAAACAACGCTAGAGATGAAGTTACCAGAAACAATGCTAGAGGTGACAGTAGTAGTGGGAAAATAATAATAATAAGAATCATGGTTGTGAAGAATGCCACCTCCTTGAGAAGCTCTATTCAAAGTAATGGTACTGTTGCTAATAGTAGCTGTCCCATCAGAGTTTTGGATACCACCACCAGCGAATGCTGAGTTTCCACTAATCGTACTGTGACTGACACTGATAGTTCTTTCATTCCTGATGCCACCACCATCGAATGCTGAGTTTCCACTAATCGTGCTATTGTTAATATTGGCTGTACCAAGATAGTTCCTGATGCCACCACCCTCACCTCCATAACCTAATTCTGTAGAGACAACTAAATTGCCGCTAATGGTACTATTATTGATAGTAAGTGTGCCTCTATTGCTAACTCCACCACCATAGTATGCCGAGTTTCTAATAATCCTACTATTATTGATATTAAGTGTGCCTCCGTTCTTGATACCACCACCATCAACTGCTGAATTTCCACTAATGGTACTATTGGTAATATTGGCTGTACCTGAATTACTAACACCACCACTCTCCAAAATTGATGAATAACTATGATAGTTACCACTAATCGTACTATTATTGACGTTAAGCGTACCCAAGTTACTAATACCGCCAGCACCATAAGTTGACAAATTACCACTAATCGTGCTATTATTGATATTAGCCATGCCAAAGTTACTAATACCACCAGCACTATTAGTTGAGGAATTACTACTAATCGTACTGTTGTTAATATTAACTATACCTGAATTGCTAATATAAATAGCACCACCTCCTGGAAAATTATTTATTACCCCACCAGTGATTTCTACATTTTCCAACTGTAGCGCAGCATCTTCCAAAACATGAAACACCCGATCGCCTATTCCAGTTTCACCCCCAGCATCAATAACAGCTTGTTCCTCTCCCTGTGAAATAACTGTTATTTCTCCCCCACCAGCAATAAGATCTAAATCTCCCGTAGCAGCAGCATCTTCCTCACTCCCTGCAATAGTCAGATTATATGTTGCTCCTGCCGTCAGTTGAATAGTGTCATCTTCTGGGGTACTGTTAGCTTCAATAATTGCTTCCCGCAAAGAAGTCACACCATCACTATCATCCACTACATCATTAGTAGTATTCACCACAATATCTGCCAAAACGCCAGCGTAACTCGCCCTCACTTCTGGAGTAAATGCGAATGCTGACTTAAGTTTACCAAATATTACTTCTAAATTCCAGTTACCACCTTTGCTAACATTTCCAGTAAGTGTTTCCGAGGCAGCAATATTTGCTCCTGTAAGTTGATGCAGTTGTCGAACAAATTCTTTACCTTCATTACCACTTGCCACCTGACAACCATAAATCAATATTTCCCCACCAGCAGATAAACATTTGCCCCATTGTTGAATACTCTCAACATATAGACGAACATTGTCTAAATTCAGGATACTATTTCCCAAGTACAAAGTGCCTGTTTCTCCATGAGAAATAATATGAATTGTCTCGACATCTAGGCATTTACCCAAACTTTTAGATATTTGGTCTATACCATTTTGATTGGGTTGTAGGATAACTGTTTTTGTCTGAGGGTCAACCTGTGAGATAAGGTAATGGTAATTTTCTACCTTGGAGTCGATGAATAATAGTTTGATTTTATTCATAATTTAAAAGGGTTTTCAAGTATCAGAAAAAAATTATAAATAACCTAAAACTAACACTGATGCGACTACCACTAATTCTTTCTTTGTGAAAATTTTATATTTTTCGATTCAAACATATATAGACATCTCCATCAAAGAGGGAGTAAGCTAAGACACATTTAAAATGCACTTTAGCAAGTCAAAAGTCAGAATTCATAGGAGTTGTACTTTTAATTAGGTACACAACAAATAAGTGGTTTAAATGCACAACAGCTTAGAGGAAAAGAATTGATGAATCAGAGTTGCGATCATTAATTTGATTTTTTATTATTGGAGATGTCTATTGAGTAATTTTATCCTCTGAGCAAGAAATCATCCTCACTAATAGATACGATATTCGTGAGATTAGCAAATTCACCACCACTGCCAAATTCTGCTGCTGTACCGTTAGCATTGTAGAACAATTTACCATTGTTGCTATTGTAAACAATGACTGCTTCTGAGGTTTCAGCATCAAAGTCACTGGTAACTATGGCAAATTCAGCATCGACACTAAAACCTGTTCCTGAGTCACTGGTAATAGCTGTAAATGCACTTTTGTCCAGCAGAATTATATCTTGTTGTGGCACAAAGTCGGTGATAATATCTAAACCTTCGCCAACAGCTAATTCAAAAATATCAGCATCCTCACCACCAGTCAGGGTATCTATTCCTTGACCTCCAATTAACGTGTCGCTATCTAGATCGCCTGATATTGAATCGTTACCAAAACCCCCATCTATTAAATCACTATCTTTACCACCAAAAGCAATATCGTTACCTTCCTGACCAAAAACTGAATCACTACCTCTGTCTCCCCTGAGAAAATCTTCGCCTATGTTGCCAAAAACTAAATCGTCATCTCTACCACCATATATTGTGTCGTTACCTGCATCTCCATTGAGAGTATCTAAATCTCGATTACCAAATAAAACATCGTCATCATCTAAACCATTAATTACATCGTTACCATCCAACCCAAAAATGCTATCTTGTTCTATTGTACCATTGAGAAAATCAGCTTCAGCAGTGCCCATGATTTCTTGTGTAGGTTGTAATTCCACAGCACCAATATCAACTCCTGCACCAGCAACTCGAGGTTGGCCTCGTTGGTCAGTGGTCAATGTGTTGGGATTACTACCTGCATCAATGACAGGACTATTGGACAGAGGTAAATGGGTCAAGGTGGGGCCACCATTGTCAGCTAGCTCTCCCAGTAGAGGGTTGGTCACACCTACTTGGTCGCGATCGCCATTGAAGCTATTGATAGCGAGACCGTCAACTGTGCCAATCAAGTTATTGTTGCCACTGGTGAAGATATCGGCACTTTGTGTAATGCCAACATCATCGTTAGCATTACCCGAGACAATGCTAGAGGTTACTGTTGCGGTTCCACCAACTGTGATGCCATTAGCAGCAGAAACAGATGAGTTGCCAATGATAGTGCTGTTACTGATATTAGCTGTGCCGAAGATATAGATACCAGCAACTAATAAACCTGCTGAATTGCCACTTATAGTGCTGTTGTTAATACTGGTTATGCCTGAGATTAAAATCCCACCACCAATACCTGCTGAGTTACCACTAATAGTGCTATTATCAATACTGGCAGTGCCTGATAAGTTCCTGATACCACCACCATCGTTACTAGCTGAATTATCACTGATAGTGGTGTTATTGATATTAGTTGTACCCAAATTATAGATGCCACCACCAGAATCTGCTAAATTGCCAGTGATAGTGCTGTTAGAGATATTGATTATACCTAACAAGTAATCTGTAGTGCCTAAGTTTTGGATACCCCCTCCACTACCACTATTAGCTGAATTATCACTGATAGTACTGTTGTTGATACTGATTGTACCTGTGTTGTTGAGAATGCCACCACCTGAAATTGCTGAATTATTACCGATCGTGCTGTCGCTGATATTAGCTATCCCCAAAAAGTTGTGAATGCCACCACCACCGCTATTATTTGAATTGCTAGTAATAGTGCTATTGCTGATACTGACTGTACCTGAGTTATTTATACCACCACCATTTACACTTGTCGAGTTACCACTAATAGTAGTATTAATGATATTAGCTGTACCTCTATTAAATATACCACCACCTGAATCACCAGTTACCAACCCACCTGTAACTTCTACATTTTCCAACTGTAGAGCAGCACCTTCCAAAACATGGAAAACCCTGTCATTAATTCCACTTTCACCCCCAGCATCAATAACAGCTTTTTCTTCTCCCTGTGAAATAACTGTTATTTCTCCACCACCAGCAACAATATCTAAATCTCCAGTGGCAGCATCATCTTCTTCACTTCCTGAGATAGTCAGATTATATGTTGCCCCCGCCGTCAGTTGAATAGTATCGTCTTCCGGGGTACTATTAGCTTCAATTATTGCTTCCCGCAAAGATGTCACACCATCATTATTGTCTACCACATCATTAGTAGTATCCACCACAATATTTGCCAATACTCCTGGATAACTCGCCCTCACTTCTGGGGTAAATGCCAATGCTGACTTGAGTTGACCGAATATTACCTCTAAATTCCAGTTACCACCTCTGCTAACATTTCCAGTCAGTGTTTCCGAGGCAGCAATATTTGCTCCAGTTAGTTGATGCAGTTGTCGGACAAATTTTCGACCCGACTGACCACTTGCTACCTGACAACCATAAATCAAGATTTCACCATCAGCAGATAAACATTTGCTCCACTTTTGAATACTCTCACTATATTGATGAATGTTGTTTAAACTCAGGATACTATTTCCCAAGTACAAAGTGCCTGTTTCTCCATGAGAAATAATATGAATTGTCTCTACATCTAGGCATTTACCAAAACTTTGAGATATTTGGTCTATACCATTTTGATTAGGTTGTAGGATAACTGTTTTTGTCTGAGGGTCAACCTGTGAGATGAGGTAATTATAATTTTCTACCTTGGAGTCGATAAATAATAGTTTGGTTTTATTCATAGTTGATAAAGGTTTTCCAGTACAGAAAAAAAATTATTATAGCGGTTTTCAATTAAGTAGAATAGAGTAGGGACTTTCCATAACGTCTCTACAACGGTTTTTGTGATTAAGAGTATATTCCATCTTTCTGAAAACCGCTATAATACGCTAACACTTATGCAATAGCCACAAACTCCTTCTTTGTGAAAATTTTATATTTTTCGAGTCATATCATGTCCGGTAGCATCGGTATTGTATAGAGAAGGTAAGGAAGACCGAAGTTGGAAGAAGGAAGAAGCTTTAAGAGAAGGAAAAACCATTAATGGCGCTAGATATTTCCCCAACTTTATACACGCTCCGATACCAACGGACATGATATCACAAATAATTAGGACTTATATCGAACCCCCGATCGTATCTTCATAAATATGCGCGTTTTTTTAGCTAGGAGACAGGAGTTCAATTATTAATTATTAATAATTGTTGAAACACCCAAAGGAGAAACCGGGTTTATTGCCCTATTGTCAAATCGCAAAATTTTGTCGAGTAACCCGGTTTCTGCGTAAGTCCTAATAATGAATTTTATCCTCTGAGCAAGAAATCATTCTCACTAATAGATGCAATATTAGTCAGATTAGCAAATTCACCACCACTGCCAAATTCCGCTTCTATACCGTTAGCATTGTAGAACAATTTACCGTTGTTGCTATTGTAAACAATGACTGCTGAAGAGGTTTCGGCATCAGCATCACTGGTAACTATGGTAAATTCAGCATCTACAGTAAAACCTGTTCCTGAGTCACTGGTGATAGCACTAAACGTGGTTTTGTCAAGTAGAATGATATCTTGTTCCGGCACAAAATCAGTGATGCTATCTATACCGATATCCTGGGAGTCAAATTCATCAGTTGTAGCAAAAATAAAGCGGTCTATGAATAAAACTTTAGCTTGATTCATGGTTTGGATTCTGTTTTTTTGTTGGAATTTATACTTAACATCGGCAGGACTTACGCATGAGTTACGAAAAACTAGGATTTAAGATGGCTTTCCGTTCTGGACTGCTCCGCAAACCCTGTAGATCCCTTCGGACGAAGATACGTTGTACTGCGCCTACTTATGGTAAATCTGGATTTTAGCAAGTTATGCAGATTTTGACAGTAGAAATCTCCAGAAAAGAGATTGATGATTTCTGTAGGATAATTGATTTGACTTTTTATTATTGGAGATGTCTAATAGAAAGGCCAAAATTTACAGAATTTTTATTTTTTGAAATAGTAAGGTAATGTTCCATAGACAGCTACAAAATTCAAAAATTAAATCCATTCAAATCCATAAACTATCAAGTATTTATCTCTATTCCCTCTTTCGGTGGAGATGTCTTGTCATCTTTACTCTCTTACCGAATAATTAAGGTAAAAATCCTCTCACTCGCTGTGGAGAAACAAGAAAAAATTTTCATTATTAGTCAATCCTATCCATTTTCACTCTCGAGGTAATTATTAATTATTAATTATTAATTGTTGAACCCACCAAATGAGAAACTTTGGCCTGATTGGAACTTATGTTTATAGAACCCATTTGATAGCTATATAATTATGGTAGTCAAGTCTTTTCGCGCATCAATTTTGAGGAAAAATCAGCTATAAGGAGTGTTTTTTGTATTATTTCTCCCCACATCTTCCCTTTTCCCTCTTACCAAAAAATGAGGTCTCAAGCCTCCCCTTTTAAGGGGATGAAAAAATATTTAACTCAGTATTTCAAGCCTCCGACTTTAGTCGGAGGTTAACTGATAACTGATAACTGATAACTGATAACTGATAACTGAAATGACTATATTATGCTTGTGGCAGCGCTACCAAATTTAAACACTTCACGATCGCAACCCGGTTTTTCTTAATTAAAATTTTATATTTTTAAGAGCCACACATAATGATTAATTTTATTAACCTAATCTTAATTATAAGCACATTTACTCAACACCAAAAAATTAATTTTTCTAACGTGGCATATTTAGTGTAAAAATGAAAGCAGAAACAATAGATTTCTTACAGAAGTAAGTTAAAAGTTAACACAGGGGGAGGACATCACCTCTGTCAAAATTGCGGTTAGGTTCTCCCTAACTGAATAATCCCGCGTTGTCGCGTAAGCGCAACTTCGGGAGTATGTCAAGAGAAACTGATAACTGATATGTAGATACAGTTGTTAAATTACGATAAACCATGAATATACAAATAGTTACAACACAACCTTTTAGTGACCAAAAACCAGGCACTTCAGGACTCCGCAAAAAAGTGCCAACTTTCAAACAACCCCGCTATCTAGAAAACTTTATTCAGTCTATCTTTGATAGTCTAGAAAACATTCAAGGTCAAACATTTGTGCTTGGTGGTGATGGTCGCTATTACAACCGTCAGGCGATCCAAATAATTCTGAAAATGGCTGCCGCTAATGGAGTGGGTCGAATGTTAGTGGGTCAAGGTGGAATTCTTTCTACTCCTGCTGCTTCCTGCATTATCCGCAAAAATCAAGCCTTTGGTGGTATAATCCTTTCTGCTAGTCATAACCCAGGTGGACCAGAAGAGGACTTTGGTGTTAAGTACAATATTAGTAACGGTGGTCCTGCACCGGAAAAAGTGACAAGTGCTATTTATGAACGCAGTAAAGTTATAGATAGCTACAAAATAATGGAAGCTGCGGATATTAATTTAGACCAATTGAGCAGTCATCAGTTAGGGGAAATGACTGTGGAAGTTATTGACTCTGTAGCAGACTACGCTGAGTTGATGGAATCATTGTTTGATTTTGGCAAAATATCAGAACTACTCAAGTCTGGTAAGTTTCGGATGTGTATGGACTCATTACACGCTGTGACTGGAGGTTATGCTAAAGATATTTTTGAGCAACGGTTAGGTGCTCCCGCAGGTACAGTGCAAAATGGTATACCTCTAGAAGATTTTGGTGGAGGACATCCAGACCCGAATTTGGTATATGCTCACGACTTAGTAGAAGTCATGTTCGGAGATAATGCTCCTGACTTTGGTGCTGCTTCTGATGGGGATGGCGATCGCAATATGATTTTAGGAAAAAATTTCTTTGTGACTCCTAGCGATAGTTTGGCAGTATTGGCGGCTAATGCTAAGTTAGTACCAGGTTATAGTTCCGGTTTGGCAGGTATTGCCCGTTCGATGCCAACTTCGGCAGCACCAGACCGAGTTGCTGAGAAGATGGGTATTGACTGTTATGAAACTCCAACTGGTTGGAAGTTTTTTGGTAATTTGTTAGATGCGGACAAAGCTACTCTTTGCGGTGAGGAGAGTTTTGGTACAGGGTCTAATCATGTGCGGGAAAAAGACGGACTTTGGGCTGTTTTATTCTGGTTGAATATTTTAGCAGCACGGCAAGAGTCTGTAGAAGATATTGTGAAGGAACACTGGAAAACTTACGGTCGCAATTATTATTCTCGCCATGACTATGAAGGGATAGAAACAGATAAAGCTAATATTTTGATGGGAAATTTGCGTTCCCTATTGCCTTCTCTTCCAGGAAAGAAATATCCTCAATATGAGGTGAAATATGCTGATGATTTTAGCTATACTGACCCGGTAGATGGTAGTGTTAGTGCAAAGCAGGGTATTCGTATTGGTTTCACTGATGGTTCTCGCATTATATTCCGACTTTCAGGTACAGGTACTCAAGGTGCAACTCTGCGGTTATATGTAGAAAGTTATGAGCCAGATGCTAGCAAACATGATGAAGATACTCAGGAAGCTTTGTCTCCTCTGATTAGTCTAGCAGACGAAATAGCTCAAATTAAAAATCTTACAGGTAGGGAAAAACCTACTGTAATTACCTAGTTTAAGAAGGTAGAGGAATTACCCCATCCCACAAAGAGCCAAAACTCTATCCTTAAAGACTGGGTTTACAGCGGTTTTCATTTGGGTAGACCACTATAGGGGCTAATGGCCATTAGCTCCTACAGAGTTTTGGTTGTAACGTGAGGCGATCGATCGGCAAAAGCGCTTAATTACAAAATATCTTGAGAATAGCGATCGCCTACCAAAGATAATTTTGTCTACCTTTGTAAAAAGTCTCACACATCCTTCTACCCAAGGCAGGCTTTAAATAGCTATCATTTTTTGTCTGTTCCATCTGCTCGTTGGCATTCGAGATGGTCTGCAAAAGACTCGAAAGAGTCAAAGCATCGGTGTATAAGAGCGACTGCTTCCCGATATGTATTCTCGTCAAACTCAATGTTATGCAGTTCCTCCTTTCCATCTTGATGAATATTGTGGTTCATTTCAATTTCCTGATGGGAACTAGCAAAGTACTGTAGGGACTGGTCATAGCCACAACGCTGGACTAGATCGACTAGATACTTGAAGAAGACCTTTGCTGTTGCTTCTAAGACCAATGGGAATATAATGCGAATTCTGTCATCGCTAGCACGCAAAAGAGCGCTGATAAGTTGATAAACAAAGTCTCGCACGGGTTGGTGAGTGGCTCCGAACAGCCAGGGGACATCCCGTTTGCAATTGAGTTGTTCGATGTCAAGCAAATACCATTGCTCGTGTCCTGCATCTTCTACCATCAAACTTGCTGCCACTTTTTTGAGGACAGAGTCGGAAATTAGGTTATGAGTGAGCCGTAGCATATCTTGGAATGTCAAGATGAAGAAGTAAAAGTGGGGAGCAATAGCTTGCAGATCATCAATCTGGGAAGAATTATCAAGGGATCTAAAAAGTGGTTGACTTTCGAGTTTCTTCTGCCGCTCCTCAATAATATTCTGCACATCTTCTATCGTCCATCGTTTTTTTTGTGTGATAGTTTCTGCAAGTTTAGGGGAAACTGATGAGGAAGATTGGAGTTGTTGGTTCAATTCTTGCTTGGCTGTAATGTTGTGCATTGTCTTCATAAAAGGTATCTAGAAATAAATAATTTTTAATTTTGAAAAGTCAGTTTAGTTCAAAGACAGAGTAATGGTTATATTTTGTTGCCTTTTGGCTTTTTGAATAAAACTGGAATTATACAAGATGAACTATACACTATACTAATCATAAAAGAAGCTTCTGGTACGGGAAATATGAAATTTTCTCTCAATGGCGCTTTGACTATTGGTACTTTAGATGGTGTAAATGTGGAAATTCGCCAGGAAGTGGGAGAGGAAAATTTCTTCCTGTTTGAGCTAACAATTGAAGAAATCCAAGAACTGAAGGCTAATGAATATAATCCCAGAGATTACTATAACTCTAATCCTCAGTTAAAATAGGAGATACATAAGTTATGTTAGAACCAGCAAAAACTGTAGAGTTATTTCACAAACATCTAGATCAAAAAACTTTTGCACCAGGAGATGTAATTTTTGAAGATGGGCAAAAAGCTGATGTAATGTATGGAATTATTGAAGGAGTAGTCGAATTATTTGTTAATGGTCAAGTTGTGGAAACAATTAAAAAAGGTGATGTTTTTGGTGAAGGAGCGCTAGTTCACGAAGAACATACTCGAGCTTCTACTGCTATTGCCAAAACAGAATGTAAATTAGCTTATCTTGATCAAGAACGCTTTTTATTTGTAGTTCAAGAAACACCTTTATTTGCTCTGTCTGTAATTCGGAGTTATTCCGATCGTCTTCGTCGCCTTAAGCATTCTATCTAGTTATTAAGCTATTTATCATAAACTTGGTAAATACTTAAATAATTTTAGTTACGAGTTTATCAACCCAACTAAATACCCTTAATAATAATATATTTGACAAATTGATAGTGTATGTTAAGGCACAGAAATCCAGAAGTTAATTTGGTAAGTTATCCATAAAGTCAAACACAAAACTAACGTGCCGATAATTTCATCCATTCCATAATGAATTAAAAATTTGTTCTGATATAATACTGAGGTTGTAATTAACTAAACATACTCCTAATGAGCCAGAAAAAACCACAATAAATTGGTGATTACTCAGTCTCCAAATTGGTAACTGAACTGCATGAATACTTGATAAATTATCAAGCTTATTATGAAGTAATGTAGGGATAAATTATCAGGTAAACTAGGAACTTCAGATAATACTGAAGAAGAAAGAGAACTAACTCAATAAATGAAAATAGTTACTAAAAAAATGTCTTTTTTTTGGTAATCTAAATGACGTTATTTCAGCTGCAGATAGATTAGTTCAAGCTCAAAGTATGGTATCAGAAATGGAACTGGATGAAGATTTGTATGGAAATACAGTAGAAAATTAGTGCAAATAGCTTTGTCCTAATATCTCTAAAGTATATTGAATGCTACGAAGTTATCGACTAAAACATAAGTAAGCAACTTATTCTGAAAAGGAGAAATAAATGGCTAAGAATTTACTCGAACAATTACGAGAAGTAACCATCGTTGTTGCGGATACAGGTGATATTCAAGCAATTGAAAAATTTCAACCACGGGATGCTACTACTAATCCCTCATTAATTACTGCTGCAGCTCAGATGCCACAGTATCAAGAAATTGTGGATGAAACCTTGAAAAAAGCAAGGGAAGAGTTAGGAATAGAAGCTACTCCTTCTGATGTAGCAAATTTAGCATTTAAGAGACTGGCAGTTGCTTTTGGACTTAAGATTTTACAGATTATTCCAGGGCGAGTATCTACAGAAGTTGACGCACGACTATCCTATGATACAGAATCAACAATAGCTCAAGGACGAGATTTAATCGCTCAATATGAAGCAGCAGGAGTCTCTCGCGATCGCATCTTGATTAAAATTGCTTCTACCTGGGAAGGTATCAAAGCCGCTGAAGTATTAGAAAAAGAGGGTATTCACTGCAACTTAACCCTACTATTTGGTCTGCATCAGGCGATCGCTTGTGCTGAAGCTGGCGCAACTCTGATTTCTCCTTTTGTAGGTAGAATATTAGACTGGTACAAAAAGGAAACTGGGCGAGACTCTTATCCTCCTGCGGAAGACCCCGGTGTATTATCTGTGACTCAAGTCTACAACTACTACAAGAAATTTGGTTACAAGACTGAAGTCATGGGAGCTAGCTTCCGCAACATTGGTGAAATCACAGAATTAGCAGGTTGCGACTTGTTGACTATTTCACCTGGTTTGTTGGGTGAGCTAGAATCAACTACAGGAGACCTACCGACGAAACTTTCTGTTGATCAAGCAGCTGAGTCTGATGCCGAAAAAATTGCCTTAGACAAAGAAACATTTGATAAGATGCACGCTGAAAACCGCATGGCATCTCAAAAACTGGATGAAGGTATTAAAGGTTTCTCCAAAGCATTAGAATCATTGGAAAATCTATTGGCAGAACGCTTGACTCGTCTAGAGGGAGTCACTCATGCAGCAGAAGATATTTTCCATATCTATGACTTAGATGGTGATGGTTTCATCACTCGTGAAGAGTGGGCCGGAACTGATGCTGTATTTGATGCTCTAGATATCAATCAGGATGGTAAAATTTCTCCAGAGGAAATGGCATCTGGTTTAGGAGCTGTGTTCCAATTAGCTAAGGTTTAGTTGTTAAAAAGTATTTCCTGACGGAATGCTCCGCAAGCAGCATTTCAGCGTTTAGCAGTCAGCTGTGCGCTAAGGGGATACACTCCTGCTAAAATTAAACGACAAGCTAGAAGTCGGGGATTTAAACCCAAGCTTTTAGTGTGCTGAAAGCTGAGTGCTGTTTGCAGAGCATTCCGGTACGGAAAATGCTGATAGCTAGTTATATCATGTCCGGTTGAATAGTTATAAATAAACGATGGAGTCCTCAGGAGTCAGTCCTCAGGAGTCAACCCACCCCTAACCCCTCCCCCTCCCAGGAGGGGAAGTCAGGGGGGAAGAAAGAAGGAAGAAGCAAGAAAAAAGAGGAAGAAAAGGAGAAAGTTTTTTGATCACTAATTATCCGGACATAATATTACTAAGACTTACACAGTAGAACGTATTTCCATCATTGCGACCCACAGGAAAGCAATCTCAAATGCTACTTTTTGGAGCCTCCTGCGTAAGTCCTGATTACATTAAAGCCTAGTTTTATAGAACCCATTTGGGATCTTTCTTAGACAGTATTTTTCAGACTTTTTACGTCTATTGATACCCACTCTTTAGGCCTGGTTTTACTATATTGTTGACTCCATTGATTAAAAGCAATTTGTAATTTTTGGTAATCAGTGTGTAGCATTACCCGTTAGTTTATACAAATCAATAGCAGTAGGAAATTTAAGTTTACTATCAGGATTACTGGAATTGTGATTAAGGATGTTCCTAGTTAGCCATAATCCCCAATTGTAAGCATGACGAGCTACAAAGCGTGTGTTTAACCAGTAATGTTTTTTGCTGATTTGTGGGATGCAACTCAGTCTTAAATCCTAGTAGCATAAAATAGATAATTAGAGATTATTATAGATAATATCATGTCCGGATAATAACGTGATAGAACTTCGTTCCGCTTACGCGACCAAAAAATCTTTTCTCTTCTAACCTTTTCTTTCCTCACAAGAGTGCGCATTCCCGAAAAGGAGTCAGCATTCCGCAAGGGAGCTGGCGTCGTCGCCAAGAGAAGAAAAATTTTTCATGATTAGTCAATTCTCTTCTTTTCAAGGAGAGGTAATTATTAATTAGGGCTTGCTGATTAAATATCAAAGCATTGACTGATATTGGTTTGCTGCCTTTTTTTGCCTTGAAAAAGTGCAAGCTTTTCGGTCGCTCAAGCTCATGCATGCTAGTATTTTGGGGCGATTATGGCAGAACAATCTTGGGACAATAATTCCTCCTACCTCCTCTAAAATTCCCATTTCTCCTGTCTCCTGTCTCCTGTCTTCCCCTCCACCGGAGGGGGAGGGGCGAGGGGTGGGTTGTCTCCTACCCCTACAAAAAGACTTTTTCAGCAAGCCCTAATTATTAATTATTAATTATTATTATTAATTATTGCTGTTTGCGTAGCATGACCTAGGAAAGGGTTTCTTCCAATTTTAACCTAATTCTATACACGCTCCGATGCTACCAGACATGATATAGCTATCTTTAACGCCCCTACTCAATTATTTATAACTATTCAACCGGACATGATATAAGATATTAACAGTAAATCATTTAGGATTGCTATAGCGGTTTTCATAAAGGTAGACTACAAAACTTCTGCCCTCAGCTCCCGCTGCCTTCTGCCTTTAAGTCAAAATCTCTGTACTCTATGAAACATGAAAACTGCTATATCTATTAATTCTTATCAATAACCAGAATAATATAAAATGCATGATTTAGTTAAATTTACTCTCAGAGATATGATTGAATGTAGTTTAAAATTACGCCAACTAGGTAATGAAGCAGCCAGTATGGAAGAAATAAGCAATAGGATTGTCAATTACCTTTATAATAATTTAGCTAATTACCAAACAAAGGAAAAATCTTGTGCTTTAATCCGCTTTTTTAAAACCCATAATTTTGAGGATTTAGAGCCACATCTACAACAATTTGCTCAACAAATACTAGAAGATAATTGTAGTACTGAACAGTTAAAATGTTTAATACTTTTAGCAACTGTTGGTGAGTGGGAAGAATGGAATAATCGCCTTAACTCTAGAGGTCATCAAGCTATCCCTCTATCTTGTCGGAAAGTAGTAGAAAAAATTCCAATGATTTCTCAATTAATTTATCAACTTGGTTTAGATATTAATTCACTACTCAAACCTGAACCTCAACAGTTAATTGAATTAGAACAAAAAAACTATAATGTTTTTTATGTTCCTGATGCAGTTTATAGTGAATACATTCCAGCAAAAGAAAATTTTGTAATTCCTTTTGGAATTAAATCTGTTTTAGCTTTTGGAGGCTTGTTACCTGATGGTAATTTGTTTGCAATAATTATATTTTCTAAAGTAAAAATTCCTCGTGCTACAGCAGAAATGTTTAGCACTTTAGCTTTAAGTATTAAAACAGCTATTTTACCTTTTATTGGTAATAGAGTTTTTAATAGTTATTGTAATCGAATTTCTGCTGTACCAAAGGTTGAAGAATTAAATTCAAAAATTTCTACTTTGACCCAATTACTTGAGGTTTCAGAACGGTCTACTCTCAAACAATCAGACTATTTAGAACAAACTATTAATCAACTTCAGACAACTCTTGAAAACTTAAAAAATACTCAAAAAGAGTTAGAAATAAAACAAATTGAAGCTGAAGCTGCTAATCGTGCTAAAAGTGAATTTATTGCAATGATGAGCCATGAAATTAGGACTCCCATGAATGGGGTTTTAGGAATGACAGAATTACTATTAAATACAAGTTTAACTTCACAACAACGTGATTTTATTAAAACAATTTGTGATAGTGGAGATGCTCTTTTAAATATTATTAATGATCTGCTCGACCTTTCAAAAATTGAATCAGGAAAACTAGAATTATACTACGAAGCTTTTAATTTACAAGAATGTCTTGAATTGATTATTGATTTATTTGCTCCTAAAGCATTTAATCGAAAAATAGAATTAGCTTACTATTGGCATCCTTCTACTCCTAAAAATATTATTTTAGATTCCCGAAGAGTGCGTCAAATTTTAGTAAATATTCTGAGTAATGCTTTAAAATTTACAGAAAATGGTGCAGTGACTGTATCAGTATCTAGTCAAGTTATTAGTCAAGGAGAAAAAAAACCTTATTACCAATTTGAATTTGCTGTAAAAGATACAGGAATTGGTATTTCTCTAGAACAACAAAATCGTTTATTTAAACCTTTTAGTCAAGTTGATAGTTCCACAACTCGTAAATATGGAGGAACAGGTCTAGGTCTTGTTATTTGTAAGCGTTTAGTAGAAATGATGGGAGGTAAAATTTGGGTAGAAAGTCAGCTAGGTAAAGGTTCAACTTTCTATTTTACTGTTACCGCCAAAATCACAAGTGATGTACCAGAAATTATTCCTGCTAGTTTGTCGGGAAAAAGAATTTTAATTGTTGATGATAATGCTACTAATTGTCAAATTTTAACCCAACAAATACAAGACTGGAATATGTTACCTGTCGCTACACAACAACAAAATCAAGCTTTAGAATGGTTAAGGCAAGAGAGAGATTTTGATGCTATTATCTTAGATTGGAAAATGCTAAATATGGATGGTTTAACTTTAGCTAAAGAAATTAGAAAGTTACGATTTGATCGAGAATTACCTTTAATTATAATAACTTACTCAAAAGTGCCTGAACGAGAAATAGTTAGTAAAATCAATTTTTCTGCTGTATTAACAAAACCTATTAAGCAATCTCAACTGTATGAAACATTAGATCGTGTTTTTAGATTAGAACAACCAAAAACCATAGTACAATCAAATCCTCTGAAAATTATTAAACCTATTAACAATTCTGATCTTTCTATTCTTGTTGCAGAAGATAATCAGGTAAATCAAAAAGTTGCTTTGTTAATGCTGAAAAATTTGGGTTATAGTGCGGATGTAGCAGTTAATGGCTTAGAAGTCATTGAAGCAGTACAACGTAAATCCTATGATATTATCTTAATGGATATGGAAATGCCAGAAATGAGTGGGGTAGAAGCTACTTGTTGGATTCGTCAACATTTTCCAGATAGCCAAAAACCTTATATTATCGCCATGACTGCAAATGCAATGGAAGAAGATCGCCAAATTTGTTTAAGTTCAGGAATGAATAATTATATTTCTAAACCCGTGAAAATTGACAAGTTAAAATCAGTATTACAACTTAACCAATAGACTTCTCTAGAAAAAAGGGAGTAGGGAGTAGGGGAAAAAAATTAATAATTTCTGTGGGATAATTAATTTTCTTTTTTATTATCAGATAATTAGTTATAATAAATTTTTTGTTTGTAGTTGGGCCTTATATCATGTCCGGTTGAATAGTTATAAATAGAGGAGTCATTTCAGTTATCAGTACCTCTGCAATAAGGAGGCTTGAAATATGATGAAATCCGGTTATAGAACCCCTGAGTGGTATCTTTGCACGGGGTATGTGCTTTTGGTTGCGGTGTTCAGTCCTCACAAGTTGTGGAAATTCAGGAACGAGAATATAGGAAAAAGCGGATACGACCCTGCGACGCTTAGTCCCAAGCGTTCAGACCCCTTGGGAATGCTGACTCCTTTTCGGGAACGCGCACTAAGCAGGTTGAAATTTGCTCCCTACTCCCCTACTCCTCTACTCCCCTACTCCTCCTCTATTTTTAAATAGAACCCATTTGGGATCTATAAAGTTGTCGCACTCTAATACTTGCATTCAATTCAAGTATAAAAGACCGGAATATCCCTAGATAATTCCTACTCTCCTGACTCCTGACTCCTGAATGATACGATAACTAAATTATCCAGATACTATATTACTTATTCTTTCTAAGTCAAATGAAAAAAAAAGAGTCAAAACCCCGACTGTTATTCAGATGGAAGCCGTTGAATGTGGTGCTGCTGCCCTCAGTATCATCCTCGCTTACTACGGTCGCATTGTACCTCTAGCCAAACTCCGGCAAGAATGTGGAGTTTCCCGCGACGGCAGCAAAGCATCCAAAATAGTTGTTGCTGCCAGAAATTACGGAATGGAAGCAAATGGTTTCAAAGCAGAAACCCTCGAGCAACTTGACGAACTATCTCCCCCCTACATTGTATTTTGGGAATTTAATCATTTCTTGGTCGTAGAAGGATTTAACAAACATCAAGTTTTCCTCAACGACCCTGCTACCGGACCTCGCAAAGTTTCCTGGGATGAATTTGATGAAGGCTTTACCGGAGTTATCCTCACTATCGAACCTGGAGAGTACTTTGAAAAAAGTGGTCGTAAACCAAGTATCATCCCATTATTATATGAAAGACTGCGACCATCTTTAGGAGCAATAATTTATTGTATCATCGCCGGTTTTCTGCTAGTAATTCCCGGTTTGATAGTACCAGTATTTAGCCAGATATTTGTTGATAATATTCTTGTGGAAAATCGTACTAACTGGTTGCGACCTCTAGTGTTGGGAATGGCGATCGCCACGATATTACAAACTTTACTGACTTTATTACGACTACGCTACCTGAGAAAATTAATGATTAAATTATCTGTAGGGATGTCTAGTCAGTTTATGTGGCATATTCTGCGACTACCAGTAGGATTTTATGCTCAAAGATATGCTGGAGAAATTAGCGATCGCGTCAATATCAATAATGAAGTTGCCCAGGTGCTTTCCGGACAGTTAGCGACTACAGTTATTGATACAGTAATGATAGTATTTTATGGGTTGGTGATGTTTGCCTACGACCGCGTACTAACTTTAATCGGAATTTGTTTTGCTGCAGTAAATATATTGGCTTTGCAGTGGGTATCTCGGCAACGGGTAGATGCCAATATGCGATTAGTACAAGACGAAGGTAAACTTGCGGGGGCAAGTATTGCGGGGTTGCAAAGTATGGAAACCCTAAAAGCATCGGCGCTGGAGTCAGACTTTTTTTCTCGATGGTCTGGATATTATGCGAAAACTGTGAATACTCAACAACAGTTGGAAGTGACAAACCAAGTTTTAGAGATTTTACCAACATTTTTATCATCCCTAACATCAGTATTGGTATTAGTAGTGGGTGGTTTGCGAGTCATGGAAGGGGAGTTGAGTATTGGAATGTTGGTAGCATTTCAGAGTTTAATGTTAAGTTTTCAGCAACCTGTGAATACTTTGGTTGGTTTTGGCAGCGCTCTCCAGGAATTAGAGGGAGATTTGAATCGACTGAATGATGTATTGAGCAATGAGACGGAGGCAGAAGGCAGGAGGCAGGAGGCAGAAGGCAGGAGGCAGGAGGCAGAAGGCAGGAGGCATCCCCCCCATACCCCCTTTGGAAGGGGGGAGACTGAGCAAGTATTTGAAGAATCAAAACTCAAGGGTTATGTAGAATTGCGGAATATTACATTTGGCTATTCACAGGTAGATCCACCTTTAGTCATAGATTTGAATTTGTCGTTACAACCAGGGCAAAAGATAGCATTAGTTGGTGGCAGTGGTTCGGGAAAATCGACGATCGCTAAATTAATTTGTGGTTTGTATCAACCGTGGGAGGGAGAAATTTTGTTTGATGGTGTTCCCAGAGAGGATATTTCCCCTACAGTATTAACTAATTCTCTGTCGATGGTGGAACAAGAAATATTTTTATTTGGTGGCACTGTGCGGGATAATTTAACTTTGTGGAACCCGACAATATCGACGACTCAACTGATGAAAGCTTGTCAGGATGCTGTTATCCATGAAGCAGTGATGGCACTTCCTGGTGGATACGATGGTGAGTTATTAGAGGGGGGAGGAAACTTAAGTGGGGGTCAAAGACAGAGGTTAGAAATTGCTCGTGCTTTGGTAAATAATCCCACAATATTAGTAATGGATGAGGCAACGAGTGCTTTGGATGCGGAAACAGAGAAAATGATTGTTGATAATTTTCAGAGTCGGGGGTGTAGTTGTATTATTGTGGCGCATCGCTTGAGTACTATTCGTGATTGCGATGAGATTATTGTCTTGGAATATGGTGAGGTGGTGCAGCGTGGCACTCATGAGGAAATGTTGCACGAGGAAGGGGTGTATCAGGGGTTGATTAGTTCTGAAAGTTAATGAGTGGAGGAATGGGGAGATGGAGACCCACCCCCAACTATATAATAAGTGTTCAACCGGATTTGATATTAGTTGTCCTGCTCCCATCATTTCAGTTATCAGTTATCAGTTGTAATGGTAAAGACATATATTTTTTAATTTCTTACCACACTGCTTCATAAAACCAATATAAAACGTCATAGTTAGTGACATTTTAATGTTTACTTCCTGCTTCCACCGGAACTGTCGGCAGCACTCCGTCCACAGGCATCAACGGTCAAGCCGACCGCATTTCTTAAATTAGTATACTTTTTAACGTATTGTATCGTTATTCTTTGATTAAGTCAATGCTCCCCATCTCCCCATCTCCCCATCTCCCCATCTCCCCATCTCCCATCTGCCTTCGTTCAATAGGTTGACAGAGAATAAAATAAGCGTTAAGATATAAAAAATTTATCCTAGCCTCTTTGTGATTATTAAATTTTTATTTCAGGACTTACGCATAACTACTACAGATAGTAGGGATTAACGGCCGTTAACCCCTACAAATGGTGCATCATATCAAATCCGGTTATACAGTAATCGCACCATTCAATGAAGTCAAAAGTCAAAAGTCAAAAGTCAAAAGTTAGATTAGATCTGAAATCCGGTTATGTGGAATCCGGATAATTTAGTTGATGAAAAACTTTGTACCTTCTCAGCTTATTCTTTCCCTTTTGCCCTCTGCCTTCCTTTTGTAGATACGATAAGTATTTAACCGAATAATTAATAATTAATAATTAATAATTAAATAATTCTGGTTTAAAGCCTCCCCTTTTAAGGGGAAAAAAGCGGTCGAGAGATGGCGCAATTCGGAGCGGCTCTGTCAAGAGCGGGTCTCCTCGCCATATCTAATCGACCAAGAGAAGAAATAATATTTCCTTATATTCAATTCCGTAACGGTTTTAACCTTCTTGTAATTATCAATTATACATTATCAATTATCAATTAATGAACGGATTCTATATCATTTCGTCTTTCGCGTAAACCCTGTATTTGAGAAATAAATCAATTATTTGCAGAGCTTGAATAATTCATTTATAATGATTATGCTTAACTTAACTAATTATCAACAAACCGACCAAATTTATCTCGGAACTCGTACTCTTGTCTACAAAGCAGTCCGAGAAAGCGATCGCCAACCTGTTATAGTTAAAGTTCTACGCAACTCTCACCCAAATTTCAATGAGTTACTCCAATGGCGCAACCAATACACAATTACCCGTTATCTGGAACATTCTGCCATTGTTCGACCTCTTGCCCTAGAATACTATGGTCATGGTTATGCTCTGGTGATGCCTGATGACGGTGGACTATCACTATCTGAGTATTGGCAAACATCGGACCCAAACCTAGGGGATTTTTTCACCATTGCCATGCAACTAACTGAAGCTCTGCATTATCTTAGCAAACAACGCATCATCCACAAAGACATAAAACCCGCCAACATCCTGATTCACCCGGAAACTAAGCAAATTAAGCTGATAGACTTTAGCATCTCCAGTTTACTACCAAAAGAACAGCAGCAACTTATCAACCCCAATATTCTAGAAGGGACTCTTGCCTACATTTCTCCAGAACAAACCGGACGGATGAATCGAGGTATTGACTACCGTACTGATTTTTATTCTCTGGGGGTGACGTTTTTTGAACTCTTGACTGGGAAGTTACCCTTTGAAGGCAACGATCCTATGGAATTAGTGCATTCTCATATTGCTCAAGCAGTGGAGTTTCCCGCAAGTAGCGAGCAGTTGAAAATTCCGGCAATGCTCAAGAAAGTGGTGCTTAAGTTAATGGCCAAAAATGCCGAGGAGCGCTATCAGGGTGCTTTGGGTTTGAAACACGATCTAGAGCGATGTCTGGAGCAGTGGAAAGCCACAGGAGAAATTACCCAGTTTGAAGTTGGGGAGCGGGATGTATGCGATCGCTTTATGATCCCGGAAAAGCTCTACGGAAGGGATAAAGTTGTTCAAACTTTACTCAATTCTTTCGAGCTTGTAGTGGGTGGTGCAAGGGAACTAATGCTCGTAGCAGGATT
>NZ_JAAHGH010000084.1 GCF_010672525.1 Okeania sp. SIO2B3 | reverse complement strand
CCACAGATACATCTGGAGATTTTTCCATCTCCATCTGACTCGGTGCGGTTTCTGGGATTGTTTCCTCCACAGATACATCTGGAGATTTTTCCATCTCCACATCATTTTTTGGTTTCTGCGGTAAAGTCTTCTCTACTGATCGACCTCTCTGCAAATAGCGATGTAACACGCTCCCAATCGGAGATTTAGCTGAATTAGGAGATTTTTCCATCTCCACATCATTTTTTGGTTTTTGTGGTAAACTTTCCTCAACAGATACATCTGGAGATTTCTCCGTCTCAATCTCAGTCTGTTGTGCTTCTGCTGTTGTTTCTTCTGCTACTGCTGCGGACTGTTTCTCTATCAGAGAAAGCAGATACTCTCGCTTTTGATTAGCTTCATCATAATCAGGATTTATTTTTAGTGCTTCTGTGTAATCAGTAATAGCTTTTTCATAGTCTGCTATTGCTTCATACACAAAACCTCTATTGTAATAACCATCAGCATCATTAGGACTAAGTTGGAGTGCTTGTGTCAAATCAGCGATCGCTTTCTGATGATATCCTATTTGAGAAATAGCTAAACCGCGATTATTATAAAAATCGCTATTACTAGGATTAATTTTAATCGCTTCGGTATAATCAAAAATTGCACCTTGATAATCTTCTATTTGATGCTTGGCAATACCTCTATTGTAGTAAAGCTCTGCATTATTTGATTCAATCTCTATAACTGTCGTGTAATCAGCGATCGCCCCATAATAATCTCCCCATTGGTAACGAGCTAGTGCCTGCTCATAAATAACTGCGATATCAATTTGATTATTTTCCATCTTGTTTACTAAATTTTTTCAATCAATTTTTTATCCTTTACCATATAGTAAATCATCTATGTTCAATATTTTTTATCAATGTCAAAAAAATTCATATATTGGCCAAACTTTTTCCGATGTTTTATAATACTTATACTATGATTAATAGTATAATAATATTTTACTTTGAACAAATAAAAATTAGGGGCATAGTAATATCATGTCCGGTTGAATACTTATAAATAAGGGATTAGCGGTGCGACCCTGCGGTGTGCCAAAGACGCACCTGGTAGCGCACCAAGAGAGGGAGCGGGGAAAGGGGAGAATAGAGAGATTTGCCCTGTGTAAGGAGGATAAGTTTTTTCATCATTAATTATCCGGACTTGATATAAATTATTCAAAATTAACAGAAGGAAAACAATTATATTAAACTCTCTTTTTGAGCGAAGGTTTTCATCTACAAGTTTTCAAAGTAGGACTAATTATATAGCAAAGAAAGGGTGGTTTAGGAAAGAGATTGATGATAAATCTTAAAATGAAGAAAGGTTTTTCCCACTATTGGCTGTTAGACCAATTTGGGAAAATAATGTTGCGAATAATAAGGGAAATAAAAGACTTTATCAGAAATTTTACTTGGACTCAAAAGATAAGTTTAGACCTAATAAATGGTATCAAAGCTATTTATTATGACTCCTGACTACTGAGAAATAACCTATTTATTTGTAGCAAATATTTATCACGCTTAGTATAATACCAATTTGAAAAAAGAATGCTTAACTTAAGTTGTACTTCAATTATTAAGTAATTAATACAGACCTATGGAACTTTTTTGATAATTAACACGCTATTTCTTGTTAATTATTCTGATCTTTACTTCCCCTCCACGGTCGGGGTCCGCGGGTAGGTTCACTCCCCCACTCCCCTACTCCCCCGCAATGCGAAAATGTAGCAAATATTTATCACGCTTGGTATTATCTCAAAGCAGCCAGCAATTTATATTCCAAAAGAAAAATCTCTCCAAAAGTCAATCCGAAGAGATGAATATAAATAGATGAAATTACTATTTTTTTAGGGAATAGATTTGTGCTAATTTTATCTATGATACTGAAGCATTGAAACCTTTTTCTGTTTCCTGCTGTTCATTATTATCTAATTGATTTTTGTTGTCTTGAGCTGACTGCCAAATCAATCCACCTAAATGAGTAAATGCTAAAGCGATCGCTGGTATAGGTAAAAAATAACTATGTAAGCTGT
Source organism: Okeania sp. SIO2B3 (assembly GCF_010672525.1). Taxonomy (GTDB): domain Bacteria; phylum Cyanobacteriota; class Cyanobacteriia; order Cyanobacteriales; family Microcoleaceae; genus Okeania. Next base: position 32,398 of record NZ_JAAHGH010000084.1, on the reverse strand, counting down.
ACTGACGCAATACAGTCATAGTACTAATACCATTACCACCCGTTAAAATATATCTTAGTAAAGAACCAATGAAAGGGATAGTTTCTACAGTAGATAATTCTATGGAAAATCTCCAAAAACCTTCTTGAGACCAGTCAAGAATCATTGCTGTCCAACCCAAACCAATTGCGACTAAAACAAGGAAAATCCCACTAATCCAAGCAATCAACCAACTAGAGCGAAACTGCCGACTTAAAAACATAATTACTATTTGAATTAAGCCGAGTATAATGATACTGTTACCAGCATAATTGTGTAAATCTCGAATTATCCATCCGAAAGGAATTTCACTGGTAATCATTTCTAGAGATTTGTAAGCACCACCAGCGGTGGGTTGATAATTAAACGCTAGCAATGCTCCAGACAAGGCAGATATTAGAGTTAATGTCAAAATTGAGACAGCTACAATTGTAGCTAATCTTCGTAAACTCAAGGTCGAATTAATATTGTTAATCATTTGATGAGTGAAAGTCTATAAATTATTGCGGATATTAAAATGAGCAGATATAGCATTAAAGCCATGTCTGCAAAATAGAGACAGATAAAGTCCTCAGCCACTCTGGATTTAGAGCCCTATTAACTCTATCTGTGACTAGATTATATAAATCTTAACATAACTTTTTCTTTTGTTGCAATTTAGGCAAAATTATGAAACATAATGAATAGCGATCGTGATTACCACAAAACAAAAATTAAATCCGTATAATATTACACATATAACCAATAATTTTGACGAATAATCAACTCTCAAAAATTTTGATCGATCAGCTTTTCAATTTTGAAATACCCGTCATTTTTATCTTGACAGACCACTAGTTAAAAATGATGCATTTCTGAATTAACTGCTGTACACTTCCAATGTCTAACACTAGGTGCTAAAGTAATTAAATCTTCAATATTACGCTGCATTGTATAGCAAATATCATCCAAAGGTAAATCATTAGGATCGTAACCAAAAGGATTTTCTATTTCTAAAGCAATTTCTTCAATTCCAAATACTGTAAAACTGATTAAGCCAACTACAATACCAGTCCAAAAATGAAATTCATTAACTATTTGAAATGGCAATGATAAACAATAAATTAACAATAATTGTCTCAGATGAATGGAATAAGCTAAAGGAATTGGTGTATTTAAAATTCCCTCACAACCAGTTAATGCTTCAACCATTCTATCTAACAACTTAAACATAGCAGTAAGTTGATAAGGATTAATGCAACCACGTTCATATTCATTTTGGAGATAATCACTAATCCAAAAAGCAATATGAATAGGAGGATGATTCATAGTTTTTAGCTTTTTATACCACTGTTGAGGCATATATCCCTCTAATTCCCTATTGACACTCTGGCCACGCAAATATAATTTGCCAGCGATAGCAAAAGCTACTAACAACCTCATTATTTCCTCTTTTACTTTTCTATCTGCTGGTTCATTTTCTTCAACCGAAACCCAAATTTGTCGGGCAAAATTACGAACTGTATTCACAATTTTTCCCCACAATTGCCGACCTTGCCAGAATCTTTCATAAGCAGTATTTGTTCTAAAAACTAATAGTAAACCCAAGACTAAACTAGGAACAATACTACTTTTCGCAGGCAAAGTTACAGGAAAATTAAAATAGTTAAGTAAAGAAATCAAACAACCAAAAAATCCGCAGAATGTCACCCGAAAAATAATAGCCGGAATGACCGAATATCGCATTTGTAGAATAACCGTCAACCATTCTCGCTTTTCCCGATAGCGACCATCTATCACCCTGTTTGTAAACATATTAATTTAGACAGATTGAAATAATCTGTGCATTCATAGGCATCGAAATCATCTTACTCTCGTTTTTCTATCAGATAAAGGGAGACTTCAAAAATGATAACTCTTGGATTATATCAATTCCAGTCAATTAAGCCTTGAAGAAGTAGTTATATCATGTCCGGATAAGAGCGTCATTTCAGTTATCAGTTATCAGTTATCAGTTATCAGTACCTCTCTCTGCCCGTTTGCGCAGCACTCCGCAGGAAAGTCAGAGGCTTGAAATATTGAACTTGATTTTCTCTTAGTCGATTGGATATGGCGAGGAAACCTCGCCATCCCATCCTACGGAATGCTCCGCAAACGACCGCTTTTTCATCCCCTTGTAGAGCGGTAGCTCGCGGCGCAGCCAAGGGGAGGCTTCAGACCTTATTTTTTGGTGATGAAAAAACTTATCATAAGTGCTTTAACAGTAAATCTTTCTATTTTCCCTACTCCCCCACTCCCCTACTCTCCTACTATCTTAATTATAAGTATTCAACCGGACATGATATTAGTGCCGCTACGCGGAAGTCAAAAGTTAAAAGTCATTTTTGATTTGTAATTGTTTTAGGATTTTGTAATATCATGTCCGGATAAGAGCGTGATCAAAAACTTTCTCCTTCAAATCCAGTTCTTCTTCTTCCTTCCCTCTTGCCTCCTGTCTCCTGTCTCCTGTCTCCTGACTCCTTGCTAAATTTATGAAGATAAGATCGGGGGTTCTATATGTTTTTTCAAAGTATTAATATTTAACATACAACGATATAATTACTGACGACTAAAATGGTATTTCTGGTCTAGTAGATACAAAATTTTCTGCGTATTTCACTCTTGACTCTTTTTTTCTCAATATTTCTCCACCTGATACCAATTCACTTTAAAGATGTCACAAATAGTTTCGCTCCTTTAAATGTTAAATAATTTCCTGAAATTACTGTAGCGTCAAAGTTTGGAGGTGATAAAATTTGACTTTTGAGTTTTGAGTTTTGACTTATAACTTCCGTGAAACTGTATGAGTTTATTTTTCTTGACGATGAGTAAGTTGATGAAATAAAATTAATAAAAGTTAATCTTCGTACTTTTTAGGTACTATACTACTAGGCATAATTCACTCTTTTTTTTTCCCTACCTTTTAATACTCCTGCTGGACAATCTTCAAAAAATAAAAACTATGTTAAATACTCCTGGCTATTCAAATTTACAAACCTTATACCAAGGCAGCAACAGTATAATATATAGGGCATTACGCCAGTCCGATCATACTCTAGTTGTCCTCAAGACGCAAATCTCTGAATACCCTGCTCCAGAAGAAATTGCGCGCATTAGACATGAATACAATATCCTCAAAAACCTCAACGTTGAAGGAGTTGTCAAATCCATAGACCTGATCCACCAGGAATATCGCCTCATCCTGATCCTCGAATACTTCAATTCCGTATCTCTCAAACAACATATAACAGACTCATCGATCGCAATTTCCCAATTTCTCAACATAGCCTTCCAACTTAGTGACACCCTAGATAAAATACATCAACAACAAATCATCCACAAAGATATTAAGCCCCACAACATCCTGATCCATCCTACCACACAAAAAACAAAAATCATAGACTTCAGCATTGCCACCCGTCTAGAAACAGAAACTCAGACCATCATCAACCCAAATTATATAGAAGGCACTCTAGCTTATATATCTCCAGAACAAACTGGACGCATGAACCGCAATATAGACTATCGCAGTGACTTCTATTCCTTGGGTGTCACTTTCTATCAAATTCTTACTAAACAGCTTCCCTTCTATAGCAATGACCCAATGGAAATCATCCACTCACACATAGCTAAAACCCCTATCTCCCCACACCAAATTAACCCAGAAATTCCCATTGCTATATCCTTAATAGTGATGAAACTGCTATCAAAAAATGCTGAAGACCGCTATCAAAGCGCCCTCGGATTAAAAGCAGACTTTGAATATTGCTTGAGTAAACTAGAAACCATTAACAGAATTCAAGCTTTTACTCCAGGGAAAAAGGACAAAAAAGGTCAATTTAGTATCCCCCAAAAGCTCTATGGTAGGAAAACAGAAGTCCGTCTCCTCTTAGAAGCTTTTGGTCGCGTCAGTAATACGGATGATGATAACATCAGTCAATGCAATAAAGAACTTATTCTAGTTACAGGTTATTCCGGTATCGGTAAAACCAAAGTTGTTAACGAAGTACATAAACCCATAGTTAAAGCCAGAGGCTATTTCATTGGTGGCAAATTCGATCAATTCAAACGGGATATTCCTTATGCTGCTATCAGCCAAGCTTTTCAACAGCTAATCCGCCAGTTACTTGCAGAAACTACACTAAAAGTTAGCGAATGGAAGCAGAAACTATTAACTGCATTAGGAGAAAATAGTCAAATCATCATTGATGTCATCCCAGAATTAGAATTAATCATCGGTAAACAAGGAAAAGTAGCCCAGTTAGGAGCCACTGAATCACAAAACCGTTTCAATCAACTATTCGGAAAATTTGTCCGTGTCTTTGCTCAACCAGAACATCCATTAGTTTTATTTCTCGATGACTTACAGTGGGCAGATCTAGCATCATTAAACCTGATAGAACAGTTAATGACGGACAGCGAAACCCAACACTTATTATTTATCGGAGCTTATCGAGACAACGAAGTTAACCCAGTACATCCGACCATCCAAACCATAGAAAAAATCCAAAAAACTAGCACAACAGTTAATCAAATCATATTAGAACCTCTAAAAATCAATTACATCAGACAATTAGTAGCAGAAACATTATCAGAAGAAGCTACTACCACTAATGAGCGGGTCACTCAATTATCAGACCTACTATACAGTAAAACTCAAGGTAATCCGTTTTTCTTAACTCAACTCCTCAAAACATTGTATACAGACAAATTATTAACATTTGATTTTACAGTTGGATGTTGGATGTGGGATATTGAGCAGATTCAAAGTTTTGGAATAGCAGATTTAGGAGTAGTAGAATTAGTTGCTAGGAATATTGGGAAACTATCAACAACTACCCAAAAAGTTTTAAAACTAGCGGCTTGTATTGGTAATAAATTTAGTTTAGATGTATTAGCAGTTGTTAACGAAAAATCTGCGACTCAGACAGCACAAGATTTATGGAGTGCTTTACAAACAGGTTTAATATTACCACTCTCTCAGGATTATAAAATTCCCTTATTATTTTCCGAAAACGACAACTCTGGGGAGTTATTATTTGATGAATCTAGGGTAAGTTATCGTTTTTTGCATGACAGAGTGCAGCAAGCAGCATATTCACTTATTCCTGAGGAAAATCGAAAAAAAATCCATCTAAAAATCGGTAAGTCATTGTGGAAAAGTCTGCCTTCTGAGCAAATAGAAGAGAACATATTTGATATTGTAAATCAGTTGAATATAGGGCGTGATTTAATCACAGAAATAGAGTTAAAAGAAGGGTTGCTAAAATTAAATTTATGGGCAGGAAAAAAAGCCAAGGGAGCTACAGCTTATGAAGCGGCAGGTAGATATTTAAATGTGGGGTTAGAGTTGTTACCTACAAATAGTTGGGAGAGTCATTATGAATTGACAAGAGAACTCTATGTAGAAACACTAGAAGCTGAATATCTCAACACTAATTTTGAACGGGCGCAACAATTGTCAGAATTTATATTTGCCAGAACTACAAAATTACTTGAGCAAGTCAAAGTTTATGAATTATTAATAGAATTTCATACCTCTCAAAACCAAAGTCAACAAGCGCTTGATACCTCTTTGAAGGTATTGAAAAAATTTAAACTTACCTTCCCAAAAAAAATTAGTAAATTAACGATAATTAAAGAATATTTATACATAAAATTTTCTCTGAGTCGTTACTCGGTCGATGATTTGGCTAATTTGCCAGTAATGAATGACCCCTACAAGTTAGCAGCGATAAAAATAACAATTTCTGCTATTCCTGTTGCTTTTGGAGTTAATCCTAACCTGTTCCCATTACTAATATTTAGAATGGTGTCTCTATGTTTAAAACATGGAAATTCACCTCTATCTGCTTATGGATTTGGAAGTTATAGCATTATTTTATGTTCGGCCATAGGAGATTTTGAGACCGGATATAAATTCGGAGTTTTATCTATAGAATTATTAAATAAATATAATGCAAGAGAATATAAAGCCAAAGTTTATATGCTGTTTAATGTATTTGTTAAAATTTGGAAAAAACATATAAAAGAAACAGAATTAGACTTAATAGAAGGTTTTCAAGATGGATTTGTGAATGGAGATATTCAGTATGCTTGTGAATGTGCTATAACTTATTGTTCAAATATATTATTTAGAGGTAAAAACTTAGAAGAAATCGCGAGTATTCAAAAAGACTATCTAACTATAATTATTAGCAGTAAAAAAGATTATTATATACGTTTTGCTAGTGCATGGAATGATTGTGTAAAATATATTTTGAGCGATTTAAAGGAGCGAGAATCAGGTATTTGTAATAAGCTTGATGAAGATTATACAGAGGGTTTCATCAAAGCTAATAATCAGGCGGGAATCTTAATAATCAATCTCATGAAATTGATGATTTGTTATATATTTCAAGACATTGTACAAGCAACTAAAATTGCTCAATTTGCCGAAAAGTATCAAAATACTATGAAAGGTACAATTTACTTTGCTCAATACAACTTCTACTATTCCCTTGCACTACTCGCAAATTACCCCAACATCTCCCCAAAAGAACAAAAACAATACCTCAAAAAAGTCAAGTCTAACCAAAAACAAATGAAAATTTGGGCAAAGCACGCCCCCATGAACTTCCAACACAAATACGATCTAGTAGAAGCAGAAACAGCCAGAGTTTTAGGTGAAAATGAAATAGCAGCAACCTACTACGAAAAAGCAATTTCTGGAGCCTCAGAAAACGGTTACATCCATGAAGAAGCGATCGCCAACGAACGAGCGGCAGAATTTTATCTGTCTCTTGGCAGAGAAAAAGTAGCCAAAGCCTACATGACGGAAGCCTATTACTGCTATATTAATTGGGGTGCGACTGCCAAAATCAAAGACTTAGAAGAACACCACCCCAACCTAATTATTCGCAGCCAAACACCAGAAATTACAAAAATTGACATCACAAAAACTATATCCTCAATCACTAGCAAAACTAGCAAAAATCTCGACTTTTTTACTATTATTAAAGCCTCCCAAACTATCTCAGAGGAAATCGAACTAAATAGCTTACTTGATAAATTGATGCACATTCTCATGGAAAATGCTGGAGCGAACAAAGGAACTTTAGTTTTAAATAACTCTGGTAATTGGGAAATTCCTATTCAATGCCTGAGTGGCGACTATAATTCATGCATCACATCTCTCGACCAGACTACCGATTTACCCCATACTGTGATCAACACTGTCAAACAGACTCAACAAACCGTACTCATCAATGAGCTTGAAACAGAAACTACCTTCGCTGGAGATCCATACCTGCTAGAACACCAGCCAAAAAGCCTCTTGTGTACTCCGATCGTCAAGCAAGGCAAATTTCTTGCTCTCCTGCTCCTAGAAAACAGCCTCGCTACAGGAGCATTTACTCCAGACCGCATAAAAGTCCTTCATCTACTTATGACTCAAGCTGCGATATCCATTGAAAACGCCAGACTTTACCAGAATCTAGAAGAATATAACTCCAATCTGGAAGCCCAAGTCAAACACAGAACTCAAGCACTTCAGGAGAAAAACCAAGACTTACAGCAAACCCTGCTTAAATTGCAACAAACTCAAACTCAATTGATCCAAACGGAAAAAATGTCTGCTTTGGGACAAATGGTAGGAGGAATTGCCCACGAAATTAATAACCCTATTACGTTTATCTCTAGTAATATCACTTATGCTCGCAAATATTTCCACGACTTACTTGAGATACTCGATCTTTACAAACAAAACTATTCCGGTTCTAATTCAGTCATAGAAGAGAAATTAGAAGAGCTTGAGCTAGAGTTTTTGTGTGACGACTTAGAAAAATTGTTAGATTCCATGCAAACAGGGAGCAATCGCATTAGTAAAATTATTTTGGGTTTGCGGAACTTCTCTCGCCTTGATGAATCAGATATGAAGGATGTAGATATCCACGAAGGATTAGAGAATACTTTAATGATTTTGCAACATCGGCTCAATGCTAATCGCTCCTGCCCAGAAATTACCATAGTCAAAAACTACGGAAAATTACCTCGAGTAAACTGTTGGGCCAGTCAACTAAATCAAGTATTCCTACAGATTCTCAGCAACGCGATCGATGCTTTAACAACTTCGGAGATTGGGCGCTACTCCGAAATTCGGATTACCACGGAGCTGCAGGATGCTCAAACAGCAAGGATTCTCATTGCTGACAATGGGATGGGAATGAGCGATAGCGTTTGTCAACGGATATTTGACCCCTTCTTCACCACTAAAGCGATCGGCAAAGGAACCGGACTGGGGTTATTTATTAGTTACCAAATCGTTACTCAGCAACATGGAGGACAGTTGAAGTGTATTTCTCAACCGGGACAAGGCACGGAATTTATTATAGAAATTCCTATTGATGGATGATGTGAGACTTGCGTCATTGGCAATAGCATTTCTCATCAGCGTTGCTGAGTAAAGCAATTTCACTTGTCAGAGATTGCCGATCTAACCGCCTTATCAAGGAGAGGACTGCTGAAAATTTTTCCCTATTCCCTATTCTCAAATAAAGATTTAACCGAACATAATATTACAGGACTTACGCAAAGGCACTATTTATAGAGTAAAAGTACTATTGGACAATAGTTTTGAGACCTATATATAGCGTATATGCGTAAGTCCTATATTAGTTGAAGTGAGAAATATATAAATCTGGCATTGGTGAATTAGTGTATGATATTAATCTTAAATTATTGAGGAGTCAGGAGTCAGGAGGGAAGAAAGAAGAATAAAGAGGAATATAAGGAGAAAGTTTTTTGTTCGCGCTCTTATCCGGACATGATATCATACCTCTTTTCACCAACGCCATAAATCTTACAGCAGATTCGGTCGTATATGAAGTACAGATATTAACAAGGGAATTTCTGCCGTTTGGTATCTTGCCTGCAATAGAGGCAGATTAACCGCTATAGCTGTACCTCAAGCCTGATGGATCTGCTGTATCTAAATATACACAAAGACATTTAACATTCGCTCTTGTTTTTTTTACACTAATTTATTGAGCAGTGTATCCTCCATCAATGATCAGATTATGTCCTGTAACGAAGGAAGTGCGTTCAGAGCATAACCAAATTACTGCTTCAGCAACTTCCATCGGTTTCCCGATTCGCCCCAAGGGATGCAACCCGTTGATAAAAGTAAGTTGGTCAGGGGTAAAATTATTTTCCAAAGCTAGAGTTTTTACAGCACCCGGACTAATTGTATTAATTCGGATATTAGATTTAGCATATTCAATTGCTGCTGCTCTAGTTAAACCAATAATTCCTGCTTTAGCTGCAGAATACACAGACATACCAGGCATGATAGTTACAACGCCACCAACAGATGACATATTAACAATTGAACCACTTCCTTGTTCGAGCATTATCGGAAGTTCATATTTGAGAGAAAGCCACATACCTTTTAGATTTGCGTTGATTATATAATCCCAATCATCTTCTGTATGCTCGGTTAGCGGACGGTTTAACCCATTACCCACATTATTAAAGGCGCAGTCGAGCCGACCGTAAAATTCAACTGTTTTATTAATTAGTGCTTCCACTTCACTAGTTACAGAAACATCAGTTTTGACAAAAATGGCATCACCACCTCTGGCACAAATTTCTTGTACTACTTGTTCTCCTTCAGTAACTCTTCTGCCAGCGATGACGACCTTGGCTCCAGCCTGAGCAAAAGCAAGAGCTGTTGCCTTTCCTATGCCTGATGTACCACCTGTAATCAATGCAACTTTTCCGTCAAATTCTTTTGAGAATGACATTTTTAAAATACTCCTTTCACTTCAGTAAATAAATCTGGAAATCTATGAAGATTGCTAACGGATAGTAATTTGCACACTTTTTCAATGGTTCCAAAACTTATGAAATTAATTCGATCTAACTACTTATTACTCAATCCGCTCACAACTATTATCCGAAGATGATATAATACTAATTTATTGAGCAGTATATCCTCCATCAATAATCAGGTTATGTCCTGTCATGAAAGAAGCACCCTCGGAACATAGCCACATTGCGGCTTCTCCCACCTCTTCAGGAGTACCGAAACGACCTATAGGATGAGGATGCTCTTCTAAAAACTGATTGAGTTGCTTGGTAGAAAATGTCTCAAGTATTGGACTTTGAATAATACCAGGGCTAACAGCATTGATACGGATGCCTAATTTTGCATACTCAACTGCTGCAGCCTTAGTCATACCTATAACCCCACTTTTACTTGCTGAGTAAACAGAAAAATTGACTACGCCGATCGTACCCGCAACCGAGGACGTATTTACAATTGCACCACTGCCTTGTTTGAGCATTTGTGCTATCTCATACTTCATCAACAACCATACTCCTTTAAGATTAATGTTAACAATATAGTCCCAATCTTCTTCTCCTGAATCAATTAATGAACACATTTTGGTAACACCAGCATTGTTGAATGCACAGTCTAAACGGCCATAAATATCTACAGTTTTGTTCACTAATGCCTCTACTTCGTTAGCCTGAGAAACATCAGTCTTCACAAAAATGGCATCACTACCTCTAGCACAAATTTCGTGTGCTGCTTGCTCTCCTTCTTCAACACCTCTACTGGCAATGACAACCTTGGCTCCAGCTTGAGCAAAAGCAAGAGCTGCTGCCCTACCTATACCAGATGAACCTCCTGTAACTAAAGCAACTTTTCCATCAAATTCTTGTGAAAATGGCATCTTTAAATACTCCTTTGATTTTTGTCAATAAAACTTATCTGGGAATGTTGAAAATAATTGGTTAAATTCTCTCAGAGAGTGAAGTAACTCACAGGATGACAATTTAACAAAAACTTCACTCTCAAAAGAAATTAAATTCCAACTTTTGTAGTAAGCTTCATCAAACTTTCTGATGGTGTAGGAACAGATCCTAAAACTACATCACCCCAACGCATAATATGAGCAGCTGCAGCCCCTGAAAAACCATGAGCATAGGTCATCACCAAATCACCTTTTTTAATTTTCCTCTGTTCAGCTGTATGATATAAAGCAGCCATTACTGAAGTAACAGAAATATTTCCATACTGAGGAAAGATATCAATAGTTTTGTGTTTAGGAATATTCAATTCTGAAGCACAAAAGTCAATGTACCCGGCAGTAGGTGGATAAAGTACAAAGAAATCTATATCTTCCACTTTGATTCCTGATTTATCTAATACTTTTCTAGAGCATTCTTGGAAATATTTAATAAATAAAGAAGTGGCATATTTGACAGTTTCTTTATCAATGGCAATTAATAATTTTATTTCTCCTTTTTCATCTACAGTAAATTTTGGATAAACTACATCACAAGATTCATGGGTATTCGTTGAATAAGAATGAAGTAATCCTTCTCCTGTTTGAACTTTTTCCACAATAAAAGCTGCAGCTCCATCTCCAAGAGTAAAAGAAAATGGATTTGTATACTCTATATGCTTAGAATAATCGCATGATACAGACACTAAAATCCGGTCTATTTTCTGGCTTTGGATAACAGAAACAGCGTTTTCTAATGCTAACAAAGCGCCTCCACAGGTAGCATTCAAATTCCAAGCTGTACCTCGAAATCCTAATTCTCGAGCAATTAAAGTGGCATTGCCAATGGCTAATCTTTCTGGAAACATTGCACAAGAAATCAGCAAGTCAACTTCGTTAATATCTAGTTTTGCAGCTTGTAAAACCTTTTCTATTGCTCCACATTCAAGAGTCATAGAAGTTTCATCTCCAGTTAAAACTCTTCTTTCTAAAGTACCTCGAAAAATATCTTCTCGATAAGGTTGAACAGCTTGCACCCAATGATCATTTTGTTGTGAGTCGTTGTCGAACAGTCGTACAGTTTTATTTTTTTGTTCGAGTTTAAGCAACAAATCTGGATAGTTCTTTTTCCAGTAATTATTTGTTAATACATATTCTGGAAAATTAACTGCAAGTGCTCGGATACCAACAGATTGATTCATTGTTATTTATTCCTAATTTATTTACAAAAAAAGCCGAATTTAACTATTTGTTGAGATGAAAACAGTCATTTTTGTCAAAACTTAGGCAGTAATGCAATATGTAGGTTGGGTTAAGCGGGAGCGCAACCCAACAAAAGCTTGACCTTTCTTCTGCTTCGCTAAGTCTGCTGCAAAACACGCTTGAGAACTTTCCCTGTAGCATTTTTGGGAATATAATCAACAAAGTGAAATGTATGAGGTACTTTATAATTTGCTATTCTCTGAGCACAAAAACTTTTTATTTCCTCAGCAGAAACAAATTTACTAGGTTTGAGAACAATATTAGCATTAACAATTTCCCCTTTGAGGCGATCGCTCATACCATATACCGCTGCCTCAAGCACAGCAGGATGTTCCAGAATTACTTTTTCCACTTCAGAAGGATACACTTTGAACCCAGAAACATTAATCATATCCTTCAAGCGGTCAACAATATAGAAATAGCCATCCTGATCCATACTGCCTAGATCGCCTGTATGAAACCAGCCATTATCCAAGACTTTCTGTGTTTCTGTTGTACGATTCCAATATCCTAGCATGACATTCGGACCGCGTATTAACAGCTCTCCAACTTCCCCACATTCAAGCTCGTCGCCAGCTTCATTCACAACTTTCATTTCTACGTTCTCAATTGGCATTCCAATGGAACCCAATTTATATCTCAAATCGTGATTGTAACAAGCAAAAGGAGAAGTTTCTGTTAATCCATAACCCTCATATATCAATTTACCACAAAATTCTTGCCACTGACATACAAGGTCTACAGATATTTTAGCAGCAGCACTAAAATAATAGCGCACCGAGTTAAAATCTGACGGCGACACACCAGTCTCCAGCAAGCGTAAAAACACAGTCGGAACTCCAAACAACATGGTCACGCTATGACTATGAATAGCTTTCAATACATCTTCTGGCCTAAACCGTCGCTGTAAAATAATTGTTGCGCAAGCGTTTAACCCACCATTGAGAATAAAATTCTGACCGAAACAGTGGGAAAGGGGTAAAAAAAGCAACAATTTATCATCAGAGTCGATCTGACAACAATGCTTAACGGAGTGCATATTAGAACAGATATTCCCATGAGACAGGGTTGCTCCTTTAGGAAAACCAGTGGTGCCAGAAGTGTAAACAATAGCAGCAGGGGCAGTCGGTTCCATGGAAACAGTCTTGAAATCAGCACTCCCTTTTTCCATCAGAGTAGATAAACTGATATCTCTATCTGTTTCACCCTGAGTAATTAAAACATTCCTCAGAAAAGCTAGATCCCGATCGGGTATTTGCTCCCTTAAAGATTCTGTTGTCACAACTGCTACTGCTTCACTATCATTGAGGATGAAGCGAACTTCTTCACTTTTCAGCATTGAATTAACAGAAACAACCACAGCACCACGTTTGATAATTGCCAAATAAGTAATGACAAATTCAGGAATATTTGGCAAAAACAAAGCTACGCGATCGCCACATTTTATTCCCAAATACCGCAAACCATTAGTTACACGATTTGCTAACTCATTTAGTTCCCCATAAGTAAAAACTTTTTCTTCAAAAATTAAAGCTGTTTTGTGAGGAAAAAATTGAGCACCTCTTTCAATATGTTGTGTAATATTCATTGTGATTTTTTCACCCCAAATATTTGTTTTTCCATGGTGTAGAAAGTAGTTTGATACCAAATTGATAAATTTTTGCTACAAATAGCTAGGATATTTCTTAGGAGTAAACCCACCCCCGCCCCTCCCAGGAGGGGAGTCAGGAGTCGTATGGGAATTGCTTCAATACCAGTTTTGATCTAGGAAATTCTCTTTTATGTCAAAAAGACATCTCCTTTAAAGTATTTTAATCACGCTTATTATGCGTAAAATTCTTTTTTCAAAATGGTATGATACATTGGATTAATGTATCAAAAACCAATCTAACTCTTTGGCAAAAATCGTAATTTTTAATTTCAAAATCAGTAGTTTATTTGGCAATAAAATCAGCCGGAGATATGATTTTACATATTTGTTGCCAATCACTAGCATCTAGTTGAAAAAAAAATTGGCAATGCTCGATTGTTTCTAGCCAAAATTGTAGTTTTTTGGAGAAATTAGTCTTAAAAAAAAACACAACCATCTACAACAAAAATCTGGAAAAAAAATTTTAAATTTCATCGAAATATCCTTATTTTTTCTGGCTTAACCAATCAAAATGAAGAAGTGGGGGAGTAGGAAATAAACCGAAATACATCCGATTTTTTTATCTGTGTTGTTTCTAGGAAATCGTAAATATTCAAAGTAATCCTAATTAGGTTTTGCTGAACAAAGTCTTGTGGTAAGGGGAGGAGTAAACCCACCCCTAGCACCTCCCAGCAGGGGAAGACCGAGTCAGGATAAATGGGAATTATAGAGGAGGTAGTAGTAAGAATTGTCCCTAGATTTTTATGCTCAACTCTTGACCAAAACCCGCTCCTAATTGAACCATTACCACCTAAAACCTCGCACTTTTTGATACTTAAAAAAGCTAAAACCTTTATCTGTAAATACTTTTAGATTTAATCAGCAAGCCCTAATTATGAGTAAAGATATAGGAGGTAATATTGTATAGCAGTCGAAGTAAAAGTTAGGACAGAATTAAAAGCTCAAAACTCAGACAACGCTAGATTTTTCCTTCTTCCTTCTTCCTTCTGCTATAGACCCTAAACTTTACTCATAATTTAAAAAAAACGAAAAACGAAGAGTATTCTAATTATTTGTAAGCATTCAGCAGTCAGCTATCAGCTATCAGCTATTTGTTATTAACTCATTATCATGCTAGAGGGGAATTATCCAGCAAGGAGAATTAAAATTCATTAATTAAATTGGCTATAACCTAACCTCAGTTATTGCTTGAATATGTTCATGCATCTGATGGCTGTTTGCGGAGCATTCCGTAGGAAATGCTAATAGCTGTTTGCGCAGCAGTCCGCAGGAAATGCTTACAATTATTTTTCATTCATTAACTCAGAAAAAATATTAGAAACAGCTTGACTAATCTGACCAGGCGCACTCAAATCATCTGCAATTCGTGAAATATAAATGTCTAAACTTTGTTCATAATCATCCCATATCAAAGACTGTTCTTTTGATACAGGTTTTCCTAACAGTTTTCTGACTATATTGTACAACAATTTAGTTGCAGGTGACAAGTTTTTTTCAACATCATAATTACCAAAAAGCACATAATTTTTTTGCTCCACTGCTTGGACAGCAAAAATCAAAGCGATCGCTAAATATTGTCGGAATAAATTAATAGAAGTCCGTGCCAAATTAGCAGAACCAAATCCTTGACTATTAATATTCTGATTAAACTGTTCCGCATGAGTAGGAAAACGGTCAGTCAGAGAATTCCCATAAAAAGTCAACAACGGCATAATTGAATTGCCAGCAATTTGCAAACCCTTCAATCCCATATTCACTTTTCGTTGAGTATTCCCCACCAAAGAAGCAGGTAATCCACCATTAAATTCAGGAGTAACTAACAGAGCAATTTGAACATCTAGATGTTTAGCAGTTAACCCAATCAAATAACGCAATCTGTCCATTCCGACTCCCACATATTGACCCAGAAAATTACCGCCGTGATAGCTACTTTGACGTTTCACATCAATTAAGGGATTATCAGTAACAGAATTAATTTCTGTCTCTATCTGACTAGCAATATCCCACAAACCATCTACCACTGGACCCAAATACTGCGGTAAACAGCGCATAGAATAACGGTCTTGAATCAAATCACCACCATCAAAGTGATTATCACCATTCAACTCATCACAACTCAAACGGGAACCAGACAGCAAATTCACCATTTGCTCTGCTACCCAAACTTGACCTGGGTGAGGTTTCAAACCATGGATAAATGGATGAAATGACTGATTTGTACCACCCAGTGCTTGTATCATTAATGCGTGAGTCGCAATAGCTACAGCAAATAATGAATGAGCATCATTTACGCAATTAGCAGCTATTCCAGTCATCACAGAAGTACCATTAACCATTGCCAACCCTTCTTTAGCACGCAACGACAAGGTTGGTAATTTAAGTCGCTTAAGAGCTTCAATAGCTGAGATTTCTGTACCTTTGAAATCTACAGTAAACGCTGGATCTAAACCTAGTAATGCTCCAGTAATATGTGCCAGAGGGACTAGATCCCCACTAGCACCAATGGAACCTAAATCATAAACATGAGGGGTAACTCCTTCATTGAGGAATATCGCCATACGTTCGATTAATTCATAGCGAATACCAGAGGCACCTTTTGTATGAGAGTTCATCCGCAACAGCATAGCAGCACGAACATCAGCAATGGGGAGTCGATTTCCTGCACCCGTCTTGAGAAACCAAATTAGGTTTTCTTGCAAAGCAGCAGCATCTTCACAGGAAATAGCTGTATTACCCATGCCACCAAATCCTGTAGTGACTCCGTAAATTGATTTTCCGGTTTCTACGGCGTTGGTAATATAGTTGCAAGAGTCTTGGATACCTTGGCAAATATCTAGACGTTTTGTGAGTGTAACTGGCGATCCTAATTTTGCTACCTTCGCTACCTGTCTGAGAGTGAGATTGTTTTCACCAACAACTATTAGGTTTGATGTTTGAGCAGATTGGGATTTCCTGATGAAGAAATTGTTCTCAATACTAGGTGCAATTTTGGGTTTGAGACTCTGATTGTAGGGAGATGAAGAACTTTTATTAGCTACAGACTTTTGAAGGGGTTGGTTGTTCAGGAATTTATTTCTCAATTGTTTTTTTCTCCTCTTGAGCGATTTAAATCACACGTTTACATGACTCATATCACCAACAAGACATAAAGAATCTATTACAATGAGTAGTAGATGTCTATATGTATCCATGTTGGATGGAGTGGTTCAGTTTTACTAAACTTAACCACAAACTAACTCTGAAATTGCTACCAGAAATAGCAATTCAATATTTAAATAGCGAAAGGCATCAATCGGTCTGTGATTGAGTAATCAATAGAAGATATTGTCAGTGTTCTCTATTGGTCGCTCTCACCAGACTTTTTTTTTGGGATTGTACAAAGAATTAAAACACAAACAGGCGCATCTAGAAATTATTAATTAGTAGAGTTCATTTTTGATGAGGTATTTACACACTACATAACTTAAATGAATTTTTACTGATGAAAGTGGACTTTAGGTGGGAGTGATAATTTGGTGGCTCTAACTTATGAGTACGTAACTAAATCATAGCATAACTCATTAAACGTAACTTGATATTAGCTAATCTATAATTTTAGCTAAATTAATAATATCACAAAGATAACTCAAAATTAACTGATTCAAACTTAATTTTGAGTATGTTTTTTCTTTCCATCTCAAGTCAGTATTTTAACGGAGATATTCATTTGATGAATCCAGGACAATAATAATCTAACAATCTTTAGATTAAATTGTCAATAGATATTGTCATAACCTACAACATTTTTATTTTAAGTAGATTATAAAATAATTCTTTTTGCGCCTAGGAGCAAGAAGTAGGGAGTAGAAAGTAGAAAAATGCTTTGGCAACTGTAGTCTATTTATTTTAGAATCACTATAAATTAGGTTCGTCAATTTATATCAGTTGCCAGCTAGTTAAACTTTCCTTTATAATATTTATTGGCCTTCTAGAAAAATCAAATCAGAAGGAACAAATGAGGTCATAAATACTTGATTTATTCGTCTAATTTGCGATCGTTAGTCCTCCCATCCTAAGCTAGTTTGAACCCTTTTTATATCATGTCGGTTAATTACTGGTAATCAAAAAAGTTGTACTTCTATCCCTCCTTGATACCCCCTCAAAAGCTATGCTTTACCTACATATATTGAATTCAATTGCAGCATAGGGGAGACGAGGGAGAGGAGGAATATAGGGAAGTGAAGACAAACCTGCCATTTCTCATAAATATATAGACATCTCCTCCAAAAGAGGGAGTAGGCAGTAGGCAGTAGGAAACCCACCCCTCGCCCCTCCCCCTCCCAGGAGGGGAATAATTGATAATTTCTGTATCATAATTGATTTTATTTTGGATTTTTACCAGATGTCTAATGAAAGAGGTGGCTAAAAGTGAATAACTAATGGGTGCGCCATTTAATTTCTAGCAGCATTGCGACTATAACCATCCCCCCACATTTCCCCTCCTGGGAGGCAGGAGGCAGAAGGCAGGAGGCAGGAGGCAGGAGGTTTTCTCCTATTTTCACCTTAATTTTATATACGCTCCGATGCTACCGGACATGATATTAGGGGTGGGGACCCACCCTCCAATACTTCTAAAACTTATGGGTAATATCATGTCTCTTTAAATAACCACTTCGGAAAAATTTAGGGAGTAGGGAGTAGGGAACAAGAGGAAATTTGTTTGTTCCCCATGACAAACGGAAAAAATATTCTCTCTCAACAGAAGAACATTTTTATTATGGCTTTCTTAATAGATATAGGCGTAAAAATCAAAAATAAAATCAATTATTACCCATAAATTATCAATTATTCCTCCCTGTTCCCTCTTTTGCAGGAGATGTCTAATCAGACTTGAGATAAGGGATAGATGAGGTATGGAGGATATAGAATTCCAGCAGGGAAGATCGATAGCTTCTTGCTTTTTACCTCTTCTGACCAAAAAAGAAGGTCTCAAGGCTCCCCTTTCAAGGAGATGAAAAAAGATCAACTTCAGTATTTCAAGCCTATGGCTTTAGCCGGAGGTACTGATAACTGATAACTGATAAACTGAAATGACCCTTCTTCTGTATTGCCTACTTTCCCAAAATTTTGTACCTACAGAAAGTTGCAAACTGCTACTCAGTAGAATCACTGAATATCATATCCAAATAAATTCGGATCGACCTCCCCCAAATTCAAATCATCCAACCCATACTCACCCCAACGTCTATCCACCATTGCAGCAACATCAGCATCAGACTCCAAAGCAGCACCCCACTCATGGTCAGTTTCAGGAGGAATTTTTGTAGTAGCATCTATTCCCATACGACCACCTAAACCAATTTTCTCGCTAGCAAAATCTAAACTATCAAAAGGTGTATTCGGCAAAATAAACACATCTCTAGAAGGATCGACTTTAGAGCTAATTGCCCAGACTACTTGACGAGGGTCACGAATATTAATCTTATCGTCCACCACAATTACAAATTTTGTATAAGTAAACTGTGGTAAAGCACTCCAAAAAGCTAATGCTGCTCTTCGTGCTTGACCTGGATAAGCTTTCTTAATAGAAATTACCGCAGCTTTGTAACTCAGAGCTTCCATAGGGAGGAAAAAATCAACAATTTCTGAAACTTGCTGTCGGAGAATAGGAGTATATATCCGGTTAAGAGCGATCGCCATCATTGCTTCTTCTTTTGGCGGTCTCCCACTAAAAGTGGTCAAATAAATTGGGTCTTTGCGGTGAGTCATACAGTGAAATTTAATCACCGGAGAATCTTCCAACCCACCATAATAACCCATGTGGTCGCCAAAGGGACCGTCTGGTAACATTTCCCCAGGAGTAATTGTACCCTCAAGCACAAATTCTGAATCTGCGGGTATTTCCAAATCTAAGGTTTTACACTTATTTAACTTCACCCCGGAGCCACCGTAAAGTCCTGCGAATAGCCATTCTGACAAGTCTACCGGAATTGGAGTAGCAGCAGCCATAATAATTAATGGGTCTACTCCCAGAGCAATTGCAATTTCCAACTTTTTCCCATTTTCTGCTGCTTTTCGCAAATGTCGCGCCCCACCACGGACGGATAACCAATGTACCGTCATAGTATTACGCGACTGTAACTGTAACCGATATACCCCTACATTTGGTGTACCTGTTTCACAATCTTTTGTAATAACCAAACCGAGAGTAATAATTTTACCCGCATCTCCAGGATAGGGACGTATCATAGGAATTTGGTTTAAGTCGAGAGCGTCTCCCTCAACAACAACTTGTTGACAAGGAGGGAAAAAATCGCGCCCTGGTTTTGCTTTGACAACATCAAACAAAACTTTGCCAAATTCTACTGCTTGGGAAATCTTTTTTGGTGGTTTTGGTTGTTGCAGCATCCCCAGTTTTTTGCCCAAGGTTTCCAATTCTTGGGGTTTTTCCATATTCATTGCCCAGCATACTCTTTCTTCTGTACCCAACAAGTTTATTGCTATGGGGTAGTCAGACCCTTTGACATTTTCAAACAGAAGACCAGGGCCACCCTTTTGCAACATTCGGTTACAAATTTCTGCTATTTCTAGGTCAGGGTCAACTAAGGCTTTAATTCGGCATAATTGTCCTCGGTCTTCTAAAATTTTCAGGAATCCTCTTAAGTCGCGGGCCATATTTTTATTAACTTTTGTTAAACAACGGTATGATATCATAGGAGTCATATCAGTTATTAGTTGTCAGTAGCTAGAAAGGAGTTTTTTTATAGCAGAGGAAAGAATATTGCGTTGTATGAGTTTTAAGATTTTGATATGTCCGCACCCTTTCCTTCTACTGCTATATATCATTTATTTATTAATAGAAGTTAGTTATGCATAGTTAGGAGTTATCCACTGACAATAGATATAGAGTATTCAGGACTTACGCAGAGACTCTACTTATGGCTAGGGCGAATACCATTTGTAGGGGCGCAAAGCTCCGAATTGCGCCCCTACAAATGGTGCTTTAAAAGTCAATTTGCGTAAGTCCTGGTATTTTTAAAATGTCAAAGGGCAAAAGGCTAAGGCTGTTTCTAGCTCTCGAACGCTCCGGAACACATGGGAAGTGTGAGGAGGTGGGGAGCAAAATTACTGAAAAGCTTATTTAAAAATAGGGTTTTTTCCTTCTCCCTTCCACCTTCCACCTTCTTCCTTCTTCCTTCTTCCTTCCACCTTCTTCCTTCCTTTTTATGAAATGTCCCACTTGTGGTTCTACATCTTTACGCAAAAATGGTCGTCCCAACAATCGTCAACGCTATCGCTGCAAAGATTGTGGTCGGCAGTTTATGGCACATTTGCCTACATCAAAAATAGGGCAGGAAATTTCTGTTAGTAAATCTGAACCAACAACTTTATCTGAAGCTCCAAGGACTGGAATTGCAATTTTATTATTAGATGTTGAAAATCTGAAAATTGATGTTAATACAGAGCAATTTTTAGCTAGTATTTCTGAATATTCTTTACAAGTTAAGATGGCTTTTGCTAACTGGAAAAATTCTAGTTTGAGCAAATATGATGCAGAACTTTTTGAGCGTGGATATCAACTTATTCATGTTCCGGAAGGTAAAAATAGTGCTGATGCTCAAATGATTTCTATGGGGGCAGCTATTGGTAGGCAATATTCTGATGCTAAAGCTGTTTTTGTTTGTTCTTCGGATTGGTTATTGACTCACCTTTGTAATAGTTTACAAAATCAAGGTTTGACTGTTTATCGGGTGAGAAGACAACCGGATAATATTCTGAGTATAGAAAATCGAAATACTTTGGAGGTGAGGCATTATTCTCTGAAAATGGCAACAGAAATTCCACCATTAGAAGAGTTTGTGGAACAAATTCAACAGTTGTTGCAAGTGGAAAATGAGTCAATTAGTCGGCGCAGCTCTGAGTTATCTATTATTGCTAGTTTATTGGAGAAACGATGTGAAATTTCTCTAGTTCGAGAGTCTAAACAAAATTTATCAGAGGTAGTTTCTGAAGATGCGGAGATTTTGGCAGCTCAAAATATTGCTACAGAATTAGTTGAAAATGAGGAAAATATTCAGTCAAAGGGGGTTGATTTACCGGAGATTAATTCTCGAACAGAATTTGAGCAAGAAGTGATGAAAATCATCTCTAATATTCCAGTCAAGAAAAATCAAATTTTTGTGGATTTGAACTTAGTTGATGAAAAATTTATGGCAATATTTGGGGAGGATATGGGGCAGGTATTAAAGGATTTAAAAATTAACAATGACCTGGAGAACTTTTTCAAATTCTCTGCTAAATTTAGAGTGAAAAAAAAACCAAGATCTAAAGAATATAAAGTGGCGAACGCTGCCCAAAATATACAGACTGTAAATTCACAGATAATTAGCTCTCCAGAACCTGCTGAAAATGTACCGACTATAAATTCACAGATAATTAGCTCTCCAAAAGAATTGGAACAAGCGTTGGTGAATATTATTGAAGTTTTAGCTGCTCATGATCCTCATGGCTACATTTGCATTTCTATTATTGGCACAAAATTTAAAAAACAATATAGTCATTCTATTACTACAATCCTGAAACAGTTAAAATTAAGTGGTAAATTTCTCGACTTTTTAAAGTCTTCTAACACGTTTAATTTGAAAAAAGTTGGTAATAAATATCAAGTAGCGATCGCGGATAAAGAGTAGGGAAGTATAGCGCTCCGCGCAAGGTAAAAGTTAAAAGTTAAAAGTTAAAAGTAATCTCTGATATCATTTCCACTGGTATCGTTTGTGTAAACTCAAGAGTGAATATCTAAGTTTTTTTCTTGCTCTTAAATATTCCTGCCTGTTGCCTGTTGCATTATTACTTAGGAGTTATACCATTTTGAAAAAAGAATGTTACGAATAATAAGCACCATAAAAAGACTTTCAAATAAAGTATGTTTGACAAAAAATGTGATTTACAACATCAAAAATGGTATTAAATCTATCCCCGCGTGCATTCTAAATTTTAAATTCTCAATTAGAATAAACACCCTAAGTATTTGTAGCAAACATTTATCAATTTGGTATTAACCCACCCCTCGCCCCTCCCCCCCCCAGGAGGGGAACTAAGGAGTCATTAGTCAGGAGGGAAGAAAGAAGAAGAAAGTTTTTTGGTCGCGTAAGCGGAACGGAGTTATATCCCTCAATAGACATCTCCAGAAAAGAGGCAACAGGCAACAGCTCCGAAAGGCAACAGGCAACAGGGGGGAAAGAATTGATAATTTATGGATAATAATTGATTCTATTTTTGATTTTTGGAGATGTCTAATTATCCGGACATGATATCATACCTCAAATCATCAATGTCAAAATTCGTTATTTAACCATTGACATCATAACTGCATAACCTATGGCAGTCTCAGAAATATGAAAATTAACAGGACTTACACAATAACTCAATTTGTATGGCGTCCTACAGGAAAGTCTATACAACAGCTAATATAGCAATGTGCGCTGACTTATGTACAAATTACAGCAACTGTCCAATAGCTAAAAGTCTTATATGATTCCTACGGAATGCTTGCGCAAACAGCAATTTATTCCTCCAGATGAGCTGTTGCCTATTGCCAGATGAGCTGCGCACAGCGCTATAACACCGGAATTTTGGGTAAGTCCTGAGTAGTATAAATGATAGGTTCTAGTTGGGGAAAAAATTTTTATGTCCAAAACTATAGTGATTTCACGAATAGAAGCAGAAACTCAAGAAATAGACCCTCTAACATTGCTTAATATTCGAGAAGGGTTAACCAGAGATTCCTTAGCCTTAATGTTAGGAGTAACCAGAGATACAATAGACAAATGGGCAGCACAAAGAAGACAACCATCTCGACCTATTCGTCGTCTTGCTGCTGAAATTTTGGCACGTTGGCAACGCGATCGCATTACGGAGCGAAAAATGTAAATCACTTTTAGGTTTTTGTCCTACACACTCGATAATTATCAGGTTAAGGTAGATACAGGTGAACAAAAAACACCAAAAAAAATCAAAGTTATCAATCATTTTTGATAACCAAAAAACTACTTTTTTTTGAGGGCAAACAATGCTAGTTTCAACATTTGAACTACTCTTAAAACCTATCACTCCTAAGGCAGGAAATATTCCTAATTCTGACCGTCAAGTTCTCCAAGGTTACTTTTTAACAATTGCTAATCCTAATAACACTATTTTGTGGCTTCAAGTCCAATTTACAGCTACAACACCTAACTTAAATGTAGATGATACTATTACTGTCATTGATGCTGGAGGAAATAACATATTTGGGGATTTAACTCGCAGTCGAGACCGTCGTAAATTTAGTCTTGATGTAGGAATACCTGCCCAAGATACAGCTTTAGTTATTTTACAACCAGATATTACTACTCTCAAGCCAGGGGTTGATACGGTCGAAATTCGTGGATTTGTAGAAATATTTGCGCGCAATCTTTTTCAGAAAATTAATGTCTTAGTAACTCCCGAACACCGAGGAACATTTGTCAGTGAAAACACACCTAAAGCTTCTGATTTTGACCAATTAGTTTATGCCCTACCAACTGCTAATGGAGGTAGTTTATTTCAGCTGCCATCTCTTGTATCTGACAAAACTGTTAAAGAAGTAAAACCAGAAATAAAAGAAATCAAAGAAGCCAAAGAATCTGAAAAAAATCCCAAAGAAAATATCGAAACAGTTACCGCTAACCAAGGAAATGAAGTACAACAAACACTAGCTTTAATGGCTCAAAGTATCGATAACATCGGACAACGTCTAGCAACGCAAGAAGCTTTCATATCTTCTGAAGAGCGTCCTGCTGTTGGTGAAACTGCTGTTAACAACGGATAAAAAGGAGTAGAGTGGTGCTTGTTGTTATTGCTAGTAAATATGACAAGTCTGCTCGGTCTTTTATTGAACATTCGGCAACTGATGGTGTAACGCTACTAACCCCTGAAGATTTATCAGTGGTTGGGTGGCGACACCATCTGGGAAATACCAAAAATTCTACGGCGGTAGTGGGAGGAAAAATTATAGAAGTTGCACAAATAACAGGTGTGTTAACTCGCCTCCCTGTAGTTTTTCCAGAGGAACTTTTTCATATTGTTCCTAGCGACCGCACTTATGTAGCTGCTGAAATGACAGCATTTTTGGTTTCCTGGTTAAATACACTAAAATGCCCAATGCTCAACCGACCGACACCAACTTGTCTACTTGGATCGAATTGGCGATCGCCCCAATGGATCTATGCTGCTGCTCAAGCGGGGATGTTTGTACGTCCTCTGCATCAACATATTGCTCTAGGGAAGGAAAATTTGCCAGAAGTAATTCCAAAATATTCCGCAACAGTAACTGTTGTTGGTAAGCGTTGTATTGGTGAAGTTGACCCCACCTTAGCAACTCAAGCTAGATGTCTTGCTGATGCTGCTGGAGTTGAGTTATTAACTGTTCAGTTTAGTAAAGCTGATGCTGATGCAGAATTTATTGATGCTAATTTGTGGACAGATATTTCTCAACCAGCGATCGCTACTGCCATTCTGGAGTATTTTAATTAGCTATCAGCTTTTAGCATTTCCGTACCGGAATGCTGCGCAAACAGCTATCAGCATTGGGCGAATACCATTCGCCCCTACTACGTTAAAATCCTCTGTCACTATGGCACAGAATTGTTGAGTCCGGAACAGCTAGAGGTACTGATAACTGATAACTGAAATGACCGCTTTTTTTAACGAGGAAAAAAAATGTTAATTCTGTTGTGGGGACTACCCGGAGATTCACCTTTAGCAGCAGTACAGAAAGAATTGCAAAATTTAGGTATACCTCATGTACTGCTCAACCAACGAGAAATTCTTGAAACTGAAGTTAAGCTTTCTGTAGGGGAAAAAATTACAGGGGAAATCTGGACTTCTACTCACAAAATAGACTTGAGTGCAGTCACAGGAGTTTATTTGCGTCCCCACAACTCCTACAGACTTCCGGAAATCATGGAAGCAGGAGCTGAGAGTTATGCTTGGCAACACGCGACTGCAGTAGACAATGCTTTGTTGTCATGGGTAGAAATTACTTCTGCCTTAGTTTTAAATCGCTTTTCAGCAATGGCAGCGAATAATTCTAAACCGTATCAGTTACAGCAAATTTGTAAGTTTGGATTTCAAGTACCTGACACTTTAGTTACTACGACTCCGAATGCGGTACATGAGTTTTGGCAAAACCATGGCAGTGTGATTTACAAATCTGTTAGTAGTACCCGCAGTAAGGTTTCTCAGCTACGACCAGAACACGAGGAACGTTTGGATAATGTTGTTTCTTGTCCAACTCAATTTCAACAATATATACCTGGTAGGGATTATCGGGTTCATGTAGTGGGTGAAGATATATTTGCCTGTGCTATTAGTTCTGCTGCAGATGATTATCGTTACGCGGGAGTTGCCAATGCTCCTGAAATTTTTAATTGTCGTTTACCGGAAGATATAGAAAATAAATGTAGACTAATGGCGGCAGAAATGGAATTATCTTTAGCTGGTATAGATTTGCGAGAAACCCCAGAGGGCGAATGGTACTGTTTTGAGGTGAATCCTTCTCCAGGATTTACATATTATCAGCAAGAAACAAATCAACCTATTAGTAATGCCATAGCTAGATTACTGGCATCTTTAAAAGTTAAAAGTTAAAAGTTAAAAGTCAAAAGTTAAAAGTCAGTTTTTATAGAACTACAAATAAAAGTCAAAAGTCAGATTTTATAGAACTACAAATAAAAACAAATAAAAGTCAAAAGTTAAAAGTCAGATTTTATAGAGCTATAAAAGTTTTAGGCGTTGCTGATTCTGGGTATAATTTTGCCCCCCTAACCCCCCAAAATTGGGGGGGATAAAACTCTAAAAGTCCCCCAAACTTGGGGGATTTAGGGGGCTTGACCAGAACCAAAAAATCGCACATTCATACTTCAATTCAGCAACGCCAAGGTTTAATTATACAGTAATTTACGGAAGTTATTTGACTTGGATACTTGCTCAAATCCCGGTGACAAAAAGAACTTCTAACTTCTGAATTATGACTTCATTAAAACCTGTTTCCTACTATAAAATTATGAGTTTAAAATTCACACCACTTTCTTTTAGTTGGGTAGCACTTCATCCTCAACCTCGTGGAATTATCCAATTTATCGGCGGAGCTTTTTTTGGCAGTTTCCCAACGATTTTTTATCGCTATTTCTTAAGTCAAATGTATGCTCAAGGATACAGTATTATTGCTTTACCTTTCCGCTTTAGTTTCCAACATTGGCCGATTGCTATTAGTTTATTAAAAGAACAAAGTATTTTAGCAAAAGCCATGCCAGAACTTGCTGAAAAATTGGGTTATCAAAATAATATCTATACTGACCCCTCAAAATATTTTTGGGTTGGTCATAGTTTAGGCTGCAAATATATTGTCCTGCTAGAATTCCTGAGTGAAAATGGATGGCAAGACAAACTCAGAAAATATGCTGATGTTCACGAGATAGAAAAAATAGAAAGAATTTTCCATCAAATTCATC
The DNA here is from genome assembly GCF_010672525.1 of Okeania sp. SIO2B3. Taxonomy (GTDB): domain Bacteria; phylum Cyanobacteriota; class Cyanobacteriia; order Cyanobacteriales; family Microcoleaceae; genus Okeania. Next base: position 5,168 of record NZ_JAAHGH010000084.1, on the reverse strand, counting down.
CCAGTATAACTACCATTTTAAATCAGCATTCTTTGTTAATCGCTCCAGATATTAGTGACACAAATAGCGCTATACCTATCCCTGCTTTAGCAAAATTAATAGACCGAATTGGTTTAGGAGTAAAACCCAATCGAAAACAAACCCAATCTTTGATTAAACATAGTGATTTATTTCAGTTAATTTCTATGATTTCTTTTACTCAAGATACTGTTGCAGGTAGCATCACAGATCGATACAAAAGTCAAGAAATTCAAGATAAAAGTGATGTACTTTGGTTAATAAATACCTTGAAAAATCAAGGGTTATTACATCAAGAAATTCTCGGTAAACATTTAGAACCAGTGGGAATAAAAATAGGTAACTATATTGTTGATTTGAATCCTTTAGATAAATTTATTCAGCCAATTTCTCACAGATATTTAGAACAAGTAGCTTTACATTTATTGGTTGAAGAAGAAGGAAGAAAAGGAATAAGGAAAAATCTGGCTTTGTCTGAGTTTTAATACCAATTTGAAAAAAGTATATTACAAATAGTTTCAAACTTTAAATGTCGAATAATTTGCTGAAATTAGTGAAGTATCAAAGTTTTGAGATATAAAATAATAATGCATGACTTTTGACTTTTGAATTCCGTGAAACGGTATAAGCTTTTGATATGTCCTAACCTTTTCTTCGACTGCTATAAATATTGGTACATAATTTCAAAAGCAATATGTTCAATAATTAATAATTAGGGCTTGCTGATTAAATATAAAAGCATTGATAGATAAAGGTTTTAGCTGTTTTAGGTAAAAAAAAAGTGCCTGTTTTCCGTCAAGAAAGCTCAAAAAAACTAGCATTTTGTGCAAGAGTTGGGCAGAAAAATTAAGAGACAAAACTTAGCTTCTACCTCCTCTACATTCCCATTTCTCCCCTCCCCTCCTGGGAGGGGTTAGGGGTGGGTTGGGAGGGGGAGGGGCGAGGGGTGGGTTGTCTCCTGTCTCCTATCTCCTGTCTCCTACCCCCGCAAAAATACTTTTTCAGCAAACCCTAATTAACAATTACCTCTCCTTTAAAAGAAGAGGATTGACTAATCATGAAAATTTTTCTTTTTATCCCCTTAAAAGAAGAGGCTTTAAAGCACAATTTTTCGGTAATTAGGGAGTACTCAATATGTAATGATCGAGGAGTAAAAGTCACTGTTGATATTCTCCATCTATTCCTAGCTGATTTATTCATCTAAAAAGCGTTGTAAATCTGTTAGAAAATAACGGCGGAAAAGTAAAGGACTCTTTCTTTATTGAAGAGAAACACCGATACTTGTTGTATGTTATTTATTTGTTCCAAATTGTTCTTGTTCGATCTGACTAATCTCTTTCATTGAGTTGTGCAACCATTCTTGAATGGGTGGTTCCCATTCTGAGGTAAACTCAGTCTTCAGCCAGTTATTGACGATTTCCTGGGCCACTGGAGGAGTGGTAATCAAACCTCCTAAAGTTAAGATGTTCGAGTTATTAATAGAGCGGGATTTTTGGGCAGCATAAATACTTTCACACACAGCCGCATAGACGTTCGGGTGTTTGTTGGCAATGATGGCCATTTCCATGCCTGTACCACAAACCAAAATACCTCGATATGCTCGATCGCTTCCTACTCGTTTGGCCACCTCTGAAGCAATTTGATAGTAAGGAGTTTCAGTCGAGCGATCGCTAATTCCTACATCTTCTATTTCTAACTCTTGATTAAGTAGGTGTTGTTTGACTGCTTCCTTGAGGTGAAAACCATAAGTATCTGCTCCCAGCAAAATTTTCATTTCTTTACCTTAACTCCTCAGAAATTTTCCACAAAAAAGCCTATTTTTAGACAATATAAATTATCTCATTAAAGTTAATTATTTTCCAGTTGATTGCCTAACCAGGCGAGATAATCTTGGCTTCCAGTTAGAATTGGTAAAGCAATTACTTCAGGGGTTTCGTAAGGGTGAACTTCTCTAATGGCTTTCTCTAAGGTTTCATAATTTTTCTGACTTGTCTTAATCAAACATAACCATTCTTCATCTGTACATATTTTGTCATTCCACCAATAACTGCTAGTTATGGAGCTGAAAATTTGAATACAAGCAGCTAGCCTTTTTTCAAGTAAGTATTTAGCTATATTATCCGCATCTTTTCTACTGGAAGTTGTCGTAATTACCATAAGATATTCTGGCGACATTTTCTCTGACTCCTTTACTAAATATTTTTTTTGAAACTTCAAGTTTCACTCTCTGGTAAAAGTAACATAAAACTGAGATATTGTATCAGTAAAACAATTCTCAATACCAAGGGAGATAAATTTTTGCTACATTTTCTTGAGTAGGGGAGTAGGGAAGAATTCATTAATGGATAATTGATAATTACCTCAGGTTTTAACCGTTACGGAATTGAATATAAGGAAATATTATTTCTTCTCTTGCTCGATTGGATATGGGGCAGGTTTCCTCGCCATCCCATCCTACGGAATGCTCCGCAAACGACCGCTTTTTTCTCCTTAAAAGGGGAGGCTTTAAGGCACGAATTATTTAATTATTAATTATTTGGTAAACATCAGAATAATTAACTAGCTATCAGCTTTTAACAGCTTAGAAAAATAATCTTACTGACTGCTGACTGCTGACTGCTTTTTTAATACACGCTCTGGCCTACTAATTAGGGTTTGCTGAAAAATTGGTTGTGGGGGTAGGACACGGGGAGGGGGAGACGCACCAGACGACGAGATGGGGGGACTCACCAGACATAGGGACACAAAGGGGAGTAAGAATCTTGTCTGCTCAAAATCCTAACTTTTTGAGCATCAAGAGCTGAAAACCAGGCACTTTTTCAAGACCTAAAAAGGCTAAAATATTTATCTTTCAATGCTTTAATATTTAATCAGCAAGTACTAATTATCAAAAATGTTATTGTACCTGTATTAATTACTTAATAATTGAAATTTAACCTAAGAAAAGTATTCTTTTTTCACCAAAAAATAAGGTCTGAAACCTCCCCTTGGCTGCGCCGCGAGCTACCGCTCTACAAGGGGATGAAAAAAAATCAAGTTCAATATTTCAAGCCTCTGACTTTAAATAGAGGTACTGATAACTGATAACTGAAATGACCCTTGGTATAACACCAATTTGAGAAATTTTTGCTACAAATAGCTAGGCTATTTCTTAGGATTCAGGTATTAGTCCTTCGGTTCTTCCTTCTTCCTCCTTCCTCCTTCCTTATTCCTTATTCCTTATTCCTTCTTCAATTAACCAATTCTGCCATGCAAATAATCTTCTGTTTTCTGATTTTTAGGGTCAGCAAATAAATCTTTAGTTTCACTAAATTCTATCAATTCCCCTAAATACATAAACGCCGTATAATCAGATAATCTTGCAGCTTGCTGCATACTATGAGTCACAATTAAAATAGTTATCTTTTCTTTTAATTGACTCATCAATTCTTCAATTTTAGCAGTAGCAATTGGGTCAAGAGCAGAAGTAGGTTCATCCAATAAAATCATCTCAGGTTCTCCTACTAGAGCACGAGCTATACATAGACGTTGTTGTTGACCTCCAGACAAATTAAAAGCTACCTCTTTTAATCTATCTTTCACCTCATTCCAAAGAGCTGCACCTCGAAGAGCTTGTTCTACTTTTTCATCAATTAAACTCCGTTTTTTTTCACCACGCACCCGCAAACCATAAGCTACATTTTCATAAATTGATTTGGGAAACGGATTGGGTTTTTGAAATACCATACTAATGCGCATTCGTACTTCTATTGGGTCAATATTTTTCGCCAAAATATTCAGAGAATCTAGCCATATTTCCCCTTCATAGTAATTTCCTGGATACAAATCATGCATCCTATTAAAGCAGCGTAATAAAGTAGTTTTTCCACACCCTGAAGGTCCGATTAATGCAGTAATTTTTTTTTCTGCTACAACCAAATTAATATTTTTTAAAACATGGGATGAACCATAATAAAAATTCAGTTTTTTTACTTCTGCTTTGGGCTTTATAGTAATTAATTCTTGTTTGTTTCTATAAAAGTTTACCATTTGATACCTTTACGAACTAAATAACGTAAATAAATAGCTAGAGTATTGATTGTCAAAGTCATAATAGTTAATATAGTACCTGCTGCTGCTGCATTTATTTCAAATGCTTTCTGTGGGCGAGAAACCCAGTTAAACATCTGAATTGGCATTAATGTAAATGGAGCTTGGAGCCAGGAAAAAGAAATAAACGGAAATTCACTTTTCACCGGAGATTCTGGTAAAAAAGCAATAAATGTCAATGCACCAATAGTAATAACTGGAGCTGTTTCTCCTATTGCCCGTGATAAACCAATAATTATACCAGTAAGAATAGTACCAAAAGAGTAAGGCAAAAGATGGTCCCAAATCATTTGCCACTTACTTGCTCCAAGAGCATAAGCGGCTTCTCGTAAATTAGTTGGAATAGAGCGGAGAGCTTCACGAGTAGTGACAATAACTATAGGTAAAATTAATAAGGCTAAAGTTAAGCCTGCGGTGAGAATACTTTCTCCTAAATTTAACTGATAAACAAAAAATCCTAATGCTAATAAACCATAAATAATTGAAGGTACACCTGCAAGATTTGTCACATTAATTTCTATTAGATCGGCTATCCAATTTTTCCGAGCATATTCTTCTAGATAAATACCAGAAGCAACTCCTAAAGGCACTGCTACTAATGTAGTTACTAACATCACTAAACAAGTACCTACCCAGGCTGATAAAATTCCTGCTTCTTCCGGTTTTCTACTAGGAAAAGAAAATAAGAAGTTCCAATTTAGACGTGGTAAGCCATCAATCATCATTTTAATGATTAAAGCAGCTAATATTAATATTGCTCCCGTAATTACTAACAAACCAATTATGGCAAAAATATTATTCACCAAATTTCGTTTATTCAGATTACTTTGAAGATCATTGAAAGGTAAATATCTCTTGGTAAAATCTTGATTTGACATCTATATCAAGTTCCTCTAATTTATCGACATATATTTAACAATTAATAATTAATAATGGCTTTGTTGCATGAAAGTGGCGATCGCAGATGACTCCCTGGAGAGGCGCAGTCTAGATGTATACTTGATAACTTTCGGGTTTACCATTCTGTATCATGCGGTTAAGCATAGCGCATTGAACGAATA
>NZ_JAAHGH010000083.1 GCF_010672525.1 Okeania sp. SIO2B3 | reverse complement strand
TTCTAATTTGAATACTTTGCTTATTTATGATGATAATCGTCAGGATTTACAGAAGGAAATTTCTGATATTTTGTCTATGGAAGTTTGAGTTTATAATTAACAATTAATAATTAACAATTAACAATTAACAATTAATAATTAATAATTAATAATTAATAATTAATAATTAATAATTAACAATTAATAATTAACAATTAATAATTAACAATTATCGGTCGCGTCACGCGTCTGGGGAGTTCTATTGCTGGAGCATCAATAATTAAGCGCCTGACACTCATTAATTACTGAAAAATTAAGGTAACAACTCTATCCTTAGCTGTGCCACGTTCTGTCGCCCTACAGGGATAAAAAAAGAAAAAAATTCCTTTTCAACAATTCTTTTATTAGAGAAGAGGTAATTATTAATTATCGCTTACTGGAGCCAGCCCTAATTAACAAGAAAGTATCTTCCTAGATATACGCTCTGAAATTATTAATTATTAATTACAAGGGGAGACTATCTCACTAGCTTTATGTTCTTCAATTATTAATTATTCATTATTAATTATTCATTATTCGGTAAAGCATAATCCTTGACAAGAGCCTGATCGGTTGATAAAGTTGCTAAGAGCAACTTGTGGCTCAATTTCACTAGCTGAAGTATTTTGTCAGTTTTTCCTAGACAAAAGTTATAGTTTCCTCGACTACAAGACTCAATCTATAACAGTGCGAGAGTGATTCCGGGTAAGAGCGTGATAGAACTCCGTTCCGAGGTGCGCGACCGAAAACTTTATTCTTTTCCTTCTGCTTTCCCTTCATAAATTTCAACAATATCTAACCCAGTTTTATGAACAATATTAACTAATTCATCTGGTTTCACTACTTTCACATGACCGCCAAACCCAATAACCCAACTTAAAAAACTCACATCTCTTAAACACCAGTAAGGCAATTCCACCCGAAACCGATGGGGAAAACGTCGATCTTGTGTACCTGACAAACGGAAAACTTTTTGAAACTCTTCATCTTTGACAAAACCACTACCTTTAGGAGGAGGTGACATTTGCAATTTTCCCGATGGAAACCGTTTGGTTTTTTCACACACAAACTTAAATTTTTCTTCATCAAACCACAATTCAATTGTTACTATTACTTGCTTTTTATCTAGCTTTTTTTTACTTAAAAATTTACTTTGGTCGGCAGCAGAAGAACCTAAAAATATCCCGACACTAGCATCTAAAAGTTTTTGTAATCGTTGTAAATTTCGGAGCTGTTGTTGCTGTGGGCGAGACTTGCTTAAATGTTGACTAATATATAACCGATCCAAACGTTCAAACCGTAACAAACCATCTGATGAACCTCCCTCACATTCAAAACCTAAATACCAGGCATTATTGAAAAATACTATCTGCAATAACCAAGCAGCAAATGTTCCTTCTACATCTCCAGTAAATTTTCCCTTGCCTTTTAACCGCCCTAACTCAACTAATTCTCCATTAATAATAATATTTTCTACTACTTCGAGTTTCCGAGATAATACATTTTCAGAGAGCAAGTCTAAATCTATCATTGATTGATGGGCGATCGCTCTGACTGGATAAGGTTGAGAAGTTTCTAATTTAGAATAACCCATCCGTTGGGAAAATTGCTGGTAAATAGATAAAACCACGGGGTCTTCCATACTTTTAACTTGCGCCCGCAATATATCCTGCAAGCATTTTAATTCATACCGCGATAAAATTCCTGTACCTGCAAAATAACCATGTCGCATCGGAAAGTCTGGCAATATTTGAAATGGTTTGAGAATATTTTCTACATCTTTACGAAATTGGTCGCGACAGTCTCCCCCCATTCCTGGTTGTTGGGATAAGGTTTCTGCTAAAACGTCTAAACTTTTTTTGTGGTCTGCTCTGAGAAATGGTCGGTTTAATATTAGACGAATAGCTGTTATTAACCTTTTAAATGGAGCAACATCTGAGTAGGGATGAGCAATAATATCTGATTTTCCATCATATATATCTGAACAGTTATTATGTTCTTGATTATAATTAAGCTTCTCTACTTCTGACTTCTGACATCTGTCTTCTAGTTTGCTCAAAGGCAATATTTCCTCATCTAAAAAAGCAGCATCAACAGTTTGGCCTTCTGCCACAATACCGTTACTTTCTAACCAAGCTAAGTCAGTAGCGATCGCTTCTCTGTCTGCATAAATTTCTCCTTTTAATTTAGCTATAACTGCTACTATCTCAGCAAGAGCATCAGGAAATTCTGGTTGCTCACTAAATATATTGATTAGTACATCGGGTGTGGTTTGTTGTAAATTGCCGAGACCAGGATATTGAATGAGTAGAGAGATTAAATGTATGAGGCGATCGAAGTCTAAAAGTCGGGAGTAGGAATGAAATTCTAGGGAGGAGGTGCGGTTTTTGCGGTTAATATTGCTGCGGGTAAGGGAGTGGATATTTTGCTGTATTGTTTTGGGGTTGAATGTGCTGTTGTGAATAGTATGTACTGCTGCAAAGCCTTCTGCTACTAGGGGCGGAAAGTTTTTAAGATATTGAAACATTTTTTCGATGATTTTTTCTGGCACTTTACGGGTGCGTCGTTTGTTCCATTCTAGGCAAATAGGGAGGGGGGTTTTCAGATGCCATGCTATCCAGTAACAGTTTTGTGTGGGTAGTTTTTCTAGTATGGCCATGCGGTAGGGGCGGTAGGCGTTGGTGGCATCGTAGATGACGGGGATACCTGCGGTGATGCTTTCTGAGATTTTGGTTAATACGATGTTTACGATGTCGTGCCAGTTTCCTTGGGTAGTTTCGTTGCCATAGAGTTTGGAGCGTATTGCGTCTGTGGAGACGGTGGTGTAGTTGTCTTTGGTTGCGAGTTGGGTGGCAAAGGTTGATTTGCCTGATGCCGGAGTGCCGATGAGGAAGTGACAGATTAAGGGTTGGTTCATTTGTGGTGTCTCTGAATGTATCAGTTTTGCAGCGTGAAATTTTTGGTTTTGAGATGTGAAATTATAGCGAGCTTATCTTTAAGTATAGCAGATTGAAATTGGTATCAGCCACAAAAAAAGCTAACTGTCAAAAGTTAGCTTTCTTTTTTTGATTAATCAAATTTTTGTATGGATGGAAGCGCCGGGTGCATTTTTTGCTTAGTTTCCATTAATTCCGCTTCAGAGGAAGCGTGAGAGTTTCTCCTGTGTCCGTTGAATACCACGGCACTGTATCACCTGTTTCCATTAATTCCGCTTCAGAGGAAGCGTGAGAGGAATCAAGTAGAAGTTATCGCTAAAGATTCCACCCACACTGTTTCCATTAATTCCGCTTCAGAGGAAGCGTGAGAGGACGATAAGGCTGCCGTTCAGGTGGAGCGTTCTGTAGGTTTCCATTAATTCCGCTTCAGAGGAAGCGTGAGAGTAAAAACATTTTTAGGTTATTTAGCTTACGCAGTTGGAGTTTCCATTAATTCCGCTTCAGAGGAAGCGTGAGAGCCTTGATTGGAATTTTCATCGGCATCTCCAAGTTTCCATTAATTCCGCTTCAGAGGAAGCGTGAGAGAAGACGGGAAGTTGGCAGCAGCCAACTACCGTCGTGTTTCCATTAATTCCGCTTCAGAGGAAGCGTGAGAGAAAAACAATTTGGGCTACCAAAAGCCCAATCCAATAGAGTTTCCATTAATTCCGCTTCAGAGGAAGCGTGAGAGTTCTTGGAAAGAAAATATATTCCGCTTCATGCAAGAAGGTTTCCATTAATTCCGCTTCAGAGGAAGCGTGAGAGGAGTCTAAAGACTCACCGTATTATGGTGAGAGTGCTAGGCGTTTCCATTAATTCCGCTTCAGAGGAAGCGTGAGAGCTCCGCCAGAGCCGCGACATAAGTCTTGCACATTGTTTCCATTAATTCCGCTTCAGAGGAAGCGTGAGAGCCTAACAACCCTAATATTTCTGCTTCGTCCATTTCAGGTTTCCATTAATTCCGCTTCAGAGGAAGCGTGAGAGTACAAGATTTTGAAGACACTTTAAGACTCTTCAAAGTTTCCATTAATTCCGCTTCAGAGGAAGCGTGAGAGCGATAATTTCAACAGTGGTAGTTTCTTTAACAACAGTTTCCATTAATTCCGCTTCAGAGGAAGCGTGAGAGAAGGAGACGGTATTGATCCACTTGAACGTGAACCCCTAAGCGAAAAGTTTCCATTAATTCCGCTTCAGAGGAAGCGTGAGAGGAAGATATTATAATTGATATAGAGGGAGAAACATATATTGTTTCCATTAATTCCGCTTCAGAGGAAGCGTGAGAGGAGTCAAAACCAAATCGAGCAACACGTAGCTTTTTTTAAAGTTTCCATTAATTCCGCTTCAGAGGAAGCGTGAGAGTTAACGATGACAGAAGAGTCAATTAAAGAACTAGAAGTTTCCATTAATTCCGCTTCAGAGGAAGCGTGAGAGTCCATCCCACGTAAGTGTCCTCATCCGGATGCTTGCTACCGGGTTTCCATTAATTCCGCTTCAGAGGAAGCGTGAGAGTGTGCATATACACGAGGAAAAAGAAGAAAGCACTAATGTTTCCATTAATTCCGCTTCAGAGGAAGCGTGAGAGTTTTTCAATGGAATTTGTCGGTAGTTTCAATGGAAGTTTCCATTAATTCCGCTTCAGAGGAAGCGTGAGAGTTCTTCCGCCAAAGTTTCCGTAAAAAATTCTACAAAAGTTTCCATTAATTCCGCTTCAGAGGAAGCGTGAGAGCTTTCAATTGAAATAAAGTCTTACATAGAAGTTTGTTTCCATTAATTCCGCTTCAGAGGAAGCGTGAGAGGCGTTTGATGAAAATGTTTAATAGTAAGGGCTACATGTTTCCATTAATTCCGCTTCAGAGGAAGCGTGAGAGATTTCTCAAGCCCTTTTGATAGAACCTCATAGCACTTAGTTTCCATTAATTCCGCTTCAGAGGAAGCGTGAGAGTTATGATCAGCAGTGACTTAGGACTAGTCAGCTTTCAATGTTTCCATTAATTCCGCTTCAGAGGAAGCGTGAGAGACTGGGGCGACGAAATGGAAACCACATAATTTAGTGTGTTTCCATTAATTCCGCTTCAGAGGAAGCGTGAGAGCCCTAAATGAAGAAAACTATAACGAGAACGGAGCCGAGCGTTTCCATTAATTCCGCTTCAGAGGAAGCGTGAGAGAATGGTTGCCCAACCACTCACCACAGAGTGCCACGAGGGTTTCCATTAATTCCGCTTCAGAGGAAGCGTGAGAGTTGGCAAGCGACTTGGTTTCGCTGCCAGTTGACAATATCGTTTCCATTAATTCCGCTTCAGAGGAAGCGTGAGAGAGTGCTCTAGTGATGACCGTAGCATTAGTAACATTTATCGTTTCCATTAATTCCGCTTCAGAGGAAGCGTGAGAGATTGACCCCACCTGCTGCTGAAACCATTTTCCCAGGTGGCGGAAGTTTCCATTAATTCCGCTTCAGAGGAAGCGTGAGAGAAACTAGCAAAGAGCCAGATTTTCTTGACGGCGAAGGTTTCCATTAATTCCGCTTCAGAGGAAGCGTGAGAGAGTTCGGTTTTGGAACCACGACAGAGCAAGGCTTTCAGACCCCCAAATATACACGCCCCTTTGATAAAAAAATCAACAAAGCAATTTTTACCAAAATGACACGCCTCAAACCCGCTCCTAGCAAGGCACATACACGGGTCAACGAAAGAATCAGGGTTTCAGCGATTCTCGGAGGCGTGTATGTGGGGTACCATGCAAAGATGAAAAACAACCTTTTAAACACTTCTTAAAGACTATAAATGACTAAAAATCTTCTACTATTCATTTACCGAGGTTCTTTATACCAATTCCATTACTTTTAATCTTAACTTTAAGTATACAGAATCTCAACCCTAAAATAATACCTAATCCTTGAAAAAAACTGGCCATCAATCGAGCAGAAACTGCTGCGCGATCGCATTATTTCAATCCTTCATTCATCAACTGAGCGATATAGCTGCCGCACTTGCTCGGCCAACACCGACTCTATGACAACAACTATTTCCGCGAACAAATATTTAAGTGCTTGAGACCATTACCTCAAGTTATATTTGCCCACCGACTCCTTTCTTCAATAGAGAGACTTAGCCAAATTTTTCAACTCTTTGTCTAACTTTTCTCTAGTATAATCAAGCTTAAATAATTTAATCGCTTCAAAAAAAGGTTGCTTAACTTTCTCATTGTAGATTTTCATCACATCATCCGTTTCTACTTTTTTATAACCCATCAAATATTCAGCAACATCTGATTTTTCCATCCCCCGTAAATTATGTACCAACTGATTTCTTAAATCTTTCTCTCGCTCTTTATAGTATTCACAAGACCACTCTAATAACGGCCATGATTGAAAACCTAATTCCAGATTTTTGAGCCATGCTAACATGATACTATTACTATTAGTTTTAGACAAATTTTTCTCAACAACATAAATCTTATCACTAGGGAAAGATAATTGTTCTAGCACATCTATACAAAGGTTTAAATCTTGCTCATTAATTTTGTTACTCCTTAAATCTTTACCCTTTAATAAAGATTTGTCCGATTGATTATTTAAAAGTAATCCCTCATTATTCCACAAAAGTAAATCCTTACCACAACAATTTTTATCCCCAATTACAACAGTCATTTTTTCTGTCTTAGATAAAATAGCCACCTTGAGAAAAGTTTCCTGGGCAGCAGATATTAAAGTAATACCCTGAAGATAATTTTCTTGTTTAAAAAATATGCCAATTAAATCCAAAACATCAACAATTCTTTGAGTAGCAGCAAGAATGGAAGACTCCTCACTATTATTATTATCAACAATTCGGTTCAGATTAAAGAAATCAACTTTATTATTTAATTCAGCGATTGCTCCCTGATCAACATCTTCTATTTTCTCTAAAAGCTTCTTAGCAGCACCGGGAGAAGTAGAGACTAAACCCTTAGCCTGCTGAATAGAAATACCCCGTAAATATTTAGAACTATCAATAATTTCTGCTGACTCCTTTACATACTCATTACCTACTAGAAATTGCACATTTTTACCATAATTTGCCAAGGTAACAAATTGCACAGCCGAAGACACAGCCGGAGTACCAGCTTGATGACTCACATAAATAATATCTTTTTCTTTAAACTTTAACCCAGATAACTCCTTTTGAACTAACTCTAAGGTACTATCCCAATTATCTAAACCCTTTCCATCAACAGGCTTTAATTCCACAAATTCTAAACTAGCTTTCGGGAAATTTTCACGGAAATAATGTTCAAATATTGGCAATAAAGTGCAAGTATCTTTCCAACAAGGTGACTTTTTTAAGTCAGTATAATCGGGATATAAAATTGATTGGTCAGTTAGTACCAGAATAATTTTATCCGGCATTAATCGAGGTTCATTGTTTAACTTTTTCCCAAAATTATCTAAGAGTGGAAAAAATAAATCTTCCCAATACTGACGAAACTCCTGCTTATAAACTATTCCTAAAACTCTGGCAGGAACAGTATAAATATCTTCATCCTCAAAATCTGAAGGAGTCGGAAAAAACTCGTGATAATTCAACTTTTCTGTTACTTCATCATAGAGATTTAACCAATTATCTTCTGTTGTTAGTTGAACATCACTATTACCAGTAGTTACTATCCAAATATTCATTTAATTTTACTCCTAATAGTATAATTAAAGCTCGTAGTAGGGCTTCAGCGGTCTATCTTAGAGTTAAAGCCTTACTACAAAAAACTTGCGTCTTCTTAGAAAAAGGAAAGTTAGGGGGGATAACTCACCAAACTTTTTCAAACTCACTAGCATTTTTTAAATAGTCGATAAAATCATTAGTATTTTCTGAATCATCAGGAAAAATAGTCAGTAATTCTACATATTCTCTAGTTTTTTTATGTGCTTTATTTTGCACAATATAACGAGGATACATCCGATGCCAAATTCGACCAATTCTTCCCATTTGACCTGTTAAAACTGAATTTTGAATCGTCTTTCCTCTTTGATATTCTTGATGAAACCAATAAATAGCTTCACTATCAAAATCGCCCTCAGCAATTCTACCCCAAACTTCTACTTTTTCAGGATGCCAAGCTTCTCTCCAATCACTTCCTTTGCTTACTAATTTTTGTTTTTCTACCGTCTGAACATAAGCTTTAATTTTTGAATGTAGACTATCTAAAAATTTAGTCACATCAGACAAATTATGCACAGGAATATACAATTTTTTCGATCTATCAGTAAACTCCCAATGACAGCCAATCATTGGTTTATTATTATGCCTGAAATATTCAGAAAAAAACAAACGATGGTCAATCCGTCGCCAAGACTTACCGAACCCACCTAACAACAAAGAAAACTTAACTATATTCAACATTAATTTTTTGAGATTACCATGTTGTTGTTCTGTCATATTTCCCAGACATAAAATCTCTAATTTTCCCTCATTTAACTCGTATGTAGGTAACTCAAAATGCCCAAAAGTATCCATCTCCAACCCAACAGCATTAAAAGCTATACCTAACTTTCCTACATAAGGACTTTTACCATTAAAACCACCCCATAATTTCTTGGTTAATTTCTGAGCAGTTACCTCATTAGTGACTCCACCAAATAACCGCAAAGTATGACCCCGAAGAGCAGCTTTAAACATATTCGGACGAAACTCTCCAGTTTCATTGATTAACTTTGGTGCTAAACCTTTACCTTTGAAGAAAATAGGGGGAAACAAAAGATTTTCTTTGTGACTTTTTAGGTGTCCGTAACCAGCGCTAACACGAGAACCTATTCCTTTACCTAAAGCTTGTTCCCAAAGAAGCCAAATTTCCTCCCACTCTGTCTCATCTAAATTTTGATTGCTGGAAAGACCAAAAACTAAAGTAGGTTGATAGAGAGAAATTTGCACGAAAGCACTGTGGTTAGCTTGTTTTTCTACCTGACATTCCTGCTGAGGATGCACAATATCAACTAACTGTTTATCCGTCCAACTACCATCTTGAGGATATCCACCATGAAACCGCAGAATACCAGGCTTAGTTTCATTGCCTATTTGGCCTCCACAATATCTCATAGCTTGTTCTGGGGTACAGTTGCGCAAGAAAGCGCCTTTCATACTAGCACCAGGGTAATAGGGATGACCTTTTGCCCCTATTACCGGACGAATAACTCCCTCATCTTGACCGCTATTAGTGACAAAACGCCAACTAATTTTATAGTCTTTCCATTGAATAGCATGATTAAATCTAGGCACACCAGAGGATGCACCTTCTACCCACTGGTCTGCCCATTCATAAGCATCTTCCTTTGCATGGGGTAGTCTTTGTATTTGACAGCGCCCTTCTATTTGAGCGCGAAACATTCGAGGTACATTATTATGATTCATAGTTAATTAAGAAATATTTTTTCAAAGAGGGAATAGGGAATAGGGAACAGGGGATAAAAAGACAAAAAATGCTTGTACTATACTTTTTCTCCCCACACTTCCCATACTCCCCACACTCCCTCCCCATCACCCTATCTGCCATCACTTCTTATACCGTTGTGCCCACCACACCATACAGTCGCATAGTTGAGTCAGCACAGCTAAAGTTACCTTGCGCCGATCTTCGTCAAATTTTGATTTTTTGTCAGACCCTGAATTATGATCTGATCTGTTCCATAACTTCTCTGCCATCGCCTGAATTTGCTCTGTCTTCTTACTATCAACCCGATCATTGGGAACTTTAACTTTTGCTTTTGCCATAATTTTGACTAGAGTTTCCCAAGTATCCCGCCAATATTCAGCTTTGTGTTGATTTTTATCTTTCTCTAAGCGAAACTGCTCTCCCCAAAACCGCTCCAAACCATAAGCAACTGTCACCCGCATTTTATGAGTTTCATTCAATACGTCTTGGTCACGGTACTTTAATACCAGGTCGTGAGCGTACTCATCTAATTTATAAGATTCCCAAGCCATAACTACTCTACTCCTTTGATAATAACTTGACAATTGCCAAAACCGATAGACTCTAACCCACCCAAATAAATTTCGCCTTCATTACCATCTGGAAAAGGTTGCCATTTTCCGTTACTATTCTTATTCTCTTTAATAGCAATAGGAAACACCAAAATAGTTCCTTCCGGTAACGCTTCAGTATTAAAAAATGCCCCACCTTTTGCCTTTTTCTCCTCTTTCTCCAGAGCTACACGACTCTGACGATACAATGCCATATCGTGAATCATGGCAATTTCATCATCTCCCACTACCACTGCTGGCAACTGCTTCCCTAGAGGAAACCAAGGTGTTAGGTCTTCTTTCCTGTCAACAGTGAGAAAACCAAAGTTAAAAAATAAGGTTTCCTTGGCTTCAATATTCAGTGCTTTCAAAGTTTTAGAACCTGTGTACTCCTTAGGAAGTTTTTGCTCCACTCCTGCAATACGTTGATATCGCTTCAACAAACGGGGACAAGTTACCCAAACAATAGGTTGACCAGGACAAAATACAGGTATCCAAACTGTAGAAGCATACTCAAACTTCACTAAAGATTCTGTAGTGCTGTCAGCTTTTCCCATTTCTGCTTCCTTACCATACCATTTATCGGCAGCACCTTCCCCTTGTTCGTCCCGCATTTCCGCTTTCATTCGCCCTCTCACGGAACTACCAGGAATAATCCCAGTTTGAGTGAATTGGTCGCGAAAAATCATATTCAAATTCCCGCTCTCCTCTCCAGCAGTTGCACCAACATGGAGCGGTGCGAGAGTTTCAATAATACCATAAACTTTTTTATACATTTAAGCTACTCCTTGAATATCTAGAGGTAAACATAAACCAGAACCAACTTTTTGCAGACTAATACCCTCTTTGGGAAACCATGCTTCAGGCCATTCCCACCAAGATTTATTTAGGGGTTTTTCTAATACATAAACGCTACCTGCCGATACTGCATATCTGCCCCTACCTAAGCGACCTTGAGTTCGATAGCGGTAAGGTATTGCTTTGTCTGTTAGCATTAGTTTGGTTGTCGGAAAATCTGGATGTTGAGGATTCCGAAATGACAATCTATTAGAACCCCAAACAGCAGGTGTAATTAGAGCAAAACTCTTTTGAATTTGCTTTTTTAACAGTTTAATAATTAGATCGCTTTCTGATAGTTCTATGCTATTAATTTCTACTACATGGTTTTCACCTCCAAATTTGTACCAACCAGATTCTAAAGGATGGGTAGAAAGATAAACTAAACAGGCATCATCTGGCATTTGTACTGCATATTCTAGAAATAATCCGTCCTCTTCCTTGACATGGCGTTCTTCATATTTCATTCTAGGGTGAAGCATTGGTACAAATTGCCAAGGATTTTTTTCCATTGACTTATTACTTCTAATAGTTTTTACAGGTTTATCCCAATCATTTATTCTTAACCAATTATATTCTGCTTCAATTTCTTGTTGTTGTTTAGCTTCATCTTCATTGCGATACCATTTATCATCTTTTACTATCCATTCATCTATACCTTTGTCGCCAATAATTTTTGTCCAAGCTATAGGGACGTAAAATGTTTTAGGTGATTTTTCTTTAGCCCAAAAAGGACCTGCTACATGAAGATTTTTATCAAGTGTTTTACTAACTGAACTATCTTGATTCGGATTAATATAGCGCTCATAACTTAAGATTAATCCTGAGAGAGTAGCGGCATCGGGAGGAAATTTAGCCCGCGAACATCCTACTAAATTTTCTGGTGATAAAAATCCTCCTGAGCTACCATACATTAACCCTAAAGGTTGAACGGTTATGATATATTTAAACATCTTTACGGTAGTTATGTATTGAGATTATCTAAGTTGAAAAAAAGTTTGTGTTTTTAGTTTGGCTTTAGCCCAAAGTTGTAGATAGGACTAAAGTCCAACTACAAGTTTTAATTATCACTTATTCAAGAACACATTTGCCATCCAACTAATATTAAATCGCTTATCCATTTCAACAACTCTTTAGGAGAATTATCTCCCACTAAATATTTCTGATTTTCCAGAATTTCCTTGCCTTTTTTTTGCTTAGTTTCATCATCCTTATCTGAAAAATAAAGATTCATTAAAGCCAAAGCTAATTTAAAATCTGTATTCCCACTTTCAGGATAAGGGTTAATTCCATGACGTGCTTTTAATTGAGCTAGATCGTTGTAAACATGAGTCCAATTTTTACCCCCTTCTCGATCGCGATAATTATTCAAAATATACAAATAATCCCACGGACAAGTCCACTGGACAAATCTACCACTATTGAACAATACTCTAATAGTTACGCGATCGCGCCCTAAAGACTTTGCTCGCTTTTCTGCTGCCCGACAATGTTGCAACACATCCCGTTGTGGAACACTGCCAGCTACCCAGACAAAACCAACACTAACAGTAATGTCTTGCTTGTGTTCTTTCCACTGTTCGGGTACAGTCATTAACCATTCCAATGCTTTTCTGGGTTCCACTGGGTTCTCAGGAGTTCTGTAAATTACTCCCAAAAAGTCATCCCCACCAGCATAAATAACCCGCCCTAGCTTTTTTACTTTTGAGGGTTTATTAAATTTATTCATAAAATTTTTACCCCATTCTCGCATTGCTTCACTAAACTCTCTAATTTTTTCTTCCCCATCAGGTTGTTTTGCCAACTCCTGCAAATGATTTCCCACCTTGTCACCATCTCCCATAAACCAACCAGTCCATTGACTAGGTTGATTTTTTTCTGGTTCTGGTTTTCTGACGATATCTGTAAATTTTTCTAGATGGGGTAATCCTAATTTTTGACGGATTTGATATTGAGTAACTAGGCGTTTTGTGAGTTCAGGAATGCTTAGGCGTTCGCTAGGATCGAGAAATTTACCTTCTATTCCCTCCTCTGGTTTACTGTTAGGAACTTTTGTTTCTAATTTAGTTGCTAGAAGTTGGTAAAAATATTCAATGTCTGACTTTTCATCTTCGTGTTTTAAGTATTTCGGGTTTCTGTCTTCGCTAGCTAATCCAGGCCAGGCGATCGCATCAGTACCAGTAATACTAGAACTTTCTCCTATCCAATTTGTTGCCGTCCAATTTCGAGATAATTTGCGATTTTCTAGGTCTTTCATTGCTTCTGGAATGGTATTTCCTGCACCCCAGAAAATCTCCCAGGTGTGATTTCTCCATAGTTCCCATTCTCGTTGCCAATGATAAGTTAGTTGGTTAGTTTCTCCTGGAACGGCAGTTTCAATCCATTTTTGACATTCTGTTAATACCTTTTTCCATTCCAATAATATAGTAGTATTTGCCCAATTTTCTAACCATTCTGCAAATTTTTGGTTATTACTATCAAAGTGATTATTTCTAAGTAAAATTCGGTTAGGCATTCCCCTAGCATAGTTAGGAATTCCAGGGGAAATAACATCTATTTTTTGTTCTAAAGCTGCATTAATTAGTCTGGCGCTAAGATGAGAAATAATGACCGATGCGCCGTATAAATCTCTAAGTTTGCGAGACTTTTCGATAAAACCTTGTACTGGGGAAAAAGTTGTCGCTGCATATACTGGCATTGGCTGATTTTTCTGCTTAAGTTTAGTATATGAAAAATTGTGAGGACTAAGCAATTAAAAAATTTGTGTAATTAATTCCTTGTTTTTATATGTGCAACAGGAAAAATTTTTTCAATTTTTTATTAGGTAATGTAGTCCATATTTGCTGGATTTTTTGTTGACATTTCTAGACTAGCATTACTTAGCAGCACCCACAACTATTTTTATGCGAATGACAAATTTATGTATGTTTGTAGAGATTATGTCCAGAAAAATGCCATTGATGAGTTGGTGGGGCAAAAAAAATTAAATCTCTTTTAGATGACTCTGTATTTATACGGATGAGTTCCACTTTTTTTCCTCATTCGCATCAAAATTATTGAAAATCTATCACCACAACTTTTATAGTAAGTAACAAAATTTTCGACCTAACTCCTACCAGACCAAATTAGAAAAATGAATCAGAGTAACTTCAGAGCATCTAAAGTTTTCGACTTTTCCCCTGATGTTGAATTTTTACAGATATTGGCACGGGGGTCTTTAAAACAAAACTTACCTAAAGCAGTACGTCTATGGGTAATCTTGCGATCGCTATATGGAGATGCAGCAGATCCAGTCAAAGTTGAATTAGGAAATAAATTTACCTACAATGACTGGTGTCGTCAGTTTTTTACGGAGTTGGATTATCATAAAAATGATATAATTCCTCATAACCATGATTCCAATTGTTCTTGTCACAAAACAATGACTGATTGGCTGTTTGAACCAATTTTAGGTTCTAATGATGATGAATGGAAAAAATCGTTTCTTCAGCTCTATTCAGTTACACCACAACAACTAAATAATTTATTAAATTATGGCATAATTTCTCCAAGAAAAGAGTCGAAAAAACAAGAGAAAATACGTTTATTAGCTAAAACTAGAAAAAACTTTCAATATGATTTTCAAACATTAGTTTCCATGGGTTGGTTACAGACAGAAAAAGTAAAAAGCGCTCCGACTCACAACAAATTTAAAACTCAATATATTAAAGTTGATTCATTTCCCGATGTTCTAATGTCTGTCTCCTCCGAAATTGTCGATAATCAAGGAATTGAAAATATAATTCAAAATGATTTAGCAGATTTTTTCAATGAGTTTAGTCAGAAAATTAATCACGAACAACGCTTCTTTTTAGAACTTGAATATATTGTACATCAGCAATTTTCTGAAAAGATAAATAATTGGACACAAAAACTCAAAAATCTTTGGCAATCTCAACCAATTCCACCAATAAAAATCACTTATGTTAGTGCCAGTAATTTTCAAAATTATCAAGATGAAGGAGAAGATTATATTATCTATCCTGTTTGTATTTACTATTCTCAACGTGCCCCTTATTTATTTGCTTATGGTCAAACTCCCAATGATAGTAGTCCCATGAAAATAAATTGGTATGGTTATCGCCTTGATAGGATTAAAAATATAGAAGAGTTAGAGTGGAATTTGGTAAAATTGCCGAACTTTTCCCAGAAAAGGTGTGAGTCAAAAACACCTCAAACTCTAGAAGATTTTTGCAGTGAAGCTTGGGGATTTAATTTTGCTCGGCCCCAAGAGATATTACTAATTAGATTTGACCGTTATTACCATAATCTTTATATTCAAGGTACGGAACGAGAGAAGTTATTTAAACAAATTTCCAAAAAACAAGCTCAAAGTTTGATTAATAATTCCCAGATAAAATTGCAGCAAAAACAGCAGCTTTTAGGAAGTTTAAAATCTCGTTCTAGCTCTGATATTTACTGTCGAGTTAGCTATCGGCAGGATTTTAATACGATTATGCGTTTGAGAAGTTGGGGACCGAAAGTTGAAGTTTTCTTGCCTTTGGGTTTGCGTGAAACTATGGCTAATGATGTTCAGCAAGCTTGGAAATTTTATCAAAAGTAAGGCAGAAGGTCTGGTTGTTCAAGACAGTATTAATTTGGTGGAATAGTAGAGCCATTTTCTGCATCTTCATTTTCAGTTAAATAAATGCTTTCAGCTAGGGGATTAAACTTTCTGTTGTTTGGTTGGAATAATATATATAGCAATCCTAAGATGGTTAAAAAAGAGATAGTAACTATAACATATATTATCATTAACTTTGCTCTTTTTGAGTTAGTTTGACACTCTTATATTATTCACTATAAAGGTTGATGGAAGAGGCTTTTTCCTATACTTTTTAAAGGAAAATAAAAAATAACTATACAGGACTTACGCAGAACCTAATGGTGTATAGTTTCATGTTTGGCGTAAGTCCTGATAACAGGAAAACCCCATTTCCATACCAATGCAATAATGTTATGGAAGGCAGAAGTCAGAACGGACTGTCAACTGTCAACTGCTAACTAACAACTGATAACTGATAACTGTTAACTGATAACTGAAAATACGATGGTTTTCCGAAAGATTTTTCCTAATTTAAACAATAACTCGGAATTAGACTCGACTAATTTAGTCGATAAATTCCTCTCTTTAGACAATTTTATTCAAGCTTTTGCTAAGGTTGCTGCCAAACAAGGTAGTCCCGGTGTTGATGATGAGACTATTGATGATTTTCAGCAAAGTTTACGGGCTAATATTTCTCAACTTAAGGATGATGTGGCTAATAATAGATATCAACCTCTTCCTTGTAAGCAGATTTTAATTGCTAAAAATCATGGTAATTTTCGAGAATTAAGAATTCCTACTGTTAGGGATAGAACTGTTCAACACGCCCTTTTAAATGTGCTTAATCCTGTGGTAGAAAAACATTTTTCTGCTGTTAGTTTTGCCTATCGTCCTAATCTTTCTTATTTAGATGCTGTTAATGAGGTAATTCGGTGGCGAGATAAAGGTTATCGGTTTGTTTTAGATGCCGATATTACTAAGTTTTTTGATAATATTAACCACCAAATATTATTAAGAGCAGTGCGAAAATATGTGGAACATCCGGGGATTTTATGTTTGATTAAATCTTGGATTTCTGTTGGGATTTTAACTAAGGAAAGAATTGTTAAAGCTGAGAAAGGTATCCCTCAAGGGGCTGTAGTTTCTCCTCTGTTGGCTAATATTTATTTAGATGAATTTGATAAAAGTTTCTCTGATACTGACTGGAAATTGGTGCGTTATGCTGATGATTTTCTCGGTGCGACCTGAAAGGCGCACGGTAGAGTGGGAGACTCCTAAAACCTCCCCAGGCAAGTGTCCAACAGCCTGTGTCCACCCACTCACGGCGTTTTGAGTAATTGGAATGTCGCACAGCGAGAGGGAAAGCCGAAACCGAGTAGGTAGTCACAAACTCAAAAGGTAGGCAAGGGCAAGATTAATAAGGACAACGAACAGTGAATTTATCTCATGCTTCGTGACATCTAAACCCCGAAAATGACTGATACGGGAGATAGGCAACAGGAATAAGGTCACCAGAAGCCTTATTCGAGGACACCTAGCCTCGGAGTAAAGATAAAGTCCTAAGTTAATCGTATCTCCATACCGTGTGAAACAGGATAACCCCGATAGGGTCTTTGAACTACTTCCCACGTTCAAAGTAGGGAAATCGCAAGATAACTATCAACTCCCTAGCGGGTGTAGGAAATCTTCAGAAGCGAAAGCCGTCAGGGGGAAACCCTAGAGGAAAGCCCAAGTATCGGGCATAACTCGACGGATAGGTCAGGAACAAAACCTGGAATAACCAACTTGAAAGAGTGCTGACGGAAGATTGGTGAATCTCTTGAAATTCAAAGTAAAAACTCTGAACTCTTAAGAAAAGTTAGATATGACAACTGTCGTAAACGTAATTAAGCAGAACAAAACGGACTGGCACTCTGTCGATTGGCAGAAAACCAACCGCATTGTTAAGAACTTGAGACAGCGAATTTTCAAGGCAACTAAAAATGAAGATTGGAAAACAGTCCGAAATTTGCAACGGCTTCTAATGAAGTCATACAGCAATATACTCCTGGCAGTTAGGAGGTGTACGCAACTGAACCAGGGCAAGAAAACTTCAGGTATTGACGGATTGGTAGTACTCAATCCCAAAGGAAGAGGACAACTGGTGGACTCACTTAGTCAGTTCATTCCTTGGAAACCACTACCAGCTAAAAGGGTATACATCCCAAAATCTAACGGCAAAAAACGTCCTTTAGGAATCCCATCTCTAATCGACCGTTGCCTACAGGCAATAGTCAAAAACGCATTAGAACCATGTTGGGAAGCACAATTTGAAAGAAGCAGTTACGGTTTTAGACCAGGCAGAAGCACCCACGATGCTATAGAAAAAATCTTCTGTGGTATCCGTCCAAACGGGAAGAAAAAATGGGTAGTAGATGCCGACATCAAAGGTTGTTTCGATAATATCGACCATGAGTTCCTGATGAATACATTAGGTAATTTCCCCGCACGAAGGCTCATTTATCAATGGCTAAAATCGGGATACGTCGATCAAAACACATTCAACCCAACAGAAGCTGGTACGCCTCAAGGCGCACTGATTTCACCACTTCTTGCTAATATCGCCCTACATGGAATGGAACAGTCCATAGGCATCAAATATGACAAGCGGGGGCAAATTATTGGCAACCGCATTGTAATTAGGTACGCAGACGACTTTGTTTGCCTGTGTGAAACTTCAGAAGATGCCGAAGCAATAGTTGACCACTTAGCAGGATGGTTAGGACAAAGAGGTCTTCAACTTAATCAAGAGAAGACCAAAATCGTTCACATAACCGAAGGCTTTGACTTTCTAGGTTTTAATATCAGGCATTACAGAGATATCAGCAGAAAATCTGGCTACAAACTGTTAATCAAGCCAAATAGACAAGCAATCAAAGATATAAAACTCAAAATCAAACAGGTTTGGCTAAAACACCAAGCTTTTGATGTCAAAACAATAGTAGCTAAACTCAACCCCATTATCCGAGGATGGGCAAACTATTATAAGGTCGGAGTCTCAAGAAAAGTCTTTGAAAGTTTAGATGCCTGGATGCACAAACGAGCCAGAAGATATGCCAAGAGGATGCACCCAAATAAAAACGATGCTTGGAGGAAGAAAAGATATTTCGGAAGATTTAACCTAGAGAGAAACGACAGATGGGTCTTTGGTGATTTTCAGAGTGGTATCCACCTTCTCAAATTCACCTGGTTCAAAATTAAACGTCACGTTCTAGTACCAGGATTATTCTGCCCTGATGACCCCAGCCCAGAAGTTCAACAATGGTTTAGGGACAAAAGAAAAAGACAATCCCAGAATTACAAAAGTTCGGTACAAAAGCTGGCCTTGAACCAAAACTTCGTATGTCCGAGATGTAAAGAATCTCTATTCAACGGAGAAATTTTACACACTCACCATATTATTCCCAAATCTATTGGGGGTAAAGATACATACAAAAACCTACAACTCGTGCATCTTCTCTGTCACCAACAAATTCATTACGGTTGACATTGTGATTTGCTTGAGCCGAGTGCTTGGAAATCTTGCAAGCTCGGTTCTTAGGGGGGAAGGGAGCAGCGATGCTCCTGCCCTACCCGACTCCTGGCTAAAAGTTTAGAAGAAATTATTGCTGCTTCTTCTCATGTAGAAAAAACTTTGGATTCTCTAAAGTTAACTTTGCATCCTGATAAAACTCTTTTGACTAATTTTCAAGAAGGATTTCGTTTTCTGGGGCATGGTTTTCTTGATAATGCTATTTTTCCAGTTGAGTCAAATACTGCTAAATCTCCTAAGTATTCATCTACTGAAGTTGAAAGTCAGTTGGAAGAAGGGGGTAAAAAAAAAAGTCTCGAAGAACAAGAAACGGAAACAACGGAATCGGAAGTTTTACCAACAGCTTTTTCATCAACAACAACCATAGAAAATGTCGAGTTAAAGCTTGCTAAAAAATTTGCTAATCGTATAACTTGGAGTCGAGAAATGGCTACTCTTTATTTGCTTGAAGCTGGTACTACTATTTATAAGGACAATCAACGGTTTGGGATTTGGATTCCCGATAAAAATAATGATAATAATCGGGTGGAAATTCCAATTAGGGAGGTGGAACGAATTTTGATTTTTGGCAATATTCAGTTGACTACTCCCGTAATTCAAACTTGTTTAGATAAAAAAATTGTTGTCTTATTTTTGGCTTCCTCTGGTCAATATAAGGGTCATGTTTGGAACTTGGATTCTACTCATTTAGATAATGAATTGGTTCAGGTGAAAAAACATGGTAATGTGGAGTTTCAATTACCTGTTTGTCAGGCTATTGTTCGGGGTAAGTTGATGAATTCTCGACAGCTTTTATTAAGATTAAATCGGAAGCGTCAAGTGCCGGATGTGGCAAAAGCGATCGCTGGAATTAATACTGATATTTTGGCTGTTGATAGTGTTAAGAATATTGATAGTTTACGGGGTTATGAAGGTATTAGTGCTGCTCGATATTTTCCGGCTTTGGGTAAGTTAATTAGTAATTCGGCTTTTAGCTTTTCTTTGCGGAATCGGCAACCACCCCAAGATCCGGTAAATTCTTTGTTGAGTTTTGGCTATACTCTACTTTTTAATAATGTTTTGAGTTTGATTATTGCTGAGGGTTTATCGCCGTATTTTGGGAATTTCCATTATGGAGAAGAAAAAAAACCATATTTAGCTTTTGATTTAATGGAGGAATTTCGTTCTCCTATTGTTGATAGTTTTGTGTTATGGTTTATCAATTCTTCTGCGGTAAAGCCAAAGGATTTTGAATCAGTTATTACGACTGGTGGTGTTTATCTGAAGCCAGGGCCAAGGAAGGTATTTTTGGAACAATTTGAACAAAGAATGAATGAGTCAATTTCTCATCCGGACATACAATCTCAGGTGTGTTATCGACAGGTAATTCAATTACAAATTCGGCGTTATAAGCGTTATCTTTTGCATGGGGAAGCTTATGAGCCTTTTTGGAGAATTTAGAGTATAAGAATGTGGTAATTGTTGTGTATGATATTCCTGATGATAAAAGGCGGACAAAGTTATCTAATTTTCTGGAGGGTTACGGCCGCCGGGTGCAGTATTCTGTTTTTGAATGTTTCATTAGTTTGGAGGAGATGCGACAGTTATATCAAAAGGTGAAAAAGTTTGTTTTGCCAACGGAAGATAACGTTCGCTTTTACTGGATTTTTGCTGAGGCGATGCCAATGACTTTGACTATCGGTAGTGAAAAACCAGAACCTCCTCCTAATTTCTATGTAATTTAGGGATAAAATGTGGCCGAAAAAAAATATTAAATTAGATCTTGACAATCGGTATGCCTGAAGTTAAGATTAAAAGTAATGGGATTGGTATAAAGAACCTCGACAAATGAATAGTAGTATCTTTTTAGTCATTTCTAGCTTTAAAGAAGTGGATAAAAGGTTGTTTTTCATCTTTGCATGGCACCCCACATACACGCCTCCGAGAATCGCTGAAACCCTGATTATTTCGTTGACCCGTGTATGTGCTTTGCTAGGAGCGGGTTTGAGGCGTGTCATTTTGGTAAAAATTGCTTTGTTGATTTTTTTATCAAAGGGGCGTGTATATTTGGGGGTCTGAAAGCCTTGCTGTGTCGTTGTTCCAAAACCGAACTCTTTGGAGCTTCGATTGGAGCGGAATTAATGGAAACAATATAAGTGCCTTCATTTCTTGAAGACGGCAATGCGTCGCCCCTTTGGAGCTTCGATTGGAGCGGAATTAATGGAAACCGTATAAAGCCAGCTCGTGAATTAACCAAGTTAGCTTTTTTCTTTGGAGCTTCGATTGGAGCGGAATTAATGGAAACATTTTTACCTAGTGTGTAACGCTTAAAACTAATAAGCTTTGGAGCTTCGATTGGAGCGGAATTAATGGAAACAAGTTTGCCCCTCTGTCTTGAGTAAAAATATGAGAGGTCTTTGGAGCTTCGATTGGAGCGGAATTAATGGAAACCACTTGGTTTTGACATTATTTTTCAGATTATTGACTTTGGAGCTTCGATTGGAGCGGAATTAATGGAAACAAGTATACGTTCCAGTTGGCTTTGTTGTTCATGTCATCATCTTTGGAGCTTCGATTGGAGCGGAATTAATGGAAACCTAAGGGCGCAGCTGCACCTAGGACGACCCCTAGCTTTGGAGCTTCGATTGGAGCGGAATTAATGGAAACAATGAACGAGCACGACGAGCATAAGGGAAACCAATACCTTTGGAGCTTCGATTGGAGCGGAATTAATGGAAACATTACCCAGAGCACTGAAAGTGGTGGATACAAGAGACTCAAACTTTGGAGCTTCGATTGGAGCGGAATTAATGGAAACAGTATATCCAAACCATTAGCTGTACACAAAACTTTACTTTGGAGCTTCGATTGGAGCGGAATTAATGGAAACAAACTCAACTGTCTAACCCAGAGACTTAGAGGATTTTTCTTTGGAGCTTCGATTGGAGCGGAATTAATGGAAACTTAATATCTTCTGGGTTTAATCCATCTAATAAATATCCTTTGGAGCTTCGATTGGAGCGGAATTAATGGAAACACCACCAAGTCTTCAACTACTAGGTCATTAAGAGTCAAACCTTCTTTGGAGCTTCGATTGGAGCGGAATTAATGGAAACTTTTCAACACTTACGTTAGAAGTGTTGATTCCGCTCATCTTTGGAGCTTCGATTGGAGCGGAATTAATGGAAACGAAGGATATCATTATATGCATCTTTCTCGGGAATTTTCTTTGGAGCTTCGATTGGAGCGGAATTAATGGAAACATTTCATAGCCGTATATATAGTTTTCGTCGGAGCCTTTGGAGCTTCGATTGGAGCGGAATTAATGGAAACAAGTAGGATAGGGCTTGAGGGAATGTTTCACGGAATTGACTTTGGAGCTTCGATTGGAGCGGAATTAATGGAAACGTACCTCTTGCTGTGCAGTTATTATTGTCAAAACTTACTTTGGAGCTTCGATTGGAGCGGAATTAATGGAAACTTTAGTGGTCATTATCTTGCATTGTGTAGTGTTCCCATACACTTTGGAGCTTCGATTGGAGCGGAATTAATGGAAACGCGATTCAGAGCCAACACCATAGAGACGGTAAGAACCACTTTGGAGCTTCGATTGGAGCGGAATTAATGGAAACGCGAGGCCTAGCACTATGGACAGTAGAAAGCTTATAGCACTTTGGAGCTTCGATTGGAGCGGAATTAATGGAAACTTTGCAATTCCCATTAGTCACAATCGACCCCATGCCAGAACTTTGGAGCTTCGATTGGAGCGGAATTAATGGAAACATTCCGCAGATAAATCTGAGCAGTTAGCCGGATTTGCTTTGGAGCTTCGATTGGAGCGGAATTAATGGAAACATGGTCATGGACTTGACCATTTCTCCAATGTGCCTTCCTTTGGAGCTTCGATTGGAGCGGAATTAATGGAAACTCTAAGACTTGTTTTCCATTAAGGAGCACTGTAAAACTTTGGAGCTTCGATTGGAGCGGAATTAATGGAAACGGGTTGTTCACCAGACCTTCTTTTGAAATTCTGTATCTTTGGAGCTTCGATTGGAGCGGAATTAATGGAAACACATCTGGGCAGAAATTGTTATCAATAACTGAGATGCTTTGGAGCTTCGATTGGAGCGGAATTAATGGAAACACTTCCTGTCCTATTGTGGGGACGAAAGGTAACCATATCACTCTTTGGAGCTTCGATTGGAGCGGAATTAATGGAAACTTTGGGAATCCCCAAAAAGGCCAGTTATCTGAGATGCTTTGGAGCTTCGATTGGAGCGGAATTAATGGAAACCCCCCGTTTGTTCCATTTCAAACAGTAGATCTTTTGCTTTTCCTTTGGAGCTTCGATTGGAGCGGAATTAATGGAAACCTCAGCTAACTTCATCATGGCAAACTCAGAATACCTTTGGAGCTTCGATTGGAGCGGAATTAATGGAAACAATCTATAGCCTCATCAATTTTCTTAGGTTTTAGCGTGCGCCTTTGGAGCTTCGATTGGAGCGGAATTAATGGAAACCTACTAATCCTACTTATGCACCTTTGATTCCAGATCTCGAGCTTTGGAGCTTCGATTGGAGCGGAATTAATGGAAACACCAGTTTCCGTAAGCTATATCTGTGCCATTCACTTTGGAGCTTCGATTGGAGCGGAATTAATGGAAACATCTTCTCCTCCTGGACCTGATGTGTGTATGTGATTGCCTTTGGAGCTTCGATTGGAGCGGAATTAATGGAAACAAGCGGTTCCGCAACTGCTTGTGGAGTAGGATACCAGCTCTTTGGAGCTTCGATTGGAGCGGAATTAATGGAAACTTAATGCTGTTTATGTTTGGGTGAATTACCTGACCCACTTTGGAGCTTCGATTGGAGCGGAATTAATGGAAACACGAGGCTCACTACTACATTAAAAGCTATGAACTTTTACTTTGGAGCTTCGATTGGAGCGGAATTAATGGAAACCGCTAGAGCTATTTGGAGGCACGGGGGGATCATTTCTTTGGAGCTTCGATTGGAGCGGAATTAATGGAAACGAGAGCGTGTTCCATCAAATTCTTCAAAACGGTGAGTGTCTTTGGAGCTTCGATTGGAGCGGAATTAATGGAAACAGTTCTTTTTACTGAATTGTAAAAAGAAGCGAAGGAACCTTTGGAGCTTCGATTGGAGCGGAATTAATGGAAACCTGAGCTGCGTTTTCAGCATTCTTAACAACTTCTAAAACCTTTGGAGCTTCGATTGGAGCGGAATTAATGGAAACTCGATAGTGAATTCGATCAGTGTAGCATTTTTTTTCTCCTTTGGAGCTTCGATTGGAGCGGAATTAATGGAAACATCCGTTGGGGCCGCATGCTTTTGCACACCTGGTTGCTTTGGAGCTTCGATTGGAGCGGAATTAATGGAAACGCCTGTTTTGGTCCATCGGAATAGACCTTGATCATCAGGCTTTGGAGCTTCGATTGGAGCGGAATTAATGGAAACATCTTCCTGGTGCTGCTCTATCTCAAAAGCTAACTTCTCATTCCTTTGGAGCTTCGATTGGAGCGGAATTAATGGAAACATCTGTATACCCCAGATCCTCCAGGGAGGATTTCATTGTGGACTTTGGAGCTTCGATTGGAGCGGAATTAATGGAAACAACGTGAGCCTCAATTCCAATGTCCTGCTGATTCGAGCTTTGGAGCTTCGATTGGAGCGGAATTAATGGAAACGTTTGGGGAATAATACTTCCCATCCAACTTTTCTGCCTTTGGAGCTTCGATTGGAGCGGAATTAATGGAAACGTTTTCTTGTTCACCATTTTTCGTGATAGTTTTTGCTTTGGAGCTTCGATTGGAGCGGAATTAATGGAAACATTTGGGTACCAGTGCAAGGAATGACAAGGGTATATCTTTGGAGCTTCGATTGGAGCGGAATTAATGGAAACGATGGTGAAATATATTTACTTGTGATTTGCTGACTTTGGAGCTTCGATTGGAGCGGAATTAATGGAAACATCTTGCCCCTTTTGAATAGGGTCAAGCTCCACATTTTCTTTGGAGCTTCGATTGGAGCGGAATTAATGGAAACAAACTATTGAAAGGGTTACCAGTAATGAAGCAGGTTTCCTTTGGAGCTTCGATTGGAGCGGAATTAATGGAAACACCTAGAAGGGCCCTCATCTCTTGCCCGCTTGCTTCGATCCTTTGGAGCTTCGATTGGAGCGGAATTAATGGAAACTATAAACTTCTGTTCCCTTATAAATTGAACGATGCTGTGCTTTGGAGCTTCGATTGGAGCGGAATTAATGGAAACGACCACGCTCGCCAAAGAAACGACCAGTGAATCTGATTGTCTTTGGAGCTTCGATTGGAGCGGAATTAATGGAAACATTTAAAAATCAGGAAGAAAGTTACCAATTTTCATATGTCTTTGGAGCTTCGATTGGAGCGGAATTAATGGAAACCCGTATTGGCATTGAAACTTTTTCCAAGGGGAAAATATTTCCTTTGGAGCTTCGATTGGAGCGGAATTAATGGAAACAAAAATCAGGACTGGCACAATATTGTTTCTGTAACTTTGGAGCTTCGATTGGAGCGGAATTAATGGAAACGATTTGGTCGTCAAGTATAACTTTTAATACTTGACCTTTGGAGCTTCGATTGGAGCGGAATTAATGGAAACAACATACCATGATCACCCAAGATAGCAATCTTGGCTGTGCTTTGGAGCTTCGATTGGAGCGGAATTAATGGAAACTCTTAGTGCTTCCACCTTAACCTCAGCCTTTTGAAAACTTTGGAGCTTCGATTGGAGCGGAATTAATGGAAACATTTTTCAGCTGGGAGTTAGGATATAAATTGTAAAAAACTTTGGAGCTTCGATTGGAGCGGAATTAATGGAAACCCTTTTCGGTCTAACCCCTCAATGATAGATTTTTTTGAATCTTTGGAGCTTCGATTGGAGCGGAATTAATGGAAACGTTCCTGCATTGATTTGGGTTGCAATAGCACCTTCGACTTTGGAGCTTCGATTGGAGCGGAATTAATGGAAACCCAAAGTAATTACCCCTCTCTCCATCTTGTTGTCTTTGGAGCTTCGATTGGAGCGGAATTAATGGAAACTTTTAGACGTATTCTGACTTTACCACCAATTTGACCACTTTGGAGCTTCGATTGGAGCGGAATTAATGGAAACGACAGATAAAATTTTCACCTTGCCAGAAACTAAATCTTTGGAGCTTCGATTGGAGCGGAATTAATGGAAACATCTGGCACCAATTCGCATTACTTCCAAACCCTCTGGTCTTTGGAGCTTCGATTGGAGCGGAATTAATGGAAACGAAACTAACAACAGAAAAACCAGCGGAAAGAGCAATGGAAGCTTTGGAGCTTCGATTGGAGCGGAATTAATGGAAACAAAAGGAAGAATCAGAAAAAATAACACGAACAGTTTCCTTTGGAGCTTCGATTGGAGCGGAATTAATGGAAACTTTAGCCCATTTTGGTTGTAGTTGCTGTTTAGATTGCTTTGGAGCTTCGATTGGAGCGGAATTAATGGAAACATCCTCCTGCAGTTGCCTTCGAGGCAAATCCAACGAAACTAACTTTGGAGCTTCGATTGGAGCGGAATTAATGGAAACACTTAGGTGGTTTCCTAGGCTGATCAGTGTGAAGCCTTTGGAGCTTCGATTGGAGCGGAATTAATGGAAACCTTCTGTCTACTTTTGATTTAACATCGGCAACCTTTGGAGCTTCGATTGGAGCGGAATTAATGGAAACACTTCTTCTATCAAGTCATATTTTACCTTATCCGACGCTTTGGAGCTTCGATTGGAGCGGAATTAATGGAAACAACGGAACCAGTTTGATATGTCATGGTTTTAGAAAAACTTTGGAGCTTCGATTGGAGCGGAATTAATGGAAACATCTTGGTCGCCTTCAATCTCATTTTCTGATATTATGGTCTTTGGAGCTTCGATTGGAGCGGAATTAATGGAAACATGTTGGAGGAAATCACCTTGATGGTGGTTTTTGTCTTTGGAGCTTCGATTGGAGCGGAATTAATGGAAACGTATGATACCCGGTTCGTAACTAAACTCACATACAACTTTGGAGCTTCGATTGGAGCGGAATTAATGGAAACAGTCCTACTATCTCCAGGTTTAAAACCAATACCAGTGTTGATCTTTGGAGCTTCGATTGGAGCGGAATTAATGGAAACCTTTTACATCCCTTGTACTCCCGTCACTATACCTGAAAGTTCTTTGGAGCTTCGATTGGAGCGGAATTAATGGAAACCTCGGTGGAACTCTTTTTTAATTCCATCTCTTCTTCTTTGGAGCTTCGATTGGAGCGGAATTAATGGAAACTTCCTCTGATATTGAGGAAGTTTTTTTTG
This sequence comes from Okeania sp. SIO2B3, assembly GCF_010672525.1. Lineage (GTDB taxonomy): Bacteria > Cyanobacteriota > Cyanobacteriia > Cyanobacteriales > Microcoleaceae > Okeania. Next base: position 7,575 of record NZ_JAAHGH010000083.1, on the reverse strand, counting down.
CTAAATTTTTCTCTTTAGAAGCGATATAGCTGCCACGCTTGCGGGGAGTCCTACTTCAGGAAAAACCCCTTTCCATACCCATGTTTAAATATAAACAGTTGAGAGAAACGAACAAAAATAATGAATCAAAACCAACCATGACAACAACTCGACGAGTATTAATTCTCGCTGATAGCGACAATACTTTCCTCAGCGCACAAAGCTTTAACCGCAAAGTAGACTGGGAAAAAATCCGCGACTACTTAGCCAACCCAAACGAAGGAAGAGAACTTATCGAAATGGTAATTTACGTTGGCCTACCTCCTGCCAAAGAGCGATTTCAGGAACAACGGAAAACCAAAGAAAAATTCATCTATTGGGCAAAAAGCAATGGATTTTTAGTAGTCCCCAAAGAAGGTAAAGCAAAAGGCGATGAGTACGAAACCAATATCGACATCGTGATGGCAATGGACGCAGTGGAACTAGCATTAGACGTTCGCCCCGACATCGTCGTTTTATTGACAGGAGACTCTGATTTTGCTTACCTAGCAGAAAAACTCAGACGCAGGGGAATGCGTGTCGAAGTGGCATCCGTCGAACAATCTTTAGGCAACGACTTAAAAATTGCCGCCAGTAGCATTGTAGATTTAGTGGGAATTTTTGATGGATTTAAACAGCAAAAAAAAAGCCAAGAATACCACAGAATAGGTAACACTAATCTTTTTGATTAATTCACGTCCAATTATACGAAAATTAAACGAAACAAAACATGAAAAAAATTCTAGCCCTACCCCAAGCTATCTCCAAAAAAGCAATGGAAACCCTCAACGGAAAATTAGTTTTCCGGCAACCAAACGGGTTCAACTACATCCGCTTCAAATTAGAATATTTGACTCAACAATTTGACAATTTAGAATCAGCTTTTAGTGCGAAAAACCTCGAAGAATACGAACAAATTAGCTCTCTTAAACAATCAGTTCAAAAACTAGAAACACTCTATTATCGACTATTATCAACAACCGTAATTTCTTCAGCCATCTTAGGTATTTTATTTTTAGGAATGGGTATAAATCAATTATCTTTTCAGAGAGCACAACTTGAAAATACTGTAGTAGAAAAGTCAGTATCTAATCGATAGAATTCAGAATTCAGGAGTAATATCAAATCCATCGATCATCATACAATGCGTAAGGGCGAATGGCCATTCGCCCCTAAATAGATTCTTCGTCTTAATAATGCTGAATAACATCGATGCTAACGGATTTGATATGAATCCTTACATTTTTACCAAATAGGAGATAGGAGAAATAAATGAAAGCTGTTGTTAATGGCAAATTAATTGATTTACCCCAAGGTGCAACTGTGGAAGAATTGCGGGCAAAACTACCAGAAATTGGTAATGACGATGTCATAGAAGAAGGATTCGGTAAAACCAAACCTTTGCAAGAAAATGAAGCTCTTAAAGAAGGTTCAAAAGTTTGGACAGTCCCCAAAATTGTAAAAGGCAGAGGATAATTATGACAATTACAATTAATGCTGGCTCTACCAACTTTCGACCAAATACTCGAATTAAAACCGAACTTAAACTTTTAGAAAAAGTAGCAAAGAACATTATTGTAGGCAGTAAAACTGTTAGTGAAATTCAATATACTGCCATTTTAATAAAAGGAATGCCTTTGTCTTCTTCTAAGTTCAAAGTCACTAATTCCGACGTACTGTTTTTATTGCCACCAGACTACCCTCGTTTGCCCCCTATTGGCTGCTATCTCAACTATCCTTGGAGCAGTGCAGGAGAAGGAGACCACCACTTTACCAGGCAGAGTCACTACGGCGCACCATTTTTAAATGAGGAAGGTTGGTATTGGTATTGTGTGGGATTAGGTGGTGGTTTTAATCGAGAACGATGGCTTAATTCTTGGCGACCAAAAAAACGACCAGAAAACGGACACAACCTTGCTACCTTATTTGTTACTGCTCGTCACGCCATTAATAGTGATGATTAGAGTCCAGTAGGTAGGGTAGAACAAAGTGTTAGGGTCGCTTATCCGTAGGAGCGACCAAACAATAATAACGCGCGTGTAGGGTTTTGCGGACTCAACCCTACCTACATTTTTAGGCTGATTCCTGAATTCTATATCAAAAAAAACATGATACAAAAATCTTCAAATATATCTTTACACATCCCGCCGTTAATGTGGCAGCAGTTTCGCCAGATGATGTTAAATACACAAACTGCAGGGGAAGAAATTATAGGGTTTTTCTTCTGTAAACATCATCAAATTTCAGAAACTCAACTCAGGTATTTTCCTAAAACATGGGTAGTTCCTACTCAGTCATGTTACGAACATCAATCTACAACAGGATTAGTGTTAAAACAAGAATTTCACTTGTACTTACTTCAAACTTATCTAGAAAATGGATTTGATATTGTTCATATTCATACCCACCCAGGTTTTGATACACCTTGCTTTTCAGCAGTTGACGATCGCTATGAATCAGAATATGCTCAATTTATTGCCAATAATTTTGACTCCCAACTACAATTAATTTCTGGCATTTTCAACGAGTCATTACAGAAACCAAACTTCCGGATCTGGAACCAACTCGGAAGCTCATTTGAGGAAGTTGACTTTTATCATTCATGGTTTGAGAGAAGGCAGGAGGCAGGAGGCAGGGGGCAGAAAGTTGTCGAGACTCTAAGTTACTCCCAAGCAGTAGATGGAGATTTAACTCTCCCGACGAACAAAGAACTTTTTTCTGAGACAGAGATGAAACTGGAACAAACAGGTTCTTCAGATGCTATGTTTGCTCGTCAAGAAATCTTTGGTAACGCATTGCAAGAAAAACTGAACGAACTTACAGTCACATTAATAGGTTGTGGGGGCATTGGGTCAGTTTTTGCAGAAGTTTTGGGGCGTTTAGGTGTCAAAAATTGGGTATTAATTGACCATGACTGTATAGAAACTACAAATCTCAATCGAATGCCAGGAGCCACATGGGAGATGGTGGACCAGCAGTTACCGAAGGTTGAGTATGTGAAGCAATTAATTCAACAAATTTATCATACAAACGCTACTGTCAAAACTATACCCACTACTATTGAGAATGAATTAGCGACTCAAGAAATAGGAGCTTCAGATTTAATTGTTGTGGCAACTGATAATCATTACTCTCGACAAGTTGCTCAAGAGTTAGCACTTAAATATATGAGACCTTTGGTGTGTCTGGGAACTCATATTGATATTAAATCTAATGGTGTACCCCGAATGTATTGTCGCACTACAATTCCCCCATTAGGTGGTGGTTGGTGTTTGATGTGCGGTAATATTATAAACCCGCAAATGGCAGCTTTAGAATCTGCGCCTCGTGAAATTGAGCAAGTAGCTCAAGATGCAGGTTACATGGAAGGTATTGATGCTCCTGCTGTTTATTGGTTGAACAGTATTTGTGCTAGTACGGCAGTGGGGATAATTCAAGGAATGGTTAGTGGATTTTTGGACATTGATGCTGGTTTGGACTGGATTTACAAATTTCCTGAGTCCAAGTGGTATAAAACTGATACAGATTATTTAGTCAATACTGATTGTTATTTTTGTGGCGCTGAAGTTTAACTAACCCGGCGGGAAGTCCCGCGCTGTAATTTTCAATGAGCGCGCCGTATGGGAAAGCCGGGCATCGATGTGTGTAGTTCGTCCTGATTTTTGATATAATAACGAATGTAGATATAAAGGTCGATTCTAGGATGCTACCAAAAAATGCCCGTTCCCGCCACTCCCACCACAGAAACCCTCACAGGAATAGTAGAGCGCATCACCTTCCACTCCTCTGAGTCTGGCTACACAGTAGCTCGCTTCAAACTCCCCAAAACCGACAACCTCACAACCATCATCGGCAACTTCGCCAACATCCAACCAGGGCAAACCCTCCAAATCACAGGCTTTTGGCGCGACCATCCCCAATATGGCCCACAACTGCAAGTTACCCACTACACCGAAACTAAACCTGCCTCCCTCACCGGAATGGAAAAATATCTCGGCAGCGGTTTAATTAAAGGAGTAGGACCTGTGACTGCTAAACGTATTGTCAACCACTTTGGTCTAGAAACCTTAGATATCATCGAAAATAACGTCGAACGCCTCACGGAAATTAAAGGCATTGGCAAGAAAAGAATTGAACAAATTGCCTACGCCTGGGAACAACAAAAAGCCATCAAAGAAGTAATGATGTTTCTCCAAGGTCACGGGGTTTCAACAGTTTACGCCACCAAGATTTATAAACAATATGGTAAAGGAGCGATCGCCACTGTCACGGAACGTCCTTATCAATTAGCAGAAGATATCTATGGTATAGGTTTTCTCACAGCAGACAAAATTGCTGAAAATGTGGGCATCCCTCTAGAGTCAAAGTTTCGTTACAAAGCAGGAATTTTACACACACTTACCGAGGCTACTTCAGACGGACACTGTTTCCTGCCTGAAAGTGAGTTGGTGGAAAAAGCTAAAACGCTACTAACAAAAGATGAACATGAGGCTGAAGCTGCTTCTATCTTGGCAGTCATCACTCAGATGCAGGCAGACAAAGACTTAATGAAAGATGGAGCAGATGGGGAAGTTGCTCTCTACAAACCCAGTATTTTTCATACCGAACAAAACCTCGCACAACTGCTACACCAACGCCTAATTCAAACAGTTGAGGCAGATATTCCCCGCGTTCGCAATTGGATACAACGCTTTACTCAAAGTCGCCAAATTCAACTTTCCCAACAACAACAACTAGCAGTTGAAACCTCTGCCTATTCTCAAATGATGATTTTGACAGGTGGCCCTGGATGTGGAAAGACTTTCACCACCGCAACAATAGTTGAGCTATGGAAAGCTATGGGTAAAAGTATCTTATTGGCAGCACCTACAGGTAGAGCTGCTCAAAGGTTGGGAGAGGTAACTAAACTTCCAGCTCAAACCCTGCACCGCCTTCTAGAATTTGACCCGAAAACAATGGATTTTCTGCGTGATGAGGATAACCCCCTGAAATGCGATGCTCTAATTATTGATGAAAGCTCAATGTTGGATATTTTTCTGGCTTATTCGTTAGTAAAAGCTTTGCCAGAGAATTGTCAACTATTGGTAGTAGGAGATGCAGACCAACTGCCTAGTGTGGGACCGGGGAATATTCTTAAAGATTTGATTTCCTCTGGAAAAATTCCGGTGGTCAAACTAACACAAGTGTTTCGCCAAGCAGCTCAAAGTGCTATTGTTGCTGCTGCTCACCAAATTAATCAAGGGAAATTACCCCAATTTGAACCTATTTCTAATTCTCCTAAATCTGATTGTCTTTGGCATGGGGGTGGCACTCAACCCGAACATGGCGTTCAAACGATTTGTGATTTGGTTGAACAGTTTATTCCGAGTATTGGTTTAACTCCCACAAAGGATTTGCAAGTTCTCTGTCCCATGAGTCGAGGGTTATTGGGAACTCGTAATTTGAATAAAGTTTTACAGGAGCTTATTAACCCTCCAACTCCTGAAAAAACTGAAGTGGTTAGGGGCACAACTATTTTCCGGGAAGGCGATCGCGTAATTCAACAGACTAATGATTATAAGCGGGAGGTATTTAATGGGGACTTGGGTATAATTAATAGTATTGATACCACAGAGCAGGAAGTGGTGGTGAATTTTGGGGAGCGTAGTATTACTTATGATTATCCAGATTTGAATGAAATTGCTTTAGCTTGGAGTATTTCTATTCACAAGAGTCAGGGTAGTGAATATCCAGTGGTAATTCTGCCATTGTATATGCAGCATTATTTGATGTTGAATCGCAATTTACTTTATACTGGGATTACTAGGGCGAAGAAGTTGGTAATTGTGGTGGGGAGTAAAAAGGCGATTTCTATTGCGGTGAGGAATGAAGGTCAACAGCGGTATACGAGGTTGCAGTCATTACTTGTGTGATGGCGAGGTTGACTAATGTTAATATGTCCCTCGATGCTTCCTTCTAGATAATTGCTTTGCTTTTTTACTGCTCCACCTGGGGACAGCGAGTATATCATCTACTTTCTGCAACTCCTCCGGGACGGGTGTGCCTGTGAGGAGACTAACGGACTCGCTAATAAATTTGCAGCAACTGACTGGATATTTCAAAATCTGTTCTTCCGTAAACCGAATAACAATCCAATTATTTTGGATAAAGAAATTATCACGACTAATTTCTTTGGGATCGTCTGTACAGTGGGTGGGTATTTTTTTTCTTCCTATCAAAGTATAAGGTTCGTCTATTTCTATATCTACATATAGATTCCATTCGGAAAGATAGTATATAAAATCGGGAGTGTAGGGGTACTCGGAATACTTTGCAACTACATAACCCACAATAATTTTACGAGGGAAAAAATACTGCAGAGCTTTGAGGAAAATATCCTCACTCCTCCCTTTTTTTGCATTGCTACCTTTGGTAGGTTTTAGAGCCTGTATATTTTGAAACAACGCCTTGGCAACTTTGATCTTCTGGGTACGTTCTGCTACATACTTATGATAAGATGCTAATTTTTGTTGGTAATCGCGTACATTAGATTTGACAACGGATTGAGACTTCTTCCAGCGCTCTAGTTTCTGCGAGTATATATCAACTTGCATCGTGTATTCCAGCAAAATAGAATCATATTCCGCCTTTTTCGCATCATAGCTTTTTTGTTCGCGGTAGTAAATATAGCCAGCTATGAAGGCAATTAACGTTAAAATTATCCAGGTGACATGACCTACATCTGAAAACCAAGATACGGAGGCAACAATAGCTAACCCTATTATTCCAAGAAGGCTGTATCTATTTGGTGTCAGAGGTTTGGTTATCAGAGGCGGTACGGGTGGTTCAGGTTTTTTTTTAGATTGCACCTCTGGAAATTGAGGGGCGTTTTTCTCGGGGCATTTTACTGCAAATTTTAAGATTTCTGGAGGGATTTTTAATACGGGATAGTATTCAGGCATAGTAATAACTATTAATTAAAGGTTTAATGTAAATGATGCAGTGTGGCAACTTAGGGAAATTTGTGATTGTAGGGTCGGTAGGACTATATAGCATTTTGAGTCTGTACCTATATAGCATTAAGATGAGAACTATTACGAAACCTCAATACCTACCAGTTGCAGCAGAGGTTACTATTAATGATTTCAAAATAGACTTAGAGGTCGCCAATACCCCAAAAACAAGGAAAATCGGGCTTATGCTCAGACCTTCTCTACCCGACGAACGCGGGATGCTGTTTGAGTTTAAACCTCCTCAAAGAGTAAAACTGTGGATGAAGAATTGCTTAATCAGTCTGGATATTATCTTTATTCGGAATAGTATTGTGCAAGGGTTAGTCCCCAACGCACCTCCTTGTTATACAGATAAATGTTCTATATATGATTCTGGGGTGATTGTGGATAGCGTAATTGAATTGAAAGGTGGACGTGCGAATGAGTTGGACTTAAAGGTAGGCGATCGCTTGACAGTAACTACATATTGAAAATAATTAATTATTAACAATTAGTAATTTATCAATGCCGGAGTATTGATTATTAAAGTTGTTGCAATTGAAATTTAACAACTTCTTGATAATTT
>NZ_JAAHGH010000082.1:8424-36248 GCF_010672525.1 Okeania sp. SIO2B3 | reverse complement strand
CAAGGCCGAGGAGGCGTGCCGCAAATATTCTCACTGCTGAAGCTCCCTGATTTATAGATGCTTGTGCCATAGCTGCAATAACTTCTGGGTGATGTAAAGGGGAGTCAGTGGGAGCTTGACAAGAAACTATTAAACCTTTTGGTAATGATATATCAGAGTATTTATTAGTCATAATTAAATAATTATTTTATCTAGATGTTAGAGCTAATTTAAAGGTGTTAGAGCTAATTTAATAAGTTATAAGTAGTAGATAAATTTATGTGGCTAGTATCAGTAATTAAGCTGAAAAAATAAAAGACGACGTACCATTTTTTTAACTAATGTAACAGTTGAAAGCTTGGATAAATAACAATGAGAATAACAAAAATTATCAAATACTTGACACTTAACTAATAGCAACTCCTATACCAGGTACATTACAAATTACCCATATTTTTATCTTTTATTTTGCGGGTTTAATGCCAATTTGATAAATATTTGCTACAAATAACTAGGTTATTTCGGTTGTGCATCAGTAAAGTGTGGGATTAAGTAAGTAGGGGTGGCCAATATAATCTAAAAGCACTGATATATGAAGGTTGAGCGCATTTTTGGAGCGAAAAAAGTGCAAATTTTTCAGCTTGAGCGACTAAAAAGTTAGGACGGGTGAGAGACACTGCCCAAAAAGATACAGGTACAATTATTCTTCCTACTTTCGAGCGTCTTCCCATACTTGCCACCCTCCCCACACTTCCTTAACGCACTACCAGCAAGTCTATCATTTTACTCAATAAATGTTCGAGATTAATTGGTTTAGTCAAATATTCATCTGCACCAACAGTATAACAATATTCCCGGTCTATTTCTGTATCAAAAGTAGTTAATACCAGAATTTTTGGATTTTCACTACTATTTGTTGTGCGTAACTGCTGGATAATTTCCACACCATCCATTCCTGGTAATTGCATATCTACAATTACAGCAACAGGTTGCAACAAAATAGTTTGCTCCACTGCTGTAGAACCTTCTATTATCCATACAACTTTTAACCCTGCTGCTGTCAAAATATCGCAAATTACTGTAGCAATATCTTCTTCTTGCTCAATCAATACTACGCTACCTTGCAAGGATAAAATATTAGATGAATTTTCTTCTTTTTGTGTTAATTCTTCGTTTTTTAATGAGAGTTTTTGTGCTGGTAATTTTACTGTAAAAGTAGAGCCAAAATTAACAGCAGATTCTACTTCAACAATTCCGCCATGAAGTTCTACTAATTGTTTTGTTAAAGCCAGACCTAAACCCGTACCACTTTGCTGACGATTATAAGGAGAATCTAGTTGTTGAAATTTCTTAAATAATAATGGTTTTTGCTCTTCAGAAATTCCTATACCAGTATCTTCTACTTGAAAAATTGCTGTATTTTTGTCTCTGATAACTTTAAGTATGACACTCCCCCCACTAGGAGTAAATTTAATTCCATTACTGAGAAGATTAAAGAGAATTTGTTTAACTCGCCTTTGGTCGGCAGTAAATAGATCTAGTTGTGGATTTATTGTTTGTTCTAAAGTTAATTTTACTTCGTTTTTTTCTGCTTTTTCTCGAAAAGTTTGCCAAAGTTCATAACTTAATTTAGAGAGAGAAAAATTACCGATATTTAAAACTGCTTTGCCAGCTTCTACTTGAGATAAATCTAGAATATCATTGATTAATTCTAGGAGATGTTCGCCACTATCATGGATTATTTGTAAATAATCTCTTTGCTTTTGTATTGGTATTGTTTTAGCTCCTCTATTGCCATAAGACCACCGTAAAAGAGTTGAAGAAATACCAATAACACAAGTGAGAGGAGTGCGTAATTCATGGCTCATTGTGGCCAAAAATTCACTCTTAGTACGATTAGCTGATTCTGCTGCTTGTAGAGTATCATAAAGGTCTTGAGTCCGCCTAGCCACTTGCTTTTCTAAAGTTTGTTTTTGCTTTTGCAATTCTTCATATAATTGAGCTTGGTAAATAGCGATCGCTAAGTGTTCTGCTATTTCTTTGAGAAATCTTTTTTCATTATCTTGCCACTCTCGAATGGAACAGTGATGGGCAATTAATAATCCCCATAATTGTCGATTGACTATAATTGATACTACTAATTTAGCTTTGACTTGATGTTGTTGCATCAATTCTACTAAACAAGGAAATTTACCATAAACTACTTCTGTATCAGCTATAGCATGAACAAATGTTTTACTATATTTCACGATCGAGTTATGGGGAGGAAAAAAGCAGTTTTCTCCTTCACTTAAACCTAATACTGAAGAAGTTTTTTCAGATGCTAATGCTTCATATTTAACAGTACCTTTTCTTTGATTTTCTGTTGTAATTTTATTTGTTTGATTTGTTAATGATAAGGAACAATCAAATTGATAAATCAATAATCTATCAACTTTAATCAATTTTTGAACCTGTTCTACAGTCGTTGATAAAATTTCTGGTAGTTCTAAACTTTGACGAATTTTAGTTGTGACTTGATTCAGAAGTATCTCTTGTTCTAGCTTTTGGTTTAGAGCTTGCTCAATAGGCTTACATACTAATGGATATTGTTGATTATTCAGTATTGAATCTGAGACCGATAATTCATAAATATCAACTCTTGAATCATCTCTTGAAAGTAAATTTGATGTCTGAGAATAAGATTTTTTTTCCTTTATTTTTTGACTACTTGTTTGCTCTAAAATAGCATCCCTATTTTCATTAGAAGTCAATAATTTTAGTAATTTCCAGGTAAATTCATCCTGAAGATTTGCATTATTGACCTTAAGGTTATTTATTTTAGATTTAATTTGAGAGGCGATCGCTGAGTTACTATTGTCTTCCTCTATAATATTCAAAACCTGGTATACAAAAAGTGTTATTGCCTCTGGGTCAAAAGTTAAACCTACATTAAATTTGAAATTTCCCACGTTTTCCCTTGAAAAAGGAAAGGTAAAAGAGTTAGATTGGGGATTATAATATTTCTGCGTGCCTTCTTTCTCCTGACTTTGATTATCTGATGACTCCTTGAGTATTGTGCCCCACAAAAGTCCATTAAACTCCCCTGAAATAACTACTGTAAATTTTAGGTCTGGGAATTTATGACGTTGAGTGGTCGCAAGTATGTCTTCCGTAATTAATATGGTCTTCAATCCTTGAGTTGTTTGTTGCAATAACTGACTTAAAAGCTCAAGGGTATTTAAAGGTAAAATTAAGTTTGGTTTTGCAGGTGGAAACTGTGCATCCCCGGTGATTTTGGATAAAATGGCCATAAGAATATTCCGGACCAGGACAAAGAGTATTGCTTATGTAATTATTAAGCTTTTTTTTAGATTTTAGATTATTTAATCTAACTGTAAATCGATCCAGATTAACATATTCTCATAGCATATTTTTTCATACTGCTAATTCTTAATTATTGTCAATGACCGAAAAATTCTGGTCAATAGCCTGCCCTTTTAAGAGGATAAAAAGCTGTCGGTCTTTGGAGCTTCCCGTAGGGTAGGATGGCGAGGTTTCGGAGCCATATCCATTAGACCAAAAGAAAGAGAATATTTCAGATTTCAAGCCTCCTTATTGCAGAGGTACTGATAACTGATAACTGATAACTGATAACTGAAATGACCAACCTAGTTGAGCTTAAACTCTATTCCACTGTCGGAAACTTGCCTTTCCATGATTTTCAAGTTAATACTACTACTTTAGGAAAAATAGTAGCAGAAAAATTTCGACAACAACCAGAATTACCAGGAGTTATCATTACAAAAGGTACAAAAATGTGGGGTATGATTTCCCAAGTCAGATTTTTAGAATATATGAAATTACCAGAAAATAAAGAGTTCTATTCTAGACAACCTATTAGTGAATTGTTAGATTTCCTTGGCACTCCTCCTCTAGTTCTTTCTGAAAATTTTCAAATTAATGCGGCAGTACTAACTGCTCTAAATAGACCCAAAAATTATGTTTACGAGCCAATAATTATAGTGTTGTCTAATGGCAACTTAAGATTAATAGATTTACATGATTTACTCTTGGCACAATCGGAACTTTTAGTAAAGGCGTACAAAATGATTCAAGACCGAACGGAGAAATATCAATCAGAAATTCCCGAATTATTTTCTCAAGATGAGGATAATGATGATGAAGTTACTGGTTTGCTGTTAGAGTCAAAATCTTTGATTGACCAAATTAAAAACAAACTCAAAAAGTGAGATAATAAATCAAACTAACTGATAGAAAAAAAGGCTTATTTTTGATCTATTATTTCAATACGATCTAATTTTTGTCTAATAAACTTAGCAATTACCTTAACCCAAACCCAAAAATAGTTATAGCTTAAAACAAATTCAATCTTTGTTTAACATTTAGTATTGCAATCCTCAAAGCGATTGTTTATATAGTATCAAATCCGGTTAAACAGTTATAGAATGGTTAAGTCAGGAGGAGAGAGAATTACAAAGATGAGCATAGTTATGACGATTGGAGAATTTTTTTATGTTCAATAAAACGGATTTGATATAATATCTAGGAATTAGGAAAAAAGGGAAAGCTAGAAAAAATAAATTGGGAATAAGTTAGAAAATTTGCAACCGGAAATATAGGCGAGAAACCTGTCAGTGTTTATGATTGATGAATGTCATCTTCTTTGGAGATATCTCTTAGGTTATATTTGGGGAAGATATAGATAAAAGCATAGAAGTTCCTATAAATGAATGGGGGAGTGAGGGGAGTAGTAAATATAAGAATAATATACACTTACGGGCTAACAATCGCTCAAAACGTTATTGAATTCTACTAATTATTTAATTATTGAAGTCTTACCGAATAATTAATAATTAATAATTAAATAATTCGCGCCTTGAAGCCTCCCCTTTTAAGAGGAAAAAAAAGCGGTCGTTTTGCTACGCAACATGTAAAGCGTAGCTTCCCGAAGGGTGGGATGGCTCCGAAACCTGCGCCATATCCAATCGACCAAGAAAAGAAAATATTCCTTATATTCAATTCCGTAGCGGTTAAAACCCGAGGTAATTATCAATTATCCATTATTAATTAATGAAATAAGTATAGCATTCTTTTTGAGAAATGGCATTAGATTATCAAACTAAAGAATTTATAGTGAAAGAATATTCCTGTGGAAAGACAGAAAATACTATCGATTGTCTCAAGCATTTACAAAGCAAAATATCGGGAAAAAGATGAGTGATATTTTGGGATGGTGCAACTGTTTAATGACTCTCAATAATTTCGAGAATATTTAAGTAAAATTAATCAAGATGTATTCGAGGAATAATGGTTGATAACTTGTATAAAATTTGCTCCTAATGCTCTGGTTCAAAACCCAGTAGAAGATATGTGCTTGCAAGAAAAAAGATTTATTAGGCAATTTGATCATCTTTGCAGTTCCTTTAAAATAGTAAAATGGCTATTCAAGTTTTTTGTTGATGGTCAAATATTCGATTTTCCTAAACTTTTTCAGTATGAATTTTTGCCACAATGTATTTAGGATTGCTATATAATATTCAGATTATTTACAATAGTCTATTAATGCAGTAAACTAAATTTAAGATATAACAAGGAATGAAGAGTTGCTAAGTCATCGGAATCTGTGGAAGATAACTCTTAATAAATTATAATTTAAGCATCATAGTAAACTATACTCTAAACACAGAATTAGTAGTCTGATACCTTTAATAATAAATGTCTATATCTATAAGTTTAAATTTAGGAGAAATACAATGAAGTTACCAACTTTTCTAATAATAGGAGTGCAGAAGGCAGGAACTACATCCGTCTATGGGTATTTAAAGGAACATCCTCAAGTTTATATGAGTCCTATTAAGGAAACAAATTTTTTCGCTACAGATTGGGAAAACAATACAGAAAAAAAACCAGATACAGGAACAAGAAAAAGAATTAATAGCTGGGAAAGATACTGTGAACTTTTTATGAATGTAAAAGATGAGATTGCCATAGGAGAAGCATCTCCTAACTATCTTGTTAGCTATAAAACTTCATCGGAAATGATTCAACGTTATGTTCCTGATGTGAAAATGATTGCTATATTGAGAAATCCTGTGGACAGAGCTTATTCTGATTATTTAATGCACCTTCGTGATGGGATAAATGTGGGAAAAGTTAGGTCTCTCACTGAACAGGTTAAATTTCGGGCAGATAGTTCTTCAACAATCAAGAAAGGATTATATTATTCTCCTATAAAACATTATTTTGATACTTTCGACCGGGAAAAATTAAAAATTATTCTCCATGATGATTTAACTAAAGATTCTTTAATGGTTATGCAGGAGATTTATAGATTTATTGGGGTAGATGATACATTTAACCCTGATACTTCAAAGCGTAGTCAAAGTGCAGCTGTACCTAAGAATCAAACATTGAATAATTTATTGCAAACAAAAAATCCAGTTAGGACAGCTATTTCATCAACGCTCAAAGTATTAATGCCTTTAGAAATGCGGCAGAAATTACGCTCTAATATAATTAAGTTAAATTCAGCAGGAAAAGAACTCAAGCCTCTTTCTTCAGAAGAGCGTAAATTATTAACTGAATTCTACCGTGAAGATATTCTCAAATTACAAGATTTGATTGACAGGGATCTTTCACCTTGGTTGGTATAACAGGGTAAGCATTTTTCAGTTATCAGTTATCAGTTATCAGTTATCAGCTTTACTTCCTTTAATAGGTTGTCTGAGAAGTCCCATTTGCTACAGCCCCCCTAAATCCCCCAAAATTGGGGGACTAGAGCAAGCAAATTGGCTCTTGTTCCCCCCAAAGTTGGGGGGCTAGGGGGGCAAAATTCAATTATCAGTCAAATAATTTTTGAAGGAAGTTTAGGGGGAAATTTCTACCAAAAGTTTCCAACTAATCCGCATTAGAGGTTGTCTGAGAAATTTGCGATATCCAAGCCCCCTAAATTCCCCAAAATTGGGGGACTTTGAGAAGCAAATTGACTCTTCCCCCAAAGTTGGGGGGCTAGGGGGTCAAATTTCAGTTATCAGTCAAATAATTTTTGAAGGAAGTTTAGGGGGAAATTCCTACCAAAAGTTTCCAACTAATCCGCATTAGAGGTTGATTGTGAAAAATCAGGGGCTAAAAACTATAACGTCTTAGTTTTGCCATCTATCTATTAGATGTAGATGTTGTTGCCTCTAGAAACCAGGAACTCAAAACTACAACGTCTTAGTTTTTCCATCTAGTCGGCTTTGTTGTTGCTCCTAGAAACCAGGAACTCAAAACTAAAACGTCTTAGTTTTTCCATCTATCTATTTAGATGTAGATATTGTAGATGTTGTTGCCTCTAGAAACCAGGAACTCAAAACTAAAACGTCTTAGTTTTTCCATCTATTTATTAGATGTTGCCTCTAGAAACCAGGAACTCAAAACTACAACGTCTTAGTTTTTCCATCTAGTCGGCTTTGTTGTTGCTCCTAGAAACCAGACACTCAAAACTACAACGTCTTAGTTTTCCCATCTATCTATTAGATGTAGATGTTGTTGCCTCTAGAAACCAGACACTCAGAACTATAACGTCTTAGTTTTTCCATCTATCTATTTAGATGTAGATGTTGTTGCCTCTAGAAACCAGACACTCAGAACTATAACGTTTTAGTTTTTCCATCTAACCAGCAGGTTGCCCCTAGAAATCAGAAACTCAAAACTACAACGTTTTAGTTTTTCCATCTAACCAGCAGGTTGCCCCTAGAAATCAGAAACTCAAAACTACAACGTCTTAGTTTTTCCATCTAACCAGCAGGTTGCCCCTAGAAATCAGAAACTCAAAACTACAACGTCTTAGTTTTTCCATCTAACCAGCAGGTTGCCTCTAGAAATCAGAAACTCAAAACTACAACGTTTTAGTTTTTCCATCTCGTCAGCAGGTTGCCTCTAGAAACCAGGCACTAAAAACTATAACGTCTTAGTTTTTCCATCTAAGAACTATTATATGATTTTTACTAAAGAAATATTCTAGCACGTTGCTGAAATACTGAGAAAATTTTTGAGGCAAAACATTGGGTTGTTGTGTATAAGCATTTTTTGTAGATTGGGTTGAAGTAAGAAGGTTCTGATGGTTATGGAAAATCAATGTTTGTATTTGTAGGTATTACAATGATTGTAAAAATTATTTTATTGAGCTATGATTTTTCGTAAAACAAATCGGCAGAATCAGATACCACGACGTTTAAAAAAAAGAATACAAGCAGCTAAAGATAAAAAACTTAAGGAATTAGACTTAAATGGCTATTTTAGCGAAGATGATGAAAAATTAACTGAAATTCCTTATGAAGTTTGGGAATTAGACAATATAGAAGTATTAAGTTTAAGAAATAATGAATTAACAAGCATCCCAGCATCAATCTCTAAACTCACCAATTTAACTGGGCTTTATTTAAGAAATAATGAATTAACAAGCATCCCAGCATCAATCTCTAAACTCACCAATTTAACTGGGCTTTATCTAAGTTTTAATCAATTAACAATCATCCCGGAATCAATCTCTAAGCTCACCAATTTAACTGGGCTTTATTTAAGAAATAATGAATTAACAAGCATCCCAGCATCAATCTCTAAACTCACCAATTTAACTTGGCTTGATTTAAGTGATAATCAATTAAAAAGCATCCCGGAATCAATCTCTAAACTCACCAATTTAACTTGGCTTGATTTAAGTGATAATCAATTAAAAAGTATCCCGGAATCAATCTCTAAACTCACCAATTTAACTTGGCTTGATTTAAGTGGTAATCCCCTAGAAAATCCACCAATAGAAATTGCTGAAGAAGGGATAGGAGCAATTAGAGAGTATATCCGACAAAAAGAAGAAGAAGGAACAGATTATCTTTATGAAGCAAAGTTACTAATTATTGGAGAAGGTAGCGCTGGTAAAACGACTCTAGCTAATAAAATTCAAAACCTAGAATATCAACTCCGAGATGAAGATTCGACAAAAGGAATTGAAGTTCATAAGTGGAATTTTCAGACAACAAATCAGCATGACTTTCAGATGAATATTTGGAATTTTGGCGGACAAGAAATTTATCATGCTACTCACCAATTTTTTCTGACCAAACGCTCCCTATATATTCTTGTGGCAGATACTCGTAAAGAAGATACAGACTTTTATTATTGGCTGAATGTAGTCGAATTGTTGAGTGATAATAGCCCTTTATTAATTATCAAAAATGAGAAACAGGAACGTAAACGGGAAATTAATCAAAGAGCATTGCAAGGTCAATTTTCTAATATCAAAGAAATATTAGCCACCAATCTTGCTACTAACCGAGGATTAGAAGAAATTAGAACAGACATCCAACATTACATCAGTAATTTACCTCATATTGGCAATGCCCTTCCGAAGACTTGGAAAAAAGTCCGTGAAGTATTAGAAACAGATTCTCGGAACTATATTAGTCTAGAAGAATATTTATCAATTTGTGAAGAGAATGGCTTTAAGAAACAAAAGGATAAATTACAATTAAGTGGCTACTTACATGATTTAGGAGTTTGTCTTCATTTCCAGGATGACCCCTTGTTAAATAAAACAGTTATTCTCAAACCAGAATGGGGAACAGCAGCAGTTTATAAAGCTCTAGATAATCCGCAAGTTTATGATAATTTTGGCAAATTTACCAAAGATGATTTAACAAATATCTGGCATGAAGATAAATATGCCAATATGCACGACGAATTACTGCAATTAATGATTAAATTTAAACTTTGCTATAAAATTCCTGGTACTTCTCAAACCTATATTGCCCCTCAACTACTAACAGAAGCTCAACCAGAATATGACTGGGATGAAAATAATAATCTGATTTTACGTTACACTTACGAATTTATGCCAAAGGGAATAATTACTCAGTTTATTGTGGCGATGAACGAGGATATTGAAGAGCAAAAATATGTTTGGAAAAGCGGAGTTATTCTCAATAAAAATCAAACCAGGGCAGAAGTAATTGAATATTACGGCAAGAGAGAAATAAAAATTAGAATTTCTGGGCAACAAAAAC
The DNA here is from genome assembly GCF_010672525.1 of Okeania sp. SIO2B3. GTDB lineage: Bacteria > Cyanobacteriota > Cyanobacteriia > Cyanobacteriales > Microcoleaceae > Okeania. The sequence goes on along the minus strand of NZ_JAAHGH010000082.1, from coordinate 26,223 downwards.
GGGATTTAATTACTATTGCGACTCACGAATTAGATAAAATTCATGGTTCCTATAATAATCGACTCAAATATAATAAATTAATTCCATGTAATTGTGCGACTTGTAAAAATAGTCAGAATCCTCACTTCTACAAATTTGATAAATTAAACGAATGGAAAAGTAATGGCAGACAAAAAACTAACTGCGATAATTATCCTTATTATGAAGTTGATATCCGAAGTTTAATTGATGATGTAATAGACAGAGACTTGAGTAGAGAATTTTTACTTTTACAAGCTAGTCGTCCAAATGATATTTATATAATTGATAGTAAAGATTTTGTTATAGACAGTAATAATATTGTTGGGAATAAAACCATGACTCAAAAAATTGTTAATGACCAAAGTCGTAAAATTGAAAATCAAGGTGGAAATATTACGGGGAATGTATTGGGTGATGAGAGTCATATTCAAGGTAAAGTAACAGCAAATTCTCCAGAACCAGAAATAGAAAAACCCAAGAAATTTGGATTCCTAGATTCCTTGACTTGGATGCAGAATGGACAAATTATTTACTACTTAGGTTCTGCTATTCTTGGAGTTATTTTGCTGATTATTTATCCTAAGTTATTTCCATCTGGGTTTCCTAAATTGGTAGAAAAAATTCAAGATATATTTCCAGTTCCACAAGTAGAAAAAGAATTGGATAAAAATCAGTAATATTCTGACTTTTGAATTTTGACTTCCATAGATTATCAAAATAACATGGGTCTAAAACCCCGCCTTTTAAGGCGCAATATTTTTGGAGCGTTGCTCTAATCCCCTACTTCCCCTCCTGGGAGGGGGAGGGGCGAGGGGTGGGTTAACTTCTGACTTCTGACTTCGTTAATGGTGTGGGGGCGGGTTTATCTAATTGGTTAATACTCATTAATTTAACGTGGAACCCGCCCCTACGATTGCAATATTTTAGGTGTATCACACCACTACAAATCTGACTTTTAACTTTTAACTTTTAACTTTTAACTTCTGTGAGTATCTAACCAATTTTCCACATCTTCAATAGTTGTCATATCAAAAATTTCCTCCCCTAAAATATCTAATTTTGCCAAAGATAACTGTTTGATTTTACTCTTAATTTCTGGTGAAACTTCTCCCAAGAATCGCCTAATTTGACGCAATATTTGTTTAACTGCTTGCTCAAATTTTCCTTCTTCTCGACCTTCTTCTCGACCTTCTTCTCTAGCCTCCTGTTTCGCTAAACTAATCTCACCTTTCCTATCTCCAATAAATACTTCTTGTCTATGTAACTCCTCTAATTCCTCATTACTTAGGTTAGCTCGGTTAGCAATATTTAAAGCAGTTTTGATTTCGGGTACTTCTCCAAGATAACTGGGAATTACTTCTAAGTGAGGAGTAGATTTAAGGAAATAAATCCATTTATCACTGAGGGTTTCTAATGCTGATAATTCTTTGTTGAATTTGGGTAATTATAAAAATATTAGTCTTAACTCATCTCGATAATTAAATAAATCTGTTTCCTCCTTAAACCTAAATTTATTAATCATTTTATTTGTATTTTTGAATAGCACAAAATCTGTAACATTTAAAGCAATAAAAGGCTTTAATATTCTATATTTTTCACCAGTCTCTAACTGATTACCATAAGCTTTTGCTAGGTTATAAATTACTCTTTTTTCAAATGCTTCAACATTCAATACTTACATCTCAATTATGACTGTGGAACCATTATCTAATACTGCTCTAACATCTAGATAAGTATCTTTGAGAGTTAGGTTATTACCTAGATTATAGGGTTCTATTATTTCGAGAGATTGTATAGTATTATGATTTTCATAAACTATAGCATTGAGAAAACTAATTAATATTTGTTGACTGCGGTCTGAACCGAAGATTTTTTTAAAGGCAAAGTCGGTTTTTGGACTGATAAATCTCATAATTAGTCTCATAATTAGGGAGTAAGAGAGTAGTTTTTGAACGAAATGAATTAGATTTTTAAGGTTATAAAAGAGGCAAAAACTCCTGATTTGCTAGAGGTTTACTCACTAAACCCCTATAGTATTGAATTTTACCAAGACTACCAGATTTAATATCATTCAATTCTACCGTAATATTAGGACTAATATCATGTTCAGTTAAATACTTACACTTTGGAGAAAGTAAGGCAGAGTGCAGAAAGAAGAAGGCAGAAGGAATAGAGCAAAGTTTGAAGTTAAAAGGTTTTTTATAACTAATCATCCGAACACGATATAAGTTCAAAACTGGTAAATTCTGTTTGCAAAGCATTTACGCAGGAAAAACTTAGTCAAAAATTACTTCTAACTTATAACTTCTGACTTTATATAAATATGGTTTGTTACGACGGGTTGTTAAATGCTTTTAATATCCCAGATTCTAGCCATCTAAAACGCCCTAAAAATCAAAAGTTGGATTTTTAATTTTTTACTTTTAACTTCTCTTACTTTTAACTTTTAACTTTTGACTTTTGGCTTTTGAATTTTTAACTTTTCTTACTTTTAATTTTTGACTTTTGACTTTTGAATTTTTAACTTCTGACTTCTGACTTCTGATTTCTGACTTCATAAACGCTCGACTAGAATTAAAAATAGCAATTAACGCCACACCCACATCTGCAAATACCGCTTCCCAAATATTTGCCAACCCTGCTATTCCCAACAAAATAAACAACCCCTTTACTCCTATCGCAAAACCAATATTTTGCCAAACAATGCGACGCGTTTTCCTGCCAATTTGTATTGCTTCGGCAACCTTAGAAGGAGCGTCGCTCATAATTACAACATCTGCAGTTTCAATTGCGGCATCTGACCCCATACTTCCCATGGCCATACCAACATCAGCACGGGCAATAACCGGAGCATCATTAATTCCATCACCAACAAAAGCAACTTTCCCATTATTTTTATGTAGTAATTTTTCAATGGCAGTAACTTTATCTTCTGGTAATAATTCAGCTTCATAACTATCTAAACCTAAATTTTTTGCCACTCGTTGAGCAACAGTTTGATTATCTCCAGTTAACATTACAGTTTTTTCTACACCCAAACTTTTCAAAGATTTAATTGCCCGAGCAGCATCTAATTTAATTTGGTCAGATATTACGATATAACCAACATATTTACTATCAATTGCCAAATGAACTGCGGTATCTCCAATATCACAAATATCATGTTGAATATCTTCTAAATGTAGGAGACGATCGGCTCCCGCAATAACTGTTTTATTACCAACTTTTGCCTTAATTCCACACCCGGCAATTTCTTCATATTCTGACACATCAGAATAATCAATTTTCCGAGAATTATATTTAGAAACTGCTTGAGCAATAGGATGATTTGATAAAGATTCAACCTTAGCTGCTACTGCGATTAAATCTGGTTTAGTCAAGCCATTTTTTGTCACAATATCTGTCACCTGAAGTTTACCTTCTGTCAAAGTTCCAGTTTTATCAAAAACCACAGTTTTAATCGCAGCTAAATCATCTAAAAAAGTAGAACCTTTGACTAATATTCCTCGTTTTGCCGCTCCACCAACTCCACCAAAATAACCCAAAGGAATGCTAATTACTAATCCACAAGGACAGGAAACTACTAATACAATTAAAGCTCTATTTATCCAATCTGCATAAGTAGCCCCGGAGATAAATAGAGGAGGCAAAAGAGCGATCGCTAAAGAAATAAAGACAACTACTGGAGTATAGTACCTGGCAAAAGTTGTCATAAATCTTTCAGTTTTAGATTTATTAGTTTTGGCAGTTTCAACTAACTCTAAAATCCTGGAAATTGAAGATTCAGAAAATGGCTTAGTAACATAAATAGTTAATACTCCAGTTTGGTTAACCATCCCTGCTAATATTGTTTGCCCAACTGTAAAATTTCTAGGTATTGATTCTCCAGTCAAAGCAGAAGTATCAACTTGAGAACTTCCAGAAATAATTTCACCATCTAAGGGGATTTTTTCTCCTGGTTTAACAACTATCTCACTACCAACTTCTACTATTTCAGGAGAGACTTTTTGTAGAGAATTATCAATTTTTAAATTTGCATAATCTGGACGAATTTCTAATAATGACTTGATCGAACTGCGGGAACGTTTGACAGAATATTCTTGGAATGTTTCGCCAATTTGATAAAACAACATAACTGCCACTGCTTCCGGCAACTTATTAATAGCGATCGCTGCCAATGTAGCTACAGTCATTAAAAAATTTTCATCAAATATTCTACCTTTCAAAATATTTTTTCCAGCAGTAGTAAGTACAGTCCAACCACTATATATATAGATAGGAATAAAAACTATATATTTTCCTATGCCATAGATATTATTTTGTAATTGTTGATAGAAAATCAAACCTAAAATATAGATAATAATGACGGGAAGTAGGGGTAAAATTTCCTGTTTTAAACTAGACCCTTGAATAGGTAGGTTAATATCAGTATGGTTTTCTTCATGGTGACAGCTACAACAATGAGAATGATTATGATTGATCATTTTTATTATGCTCCTCAAGCAAGACAATTTTTTATTGTAAATATTATAATCAATTCAATTCAAAATAAACCTATATATTATACCCTCTTGATAAATATTTGTTACAAATGCTAGAAATGATCAAGAAGGAAAAGGGAAGAAGGAAGAAGAAGAAAATTTTGAAAAAAAGGAAAAAACAATGGAGATAAATATCTAAAATGAATTAGACCAGCTATTTTTAACCATACCTGCTCGATATCTACCTTTTTGTAGCATTCTTTTTTAAAATTGGTATTATTTCTATTTGAAATACTCAACTAAAATTAATAGAAAAAATTTATAGAAAATAGGAAATAATAGTGAATAATCAAAAAAGGATAAACAATATTGGTAGTAGTGCACAAATAGCGATCTTCCCAAAAATAAACATAGTTTATCTGCACCTAAATAAAATTATTTACCTACTCCAATTCTATATAATAGACATCTCCTCCAAAAGAGGGAACAGGGAACACCAGAGCTGGGAACAGGGAGGAATAATTGATAATTTATAGGTAAGAATTGATTTTATTTTTGATTTTTACCAGATGTCTAATAGACTTTTTGCAGAAGCAGGCAATAACTCTGGAAAGCAACAGCGGTGCGACCCCGCGACGACGACAGCTCCCTTGCGGAATGCTGACTCCTGTGAGGGAAGGGACACCAAGAGAGGCAACAGGGAAGAAAATTTATAAAAAAAAGCATAAACAATGCTCTACCTTTGTAATTTCTACCAGATGTCTAATGTTTACAATATCAAGAACTTAGTCTTACAAAATGTGTAATTAATTTTGTGTACCTACTTAAATACTATTTCAATATAATTCAAATATATCATGTCTATTGGTATCATTTATGTAAACCCAAGGGCGAATATCTACAAGAAATTTAAGTTTTTTTCTTGCTCAATAGTCCTCCTTCCTCTTCCCTCTTCCTTCTTCCTTCTTCCTTCTTTACTTCTTCCTTTCAAATTTATACCAAACCTGCTGCTTGTAATGCTGCCCAAACTCTATTTGAACACATCTGTGGTGTTAGAGTCGCGATCGCCAACCACTGAATACCCAGAGGTCCGACTTCTGGGTCATCACTACTAAGATTAGTTGGTTTAGGTTCCACCTTACACTGATAGATAATATTTAAAGCATGAAGCATCTTCCCTTCTCCTTGAGGAAAAAATTTCTCTGCTATTGTTAGCAGTCGCTCTACTTGAAAATCAGTAATTCCTGTTTCTTCTCTAATTTCCCGTGATAGTCCCTCCATCAGGGTCTCTTGTGGTTGGAGTCCCCCTCCTGGTAAGTCCCAACAATTAGGTTCTGGGTCTGTCATTTGATGCAGCAACAAAACTTGATTGTCTGCGACGAATAACCCCAATACTGCTACTCTCAATCTTACTTCTGTTTGCATTTATTCTAATTAATATCAACTCAACCTCTTTCAGATATTAAGTTGAAGTATAGTTATTTGGACAATATGTAATCTTAAAGACTTTCACAAAAAAGTTTTCAGACATTCTAACTATTAATAAATTTATTACTAAGTAGTTATACTTTAATTAATCTCATTTATCTATATTAAAAACAATAGTTCTACTCTTTTCTCTGATACTCAAAGTTCATCAGAACTGCTCAACAACATTTGAGGCCAGATGTAACCTCTGAAAAAAATATGGCAAAGAATCCTCATAGCTGAATATATAAGATTTAATTCTCTACATCAATACTCAAACATATAACTTTTTTTTATGATTTATATTTTTATAGCCTTTATCGAGTTATATTTTAGATGTTTGTAGAAAAATTTTAGCGATCTGTTTCTCAAAAAAATGATTTATGTTAGGATTAGTATATGATATTAATTACCAATAAAAATTGGGAATGTATATCAGGATGCATTTTTTTCAGATACAGGCTATAGATGGTTGATTGTATCGGATTAACCCAACTGATAGTTCCAGGTTTCACCCTATTGAAATGCTAAATTAGGGGATGCCATTATCTACAATTAAATCAATCATAAGAATATTAGAGAGAAAAAAAATTACAGCTAGGGGGTGTCCATAATGATTGACTTTGATGGGTTTTACATTTTACTAACAGCTACTGTTTACTTGGGACTAATTTACTTAGTATTGAGCTGGATTCCAAATAGAATTAAGAAACTTGGCTAGAGTTAGAGGGTTATGAAATAGGGGATCGAGGTAAAAACTTTATTCTAATAAATATTATTATTGGAGCGATATCCTATTAACCCTACCCTTTCCAAAACGCCATTTTTTTAAGGGTACAGAAAGAAACAAACCAAACTCTTGAGCAATATTACAACTAACTCTGGCATGAACCTTACCTTGACAATCATAAAAGCTAGCTTCTGGAGTTAGTGGAAAAATTCCTTCGTGCCAAATATTAGGATGTATATATAGTCCCTGAGTACCATCAAAATAAAAAGCTTTAAAATCTTCTGGTTTCACATCATCACCAGCTAAAGCTAAAGGTACAACAAATGGGGAACTATTCAGAGGAAAAAATAATTGCCCACTGTCTGGATGATAATTTATATGCCATAACAAAACACAAGAACGATCTAATTTTTCCTGGGGAATTTTTTGAGCTTCCCCAGGATTTTTTGACCAACCAAATAAATATCGATCGTTCACTGCTTGATTTCTACCATACAAAAAATCTCCTTCCCACCACACATCAAAATTGCCTGTGATAGTACCACCTTGATTACCTGTATCTATATCTATCGGACGCCAACCTTGAGCAGGCCAAGTAACAATTTCAATGGGAAAATTGCGATAATCATCTACCAGTTGTCCATAACCTTTGAGTGACTCAGGTGTAGCGATAACAATTGGCAGTTCGTACCAAGGCAGTTCGGGGGGTACATCAGGAGAAAGATAATCAATTGGTTGCATCATTGGTTATTGTAGGGAATAGGGAATAGGAAACAGGGAACAGGGAATAGCAAACTGTAAAGGTTTTAGGATTGAAAAATGTCCTAAGCAATTCTTGTAGTGCTATATCAAAAAGTTTCTTTGACAGCGAATACTTTATGAATACTATAGTTATGAAATATAGCAGAAGGAAGAAGAAAGAAGGAAGAAGGAAGAAGGAAGAAAGAAAAGTATTATGTTGTCTGAGTTTTAAACTTTTGAACTTTCCTAACCCTTGCTTCGACTGCTATAATTTTACTTTCAGGGTGAATGTGAGACTATTCGTCAATTGAAAGAAAATAATTTGAAATAGATATCTCCAGAAAACAAACTTGCTCTTTGTTTTGAGATAACCAACAGAAGCAATAGTCACTTACAAAATCATTTTTCATATTAGTTGTTCATGGGTTGTTCGAGAGGAAGTAGTGAAAGGGGTATTGATAATTCATATCTTGATTACGGTTCGCCCAAATATCTTATATCATGTCCGGTTGAACAGTTATAAATAAACGACGAAGGAGTCAGGAGTCAGTCCTCAGGAGTCAGGAGTCAGAAGGGAAGAAAGGAGAAGAGAAGGAAAAAGTTTTTTTATCACTAATTATCCGGATATGATATTAATTCATGGTTTGATTAACTAACCCCTAATAATTAACTCTATCTAACTACTATTCGATCGTTCCACCTATGACAAAATATTATTGAGGTAGATATATTAAACAAGACTATATAATGCAGGAAAATTCAACAAACTTTGTCTCGCCCGCACAACAAAAAACAAAAAATGTTGAGCAGGGAAAAATTTATTTCAGCTTAGGTAAAGTTTTAGCAAAAAAGGGAGAATGGAAAGAGGCGATCGCTGCTTATCGTCAAGCAATTGACAGAGAACAAAATTTTGCGGATGCTTACCACTTTTTAGGTGATGCTTTGGTAGAAACTGGAGGTAAAACAGAAGCAATAAATGTTTATCACAAAGCAGTTGAAATTAATCCAGAATTGTGGGAAGTACATCACAAGTTAGGAAATTTGTTACAAGAAAAAGAGGAGTTAGAAGAAGCTGTTTTTGCTTATCATAAATCTCTAGAATTAAAGTCAGATTTTTGTTGGTCTTATCATAACTTGGGAGATGTTTTAGTTAAGCTAGAGAGGTGGGAAGAAGCAGTTAATGCTTATCGTCGAGCAATGGAATTAAATCCTGATTTTCCTTGGGCTTATTATAATTTAGGGGATGTATTAGTGAAGTTGGGGAATTGGCGAGAAGCTATTGCTGCTTATCGTCAAGCAGTGGTGAGAAACCCTCAAGCTCCCTGGTATCTCTACCAGTTGGGGGAAATATTGCGCCAGCACAGTCAATTTGAGGAAGCTGTGGACTATTTGCGTCAGGCCATTGAACTAAAAACAGATGCGCCTGAGTTTTATCAAAGTTTAGGAGCAGCATTGGTGAAGCTGGATCGATGGTCAGAAGCAGAGGAGTATCTTAACCAATTAATTCAGTTTCCTCCTGACTCTCTCCCTACTTTCGGTGGAATTTTTCTTCAGTTAGGAAAAATATTAGTTACACAAGGAAATTGGAACTCAGCAATTGTAGCTTACTCTCATGCAGTCGAGTTTAACCAAAGCTACAATTTATCTTACCATAATTTAGGGAATGTTCTGCAAGAAAAAGGATTTTTAGATCATGCACTTATAGTTTATCAAAAAGCAGTTGAGTTTGCTGACTCGCCAGTAACTCTAAATAATTTGAATGGGAAAATTGAGCAGTTAGAAAATCAATTTAAGAGGATAGATAATTTATTTTTGCAGTTATCTCCTTCTCAATTTACTTCTGAAGAAATAACTATTTATGCTGAATTTACCTTAACTCCAAATAATGGTTTTTATAGTCAAGAATACGACCGAAATGGAATTCCATTTCGTTGGACAATGGCGGGAAAACCTTTTGGGTTTGAGATTTTTTACAACCACACTTGCGCCAAAGAAATTCAACTCAGGTTGGTCAATCAATCTATAAATAATTTAACAATTTATTGTGCGATTGATCGTAATGTAATTCAACTACAAAAAGAACTGAGCGAGGATGAAAATTATGCTATTTTTACAGGGATTTTATCAGCACGTCAAGCTCAAGGTCAAACTAGAATAGATTTAATTGCTATACATGAAAATGAACAGTTGCATCTAACTAATAATATATTGACTTTGAACAGACAAAAAGATAGAATCATTAGCGTACCTTTCTCTAGGTTAAGTTTGAAAAATTTAATTCCTGTAGTTTCTTGATTTTAGACTTTGCCTTGAAAAAAGCGGTCAGCGGTCAGCGGTCAGCAGTCAGCAAGATTGTTTTTTGACATTTAGAAGGTGATTTCAAACCCTCCTAAATGATCCTGCGCAATAGTTGCAGTGGATTTTAACTCAGAGCTATAAAAACTGATAGTTGAATGCTAAAAACTGATAGATAGTTAAGTTTTGAAATGTGGTCTCTTGAAGAAGGAAAAATATAAACTAATTATTGTTTTATACCACTTTGAAAAAAGAATGCTACAAACAAGGTGCATCTCGATAAAAGATGCTTAAAAAGAGTAGATTCAATTCATTTAAAACAGTTATATCTATCATCTTTACCATTTTTGTTTCATATTTACTCCTTCTTCCTTCTTCCTTCTTCCTTCTTCCTTATCTAACAAACATTTATCAAATTGGTATTATATTATGCCGAGAATTGCTGCAACAATTTGCACTTATAATCGCTATGATTATTTAGCAAAAGCTATTGAAAGTGTGAGAAATCAAACTTTGACTCAAGAGCAATATAAGATTCTGATTATTGATAACTCTCCAGACTATGAATATGCTCAGAAAGTGCAGCAAGAATATCACCAACCACCATTTTTAATTTACCATATTGAAAAAATTGCCGGGTTGTCTAATGCGCGAAATGTGGCTGCTCAATTATGCGAAACAGAATTTATCGCCTATCTAGATGATGACGCGATCGCTTCTTCCCAGTGGTTAGAAAAAATAGTAGCAGGTTTCAACAGCTTTGGCACTAATGCAGCAGCTTTAGGAGGTAGAGTAGATCCAATTTGGGAGACCGAGCGCCCTACTTGGTTGCATGATGAGTTACTTAGTTATGTTTCAGTGGTCAACTGGGGTGGAGAAATACGGGTTGCCAAACCTGATGAATGGTTTGCCGGAGCAAATATTTCTTTCCGGACTCAAGACATTCTAGAAAATGGTGGCTTTGATGTTTCTCTAGGGCGCACTGGCAGCGGAACATCCCTAATGAGCAACGAAGAAATTCATCTTCTGAATAAAATAAAAAGTCAAGGAAAACTCACCATTTATGCTCCAGAAGCTAAAGTTGACCATTTAGTTGAAAAAAAGCGATTAAATCATGCTTGGTTTCGCAAACGAGTTGTTTGGCAAGCAGTTTCAGACTATCAAATGAACCCAGAAAAGGCAATTGAGGAAGCTCAGTCTGGATGGAGTTTTTTGTTAGAATATTTCTTTGGACTACCGCCGAAAGAACGAAGTATTCGAGGGTTATTCTACGATACCGACGATCCGAAACAGTTTCGAGAGCAACTTTGGGTACTGTCTACATTTACAGCAATGCTCTTATCTGGGTTTGATGGTGTGGAGAAATAGGGTAGGAGGGCAAGCATGATCGATATTAAGTCAAATTCAAGTCTCAAGGAAACAGATATTTTAGTTTTATCCCCCACGCCAACATATCCTATTAACCAGGGGAATAGAAAACGAATTTATTCAGTTTGTCAAGAGTTACAAAACCGGGGCGCGAGAATTCATTTTTTGCATTATCCTCAAGACATTGTCGCCCATATTCCCAGTCAGTGGTACAAGGAAATGACAAATCAGTGGTATTCTTTTCACTCCGTACCTACCACTCGCCCCGTGCAAGCTCCAGCAATAGGGGAAGACCATTTAATAGATGAATGGTGGGATCGAGGGTTAGAAGATTATTTGAAATGGCTATTTCAACACAACTATTATGATGCTTTTATTGTTAACTACACTTATTTAAGTAAAGCATTTGAGTTTGCGCCTAGTTATGTTTGTTGTATTCTAGACACTCACGATCGCTTTACTGGACGTAGAGAGTTATTAGAAAGTCAAGGTATCTCCCCTGAATTTTTCCACACAACCGCAGACCAAGAAACTATTGCCTTGGAGCGAGCAAATTTAGTTTGGGCAATAAAAGAACAGGAAGCCGTATTTTTCCGAGAAATAGCGAAAACTCCTGTTTGTACGATGCTCCATATTGAACTTAAAAATTTGATTCAGCGATTTCCCAAACCGGAGGATAAGGATTATTTAGTTATTGGTATGATTGGGGTAGGTAATAGTATCAATACAACCAATGCTAGAGCTTTTATTGAACAAGTTCGTCCCCTGTTTGTCAAATATTTAGCACCAATTAAAATTAAATTTGCCGGGAGTTTATGTGAAAATTTACAAGACTTAGAAGATGTTGCAGGGATTGAATTAATGGGTAGAGTAGAAACTGTAGATGAATTCTATCAAGCTGTGGATGTGGCGATCGTGCCCATGAGTTTTAGTACAGGGTTAAAAATAAAAGCAGTGGAAGCATTGGCAACAGGTTTACCAATTATTGCCCACCGTCACGCTTTTGAAGGTATTCCTTCTACTCATCCTTACCATAACTGCGAGAGTTTAGTTGAAATAGGAGAAAAATGTTTAGAACTAGCATTTGAACCCAGTCAACTTTCCCTATTAACTGAAGCAACAAAAACTGCATACACTCAAATGCAAAGTCAGGTTGAGGATGCAATTCACTTAACTACTGATTACATCTTAAAAAGCAAAACCTTTATTATCATTATTATCAATCATCAATTCTTTGCTGAAAAATCACCAGAATATGACCATACTCTGCAAACAATTAACTATCTGAAAAATCTTGCCCATCTTATCTATTATGTAGATACTCCTCTTGACCAAAAAAAGGCAAAGCGACTACATTGGTACGATCGCGAAGGTAAAGTAATTTTATCTCCCAATGCAGCACAAGCATCAGTATTAAAAGACGAACAATTTATTGATTATAGTTCGCTTTTAGGAATTTCTTGTGCAATTTGGAGTTTGGAGGAACTATGTACTCAGCGACAAATTATTGCTTTGTGGTTAATGGAAATTCCCGCAGAATTTCAGAGTGGGATACCAGACTCAATAGAGAATATTCCCATCTACACTCTAACTGATGTGCTACGAAGCTATGCTCAACCTGGAACAGATGGCCAACTAATAAAATGTCTGAAGGACTGCCAAAACCTCACATTGGTTAATAGTAGTTTATCTGCCACATATTTAGAGTCATCTTGGATGCAAAATGCTAAAATCGCAATTGTTCCTTATTGGAAACAACAACCTTGGGAAGTGAAAGAACGTTGGGCAAATACACCCGATGATCATAAACGAGTAATAATTCTAGCAGTTCCTCAATCCCTGGAGTTAGCCCAAATAGTTTGGGGTTTATGCTGTAAGCTATTTCCAGAAAGTTTAAAACCTATGGTGTTTTTGGCCAAGGATGAACAACTGGATCAGACAAATAGAAGTTCAGCATCTTGGCAACAAGATAGTCAGTTTCTCCAGAATATTGTTTCTGTATCTGACTTGTATCACAATATCATTGCTTGGGATCGAACTCCTTGGTTTGTTGTTGACTTGAGTTGCGAACATCTAGCATTTGCCATCTATCGAGAAACCATACTCAGAATTGGGGTTCTACGGATCGTACCACAGAAAAGATTATCATCTTTGGTTCAGGAAGACGACCTCAAACCAGCATCTGGAATAGAATTGGTGAAGGTATTAGGAAGGTTGGCAAGCGATCGGGAATATTTGGCACAGATGCAGGATAAAACTTGTCAGAATGCAGAGATAATATATGCTAATGATGCAGGATGGTCTAGAATTTGGCGGGAAATTAGTCAGATTATATCATGTTCGGTTGAATACTTATAAATAACTGTTGTGAGGAGTCAGTCCTCAGGAGTCAGTCCTCAGGAGGGAAGAAAGGAGGAATACATAGAAAATATTGGAGAAAAGTATTGATAATTTTAGTATTTCTTTGGTACTGTCGGTACCCGGACTCCTTAAATTTTATTATAACTGACCCGTCCGAACATGATATTAAGAGAATAAAATAACTTTTGTATAACTTACGATCGGGTTTGAAGTGAATCTAAAATTAGTTTAGTGATCGAAACTTAATCATGGATAAAAAAACTTATGTAATCTGCACAACTGCACGTTCAGGAAGCAATCTACTTTGTGATTTGTTGATGTCTTCAAAGATGATGGGCAGTCCGAAAGAAATTTTGAATGTAGATTCAATGCTACGTCCATTTTGTGAGAAAAATGGTTTATTTGAGGATAATTATCGAGTTTCAATGAATACTTACTTAGAGCTTGTTATAGAGCAATTTTCTTCAAAGAATAATGTTTTTGGGATGAAAGTTTTGTTCGATCAACTACAACCTTTTCTAAAGTTAAAGGCAGTTAAGCAGCTTTTAGAACAGAGTAAGTTTATTTGGTTAGTGCGTAGAGATATTGTAGCACAGGCAGTCTCAATGTATATTGCTAAAGTAACTAATGAATGGACTTCGATGAACGAGAAACAGAATCAAGAAAAAGAGATAAAAAATCGTCGGGATAATGTTCAGTACAATCGAGAAAAAATTAATTTTTTCATGGAATACTTGACACAACAAAATTTAAAATTACTGGATTTTTTTGCGATTAACCAGATAGATTATTTACAAGTTTATTATGAAGATATATTGGTAAACCCAAATCATATATGTCAAGATATTTGTAAATTTTGTGATGTACAAGTAGAACATGAATTTTCGATAGATAGTGTAAGCTTCAGAAAGCAAGGAAATGAACTTAACGAAAGGTTAGTTAAAACTTTTCGAGAAGAGTCTTTATTAAATCTAAGTATGCAGTCACAGCAAAGAGAGATTAATGTAAGAAAAATTATCATAGTTGGATAAATAAAATACTAAATTTAAGTAATCAGGATATTAAATTCATCAGTCAATTAACTAACTGTTTAAAATTGAAGAATTAAGGTCTATTTTTCATAGATAAATCTATATATTTTGTTAAATTATCAAATTGCCAAGTAATAAAAAATCTAAACTATATAACTAGGAAAGTTAGTTAAAAAACTATAATCTGCACTACTTATATATAATAAATAGCAATATAAAGAAAAACTAAAAAAAGACAATGAACAAAATCTTAGTTATTTTCTCAGTTCCGAGGACAGGCTCTAATTTTTTATGTAATATCATTAACTCATTTAGAGAATTTGAATGTTTTGGTGAAGTTTATCATAATAAAAAAGTATTTGCTCCTGATAAGAGAAAGCTAGAACTAATAACCTATTTAACTCAAGTAAAAGGAGTCAAAAAAATCAGTATAGAAAAACATAATGATGAAGATTTAGAGTTGGTAAAATATGCACACCAATATCCAGATTTATTTTTAGAAAGTATGCAGCAAACTTCCCAAAAGAAATATCTTGGTTTTAAAATATTCCAGTATCATTTAAGTGTAGAAAATATACAAAAATTTTTTATAGACAATAGAAATGTTATTAAATTAGTATTAAAAAGAAACCTTTTAGATGTATATGCATCTGGTCGGATTTTAAATGAAAATATGAAAAAGATAGGAGGTAATGCTGCTCATCATTTAGATACCAGTACAGATAAAGTAATATTTGAGGAGAAGCATTTCAGTAACTGGTTAAGAAGAACCATAAAATATTATTCTATGTTTGAATATATTTATCATCAATTCCCAAAAGAGTATTTATTCATAAAATATGAAGATATTCATCGGTATAAGAATAATCAAGACAAGGCTTTATACTTAATTAACAGTCTGAATGATATGGGTTTCAAGATAGATGATAAACAAGATTTAGATAACCTCTCTTTTCTGAAAAAACAAGATTCTAGAGCTTTTGTATTAGAAAAATTTAAAAACCCAGAAGCCGTAAAGGAGTTTTTATTCCAGAATGACCTAAAAAATCTTTTGAATAACTAATGAGGTATTATTTATGTTTTTAAGCGCAGATAGAATAGAGTTTTTCCAAAAAGAGTTTAATATAGCTAGATATCAGTTTCAAGCACTTAAAAAATTACATAATTTAAGTGATGGTTTGGTAAATAAAACTGTTTTAGAAATTGGTGGCAGCAATCTGCCGAGAGAATTGATACTTAATGATTTGGAGTGCAAAAAATGGGTCTCAGTTGATGTTATTCCTGAATCTCACTATGCTTTGAAAAAACAGACCAAGCATTATCAACAGGAAAAGGTCTACTCTTTGAAACAAGCAGAAAAATTCATCTGTTCGGAATCTTATATTATTTTTAATGGTTTTGCAGAGAATATACCAAATGTATTTGATAACTATTTTGATGTTGTTTTTTCTGTAGCTAGCTTTGAGCATATTGGAAGACTTCAACTTGTTGTACAAAAGATTTTTGAGTCTCTAAAGATGGGTGGACTTTTGTATAGTCGCTTTGGTCCTATATTTTCTTGTTGTACTGGTCATCATATCAACTTTCAGGGATTTAATGAAAATATTCCTGAATTTGCCCATCTGCTGATGCGCCCATTCAATTTACTGAAACATCTTAGGAATTTTTACGATCTTGAGACTGCTTCGGATATCATATACCGAATTTATTTTAGTGAAAGGATAAACAGACTATTCTACGAAGATTATGAAGCTTGCATGGCTTTGTCTAGTTTTAATGACTTTAAATGTACACCTTTTGGTATACAAGCTGTCCCTATGAACACTTTAGCAAAATTGTCTGAGGTATGTCCCTGGAGTTCAAGATTTGATGCCTATGGTATGGAAATTGTTGCTTATAAAACCCATTAGTTAAATAGACTATAATAGATCGCCCCAATCAAACTTCCTAGTATGAAACTAGAAACTTTCTGTTGGTGTTATATCATGTCCGGATAATTAGTGATAAAAAAACTTTCTCCTTCTTCATTCTTTCTACCTTCCTGTCTCCTGTCTCCTGTCTCCTGACTCCTTCGTCGTTTATTTATAACTGTTCAACCGGACATGATATTATATCATGTTCGGTTGAATAATTACACTTTGGGTGAATTAAGGTAGAAGCCAGAGGGCAGAAGGCAGAAGGGAAAGAAAGGTTCAAGGCCAGAAGTTTTTTTTGTAACTGATTATCCGAACATGATATTACAACTAAACTAAATTAAAATCATCAGTGATAACTTCCCAGTTACTGTGACTATTCCCTGGATAGGCAATAGAATCACGAGTACCGTCATTGTCCATTAACCAGATAGCGTTTTTGCCCTCAGTGCTATTGCGCCAGAGGATATCTGGTATTTGATCTTGGTTGAAGTCTGTGACTTCTTCTATTGCCCAGTTACTGTCAGGGTTCTTGCCCGGATAAGCAATAGAACTACGAGTACCGCCAGAGTTCATCAACCAGAGTTCGTTCTTGTTTTCATTGGTGTTCCGCCAGAGGATATCTGGTACTTGATCTTTATTGAAGTCTGTAACTTCTTCTATTGTCCAGTCACTGTCACGGTTGTTGCCTGGATACGCAATAGAACTGCGAGTACCGTCATTGTCCATTAACCAGATCCAGTTTTTACCCTCAGTGCTATTGCGCCAGAGGATATCTGGTACTTGATCTTGGTTGAAGTCTGTGACAACTTCAATTGCCCAGTTACTGTCAGGGTTCTTGCCCGGATAAGCAATAGAACTACGAGTACCGCCAGAGTTCATCAACCAGAGTTCGTTCTTGTTTTCGTTGGTGTTTCGCCAGAGGATATCTGGTACTTGATCTTGGTTGAAGTCTGTGACTTCTTCTATTGTCCAGTCACTGTCACGGTTGTTGCC
The DNA here is from genome assembly GCF_010672525.1 of Okeania sp. SIO2B3. Classification (GTDB taxonomy): domain Bacteria; phylum Cyanobacteriota; class Cyanobacteriia; order Cyanobacteriales; family Microcoleaceae; genus Okeania. The sequence goes on along the minus strand of NZ_JAAHGH010000082.1, from coordinate 8,819 downwards.
TGGATAAGCAATAGAACTGCGAGTACCGTCATTGTCCATTAACCAGATTTGGTTTTTACCTGAACCACTATTGCGCCATAGAATATCTGGTATTTGATCTTGGTTGAAGTCTGTGACAACTTCAATTGCCCAGTTACTGTCAGGGTTCTTGCCCGGATAAGCAATAGAACTACGAGTACCGCCAGAGTTCATCAACCAGAGTTCGTTCTTGTTTTCGTTGGTGTTTCGCCAGAGGATATCTGGTACTTGATCTTGGTTGAAGTCTGTGACTTCTTCTATTGTCCAGTCACTGTCACGGTTGTTGCCTGGATAAGCAATAGAACTGCGAGTACCGTCATTGTCCATTAACCAGATTTGGTTTTTACCTGAACCACTATTGCGCCATAGAATATCTG
>NZ_JAAHGH010000082.1:0-8324 GCF_010672525.1 Okeania sp. SIO2B3 | reverse complement strand
ACTTCTTCTATTGTCCAGTCACTGTCACGGTTGTTGCCTGGATAAGCAATAGAACTGCGAGTACCGTCATTGTCCATTAACCAGATTTGGTTTTTACCTGAACCACTATTGCGCCATAGAATATCTGCCATTCCATCGCTATTAAAATCAAACCGGACTGGTTCACCACCGCTAACAGTAGTGAAGTTCCAGGTGCTGTTATCGGTAATACCAGCGTAATTATTGCCCGCAGTGTCTTCTATTGCTCCTGCTGCTATCTCGACATAATACTCAGTTCCTTCTGCTAAGTCTGCTGCGGGGTTGATCGTTACAATATCGTTAGAGATACTGACTTGACCGGATGTAACATCTATGGTATCTACTGTTGAATTGTCGCTAGCTTGCTTGATAACGATATTGCCTGCGCCTGCTTCGACATCTTCATTAAAGTCTATGACTAAATTTGCTGCTACTGCAACACCATTATCATTGTCGGCAGGAGTGAAAGTTTCGACCGTGGGTGCTTCTTCGTCAAGTTCGTTAACATTAGAGGAAAATTTCACTACATAGCTATCAGTATTGCCATTACTGGCCAAATCATTGTTGCCGTCAGAGTCGATGTCGATGCTACCAGAGAATTGTCCTGTAGCCCACACATTACCATTGCTATCGGTGGCTATGCCATTGCCAATGTCACTACTGCTACCACCGATATTTTGTGCAAACAGAAAATTGCCATTGCTGTCGAGCTTCGCTACATAGCTATCATAACTGCTATTACTGGTCAAATCATTGTTGCCGTCTCCGTCGATATCCATGCTGCCCTGGAATTCTCCTGTAATCCAGACATTACCATTGCTATCGGTGGCTATACCATTGCCAGAGTTACTATTGCTACCGCCGATATTTTGTGCAAACAGCAAGTTGCCATTGCTGTCGAACTTGGCTACATAGCTATCAGAAACGCCATTATTGCTCAAATCATTATTACCGTCTCCGTCGATGTCGATGTTGCCAGAGAATTCTCCTGTAGCCCAGGCATTACCATCGGTATCGGTGGTTATCCCTCTGCCAAAGTCACCACCGCTACCGCCGATGTGTTTGATAAACTGAAAATTGCCATTGCTGTCAAACTTGGCTACATAGCTATCAAAATAGCCATTACTGGTCAAATCATTGTTGCCGTCAGAGTCGATGTCAATGTCGTCATGGAAATATCCTGTAGTCCACACATTACCATTGCTGTCGGTAGCTATGCCATAGCCATAGTCATTATTAGTCCTAGCGCCGATGTTTTTGCCAAACAGAAAATTGCCATTGCTGTCGAACTTGGCTACATAACTATCAATAAACCCATTACTGGTCAAATCATTATTGCCATCTCCGTCGATATCGATGCTGCCAAAGAAAGATCCTGTAGCCCATACATTACCATTGCTGTCGGTGGCTATGCCCAAACCATTGTAAGGACGGGCAGCGTCGATCTTTTGGGCTAACTGAAAATTGCCATTGCTGTCGAACTTGGCTACATAGCTATCCTCATTACCATTAGTCAAATCATTATTGCCATCTCCGTCGATGTCGATACTGCCACTGAAATATCCTGTAGCCCAAACATTACCATTGTTGTCGGTGGCTATGCCATACCCCCGATCCTCATTGCTGCCACCGATATTTTGTGCAAACAGAAAATTGCCATTGCTGTCGAACTTAGCTACATAGCTATCCTCATCGCCATTACTGGTCAAATCATTGTTGCCATCTCCGTCGATGTCGATACTGCCACTGAAATATCCTGTAGTCCAAACATTACCATTGCTGTCGGTAGCTATGCCCCAGCCCTGGTCATCACCGCTACCGCCAATACTTTGGGCTACTGCCAGTTGCAAACTAACTGCTTCGCTACTGTTAGCAGTGGTGAAGTTCCAACTACTGTTGCCTAATATTCCAGCGTAATCATTACCTATAGTATCTTCGATCGCCCCTGCTGCTATCTCAATATAATAGTCAGTTCCTGGTGCTAGGTCGGCAGTGGGGTTGATAGTAACGGTATCGTTAGAGATACTGACTTGACTGGAGGTAACATCTATGGTTTCTACTATTGAGTTATCGCTGAATTGTTTGATAACGATGTTGCCTGTACCTGCTTCGACATTTTCATCAAAGTCAATGACTAAATTTGCTGCTACTGCAATATCTGTCGCATTGTCAGCAGGAGTAAAAGTTTCGACTGTTGGTGGAGTTGAATCACTACCATCATTGATCGTGAAAGTTGCTGTAAAAGCTTGATTTGTTGATTCACTGCCACTCCAGTTATCTTTATTGTTAAGTGCTGCTAAAAGTGTTGCCTTATCTCCCGTTGTAATCCCGGTGTATATTGCATTATCTATTTCACTTATCGCAACTGCATTGGTGCCATTAGTCAAACCTTGGGGCAACGCAGAAGTCTGAGTATCAGTAGCATCAGTTTGCCAGATTGCTAGTCCTTCATTATTCAGAGCGGCGATCGGAGTATTAGTACCCTGATAAGCAATAATCTGGTCGCCAGTAGCAGCAAAGTTCAAACTGCCAGATTCTGAAGCAGTTCCCACAGAAGCAAATGGAGTAGTGTCTATCTCAATTACAGTTCCCGCCGAAATACCACTTGCTGGTGCTGTCCATGTAATTATTCCTTCACCTGTGCTGAAACCAGAATCATCCCCTAGCCAACCGTTATCAGTAAACTTAATTTCTTCTAATGCTGGAATATCATCTAAAGCGACAAATTTAAAGTTATCTGTGCCATTAGCATTGTACTGAACAAATGCAATGTCTCCAGGATTGAGTGTTGTGTTTTCTTCTTGATTATTGATATTTACAGAAATATCTGCAGGTTCTAAGGGGTTGCCAGAGGTGTCATCGGCAGCATAAGGAATGGATGCTTCTCCTTCAAAACCATCTAGTGGGGTAAAGGTGAGGTTCCCGTCATCATCTACAGTAAATGTGCCTTCTCCAGGGGATGTGATGTTTTTCTGTATTCCTGGGGTGTCTATGTCTAGGTCGATGGTGGCGATGTCTACATTTTCATCGTTGTCGCTGATATTGAATGTGACTGGGGTGTTGGGAGCTGTGTTTGCTGTATCATCGGTTAATTCTGGTATGGCAGCCACATTTATGGTTATATCTGTGCTTCCTGATACTGTTTCTGTACCGTCGCTGACATTATAGGTAAGATCTCCGGGGTCATCTGTACCGTTGTAGTCGGATGGGGCGTCGTAGAGTAGTCCTTGTAGTTCCTCTGATGTTAATGTATCTCCATTGTTAACTGCTGTACCGTCAGCTTTAGTTACTTGCCCTAATGTCGGCAGTCCGGTGACGGTGATGGTTAGGGGGTCTCCATCAGCGTCCGTGGGAGCTGTTAGTCCTAATCCTGTATCTTGGCTAGCTTCATCTACTGTGATAGCACTGTTATTGGCTACTGGTGGCTCATTATTAATAATATCAACACCAACCGTACCCATACTCATTAGCGGACCGCCACTACCTTGATCCGCATCATCTGTATCTGGATCGCTATCTTCTGTGTTACCATCATCAATTGTGTATTTAATAGTTACTGACTCAGAATCTCTAATCGCGGTTTGACCATAGGCAATATTTTGCAACGCCAGATCGACTAGAGCGCCAGTAGCATTATTATCAAATAATAGTTGTAATGTGCCACCGCTATTAGTAGTAACTGTACCAATAGTAGTACCATTTACTATTAGAGGGCCTCCCTGTGTTAAATCTCCTAATACTCCAGTATTACTATTACTGAATTGATCGTCACTATTCGCTCCTCCATCTCTTGCCAAAGTAAGAGTCGCACCGTCGTAATTATCTCTTTCATCTAATTCTGGGTCTGTAATAGTGGCATCACCGTCTAGAATAACTGGACCGCTTGGAGTGACAGTGATAGTATTATCCAGGTTTTGAAAAGCAGGAGGATCATTGACAGGAATAACGTTAATCGTAGTTGTCGCAGTATTACCCGCATTGCCTTCTGTATCAGTTAATTGAATATCTACTTCCCTTGGAGTTCTATCTGGTGTGTCACTGGGATTCGTAAATTGAATTGCTTTGAGAGCTTCTTCAAAATCATCTGGGGTGGCTCCTACATCTGTATCATCTGCTGTCAAGGTAATAGCGGTAATAGTACTAGCACTACCATCACTAACATCAATGATATTCCCATTCTGGTCTCTAGCAGTTATACCAACAGGTAAAGCTGAAGCTAAGAACAACGTATCGTCAGCTTGAATAGTGTCGGAAGTCAGGGTAATAGTTGCGCTTTGAATATTTCCACCATCTACTGTTGTCCCGTCAAAATCTCGGAGTTCTACACTATCATCAACTATACCAACACCAGGATCGCCTTCAGTAAAGGTTTCTTCATAAGTGAAAGCGGGAGTATTAGGATCGTCATCAGGATTAATAAACGGAACATCAAACGGCGATGGTTGTCTTGGGTCTGACATTCCATCGTTATTATTTGTCTGTTCAGCATTAGAAACGAAAGTCGCTGTGGGAGAACCTGTCTCATAACCATCAATACGATAAAATTCTCCTACGTTGTTACGGTTAACATATAGTTCGCCATCACGATCTATCCATGCAGCACCAAAATCCTCTCCACCAGGCAAATTCAATACTGCTGTTCTAGTAATAGTATTATCTTGTAAATTGATTGTATATAGCCTACCATTATTATCTGTTCCGTAGAAGAATTCGTTGTCATCAACATCTCTTCTGTTGTATACTATATCTACAACTCTCTCTAAGTCTTCTCCAGTAAGATTAATTTCTTCTTGAGCGCCAGTAGTCAGATTAATTTTTTTAAGTTGTGTATCACCTGTTCGTACCCAGAGATTACCTTGATCGTCTACATCCCCTGAATTTAATTTTTCAGTTCCAGTTACTTCTGGAAAACCTAAATTCTCAATTGTGCCATCAGAATTAATCCTAATAACATCTCCTGCTGTCCCCCCATTAACATCATTATCTGTAATTTGAATTCCATAAAGAAAGTTATCTTGTATATTATACCCAGTGGCATTATATACAGGAGCTACAGGGACTCCTAGTTCTTCATAGTCACCTGTGAGAGGATTGTATATTCTTAGCTGACCAGAAATAACCTGGTAAAAATACGGCTGTTGCTCAAATTCAGCCAGAATATGCTCCCACTGATGTTCAACCCGATCGCTAAATGCCAGACCAACCTCAATCTCACCTGTAGTAACTTCCAACTCCCAGTCACCACCTAAAGCAGCACTACCTGTTGGTCTAGCAGAAGCTGCAATATTTGCCCCTGTTAGCTGATGCAGCTTTTCCAAAAATTCTGTACCTTTATCGGAAGCAGCGACATTACAACCATAGAGTAATATATTAGTCACCGACCAAGTTTCTAATTCTTCAGCATAACTATGATTAATACTATCAATATTTAATTGGCTATTACCCAACTGTAAACAACCTGGTGAACCATGAGAAACTATATGAACAGTTTTAACTTCCTGGTTACGAACTAATGTTTCTGTCATTTGTTCGATACCGTCGCGGTATAGATCCAGAATCACAATTTTAATATTGGGATTTGTTCCACGAACAAGAATTTGATAGTCTTCTACAGTGGGGTCTATAAATAGAATAGATTTAGTTATACCTAACAATTTTGAATTCATATATTCTCCTTTCTTTTAAATGTTTTTCTAAAAGCATTTAATACTTAATCTGTTTCCTCTAACATTTCGGCGTTGGTGAAAAGAGGTATAATATTATGTCCGGATAAGAGCGCCATAGAACTCCGTGACCTTTACGTGACCAAGAAAATTTCTCCTTCTACTCCTACTCCTGTTTCTTATTCTTTCTTCCCTCCTGAATCCTAAGTAATTAAGATTAGTATCATACAGTAATTCACCAACACCAACCTTTCTTTAGGTTAACTATTTTATAGCTAAAATAGCAAGCTTTTCTTAAAAAAAATTATAGTCTAAGTCAAATTACTACCGTACATTTACAGATGTTTATCTTGAATAAAAAAATAGGAATTGTTAATTACTTAAATATGTTTTTTGGACTCAATAAATATACTGAAAACCCCAACAATATCTATAAAAAAGAACATCATTAATCTGCAAATATTAATTATTGATCAGGACTTACCGAAAAATTGTGGTTTAAAGCCTCCCCTTTTAAGGGGATAATAAATAAAAATTTTCATCTCTTTGTCAATCCTCTTCTTTTCAAGGAGAGGTAATTATTAATTATTAATTATTAATTATTCATTATTGAAAGCACTTTTCAAATTGATGAACCACATCGTCATAACCAAAACCTTGTAGGGAAGTTATATGCAATCTCCCTACTGTAGTCTACTGAAATGAAAACCACTTTCATTAATGGATAATGGATAATTACCTCGGGTTTTAACCGCTACGGAATTGAATATAAGGAATATTGTCTTTTCTTGGTCGATGGTCGGACAGCGCAGGTTTCGGAGCCATCCCACCCTACGGGAAGCTCCGCTACGACCGCTTTTTTTCCCCTTAAAAGGGTCGGCTTTAAACCTGAATTATTTAATTATTTAATTATTAATTATTAATTATTAATTAGGGCTTGCTGATTAAATCTAAAAGTCTTTATAGATAAAGGTAAGTGCCTTTTTAAGTATCAAAAAGTGCGAGGTTTGAAGTGGTAATGGTTCAATTTAGGAGCGGATTTTGCTCAAGATTTGGGCAGAAAAATCATTCTTACAAAACGCCCGCTCCTACCTCCTCGCTCATTCCCCGTTCTCCCCTCCTGGGAGGGGCTAGGGGTGGGTTGTCTCCCCCTCCTGGGAGGGGCTAGGGGTGGGTTGTCTCCCCCTCCTGGGAGGGGCTAGGGGTGGGTTGTCTCCCCCTCCTGGGAAGGGTTTGGGGTGGGTTGTCTCCTCCCCCTACTAAAAGACTTTTTCAGCAAACCCTAATTATTCGGTAATGTACAATATGTTATAGCTATAATTAGACCCAAAATAATTAGGAGACAATGATGGAGAAGCGAAAATTAGGTAACTCTGAAATTGAAATTACCCCAATCATTATGGGTACATGGCAAGCCGGAAAACGTGGATGGGCAAATATTGAAGATTCTGACACTATTAAAGGAATAAGAGCTGCTGTTGATGCCGGCATCACCACAATTGATACTGCTGAAATTTATGGAGAAGGTTACTCAGAAAGAATAGTTGCTCAAGCAGTAGGAGATGTTCGAGAAAAAGTAATTTTAGCGACTAAAGTTTTTCCCAATCATCTCAAATATGACCAAGTAATAGAAGCTTGCGATCGCTCCCTCGAAAATCTTAAAACTGATTATATAGACCTCTATCAAATTCACTGGCCATCTGGTGCATTTAATAGTGAAATTGTACCAATTGCAGAAACAATGAATGCTCTTAATAAACTGAAAGAACAGGGTAAAATTCGAGCAATTGGTGTGTCTAATTTTTCTCGCGAACAAACAGCAGAAGCAGCTCAATATGGTCAGATTGATAGTACCCAACCACCCTATTCTTTATTCTGGCGAAAAATAGAAAAAGAAGAAATGCCTTACTGTGTTGAAAAGAATATTTCTATTATTGCTTATTCTTCATTAGCACAAGGATTATTAACAGGTAAATTCGGACCAGACCATAAATTTGCTGAAGGCGATCATCGTGCTAAAAATAGACTTTTTTATATTAAAGAAAACTATGAACGAGTGCAAATAGCTTTAGAAAAACTCCGCCCTATTGCTGAAAGTAAACAATGCAGTCTAGCTCAACTAGCGATCGCCTGGTTAATAGCTCAACCCCAGACAAATGCTATTGTTGGAGCAAGAAATGCCGAACAAGCTACTGCTAATGCTCAAGCTGGAGATGTTAAATTATCTAAAGATGAGTTGGCAGCAATTGATGCGATCGGACGGATAGTCACAGATCCTTTAGACGATCGCCCTGTCATGTGGGATTTTTGAAGTAGGTGGAACAATTAATAATTAATAATTAATAATTAATAATTAACAATGGCTTTGTTGCATGAAAGTATATAGCTGCCGCACTTGCTCCGTATATGTACTTCATAACGCGCGGAAACTGCTGTAACTATTGGACAATAGATCGATAGAACATCCATCTTTGACAAAAAAAGGTTGAAACTTTTACCTGTAAAAGCTTTGAGGTTTACAGCGGTTTTCATTTCAGTAGACCACAGTAGGGGCGAATGGCATTTGCTAACGCAAAGCTCCGCTAACGCCCTTACAAGGTTTTCGTTATGACGATGTGGTTTATCAATCTGAAAAGCGCTGTA
>NZ_JAAHGH010000081.1 GCF_010672525.1 Okeania sp. SIO2B3 | reverse complement strand
TCAGTCTGAGGATGAGGAAAGTATTGCGCAACTGCGGCAGCAAACAAAGCAACTTTTGGCAGATATTCGGTATCGGTTTGTAACTGTTGCGGGAGTGGTATCGGAGGAAATAATTTCTGTTGCACAAATTGCTCCTACAAATATTCGGGATATCAAATTTTTCATTTTTGTTTCTTCGTTTTTCAGTAATTGGACAAAAGTAGAGTTAGACAAAAGTATGCCTTGCACAATAAGAGCATAACCTTAAAGGAATTGGCCACTGCACGAATGCTGAACCCGTCCTTCTCTACTATTAATATCATGTCCGGTAGCATCGTTTGTGTATAATAGAGGAGGAAGAAAAATAATTGCCCGGAGCGATATTGCTACGCTTCGCCAGTTTACCTCTGCAGTTGGTTGTACTCCCACAGGTGTCCATACTCGTCGGAAAATTGGCTTGAGACCCAAACGATGTTCATCCATTGCCCAGAGTTCTACAGTGGCCTCTGGATACTCGGCTTTTAGTTGTTCAAATCGGTGAGAGAGTTTTCTTGCTCCGTCTTTACGGCGAGGAGACCTCGTCGCAGGCGGTGCGCTTTTTTCCATTTAAGAGTGTTCGGTTGGAGTTGCCGACTTTTGATGCTGTGGTCGGGGGATTCGTAATCTATATTTCATTGACCGTAAATATTCCCATCCCCTGCGCCGATCAACTCGATGGTCAAAAAATTGCTGTTAACCAATCCCCCACCTTGCGCCCATTCCATAATCCTCCATCTGGTGCTTTCTCCTGGAGGGCCATTTCTAGGTGGGCTTGCCTTTCATCTGAAAGGAATCCCTTTTGCCCTGGATGTTGATGGCGACGATCTACCAATCCTTCTTTACCTTGCCGATTGTAGCGACGTGCAATTTGACGAATGGCCTCCAAACAATAGCCTGTGAGTGAAGAAACTTATGAGTGTTGTTTTTCCTTTTGCGCTTAAGCCAAATTATTTGGTATCTAGTCCTTTCTATTGGGTCATAGGTAGCTCGGTAGTTTCTTTCTAGTTCATCTATACTTAGGTGTTCTTGGATACTTAAGCGTCTTGGCATAATGGCGATCGCTCCAGGGAATTATTTTTCTCCTCTTCAATTATACACGCTCCGATGCTACCGGACATGATATGAGCCTATTTTATTGCTTGATTTTGTGCAAGTCCCGTTAGGGGGGCCTTATTTGTATGGGTCGTTTTCGCCGCCTGCTATTTGTTTCGGGATTGGGCGAAAAATAGCAATTTTCCTAGGGTAGCGGGCCTGGGCAAAAAAGGTGGTGTTTTCTGGCCAAGTTTGATTGTGGGATGGAAAGGACGAGGAGGAGCGATATAGCTGCCGCACTTGCTCCGCCAACGCCCCCTGAACAAAAGCAAGAACTTGGGCAATTTATTTCTTTTTGTAAAGAAGTGTCAGAAAATTATACCGAGTAACGTTTTATTTTTAGTAAAGAGTGGAAACCAAAAATCCATCAAAAACTCTCTTTATTATCTATGGGTATATGAGGATTTTTTTGCCTTCAACTGATACTCTACTTCAAAAAAGTAGCAAAATGCTTGACAACTGTCACCGCTACTTTTTCAGTCCTACCAAACAGTGAATTAAATGAAAAAACTTCTTTTGTCTTTTTTAATCCTAGTTACCATTTTGATTGGTAACCCATTAACAGCAATAGCTGAAGAACAGCCATCAGTAGAGCCTATCAAGGAAGCGTTCGTTGAGTCTCCTGAGTCTCCTTCTGAAAAGGAAGAGCGTCGCCAACAGCGTCAACAGCGTCGTCAAGCTGAAAAGGAAAAGCGTCGTCAACAGCGTCAACAGCGTCGTCAACAGCGTCGTCAACAGCGTAAGCAGAAGCTCGAGGAATCAGTCAAGGAGTCTCTTAAGTCTCCTTCTCAGGAGCTACCACCTCAATTCCTTCGTCTCTCAGATGAGATAGAAGACGGAGTAGAAGATTTAGGACCCCTGAAGGATTTAACAGGTACCTGGGTAGGAAAGGGATGGAATATGATTGCCGTTCCCATTAACAGCAGACGTGCTCGTAATACTGTTGGATGTCCGGGAAAAACTCCCAAAAAGCCAAGAGAGAACTTTTGCGTAGAAATTATGCCCTACATAGAGACCTTGACTTTCACTCCTATAGGTGCGCCAGTTCCTAACCGGGGATTTCCAATCGATACATTTGTGGTAGGTTTACATTACCAGCAAGTGGTCAGCGATGCTAACACGTTTCAACCGCTACATATAGAAAATGGGATGTGGTTATTGTTGGATAAGGAAAAGAAAATTGTGTCCCGACTCTCATCAATTCCTCATGGAAATACTCTATTAGCAATAGGAGATTCTTTTGATGTAGAAGGAAATTTCCAAATCCCAGAGATTGATGGCTTGCCTATTCTTGACAAACCAGTTTTAGGATACGCCGCTCCTTATTTCACAGCTGAAGGTGTTCCGCCATTCGATCCATCCAATCCTAACAAAATTCTTCAAGATATTATTGATAAACAGAAGCTTCTGGAAACGGTTATTTTGGACGTATCCACAGAAAATGAAGGCGGAATATCCAATATCCCATTCATCGAGAAAAATGCTGATGTCTCGTCCTTTGAATCGACCTTCTGGATCGAAGATGTTGAGGATGAAGCAGGAAATGAGTTCTTGCAATTGCAATATTCTCAAACAACAAATCTTGATTTTATCAAAGACTTTACCTCTGAAGACCCTGACAAATTAATTGTGTGGCCTCACATTGATGTCGCTACCATGGTTAAACAGTAGTAAGTGCATCTGAGGTATTTCTTCTCTCAAGAAAGCAAGTCTTGATATCACTATGAAGAGTGGCTGATTACCTATAGAGGCAATTTATGAATTGCCTCTACAAAAAACACAATTTTAAGTCCTGATAATTATATTTTTTCAACTACCACGACAGGAATTAAACTCTTTTCCAAAACTGCTTGAGAAACGGAACCAAAATCAAATTTTCCCAACTAATTATCTGTGAATCAGTGTCCAAATTCTTGTCGTGCTTTCTTTTCTGATAAATTATGAAAAAAATTCGCTAAGGATATCAACTACTTTAGGTATTATGAGAATTTTACCAGAGGACGAAACTGCTGTAAACCAGACATGATATGAAAAAAAAAATTAGGTAATGGTAAGATAGTCAAACATCTACTAACCCAATAAAATCTATGTATTGCGACTACCTAGTACAAATTCTCACTGCTCGCGTCTATGACGTAGCCCAAGAATCACCACTCGAAACTGCTCCAAACCTTTCAAAACGCCTCCAAAACAACCTCCTACTGAAACGAGAAGATATGCAGTCAGTCTTCTCCTTCAAATTACGCGGAGCTTACAACAAAATGGCTCAACTGCCTCCAGAAATTCTCTCCCAGGGAGTCATCGCAGCATCCGCTGGAAACCACGCTCAAGGAGTCGCCCTAGCCGCCGGTCGCCTCGGCACCCGTGCCATCATAGTCATGCCTGTCACTACCCCTCAACTAAAAGTCAATGCTGTCAAAGCTAGGGGAGGCGAAGTTATTTTGTATGGCGAAACCTATGACGAAGCTTGTAGTTACGCCCATCAACTAGAAGCAGAAAAAGGTTTGACTTTTATTCACCCCTTTGACGACCCCTACGTCATCGCCGGACAAGGGACAATAGGAATGGAAATTCTCCGTCAATATCAAAAACCCATTCACGCTATTTTTGTCGCTATTGGTGGTGGAGGTTTAATTTCCGGTATTGCTGCTTATGTCAAACGGTTGCGCCCGGAAATCAAAATTATTGGCGTTGAACCTGCTGATGCTGATGCTATGTCCCAGTCTCTCAAAGCTGGACATCGAGTCCGCTTACCTCAAGTAGGATTATTTGCCGATGGTGTTGCAGTGCGAGAAGTAGGAGAAGAAACACTTCGTCTATGTCAGCAATATGTAGATGATATTATTCTCGTCGAAACAGATGATACTTGTGCGGCCATCAAAGATGTATTTGAAGATACTCGCTCCATTGTCGAACCTGCTGGCGCATTAGCGATCGCTGGAGCAAAAGCTTACGTCGAGCGAGAAAAAATTCAAGATGAAACTCTGATCGCTGTTGCTTGTGGTGCAAACATGAATTTTGACCGCCTCCGCTTTGTGGCTGAAAGAGCAGAATTTGGCGAACGTCGCGAAGCCATATTTGCCGTTACTATTCCCGAAACTCCAGGTAGTCTCCGCAGATTTTGTGACTGTCTGGGCAAACGTAATATTACTGAGTTCAACTATCGCATTGCGGAGGAAAAAGAAGCACACATTTTCGTAGGAGTACAAATAGAAAACCGTGTTGATGCGGCCAAAATAGTAGAAACTTTTGAAACTCAAGGCTTGAAAACCCTAGATTTAACCGACGACGAACTGACAAAACTACACCTGCGCCATCTGGTTGGAGGTCGTTCCCCTCTCGCCCACCACGAACTACTTTATCGTTTCGAGTTCGCCGAAAGGCCAGGGGCATTAATGAAATTTGTCGCCTCCATGAGTCCCAACTGGAATATTAGTCTTTTCCACTACCGTAATAATGGGGCAGATTATGGACGTATTGTGGTGGGAATGCAAGTCCCACCTGACGAAATGGCCGAATGGCAAAGTTTTGTCCATAATTTTGGTTATCGCTATTGGGATGAAAGCCAAAACCCAGCCTATAAGCTATTTTTAGCCTAGTGCTACGTGGAAGTCAAAAGCCGTAGGGGCGAATGGCATTCGCCCTCAAAAGAATTGATTGTTAAGGCTTTTAGGATTTTATGACTGGTTATATCATGTCCGGATAATAGCGAGATAAAAAACCTTTTCCCTTCTAATACCAATTACCAAAAGTAATGCTATACTTCAACAGTCAAATAGTTACCAAGATTAAAAGTTTGTTTTTGACAATTATTAGTTGGTTAGTATAGATTTTTCCTGCTTTTCCTCTCTCCACACCTCCCACACTTCCCCTCCTGGGAGCTAGGGGTGGGTCCTCACCCAATCAGACATAGCATTCTTTTTGAGAAATAGTATAACCTCTTCTTTCCTTCTGCCTTCTGCCTCCTGCCTTCTGCCTTACCTCCTCCAAAGTGTAAGTATTCAACCGAACATGATATTATTTCTGCCATCCTACACTAAAAATATAAAATTTTTGTCAAAAATTACCCCTAGATAATATACAATAGTGGTCGTTTCATCTCTCACTAGCTTTTGTTCTATAGCTGATGAGATTCGTCCTAATGCAGTAAAAGTTCCATAAATTGATACCCCATTTCTCTCTGTTAGTTCAGAAGAATTAGGGGTAGTTGATGGAAGCTAAATCTGCAAAATGTGACTTGTGAACTAGCTATCAGCTAGAGCGCACTTCAGCTATCAGCTAAAAATTCAAGGGTTTAAGTCCCCCACTATGTTTGAAAAATTAGTGGTGCGCCTTTTATGAGGAGAAATAATCTCCCATTATACACCTTGAAAAGCTGATAGCTGATAGCTGATAGCTGAGTGCTACTTCAAGATGAAATATCAGACATATTACACAAAGTTGAAAATTTAGTGCAATCAAACACTGTTCTCGGTCAAGCAACTGATACAAATTTAACTCCCTCAAAAATAGAGTTACCCTTTACTCTTCAAGAAGTGAAAGCAGCTATTCCTCCACATTGTTTTGAGCCTTCTGTCTGGAAGTCTCTGAGCTACTTTTTTCTTGATATTGGCATTATTGCTGGTCTATATGCAATCGCTTATAATCTAGATTCATGGTTCTTTTTTCCCATCTTCTGGTTAATGCAAGGAACTATGTTTTGGGCATTATTTGTAGTGGGACATGACTGCGGTCATGGCTCTTTCTCCAAATATAAATGGTTTAATAACCTAATTGGGCATTTGTCCCACACTCCCATTCTCGTGCCTTACCACGGTTGGCGTATTAGTCATAGAACCCATCATGCCAATACTGGAAATATTGATACTGATGAAAGTTGGTATCCTGTTTCTGAGAGTAAGTATAATATGATGCCTTGGTATGAAAAGCTATTTCGCTTTTACCTGCCATTATTAGCTTATCCACTTTATTTGTTTAGGCGATCGCCTAATCGTGCAGGTTCTCATTTTCTGCCCAACAGTCCATTATTTCGTCCTTCTGAAAAGTGGGATGTCTTAACAAGTTCGGCACTCTGGATGTTAATGGTAGGTTTTCTGGGATGGCTCACCTATCAGTTTGGTTGGGTATTTTTAGTAAAATATTACTTAGTTCCTTATGTAATATTTGTCGTCTGGCTAGATTTAGTCACCTACTTACACCACACTGAAGCAGATATTCCCTGGTATCGTGGAGATGACTGGTATTTCCTTAAAGGTGCATTATCTAGCATTGACCGCGACTATGGTTTTATCAATTCTATTCATCACGATATTGGTACTCATGTAGCTCATCATATTTTTCTGAGTATGCCACACTATCATTTAAAGACAGCTACGGAGGCAATAAAACCTATTTTGGGTGAATATTATCACCAGTCAAGCGAACCTGTATGGAAGAGTTTTATCAACTCTTATTTGGCTTGTCATTTTGTCTCAGACAAAGGTTCTCAAGTATATTATCAATCACCTTGGAAAAAATCGTCAAACTAATTAGGGTTTTCTGAATTAAGTCTTTTGGTAAGGGTAGGAGACAGGAGACAGGAGACAACCCACCCCTAGCCCCTCCCCCTCCCAGGAGGGGAGAAATGGCTTGGGAGCGAGGAGGTAGTCGGAAAAATTGTCCCTTGATTTTTCTGCCTAACTATACGCCTAAAATACACTCCTTTTTGAGCATGAAGAGCTGAAACAGGTGCACTTTTTTTGACCTCAAAAAGGCACTTATCTTTATATGTCAATGCTTTTAGATTTAATCAGCAAGCCCTAATTAAATTAATTTCATTTCGGTAGAACAAAGTAGGGGCGAATGGCCATTCGCCCTTACAGGATTTTGGTTGTGACGTGAGGTCAGAGATCGGCAAAAGTTCTGTAAAGTTATTAGACTTTTGTTAGACTTTTGTAAAAAGTACTTTATTTTATAGATAGGTTGGTATATGGCAGAAGGAAGAAAGACCGAAGTTGGAACGTGCTGAAAGCTGAGTGCTGTTTGCGGAGCATTCCGGTACGGAAAATGCTGATAGCTTAACAATGCTTTTAGGGTGCTGAAAACTGAGTGCTGTTTGCGGAGCATTTCGTTACGGAAAATGCTGATAGCTTAACAATGCTTGTTTAAATTCTTTAGCTGTTTTAAAATAAATTTCTGGTTCATCAATTAATGCTAAATCAATTACCTCTGCTAAAGATTTAGGAATAGAAAGATTTCTTTGTCTAATTGGCACAGGTTTAGTTTGCAATACAGTTAAAATTGGGTCTTTACCAACAAAATCACGAGGATATACACCAGTTAACATATTATATAAAGTTGCCGCCATTGCCCAAACATCTACTTCCGGTTTTACATATTTAAAATCAATCATTTGTTGCCTTGGCATAAATGGAAAAGTACCTCCTTTATTTCCCGTCATTGTTTGCCCACTTAAACCTGCTAAATCAAAAGCTTTTGCTAACCCATAATCTGCTATTTTTACTACTGTTGAATTATCTACATTATTACTCAGAAAAATATTAGCTGGTTTAATATCGCGGTGAACCAAACCTCGCCCAATACTCAAACTACCATCTGCCTTTTTTACATAAGGAATTTCTGCATTATGGGCATATTCTAAACCATCTAAAGCTTGTAGAATAATTGGCACTGCCACATCAACAGATAACTGATAACCATGACTCTGCATCAAGTTCCAAATACTACCACCATTACAATATTCTAAAGTAAAAAAAAATAGGCGATCGCTATAATGATAATCTTTCAATTGAACAACATTGGTATGATTTAAAGCTTTAGTATTTTCTATTTCTCTCAAAAAACGATTTATGGCATTAGGATTATTTGTGATTTCTGGTAACATTGTTTTTAAAGCTATTAACTCTTGAGTATGATTATTTTTAGCTAAATAAACTTCTCCACAGCCGCCTTTTCCTAATAAATTAAGCGTCGTATAACCAGGAATTGCAGTTAGAGTAGAATCTCCTAAAGTTGGTGGTAAAGTTAATAATTCAACTGTTTTTACTTGCCAAGTTTTTGGTTGTTCGAGCATTTCTGGAGGCATCTCTGTTTCTTCTTCAAGACTAACCTGAAAAATAGTATTTCCCAATTGAATTTGGTCCCCTGATTTTAATTCATATTCAGGAAAATTATTTTTTGTTTTTGCTTCAGGGAGATGCTCAGATTGACGTTGCCCAATTTTTTTACCATTAACATAAGTACCATTTTTACTAGCAAAATCACGCACTCGTATATCTGGAGGATTAATATCAAGTAGACAATGATAACGAGAAATTGTACGATGTTGTTCATCACTAGGTAGTCTAGGTCTACAGTCTCGATGACGACCGATAATACAGGTAGTTCGTTCTTCAAAGACAAATTCTTTTCCGAGCATACTTCCTTGGATAATAGTAAGTTTGACTTTAGCAGACATGAGGTAGTTAAAATTTTTAATATTTGTGCGATGATTTCTATTAATTAGGGTTTGCGTATGGAAAGTCTTTTTGCTCTTTGTAGGAGACAGGAGACAGGAGACAGGAAACAGGAGACAGGAGACAACCCACCCCTAACCCCTCCGGTGGAGGGGAGAAATGGCTTGGGAGCGAGGAGGTAAGAGCTAAGAATTGTCAGAATCATTTTTATGCCCAACTATGAGCCTAAAATACGCTCCTTTTTGAGCATGAAGAGCTGAAAAATTTGCACTTTTTTTGACCCCAAAAAGGCACTTGTCTTTATATGTCAATGCTTTTAGATTAGATCGGTCACGCCCTAATTATCTAGTAAATTTTATTTTGATTTTTTATCTGATGATAAATTGTGCAGTATCTCTACCATGATTTTGATAATATTTAAGTATAATTATCTTTATTATACAGTAAGAGAATATCAAAAATGTAGGGTGGGTAAATCTGAAAAGATTTATGGTTAATCTAGACAAATTACTATACTTATAGAGTTGAAAGTCTTGTAGGGAAGACTCTGTAAGATTTGATGCGTAAGAGTGACTCTCTATATTTAACTGGACATAATATTAGCGATCGCTTTGACAAAATTAAACAGCTAGACTCAAAGTATTCTTTTTTTTGGCGACAATAGTATATATCTATCTAATTGCTAATTGAAAAAATATCCAGAGATTAAAATACCAGATTTTATTATTTCTGGGACTCTAGGTTATGACAAATAAAATGATAAATTGCGTTAGACTTAAGACTTTGGCTTCTAGGCAAAGCCCCAGAAAATGATGTAGCAAAAATGCGATTATAGATAGAATATATTAGTAGCAATCAAAGTTAGAAAAAAAAATGGTTACATCCCAACTCCCTAAAGGTCCACAAAATCTGTCATTCCTGAATAAACTGCAACGAATAGTCAAACCCTTGGAATTCCTGGAAAGTAATGCTAGACAGTATGGTGATATTTTTACCCTTCCTGTTTTATTAGGTGATAGTAAAAAGTCAATGGTAATCATCAGTAACCCCCAAGGAATTCAAGAAATTTTTGCCACCGATCCAGAAAAATTAGATGCAGGCGGAAATGGGACAAGGTTGCCTTTTTTAGGAGAGCAATCTCTGATAGCACTTTCAGGCGCTCCTCACAGACGGCAACGGAAACTCTTAACACCACCATTTCATGGCCAAAGGATGCTAGCTTACGGCGAGCTCATTCGTGAAATTATCCAGCAAGTTACGTCTCAATGGATAACAAACAAAACTTTTTCCATTCGCTCATCTACTCAAAGAATCTCATTTCAAGTAATATTAAAGGCTGTATTTGGTTTAGAAGAAGGTCAACGCTTACAAGAAATAGATCAATTGCTCACTGCTAGATTTGAAGGAGGAAAACCTATCTTCAGATCGATATTGCTATTTTTCCCTGCACTACAAAAAGATTGGGGACCGTTAAGTCCTTGGGGGCGTTTGATGCAGAATGAGCGAGACATTGATAAACTCATCTACGCTGAAATTGCTGAACGTAGAGAAAATCCCGACCCCACTCGCACCGATATTTTGTCTTTGATGATGGCAGCGCGGGATGAAGAGGGGCAACCAATGACAGATTTAGAATTGCGCGATGAGTTAATTACTCTGTTAGTAGCTGGTCACGAAACTACTGCAACAGCTTTAGCATGGGCATTTTACTGGATTCACCGTCAACCAGAAATTCGAGATCAACTGCTGCAAGAACTGGATGCACTGGGAGATAAACCAGATCCGATGGAAATTTTCAAATTGCCCTATTTGGATGCTGTGTGCAAAGAAACTCTGCGAATTTATCCAGTAGCAATATTGGCATTTCAACGAGAGGTGAAGTCACCCCTAGAAATTATGGGTTATCAGTTTCAACCAGGAACTTTTCTCACTCCCTGTATTTATTTAACTCATCATCGGGAAGATTTATATCCTCAACCGAAGCAGTTTAAACCAGAGCGTTTTCTAGAACGTCAATTTTCTCCTTATGAATATTTGCCTTTTGGTGGAGGCAACCGTCGCTGTATAGGTCAAGCTTTTGCCTTGTTTGAGATGAAATTGGTATTAGCAACGATACTATCTAGTTGGGAGTTGGCATTAGCAGATCAAAAGCCTGTTAAAGCAGTGCGTCGTGGTTTGTTGATGGCTCCAGCAGATGGAGTACGGATGGTAGTTAAGGGAAAAAGAACTCAAAAATCGCGTGTTTTAGAGACTGTTTAGAATAATGCAATTTAAAGAATATAAACATTTAATTGCTCTATTTCAATGTTAGAAAACAAACGACAAAATACTCACTTTTTTACTTCTTTGCCTCTGCGTCTTTGGACTGTAGAAAATTATCATTGTATGGCAGAGGCAGGAATTTTATTACCTGACGAAAAAGTAGAGTTAATAGACGGAAAAATTATTAAAAAAATGTCGCCTCAAGGAAGTTATCGTGCAGCAGCTATTACTCGCATTAATCGGTTATTAAGTCTGATTTTGGGGGATAATGTTTTAATTAGATTACAACTTCCTATTAGACTTAATAATTTTCGGAACCTGAACCGGATAGTGCAGTAGTTAAAAGTGAGATTTGGGATTATGAGGAAGCTCATCCTACCTTTAATGATGTATACTTAATTGTGGAAATTGCTGATACTACTTTGAAGGGCGATCAGGAGGTAAAAAGAACAGTTTATGCTAGGTCAGGTATTGAGGATTATTGGGTATTAGACATCCAAAATCGTCAATTGTATGTTTATCGAGAACCTACTCAGGAAGGTTATCAAAGAGAGATGATTTTGACAGAAAATGATTCGATCATCCCTCTGAGATTTTCTGATTGTGTGGTTCAGGTTGCTCAAATTTTGCGTCCTCAGGGTTGATAGCTCCCAAAGAACTCAAAAAATGGAGAGTATTGACTTAATTAAAGAGTTCTCAAGACTATTTAGAATACAGTTTCCATCACATCACCAAGATATAAATAAAAATGGCTAAACCTAAATTTCCCGATGGTTCCCGGACTTTATCATTACTGCAAAAACTTCAGTGGATTACTAAACCCTTGGAAATTCTCGAAAAACAAGCACAAATCTACGGAGATATATTTACTTTTTCCTTTGGTCCCAGTAATATTCCTCAAGTTATTGTTAGCAACCCTGAAGGGGTCGAGAAAATTTTTACTGCCGATTTAAAACAATTGGACTCTGGTAAGGAGGCTGGGATTAAACTCCCCTTATTGGGACAACATTCACTGATTGCTCTTAGTGGAGAGCAACATCGGCGACAGAGAAAACTATTAATGCCTCCCTTTCACGGAGAAAGAATGCGTGCTTATGGTGAACTGATTCACAAAATCACTGAGCAAGTAACAAGTCAATGGCAGATCGATCAAACCTTCTCAGTCCGTTCGTCTATGCAGGCCATTTCTTTTGAGGTAATTATAAAAGCTGTATTTGGTCTAGAAGAAGGTTCGCGTTACAAGGAACTTAAAGAAGTATTGCTGGAATGGCTTAATCCTAAAAGACCTTTATTGCAAACTATGATACTTATGTTTCCAATATTACAAAAGAATTTAGGGTCTTGGAGTCCTTGGGGGCATTTTCTTCTTCTACGCCAGCGAATGGATGAACTAATTTACGCTGAAATTAAGGAACGTCGAGCAAAATTAGATTCATCTCGCACTGATATTCTTTCTTTAATGATGGCAGCTCGCGATGAGAATGGCGAGCAGATGACAGATGTGGAGTTACGAGATGAATTGATGACACTCTTGGTAGCTGGTCATGAAACAACTGCAACATCTCTAGCTTGGGCATTTTACTGGATTCATAATCAGCCACAAATACGAGACAAACTGTTGCAAGAGTTGGATGACCTTGGCGATAATCCTGATTCGAGTATGATTTTAAAATTGCCTTATTTGAATGCTGTCTGCAAAGAAACTCTGCGTATTTATCCAGTAACAGTGTTTGCTTTTCCACGAGTGGTCAAATCGCCACTACAGATTGGGGATTACCACTTTGAACCTGGTACTATCTTGTCTGCCTGTATTTATCTAACCCATCATCGTGAAGATTTATATCCCGAACCAAAGCATTTCAAGCCAGAGCGTTTTCTGGAACGTCAATTTTCTCCTTATGAATATTTACCTTTTGGTGGAGGAAACCGTCGCTGTCTGGGCTTTGCTTTTGCTGAGTTTGAGATGAAACTGGTTCTAGCAAATGTACTATCCCGTTGGCAGTTAGTATTAGCGGATAGTAAGCCCAAGCCAGTACGGAAAGGCATTCTGCTCGCACCATCAGATGGGGTGCGGATGGTAGTTAAAGGTAAGCGAACTCAACAGCGAGTTATGCAAACTACTTCTACAGGACTTACGCACGGAAACTAAATCCAGTGAGGGCGTTAGCGGAGCTTGGCGCTAGCCAATGCTATTCGCCCCTACATATGGCGTTTTCAAGCTTAGTTTGCCTAAGTCCTGACTATTTAATTAATTTGATAATTCTTGTAAACACAAAAATTCTTTTAAAGAAGCTTTTTCTAGAATACCTACAACACCATCAGCAAAATCATTCATCGTTTGAGAGTTTATTAAAGGAGTTACATGAGCAAAGCTACAAAAGAGCTGTTCATGGAAAGTTACTGCACCCAGCCAAAGACATGGACTAAATAAATGCTGTCCTACAATAAAATATATTTCTTTGATTTTTAATTTGCCATAGCTTTCAGCTAAGTCAAATTTTCCACGATTAGAAATGTTAATTGTTTTGATTCTTCCTGTCGAATTTTCTTCCAAGCTCGATAATTAATTTTGGGACTGGAGGTTCTTTAACATTTTTACTTTCTAGTTTTTGTCTGAAATTAACATCAACAAAACTTCGATCAAGTGTTTGTTCTATAGGAGAAAAAAAAGGCAGAACTATCTCATTAGGTATTTTTTCCCCAGCAGCGATTTTCTGATAATAAAATAATAGTTCGTCGATAAAATTCATACAAGATAATCCATCAGTAATATCATGATGAAAAGTAGCGATAATTTCATTAATACCATTACTAAGAGAAGATTTAAGTAAAGTTATTCGACACAAGGGAATCAACTCGTCAGAAAATTTCTGATGTAGTTCTTATTCAGCAATCTCCAACCACTGATTTTCATTTGTTTTGGTTATAGTTGGTAAGGGGATTTTTTTGATTTATTGAGAACTAAAATAAGCCCCATCAGAGAGTTCAATAATCCTAACTCGAAGCATTGGATGACGTTTTTGTAGTAAATCAAGAGCTTTTCGTAAAATATTAGTTTCGATTTCCCCTTCGATCCGAGCAACGTTAACATCTATCATGCCACCAAAATCGTGAATGATATGAAAAAGATTTTCAATTAAACCTAGTTTTCTTTCTACTGAATCCATTAAAATTATTGTTATTAAATTAACCAACAAAGTTTATCTAAATCATCCTAATTTAAGAATCATATCCATAATAATTCAAATAAGGTTGTAACCTATGGCAAATTTCACCATACTTTCTTTCGACCTCTGGTAATAATTTAATTGGACGTTGTTCAATCAATTTATCATATTCTAATACTGTTTTTGCCTGTAGTCTTAGAAAGTCTAAAATTTTAATAATAGTAGACTCTGGAGATTGACAGAGCTCTTCATATCCTAAAGAAATATAATCTGTTTTTGGTAATGAATCAATATTCTCTAAAAAATAAGTGGTTGATTCAACAGAAGACTTGGTGACTCGGCGTAATCCCATATCGAAGTAATTGGAATATAAAAACCGGAATATAAAACCTTGTAAAGGGTTCTTTAATATCTTATTAAATTCTTGGGAAATTAGAGTAGTATAAGCACTCTTAGTAGAGAGTATAAGGCGGACAGCTTTCAGCTTGGAATTTATGACATGAATAGGATGTCGATGAATAAAAATAAATTTAGCCTGTGGAAAAGTATCCTTGACATACTTGAAGTGAGAAAAGCACCAAGGATTTTTCAGTAAAAGCGGTTTATTTGAGTCCGAGACGAATTGAATTTTTCTGCACAATTCTATAAATAAAGAAATATTGTCAGGGTTCAGGTAAGACTCATACCCAGCATTTTTAAGAATGAATCCATATTCTTCCGGTAAATCTGGAGTTGTAACTACATGGTCTATGATTCTATCGCTTATACCCAAAGACTTGAATAGTTCTTGCAGTTCTTGGCGAGTCTGGTGCTCAGTTTGATTGATATAGTTGGCCAGAATTTGATCGTATTTAATGATGTGATAGGCAGTGACACAGTTAAAACACTCCGTAGCTACCAAGGTTTTGTACAACAAAGTAGTCCCCGATCGATGCTCTCCCATAATAAAAACAGGGTTAAAATCAATTTTTGAACATAAGTCTAGGTATGGTCGATCGGCAAAACTATTCATAACTTCAGATTGCATTGTCTTTATTCTTTTACTGTCAGTAATTTATGATAAAACAGATTTTCTGGTAAACACAAACTATTCCACTATCCAGAAATACCAGATTTTATTGCTCCTGGTACTTTAGGTTATGACAAATAAAATCACAAATCGCGATCGCCTCGGTATTACCCAAAAAATTCTCTAATCTTAAGTAAATATAGAACTAATGTAATTTCTGATTCATCTAACTAAAATTAAATGAAATATAATTTTATACTTGCTCCAAGGCCATAAATAATACAAAAAGATGAATCTGACCAAAAAAACCATCGCAGCCTTTGTCTCTCCTGCTATACCTCTTTCCGCTCTTGGTCTTCCTCTTTTGGTCTACCTCCCCCCTTTTTATGCAGAAGAAATGGGACTTGGCCTTTCTCTGGTGGGCACAATTTTTATGATTACCCGTTTCTGGGACGTTTTTACCGATCCAGTTCTTGGTATTCTCAGCGATAAAGTGACAACTCCCCTTGGACGTCGCCGTCATTGGATTATATTATCTGTTCCCATTTTAATGATTTGCGTTTACAAAGTGTTTATGCCTCAAGGGCCGATCGCGGGAAATTATCTTCTGTTTTGGATGTTGCTGCTATATGTGGGTTGGACTCTGTTGAGTATTTCTCATATGTCTTGGGGTGCAGAATTATCTTCTGATTATTATGAGCGAGCGCGAATTCAAGGTTGGCGAGAGTTTGCTCTAGTCTTTGGAATGTTAGCTGTCTTGATACTTCCAACTATTCTTGAGCAGACTGGGAGTATTGATGCTGGGAATAAAGTTGCTGCTATGGGTTGGTTTACTATTGTATTACTACCTATTACTGTAGCGATCGCTGTTTGTAATGTTCAAGAAAGACCTGTGACACCACCGCCTCAACTTGGTTTGGTCAAGTCAACTTCTCTACTGTTGAAAAACAAGCTACTAATGCGAGTCCTACTGGCAAATGTTATGACTGGTCTTGCTCCTGGAATTATTGGTTCAATCTACATTTTTTTTGTTAGTTATGTCATGGATCTAGGTCAATGGTCTAGTCTGATGCTTTTACTTTATTTCATTGCTAGTTTTTGTGGCATTCCTTTCTGGATGCGTCTTAGTTATAGTTTGGAGAAGCATCGGACTTTTGGTGTTGCTAAAATTTATGGTTGTATAATTCTCACTACTTTATTGCTAGTTCAACCAGGGAATTTATGGTTGTATGGTTTAGTTAATATTCTGTTTGGTATTGAATCTGGTGCGGGAGCATTTTTGTTACGGTCGATCATGGCAGATGTTACAGACCATGATAACCTGGAATCTGGTACACAGCGTACAGGTCTGTACTATTCTTTGTTGACCATGACTAACAAAGTTGGTTCTGCGTTGGGAGTTGGTATGGTTTACCCTATTCTAGATTTGATTGGTTTTGTTCCTGGAGGCGCAAATACTCCCGAAGCAATTGAGGCACTTAAATATATATTTATTTGTGTTCCTATCCCAATTAGTCTTATAGCAGCGATCGCTATCTGGAATTTTCCACTTGATAGCGTTCGACAACAAGAATTACGTCGTCTACTAGCGGAACGTGATTCTATGGTTGCTTCAGAATAATTAGAGAAGAATTCTATAGAGCGCCTAAATGATTTGTCAAAAAATTTAGGAATTATAATTGTTCAGTTTTACTGAAGTTTTTTATTTCAAACAGGACTTAAGCAAAAGACGAAATTATAAACCATTTGTAGAGATTAACGATTTTTGACTTAATAAATGGTATGAAAGCTATTCATTCTGACTCTTGACTTCCGGTTGAACAGTGATAAATAAATAACTACGGAGTCCTCAGGAGTCTACCCACCCGCGGACCCCTCGCAGGAGGGGAGGGGAACGACTGAGTCAGAAGGGAAGAAAGAAGAAGAATAGGAGAAGAAGAAGAAAGTTTTTTTATAACTAGGGCTTGCTGATTAAATCTCAAAGCATTTACAGATAAAAGCTTTAGCCTTTTTATACTGAAAAAAAGTGCAACTTTTTCAGCTTTAGCTACCAAAAAGTTAGGATTTTGGGCAAGAGTTGGGCAGAAAAATCCCAAATTGACAATTCTTACTCCTACCTCCTAGCTCATTCCCATTTCTCCCCTCCTGGGAGGGGGAGGGGCTAGGGGTGGGTTGTCTCCTGTCTCCTATCTCCTACCCTCACCCATAAGACTTTTTCAGCAAACCTTAATTATCCGGACATGATATGACTCCTAAAAAATAGCCTAGCTATTTGTAGCAAATATTTATCAAATTGGTATAATAGGAAAATTAGCTTATTGACATCCTCCCCGGCCTAAAGGCGCGGGGATTCCTACTGAGCCGTAGCTCTTCGGCGGGTTGACGCTTCACAGAGTGCTGCTTCCTTGGCGGTAGTCTGATGCTTCCCTCCACGTCCGTTTAGAGTTTCCGAGTGCCCCCCGGCAACTAATAACAGTTTAGCATATATCCAATTCACTTGCATGCTCAAATAAAAAGTCGTCCTACAAGGGCGAGGCTTTAAACCCAATTTTTCGGTAAATAGTTTTGTTTCTATCGGAGCGGATTCTAGCCAATTAAGTCCGCATATATATACAAGTTGATCAAATGCACTTAATAATCAATAAAAAAGTGTTTATTTTTATGACTTTTATAGAAATTGTAGACCAATAAAATTCTGAATTTGCTAATGATTAAATTACCTAATTATATCATAATTGACCAAATTTATACAGGCATAAGAACTACTGTTTATCGCGGACTAACTACCACAAATAAACAACCAGTAGTCATCAAAATCCTCAATAAAGAATACCCTACATTTTCTGAATTATTACAGTTTCGCCATCAATATACAATTACTAAAAATCTTAATTTGCCGGGAATTATCAAGTCTTTATACTTAGAAAAATATGGTAATAGTTATGCTCTAATTATGGAGGATACTGGGGCAATTTCTCTCAAAAAATATCTGACTAATAAAAAACTTAGTCTGCCAGACTTTCTTAGTATTGCTATTTCTATAGTCAAAATTTTAGAAGGGTTATATCATCATCAGATTATTCATAAAGATATTAAACCTTCAAATATTATCATTAATCCAGATACTGGAGATATCAAGTTAATTGACTTTAGTATTTCTACATTATTACCAAGAGAAACCCAAGAACTTATTAATCCTAATGTTCTGGAAGGTACTCTCGCATATATGTCTCCAGAACAAACAGGAAGAATGAATCGGGGTATAGATTACCGTAGTGATGTTTATTCTTTAGGGATTACATTCTATGAAATACTCACAGGTCAACTACCTTTTTTATCAACTGACCCAATTGAATTAGTTTACTGTCACATTGCCAAAAAACCTATTTCTCCTTGTGAGTTAAATTCAGAAATACCTCTGATGGTAAGTAATATTATTATGAAAATGATAGCGAAAAATGCTGAAGACCGCTATCAGAATATTTTGGGATTAAAATATGATTTAGAAACTTGTTTAAAATATTGGCAAAAAACAGGAAAAGTTATCATTTTTGAGTTAGGACGCCGGGATGTTTCTGACCGCTTCACCATACCAGAAAAACTCTATGGTCGCCAAGCAGAAGTTAAAAGTTTATTAGATGCTTTTGAAAGAGTTGCAATCCCCCCTCAATCCCCCCATTCAACAAAAAGCGAAGCAACATCTGGCTTCCCCCATTCAACAAAAAGCGAAGCAACATCTGGCTTCCTCCATTCAACAAAAAGCGAAGCAACATCTGGCCTCCCCCTTTCCAAGGGGGACGGGAGGGGGATATCTTCGGGGGGAGGTTCTGAAATAATGTTAGTTGCTGGTTTTTCAGGGATTGGTAAAACTGCAGTAGTTAATGAAGTTCATAAACCAATAGTCCGGCAACGAGGCTACTTTATTAAAGGTAAATTTGACCAATTTCAACGCAATATTCCCCTTAGTGCTTTTGTCCAAGCATTTCGCGATTTAATGGGGCAATTGTTGAGTGAAACGGAAACTCAATTACAGGAATGGAAAACTAAAATTTTCTCAGCGTTGGGTGAAAATGGGCAAGTTATTATTGAAGTTATTCCCGAATTAGAATATATTATTGGTTCTCAACCTGCAGTGGCAGAATTATCAGGAACTGCTGCTCAAAATCGGTTTAATTTACTATTTTTAAAATTTATTCAAACATTTACTACTAAAGAGCATCCTGTAGCGATATTTTTAGATGATTTACAGTGGGCAGATACTGCTTCTTTGAAGTTGATGCAACTGTTGATGACTGACAAAAATAGTCAATATTTATTATTATTGGGAGCTTATCGGGATAATGAAGTAAGTCCTACTCATCCCTTAGTATTAACATTAGAAGAAATTACTAAAACATCGGCAATTGTTAATACTATTACTTTGAAACCTTTAGATTTAACTTTTGATTTAAACCCCTTAGTAGCAGACACCTTACATTGCTCTTTGGAGTTAGCATTTCCTTTGACAAAATTAGTCCATCAAAAAACAAAAGGAAATCCTTTCTTTATCACTCAATTTCTGAAAGTACTGTATCAAGAAGGATTAATTACCTTTAATTATAAAGCGGGTTATTGGGAATGTGATATTACTCAAGTCAGATTACTTTCTGCCACAGATGACGTTGTAGAATTTATGGCAAGTCGTCTACAAAAATTATTACCTGCCACCCAGGATGTAATAAAATTAGCAGCTTGTATTGGCAATAAATTTAACTTAGAAACTTTAGCTATTATTTATGAAAAATCTGTCACAGAAACAGCACAAGATTTGTGGGAGGCATTGCCAGAAGGGTTGATTTTACCTGTTACCGAAGTCTATAAATTTTATAATACAGAAGATTCAAATATATTTACATCTTTTACTGCCATAGAAGCTGATGCTAGTTATAAATTTTTGCACGACCGCGTCCAACAGGCAGCTTATTTGTTAATCCCAGAAACACAAAAACAACTAACTCATCTGAAAATAGGAAAATTATTATTAGAAAATATCCCGGAAACGGAAAGACAAGAGAAAATTTTTGATATTGTTAATCAGTTAAATTATGGAGTAGATTTAATTTCTCATCCCACTGAACGAGAACAACTCGCTCAACTCAACCTCATAGCAAGTCGCAAAGCAAAAGCTTCTACTGCTTATAACGCCACAGTTGACTATCTAAATACAGGACTAGAATTATTAACAACTAATAGTTGGGAAACGAATTACGAATTAACATTAGCTCTATATTTAGAAGCAGTAGAAGCGAGGTATTTGATCGGCGACTATGAGCAGATGGAACAACTAGCTCAAATTGTACAGCAACAAGCAAAGAATTTATTAGACCAAATTCCGGTTTATATAGCCAAAATTCAGACTGAATTTGCTCAATACCAATTTTCCCAAGGTATCGATCTAGCAATAGTTGTGATTAAAGATTTGGGATTAGAATTATCCCCTAGACCAGAAGAAGCAGACTTGCTTGCTGGTCTTGAAGAACTCAAGTCATTTCTGAGCGATCGCTCCACTGAAGACCTCAAACAACTGCCAAAGATGACAAATCCTGAAAAGCTGGCCTTGATGCAAATTCTGGGATTAATTGGAGCTGTAGCTTTCGTGATTGGTTCACCTCTATGGTCAAGTATAGTTTTTGCTCTCATCACTTTGTCTGTGAAGTGGGGAAATACACCTGCTTCCGCTTATGGATATAGCTGTTATGGAATTATGCTTTGGAGTCAGGGAGAAATTAAAGCGTCTTATGAATTATCTCAGATAACAGAGAGTGTATTTGAGTCTTGTGGTGGAGATGCTCTGAGTGGAGTAGCAGTAACAAATATGCACCTTCGTCATTGGCAGGAACACTTGCGAAATAGTTTACCTTCATTCCTAGAATATTATGCCTTTGCTTTATCCAGGGGAGACTTAGCATTTGCTAGTTACAATATCTTGTTTCACTATTTTCATGCTTTCTACAGCGGATTAGAATTAACAGAACTTGCTCATAAACTCAATAATGCCATTGATACTGTTGCTCAAATCAAACAAGAAAGTGCCCTAATACGGTTGCAAATAATTCAACAGACTATTCTGAACTTAACCGACCGCTGTGAAAATCATTGTATTTTGGTTGGCGAAGCTTTGGATGAGGCAAAAATACAATCTCAAGACCAAACACTGGTATATCTAAACTTCCACAAACTTTCTTTATGTTATTTGTTTGGTGAGTACCAGAAATCTTTAACAATTTCGATCGCAACACAATCATATTTTCATCTAGTTACTTCTCAATATGTTCAAGTACTTTTGTATTTTTATGGTTCCTTGATCCGACTTGCTCTCTACAATGAAGCTTCTCAGGAACAAAAACAGCAGTGGTTAGAAGAAGTCACCTCAAACCAGAAACAAATGAAAATCTGGGCACACCATGCTCCTATGAACTTTTTACATAAATTTCATCTCGTAGAAGCAGAAAAACATCGGGTACTTTGTAACTATATCGTAGCAATTGAACTTTATGAACAAGCGATCGCCGGAGCGCAAGAAAACGAATACATTCAAGAAGAAGCTCTAGCGAAGGAACTTGCAGCTAAATTTTACCTAGACTGGAATAAGGAAACTATTGCCCAAGCATATCTCATCAAAGCTTACTACGCTTATGCTCAGTGGGGCGCTGTTGCTAAACTTAAACACCTAGAAAAATCCTACGGTGAACTACTCAAACCTCTTCAACAGCAAGATCCTACTTTGACCCGCAACATTGCTCAAGAAACGGTCACTTACACAACCACTGATAGTACCCTTCTGCTTGACTTCAATAGTGTAATGAAAGCAACCCAAGCTATTTCAGGAGAAATAAAACTAGAAAATTTATTCTCGGTTTTAATGCGAGTTACTCTAGAAAACGCTGGCGCTCAAAAAGGTTATTTAATCCTTCTTGAAACAGGAAAGTGGCTAATAGAAGCCAAAGCTATTCGTGAGATTAATTCTTCAGAAGAAATACAACTAAAATCAAAACAATCTCTCCCTCTAGACTCAACAAACGAGCTTCCAAATTCCCTGATTTATTATGTAGCGCGTACTCAAAAAACTGTTGTATTAGATAACGCCACTAATGAAACTCAATTTGCCGCCGATCCTTATATTCAAAATTATCAACCTAAGAGTATTTTATGTATTCCTATTATTAATCGCGGTCAATTTATTGGCATACTATATTTAGAAAATCATTTGACAGTTGGAGCCTTTACTAAGCATCGTCTAGAAGTATTAAAAGTTCTGACTACTCAAGCAGCTTTCTCCCTCGAAAATGCTAGGCTTTATGAAAACTTATCTACAGCCAAAAATCAACTAGAAGAATATAGTCACACCTTAGAAGATAAAGTCAAAGAACGCACCGAAGAATTAAACGAAAAAAATATACATTTATCTGAAACGCTCAAACAACTTCAAAATACCCAATCCCAATTAATTCAGACAGAAAAAATGTCTAGTTTAGGGCAGATGGTAGCAGGAATTGCTCACGAAATTAATAATCCTATTACTTTTATCTCTGGTAATATTAACCATTTAGCTGAATATAGTCAAGATTTACTAGATTTAATTAATACTTATCAACAGGAATATCCTAATTCCACAACTAAAATCAAAGAAATAATTGAAGAAATAGACTTAAACTTTTTAACTCAAGATTTGGATAAATTACTAAAATCAATGGAAATAGGAGTCGAAAGAATTAGCAAAATAGTACTTTCTCTACGGAATTTTTCGAGATTAGATGAGTCAGGCATGAAACCTGTAGATATCCATGAAGGTATTGATAGCACTCTGTTAATTTCCCAAAATAGACTCAAATCCCAGGGAAATAAATCAGAAATAAAAATAGTTAAAAAATATGCCTCTTTACCACTAATTAATTGTTATGCTTCCCAAGTAAACCAAGTATTTATGAATATTATTAATAATGCTATTGATGCCCTAGAAGAGATGAGGAAAAAGGATAGCGAGTCTAGTGAAAAAACCACCATTACAATTAGTACAAAAGTAACTAAAGATCGAACTGTACAAATCAAAATTAGTAACAATGGTCCTAGCATTTCCCCAGAAATTCAACAGAAGATATTCGACCCATTTTTTACTACTAAACCAGTAGGTACTGGTACAGGTTTAGGTTTATCAATTAGTCATTCAATTATTGTCGAAAAACATCAAGGAAAACTAATATGTAATTCTGTACCAGGACAAGGGGTAGAATTTGTTATTGAGATTCCATTATAAAAGGAAGAAGGAAGAAGGAAGAAGGAAGGATCAGAGTAAGGATTATTTCATGTCCGGATAATCGCGCGATATAACTCTGTTCCGCTTACGCGACCAAAAAACCTTTTCCCTTCTTACCGAATAATTAAGGTTTAAAGCCTCTGCTTTAAAGGAGAAACAAGGAAAAATTTTCCTTTTATTCAATCCTATCCGTTTTTAGGGAGAGGTAATTATCCATTATCCATTATCCATTATCCATTATTGAACTTTTCTTTCCTTCTGCCTCTTGCCTACTGCCTCCTGCCTTCTTCAATGTTTCAGCTAAGACTGGTTTTCCTGTAGATACTACCTGTTCAATAATATCGGCAGCACGAGTTACTCCACCTGATCGCTCAATTGCTTTCTGTAGTCTCAAAGCATTTTCTTTATATGACGGTTGTGTTAGCACTTGGGAAATTGCCTTTCTTAACCGAGGTACAGTTATCTGTTTCAGAGGTACAGCTTCCCCTGCTCCAGTCCAAGCAATTCGTGCTGCTATTCCTGGTTGGTCGTTAGCAATAGGAATAGCAACCATTGGCACTGCATTATTTAAACATTCCAAAGTTGTATTCATACCTGCATGAGTAATAGTAAGAGTTACCTTCCGTAGCAACTCTAACTGAGGTGCATATTCAACAACTAAAGGACTTCCTGGCAAATTAGGTAAAGATTCTGGAGTTGCAGACCCCCCCAGAGAAATTACTAACTGAGCATCCAACCCCTCACAAGCTGCTGCAATTTTATAAAAGACATCAACCAGACGATTTTGCACAGTTCCCATAGAAGCATAAATCAGAGGTTTTCCTGTCAACTTATCCCAAGGAAAAGAAACAGGTTCTCGACTACTGGAATAATGATAAGGTCCAGTAAAATGAAACCACTGGGGCAAATTTTCCCTGGGAAATTCTAACTCAGCAGGTTGGTGACTAATTTGAGCCAGTTGAGAATAAGCATCAGCAGCTTGAGAGTATAGAGGTAAATTCCATTGACGGCGATACTCAGCTACTACTTCCCTAACAGGTTTTGTCAGGCGTTTATATAAAGTATAACCAGCTTGATTACGCAATTTTGCCCACCAGGTAGTGTTATATTTCCAGTTGGTGAAATAAGGGGGGACATTCTCATCTGGATTAAATACTACTGCGCTACAGATAGTGATAAAAGGAATGTTGAGAAAATCGGCGATCGAGCCTCCTGATGAAGCTTGGTCAATTAGCAAAGCATCTATGCCAGCATTTTTGATAATCTGCGGAGCATCCCGAAGCAAAACATTTGCCCCGTCTTCAAAGAGCTTAATGGTATAGCGAAAGGCAGCTAACCCGCTAAGTTTACTCAGCTGATTTAAAGATTTTGCGATCGCTCCTTTAGGAAATTCTTCCGGAGAAAATGCCAGAAATTCTAATTCTGCTGCTAATGTTTTAGCTTCAGCATCAAGCATTCCGATCATTGTGACGCGATGACCGCGCCTTTTTAATTCTTGCCCCAAGGGAAGCATTGTGTTTAGGTGTCCTGTTGATGCAGGGCAAATCAGACCAAAATGAGTCATAGTAAATTTTTCCCTAGTTTATAGTTCCAGTTAAGACTGGTTGAACACTTATTATACAGTTGGGGGGAGTAGGAGACCCACCCGCGGGCACCTCCCAGGAGGGGAATGTGGGGAGTAGGGGAGATTGAAGGCTTGAAGTATAGTTATAAACATATACTATATAACCTATTTAGTATCTTCATAAATATGCGCGTTAGCTAGGAGACAGGAGGCAGGAGGTAAAAGGGAAGATGTGGGGAGAAATAATACAAAAAATTCAACATACCAACACCAAGATTTTTCCTCACTCATTGATGCGCGAAAAGACTTGACTACCATATATTATATAGCGATCAAATGGGTTCTATATAACCGGATTCTATATCACAAGCTGCTGCAATTTTATAAAAGACATCAAGCATACGATAGGATATAATTAACTAATAAGCTATTGTATTATCCCTAAACTTTCTTGATCAACCAAGAAATTAGCTTAAATAACTTTCTAGCAAGTCTGTAAAATGAGTAATATTGGTATCTTATGCCCACCGGCAATTGGCCATCTCAACCCTATGGCGAACTTGGGCAACGAATTGCAAAAACGCGGGAACAAAGTAACTTTGTTCGGAGTTCCAGATGTTCGAGAAAAAATGATTGGCTCTGGACTTGATTTTTTTGAGATTGGAGCTAAGGATTTTCCGCTTGGAAGTATTGATTCAATCAGTAGTCAGTTAGGAGAACTAACCGGATTTGAAGGATTAAAGTATGTGAATGAATATTTTCGAAAGGAAACTTCAATGCTATTTCGAGAGAGTCCTGATGCGATCGCTAAAGTTGGGGCTAATGCTCTGTTAGTCGATCAAACTATCTTAGCTGGGGGAACTATTGCTGACTACATGAATCTACCCTTTATTAATATTTGTAATGCTTTACCTAGTAACCGAGAACCAGGAATTCCCCCTTCATTTACCCACTGGCCATACAGAAATAATTGGTGGACAAAATTACGCAACCAGCTATGTTACCAATTATTGGGTTATCTTACCCGTTCGATGTGGAGTTTGGTACCACAACAGAGAAAGGATTGGAAATTACCACCCTATCAGAAGCAGCAAGATTTTTATTCTCAGCTATGTCAAATTAGCCAACTTCCTAAAGCTCTTGATTTTCCTCGCGAACAATTAGTTCCTTGGTTCCATCACGTAGGCCCATTTAAAAATACGTCTGATACAGAACCCGTTTCTTTTGTTG
The DNA here is from genome assembly GCF_010672525.1 of Okeania sp. SIO2B3. GTDB lineage: Bacteria > Cyanobacteriota > Cyanobacteriia > Cyanobacteriales > Microcoleaceae > Okeania. The sequence continues at coordinate 10,426 of NZ_JAAHGH010000081.1, read as the reverse complement.
ACCAAGATTTCTCCTTTGAAAAGTTGAATAGTAAGCCCTTAATCTACGCTAATCTGGGTACGATACAAAACCGAAATAGAATGATTTTTCAATGCATTGCACAGGCTTGCAGCGAATTAGAAATAGAATTTCAACTATTGATTTCATTAGGAAACCCTAATGCAGACGTATCACAAGTAAACTTTCCTGGCTCCCCACTTGTGTTTTCATTTCCTCCTCACCAAAAAATCATAAATCGCTCACATCTGGTTATTACTCACGCAGGTAGTACAGCTCTAAACTGCTTGAGTGTTGGAGTTCCTATGGTTGCGATTCCGATTACTACAGACCAGCCAGGTATGGCAGCTCGTATTGCACAGGCTGGAGCTGGGGAAGTCATTCCTCTTAAAAAGTTGAATGTTTCTGCTGTAAAAACTTCGATAGAGAAGGTTTTTAGGGAGCCTAGTTATCGGAATAATGCTGCGAAAATTGCTGCTGCCATCCAAAAAGCAGGAGGAGTGGAATATGCTGCTGATCTTATTGAGCAAGCTATATCTACAGGGAAACCAGTATTGGCGACAACATAGAAAATAACCCCACAGAAAATATGAATTGTAGGCGTTGCTGAATCAAGGTATGAAAATAAAAATTAAACAATCTCTAATAGTTGTTATTCAATAGTTTAGCAATTACCAAAAAATACAAATCATACCCACGCATCAGCAACGCCGAATTGTATAATATCATGTCCGGATAAGAGCGTGACAAAAAAACCTTATCCCTTGGAACCTTTCTTTCCCTTCTCCCCTCTACTTTCCTTCCTCTAAAGTGTAATACCAATTCCCATGCATTAATGCTATATTTGAGTAATACTTCAGTTATCAACTAATTAGCACAGGCCGAATCATTTTTTTGCTAATTAGCAGCTCATTTAATGTTAATTATTCTTATGTTTACTTCCCCTCCTGGGAGGCAGGGTTAATTTATTGTCACGCTTAGAAAAATTGATAGGGAGATGGGGGGATGGGGAGATTCTTATATTTATTTGCTATTTGCACAATTAAATGTATTTCATATCCATATAAATATTCTCGCTACGACAATGAATTAGCCCTGTTCCTGGGAGGGGTTAGGGGTGGGTTCCCCACTCCCCTACTCCCCTACTCCCTAATGCACCACTTAAGGTGTGTCTGTCCATTAGCACTGTGTTTGGGTATCCTGTTAATGCTAGACAAATCAGGCTAAAATGAGTGATAGTACGATTACTTTTTCCTAAGTTTTCAAGTTCTGTTAAAAATTATATCTCAAGCATTACGAAAATCAATCATTGTCTGCCAATACACATCTGGCATCCCTGTATCAAAGCATCTTCCTTTTACCAAATACCCGTTCATTCCTTCTGTTTTTTGCAATTTATCCAAACAAGATGTCAGTTGAAACTCACCTTTTTCTCTAACATTTTGTTTGATATTTTCTTCTAGGTAATCAAATATTTTTGCTGTCAATAAATATATGCCAAAAACTCCTAGAAATTCATCTTTTTTCATTCCTGGAACATGAAGTTTTTGTCTGGCATAATTTAGTTCTGGTTTTTCATAGATTGTATCTATATTAATTATGCCATCGGCAACTAAACTCCCACTAATACAACCATAATGATGTATTTCTGTTCCTGGTATTATTCTCACTCCAATTACACTTTTATGAGTCTGTTCGTAGATTTGCAAAATTTGACTTGCACAAGAATTTTCCACCTCTGAAGTATAAATATGATCTCCTAGTAATAGTAAAAAAGGTTCATCTCCCACCCACTCTTTAGCACAAAAAACTGCATGACCATAACCAGCTTGTTCTGACTGAGTTAATAGAGTAATTTTACTGCCTAAATTTTGTAAATATTGACAATATTCTTGTTTTTCTGGTGAAAGTTTCTGATAATAACTAGGGATAGCTTGGAAAAAATCTGTAAAAACTTGAAAATCGCTTTTTTGTATTACTATTCCCACATTCTCTATTCCGGCACTTATGGCTTCTTCCACAATTATTTGAATTATCGGTTTTGCTTTACCATCTCGATCAATGATTGGAAATAGTTCTTTTTTGACAACTTTAGTGGCTGGAAACATCCGCGTACCAAAACCTGCTGCTGGAATTACTGCTTTTCTAACTTTGGCTTTTGATTCTGTCATATAATTTTAGTTTTTTAGCTAACCAATATAAGAGCTGAGAGCTGACAGCTAATAGCTGTTTGCGAAGCATTCCGCAGGAAATGCTTACTTATCTTCTACCTCCTAACTTTGTCTATTTTGATTTTTTAGGATTTACATCTTTAAAATATTAATCTAAAAAAATAGAGAACGTCAAGACTATTTTAAATTTTATAATAATTATAATAAAATGAATAATTCCTTATTCACATCTAAGATACCTCTCCTTTAATTCGTTGATTTAGTTCAATTTTTTCTTTCTGTAAATTCTGTATTTTAACTTGGTATTCTTCTCGGAGTTTTTTAACTTTAGCCAGGTGAGATACCATTTCATCTACTTTGATTTGAATAGTTTTACTCAAGCGATTTTCTTCCATTTGGATAGTATAGTTAAGATGTATCATTAGTTTTTCTACCATTGACTTGCCTATAGATTGATAATAGTCACATAACTTATTTTTTAAAGGTTCTATTTGTTGTTCTTGGCGAAACTGTTTGGCAGAATTTTTATCAAACACATTAATTAAATTCGTAATCAAAGGAAAGGGATTTCCCAAAGTAATTCCCATTGCTCCTGCTCCAAATCTACCAATCTCAATTAGATAATTAGTTTTTTGCTCTGGTGGAATATCTGGAGTAAATTCTACATAAGATTCTTGCCAGCATTTATAAATATCAAAATTTTGTTGAGTTATTGTCAAGGCTGAAATTGATAGTTCAAAGGATGGTATAAAGTTGAGATTTGTACAAGCTCTCTGAGCAAATCCCATTAAACCACCATTGGCATAGGTATACAAAATTTTCTGCCATTCTTGGTATGACCAATTGCTTAATTCTGATATACAAAGACGATTTATATAACTGTGTATGGTGTCATTTTCTCTCATTTGTTCTGAATGTAAATTTACATCGTATTTATCACCATTTTTTTTAATGGTAATTTGCAAATTATCAATAAAGTTTTTAATTTTAAATAGCAAACTTTTCTGGCTATACTCCTCTATCAAATTAGCTTTTGCAGAAGGAATTTCTAAGTTTCTAATTTGTAAAATTGTTTGACTTATATCGCTATTAATTTGCTGTGATATCCTATTTATTTGTTCTTGAAAATCTTCTATACTCTGCCCTGCTAATCCTGCATTAATTTTTTGAATTTCTTGCTTTAAAAATGCTTCTTTTTTGTTGAAAATCTCATCTAATTTACCTAGTTGTAATATCATTTTTGCCTTAACTTGCTCTTTTAATATTTCCTGATAATCGCCATTTACTAATGTTTCCCAAATTTGATAAAACTGGGTGTAATTTGACTGAGAATTTGATGTTAATATTTTGGTTAATGATTGTTCCTGACTATAATGGTGGAAAGGTGGGAGTTGTAAATAGGTTTGAACTAGATACTCACCTCTGAAGTTATAGCTCTTTAACCAAGTTTCAGCTATATAAATGTTATTTTTAACTAGAGGAGATGCCAGATTTTCTGCACTGGTATCCCAAACAATAACCAACTTAAATAACTGAGTTTTAACTGCTGCCTCAATTAATTTTTTATCTTGTTCATCCAAAGATTGAGAAGGGTTAATAACTAAACATAAAATCTCACAATTATTGAAATTAATGTCTAACTTTGGTTCCTGAATAACTGCTGCTTTAGATTCACATTCAAATCGGAATTCAGGACTTCTGAAAGTATGTTGAGGGCTGCCGAGAGTTATGCGATCGCCAGGGTTTAATTTTTGACTACTCCCCACAAGTTTCTCACTATTAATATAGGTTCCATGTGTACTATTCAAGTCACGAATTTCCCAGACTAAATTTTGGGAATTTTCTAATCTAGGGATAATTTCTAAATGATTTCTACTGACTAATGTGCATTCATGGGAGAGAGAAATTTGACAATTTTCCTGTCTGCCAATTGTAACTTTTTGCTGATTTGATAGTTGATAAGGAGTGGGTTTTTCTCCTGTAGTAATAGAAGGTTGTAAAGTTAAAAAAGCTGATAAATTAGGTAAGTTAGGCTGAGGTTGAGTGGGTGGGGTAATTGTTTTTAAATCGTAGATGGATGAGAGAGAAGATTGGGAGTTAATCAATTTTTCTAATGCTGCTGTTAATACGGGAAAACGACTGACAATATTGACTCGAATTTTTCCTACTTTTAGAACATTTGTTAATTGATTTAATTCTCCAGCCACTATTTCAAAATCAGGTTCTTGATTAGCTTTGGCTGCTGCAAATTTTTCTACACTTTCTAATTGCTGTAGTAGTTTTTCAAATTTTTGTGACATAGATTTTTATTCCTTAGCCGACATAATATTATACCAATTTTATAAATGTTTGTTACAAATGGTAGAAGTAAGAAAGAAGGAAGAGGGAAGAAGGAAGAAGGAAGAAATATTTTCAAAAATGGAATAACGATATAAATAACCATCTAAAATTAACTAGAATAGCTATTTTTAAGCATATCCGTTCGAGGTCTACCTTTTTGTAGCATTCTTTTTTAAAATTGGTATTACATGACTAATCCCACTTTCAACAATGAATAATGAATAATGAATAATTACCTCTCCTGGAAAGAAGAGGATTGATTAATAATGAATTTTTTTCTTTATTATCCCCTTAAAAGGGGAGGCTTTAAACCACAATTTTTCGGTAAATCAAGTAATTAAAAAATTGAATCAAGGGCGAGTTTTGCTAGAAATTCGTAAGCATTCAGGTATTATATAGAATCCGGGGAATTAGTCACTACATTCGTCATTGCTACGGTTACTCCGTGGAAGGAAGCAATCTCACAAAACCTATGAAATTGCTTTTCTTCGGTCGCAATGACAACTGTTTAAGCTGATAGCTGGTGTCTGAATACTTACATAAATTCATATTTTTTGAACATCAACATTATTGCCTATTTATATTAATTAAATTTAGCTAAAACCCGCCCTAAAAAAATAAATTATAAACGTTTATTCAGATTTAATATCATAATCCAGAAGAGCCTGACGGACATTTATCAAAAGACTCAAAATCATCAGGTACTCTTGATGAAGGTTCGTTAGTTTCACAAATCATTGATTGGCTAGTCTGACTACCGTTACCAACATTAACTAAATAAACTATGCCAGAATAACTTTTTAATCGTTTGTCTCTGGCAGTAGCAGTAGAGATGACATGACTACTGGAATCTATTTTGCTAATATTGTATGAGTAATTTTCAGTTTCTAACTTAATGCCTAATCCTAAATCATCAATGTTATCTGAAAATCTTGTATATTCTACATAATAAACTTGTTGCCCTTTATTAATTGAACCAATATATGCTTTCGCTTCTGATTGTTTGGCTGTAATTGCCTGATTTAAAAATGAGGGGATTAGACTTAGCACAAAGATCAACCCGATAAAACCAACTAAAACAATAATTCCACGCGCTTTTGATCCTTGCTTTGATTGCGGTGATGGTGTTGGTTGCGGTAATGGTGTTGGTTGCGGTGATGGTGTTGGTTGCGGTGATGGTGTTGGTTGTGAGTAAACTGGTGGAAGCACTTGCAACACTTCTGTTGTACTTTGGAAGCGATCGCTCGCTCGATAGGCCACCATCTGACTGAGAATACCAGCAAGATGTGGGTTAACATGAGGAGCTAGTGGTTGCCACTGCACTTCTCCACTTAATGGTTCTGTATACTTCATTTGGAGTTCCATAGCACTTTTCCCCGTCAGTGCTTGGATACCTATCATCCCCAATGCATACAAGTCACTACATGGAAATGCCCGACCCTGATGTTGTTCTGGAGCCATATAACCTTGAGTTCCTACAGCCATCGTCGATACAACTTTTCCTCCCTGAGTTGTCAGTTGAGTATCACCCACTTGCTTGAGGCAGCCAAAATCTATCAAAACTAACTTATTATCTATTTTGCGCCGAATAATATTGTCAGGCTTAATATCTCGATGGATAACATCCTGTTGGTGAATAAACTGGAGAATCTGCAAAACCTCTCGCAGCATTTCTATTACCTGATTTTCCTGCCAAGGTTTACCAGGAGGCAACTCTTGACTCAGAGAGACCCCCTCAACATATTCTTGTACTAGGTATAATTCATTATTTTCCTCAAAAGTATCTAATAACCGGGGAATTTGTGGATGATGCCCAACTTTGCCCAAAGCTTCTATTTCCTGACTGAATAAACGCTTTGCCTTGTTCAAAAGAGTGGGGTCGTTAGTGTTTGCTGGTCGAAGTTGTTTGACGGCACAATAGGGATTTCCTAAAAGTCTCATATCTTGACAGAGGAATGTTCTTCCTTGTCCTCCCGACCCCAGTTCCCTAATTATTCGATAGCGCCCATTTAATAAAGCACCACTCATAAATATTTCTTCAAATAGTTGGTTGATTGTTAAAATAAGCTCTTTTATGCTAACAATTTTGAAAAAAAAAATCAAATTTGAGGAAAAACACCTTTTGAGTTTGTAGTTTTACCGAAAAATTGTGGTTTAAAGCCTCCCCTTTTAAGGGGATAATAAAGAAAAATTTTCATTATTAGTCAATCCTCTCCTTGAAAAGAAGAGGTAATTATTCATTATTCATTATTCATTATTCATTATTCATTGTTGAAGATCGGCTTTTAATTTGTTAATACTATTAAGTTTTTTGACAATTTTAGTTATAATCTACTTGGCCTTCTTCCTAATTGTCTGACAAATATTTTTACATCAGAAGTGGATAGATAATATACCGATTTTGTATTTTATATTTAAGGGGGTCACCTTCAGGAAATCTTAAAATATTATCCGATCATCTTATATCATGTCCGCTTAATTAGCGATCAAAAAAACTTTCTCCTCCTTATAACTTCAAACTTTCTCTTCTTCCCTCCTGACTCCTGACTTGTGAGTATAGTATAAAAGTATTAAATTTTAAAAAAAAAGTTGGCATTATTGAGAACAACAGCTAGTATATATGAAATATAATAAACTTATGGGTGCATTGAAGCAAAGAAAAAATTTAAAATTTTCTAATTTTTTCTAGTTATATTTATGGTTAAAATAATTTAAACAAAAATAATATCTAGGAAAAATTATGCCTATTCTATTAGGAAAAAATACTGGATTTTTCTAATAACATTGCTCTGAGTCTTAACAAATAAATTATTAGTTAAGACTCAGAGAGCTGTAAAAATAAAGAAACATCTAGATTGTTCAATACGGCTAACGCCTCAATACAACCTATCAGTAAGGAAAAAAAATGGCTCAAATTATTGGATTACTTGGAAACGATAATATCAATGGTACACAAGATGATGATATCATCCTTGGTCGCTTGGGTGACGATAAAATTAAAGGTAAAGATGGTAATGATTTAATTGATGGTGGAGATGGAGAAGACGATCTAGAAGGTGGTGATGGTAATGATACTATTACTGGTGGCCTTGATGATGACAAGATTGAAGGCGATGATGACAATGACTTGATTTTTGGCCAAGAAGGTGATGATGATATTAAAGGCGGGAAGGATGATGATATTATTTCTGGAGGTGCTGGAGAAGACAAGATTAAAGGGGATGATGGCGACGATATAATTTTTGGTGGTGATGATGATGACGATATCGAAGGTAAGAAAGGAGAGGATATCCTGATTGGAGGTTTAGGTAACGATAAACTCCGTGGTGGTTCGGATGAAGATATCTTTGCTTATACAGCTATTGGTGAAGGAATAGATGAAATTACTGACTTTGAAGCTGACGAAGATACATTTGGTTTCCTGGCCGGAGTATTTGACCCTGATGCCACTGGAGGGTTAAATTTTGTCACATTTACTGATGTTGACGATGATGATGTACCAAACTTACTGAGTAACTCAAATTTATTAGATGGTATTGATGGTTTAAATGAAAACCTCCCAAGCTTTATCTTTTTTGATGAAGATGATAATGGGAAAAAAGGTACATTAGCTTACTTCCAAGATGATGTAACTGATATTATTGCCAGAGTATCAGTGAAGAAAGGGGAATTAAGTACAGAAAACTTTGAATACTTATTAGAAGATGGTATTAATTTTCCTGAAATTGAAGGTGGTAATAGTGAAATTAATTTTGGTGAAAATGGGGCAGTAATTAATATTGATTTTTCCTTACTTGAATTACTGGGAATTAGTGAACTTACAGAACTTCAGCTTTCAATAATTAATCAAAGTTCTACAGAAATTGATGGTAATTTTTTCGTTCTTTCAGAAGAAATTGATATTACATTTCTGCAACAATTGTTAGTAGGTATTAATTTTGACAGCGCAGCTATATTTTTATTCAACACATCAGAAAATACCATATTAGCATCATTTAATGGAACAGAAATTACAACAATTGCTGAGTATGAAACAATTACGAATTTAACAGAATTTAGCATTGAAAATAACCTTAGTATTAGTACAAATAACTTCTCAATTGTTGAAGGAAATCAAGTAGCAATTAGTGTCTCTATACTACAAGAATTAGGAGTTACTTTAGAAACTCTAACCAGTGTTGTTATAGAATCTGCTGATGATGTTGAAGCGGTAGAAGGAAATTTACTAATTTTCCAAACAGAAGAATTTGAGACTACACAAGAAGTTCAACAAAGATTAGATATTCTTGTTGGTAATAATGCTGTTTTAGCTGTTGCTAATGTTGAGGGGCAAACAGTCCTAGTTTTCTCAAATGGTAATTCTGAAGAAGTTACTATTATCGAAGAATTTGATGAGGTAATAGCTAACATAGAATCATTTAGTAGTTTTAACCTTAGTCTCTTCAATGAAATTGAAATTACGGCAGAGACTGAAACGGTAACTGCTACGGATAATTCAGATGAATTCTTTATTATTGGTATAGTTGAAGGTGGCGTTCTGATTGAAAATTTTGACGCAAATACAGATATTATTAAATTACAGTCAGAAGTTTTTGGTAATCTGACAAATGAGAGTTTAACCAGAGCAGTCGTATCAGTCTTTTCCAGTGCTGAACAAATAGGAAATGCCAACTTTCTAGTCATAGACCAAGTATTTACTTCGATAACAGAAGTAGAAACACGATTAACTGAATTAGGTATAACTGGTTCAGTTTTATTGAGTTATACAGATGAATTAGACCAAACTGTTTTTGCCTTTTCAGAAGGAGGTTCAGTTCAGGTCATTGCAAACTTCTCTACTGATATAGAAATTGATACAGATAACATCTTTATTATCGAAAATAGTGACGATATGGACGATGATGATGACTTTGATGTGACAGTAGATATAGTAGAAATTAATTCTGAGGTACTAACATCACTTAATGTCACAGTAAATGAGATCGCCAGGGTCATTCTCACCCCTGAGTCTACCCAACAAGTTCAAGAAAACTTCTTAATTTTCGAGACAGAAAGTTTTGCCAGTCTAGATATTCTGCTGACACGACTAGAGTCTCTGGTTGTTCAGAGTTCAGTTGTAGTCTTAGCAAATATTGCGGGTAGCACACAGTTAGTCTTGTTCGATGGTACAAATTTTGAACTACTCCAAGACTTTGAAGTCGAAATAGAAAATATCAATCAATTCAGCGTTTCCAACTTACAATTTACCAACACCTTCAACATTACGAATGAAACAGAAGTAACTGCTACTGTTGGTGTAGTGGATAAATTAGTATTCAATGCTTTCGTTGAAAGTGGAGTAACAGTTACAAACTATAGTGAGGAAGATGTTTTTGAACTTGACTCACAAATATTTGGGCAGATAACAACTGAAACTCTAGAGGAGTTGACCGTAACCCAAACCACAATTTCAGTCGGAACGGCAAATTTACTAATATTCGAGGGTGGTTTTACAGCAGAGCAACTACTGGTGCGGTTGCAGACATTGCAGGTGGGAAATACTCCTAAGTTGCTTGTATATGAAAATGAGATGCAACAAAAAGTAGTAGCTTTCTACACAGGTACCGAAATAGAAATTTTGGCTAACTTGGAAGCTAATGTTAGTGTTGCCTTAGACAATTTCGTCTTTTTCAATGAAGAAATAGGTGAGCCAGAGCCAGAGCCAGAGCCAGAGCCAGAGCCAGAGCCAGAGCCAGAACCAGAGCCAGAGCCAGAGCCAGAACCAGAGCCAGAACCAGAGCCAGAACCAGAGCCAGAGCCAGAACCAGAGCCAGAACCAGAGCCAGAACCAGAGCCAGAACCAGAGCCAGAACCAGAGCCAGAACCAGAGCCAGAACCAGAGCCAGAACCAGAGCCAGAACCAGAGCCAGAACCAGAGC
>NZ_JAAHGH010000080.1 GCF_010672525.1 Okeania sp. SIO2B3 | reverse complement strand
AAATATAGGAATTTAAAATCACAATGAAATACTGTTGATACTGAAAATTTTTCCAGACTAGAAACCTTTGTCTCTATCTAAACTGAAATGACTCTAATTATACAAATAGCGAATTTTCTATATCTATAATTATTTCCCTTGATTTATTTTTTCCTTTTCTTGATTTATTCTGGCTACAAAATCTGAAACGAATCATGGCAATGTTCACAAATATAGGAATTTAAAATCACAATGAAATACTGTTGATACTGAAAATTTTTCCAGACTAGAAACCTTTGTCTCTATCTAAACTGAAATGACTCTAATTATACAAATAGCGAATTTTCTATATCTATGATTATTTCCCTTGATTTATTCTTCTTTTTTACTTCTTTATTCTGGCTACAAAATCTGAAGGAAGTCATGGCAATTTCCACAAATTTAGTAATTTCAGATAACAATTGAAATGACTCTAATTCTACAAGCAGCGAATTTTCTATATCTCTGATTATTTCCCTTGATTTATTATTCTCTTTTCCTGCTTTACTCTGGCTGTAAAATCTGAAGGAAATCATGGCAATTTTCACAAATTTAGTAATTTCAGATAACAATGAAACACTGTTTCGGCTGAGTGAATTTTTTATATCTCTGATTATTTCCCTTGATTTATTATTCCCTTTTCCTGCTTTACTCTGGCTACAAAATCTGAAGGAAGTCATGGCAATTTTCACAAATTTAGTAATTTCAGATAACAATGAAACACTGTTTCGGCTGAATGTATTTCTAGGGAAGAAACCCTTTTATCTATCTCAACTGAAATGACTATAATCCTACAAACAGTGAATTTTCTATATCTCTGATTATTTCCCTTGATTTATTCTTCCTTTTTACTTCTTTACTCTGGCTACAAAATACGTTAATGCGTAGGGTTCCGGAGGGAAAGGTCTCCTCGCCATATCCAATCAACCAAGAGAAGAAAAAAATTTTCCTACTGCATCAATCTTCTCCTTGAAAATAAGAGGTAGTTATTAATTATTAATTATTAATTATTGAACGTACCTTGCTAAACAAGAAAATTATTGGTATTCTAATAAAGTCTTAATTTTACAGAAAAACTCTATGAAAGCAGTCACTATTAATCAGTATGGTTCTATAGATGTCTTAGAATATTCACATATTAACCAACCTCAAATTACACCAAATCAATTATTAGTAAAAATTCACGCTACAAGTGTTAATCCTGTCGATTGGAAAATTCGACAAGGACAACTACAATTATTATCAGGTTTTAACTTTCCCATTATTTTAGGTTCTGACTTATCTGGAGTCGTATTAGAAGTAGGAGAACAAGTAAAAAATTTTCAGCCTGGAGATGAAATTTATACATTTATTAATCCATTAACAGGAGGTGCTTATGCTGAATATATTGCTGTACCTGCAAATACTGCAGCATTAAAACCAAAAAATATGACTCATTCTCAAGCAGCAACAGTTCCAGTTGCAGGTTTAACAGCTTTTCAAGGATTACTTGATTTAGGTCAAATTAGACCAGGACAAAAAGTATTAATAAATGGTGCTTCTGGTGGAGTTGGTATCTTTGCAGTACAAATTGCAAAAGCAATGAAAGCTGAAGTAATAGGTGTTTGTAGTAGTAACAATATTACCCTAGTAGAAAGTTTAGGGGCAAGTCGGGTTATTGACTATAATCAAATTGATTTTACTAAAGAATTAGAGCAATATGATATTATTTTTGATGCTGTGGCTAAAGAAACTTTTTCTAGTTGTGAAAATGTATTAAAGCCAGAGGGAATTTATATATCTACTCTGCCAACTGTAGACAATTTGTCTCCTACTTTCTTAAGTTTATTTGTGCCTGGTAAAAAATCTAAATTAATTCTTGCCCAACCAAACCCCCGCGACTTAAATGCTCTCCGAGAATTCATTGAAGATGGATTAGTTAAATCAATTATTGGCCGTACATATAAATTAGAAGAAATAGCAGAAGCTCATGCTTATAGTGAAATGGGTCATGCTGTAGGAAAAATTTCTATTACAACTGAAGAAACAAGTTTAGTTGATTAATTTTTTTACTACAACTATAGATAAGTTCAGCAATTAACAATTAACAATTAATAATTACCTATTCTCAAAATAAGAGGATTGACTAAAAAGATTTTGTTTGATTTTATCCCCTTAAAAGGGAAGGTTTTAAACCTGAATTGTTGAATGAATAATTATTAACTATCAACTCTTAATTATTCATTATTCATTATTCATTATTCGGTAAGACATTGCTATGTCGATTCAAAATGAATTTCTAGAAATAGAAACTACTCCAGGAATAGAAATATACAATATTACTCCTCAAATTATTGATGTCTTAAATGCAAGTGGTATAAAAAATGGGCAAGTAATTGTATTTTCTCAACACACAACTACAGCTTTAGCTATTAATGAAAATGAGGAAAGATTAATCACAGACCTAAAAGTATATCTGAGAAAATTAGCGCCGGAGTCTGACAAATATCTCCATAATGATTTGCATCTGCGAGATGTTCCTCCCGATGAACCTATTAATGCTCATTCTCATCTGATGGCAATGACTTTAAATAATAATGAAGTTATTCCTGTTGTGGATGGAAAATTAGCTTTAGGAACTTGGCAGTCAGTATTATTTTTTGAATTAGACGGACCTAGAAAACGAAATATATTAGTACAAGTTAGTGGAGAAGGGAGTAGGAAGTAGTTCAATAATTGATAATTGATAATGGATAATTGATAATTACCTCTCCCTAAAAACGGATAGGATTGAATAAAAGGAAAATTTTTTCTGGTTTCTCCTTTAAAGGAGAGGCTTTAAACCTTAATTATTCGGTAAAGAGAGATAAATGTTGAACTGTACCTCACCATCTTAAAAAGTTCTGTAAAATGTGAGGATTTGAGTAAACAAGGGTTAAAAAATATCTGAAAATTATTTTTTCTACTTCTTCGTTTAAATCTACATCACTCCTAATTCTTGACTCCTACAAAAATACTGTTTCAGGCAACCCTCAATAATTGGTAATAGGGTAAGGAAAGTTAACTAGAAAACTTAACAATAATTTTGGAGTTAAATTCATTTCAGTTTAGATTGAGATCAGCATTTATTGCCTTGGAATACTTTCAGTCGAAAAAGTATTTCATTCTTATTTGAAATTAGAATATAAATTTATTGGGGTAAGTTTTTCAAGTCAAAATTTTGCTGAAATTATTTCGACCTGGGTATGAGACTAAGCCGCTTTTTTCCACGATAACTAAAACTAACTATCCCACGCTAATGATGAGAATATTATCTATATATTTATAGATATAGTAGTTGAAGGAAAGGTTAGCACATATCAAAAGCTTAAAACTCAGACAACGTAGGATTTTTCCTTCTTCCTTCTTCCTTGTTCTTTCTTCCTTCTGCTATATGAGCAGTCTCTAAAAAAATCTCGATCATGACTAAAGAATGGCACAGTAGTCTCAATTTAATTTATGGCAAGTAAAACAAAAGTACTCAAATTTTGGCAAGTAAAAATCAAGCACCATTAAAAATATCAAGACCTTTGACTGAAGTAAGTTTTTCAAGTCAAAATTTTGCTGAAATTATTTCGACCTGGGTATGAGACTAAGCCACTTTTTTCCACGATAACTAAAACTAACTATCCCACATTAATGATGAGAATATTATCTATATATTTATAGATATAGTAGTTTAAGGAAAGGTTAGCACATATCAAAAGCTTAAAACTCAGACAACGTAGGATTTTTCCTTCTTCCTTCTTCCTTGTTCTTTCTTCCTTCTGCTATATGAGCAGTCTCTAAAAAAATCTCGATCATGACTAAAGAATGGCACAGTAGTCTCAATTTAATTTATGGCAAGTAAAACAAAAGTACTCAAATTTTGGCAAGTAAAAATCAAGCACCATTAAAAATATCAAGACCTTTGACTGAAGTAAGTTTTTCAAGTCAAAATTTTGCTGAAATTATTTCGACCTGGGTATGAGACTAAGCCACTTTTTTCCACGATAACTAAAACTAACTATCCCACATTAATGATGAGAATATTATCTATATATTTATAGATATAGTAGTTTAAGGAAAGGTTAGCACATATCAAAAGCTTAAAACTCAGACAACGTAAGATTTTTCCTTCTTCCTTCTTCCTTCTTTCTTCTTCTTTCTCGTATATAAAAAGTCTCTAAAAAAAATCCTAATTATGACTAAAGAATGGCACGGTAGTCTCGATTTAATTTATGGCAAGCAAAACAATCATACTCAAATTCTGGCAAGTAAAAATCAAGCACCATTAAAAATACAAAGACCTTTTTATCCAGAAGGAAATGAAGTTTGTCATAGTGTAATTTTACATACTGCTGGTGGTGTTGTTGGAGGCGATCGCCTTTCTATTAATATCGAATTACAACCGAATACCCATGCTTTAATTACTACTGCTGCTGCTAGTAAAATTTATCGTAGTAATAGTCAGCTTGCTCAACAAAATATTAGTATTAATCTTGATAGTGAGTCTTGTTTAGAATGGTTTCCTCAGCCAACAATACTATTTAATGGTGCTGAATATCGGCAAGATTTAAAAGTATATTTAGGAGTAGAAGCGAGTTGGATGAGTTGGGAAATTATTAGATTTGGCAGGAGTGCTAGAGGAGAGAAATTTTTAGCAGGAAATTGGCGTTCGTATACTGAGTTTTGGCAAGAAAATTATCCTATCTGGATAGATAGACAATACTTAAAAGGAGGGTCGGAAATGGTTAATAGTCTCTTGGGTTTAGCTGATAATTCTGTAGTTGGAAGTTTCATTTTTGTTGGGCAACCTGTTACGGCAGAAGTAGTTACAAAAACTCGTGACTTATGGCAAAGTTTAGGCATTGATATGTCTGGTGAAGCAGGTGTTACTCGTATTCCTAAAGGGATGATTTGTCGCTATTGTGGGAAGTCAATAATTAATGTGAAAAATTGGTTTAATTTGGTTTGGCATTATCTCCGTATTTTTTATTTAAAAAGACCTAGTTGTTCTCCGCGAGTTTGGTCTTAATTAGGGTTTGCGCTTCACTAGTCTTTTAGTCGGGGTAGGAGACAGGAGAAATTGGAATGAGCGAGGAGGTAGGAATAACAATTGTAAGAATGATTTTTCTGCCCAACTATGGGCCTAAAATACTAACTTTTTGAGCATAAAGAGCTGAAAAATTTGCACTGCAATTTGACCCCCAAAAAGGCTAAAGTCTTTATATGTTAACGCTTTTAGATTTAATCAGCAAGCCCTAATTAGTAAGCATTCAGCAGTCAGCTATTAACTTATTATCTTAGAAGGAGAATTCAAAATTATGTTTATGCGACATTCCGCAGGAAATGCTTACAACAAACTAACCTTATATTTGAGGATTGAAATTGATTACCATCTCTTGAGTCTTGTTTTCTGGTGGCGTTCAGAATGATTTTTTAGATTAATAAAGATGAGTATAACTTCTTCATTACATTTTAGCAGCTATTTGTCAGAGCAGTGATTAACTTTTAGCCAAATGAATTTTCCAATATTTGAAGGTTGAGATTGATTGCCATCTCCTGTGTTTTCTGGTGGCGTTCAGAATGATTTTTTAGATCAATAAAGATGAGTATAACTTCTTCATTATATTTTAGCAGCTATTTGTCAGAGCAGTGATTAACTTTTAGCCAAATGAATTTTCCAATATTTGAAGGTTGAGATTGATTGCCATCTCCTGTGTTTTTTGGTGGCGTTCAGAATGATTTTTTAGCTTAATAAAGATGAGTATAACTTCTTCATTGCATTTTACCAGCTATTTGTCAGAGTAGAGATCAACTTTTAGCCAAAGTTGAAAACTCACAACCTCAAATCACCAAGAACTTTTCTTAGCAATAGGCATCCGCCAACCAGTGCCAAAAGCTCGATCGCTAATTTTCAACCCAGGGGGTGCTTGTCTACGTTTAAATTCTGCCCGCATTACTAACTTTATAACCTTATTTACTACCTCTGAATCATGTCCTGCTGCAATAATTTCTGCCAAAGACTCACACTTTTCTACTAAGCGGTATAAAATATCATCCAAAACTTCATAAGAGGGTAAAGAGTCTTCATCTTTTTGACCTTCTTTCAACTCAGCACTAGGAGCTTTAGTCAGAATATTTTCTGGAATAATATTTTGCTGTTCAGTAATTAGTAAATTTTCGGCTCCATAGAAATTTTGATTATTATTAACCGCCTGTTGATTTAACCACCGACACAGAGAATAAACACGAGTTTTCGGCACATCAGAAATTACTGCTAATCCACCATTCATATCACCATAAAGAGTGCAATAACCAACCGCCATTTCTGACTTATTACCCGTGGATAAAAGTAAATGCCCAAACTTATTAGAAATTGCCATTAATAAATTGCCACGAATCCGAGATTGAATATTCTCCTCAGCAATGCCAAAATTTGTACCTGTAAATAAATCTTGCAAACTATTGTCATAACTTTTCATTAAATTCCCAATAGGAATAATTTGTTTAGCAATACCCAAATTTTCCGCTAATTCCAAAGCATCTTTAACAGAATGATCGGAACTGTAAGGAGAAGGCATCAAAATAGTAAAAACATTTTCTTTACCTAAAGCAGCAGTAGCGATCGCTGCAACTAAAGCCGAATCTATTCCCCCACTTAAACCCAGAACAACTTTAGAAAAACCACACTTATGCAGATAATCTTTTACGCCTAAGACCAAAGCAGACCAAATTTCTTCATCCTCACTTTCTGCTAAATATAGACCTTCAAAATTAGTCACAATCAAGTCTTTTTTTGCTGGATTAAATTCAACAACTGCCAGATTTTCTGCAAAAGCACTAGCTCGATATATGGCATTACCAATCTTATTAAAAACCACACTACAACCATCAAAAATTAGATCGTCATTACCGCCTACCTGATTAACATAAATAATTGGTATTTGATAACTATTCGTACTATGTTCTAACATTGCCTCCCGTAATTTTTGCTTTCCTACTCGATATGGAGAAGCAGACATATTTACGACAAAATCAACTTGATTTTCTGCTAATTCTTTCATTGGATCACAAGTATAATTTCGCCTTCCCCAGAATTCTGCATCATTCCATAAATCTTCGCAAATAGTCACGCCAATTTTAGCTAAAGATTCTGAGCTTTTACCAGGAATTTCTAAAGTGAAAAAATCGCTAGTTTTACCAGGCTCAAAATATCGTTGTTCATCAAATACATCATAAGTAGGCAAAAGCCTTTTATGAAAGATTTGTTTGACTTCCCCATTACCTAATAAAGCAGCAGTATTGAATAATGATTTTCCTCCTGTTTCATTACCTTGAGAATTAAAAGTTACAGTTCCCACTAAAACTGTTATTTCTGATGGTAAATTTTTGGCTAACTTTTCTAACTCTGTAGCAGCAGCTTCAATTAAACTCGGATAAATTAATAAATCTCGTGGTGGATAACCTATTAGAGATAATTCTGAAGTTATCATCAACTTGGCATCTAAATTTTCAGCTTTTTGTGCAGCTTCTAAAATTAATTTGGCATTTCCTTTAATATCACCAATAGTGAGATTAAGTTGAGCAATTGCAATTTTCATAATTTTTAAATTATTAGAGACTGTGTGTACAGTAAATATAACAAATGGGACAGGC
Organism: Okeania sp. SIO2B3; assembly: GCF_010672525.1. Taxonomy (GTDB): domain Bacteria; phylum Cyanobacteriota; class Cyanobacteriia; order Cyanobacteriales; family Microcoleaceae; genus Okeania. Next base: position 28,956 of record NZ_JAAHGH010000080.1, on the reverse strand, counting down.
AAAGTTGCCAACCTTGATGATATTTGGCAAACAACAAATATTATTTCTGTTACTAAATCTTCTGATTAGAGTAATAATGAATCAAAAAATAATTGCATTATGGTCTACTCCTCGCTCCAGCTCCACAGCTTTTAGGTGGATGGTTAAGCAAAGAGGTGATTTTTTGGTACTTCACGAACCTTTTGGTCGTTCAGCACACTATAGAACCCATTTGGTATCTTTTCTTGAAATACAAAAGTTCGAGGAAACCCGTTTTAAGAAGCCTAAAAACTATAAGAGTTCAGGAAACCGAAAAATTATGAAAAATCACTGTCAGAATCATAAAACCCAAATGGATATTGGACTTGTAATTTGTTAAATAGATCCCAAATGGCTTCTATAGTGAGGAACGTATTTTTAATCGTGTGCCAGATATCACACCACAAGCAGAATATAATTATCAGAATGTATTGCAAGACTTAAAGGTAAAATCTCAGAATAACAGATTGTTTATAAAAGATTTTCCTTTACACTTTATGCAAATTGTAAATAATGAATTTATTGATTATTTCCAGCATACTTTTTTAATTCACAATCCGGATCAAATGCTACCTTCCTATTATTATAAAATGCCCGATATTGATTTTGAGGAATGTGGTTATAAACAACTTTTTGAACTTTTAAACAAAGTCGTCGAGCGTACAGTTCATTAATTGATAATGGATAATGGATAATTACCTCTGATTAAAACCGTTCTTGATTGAACATAAGGAAATATTATTTCTTTTTTTTCCCCTTAAAAGGGGAGGCTTTAAACCTGAATTATTTAATTATGAATAATTAATAATTAATAATTCGGTAAAATTCCTGTTGTTATTTATGCTGACGATCTTGTAGAAAATACAACAAATATAATTAAGGAGTATTGTTCGAGAATAGGTCTTCCGTTTATACCAGAAGCATTAAATTGGAATCTTCCTGGCAATTCTAATGAAATAAGTTGGTGGGATAACAGAAGTTGGCATGACAATTTATGAATTAGTTATGGGTTTCAAAATACTGAGAAATCTTACTTAAAAATTTATCAAGACCAAAAATTGCTTTCTCTCTACAATTTGTGTATGCCATACTACGAAAAGCTGAACCAACACCGTTTATTGCAAAGAAAATGAATAAGAGACAGAAACAGTTATAGTTTAATTCTAGTAGGGTGCGTTACATTTCATTAACGCACCGTCTATTCCAAATATTTCTAATATCCCAAATATTTCTTAAATATCCTAAATATTTATAAACCAAATATTTCGCTCAGTTACGCTTTTAACGCACCCTACTGGACTAGACTCTAAGCAAACTAATTAAAATACCGAATATTTTCGATAAATTATCATTGCTTCCCCTTTTATACCAATTCCTAAAAGTAACGCTATACTTGGGTAAAACTTCAGTTATTAATTAATCAAAACAGCTATAATCATCTTTTTGCTAATAATAGCCTAGTTAATGTTAATTATTCTTACTTTTTACTTATCCCCCACTCCCCTACTCCCCTACTTCCCCTCCTGGGAGGGGGAGGGGCGAGGGGTGGGTCCCCTGCTCAACAAAATGTAGAAAAGTTTTTGAGAAATGGTATTAAGGGGATGAAAAAAATATTCACCATACATATTTCAAACCTCCGATTTTAGTCGGAAGTACTGATAACTGATAACTGAAATTACTTTCCTTCTTCTTTGCACATAACATACTGTTTCCAGACTGAATTTAAACTAAAATAAGTAGTCTTATCTTCTTGTTTGATATCTAATAATAATCGTCTTTTTAGTGACTGTATAGAATTCAATAAGTCTGATGTTGATAACTCCAAAGTTTTGTCAATTTGATGCAAGGTCGCAGGTTGATTTTCTTGAGCAAGTTGAATTATGATTGTTTGCTCATTCTGAGTTATTCGTTGAAAATTTTTATCTAATTCTGCTACTAGAGATTCGCTTAAAATTACTTTTTCCCATTGCAAAAATTTAGCAACACTACTGTCAAAGAATTCTTGAATCATTGTGGCAGTAAATTCTATCCAACGAGGGTTGCCTTGATAGATATCAATTAAGTTTTCCCAAGTTTCTTCGTCTGATAATTTATGCTTTTGCAGAATTTGTTTTGCTGCTAATCCTAAACTACTTAAAATTAGCGATCGCACAGAATTATTTTTTGTTTCTAGTTGAGTTATTTCTATGGGTTTTTCTCTACTGTTTAATATTAAGCAACTTTGATGGTTCATTTCGGCAATAAGCTGAAAAAATATCTGGTAATTTTCAGATTCTGTTTGATATTGACCTGCTATTTTTCCACTACAAAAAAGCATTTGTAGGTCATCAAGAATAATCAAACAACGATATTGATTTAGGTAGTCGAGCAGTTGGAATATTTTGGTTTCGATATTTTGGGAAATATCTGCTTGGTCGGGGAAATTTTTTAATAGTTTGGTAAGAGTTACATCAAGGGTGGGGGAAAAGCGCAAGCTCCGATAAATGATGTAATTAAAATTAGTTTTTATTTGTTTGATTAATTGGAGTGTTAGAGTTGTTTTGCCTATACCACTAATTCCTAAAAGTGCAATGAGGCGAGATGAATCTTTTAATATCCAGTTTTCTAAAGTTGTTAGTTCGGAAGAGCGATCGTAGAAGTTGAAAATTTCTGGTGCTTCAGCTAAATCTAGTTGTGGTTCATTTTTAGATTCTTGGGAATTTTCCACAGAAGTAGGCGATCGCGTAAGCGTTGCGGAGCAATATCGCTCTCTATCTGGAAAAATATTAATATTATTAGCTGTCAGATTAGTATGACAATATCCTGAAATAATAGGTGATGAAAAATTCTGTCTTTTTATCTTTTCAAATACAGCTCTAAAATTAGCCTTCTTAACCTTTTCACCTAAGACTAAAGAAAGAAGCTTCCATAATTCTTGTCCGACATTTTTGACATGACTTTCACTAAAACCACTATCTTTAGCAATATCTGGGTAAACTTTACCTTCTATAGTTCCTTTTAATACATCTTTTTGTAAATTTTCTAAGTGTTTTCCGGTTTTAGCAAAGATTAAATCATCTACTAATTCTAATACTTCTGTACTATTCATAAATCAATTAATATTAAATCCGGTTCTAATAGACTATTTACTTAAATCGCTGAATTCCTTTTAGGTAAAAGATTTGAAATTTTAGGAATATAGTCTTATCAGAACGGACTTTGTGTTAAAACTACATTATTTTTAAAAGTACCATACTTATCATAATTTTCCTACTTTTATATAACAGGTAAAGTGCATACTTTTCGTACTGTCAGTAAAGGTAATTTTTTCTTACGATAGAACTGTTTGCTGGTATAAAAAACTTCTAGCAATGGCAAAAGAAAGCAAACAGAATATCAAACCATGAAATATGAAATAGTCAAGGAGAAAAAAAATTCTAATGGCAAAGATGAAGTAAGCAGTTTACTAGAAACACCTAAATGGACGTTAGATGAAATAGCCTTGTCAAAAACTACAATTGAGCAAATCGAAGAGATGATTGCTTATGTAAAAAATCGGGAAAAATTGTTACTTGAATGGGAATTTAATCGTTTTCTCAAAACAGGTAATGGTTTAAGTATCAACTTTTTTGGATTACCAGGCACAGGAAAAAGTATTACTGCTGAAGCCATCGCCCAAAAATTAGAAACTAAGATTATTAAGGTTAATTATGGAGAATTAGAATCCGAATTAGTAGGTGGTACATCTAAGAATTTATCAAAAATTTTCCGGATAGCTGAAGAAAATCATAGTTTATTATTTTTTGATGAAGCTGATGCGGTATTAAGTAAGAGAATTTCCAACTTATCCCAAGCAGCAGACTATGGTGTGAACTCTGCCAAAAGCACCTTATTAACATTGATGGATAAGTTTAATGGCGTAATCATATTTGCCACAAACTTATTTGAAAATTATGATGAGGCTTTTTTAAGGAGAATCATTTTTAACGTTGAGTTTCCCGTACCAGATATAGAAATGAGAACTCAACTTTGGCAATTTCATATATCTGAAAAAGTTCCTAGAAATATCACCTATGAAAGAGCTGCTGAAATTAGCGAAGGATTATGTGGTGGAGATATTAGAAACATCACAATTAAGCTGGGATTAAAATTGCTAGTTGGTAAAGCAAAAGCCATTGATGAAGAAATTATCAACGAAGAAATCAACAAATATAAAACTATCAAACTGCGTCACAAAAAATTTAATTTAGCAGAAACAGTTGTGGTAGAAAACAGAAACAATTCAAATTTAGAGGAGGAATAAATTATGGATCCTATAACTTGGACAATTATAGGTTTAGGTTTATTAGGTGGTGGTGCTGCTGTTTATTTTTGGGATGACATACAAACTTGGGCTAATGGTGCAATAAAAAAAATATGGGACAGAATTAATCCTGCTATTGAGGTAGTTAGTAATGTTATTCTTTTCTTAAATAAAAGGGGTGCACTTTTTGAAAAACTAATAGAAGTTAATATTGTTAATATTAATACTAAAAAAACAAGATTAGAATCCGTAAGGGAAGAAATACGAGAATTAGATTTGCCTGATGATATTAAAGCCCTAGTCGATCAGCAGATAAAATATAAATTGGCTGAAGCTGCATTGTAATGATGGTGCATTGTCATTATGTTTGTTAGAAAGCATGGTAATAGGAGCATCTTGCTCCCTTGCCATATATTCCTTTTTCCTACATACCATTATTATGCAGGGCTACCTGAAATTGATGTAAAGTGAAACTTGAAGTTGAGAAAGGAAGCAGGGAATAAGCAAGAATAAATTGCTATTTGTCACGATAATTATAGAGGTTTGGTCTCCAAACCTCTATAAAAATAACAAACTTTATCTCTTACTAAAAAAATTTAATGTGGCAATATTTTCTGAAACTGCTATAAACCAGTGTCTATTGCATTAGTCAAAACTACAAAATATTAAACTGTTTAAGGATAATATCTATGATAGAGACAGACCAAGAAAGCTTAGGAGATAAATTTTGCAAATTATTTAATACCATGAAAAATGCTGGTGAAAAAATATCACAAGCATTACAAGAAAATGATGTGGAAATTGACACCTTTAACAGTATTGAGAAGGAAACTTTAAATTTTGATTTACTGGAGAAAGATATTAAAAATATCCACACAAGAATTGAACAAGATGGATATTCTGTTTTAGGAAGTCATCTTATTCTTGATGACAAAAAAGACTTGATGGAAATTAAAACTTACAGTCAAAAAGAAGAAAAAAGTTTTGTCAATACTGTAAGTGCTAAAGTCAAAAAGGTAAAAAATATTCCTGCTGATATTCTAAATGAAATGAAGACTAAAGGTCGCGTTGAAATAAGTTTGAAATCTGATGGATGATTGATTTTACTTTTATTTAATCTGAAATTCGATTAAATAATTGTCATTACAAAGGTCGGAAAGCAATTTCAAAGTCATAGAGATTGCTTCCTTCAACAAAGTGCATTGAAAAATACATTATTTTTGAGAACTGAAATAGTTTTGCCTAGTTACTATACTCTTTACCGAATAATTAAGGTAAAAATCCTCTCCTTTAAAGGAGAAACAAGAAAAAATTTTCCTTTTATTCAATCCTCTTCCTTTTAGAGAGAGGTAATTATCAATTATCAATTATCAATTATTGAACCTACTTCCTACTCAAAACATTCAAACAAAGAATTCTTTATTTCTATATAAACTATTTTGATTTAATAAAGGTAAATTTAAAGCCTCAATCCAATCTATCAATTTAAAATCTGTTTCTAAATCAGAATCATCATCCTTAACAGCAGTAATTAAAACCCGATCAACCGCTTCAGCAATAAAACTTTCAACTAACCAATCATAAGTCAAACCTAAATCTCGGTCAAACTCCAAAAAAATAGCCCCTACTAAAGCCTCAAACATTTGAGCTAAAATTTTATTCTGCTCACTTTTATGCTTCCATTTATAACTTTTTCCCAATAGAGAAAACTGCTTCAAATTTAACTCCTTAGCAAACTCAGCAAGCACTTTTCTGCTCACAATATCACTTTCAATAATAGTAATAGTTGCTCCACCTAAATAAGAAAAATTATCTGATAAATAGTTACTAACAATCCTACAAAAAACTACATAACCTAAATTGGCCAAACCTTGTGTCCACAAAAGGAAATTTGAATAAATTTTTTTACGAAAAAAAAAGACTTTATAGAGGTTTTCACATAGATAGAAAACTAAAGTATCAAAAGCATTTTTCTACTCCCTATTCCCTGCTCCCTAAGCAAAAATAATTTTGTAGCTTACTTAAATAAAAAGTGCTGTAAATCTGAAAAAATTAATTATTCGGTGGTAGTGCATTGTAATAGTCGTGCATTGCATTATTTTTGTTACGAGGTACGGCAGTGGGAGCATCTTGCTCCCATACCAAGTATCCCTTGTTTCTTGTATATCATTACTATGCAGGACTACCAATTATTCAACCACACTTACCACCTGTTACAAATTAAAATTTATCTATCTTTATTCCTGATTAAATTATGTCTACAGAACTCAAACTTGTTAAAGAACATCAATGTTTCAGTGGCAAAGTTAGCTATTATTTCCACTCATCTTCAACCTGTAATATTGAGATGCGCTTTTCAATTTATCTCCCTCAAAAAACAAAATCAAAACTATTACCAGCATTGTATTTTCTTTCAGGTTTAACCTGTACTGAAGAAAACTTTATGGCTAAAGCAGGGGCACAACAATTTGCTGCAAAATATGGATTAATTTTAGTCGTGCCAGATACAAGTCCGCGCAATACTGGCATTAAAAATGAAAACGATAATTGGGATTTTGGTACAGGTGCAGGATTTTATGTTGATGCCACATTAGAACCTTGGAAAAAACATTATCAAATGTATAGTTATGTTGTTAAAGAATTACCAGAACTCATCGCTAAAAAATTTCCAATTCAGCCAGATAAACAAAGTATTTTTGGTCATTCCATGGGAGGTCACGGAGCATTAATTTGTGCTATAAAAAATCCGACAAAATATCAATCTATTTCTGCTTTTGCGCCAATTGCAGCACCAATGCGTTGTCCTTGGGGTGAAAAAGCTTTTAGCAATTATTTAGGTGCAAATCAAGAAAACTGGCGTGATTATGATGCTAGTGAATTAATCTTAAATTATGGTTATAATCGTCCGATTTTAATTGATGTAGGAACTGCAGACCCCTTTTTATCCCAAAAACAATTATTACCAGAAGTATTTGAAGAAGCTTGTCAAAAAAAAGGAGTAAATCTCACTTTAAGAATGCAAAAAAATTACGATCATAGCTATTACTTTATTGCATCTTTCATAGAAGACCACATAAGATATCATGCAGAAGCTTTGAATTGAAGAAGGAAGAAGGAAGAAGAAAGAAGGAAGAAGTGGATGGGGACTCAAACCCCAACTAATTGTAAACACCCCTGTTGACCAAAAAATAAAGTCTGAATCTTCCCCTTGGCTGCGCCGCGAGCTGTCGCTCTACAAGGGGATAAAAAAAATCAAGTTCAATATTTCAATCCCAATACTTTCCTGCGGAATGCTGCGCAAACAGACAGAGGTACTGATAACTGATAACTGATAACTGAAATGATGGTGGGGTATTCAACCCATAAAGAAAAAGATAAATAATTAGGGAGGAGTCAGGAAATAAGAGTATGGAGGTAAGGAAAAAAATAGAGAATGTAGAAATTATTTCTTCCTTACTTTCAATTCTTAAATTTTATTTATTAAAGCCAGATATGGAGATAATATAACTCCAGAGATTTCAAGCCAGACTTCAAGAAGTATCAACAAACAAGACTTTTTTGCTTGTACGTTGCAAATCAAACATAAATTGCTAAACTTACCGAATAATTAAGGTTTAAAGCCTCTCCTTTAAAGGAGAAAAAAAGGAGAGGTAATTATTAATTATTAATTATTAATTATTAATTGTTGAACACTCCTGCTCCTAGCTCACTGAAAATAGCTAATAGATTGTCAATTATAATGAACTCGAATCTAAACTTTGAGCTTGTCCATCAGTCTGAGGCAAATGTAGTCCGCACTCCTGCTTAAGACCATGAAAACGAGTATCCCGTTCATTCTCATCTTCCGCAGTCAAGGGACGACTAGAATGCCAATCTCCCACAGTAGTATAACCCAAATCGAAAAATGGATGATAAGGCAAATTGTAAGCAGTCAAATATTGGTATATATCCCTGGCATTCCAACTTAATATAGGTAAAATCTTATATATTCCCGATTGCTGACCAATGCGGTTAAGACCCTTGCGGTGGTCAGTTTGGTCTTTCCGTAGGCCAGCTAGCCAAGCTTTAGCACCTAACTCTTTTAATGCTCTTTGCATAGGTTCTACCTTCCGAATTTGGTCATAGCGGTTCAGAGCATCAGCATTATTCTCAGCCCACAGTCGGCCATGTAGAGCTTCCATTCTAGCTGGACTAATTGAAGATTGATATACTTTAAGATTAAGCCTCAGTCGTTCGGTCAACTCTTCAGCAAATCTATAAGTTTCGGCTGGTAAATATCCTGTATCAACCCAAATAACAGGAATATTAGGTACAACAGTTGTCACTAGATGTAACATAACAGCAGCCTGGATACCAAAACTGGTACTCATAACTAAACCTTCTCCAAAGGTTGCATATCCCCACTTAACCAGAGTATGAGCATCTGCTTGGGCAAGTTCCTGGTTGACAACCTCAAGATCCAATTTTGGTGGATATGTAAAATTTTGTTGATTGTATTGTCCATTTTTGTTGACTGTGATGAGACTCTGTTGTGACATAGTTATTACCAATCAAATTAGCATCAGACTTTAAACGTTAATCATACGTTGTCAGCAATCTTCAATGGGAGATTATTTATACTGTTTTATAAATCCAGATTACCTTATGTTACAAAAAGCTTTTTTATGTTATAATATACTATCGTAATTTAGCGTTATGCTAAAACTTATTTGTGGCGTAGATATCAATACAAATTAGTTTCCAGGGGCGTTTTGACTATTCCTACCCAGAGATGTATCTGGGTGACAGTTAAGAAGAAACGAGAAATGTTTATCGATCCAGTTCTGTAGCATCTGCTGAGAATTTCTGTTTCTAAGAAAACAGGAAGAAGTCAAAGAAAAACACTCTAGCTTAGACTAACCCCCTTCACTCAAAGATTAAAACTTTTTTTGAAGTGAATAAACAGCCTCTAATTACAGGGCATTTCATTTATTTGAATAAACTATAAAATTATTTTAGGTTACGGAGCACAGAGCAAAAGAATGCTTGGGCAACTGGAGTTTTTCTATAGCTAAGAAAAAATTGGTTAGGACATAGACTAATATACATCTCCAGTCTTAACGAAGTCAGAAGTCAAAATTAAAAATTCAGAAGTAAACCAACCCCTAACCCCTGCGGTGAAGGAGAAGTAGGGGATTTGAGCAACTCTCCAAAAACCCGATCGCCTTAAAAGGCGGGGTTTTAGACCTATGTTATTTTGATAAAAAATCAAATCAATTATCGCACAGAAATTATCAATTCTTCCCCTCCTGGGAGGGGGAGGGGCGAGGGGTGGGTTCCCTACTCCCTACCCACTGAAAAAAAAAGACCAACTTTGTCAAGCAGGCCTCAGTAAAAATTATTTTCCGTTGTTATTTCTGCGAGATTAACAAGCAAGCAGCTACGTGTTCCCAAATTCGCAGCGATTTGCGGGTTATATATCTCACAATGTCTATATCGCTGATTGTAACAAACTATTGAGCAACTTTTGGAAAAATTTTTAATTTTGTATCCCAATTAATTGTGCAATATGGGTTTCAGCCCTTTGTGGTTTACCCCAAAAAACCTGTTCTTGCTTATATACAACCATACCAGGTTTAGCACCCTTGGGCTTATAAACAAACTTAGGCTTGGTATAAATAACTGGGACCATTTCACTCTGACGGGCACGACTATAAAAGGCACTGATATCTGCAACAAACTGTAAATCAACTTCATCAGGTATTGCGCCAGCATCCAGTCGCAATAAAACATGACTACCAGGAATTTCTTGAGTATGAAACCACAAATCATAATCTCCGGCCACCCGAAAAGTTAACAAATCATTTTGACGATTATTACGGCCGACTAATAATTCAAATCCACTGGGAGTTTCGTAACGGTAAAATTCTGTATCCTTTTTATTATCTTGGTGATGTTCTGGAGCTTTAAGATAAGCTTGTTGAATTAACTCATCCCGAATTTCTTCAAGAGTGCGTAAATCTTCCGGAGTTCGGTAAGTATCTAACTGAGACAGAAAAGCTTCCACTTGCTCCAAATAATAAATTTCTGCTTGGACTGCCGCTAAAAGTGGTTCAACTGCTACACGTGCCCGTTTCAACTTTTGGTGCTTTTTATAAAGACTTTGGGCATTTTGCACCGCATTTTTCTCTGGATCTAACTTGATGACCATCGGTTCCCCCGTTTCAAAGTCACAGAGAGTAATAGCCTTCATCCCCGGCCGCCATTCGTGGAGGTTGGCCATAAGTAAATCAGCTTGCGATCGCAAAAATTCTGCCCCATCCGACTGGTCTAAACGTTCCGTAAAAGTATCAGCCTTGAGCTGTAACTTAGCCGTAATATTTTTAAGTTTTTGGCTAATTTGATGATATAGTTGACTAAACTCTTGCTGATTCAGCTGTCCAGTATAATAATCATTCAGTAATTCCTGGACAGTATCAACAGATTCTACACTTAACCAACCCGTGACAGTGTATCCTGTTGCTGCCCAACCAGGATAAAATTTTGAATCCTCCAGATTTTTCAACCATTCTTGCCAACTTTTAAATAATTTTTGCCAGTCCGAAGCACTAAGGTCATTAGTAGACTTTTGAGGGTCTAGTCCTGAAGCTTCAATCATTGGCTGTACTAAAGCCTTACTGAGGCCACGGTAATTTTTAATTAAATTTCGCCACAATACACCAGGTATTAAACTAATTCTTTCTTGCCATTCTTGTTGCGTTTCTTGCAAACTAGGAATAGGGTTAGTCAGAGAAGGGGGAAGTTCATAAGGTTGACCAGTTTGAATTTGACGCAGACTAGACTGTTGACTATTCACTTGATGAGCACAGGTAACAACCAGATTATCCGCAGTAGTCAGAATAACATTGCTGTACTTGGTCATAACTTCCACATAAAGATGCCATAGAGGTGCTTCCCCAGGACGTTTCGCAAATTGGAAGTCCAGCACCCTCTCCCAAGGAGAAAGTTCAACAATAGCTATTAAAGCTAGTCCACCTAGCTGATGTCGTAATTGTTGACTAAAAGTAAAAGTATCAGGGGCGCGAGGCGGAGGGTCACTGATACAAATACGGGCTGCTTGGGGATGCCAGGAAATGTCCAGCCAACCACGTTTTTTGAGAGTTCGCAGAGCAATGGCAATGGTAAAGCGATCGCGCTGATATACCTGCTCTAAACGTGCTGGTAACCATTGGGCACAGAGTTCAGAACATGAAGCAATGAGAGTCGTATAGTCAACAGGTTGCACAGTTAGCTTTAAGTTAAAAATTAAAAGTGAAAAAACTATGATATAAATTTAGTGTCTAAAAATAGGATTTTTTATTTTTCAGGCGACAATATTTAAATGATTTTTTTTGCTTTTCCCATAGAAATTTAGAGACTTATAATATCAAGTTTAGTTGACAAATAAAGATTAAATATTTTATCTTATTCTCTGCTCTCAATAAAAATCTTGAGTATAAACACCAATTGATTTGATTGAGCTGGTTTGAGAATTATTCAGAACTATAAATGTTTATTACTTCTATAATGACAGATTTAGACTTGATCTAAAAGCCTGATTTAATGAATAAAGATTTTGATGTGTTCTCTTCTTATATAACAGTCGAAGGAAAGGGTGCGGAAAAATCAAAAGTTTAAAACTCAGACAACGCCAGATTTTTCCTTCTTATTTCTTACTTCTTCCTTTTGCCATAACTGAAAAACCTTATATATATGAGTTGTATGAGCTTGATCTGTTCTTTTGCGGGTTAAATACTCCGCTGTCAACAAGGGTGCTGAAAATTGTTTGGGGTGATCAAACACTGAAGTGGCCAATAGTAGGCTATCCCCATGCAATTAGACCTTCAGCATAGCTGCCTTCTGCCTTCTTCAAGTTCCTTATTGCATAATCTGTCATGGATATCCAGTTAATTAATATTGGTTTCGGTAATATAGTTTCTGCGAATAGGGTCGTTGCAATTGTTAGTCCAGAGTCTGCCCCTATCAAGCGAATGATTAGCGATGGCAAGGAAAGAGGCCAATTAATTGATGCTACTTATGGTCGGCGTACCAGAGCAGTGATTATTACAGATTCTAATCATATTATTCTTTCAGCAATTCAACCTGAGACAGTGGCACATAGATTTATATTTAACAATAAGGATAGTTAATATAGCAATCCTATTTTATTAGTGTCAAAAATCTTACTGCTTTTTAGGGAACAGGTAAGAGTTTCAGTTTTTTTATTTACTTTTTGATTACCCGCAACCTATTTAGGATGGCTATAGTTAATTGTGGTAATTAATGTTTAATTTTCCAGAATTTGTTATTAATAATAAACAGTTTATTTATGCTGGCTGATACTGCGATAAAAATTTATGCAAACTGGTAAATTAATTGTCTTAACAGGACCTAGTGGTGTAGGTAAGGGGACTTTGGTAAAATCTCTCCTACAAGGTCATCCAGAATTAGTTTTATCTATTTCTATGACTACCCGTTGTCCTCGACCTGGAGAAGTAGAAGGAGAAAACTATTATTTTGTAGACCGCGATAAATTTCAACAAATGATTGAAACTAAAGATTTATTAGAATGGGCTGAGTTTGCCGGTAATTTTTATGGCACGCCACGTCTACCAGTTACTGAAAATATTAAACAAGGTAAATTAGTATTATTAGAGATTGAGGTACAAGGGGCAAGACAAATTAGACAGACTTTTCCAGAAGCTTTGCGTATTTTTATTTTACCTCCTTCTATGACTGAATTGGAAAAAAGATTGCGGGGTAGAGGACATGATTCGGAAGAGGCGATCGTTAAGCGTCTAGAAAGGGCAACTAAAGAGGTGGAAGCTGTAGAAGAGTTTGATGTGCAAATAATGAATGATAACTTGGAAATAGCTCTGCAAAGTTTAGAGAAAGTATTGTTTGACTGAAATTATAGGTAGTAGTTCAACAATGAATAATTAATAATTAATAATTAATAATTACCTCTCTTTCTAAAACTATGCTTGATCAACATCTTTCTTAACATCAAAGTTGACAAAAATATCATTTGATGTATTAGCTCTGAAAGCTCCTAGAGTCGTTGCGACCGCAACGACAAAAAACAACTCTTAGGAGTACACAAGTTAGTCAATTTGTCAAATTAGTAAAACCAACAAAATGCTCGTAAGCTTTTGACAATAGGAATAATCCACTTTTGTAAAGAATTTTGCTGATAATGGATAGCTTTTAAAAGAAGATAATTGACTAAAAGGATTTTTTTTCTCCTTTAAAGGAGAGGCTTTAAACCTTAACTATTCGGTAAATAACTAATAAGATATGTTTACTTCATATAAATAATTACTCAAAAAAATACTGAATCTGATTTATGACTTAATAGCTGAAGTTTTCAATAAAAAAAGCATTATTTTCAGGAATTGCTATAATTTCCAAGAAGTGTGAGGTACAAAATTGATCATAATTTTTCTACTCTGATTATAGCAGTCGAAAGAAAGGTTAGGACATATCGACAACTTAAAACTCAGACAAAGCAATTTTTTTCCTTCTTCCTTCTTCCTTCTTCTTTCTTCCTTCTGCTATATCTTTAATTCTCAGCTAACAATATTTTTTTGTGTCTTATTTCTCACTAAAAATATGATATGATTTACAACTGTTAATATTTGTGGTTAAACAAAATGTACATTCATACTTTTTTTGATTTTCCTGTCTACACAGTCATTGAGTTAACGTTATTTTTCTCTATTATCTTAGGAATTATTTTTAAAGATATGTTGGAGTATAAATTAAAACTATGGCTGAAAAACAAAGTCTCTCAAAAACAAATAGATTATCAAACACCTAATCTTATTACTGCTTATTTGAGCATGACTTTATTTATCTTTTTATGTGTATCAGCTAGTCTTTCTATCTTTAATATTGTTGAATGGTTATCTATTGTCATAGGTGCAATAGTAGTATTTCCAACTGCTTTGTTGATTTGGGTACAATTAGGGTCAATGTTTGAGTTGGTCGAATCTAAGGGAATAGCATCTATTAATATTGAAGAATATATGCCTGAGGAAAAAAAAATTAAATCAGGAGAAAATACTAATCAGTAATTAGGGTTTGCGCTTCACTAGTATTTTAGTAGGGGTAGGAGACAGCTATACTGGAGACAGGAGAAATGGCTTGGGAGTGAGGAGGTAGGAGTAACAATTGTAAGAATGATTTTTCTGCCCAACTATGAGCCGAAAATACGAGCCATGGATGAGCATAAACAGCTGAAAAATTTGCACTTTTTTAGACCCCAAAAAGGCACTTTTCTTTATATGTTAATGCTTTTAGATTTAATTAGCACAACAATAATTACTAATATTTTTAAGTCAAGTATGATGACAATTAATCAAAAAAGTCTGCCAATTTAAGATGAATCGAACTACTATCCATAGTAGTTCCCCAAAAATATATTGGTTGAGTCTAACTAAAATATGAAAAGTAAAATGTGGTTGCTATATTTTTGAGTAATTTTTTGATTAAGTTTCTATGCAAAATTAATTACACGTCTTATTAACTTCCTGTTCCTTGTTCCCTGTTCAATCTCTCAAATAGGAAATTTATTTTACACGACTACTTCGATATTCTAGATATATCGAAATAGAATCATAATTTATAAAAAACAACTTGCTAAAAAAAGGAAATCTGAAAGCCTTTATAGATCAAAAAAATCTTTCTAAGTTATTGATAATTTATAATTTAATGACTATATTACTCATACTAAAATATTAGAAGCAACACATAGGTTTGCTATATTCCTTTGAACCAAAGATTAAGATTAAGTTGCGAATTAATAAACTTATTTTCTAGTAAGTGAAACAGAGCCTACTGTCGAGATATTCTCAATGAAAGTAATACAAATAGTTTGCCTATTCATCTCAATCTTAATAACAGAAAAAACTCTACTAATATATAAAGTTATATAAAATAAATTTACTTGCCAAAAATCAACGTTGATGGTAAGCTCCTGATGAGGTTGTTATAAAAATAACCAATCAATTAATCAATGTCCAGATAAACCTGTGAAAACAGATTTTAACTGAGACACTTAGACAAAATTTGGTGAGGTAGTCATGCGTCTTCCAAAATATACAAACTTGGCAAGTGGTTGCTTGTCAATATTAATTACATTTGGAACAATTTATCCGGCGATCGCTGCTCCTGAAAATGAGAAAGTTGCCCAAAGGGAAAGAACTAGAGCAGGGGGAGCAAATCAAATGGAGATTGTCGGTTATGTTAAAGGTATTATCGGTAATGTAGTCACAATTTTAGTAGATGAAGAAGCCGAATTAGGCATTCCTGGCATTGCACCTAATGATGGTGAACCCACTTATGTCACAATTCCTGAAGAGGAACGTGGTCAACTACGAACTCTATTTTTTTCTCCTAGACATAGAATAGAAATAACAGGTTTAGTACCTGGAATGCGGGTCTATGCAATTGTGGGCAAAAAGAATGACGACCCTGAAGACCCTTGTGGTTGTATAGACTTTTTTAAAGTTATCCCAGATTATAATTATGAACGGGTAGAAGTTCAGTTACCACAATACAATTTCCAGGGTCCTCCTACTATAGAGTTTCCACCACTTCAGCCACCTCCTCCTATTACACGGCCTGTCCCACAACCTCCTCCTGTAAGAGGATTGTGGTAATTTGAACACATAAAAAAAACTCTATAATTAGGTCTGTAATGCCACTATATAAAATTTAGTGGCATTATTTATTTTAGTATAATTGAGGCTGACCGAACTCAAGAAACTTTTCCAAGGTATAGCAGAAGGAAGAGGGAAGAAGGAAGAAGGAAACATCTTGCGTTGCTTGAGTTTTAAGCTTTTGATATATCCGCGCCCTTTGCTTCAATTGCTATAACTTCCAAGGCAATACCTATCACTTTCTATACCAAATTCATTTCTAAGTTGCATAGAATAATATTTTTATTAAAGTTGACTGTAGATAGAGATAGACAAGTTAATAGATTTCATAATTCTGTGCCAGCTCACATAAAATTAGTATTACAGATTTTGGTCAACAGTTGTTAACTCTTAATATCTCACAGGACTAACCAATATGTAATTTATAATAGAGTCTTGGTATAAAGGAAAAAATTAGGAGGTAAGTTTTAGGCTCGTTTAATACGCTTAATATTAAGCTCTACTTTACCTTATATGGGGACAATTATTATTCCGGACTTCACATAAAAAATAGTGCTATTTGAAAACAAACTTAGCAATCAGTTTAGTCCATATCCTATATTGATTGTCGAGTCAAAGAAATTTTATGAAGCGACAACTAATAAAAACAACGGCAAACTAGCTAAATCAAAATATTTAGTATTATCAAACTTAACAGCTCAAGCTACGACTTTATTTCCTATATAGTTGATTAGTAATAAAATATATCAGTAAAAATATAGGGGATAGCTTTTATGCTATGGCTAAATATTAATGAAAGTTATGAATTTTGATTTATCTATCTCTTGTGCCTCGAAATTTTGTTGTGTCATAGGATTAACAACTTTTGACAGTGAATATTTTTTATGATAAATTCATCGACGATCGCCAAGACTAGCTAACCGAAAGATATATTATATTCCACTACAAAATGAAACTAGAATCACATCAGTTTATTCGCTATTTTGCACCTGAGCAAGCTGCACAAATTTCCCAGATTGCTATTATTAAAAAATTTAATCCTCGAGAGATTATTTTTGAAGAAGGTGATGATTCAGATTCTTTATTTTTAGTTCTTGAAGGTGAAGTAGAAGTTAGTAAAAGGAGTGGTGAAGGGAATAATTATGTTGTGATTACATCTGTTAAATCTGATGGTTATTTGGGAGAGTTAGGGATTATAGATAGAAAGCCAAGAAGTGCTAGGGTAGTTACATCTCAGGAAACAGTTTTGGCGAAAATTTACTATGAATCCATAACGGAGATATTAGCTAATACAAAAGGAGATATAGTCTTACAAATCTTAAGTTTTTTATCTCAAAGATTGCGAACCGTGACGACTGATTATGTCAATCAATTAGCTTATAAGGAAAAAATGACTTTGATTGGAGAGATGGTAAATACTATTATTCATGATTTTAGAAGCCCTTTCACTGGTATTCAATTATCAAGTTCAATGTTAAAAGAACTCCACCCAGATCAAGAGAGTCAAGAATGGTGCGATTTAATTTCAATGCAAGTTCAGAGAATGTTAAATATGGCAGAAGAAGTACTTGCTTTTTCTCAGGGGAATACAACATTATATTGTCAGTTAATTGACATTGCTAAACTCTTACAAAATTTTGCCAAATTAAACCAGGTTTATATTGATTTTGCTTCTGTAGAATTGATAGTTTCTGTGGAAGAGGGTTTAATCATAAATGCCGATGAAAATAAAATTAACCGTGCCCTACAAAATTTATTATCTAATGCTGTAGAAGCTCTGGATCAATCTGAAGGCAAAATAGAAATCAGAGCTAGAAGAAAAGATCAATTAGTTGAAATTACTTTTTCAGATAATGGTCCTGGTATTCCTCAAGAAATTCAGGATAAATTATTTGAAGCTTTTGTAAGTTATGGAAAACAGGGTGGTATTGGATTG
The DNA here is from genome assembly GCF_010672525.1 of Okeania sp. SIO2B3. Lineage (GTDB taxonomy): Bacteria > Cyanobacteriota > Cyanobacteriia > Cyanobacteriales > Microcoleaceae > Okeania. The sequence continues at coordinate 11,039 of NZ_JAAHGH010000080.1, read as the reverse complement.
GGAACTGCTATTGTTAAAACAATTATTGATGCCCATAATGGGAAGATTTTTTTTGAATCAAGTCCATCTACTGGTACAACTTTTTACCTTCATTTTCCCATAGCTAAAGTAGATTGAATTGGATGCATCTTAATGCGTGAATAAAGCCAAAAAATTATCGCTTTTAGGCAACAGCTCATCTGGCAACAGGCAACAGGGAATATATAAGAAAATTAGTATTTTTGCAAATATGAGATGCACTCATTGAATTCGGCAAAAATCAATTTAAATATTCACTGGTAATATAGCAATTCCCGAAAAGCGTGAGGTACAAAATTCGTTTATTTTAGGGAGTAGGGAGTAGGGAATAAAAAAGAAGAAAAACAACTGTTCCTCAGTAAGTTGAGAAATGCTATATTTTAATTTTTAACTTTTGATTTAAAACAAGGTGACTGACGATTTCAATAATAATTTGCCTCCATATACTGATATTAAAACGAATACAAAGAATACAGAAATTGACTTATCATTAGCAAGTTTAAGAGAAAAAGCAATTCAACAAATTCGTTCTAATTTACGGCCTGGGCAACAACAAATGGCTGACTGGCAAGGAGGACCTTTAGCAGTTTCAGCAGTTCCTGGTGCAGGAAAATCCTACGGTATGGCAGCAGCAGCAGCTTTAGCGATCGCTGGTTATCAACTACATAATAATCGTCAATTAGTTGTTGTTACTTTTACCCGTTCTGCAGCTAGTAATATTAAAACTAAAATTCGCAAACATTTAAAGGAATTATCTTTACCTCAAGGCAGTTTTATTGTTCATACTTTACATGGTTTGGCTTTGAGTATTGCTCTACGTCATCCTGAATTATCTGAGTTAGATTTAGAAAATACTACTTTAATTCTTCCTACTCCAAGCAATAGAATAACTCGCACTTGTGTAGAAAATTGGATTGCAAATAATCCCAGACATTATCAACTTTTAATTGAAGGAGTTCAATTTGATGGAGAAGAAACTGAACGTTTAAGAAGGCAGTCTGTTTTACGCACTGAAGTTTTACCTCAATTAGCTTGGAAAGCAATTCAACAAGCAAAAAGTTCTGGTCTTAAACCAGAAGATTTATGGAAATTACGAGACAAAATTAATGACCATTATCAAGTTGTGACTATTGCTGCTAATTTATATCAAACATATCAGGAAATGTTGAGGGAAAATCAATTAATTGACTATGATGAAATGATTTTGGCAGCGTTGCGGGTATTAGAAAATGAAGGTGCTAGAAAAATGTGGCAAAATCAAGTTTTTGCAGTGTTTGAAGATGAAGCTCAAGATTCTACCCCCTTACAAACTAAACTTTTAAAAAAACTGGCTGATTCAAGTGAAAATGATGATAGTAATTCAGAAAATAATGGGATTTATCAAGAGCAAAAATTATCACCATTAAATAATCTCAATCTTATGCGTGTTGGAGACCCAAATCAAGCAATTAATTCCACATTTACTCCAGCAGACCCAATAGATTTTCGGCAATTTTGTGAAGACTGCGAACAATTAAATAAGTTGGCGACTATGGAACAAGCAGGTCGTAGTTGTCAAAAAATTATAGATGCAGCTAATTTTGTTTTGAAATGGGTAAATAATTCAGAATTAACAGGAATAGAAAAACCTTTTCGAGACCAAAATATTCATCCGGCAAATGATAATCCTTCAGCTACTGGTGGTGGTTTAGAAATATATGAACCTCGGGATATTTACCAAACACTTGAGTTGATGGGTAAACGCATAATTAATTTATTTAAAGAAAATCCAGATGGTAATTTTGCTGTATTAGTACGGGAAAATAAACAAGGTAAATTTATTACAGATACTTTTTCTAATCCTGGAAAATATGGAATTGATATTGATTTAGGCAAACAAAATATTCAAATACATGATGTTTCTCAAGGGGCGCGTCACTCTCAAATTCCAGCAGAAATATTGGCATTAATGCAATTTATTGACCGCCCTCATTCTCCAGATTATTTAAAATCTGCTTTGAAAGTTTTGGGCGATCGGCGCTTAATTCCTAAGCAAGATTATAATGTTTTTGCCTCTCAACCAGAACAGTTTCTTTACCCAGGACCTCTCGATCCTTATCAATCAGAAAAGGTGCGTAAATGTCGTGATTTTTGTCGTACTTTGCTCAGGGCAAAATCAGAATTACCCTTGTATCAATTAATTTCTTTTCTTGCTTTAGCTTTAAATTATCAACAGTCAGATTTAGCAACTGTGGATAAGTTGGCAGAAAGAGTTGCTAAACAAACTTTTGATAATAGTTCGATGAATTCTATATTAGAAGTTTTAAGTGAAATTGTAGGTTCCGAGAGATTTGAACCTGTTGAAGTGGATGAAAATGCAGAGAAAAATTATACTCGCCCTCAGCAACTTACTATTATTACTATGCATAAAGCTAAGGGTTTAGATTGGGATTATGTCTTTTTACCTTTTTTACATGAAAATATAATTCCTGGTAATTTACGAGTTTTGCCACAGGTAAGTTTTTTGGGAGAATTTGACTTAGCTGAAGTGGCAAGAGCGCAAATTCGTGCCAGTTTACAAGGGCAAGATTTACCAGATATTTCTACTGCTTGGAAACAGGCAGAATATTTGAAAACGGCAGAGGAATTTCGATTATTATATGTGGCAATGACTAGAGCAAAACGTTTGTTGTGGATGTCTGCTGCTAAGTTAGCTCCTTTTACTTGGAATAAACCAGACAATTTACAGGAGCAAAAACCTTGTCCAGTTTTACCTGTTTTAAAGGCTGAGTTTCCTGATAGTTTTAGATAAATTTAAAAGCATCAAAACAGAGTTTCACTATAGTATCGCAGAAGGAAGAAGGAAGAAGGAAGAAGGAAGAAGGAAGAAGGAAGAAGGAAGAAGGAAAAATCTTACATTGTTCTGAGTTTTAAGCTTTTTATCTGTCCTAAACTTTCCTGAGACTGCTATAATTTGCGCCTCATATCATGTCTGGTTGAATAGTTATTGTATAGTTGGGAGTAGGGGAGTAGGGGAGATTAAAGTAATTATAAAATTATAAACATATACTATATAACTGGATTCTATATCACATAAATTCTGGATAAATATTTATAGTTATTTATAGTTTCTGCAATTAAATATAGATTAAAAGTTTTCCTTCTTCCCTGGTTAACTTTTATAAAAAAAAATTAAAATTTATTGCTTTTGGGAGAAAATATCAAAAAATTACCGAATAATTAAAGTTTAAAGCCTCTCCTTTGAAGGAGAAACAAGCAAAAATTTTCATGAATAGTCAATCCTCTTCTTTTCAAGGCGAGGTAATTATTAATTATTAATTATTCATTATTCATTATTGACTATCTTACTCTTACCGTAAATGCTAGATTTTCTCAATCATACATCTAAAGGTAAGGGTTCACAAAATTATAAATAAAATATATCAACTGACCATATATAAACAAAGGAAGTAGTAATATTTAATATAGTTGATTTGACATTGAGAATAAAAACCCTATTTCCAAAATTATATTGACAAAGCAGATAGTATATGTGAGAATCTTTTCAACTTCTAAAATAGAGGGGATCAATAAATTATTGATGAGATAGGCTTTTTTAATACATTATGCGTATCTACTTAACTCACAGTCCTGAATTAAGTAAAACGATAAAAGATTTGAGTAATTATACTTCAATTTAACTCAAAAAACAAATTTATGTAAGTATTAATTACTATCAAATATCAAGTTTATTATCCTGGAAATTTATCCCATAATTAACCCATAATTTTTATAGTGATTTTAATCACATTAAAACCAGATAAGGGGTCACATACTCTATGGGAAAAATAGAAGATGATAATAGAAGGTAAGAGAAGCTAGGAAAAAGAATAACTTCTCTCTCCATAAAAACAATTTACTCTAATTTATTTACTGAAAAGTTATGTACACTCCCCTAATTAAAAAAGTTATAGCTAAAGCTTGTAATGTTAGTATCGATGAATGTGTAGAAGTTCAGAGATTAAAACTAGAAGTTCAAAGATTAACCCAGGAAAATCAAGAACTAACAGAACAATCACAACAATATCAAAAAGAAAATCAAGAACTGCAAAATAAACTAAATCAACTGAGAATGCAGTTAGTAACTCTCTCAGAACATTCTCCCCCTCTAAACCCCTCTTTATCTGCTAATTTAATATCTTCAAAAGAATCAACCAAAACAACAGTTATTTTAGTTGATTCCCCAAGTCCAGAACTAGAAGAAGATCGAGGTAAACCTGTAGAACTGCTAAATCAATTACCAAATGGTATGTGGCACGTTAAAGTTGAATCAGGAATTCAAGTTATCCTCAAACCAGAAGCTCTAAAAGTTCTAGCATAGTTTTCTTTTAAGAAGGAAGAAGGAAGAGGGAAGAGGGAAGAAGGAAGAAAGGAAAATTTCTTATGCATAGTAAAAACACTCCACTTCGTGTCTACAAACCACAAACAATTTTAAGTACAGTTTAGACAGTGGGAAATTAAACCCGCTCCAGAAAAGATAATATTCTGAAATGGTGAAAAATTTCTAATACCATTTCTCCATGAAGTTGCACTTAATATAAAGATGAGAATAGTCAGTTTAATAAGGTCTGAGCAATAATTATTAAGCGCATTGTTACAGAGAAATGGTATTAAGATACTTTTATGTAGAGGTAGTTTGAAATAAAGGCATAAATTCAGCCCACGAAAATACTTATTTCTAATATAATTAGCCTCTACTCTAAACACAGCGTATTTCATATTAGTAAGGTACACTAATCGCGGGCAAGATGCTATAGCGGGCAAGATGCCCGCACTACGAACATTTTACCATTTATATTTGTACCTAATTTACCTGAAATATGCTGTATCTTGATAAATAGATAACTGAACTTGATATTACCTATTGAATTTCTGAAAATCAGGTGATACTTTAAGATATAAAAAATTTAGTAAACTTTTAATTATTTAGGTGATATATGACAATTTTTGGAAAGGTAATAAAGAATAACTGAAGAGAAAAAAATACTCTACCTCATTAATATGAGAGCCTTTATAAGACAAAGAAAAAAGAAATAGGTTGTTATAGCAGTAGAAAGAAAGATTAGTAGGAAATTTAACGAAGTTAGAAGTCAGAAGTCAGAAGTCAGAAGTTAACCCACCCCCGCCCCTCCCAGGAGGGGAAGTAGGTTATTTTGATCAACTCTCCAAAAATATTTCGCCTTAAAAGGCGGGATTTTAGACCCATATTATTTTGATAAAAAATTTAAAACTCAAACAACGCAAGATTTTTCCTCATCTCCTAGATAACTAAAACCTTCTTCTTTCTTCTTCCTTCTTCTTCCTTCTTCCTTCTGCAATAAAAACTCCAACAATTCGACCTATCTATATAAACAGAAAAAATGCTCGACTCAATAAGCCGAACATTTCTTACTTTTGCTGAATCAAAAAAATTAAAACTAATTATTTTTCGACAAAGAAAAACTTGGTTGACTAGCCACTGAATTAGTTTCAACAGTCTGAACTAAAACCGAGTTCAACATAGGAGTTTTAACAATAGCATCGTTAGCCAAAGTAAACAAAGGATTAGATAAAATTCCAGCTAAAGATGTTGCTAAAACAGACAAAATCAACCCTACTTGTAAAGGACGCATACCCGAAATATCCCAACGAATAGGAGGATAATTTTTAATCACATCCGACATTTCTTGCGGTTCTTTTACCACCATCATTTTCACCACACGAATGTAGTAGTAAATAGAAGCAACACTGGTAATTAATCCTAACAAAACTAACCAATATAATCCAGCTTGCCAACCTGCCCAAAACAAATAAATCTTCCCAAAGAAACCCGCTAGTGGAGGAATACCACCTAAAGAAAGCAAACAAAGACTCAACCCTAAAGTTAATAGTGGGTCTTTTTGATATAACCCTGCATATTCACTAATTTGGTCTGTACCTGTACGGAGAGAAAATAGAATCACACAGGTAAAACCACCCAAATTCATAAACAAGTAAATCAGCAGATAAAATATCATACTAGCGTAACCCGCTTCAGTATTCGCCAAAAGACCAATCATAATAAAACCAGCTTGTCCAATAGATGAATAAGCAAGTAGACGTTTCATGCTGGTTTGGGCCAGAGCAACCACATTACCCAATACCATACTCAACACAGCAAGGGCAGTAAATACAAAATGCCACTGTTCCGAAACTAAAGGGAAAGCAGTAACCAAAAGACGAATAGCTAAAGCAAAACCAGCCGCTTTAGAACCCACCGAGAGAAAGGCCACAACTGGAGTAGGAGAACCTTCATATACATCCGGAGTCCATTGGTGAAAAGGGACAGCAGAAATTTTGAAAGAAATACCAGCGATCGCGAATACTAAGGCAATAACTAGAGCTAGTGAAACACCGCCACTCGATCCATCAACAAGACTAGAGGCGATCGCTGTTAACCGAGTTTCTCCACCAGACAAACCATAGAGAAGGGAAATGCCATAGAGAAAAACGGCCGAACTTGCAGCCCCAATGAGTAAATATTTTAATGCTGCTTCATTGGAGCGGGGGTCACGTTTTGTATAACCAGTTAATAAATAAGAGGAGATACTCAGGGTTTCCAGAGAAACAAAAATCATCACCAACTCATCTGCTCCAGAAAGGAACATTGCCCCTAAAGTAGCAGTGAGCAGAATACAAATAAATTCTCCTAGTGGAGTCCCAGTTTGTTCTATGTATGCCACCGACATCAATATAGTGGTAATTGCACACAGAGCAATGATACCTCTAAATACTACACTGAGGGCATCAGCATTAAAGCCTCCCAAAAAACCGATGGTATTTGTACTGTCCCATTGAGTATATAAGGCCACAATAGCGATCGATAGACCTAGTATGGCTGCGTAGGGAGTCCATTTAGCAGAAGTACGTCCTACTATGAGGTCTCCAACCAGAACTACAAGTAGGGTAATTATAACTATTGCTTCTGGAAGGATAGTGCCTGCGTTAAGCTGGGCCGCAATGTTAGAGAAATCTATCATGTTAGATAATTTGAAATTTTTTGTGTAACTAACTAAGAATTTTGACTAATTAATAATCCTTTACAGTACAGGATTGTAGCGTGTTTCCAGAGATTTTTTGGTTTTTTATTAGGTGAAGCAGAAAAAACCAAATTTTTCTAAATTATTCAAGAAGGAAGAAGCAAGAAGGAAGAAGAAAGAAGGAAGGAAGAAAAAATGGATGGGTACTCAAACCCCAACCAATTCACCGTGTAGACGGCCAGGGCTAATTCTTTGTCGTCAGAGAATATTTACAACTCCAGGACTTACGCGTTTTCATCGTAAAAACACTATATATACCATAGTGCTATAGTTTTTATCTACTATATGTAGTGTATTTGCCTAAGTCCTAAACTCTATGTCCTAATATCTTTTATATTTGGTTGACTAATCCTAGCAAGATGTACGAAATTTCAAAGGATACAATTTTTCTAAGGGTGACAATAAATTGACCAAAAAATAAGGTCTCAAGCCTTCCCTTGGCTACCCCGCGAGCTGTCGCTCTACAAGGGGATAAAAAAAAGAAAATTCAATATTTCAATTCACTTTACTTTCCTGCGGAATGCTGCGCAAACAGGCAGAGGTACTGATAACTGATAACTGATAACTGATAACTGAAATGACCCTACTCCCCCACTCCCTTTTTCTCAGGGTGACAATAAATTGACCCTGGTGTAGACGGCGGGGTATTAAACCCAAAACAAAAAGATAAAATTTAACTTCTAAGGCTTAATTAATATTTAGTATGACACTGCAAAGTCTACTTAATAAAATTTAATGAACTAGGATACACTATTGTTAAGGGATAAAAAAAAAGATGATTTTCAAGTTCCTTAGTTAACTATATAGCTTATTGCTGATGGTTTACACATCCATTAATCATAAATACTTTCAGGCATTTTATTCAAAAGATTTACTCAGAATATTTGTGAATGACTCTACAAGACATAGCCTACTAAAACAAACTTTGCTTGGTGTCTACTAGCTAATAATAACTGATAATAACTGACAGTTTTCATTAACTGGACTGGTGGATTTTTTCTAGCTGTGGTAAATTAAAAATGTAAGTCATATAATAAAAGAGGAAAAAAAAATGTCCATGATGAACAAAAATTCACCAAAAAGCCTAGTTAAATTAAATGAAGTTCATAAAGTCAATATAGAAAAAAGATTAGCTCATCGTCTGGAAGCAGCTAGAGCTAAGGGAAATCAAAATTTAGTGAAAGCTCTGGAATCTGAGAGACAACTACTGAACTAAATAAGTTTCTTTGAAGCCTAATTTAGTTATTTAATAGTGGTTTTTCCTCATGTGGTTCGATTATTTTAAAGCCCGGTATCCTTAAGATACCGAGTTTGATAGTTTTAGTAATTTTTGTTCTCTAGATAATTATTTTCTCAACTGCCAAAGCATAGCAAAACATATCATAACTTTTTCAAATTGGAATTAAGAGTCTGGATGGTTTGGATAAGTTTTGCTGTAGTAACTTTGCTTTAAATTTTATCTACACTATGCAAGAAAATTTTGAAGAAGGTGTAGGTTGTAGGTATCTTAGAGAAAGATTTAGTTAAGACATAGATTGATAGTGAATTTTAGAGGAAAAAAAGTTTTCCCACCGTTGTCTGTTGTCTTCAATAATTAAGAGTTGACAAAGTGACTTAATTAATTTTTAAGGTTCTAGGCGATAAAAGTCATATATAACCTATTTAAGACCTATTGAATAAAGCAAAGATATAGTGAAGTAGGGAGTATTTTTCAACCTTTTTCTCATATTCTTTCGCTCCATATCCTGACTCAGTATCCTGACTCCTGGTAAAAAAACGCGGGTCGCGGAAAAAGATACCAAATGGGTTCTATAACATCTACAACCTAACACCTACAGCCTAACACCTACAACCTACCACCTTCTTCAAGCAATTTCTCGAACTATTGGCTGGCCATCCTGAAGTTCTCCCACTAATATTAAATCTGCAACCCCTACAAATAAACCATTTTCCAAGACACCAGGAATATTATTTAAACTCTTTTCTAATTCAGCAGGGTTATCAATAGAATTAAATTTAACATCAATCACCAGATTACCCTCGTCCGTAACTACAGGTCCAGCTTTCTTCACACCCATCCGAAGTTCTGGTTGACCACCAAGTTTTTCAATTGCCCGAATTACAGGAGTTATTGCCATCGGTATAACTTCTACGGGAAGCAAAAAAGTAGAACCCAACCTATCTACTAATTTAGAACTATCTACTACTACAATAAACTGTTCTGCCAAACAGTCCACAATTTTTTCACGGGTATGAGCTGCTCCACCACCCTTGATCAGATTTTTCTGTGGGTCAACTTCATCAGCACCATCAATGGCAATATCCATGTGGTCAACTTCATCAAGGGTCGTTAATGGTACACCATACTTTTTAGCCAATACATTTGACTGAAAGGAGGTAGGGATACCTTTAATATCTTTGAGTTGGCCACTTTGTAGGCGTTCCCCCAAAAATTGAATCATATAGGCAGCGGTCGATCCTGTGCCTAACCCCACTATCATTCCAGATTTTACTCGGTCAGCAGCAGCTTTGCCGACTTGCTGTTTCATTAATTTTATGGGGTCTTGTTCTGTGACCATAGTCTATACTCCTTATCTTAGATCAAATAAAATTACAAACACTGTTTAACTTTACCGTTATAAGGGTTCGTAGAGAAAATGTTACCTGAAAATTATTTCAAGACAGCCAATAAACTTAAAGATTCTGGACAACTTTATACAGCGATGGTTGCTTATCAAAAAGTTTTAACTATTAAACCAGACTATGTTGAAGCTTACAAGAAGTTAGCTGAAGTATATTTGCTACAAGGTGATTTTGATGGAGCGATCGCTTGTTGTCAAGAAGCAGTTAAAATTCAACCAGATTTTGCTTCTGTTTATTTGACTTTAGGGAATATTTTTCAATGTCAAAATTTGTTTGAACAGGCAATTAATACTTATAATCAGGCGTTAAAGATTAAACCTGATTTTGCACAAGTATATGCGAATATTGGCAGTGTTTATTATAAACAGAGGGAGTTTAATTTAGCTATTTTTAATTATCAAAAAGCCTTAGATATTAATCCTAATTTGGCATATGTGCAGTTGATGTTGGGAAATGTACTTTCTCGAATAGGAGAGTTTGATCGGGCAGTTTATTGTTATCAAAAGTTGCTGCAAATTGAACCTGAAGAGCCTAAAGCTTACTGCAAGTTAGCAGAGGTATTTGCTCTGTATACAAATCTTGAACCAGCTTTTGATTATTATCAAAAATCTTTATCTATTCAACCAAATTATCGGGAAGCTTTTGTCAAGTTATATAAGTTGTTAAGACCTGGAACTACTGAAGGTCAATTGGAGGAATTATTCACTGAATGGCAAAAATTAGTAGGGGAAAATAATCAGAATATAAAGGAATATGTTGATTCAGTAATTCAGGTTGAAGAAGGAAGAAGGAAGAAGGAAGAAGGAAGAAGGAAGAAGTGGATGGGGACTCAAACTCCAACTAATTGTAAATACCCTGTAGATGACGGGGTATTAAACTCAAAAGAAAAAGATAAATCAAGTCAATATATAGAACAGGAAAAATTCACAGTCGAGTCAAATCAAGAAATTATTGAGGCTGATGAGAAAAATGAAATTCAAGCTACTCATTTAAATCTAATTCCAGAGCAAAAATTTGAGAGGAACGAGAATAATACCGATAATTTGCCCGGTCTAAATCAAGTAAATAAAAATCCGGAAAAATTCAGTCAAGGTAAGACCTTTGAAAACCAAGAATTAGAAACAGAAAAATATTTGCATTCAGTAATTGAGGAGAAATCAAGTCAATATATAGAACAGGAAAAATTCACAGTCGAGTCAAATCAAGAAATTATTGAGGCTGATGAGAAAAATGAAATTCAAGCTACTCATTTAAATCTAATTCCAGAGCAAAAATTTGAGA
>NZ_JAAHGH010000008.1:38745-528760 GCF_010672525.1 Okeania sp. SIO2B3 | reverse complement strand
CACGGGAAGACTACCCGTTTATAGGTGTTCGGTGGAAATGCAGCAATGTATGCAGCCTAGACACACTAACAGACCGAGGACTTGACCTCATCATTTCACTTCTTACTTCTGACTATGCAGCCTTCTTGGTTTCTAAATGATTGTCTTTAAAAAGTAAAAAAATAAAGAAAGCTTGTTTCTATTCATTTCATTTAGAACCAAGCTTTCTTTACCTTTGAGGTAATTATTAATTATTAATTATTCATTATTCATTATTTTTTACCTACAAACAGCACGATTGTTAGCATTTAGAACGATTGTGCCTTCTACTCCATTAATAATAACTGGGTTGCCTGTGCTAACTCTCAGTAATCGTGGTTTTTTATTCAGACATTCTGTAACTTCTTCTCCCCAAGCTTCTATAGAAGCAGTATACTCCGCTCTGTAACGCAACAGCTCATCTAAAGTAATTCCAGTAGGTATAGGAGGTAGGTTGTTAACAAAAGCATCAGTTATTGGAGAATCAGTTCTGATACTGTCATCAACATCAATTTCAGTAATAATGGGAAAATCAAATCTTCTAGGTAAAGTTCTGTAAGGAATAGACAAGTCTGGTAATGGATAATATTCTTCCTGACCAGATTTGTAATCGAAATCAGATGGTATTGCCAAAGCTGGTAGAGGTAAATTTGCAACGACTAAAGCACAAACACTTCCTAATAATGTAGAAAATTTTTTCATTTTTTTTCCTAGTTCTAGATCGATTTAATCAGATATCAACTAACAAGTTAGTTTGGCAAATCTTTAAAGTTTCTAAAGTTTCTGCCCTTGATTCTTTTGACCGCCTAAATAAATTAACTTCTTTAAATAAAGAGAAGTCAAAAGTAACTGGCGAACAACTTAAAACAAGGCAAAATTATCAGACTCTACAAAAGACTGTAAAATTCAACAGCATATCTTAATAAAGTAAGATATCTATTATCGCAGAAGGCAGAATAAAAAATCTAGCTTTGTGTGAGTTTTCAGCTTTTGAGATGTTTTCACCTTTCCTTCGACTGCTATAATTATTCAGCTTTGTACTACTACATGAATTAAATTAATGTAAGCACTGAAGTTAATATTTTACTGATGATGAGTCACTTCAGAATAATATACTTTAATCCTTGTATTTTGATAATATTCTGATAACTACAAGAAAAATGTATAGTATCTATCAGTTGACATCAAAAAAAATTTACTTAATAAGTTGTTATTTTTGAAACATATAAAAATACAAAAATGGAATTGTCCACAAGTATGATAATTCCCGCAGCACCTGCGGGATATAAATCTGGATTTGTTGGTATAATAGGACGGCCTAATGTTGGCAAATCTACTTTAATGAATCAACTGGTAGGGCAAAAAATTGCTATTACTTCCCCAGTTGCTCAAACTACTCGTAATCGTCTGCGTGGTATTTTGACTACAGAAGCAGCGCAGATGATTTTTGTTGATACTCCTGGTATTCATAAACCTCATCACCAATTGGGCAAAGTATTAGTTCAAAATGCTAAAATAGCAATCCAATCTGTAGATGTGGTGTTGCTGGTAGTTGATGGATCAGTAATAGCTGGTGGGGGCGATCGATATATTATAGATTTACTCAACAAAACACACACTCCTGTGATTTTAGGTTTGAATAAGTTAGACTTACAACCTCAAGATAATGGGGAGATAGAAGCTAGTTATCATCAATTGATCGCTCCTCACCCCTGGCAAATAGTGAAATTTTCTGCTCTTACAGGAGCAGGAGTAGAAGGACTACAAGATTTGTTGATTGAACATCTTGAAGCTGGACCTTATTATTATCCTCCTGATTTAGTAACTGACCAACCAGAACGTTTTATTATGGGGGAATTGATCCGAGAGCAAATCTTACTGTTGACTCGGGAAGAGGTACCCCACTCAGTAGCCATCGCTATTGATAGAGTAGAAGAGGAAACAACTATTACTCGTATTCTTGCTACTATTCATGTTGAACGTTCATCTCAGAAAGGAATTATTATAGGTAAAAGCGGGAATATGTTAAAAGCTATTGGTAGTGCAGCACGTCAACAAATTCAAAAGTTAATTGCTGGAAAAGTTTATTTGGAATTATTTGTAAAAGTGCAATCTAAATGGCGACAGTCTCGGATTCAATTAGCAGAGTTGGGTTATCAAGTTGAGGAATAAAGAATTGGCGTTGGTGAATTAGACTATAAATTTGTTCAGATGAAATAGAATAAATAGTATTAGGCGATCGCTCTCACCTGAATCTTTACCAGAATGTAATATCATAGCTAACATATGTTCATAGGTTCTTTCTTGTAAGGTAACTGCATCTGGTCGTAGCCAAGCACTATGATATCCTACTAATAATGGTCTTTGATTGAATGCGATTTGGTTGATATAAACTTCCATCATTTTATATCGTGATGGATAACAATCTTCTATAGCTTCATAAACACTATGCCATTGTCTGCAAAATATTGGAGACAAAGATAATTCGGCCACAGAACTGGGGCTAGGGTTTAATATTGCCGCATCAGTAAGTTCAAACACAGCATCCTTCCCATTTTGGACTTTGGACAAAAAGAAAATATATGCTATTTTCAATTATAATAATACCAGACAACCTACAATATACTCAATCTAATTTTTCATTTAATGATAATTTTGTGGCTGTGGCGATCGCTAAGAGGAACTTAGTTTAGATAGCCAATGTACAGAGAACCTTAAGGGTTAACACTATATGTAGTGCCCTTGCGTAAGTCCTGCGGACATGATATTAGACTTTATAGTAAAAATAAAGTAGCAGTAAAAAATAGATAAGGTAGACATGAATATTACAAATGAACAAGTAGAAGTTGCGCAAGCTGTTTACACCAAGCAGACACTAGCTGTCTACGACCTCGTAGTCCTTGGCTTTTCAAACCAATTCATTTGGAAATGCCCGACTAAATGGTTGATGAAGCACTACAACCAAATGGTTACAGCGAATCATCTAGATGTGGGAATAGGAACAGGCTACTTCCTCGATCGATGCAAATTTCCCTCCCAAACGCCACGTGTTGCATTGATTGACCTTAATAGCAATACGCTGGAATTTACTTCCCAGCGTATTGCGCGATATAACCCAAAAACCTATCGTCGAAATATTTTAGAGCCCATTAGCTTGGATGCAGAAAAGTTTGATTCTGTAGGAATCAATTACGTGTTCCATTGTCTTCCAGGCACCCTTGAGACGAAGTCAGTTGCTCTCGATTATCTCAAGGCTTTGATGAATCCTAATGGAGTTCTTTTTGGTTCAACAATTTTACAGGGTGGTGTGTCGAGAAATTGGTTTGCCAAGCGTTTGATGGCTATTTACAACAAGAAAGGGTTTTTTTCAAACCAATACGACAACCTTGAAGAGTTGAAGAGTGTCCTTAATCAGAGATTTAAAGATATCTCAGTTGAGGTCATAGGCTGCGTTGCACTTTTCTCAGGCCGGGTATGAATCCTAACAAGTGCATTGCAACAGAATACAGCCTATTCCATGTAAGTGTGGTATAGTGATTTTTGTGTTGCATAGTTGGGGGATGATAATTAAATTAGCATAAGCCAAAACTTTTGATCGATAAGGGCTTTGGAGCAGTTATTGCCCTCATTGGAACACCCACATCTGCTCCCAAACCCCGTGGAAAATCTCCAGTCTGGAAGAAAGGTCAACTTCGTAACAAAAGAAAACGATACCCGATAGTCAAAAAAGGTAAGGGCAAGTTTGAAAGTCAGAAAAAAAATACAAAAAAGGTCAAATCTGCTTAATTGAAATCAAAAATTGTTTCTCATATATTACATTGCTCCTGACTGCAAACGAAGCATATAATTTTTTAGATCGGATGCAACTTCACCTGACATTAAATAGCAACCAATTAAATTAGGAAAAGCCATAGTTAAAAGCATCATATCTGTAAAATCTAAAGCTGCACCAACACTAACATTAGCACCAATTATTACACCCAAAATATAGATAATTTTAGGAAGAATAGCTGTCTGACTGCCAAATAAATAGTTCCAAGAAATTATTCCTTGATAAGCAGTACCAATCATAGTTGAAAAAGCAAATAAGAAAACAGCAAAAGCCAACAGATAAGGGAACCAGCTAAAAACTGAAGCAAAAGCATCAGCAGTCATTTTTACTCCATCAATTCCTTCCCGAGAATCTTGATAAACTCCTGTAATTACAATTACTAAAGCTGTCATATTACAGATAATAACTGTATCAATAAATGGTTCTAATAAAGCCACTATTCCTTCTCGAATTGGTTCATTAGTTTTAGCAGAAGCATGAGGAATAGATGCAGTACCTAATCCTGCTTCATTAGAATAAGCTGACCGTCTTAACCCTATAGAAAATGTTGTGACAAAACCACCAGCAACTACTGCTGAAGGCGAAAAAGCTTCGGTGAAAATTTTACCAAAAGCTGGCAGAATTTGGGTAAAATTAATACCTAAAATCCACAGACAAGCAACAATATAAATAACTGCCATTGTTGGTACTAAACTACCAGCAACTGTACCAATACGTTTCATCCCACCCAGAATGACGATCGCTACTAATATTGCCACGCTCGCACCATAGACCCAACTTGATAACCCAGGTATAACATTAGAAACAGCGATGTAAGACTGATTAGTTTGGAAAATGCTAGCACCAACTAGAGTCGATAGTCCACAGAAGAATGCAAATAAAGTGGCCATTCCTTGCCCCATTGCACGTAATCCCATATTAGCCAGACCTTTGGATAAATAGTACATTGGGCCTCCGGCTATAGAACCATCTGAGTTGATTCTTCGGTATTTCAGACCGAGAGTACATTCGGTAAATTTGCTGGTCATACCAAATAATCCGCCAATAGTCATCCAAAATACTGCACCAGGCCCGCCTAATTGGATGGCGATCGCGACACCTGCCACATTTCCTATACCTACTGTGCCAGAAATAGCTGTGGCAAGAGCTTGGAAGTGAGTAACTTCTCCTTCATCTTCTGGGGAATCATATTTTCCTCTCACGATATCAATAGCGTGTTTAAAACCTCGAATATTAATAAACCCCATACGAAATGTTAGTAAAATTGCTCCTAAAATTAGCCACAATACAATTAGTGGGAAACCAGCAATATCAAAAAAGATAATTTTTTCTAGGATGGCTACTAACTTTTGAAAAATTCCATCAATAGTACTAAAAATATTAGTATTTTCGACCTTTGTGAAAGCTAAGACAGTCATTTCAGTTATCAGTTATCAGTTATCAGTACCTCTGCAATAAGGAGGTAAGAAAATACGGAATTCTCTTTTTTTTATCCCCTTAAAAGGAGAGGCGCATACCCACAATTTCTCGGTAAAATTTACTGTAGTAATAAATATTATGGACAACAGGATATTTTTCACTAATTTTTGAGGAAATTTTTGCATTTAATTATGTCTGATGGGCAAAAAAAATAATAATATATCATTAATATATATTCATGGATTTATTATTTTTCAATATACAATTAGGAACATTGATGAAAAATATATTTTTAACAAATTATTACACAATTTTCAATGAATGCTAGTTTAAACTAAATACTATAGCTAAGGTTATATAAAGATTTGTAAATTACCTATACAGATTTTAAGTTATAAAAGGAATTCTATTTGTATTCTAGGTTCATTATTAAAAAGCGTTTCCTGACGGAATGCTCCGCAAACAGCAGTGAGAGCGGTCGGTGGTCAGCTTTTTAGAAGGGGATTTAAATCCCTCCTAAAATTAAGCTACTTATAGAAGTCGGGGATGTTTTACCCAAGCTTGGACGTTCCGGAATGCTCCGCAAACAGATACCTAATTAAGGTCTGCTGAAAAAATTGGTTGGTGGGAGTAGGACGCGGAGACGCAGAGATGGGATAACAGGCAACGGTTTCGGCCATTTTATGTGAAGAAATTTTCTTGAATTTCAGCAGAAAATTTCAGTAAATTGATGCAAAACTAGGAGATAAACTGAATATAAAAAGCTCAATTACTTTAGCTATCCTAACTTTTAGCTTTATTCAGCAAACCCTAATTATATGCGCAAATTTTTAGGCTGATAGCTGATAGCTGATAGCTGATAGCTAGTTAACTATTACTTGTACAGACAAAGAAAATTTATTCGTTAAAAAACCATGACTACAGAAAATACACAATCAAAAATTCAAAATGGTAAAATAGCAATTCTCCTACACAATGGCATCCAGGGTTCATCAGGCAAAACTGGCTTGTCACTATTGCGCTACAGTCAAGCAGAAATTGTTGCCGTCATCGATCGCCAATGTGCCGGAAAATCATTACCCGAACTTACTAAAATTCCCCGCGACATACCAATAGTTGCTTCTGTTGTCGAAGCCATCGCTTTTGACCCAGAAGTATTAGTTATAGGTATTGCTCCTTCTGGTGGTGCTTTGCCTGATGAATGGTTTGGAGAAATCAAACAAGCAGTTACTTCTGGATTATCAGTGGTCAACGGTTTGCATAGCTCTTTGGCAAATCATCCAGAAATTCAACCACTATTGCGACCTACGCAATGGATATGGGATGTGCGTCAAGAACCTCAAGGATTAACTATTGCCAGTGGGAAAGCTAGAACACTTTCTTGTCGCCGAGTCTTAACAGTGGGTACTGATATGGCGATCGGTAAAATGTCTACCAGTTTAGAACTTAATGCCACAGCTCAACGCCGAGGTTTCAACTCTAAATTCCTCGCTACAGGCCAAGCAGGTTTAATGATTGCTGGCAATGGTATTGCCTTAGATGCAGTGCGAGTTGACTTTGCTGCCGGAGCAGTGGAACAAATGATTATGCAGTTTGGCAAGGCCCACGACTTACTGATTATTGAAGGCCAAGGCTCTTTATTGCATCCTGGTTCTACTGCTACCCTCCCACTATTGCGCGGTACTCAACCCACGGATTTAATTTTGGTGCATCGTGCTAATCAAACTCGTATTCGCAATCATCCCAGTGTTTTGATTCCACCGTTACCTAAAGTGATTCAGTTATATGAGATGGTGGTTGCTGCTGGTGGCGCTATGGAACCAGCGCGAGTTGTTGGTATTGCCATGAATACTTTTCATTTAGATGAAGTGGCAGCTAAAGAAGCGATCGCTCAAATGGAAATAGAGACTGGTTTGCCTTGTACTGATCCTGTACGTTTTGGTGCGGATCTATTATTGGATGCAGTTATAGCACCTTCTTGAAAACTAGACATGCGCTAGACATTTGCCATCGGTGACTGCAAATGATTTCAATACTCACCCGTTTCAATGTGTACTTGCACAGAAAGTTGATGTTCCGCCCACAAACTATGGGTTAGGATTCCCTCAAGGGCTTTCCTCCACTGAAAAAGTTGAGTCCTCCGGATACGATGTAGTTTAATAAAACTAGCAACTCGCCTCCAATGACTCCAATCATGTTTGTTGACATCCTCTGGTCTCAACAAACATTTGGGGATTTTTTCTGATAATTTTAAAGCTCTACGACTGATCGTTAAAGCTGCAGCAGTGCCACTATTGAGGCCATATTTAGCCATATAATTAATCATTCCTATCACGAAGCGTAAAAGCAGGGTTGACTTTTATTAATTCAACTCCAAATCTTCTACAACGTGACTCTAAAGCTTCTCTAAACATCCCTGTAGACCAGTTAGAAAGCATCGCATTATAAACTTTACTTTCCTCGCTCCGAGCAATGGATTTTTTCTTAGTAAAATCTAAGGACTCAATGGCAATAGCGCACTCAAAAAAATCTGCTAATTTGACAATAGTCGCGACAATATTCCTCATAGTTGCTTGTCGAGACCCAGTAGTTTTATTTTTTCACTGGTAAGGTATTTCTTCTAAATATTCAATATTTCCATCCCATTTAACATAAGCAACTGAAATTAATTCCGCATTAAAATCAATACCTATACAACCATTCAATGCTCCGAGTTCCTCAAAAACAGGATAATATTCAATTTTTGCTTCTATCCCTGTTAAGGAACCGTGAGACTTGGCCATTGCTAACATTGAATTACTTACCTCAAAGTTAGCATGGTCTGTCTAGGAATGTCAACAATATTTGTTATAGTATGGTAGCGGTGATTTGACCTATACGCGTTTAGCTTTTAATTTTTCACACTTATCCCAACGCTGTAAAGTTTTGACGCTAACTCCTAATCTTTCTGCAAATTCGTGTGGTTTCATCTCCTAGACATTTTGTACATATTTGTCTATGATAGTCTATATTTTTGCCCTTTAGCAAACATCAGGCAACAGGCAACAGGTAACAGGCAACAGTGGGAAAAATATTGCCTAGTGCTGCTACACGAAAGTTTTAAAGGTTAAACTGATAACTGATAATTGATAACTGAAATTACCACTTCCCCATACCTCCCCAAGCTGCCCCAGAAAAACAGCCACCAATTGCACCTAAACCAGCCCCAAAAATCGTTGAAAGTATCATAGTAAAATCTTCATCAATTCGCATAATTCTCACTAAATCTATCGACCCAAGTTGTGGTAAAATACCACCCAAAATTACCCCAATAATTACTCCTAAAAAACACCCCCAAATTCCACCTAAAAAAGCACCTCTTATCCCTGATAATCTATTTGATAAAGGTAAAGTTGGCGCACCTAAAATTGGTCCGAAGACAGCACCACCTATAATCCCACCCATTGCACCTACACCTATTGCCGGAATCATACTACTTATGAATATTGATAATAACTCCAGCCAAGAATTACTATTCTCTTTCATACTTTCCTGAAACACAAAAACACCCGCTAAAATTGCCCCAATAACTGTTCCTAAAAAAGCACCCCAAATAGCACCTAAAAATAAACCACGTCTGCCCCAAATTCTTCCAGAACCAGGCAATGTTAAAGGTGGTTTAAAAGCACTCCAAATACTACCCCAAATAGTACCTAAAAATCCTCCAAATAAAACTGCTTGCCCGAATGACTCCAGACGATTACTAATTCCATATATACTACCACTAATAGCAACTGCAATAAACCCTCCCCAAAATGCTCCAGTTAAACCTAAACTCCTACCAGACATTCCCACAGGAATAATATATTGCCAAGCTAATGCGAAAAAACCGCCCCACAACATTCCCACGATCGTACCACCAAAAACTGCAAGGCTACCTTTTATTATTCCTAATACTAGACCTGCTACTGCTGCTGCACACAATACTCCCCAAAGGCTACCCCACATAGCATCTTTAGCAATACCAACAATACCATTTCCACCGCCTGGTAGAGGAATTATTGGTAATGATGGCGGTTTAGTTTTAGTCAGAATAGGAGTTAATAAAGGTTGATATTGACCCATTTTTCTGTTAATAATGATGGGTTTTGGTGGTGCTGGTTTTCGGGGAGTAGTAGTAGTTTTTTGCGGCCTCAACAACAATAATTTTCGTTGCTTAGGTTGAGCTGGTTGCAGATGTTTCTGATTTCGCACTGCTTCCCTTGATGGGAAAGGGTCGCGCCCTTTTAATTTTTTGGTGCGATCGCACCACGGACAAGATTTTAAATGATTACCATACAAATGTTGATGATTTTTTTGACAAATTATCAAATTATCTTCTGCTTCTCGTAGTGCCTGCAACCAAATTTTAGTGTCTGGGCGTTCCGTAGGATGTTCATGCCCTTTTTCAAAACAATCAATAAATAATTGTTGTATGGTGGGATGCAAAATCTTAAAATCTGGCGCAAGTGGGGTTGGGCGATAGGGAACTCGCTTTTTACTGTAGGGAAAATGACCTGCTTGAATTCGAGCTTCAAGACTGGGTGGTTCACCTCTACCTTGATAAACTCCAGCAAAGGGGTGAGTTCCCTCCATCAAAACCTGAAATATTAACACCGCCACCCCAAATAAATCATGTTCTGGTAGGCGATCGACTTCCCGGAAACTTTGACCTTGTAATTCTGGGGGAGTAAATTCGGGTTTTCCTACTGGACAACGATAAATTTCTAGAGTGTAGGGGTCGCGTACTTGAAATGAGTCTGTATCAACTAGCGTTACTAAAGCAGTATCTGTCACCAGCATATTTGACTCATTGATATCGCCGACAGCATATCCACTTTTGTGTAGAGCATTAACTGCTGCGACTAAATTACGAGCTGTGCGGTGAAGATAACGATAGTTGAACAGGGGTTTTTGTTCCCTACGGTTTCTAGGATTATAGAATATATGTATCGGTTCTGCTCTAAAAACACGAGGCATGAGAAAACCGATGATTTGCTGTTTACTGTTGATAGTGTGTAGTAGGTCTACAGGCCATGCGATCGCTGAATGTCCGGATGCTATCGGTGCGTCTGGTGGGTGGGAGAACATCACTGTCAGTTTATCAGCATCTTCATCTGTGGGTTTGTGGTAAATTTTGGCCACTAAGGATGGGTCTTGTAGCACAGGATAGATACGACCTTCTCCACCCCCACCAATCAAGTTTTGGGTGTCTAAAGTGACGATTTGTCCACTAAACTGACGTTGCAACTGCATGGGTACTGTTGTTTACCCTAAGATTATTTTATCGTTTACAGTATAGCTTGAAATTTTGGCGTTGGTGAATCAACTTAACAAAGTCAGAAGTCAGAAGTCGGAAGTCAGAAGTTAACCCACCCCTAACCCCTCCCAGGAGGGGAAGTAGGGGATTTGACCAACTCTCCAAAAATATTGCGCTTTAAAAAGCGGGGTTTTATACCATTTTGGTTGGCAGAATTTGATGGGCAATAGGGGATTTATCAGTTATCAGTTATAGCGCTTTGCGCAGGCAACAGGCAATAGACAAAAGGCAACAGAGGGAATAAATTGCCGATAATATAAGACTTTTAGCTATTTGGCCTCTCCTACAATTTGTAAATATACCAGCGCTCATTGCTATATCAGTGAAAACGCCATATGTAGGGGCGTTAACGATAGTTATGCAAAGCAAATGGCATTGGCGTTCCGCCAAGCTCCGAATTGCGCCCTCACTGAATTGAGTGTCTGTGCGTAAGTCTTGTCAAGGGCTTTGTTGCATGAAGGTATATAGCTGCCGCACTTGCTCGGCATATGTACTTCATAATGTGCGGTAACTGCTGTAACTATTGGACAATAGATGGTAGTGCATCAATGTTTGAGGTGAAAAAGGCGGAAGCTTTTACAGGTAAAAGCTTTGAGGTTTAATCAGCAGATCAATAACTATTGTACAATAGATGGTAGTGCATCAATAATCGCGATCGCTATCTTTCGCGAATCAACAGAGTAATAACTATTGGACAATAGATGGTAGTGCATCAATAATCGTGAAACAGAGTGATATAGCTGCGGAATGGATGTTAAGAACGCTACTTTCATGCAACAAAGCCCTTGTGAAGTACAAATATTAATGTTTAATGTTCTGTAGTCTGGGTATCTTGTCCGCTAGTAGTTTACCTGATTGAGATGAAGTATGGCAGAATGCGACAACGGGAGCAAGATGCTCCCACTGCCTAACTATTGAATTTTGACAGCTTTTTCTCCAGATTTAATTGCTTTTTCTATATCTGTTTTATTGAAAGATTGAGTGAGGTTTTTACCTCCTTTTTCCCAAGCAGTATCCCACAATGAATCTGCTATTTTTGATAATCCCCAACCTGCTAAACCTACTAAACCTGCTTCCATAATTTTATATCTAGTGCCGCTACGCGGAAGTTAAAAGTTAAATTTATATTTATTCAGTGGCGAAATTTTGTTTTTTAGTTGAATAAAAAGTCATGCGTAGGGGCGAGTTACACCCAATGATTAAATCATATCACAATTTTTTTGGCGATGCAAGAGGAAAATCTTTGCCGTTTTTTTGGAGCTTCACAAGATGATATTTTTGGGTTTGTGCATATAGCGATCGCAGAGCAAGTGCGGTAGCTACATCGCTTCTACATGATTAAATATATGGATGTGTTGATGGGGCGGGTAAATTTTGCGTCCGCCACTTCTTTCCTTAGAGCTTCACAGGATGATAATTTTCTTTGCTTTTATGGTGTGAGTTTCCCTATGTATTCAGTGGCGAAATGGTGTTTTTTAGTTGAATAAAAAGTCATGCGTAGGGGCGAGCTACACCCAATGGTTAAATCATATCATAATTTTTTTGGAGATGCAAGAGGAAAATCCTTGCCGTTTTTTAGAGCTTCACAGAATGCAGATAAATCATCCGTATATCCGTGGCCAAATCTTTGTCTAGCAGTTGCTCAAATGTAATGGTAAGTAGTTGAAGGTATAGCGCTACGCATTAAGGTGTTTGACATTTCTAAACCATGTTAGCGGAGCATTTGAGCACCGAAAACCCTTTAACAGTTTACTATTCCCGATTCCCTATTCAAGTAGCGCTATAAAATTGAAAAACTTATGTTTTGCCTTGATACTTAATCTAAAAATCATTACCACTAAGCAACGCCAGAATTTAACTTCTAACTTCTGACTTCTGACTTCTGACTTCACTCAAGTGCTAGACATCAAAACTATAGGATTAACTTGCCACTTTGCATAAATCAAGCAATACTGTTAGCCCAATTTTTAGCCCACTCCAAAGTTTGCTTAACCTGCTGCATATCCGCAGCTTCACAATAAAGTCGCAAAACAGGTTCAGTACCACTAAACCGAATCAATAACCAACGACCATCAGCCAATCGCAACTTATACCCATCTATAGTCAAACAATCAACCACTTTTTGTCCAGCAACCTCTGTCAAAGGATAACTTTGTAACTGCTCCAACAAACGCGATCGCACCTCCATATTAGGCAAAGGTAAATCTATCCTGTCATAAACAGAACTAAAACCTGTTTTTTCTTGGAGTTGGCGGTAAATTGCACTTAAATCTTGACCAGACATTACCACTGCCTCTAATAAATAGAGTGCAGATAATAAAGCATCCCTTTCCGGAATATGAGTACCATAACCAATACCCCCAGACTCTTCTCCACCCACAAGCACCTGAGTTGATAACATTCGGTCGGCAATATATTTATAGCCAATGGGAGTTTCAAAAATTGGCATATTATATAATTGTGCCACCTTGGGAAATAGATCGGAACCACTAATAGTCTTTACCACTTCCCCACTAAACCCATGCCTAGTTGTCAGATGTTCTATCAGAATAGGAATTAAAATTTGGGAGCTGAGAAAATTACCCTCACCATCCACAGCAGCAATGCGATCGCTATCTCCATCAAACACTAATCCAATGGATAAATTTCCCTGATTTGCTGCTCGATAACTTTTCATTTCTTTAAAAAGTTTACTCAAATAGCGAGGCAAAGGTTCAGGAGCACCACCATCAAATAAAGGATCGCGATTACCATTAACCTCTTGAATTTCTACTCCCAATATTTTTTGCAACCCTCCAGCAGCAGCACCGTGCATTACATCTGCAAAAACCTTTAATTTTCCCTCATTAATAGCAGACTTAATGTTGTTAATATCTACCATTTTTTGTAGAGTTTCACAATAACTCGGCCAAGGATTAAAACTTTCTATTTTGCTCCCCTGAACCGGATTTTTTTCTACTTCAACTGTTAATAATTCTTCTATTTGTTGTGTAATTTCTGGAGGAACTGACCCACCAAAAGCACCCTTTACTTTTAACCCTAAATATTTTCCTGGATTATGACTAGCAGTCATGACGATTGCCCCAAGAGCTTGTTTTTCAAATGCTGCCCAACTAAAAGCAGGAGTAGGAGCATAAGTTTCTGTTAACAGCACATCAAACCCTGCATTTTGAACAGCTTCAGCAGCAACTTGGGCAAATTCTTCAGCCATAAACCTACGGTCGAAGCCAACAATTACTGTTTTACTATTATTCGTAGAATCAGCATAATTTTTCTCTAAAATTCGCGCTGCGATTGGAGCTACTAAAGAAACTCGTTCAAAAGTAAAATCATCAGCTATAACACCGCGCCAGCCATCTGTTCCAAATTTTATTGGTTTAGCCATACGATAAATCTCTTTATATATAGATTTGTTTGTGTGACATACTCCCACACTGCTGATCAAGAATCAGATGTGGGCTTCTCAGCGACTTCTCTACGAGAACATTGACTGAGCTACCAAGGGATGCCCCACCTCTGTAATTGATTTAAAATCGGCTTAATTGTACTGCTTGATCTCCTTCCAAATTTCATGGTGGCTACAAATCTTCGATCGAGACTTGAGCTGCTTTCTTGATATTAATTGCAGCGTTTAAGTCACGTCCAATTGACAGATTACATTGAGGACAATCATGCTGTCTTAGCAGCCCAAGTTTTCTTGACTTTATGCCCACAATTACTACATTCAGTTGATATTCCATGAGGTTTTACTTTGACTATTAACTGACCAGTTCTTGCCTCCTGCGGAGGAGCTGCGCTTTTTCCAACGGAGGTGCTCCACAAACATGTCACGAAGCGAAACAGCCTTGTTAGTTAATATTTCCTTAATTGACCCCACCCTACATCATGTACAGACTTAGCCAATCTAGACTTAGCCATACTTTTTATATTCAGCTTCTCAACTGCTACAATATCATAATTGGATAATATCAGAGAGGATGTCAATACTGCTTTTGTTTACACAATTATTGTTGAAAAAAATAGGGAAATAAGAAAAGTTACTTCCTTATTCCCAGGACATTTAGTTACTAGCTATTAAAAGAATGCAGGTTGATGGCGAATTAAACTCAGGTATTCCTCTCTAACTTTCTGGTCTTCTTCAAATAAACCAAGCATAGCGCTGGTAACAGTCCAAGAACCAGGCTTTTGTACTCCTCGCATTACCATGCACATATGAGTAGCTTCTATTACAACTGCAACACCTTTTGGTTCTAAAACTTGTTGAATTGCCTCAGCAATTTGACGGTTGAGCCGCTCCTGAACTTGCAATCTACGGGAATACATTTCCACAATCCGAGCTAGCTTACTAAGACCTACTACTTTTTGATTGGGAATATAAGCTACATGAGCTTTTCCCATAAATGGTAACATATGATGTTCACAAAGACTAAAAAGATTGATATCTCTAACTAGAACCATTTCGTTATGACCTTCGTCAAAAATGGCATTATTGACAATTTCTTCAAGGGATTGATTATAGCCTTGAGTGAGGAATCGCATTGCTTCTGCAACCCGCTTAGGGGTTTTGAGTAAGCCTTCTCGTTCAGGATTTTCTCCTACTGATAGTAAAATTGTTCGTACTGCCTCCATCATTGCTTCATTGGTCTCTTCAGCAGGAGGTTGTTGCTTAATCGGTTGACCATTAGATGAGGAGTTGCGGTCAGGTCGGTGAGAAATACCATTTGTAGAAGTTTTAACACCATTGGTGCTAATTGTGTCATTGGAAGCGTTGGAAAAAGTTTGAGTCATAATAGATCCGGATCAGATTAAAAAAAAAGCAAGTTGTATCTTGACCTAACTTTTGCTAGGCCATTTAGCTTAGAGCACAGCTCTCTGTTCATTGGCGGTAATCAGTTTTAGTTATTAATTAGCAATGAACTATGAGAATGGGAAATTTTTAATTTCTCTGCTGTAAGTGTGACACCGAGCAAGAATCTATTTTCACAAGTCATTACTTATCACAGAAGTAAGTAAATTACGATCTGAGTTGGTATCAGGAAAGTATTAAGAATTCTCCGCAACTATTTTAGGATGTTATCATTGTGAAATAGTTAAGCTAAATTCCAATAAGTTTCTTGACCCTAGAGAGGGGTATTGATCAACCCAGGGAGAATTGGCTGTAATACTAACTAAGTAGTTCTTTCTTTCATTGTCATTATTTCATAAGGAGCTATGAAGCAAAATTGACTGGACACCGTAGATACCCCTCTTGTGAAAATACTTGGTCATTAACGAAACCATACTTACTACTTTAATAATTATGCCAGAAAGTCAGTCGTGCATGGTTAATTAAGATTGCTTTAATAAATTGAAAAACAATGAAAGAAAAAAAGTTCTATCTAGATTCTGTTGAATTTTATTAATTTTGCTAGATAAAATGTTTAAGAGTTATTACAGCAATATTTCCCTAGCTAGGGTTATAGATGAAAAACTACTGAGGTTATTTTAAGAACTGTTTATTTTATTCTTAATTAGGGTTGACACTATTACTTAATTTCTAGTATAACCTAAAATCAATTTATTATAATTATACTAAATTATAATCACTTTATTACAGTTTATGATGTATCTCATCATCTTTTTAGTGCTCCTAGAGTAGAAATAATAAGTCACTAACAATCATCTTTCTTATCCATCTTGTGGATTTAATCAAAAAAATTAACTGGATACATAGACAGGAGATTCATCCGTAGAAAAATCAAACTTTTATTAATGGAATAATAATTTGTGACTTTTGACTTCCACGAAGCGGTTGACCAGAAGACAAAATAAACTTCAGTTTTTAAGTTTCCAAAAATACTCCTATGGAACGGAACTTTTGATAACGTTGTTTTCGGCGCTCCTCACTGCTGATCTTAGTTAATTCTTCTATATTGTTTATTATGGCCTTTTTTAGATTTTCTGCTGCCTGTAATGGGTTAGCATGAGCGCCACCATTTGGTTCTGGGATGACACGATCGATAATTCCGATATTTTTTAAATCCCAAGAGGTTATTTTCAAAGCATCTGCTGCTTGAGAAGCTTTACCAGCATCTTTCCAGAGAATTGCTGCACAAGCTTCAGGACTAGCAACTGTATATACAGAATGTTCTAACATGAGTAAGCGATCACCCACTCCAATTCCTAAAGCCCCACCTGAACCACCTTCTCCAATCACTGTACAAATTATTGGTACATCCAGATGAAACATTGCTCGTAGATTGTAGGCGATCGCTTCTCCTTGTCCCAATTTTTCGGCTTCTACACCTGGCCATGCACCAGGAGTATCAATAAAGGTCAAGATTGGCATTCCAAAGCTATTGCCATGTTCCATTAGCCTCATTGCTTTGCGGTACCCTCCTGCTGAGGCCATACCGAAATTACGGGCTACATTATCTTTCGTATCTCGTCCTTTTTGATGACCAATGATTATCATCGGCTTTCCATCTATTCTGGCTAAGCCCCCTACTATTGCTGGATCGTCACTACCACCGCGATCGCCATGTAACTCGATCCACTCATCACAAATAGCTTGGATATAATCCAGAGTGCTTGGTCGCCTTGGGTGGCGGGCTAACTGTAGTCTCTGTACGGGGGAAAGGCCATTAAAGATTTCTTGACGTAGTTGAGTTGCTTTTGCTTCTAGTTGGCTAATTTGCTCAGAGACATCTACACTACTACAGTCTTTTGCTAGTTCACGAATCTGATTTATACGGTTTTCTAATTCTGCTAGAGGCTTTTCAAAATCTAGGAGAATTTTACGTTCTGATTTGGGCACACCGAGTTTTTATTTTAGGTTTCACATTAACATTGTTAAGTTTACCACAGTTCATCAGTTTTTTGTAAAGCTATACTTGGGAAGTACTTCAGTTGTCAACTAATCACCACAAGTAAAATAACTTTGCATGCTAATTTAAGCTTGCGTTAATGTTAATTATTCTTATGTTTGCTTCTCCCCCAGTCCCCTACTCCCCTACTCAACAAAATGTAGAAAAGTTAATCTAGAAAAGTTAATCTAGAAAAGTTTTTGATAAATGGTATTATTCTGGTCCAACAATTGAAATATAGGGTTCAATGAAATACTTACTAGCAACTTCTTGTGCCTCAGCAGTAGTTACCATTGTCAGATTTTCTTGAAATTTGGAGTCAAATTCCATACCCAAACCTAAAATTTCATACCATCCTAAAATTTGAGCAATTTGTGAGTTTGTTTGTTTACCTAAAGCATATTGACCTAATAATTTGTTTTTGCAGACTTGTAACTCTTCTGAGCCAAGTTGATTATTCACTAAGCGTTCCACTTCTTCTCTTAATCCTGCTTTAGCGATCGCTGTATTTTCTGTAGCAGTTCCTATATAAACTGTAAAGTTGGAGGTATCTATACGGGTAGGATAAAAGGCAGATACATCATAAGCTAAACCTCGTTTTTCTCTCAGTTCAACAAATAAGCGACTTGATAAACCATTGCCCAAATAAGTATTAATTAATTTGAGAGAAGCATAGTCATAACTATTAACATTTGCTGCTAAATAACCAAGCATAATAATCGATTGTTGAGTTTCTTGGTATGTTGTTGCTTTTGATGGTTGGGGAGTTAGAGTTGGTAAGTTTAAAGTTACTGGAGATGTTTCTGGTCGTTGCCAATCTCCATAATTTTCTTCTACTAAATTAATTGCTTTGGCGTTCGTAATATTACCTACTATAGATATGATTATATTATCTGGACGGAAGTGAGTTTGATGAAATTCTTGAAGATCGGCGCGGGTAATTTGAGAAACTGTTTTTTCTGTACCTAAAGTTGATAAAGCATAAGGATGATTTTGATACATCATTTCTCGTAATTGAGAGAATGCTACGGTAAAAGGTTGTTCTAGTTGAGAGCGAATACTTTGAATAGTAATTCGTTTTTCTAGTTCAATTTCTGTTTCTGGAAATGATGGATATCTGATTATTTCTCCTGATAATTGAAATATATCTGCAAAATCTGTAGATACTGTTTTTATGCTCATTAAGAAATAATCTGTGGTTGTATCTGTACCTAGTCTTGCTCCTACTGATTCAACTTTATGGGCGATATCTAGAGAGGATAATTTTTCTGTCCCTTTGGTTAATACTGCTGCTAATAAGTGAGAGATTCCTGCCTGTTCTCTGGGTTCATAACGACTACCTATTCGTAAGAATATTTTGGCTGAAACAATATCCGCTGTCTTATTTTCTGTTGTGATGACGACTATGCCATTATTCAGAACTTTTCGCTCTATATTTTTTTTAATCATTAATTTTTTAATTTTCAATATTTAGAAATCTTATTTGAGTTGTGAGATATTGTAGATTTTTAGGGAATAGGGAACAGGGAACAGGGAACAGCAAATAGGAAACACAGAAGCAATAAAATTCTCACATCTGATTCAGTGATTGCTATTAGTTAGTAGTCAAGAGTTAGGTAAGAGCCGAAGACCCCCCATTAATTTTTTTTGTGTTTTTACTATTAGACATCTCCAATAATAGAAAATAAAATCAATTATCGCATATAAATGATCGATTCTTTCCTCCTACTTCTTACTCTCTCTTTTCTGGAGATGTTTATTGAGTTAAACTTTGATTTGTCTGTAGCTTTTTGGGTACTCCTTGTCTATTCAAAATACACTGTTTATTTTACAAAAACACTTATTTTTTGAAACTGGTATATTGAACAATAACTTACAGAAATTTTTTGGCATTGTTAATTTTAAGTATCATAGCTAATTTCACAAAGAGTTGGTAACTTATGAAGTCAAATAATAAGCTTAAATTACTTGAGAATAGAGGTTTTAAGTACTGAAAATATCACTTTTGACTGTCTTGAGTCTGTTTTACATTCTGAATGAGATTTTTTGTAATGAGGTGGCAATTTTGCCTTATTACATTGCAAATTTGAATATTGAATATACTTATCAGCAGAAAATGGGGGATGATCAGGAGTTTAATAATATTTGTTTTGTTGATACTTTAGACCATAGTTCCTTTGAGTATAAGCAGTTAGATTTATTTGCGATGACCGTGGAAAATACTGAAAGGATTAAACGGCAAAATGATTGTGATTATATTTCGGTGATTATTGGTAATCCTCCTTATAATGCAAATCAAGCTAATGCAAATGATAATAACCAGAATCGTTCTTATCCTGAAATTGATATCGGAAACCGCAGTGCTTTGGAATGGGTATTAGACCAATACAAAGAAAAGAAACCCAGAGACAAAACTATCGCTGAAAAATTTAATACCTATAGTTTTGCCGACTATAAAGAAACAGTCATTGACCTACTACAAAAAGTTTGTACCGTGAGTGTCGAAACTATGAAAATTATTTAGAAGATGGAAACTATTGAAGAAGTATAAATAGTTTTTGTAGGGGTTTGGTCTCTAAGTTTTTCTCCTAGTCTTAGAAAAAGAGTAGATATTTCAATTCATCCTCGACTCCCTCTTCTCAAAAGACAAAACCATCGCCGAAAATTTGAATACCTATAGTTTTGCCGACTATAAAGAAACAGTCATTGACCTACTACAAAAAGTTTGTACCGTGAGTGTCGAAACCATGAAAATTATTCAGAACCTTTCTCCAACTCCAAAACCTTCTCCAAATTTCTCTAGAAACCAGAAATTACTAGGCAAAAACTTTTATTGCCTTATTCGCAACACAGAAAAATCATAAATAAAAATTCAATTCAATCCCCACGAGAGTTTGTTTCTCTGAGTAAAAATTCTTATTGTGTATAGCGCAACAGAAGTAAATCAGAAATAAAAATTTGATTCAATTCACCACGAGAGTTTGTTTCTCTAAGTAAAAATTCTTATTGTGTATAGCGCAACAGAAGTAAATCAGAAATAAAAATTTGATTCAATTCACCACGAGAGTTTGTTTCTCTAAGCAAAAATTTTTATTGCGTATAGCGCAACAGAAAAAAATCAGAAATAAAAATTTGATTCAATTTATTCAACACAATTTTCCTGCTAAAAGGCGATCGCTCATCTTCAGGAATTTTCCTAGAAGCAGTATCAGAAATATTGTCATCTTGTGGAGCTTTAAGCAAATACTTGTTTTTCCCTCCATCACTCCTCAGTGCAAAGCCAACCACATCTTCATTCTGTGAAGCACCTAAAAAAAACGCGTCTCAAAGTATTTTAAGTTGCATCCCCACAATTTTTGTGATATCGTAATGATTATAAGGGGTCGTTCGCCATCGTGCATGACTTTTTATTCAACATAATTTCCCTACTCAAAGGCGATCGCTCATTTTCAGGAATTTTCCTAGAAGAAGTACCAGTTATTGTCTCAATTTTTAACCTTTAACTTTTAACTTTTAATTTTCCTTCCCCATCAATTTCTAAAATTGTCTTCGGAAAATCTTTTTTTGTAAGCTGCTTAATTAACTTAATACTCCGACCATATTTATCAGGATAAGGAATCCCCTTACTATTCAAATGAACAGGCAAAATTTTACCCGAAACAAAATCTCCTCTAGGATTAATATCTACTTCTAATACCAAAGAGTATCCTAACTGAGCTTTGCTAGACAAAGTGCGATACCCCATAAAATTACCAAGAGAATAAGCAATTAACTTCCCTTGATAAACCTCCATTGCTCTAGGCACATGAGGACCATGAGCCAAAATTAAATCTGCACCTTCATCTATTAACGTATGGGAAAATAAAATTTTATTACCTCGATTTTCACCAAAAAAATATTCAGTCTTATTCTTAATTCTTAACGCCCTAGTTCCCTCTGCACCTGCATGAACAGAAATAACAATAATATCTGCATTTTCATCTGCTTCTCGAACAAGTTTTTTTGCAGATTCTAAATCAAGCATAGAATTATGATAACTATAATTACTAAAAGCAATAAACGCTATATTAATCCCTTTCACTTGACGATAAACAATTTCTCCCTTTTTCCCAACAGCTTGCATACCAGCATTTTGAATATTGGTAATTGTATCTTCAAACCCTTGCTTTAAAAAATCAAAAGAATGATTATTTGCCACACTTAATACATCAAAACCAGCATCTTTCAACAAATATCTATAATTCGGTGGTGTTCTAAAAGCAAATACCCTACCACTCCCCATTTTTTTGCCACTTCTTGGATAACTTGTTAAGGTACTTTCAAAATTCCCAAAAACAATATCTGCATCCTGTAATAGAGGTTTTACTGATGCAAATAACTCTTGTTTTTTAGGGTGTAGTTTATTTTTAGGATAATTAGTGCCGGGAATAATATCCCCCACTGCTTTAATAGTAATTCTAGTATCAGGATTAATTGGAGATTTAATCGATGATAAAACCAACTCAGAAACCTCTGATAAATTAAGTTGATTTTGAGTTTGTACAATTTGAGGAGTAGTTACTGTTGATACTGCCGACTGACTAACTTCTAATGTTGAAGAGCTTGACTGAAGTTTTTGTTGTGGTTGAGAAATATTTGAAATAATTTCAGGTAGCTTGTAATTATTAGAATTGAAAACTAAATTTGATACAGGAATTAATGCTATACCAATAGTACTTACTAATAGCCAAAGAGCTTGATTTTTCTGAGGTAAAAATTGCCAAGAAGTATCAGAGGAAGAAAAGATTTTTTTTGTCCTAGAGCGACTATTTATTTTTCTCACAGATCCCTTGAGATTAACTGGAGAAAAATCTACATTTTTATCCTCACTTTTACCGAACTCTGAGTTAGTCTTAACTATTTCTGGAGCATTTAATTCCACCTGTTGAAATAGGGAAGGTAGAGTAGGTTCAAGAGATTTTTGGGAAGAATTTGTATTTTCTGACTGCCACCAAATTGTCCCTACTCCCGCTGGATGGTATATACTAGGTCTGTATAATTCAATAACTTCTGTCCACTCAGGGATGGTGTGACCTAATCTTCGCCCGTAAAGATTGACAAAATCAATCGATGATGCATTAAGGCGCTGCATTCCTTGATGAATTACTCTAATACAAGCTTGGCGATCTGGAAGTTGAGAGCTTTCTAGTAGAAGATGCAGATTATTTTTCTGAATACTAACCCTAGCTTTAACTCCGATAGTTGTTAATGCTTGATTGATGAGAAAAGCGATCGCTTGAGGGTCTCCTTGTTTTGCTCGTGTTAAAATTTCTTGTTGACTCAAAATTATTATCCTTACACCAAAAATATCAGCTAAATTTAATCATATTACTACTTATCAGAATAAATTTTGACTGATAATCCCTTATAGTTAAGCTGTTTTGCATTTAAACCATATATCCAATTTTTGTCAAAGGGAATACTGGATCAGGGAATATAGAATCTAAGGGACTTCCAAATAACAAATTATCCCATTAACTATGAAAGTAAGGGAGTAGGGAGTAGGGAGTAGGGAAGAAATTGAAAAAGTAAGGGAGTAGAGAGTAGCTAGTTAACGATCTAAGTACAAAAATTGGGATAATTTATTTTCTGCTATTCTCTAAATTATATCATCAAAACACTGGCATTCATCCGAACACCAAAACAAGTTTATGGTGTCGGGCTTCTGCCAGATTCAGCTAAATGTTAAATTAATTTTGCATTAAGTGCTCAATAGCAAACTCTCAGGAGATGAAAATTATGGAAAGTAGATTATTGGTAACCGGAGGTGCTGGATTTATAGGTTCTAATTTTGTCCATTATTGGTGTGAAACCTATCCTAATCATCGAGTAGTTGTATTGGATGCTCTGACTTACGCTGGTAACAAGAAAACTTTAGCTGATTTACTAGAGTTGCCAAATTTCCGTTTTGTCCAGGGAGATATTTGCGATCGCTCATTAGTAGATAGGTTACTCCAGGAAGAGGATATAGATACAGTAGCCCACTTTGCAGCAGAATCTCATGTGGATCGGTCTATTCTTGGCCCGGCAGCTTTTGTTCAAACTAATGTTGTGGGTACTTTTACTTTGTTAGAGGCGTTCAGAAGTCATTATCCCACTGTTGCTCAAAATCCAGATCGTAGGTGTATATTTCTCCATGTTTCGACTGATGAAGTCTACGGTAGCTTAAGCTCAGAAGATTCTGCCTTTACAGAAACCACACCTTATGCGCCAAATAGTCCCTATTCTGCATCGAAAGCAGGAAGTGACCATCTGGCTAGAGCTTATTATCATACTTATGGTATCCCGACAGTTATTACTAATTGTTCTAATAACTACGGACCGTATCATTTTCCTGAGAAGTTAATTCCTCTGATGTGCATCAATATGTTATTAGGAAAACAATTGCCAGTTTATGGTGATGGGCAAAATATTAGAGATTGGTTGTATGTGATAGATCATTGTCGAGCATTAGATACGGTAATTCACAAAGGTAAACCTGGAGAAACTTATAATATTGGTGGAAATAATGAGGTGAAAAATATTGATTTGGTGCGAATGTTGTGTCAAATTATGGATGAGTTAGCAACTAATTTACCAGTGCAACCTTGTGAAAAGTTAATTACTTTTGTTAAGGATAGACCAGGACATGACCGACGTTATGCTATTGATGCCACAAAGATTAAAACTGAGTTAGGTTGGCAACCTTCAGTAACTGTTGAAGAGGGGTTACGTCAGACCGTAGAATGGTTTTTGAATAACCGAAATTGGTGGGAGCCATTATTATCTGAAGAATATCAGGCTTATTATCAGAAAGTTTATGCAAATTCTTAAATTGGTTATTGGTAATTAGTAATATTTCTTGATGATTAGCTACTAGCTCTTCTATTTTCTGTAAGTAGTCTTTTCTAGCCACTATCCTAATTCTCAATATTCTCAATTAGTTAGTCTAGTTGTAGAGTTTTCAAGGTTACTACTTTTATAGGAGAAGGTAGAAGGAAAAATCTGGCGTTGTCTGAATTTTCAGCTTTTGATATATCCTCATCTTTACTTCGAGTGCTATATAGAAATTTTATTTGAATTGTAGGTAAAATTTCTGAGAATTAGGGACTAGAAAACCAGGAACAGAAATAAGACTTTCAAAGTCTCTACTGATGCAGCTGATTGTAATTACAATTATCAAGCAAAAAACTTAATAATAGCCTGGGAAAACTAATCCCAGATTCAAGTCAGTTAATGCTCAATTCTTACCACAAATTTTAAATACTTTAGATAGAGCTTTTTCTGAGATTAAATCTCTTGGTAAAGTTTTTCCTCGCTGCAATAAAAAGTTGAGAAGCTTTGTCTTTCTGGCAATGCTGAAAAATTGTCTAGGTAGATGTTTGATAAAGCATTTAAGATGTAAGCATTTCCTGCGGAATGCTGCACAAACAGCTATTAGCAGTCAGCGATCATATCCATGAATGTAATAACTTACTAAGGTTATCTGATAACCTTTTTCTTTTGCGCGGAATGCGGAAGTAAACACAACTTTTAATTCCCCTTGGAGACTTCGGTGCGATAATGAGCTAATAACTCATAGCTGATAGCTGATAGCTGACCGCTGAATGCTTACTTTAAGATTGCCAAGTACTGAGACAAAATTAATTACATATTCTGCCGTCTCCCTTTTGCTAATTTCAACAATAAAATTTATTTTGCATAACTATTATTCATTATATCCATTAGTTTTAGAGTCTTGGAGGTACAAAGTTTTCAGAATTTAAGGAATACTTGCTCTGGTAACAGAGAGATTTTAAACAGTACCTTAGCATCTCAAAAATTGCTATTAAAGTTATCTCATAAAGAGCAGTTTTAGAGTCTTGGAAGTACAAAATTTCAAGAATTTAGGGAATACTCGCTCTGGTAACAGAAATATTATTTAAGCCCTACCTTAACATCCTAAAAATTGCTGTTAAGACTACGTCAAAAATAACCGAAGCAAAAATTTTCGACTATTAAGTATTAGATTTTTTGTACCGTACAACAAGAGGAAAAATGAAAAAATTTGCTCTAATCACAACATTATTAATAACTTCAAGCTTCATAATTTATCCCAAAGAAGTTTTATCTCAAAATGCTCCTACTTATGTACCTGGATATTGGCAACCAGAAGCTCAAGCAGCAGATTCAAAACAACCAATTATACTAAAGATTTTAAATCAGACCGGAAAAGCTCTCAACTATAACTTAATTCCAGAAGTAGAAAGAATTTTACCCGCAGGAAGAAGTAAAAATATCAGAGTTGACTTGCAAAGTATACCTGACGGTTATGGCACAGTAAACATATATAATGACAGTTTACTTACTTATGAATATAGTGCAGAGGGTAATACAGTTACAGTTAGAGTTAAACCAGGTTCAGAAGCAACTGACCATAAATCAGTTTATATTTCTCCCACTGGCAGAGTTTATTCTTTTTGACATCCTCTCGACGCTCACCCTACGGGTACAGCGATGGCTCTGCCAACCTCACGATGGAGCATAGAACCCCTTCAACAAGTGCGGGAAGTCCATGTATCCCGACGCTCACCCTGTTGCTTAGAGCGCGGGACTTATAGCTCCCCGAACCCCTAATCTCTTAAAAACTAACTGTTAATGGTCGGCCAAGTTGAAACAAGAAAAACTATCACAGTAGCGATCGCTAAAATTCCTTGAATTATATTTCCCACAACTGTGCCGACCACTATACCTATTCCAGCTTTTACAGATAATTTAGCCCTCTGAGCAAACTCTAAATCTTGCCGATACAAAAATTCTCCAACAACTGCTCCGAAAAAAGGTCCAATCAACATCCCTAATAAAGGTCCGCCAAATGGCAAAGCTGGTAATAGACCAAAAAAACCTAATGCCAGACCAACGAAGCAACCTATTTGTCCCCATTTACTAGCACCTGAGTGTTTTGCTCCCCAATAAGTAGCTAGAAAATCTATCAAAGTACTCAAAACCAGAACAGTGATCGCCATTCCTAATGCCCAACCCACCCCAGTAAAATTTTGAATAAAGCTCCAAACTAAAATCGCTGCTAAAATCAAACTAGAACCGGGCAAACCTGGAATTACAGCACCAGCAACACCGACCAACATAACTATTAGAAGAAGCCAGTAAATAATTATCATTAACATATTAAAATCAAAAAAATTAACCAAAAAATAAGGTTTCAAGCTTCCCCCTTTCAAGGGGATGAAAAAGCGGTCGTTTGCTTTTGCTTCGCAAAACTGGCGTAACGCAACGCTGACGCGAAACGCGACAGCGGAACGGAGTTCTATCTTCGCAGCTTCCCCGTTGGGTGGGATGGCTCCGAAACCTGCGCCATATCCATGAGACCAAGAGAAAATAAAGTTTAATATTTCAAGCCTCTGACTTCAGGCCGAGGTACTGATAACTGATAACTGAAATGACTTGTCTTAATTAGGGCTTACTGATTAATTCTCAAAGTATTGACTGATATTGGCTTTAACGTTTTTGAGTTAAAAAAAGTACCAGCTTTTCGGTGAAAAAAGCTCATGCATACTAGTATTTTGGAATTATTATGGCAGAAAAATTGAGGGATAATTTTTCCGACTACCTCCTCGCTCATCCCCCGTTCCTCCTGTCTCCTGTCTCCAGTATAGCTGTCTCCTACCTCTACTAAAAGACTAGTGAAGCGCAAACCCTAATTAATTCTAATTAACTCTTCTTTCGACAAAGTATCTGTCAATTTATCTGCTATTCCCGAAATCCAATTTTCATCTTGTTTAGTATAACTGCGAGGTGCATTTGCGCCTAAAATCATTACACCATTCTTACCAATAGGTTGACAAATGACACCTTGAGTATTTTCTGGTAAATAATTAAATTCAATACGACCTGGATAAACTTTTAAATCTACTAAATAAATAGGTTTTTGTTTATTCAAAACTTGCTTGAAAATAGCTCCTGGTTCTACTTGTGAATGAGATGGTAAAATTCCTCTTTTTAATAAGACTTTGTTTTGATACCAAATAATAATAGTTTTAGTAACTGTATTAGTTAATAATAAACTAGAAGCCCAGGCAAGTTCATTTTTTGCTATGTCAGATAATTCTGGCAATAGTTCAAACCCTGATTCACCAATTAATTCAACAGTATCAGGAGAACGTGGTTGTATCTGTTGCCAAAGTAAACCAGTTAAAATCAAAAAAGCACTTAAAATTACCCCCACTACATCAGAACGAGCTTGGGAAGCTAAAAGATTAGGGGTGAAAAATCGATTAACCATGAGTAAAGTTCCGCCTAATCCTCCTACTATTATAGGTAGCATTCGTAAGACTTTGTTTTGTTCTGATTGAGTCATATTTTAAAGAATAAATTACCAAATAAAGAGGGTTTAAATAGGGCTTGCTGATTAAATCTAAAAGCATTGACTGATATTGGCTTGAGCCTTTTTAGAGTCCCCAAAAGTCCCCTTGTTTGAGCTGTTCATGCTCAAAAAGTTAGCATAAAAGGCAGACAAGAACATAAAAACTGAGGGACAAAACGCCCGCTCCTACCTCCTTGCTCATTCC
This sequence comes from Okeania sp. SIO2B3, assembly GCF_010672525.1. GTDB lineage: Bacteria > Cyanobacteriota > Cyanobacteriia > Cyanobacteriales > Microcoleaceae > Okeania. The sequence goes on along the minus strand of NZ_JAAHGH010000008.1, from coordinate 500,725 downwards.
CCATTTCTCCTGTCTCCTGTCTCCAGTATAGCTGTCTCCTACAAAGAGCAAAAAGACTTTCCATACGCAAACCCTAAATATAGTGTTTATATTTGAGAAATATGAATATATAGCAATATGATTTAAGTTGTGAGATATTGGCAAATTTTAGAGCACAGGAAACAGAGAAAAAGAAAAAAATCTATCATCTGAATATAATAACTGCTATATTCTATACTTTTAAGGAACACCTCAATTCTCATAACTGATTCCTAATTGCTATATCGTCTCTACATAAATTTTGAAAGCTATAATTTAACTCATTGACATACTCCCGACGCTCCCCTACGGGAGAGCGCGGGACTTCCCGCCGGGGAAATTAAATTTCTTTAAGAAGGAAGAAGGAGGTGGAATCTTATACCAAATATCGCGCATTTTTGCTACATCTTCTTGAAAGCAGAGAGTAGGAAGTAGTTCAACAATTAATAATTAATAATTAATAATTAATTATTACCTCTCCTTGAAAAGAAGAGGATTGACGCGGAGCGTGAAAATTTTTTCTTCTCTTGGTCGATGGTCGGACAGCTCCGAGACCTCGCCATCCCACCCTGCGGGAAGCTGCGAAGATAGAACTCCGTTCCGCTGTCGCGTTTCGCGTCAGCGTTGCGAAGCAAACGACCGCTTTTTTCTCCTTTAAAGGAGAGGCTTTCAACCTTAATTATTCGGTAAATGAGGAATAAGATCTCTTGACTTCATACAAATAATTGCTAAAAAAATTAATGATCATTGTTCATTACTTAATAACTGAAGTGTTCAATAAAAATAGCATTATTTTTAGGAATTGGTATTAAACCCGTAAAGAAAAAGATAAATTTAGATACCAATCAGCCAATTTTTAAAATTACTGAATAACTAGGATTTTTTAGTAGTGCTAAACAAGTAATAATTTTTATTGTCTACCTTCTTATAATTAATAGGGATGTAGCAAATAATACCCTTAAATCTTTAGGACTACCAATTTTTTAGCCTTTGATTTGACTGTAACTATATTTCAACCAACTTCACCAGGCTCAATAATACGTTGAAATAAATAACCAGTACCCCGCGCAGTTAAAATCAATTCTGGATTACTTGGATCTTCTTCTAACTTAGCCCTCAGCCTAGAAATATGAACATCCACTACCCGCGTATCTACATGGCGCTCTGGAGTATAACCCCAAACTTCCTGCAAAATCTCAGACCGAGAAAAAGGTTCTCCAGAACGACTTACCAACAACTCCAACAAACTAAACTCCATACCAGTTAGTCTAATTCTTTCATCACCCTTGTAAACCTGACGTTTATTAGTATCAATTCTAATAGTGCTAACTTGGATAACACCAGAACTAGGAATACCATTAGCCTCATTTTTCTCTACTCGACGTAATACAGAACGAATTCTTGCTTCTAATTCTTTTGGAGAAAAAGGCTTCACTACATAATCATCAGCACCTAACTCTAAACCTGTAATTCTATCTGCAACATCTCCCAAAGCAGTTAACATAATTATAGGAATATCTGACTCTTTCCGTAACTCTTGACATACACCATAACCATCTAATTTTGGCATCATCACATCTAATACCACCAAATCTGGGTCTGCATTGCGAAAAGTATCCAAAGCTTCTTCCCCGTCAGCAGCAGTAACAACATCATAGCCAATCATTGACAGTCGAGTTTCTAAAATACGACGGATACTTGCCTCATCATCAACAACCAATATTTTTTCTTTATGATTTTCCACTTTTCCTAACACTCCTTCATTTAGATTTTTGACACTCTCACCGTTAAATCTGGTGATTATAAAGGGAGATTCTTGTCTGGCAGATTCGTAAGCTTGGCAACAAATCAAATAAACTGAGTTGCACCCCTGTCAGACCATCTCCACAAGCTTTCTCTTTAACGGTATGTATACCGCTATTAATCCTCACCCACCCCTCTTGCTCCCCTCCCGGGAGGGGATGGGGGTGGGTGCAGCAGCTATATCACGATTTATTTCATAACCGCAGTTGCTACAATTATGCTTTCTATCAGAGAGTTTTTTCTTTTCAATCTGCCCACATTTAGGGCATTCTTGAGAAGAATAATCCTTGTCAACTTTTCCATAATACTTGCCTCTTTTCCAGCATATATAAGGAAGTATTTCATTGATCAATTGACCGATGCCACTGTCATTAGATTGTTTTCTAACAATACCTCTAGACCAAGACTTAAAGTTAATATCTTCAACGAAAATATTGTCTGTATTATCACAAAGTTCATGAGCTAATTTGAAATTCCAGTCCCGTCTAGTATTGGTTATTTTCTCATGTAGTTTAGCTATCTTGTTCTGAAGTTTTAACCAATTATTTGACCCCTTCTTTTTTTTCTTAAGTCTTCTTTGCAGTAAGCTCGCACGTTCCCTCTCTTGGTCAGCATTCCCTTGGGCCTGGAGGCGACGCGGGGTCTGACCGCTTGCGCCTGGAGGCGGCGCGGGGTAGCTCGCCAATTTAAGCTCGCGTAGTTGGCTGAATAAAAACTTAGGAGATTTGATTAACTTTCCAGTTGAAGTCGCTACAAAACTTTCTATACCTGCATCTATTCCTAATGACTTTTTACCTACTGGATTATCTGGCACTAACTCAGATGAAGTAAAAGTAATCATCAAATAATAACCAGTTGCTTTTTTGACTATCCTAGCTTGTTTAGCTTGAAAACCATCTGGATATGGCCTACTTTGTTTAATCTTAATCCAACCTAGCTGAGGCAGTTTAACTCTATTATTGCCTAAGGAATTTTTCAGCATGGCAGGAAAAACAAAACTTCTCAGCTTTTTCTTAAATCTTGGAAAACCTTTACCCTGAGATTTCAGACCACAAAAAGCTCTATCTAGAGTCTTTAAAGTTTGTTGTAAAACTTGAGCATTAACTGACTTTAATCTAGGATGAGTTTTTTTAGCTATTGTGAGGTTTTTGGCTTGATGATTGTAACTAGGATAAGGTGTCTCAGTAGGAATAATATATTCAGAAACAATTGAACAGCTATTAATTGGTGATTGTCTCGCACTTGACCAGTCTTTTCGCTCTCTCAAAGCATAATTGTACACGCTCTTACAAACATCAAGAATATGATTAATCTCTATTTCTTGTTGCTGAGTTGGGTTGAGCTTGTACTGGTAAGCTAAAGTAATCAAAGGTTGAAAAATCAAATGTTAATAACTATATTATAACTGATACTGGATTGATTCGCGCTCCGCTCAATTATTATATAGATATGTTGAAATTCATTAGGGGCTGTCTGCGTGGGTTTCCCGCGCAGTTTATACGCCCCATCTCACTGCTAAATTAGAAATTATAGTGGCTCGAGCTCTTTCAAGATTCTTTGATATTAATTTTCTTAACTCTATCATCAAACAGGACAAAAGAAATTACCATTATGGATTACTCCTTAGCTTAGGATGAGTCAAACTTGAGGCTTTTTTATATTTACGAGTGAATATTAAATTATTTTAAGAAATGCCAAAACAGAAAATAAAGTATGTTTGTGGAGTATGTGCCAAGGAGTACCCTAAATTCCAAGGCAAATGTACAAACTGTAACAGTTGGGATTCAATACAGGAAGTAATAGAAGAACCAACGACAAACCCTCTACAAAGATTGGGACTGACTGATATTGGCATTGGCACTCAAGCATCTGAATCGGATCAGTCTTCTGGTCAACCAAGGGCATCTTTTCTATTATCCCAGATTTCTGACCAAAGTTTGTCCAGAATGCCTTCTGGGTTTGAAGAGTTAGACCGAGTGCTTGGTGGTGGAATTGTTCCTGGTTCCTTGGTTTTGATTGGTGGAGAACCTGGTATTGGTAAATCTACTCTTTTATTACAGGTGGCTAATCAGTTGTCTAGTAGATGTCGGGTTTTATATGTATCGGCAGAAGAGTCTGGACAACAGGTTAAATTACGTTCGCAACGTTTAATTGTTAATCTCAATGAAGTAGAAGTAGAGAAAGAGGATAAGGATAATGTTTCAAATGTTGAGATGGATGAAGATTTATCCTCCAACGAAAGTCAAGAAAACAATGACAATGCTGAAAATATAAAAGATTCCACTACAGATTCTCAGGAAAATTTATTTTTATTGCCAGAAACAGATTTAGAAGTAATTTTAAGAGAGTTGGAATCTCTCAAACCATATCTTGCTGTGATTGACAGTATTCAAACAATTTATTTTGCTTCCCTGACTTCTGCTCCTGGTTCGGTTGCTCAGGTGAGGGAATGTACTTCGGCCTTGATGCAGGTAGCAAAGCGGGAAAATATTACTTTATTAATAGTCGGTCATGTAACTAAAGATGGTGCTTTGGCAGGTCCCCGTGTTTTGGAACATTTGGTAGATACAGTTTTGTATTTTGAGGGCGATCGCTTTGCCTCCCATCGTCTGTTGCGCTCTATGAAAAATCGTTTCGGCGCTACTCACGAAATTGGAGTCTTTGAAATGGTGGCGAATGGTTTAAAAGAGATATTAAATCCCTCAGAGTTATTTTTAGGAAGTAGGGATGAGTATTCGTCGGGAACTTCTACAGTTGTTTCTATGGAGGGTACTCGCCCAATAGTTGTAGAGATTCAGGCATTGGTTAGCCCAGCGAGTCATGGTGCACCTCGACGTTCTACTACTGGAATTGATAGTGGTAGGTTGCAACAGATTTTGGCAGTGTTGGAAAAACGGGTCGGCATTCCTTTATCTAAATTAGATACTTATGTGGCGACAGTGGGTGGGTTGACTGTAGAAGAACCCGCAGCAGACTTGGGAGTTGCTATTGCAGTAGTGGCTAGTTTTCGCGACCGGGTAGTTGACCCCAGAATTATTTTGCTGGGAGAGGTTGGTTTAGGAGGCCAGGTGCGACCTGTATCTCAGTTGGAATTAAGGTTGAGAGAGGCTGCGAAGTTAGGTTTTAAGAGGGCAATTATTCCGAAAGGTCAACAAACGCCGGATTTAGGTATGCATATTTTGCCTATTGCTAAGGTGATTGATGCGATTATTGCTGCGATTCCAGCGCAACCTCCAACTATGGAGAGTTGATATTTTTTTCTTAAACTTCCAATCAAGAAAGTTTGTAAATTCCACTGCAAATCTGAAAAAAATGAGTATTTAGAACTTGCTGATTAACTAGATTTGCTGAAAAAGTATGAGTGGTAAGGATAGGAGTCAGAATCCTGCAATCCTGCAATTCAGAAGGAATGGGAATTATAGAGGAGTTAGTCAGAATAATCGTCCCTTGATTTTCTGCCCAACTATGAGCCCAAAATGCGCTCCTTTTTGATGATGAAGAGCTGAAAACCAGGTACTTTTTCCAGACATAAAAAGATAGACTAGGAAAATTTTTTATCCGAAGCACCTGAGATGTATGATTTTGTAACTTTTGTATTATTTAGTATTATTCCGCTATACGCAATAGTTAAATATTATGTTTGTTGGAACTACTGAAGCAGCTTCTCTATTAAGTATTTCTGCTCAACGAGTCAGAGTTTTAATCAAGGAAGGTCGGATTCAAGGGGCTCGGAAAATTAATGGTCGAATTTGGGTGATACCTCTGTATAAAGGTATGCCCAGAGTCTCTGGGAGAAAACGTGGCCCCAAACCCAATTGGTCTCCTCATCGCCACTGCGGTAAAAATACAATTCATTTCAATCGACCTAATATAGAGAAAAATCGAAAGCTCAAAAAGGTCGATCCTCAAGCAAAATGTGAATATGTACTTTCTGCTCAACGTGGCTCTGAGATTTTAAGCAAGGGTCACGAAGTTGAGATTCACGGTCCTTGTCGGATTGTTTATCGACCAGATAAGCCTCATACTTGTGGAGCTACTGTTTGGATTGAGACTTTGGCAACGGCGACAGTGTTTAATCTTGATGGTACAGTGGAGCGGGTAGATAGTAGATGGATTTGGGAAGAAGAGGAAATGTGGAAAATTAACAAGAAAAATATTGAGGAATTAATTAGGGCTTGCTGATTAACACTCAAACTATTTACAGATAAATGCTCAAATTCAGTTCCTCAAATTCTGGCCGACTTAGGCGATAGAACTCCGTTCCGCTGTCGCGATCGCCATTTTCCAAAGTAGGTTTTAGTTGTTCAGGAATAGACTTTGCTTGACTCATAATAATGACTTTCCTATAGCAATTTTTTATTTTGTAAATTTAGAGCAATACAGTATTTCTTTGATTAGCTGAATAATACGATACTCAGTTAAATTGCTTTTATTTAATCCTGTAATTCCAAGTTTTGATAGCCAAATCAATATACCAACGTGACTTACCTACACAGACACATCCGCTTTCTGTGTTGGCTTCTGATGTCTTTTAAAGACGGTCAGAACTTCCGAGCGAAACAGAAGCAGTTTTTGACAAGCGCAATAACTACTTTGTTTTTACGGCGGTTTATCGTCGGGAACAAGTCCAGCCCGACTCGTTTCAAATTGATAGCAGCGTTAATATCTCTATCAATTTTCAACTGTAATTCCTCATCAAAATATTCCCTGAGACTGCAATTTGTAAACACAATTTCATCTCTATAAGAAAGTAATTGAGATGTATAATTTGGTTTACACTCTATAACTCTAGCGTTTGCTTTTTCGGCTACCTGACCTAGTATATTAAAGAATTGACTAAATGCAGCATAAGCACCAAGATTTATTTAACCCAGACTTTGAGGATTGACCATTAGGTAAATATTTCCCATCTTCATCTTGTTTAGCTTTTATTCTGCGAGTTAAACCTGTGAGATTTAATTTTTCATGGAAAAATACTTTTTTGCCTGTCCGAGTTAGCTTATAAGCTGTTTTATAATGAAAATCTTTACGGCTTCTAGCTATTTTTTGATGAATTTTACCTTCGCGTTTTGCGTGCTTTACGCCTAGCTTTACTACCGTGTCTACGTTTGTTCTTGCGTTGGGAGACTTTCGCTAGCTTGTCTTGGTTTGTTCTTAAAGGTTTGATAGAAGGTAATTTATTTCCTTCTGATGTAGCTAGATAAACATCTTTGTCTAGGACAGCATCTAAACCTATGGAGTTTTCCCAAGTAGGTTGAATATTATCCACTTTAAACTCAGGAATTGACGTATCGTCTAAGCTTAAATTTATCGACCAACCATCGGCTTTTTTTATGATTGAAACTTGTTTTATTTTGCCTCCATTAGGTATTGGTCTATGGGTTCTGATTTGAAGTAATCCTATTTTAGGAATTGAAATATACAACCATTTGCTATTAATTGATGAAAATTTTAACCAGGAATCATCAGCACTCTTGAAAATTTAATGAACGATATCTAGATTGACTTTTAAATCTCGGTTTACCGCTACGATTGCCTTTACTATCACCTGTGACAAACCTAGAAAATGTTGTTTCTACTCTTCGACAAACATCCTGTAATACTGTTGAGTAAACCTGAGAAAAATCAAGATATTCACCTGAATGTTTGACTTCTACTAAATCCCTTTTCAGCTCTGGTAATTGCTTTTTCTGGTTATAGTAATTTGGCCTGTCTTTTAATTCAGGCAAATAACAAACCAGAGGACAAGCATTTACAGGACATCTGTTTTGCTCCCACCAGTTAAAACGTTCACCTAGCATTCTGTTGTACCAATACCGACACATCCTAAGCCAGTTGTTTAGTATCAACTTCTGGCTAGCTTCTGGATATATACGATATTGGTAGGTATATTTCATTTGCGATAAATATTTAAAATATGCTGAATTATAGCAAAATATTTTATAATGTCCACTTTATTATTAATTCCTAAAATTAAAATGCAATTCCAAATTGGTGATATTTAGTCAGTTCAGCTTTTTGCGCATACTCGCCATTTTTTCGTTTACTTTGGTAATAAAGAAACTATTGAATGGAGGCCTTGGGATGGAACATCTTGGATGGGTGGGAAAGGGCATATTTTCAGAAAAAAACTTTTTCAAGTAGGTTCCGAGTATAAGTGGCTAGGGAATAGTGGTGAGTTGAAAGAGATAACTTTAGAAAAGCGTACTGGAGTAACTAAGGAATTAATAGAAAAACGAATTAAGCTAGTTACAACTGGAATTGATTACCATTTAGGTCATCGTAATTGTGAACATTTTGCATATTTTGTTACAGGAAATATGCCACGTTCTGACCAAAGTATTTGGCATATGTTTACAGATCACGATCCATTTAATATCCAACCTATGATTAATAATTTTGACCAACTGCGTGAGGCATTACTCAGAAGTAAACACTGTGGTCCTGTGGGTCTATCCAGAGGAGATTTCGAGAATGCAGTTTTTGTTAGTCAATTAGACGATGGTTATTACACCTACCACCTAAGTCATCCTTTAGGAGGTCAACATTTATATATTACTACTGTTGAAAAAGCTAAAAATTTTGAATCAAGCTACAACTCAATTGTTTTGGCATATTTTGGCGCATTCTTTGGTAGAGGTGAAATTTTCAGCATTGTTCGCCAGTTGCGGGGGTGTTAATTTCTTTTATTTATTTGTGGGTACTGGTGATAAGGTAATTAATCTTGATTATTATGAAACTTATAACTATAGTTTTTTCTTAGATATTATAGACATTTCAAATCACAGAATTACCAATTCACCAACACCCAAAAATTCCAATTAAACAACTTTCCCAGAACTAATTTCTTGTTCTAAATTAAACAAAAGTTGTAAAGTCTGCATCGCATGACGCCTCGCCTCAATATCCTGTTGTGCCCGTAACTGAACCATTGGGTCATGCAAAATCTTATTCACAATACCCCTAGTCAAAGCCTCAATTACCTCTTGATGTTTTTCCGCAAATTCTGAGCCTAAACGAGATAAAGCCTTTTCTAATTCCTGCTCCCGAATAGTCTCTATTTTTTGTCGTAAAGAATTAATAGTCGGAACCGTCTCTAAACTTCTCCACCAAACATCAAAAGCTTCTACCTCTTCCTCCAATAAAACCTCAGCCTCCATCGCCATCTGCCGACGACTTTCTTGATTTTGAGCAACAACCGCCTTTAAATCATCCACATTAAAGCAACGAACATTTGGCAATTCATTCACATCAGTAGCAATATTACGAGGTACAGAAATATCCACCAACATCAAAGGTTGATTAAGGTCTAAAATTGCTTCTAATTTAGCTTTATCTAAAATTGGTTGAGTTGCGCCAGTGCTAGTAAATACTAAGTCAGAATTAGCAATAATCCGATCCATTTCTGACATAGAATCAACATTTATATCTGCATCTTTAAAACTATTTGCTAAATCCTGAGCGCGTCCGATAGAACGATTAATAATTGATATATTAGTTGCACCTTTAGCTAATAAATGTTGCACCAATAATTTTGACATTTTACCAGCACCAACAATAGCCACTCGGTAATTAGATAAATCCTCTAATTTCATCTGAGCTAACTCTACTGCTGCAGAACTAATAGAAACAGCACCAGTACCAATACTTGTTTCTGTCCGAACCCTTTTTCCAGCAGTTACAGCTTGCTTAAATAAACGATTAAGAATACGCCCAATACCTTTATATTGTTGTCCGAGTTTATGAGTTTGTTTAACCTGAGCTAAAATCTGTCCTTCACCTAATACCAGACTATCTAATCCAGCAGCAACTCGCATTAAGTGCATAATAGAATCTTCATGGAGCAACATAAATAGGTGAGGACGGAGTAAATTTAAAGGTATTTTACTAGAGTCAGAAAGAAACTGAATTACTTCCCGAATACCAGGCTGCATTTCATTAGTAACTACATAAATTTCTAAACGATTACAGGTACTAAGAATGCCAACTTCTTGGGTATAAGTTCCACCACATAATTGAGTAATGGCATTTTCTATTTGTGTTTCTGGAATACTTAATTTTTCTCGAACTTCAACCGGTGCTGTTTTGTGACTAAGTCCTACAACTGCGATATTCATATAATTTTTTTTGTTATTTTGTCGTTATTTGTAAACAGAATTTAGTATTGATAATTTTTCCATAATTATAGGAAAATAACTATCAATAATTGATGATTTGAAAAGAGACTTTAATCCCTCCAAAATTATACATTTTGACATAATATAGGGATTTTTTATCTAATGGTTAAATACTCAGAAAAGTAATACTTTTAAGCTCAGAGATGATAGCTGGTTAATGACAATGGATAATTGACAATTGATAATTAATCCATTCGGTTTAAACCCTCTCCTTTTAAGGAGAAAAAGCGGTCAAGGAATGGTGTTAGCGGAACGGGTCTCCTCGCCATATCCAATTGACCAAGAGAAGAAATCTGATTTCCTTATATTTAATCAAGAGCGGTTTTAACCAGAGGTAATTATCCATTATTCATTATCCATTGATAAAAGCAGATTCCATGTAAATGTGCCACTCTAGTTTAGATTCCAAATAACGAAAGCCTCAAAATACTAAGGATTGAAAAAACTATATTTTTTCTTACTCCCTGCTGTACTTCATAAACCACCGAATACGCTGTAAATTAAAAAGATGAGGTAGAGAGGAGAAATTTATCTTATTTCCACATCTAATCAAAAATTATTCAAAAAAAGGAGGCAGGTTTAATAAATGACTAAAATTTTTCCATCTAAAAATATTTAATTAAAAACCTACCCCAAAAAATTGAAATAGCACATTAGTAGTCAGGAAGCAATTCTCAAGGCGTATAGTATTTAGATAGCAACTAACTAATGTTGATAGCCGAAAACTCAAACCTAGTTAATTCTAAACTCCCACACTACAAATCTTTTTTGATCAGGGTGGAGTAGTTTGACCCTTTTAGCCGATAAACGTTTTCAGAGTATGACCTAGGAAATGCTAATAGCTCATAATAATAGCTAGTTAATCATTCCCAAGCCATTCCTATTGAGAGCAGGAAATTAATTATGACCACTGGATATTAATTTTTTGCAGGTCATTTTTTAACTTGAATATTTCCTAAATTTCCCATTTACCCAATACTATTTCTATTTAAGTTGTAGTGATTTAGATTCTCCGAACATATGCACAGTATCTACGAACCGAGCAGTTTTTGACTGAGAAGAAATAACTAAACTTTGGGTACGAGCACCATGAGGGAAGAAGCGGACTCCCTCCATTAGAGTACCAGGAGTAATACCACAAGCTGCAAATAGCACTGTTTCCCCAGAAGCTAACTCTTCAGCATTATAAACTTTGTCTGGATCTTCGACACCCATATCTTTGAGTCGAGCCATGTTATCTTCTTTGCTTTCTCCAATTAAACCAGTTTTGACAATAGCTGGGTCATAAATCAGTTGTCCTTGGAAATGGCCTCCTAAAGCACGCATAGCTGCTGCTGAAATTACTCCTTCTGGCGCTGCACCAATACCCATCAAAGCATGGATATTTGTACCTGCAAATGCACAAGAAATAGCTGCTGAGACATCACCATCGCTAATCAGACGGACTCTGGCACCAGCTTGACGAATTTCATTGATTAGCTCTTTGTGACGGGGGCGATCCATCACTACCACTACTAACTCTTCAACACTACGTTCCATGCAGTCTGAAATAATCTTGAGATTGTCAGTGGCAGATTTATTAATATCTACATGATTTTTCGCTACTGCTGGTGCAGCTAGTTTTTTCATATAGACATCTGGTGCTGCCAATAGACCTCCTTTCTCAGAAATGGCTAATACTGCCATGGAACCATTTTGACCATAGGCCACTAGATTTGTACCTTCGCAAGGGTCAACTGCTATATCAATCTCGACTAGCTGTTCTATGTCACAGACATCTTTAGCATTGGGCTGAGTACAAATTCCTACTTCTTCGCCAATGTAGAGCATAGGAGCTTCATCTCGCTCTCCTTCTCCAATAACGATGCGACCCCGCATATGAATTTTGTTCATCCGCTCCCGCATAGCTTCTACAGCTACTTCGTCTGCGGTATTTTTCTCACCTTTTCCCATCCAACGAGCAGAGGCGATCGCTGCTTGCTCTACTACTTCGATAATTTCTAAACCAATTACGTTATCCACGATTTTTTTATCCTCCCAACTGCTGAGGAAAACTTTTTTATTTAGTTCTCCCAGTGTTAAAGTCTATCAGAGCCAGGGATCAGCTTAGGACTTTGTGCGGAATGTAGGGTGTAAAGTTTTATTACAGACATTTAATTGTCATAAGTCTAAAATATAAAGCCATAAGTTTAATAAAAAGATTAATATAAGGAAAACGACGGTTTGGGAAATTTACTTGCTTCAGTTATCTTATGTATTTAGGGTTTGCGCTTCACTAGTCTTATGGGTAAGGGTAGGAGACAGCTATACTGGAGACAACCCACCCGCGGGTTCCGACCGTGGAGGGGAAGATAGGAGGAACGGGGAATTATAGAGGAGGTAGGAGGAAGAGTAATCAAGGGATTATTCTGCGCAACTATGAGCCTAAAATGCGCTCTTTTTTGAACCATTACGACCATTAAGCTTGGACTTTTTTCACTAAAAAATGCTAAAACCTTTATATGTCAATGCTTTTATATTTAATCAGCAAACCCTATTTAGATATTTAGTTTGAGCTACTTAAATTCTGATAAAATGAATACCCACAATATTTGTGAAAAAATGTCAGCAAATTATGGAACGGAAAAAACGTGAGTAGTAACGTTATTGTCATTAATGATTCTCAGTTTGAAACTGAAATCCTCAAGTCAGAAAAACTTGTATTAGCTTATTTTTGGGCTACTTGGTGTGGCCCATGCAGGTTGATGTCCCCTTTAGTGGAAAAAGTGGCCACTGAATATAGCGATCGCCTCAAAGTAGTGAAAATGGAGGTCGATCCTAAGTCTGAAATTGTGAAGCAATATCAAGTTGAAGGAGTCCCTGCTTTTAGACTATTTCAGAATCAAAAATTATTACTCTCCGATGAAGGAGCTATGACAAAACAACAGTTAATCGATAAGTTAGAACCTTATTTTATCTGAATCAAGTCTTTGTTATATTTAAAGAGCGGTCAGCTTTGCGCGGAAAGCGTAGCATTCGGGAACGGAAAGAGGATGAGCAACCCCTTCTAAAATTAAATGACTTGCTCGCGTTTTGGGGAATTAAACCCAAGCTTTAAGATACCATTATCTATGCACTACCTTTGTAGGCTGAAGCGCTGAAGCGCTGAAGCGCTAGTTAGGAGTTCACTGAAAAACAGGGTCTGAAGCCTCGTCCTTTTAGGGCGACTTTTTATTTGATTTGATACCCATAAATATGCTATCTCAATGTTAGTTGAAAACGATAATAATGAAAGCTAGGTACAAATATCGAATTTATCCAACAGCTGGACAAAAACACCGAAAGGTATAGTGATAATTTGTGAAACTACTCATAAAGCGATGACACAATCCTCTTTATTTGAGAAACTAAAACACCCTAATCCTCACTTGCGCGACCGAGCAATGTGGGAAATAGCCGAAACTCGTGATGAAACTACCATTCCTAACTTGATGGAAGTTTTGGCAGAAGAAGATACCGTCTATCGACGGGCAGCAGTTAAGGTACTAGGAGCTATCGGGATAGATACAGTACCATCTCTAGTAGATTCATTGCTCAACAGTGATAATTCAACTATTAGAGGCAGTTGTGCTAAGGCTTTAGCTCAGGTAGCTACCAACCACAAGAATGTTCCCTTCCCCTCTGATGGAATTGAGGGTTTAAAAAAAGGACTCAATGACGCAAATCCTGTTGTTTACATTGCTTCTGCAATGGCGTTAGGGGTTATTGGTAAGCCTGCTTTAGATAGCTTGCTAGAGGTTCTTGATGGGACTGATAATCCAGCTTTGGCAGTAGCGATTCTTAATGCTGTTAGTTCTATTGATGACGACCGCTCTAGAGAAATATTAAGCAAATTCAAAAATGATAAATCTGCTGATACCTATGTACAGGAAACTGCTAACAGTGCTGAATCTCGGGTGGATATGTTGAAGTTTAAATCTAATCCTAGTTAAGTTAACTTTCTTATGGCTAAAGCTCTCTGCTTCAGCCAGATTAAGGTTATCTAATAGCTTATTTATTCCTAATCGTTTTCTGGAGGTTGTCTCTCTAATTGAGTAATTGCCAATTTGATAATTTTCTTAATATCTTCGTCTGACTCTTGTTCCCATGCTGCTCGCAAGGGTTCTAAAGCATTATGGGAACGGATTTTCATTAAGGACAAAGCTGCTGCCTTGCGAGTCTCACCGCTAGTAGGATGATTCAGTAATTCAATTAGACTGGGAACTGCTGGTTTGTAAGCTAAATTTCCCAAAACTGCTGCTGCTTCAGTGCGTACCTCTTCAGACGCATCTCCCAGGGCAGTTATCAAAATATTGATGGCCTCCTCTTCTCCCGAATCTTGGGCAATTTTGGCGATCGCTCCTACCACAGCGGACCTAACTGCCACCTTTTCAGAATTAATCTCCCGATACAAATGCTCTTTGGCTTCAGGCCCAATAAATGCCAATGCCCAAGCAGCATGACCTTTGGTGCTTTCTGGATATTCTGTAGACCCTAAAATTTCTAATAAAACAGGGGCAGCAGCTTCTCCTATCCGAGCCAGAGCGCCAACTGACGATCCTTTAACTACTGTATCTTCATCATTGAGGAGAGCATGGACTAAGGGAGAAACTGTTTCTGGGTCGGCAATCAGGGTGAGGGTTTTGGCGCTAGCTCGTCGCACAACAGGATCGGAGTGATTGAGGAGAGCCTCTATCAAGAAAGGAGTAGCTGGTTTGCCAATTTGTCCAAGAGTCTCGGCAAAACCTAAGCGCACCATTCCCCGCTTATCGCCCAAGCATTCTACCATGAGTTGTAACCTTTGGCGGTCGTTGATGTCAAAAGTTTTTTGGATTGCTTCTTGTCTAGTTTCTGCTAGAAAAGCATCTATTTCTTCTGGAGACAAAGTATTTTGGACTGCTTCTTGTCTAGATTCTGCTAAAAAAGTATCTGTTTGTTCTGGAGACATGGAAAAACTATAAATAATTATGACAACTAATAATAAAAATACGCTAAAAAACCCCCGCTGTACTGCTTGGGCAATACAGCATCGGGAGTATATTATAAGATCAAGAAAAATACTATGCTACCTTAGTAATACTGGTACTTTTTCTACTGCAATGGCATATCTTGAACA
The DNA here is from genome assembly GCF_010672525.1 of Okeania sp. SIO2B3. Taxonomy (GTDB): domain Bacteria; phylum Cyanobacteriota; class Cyanobacteriia; order Cyanobacteriales; family Microcoleaceae; genus Okeania. The sequence continues at coordinate 485,593 of NZ_JAAHGH010000008.1, read as the reverse complement.
TGACCGCACCTACTGCAAGTCTTAGAAGATGGGAAAAATCTGTCAACTACTACCAGATCAGAACCGTACCACTGAGTTTTATATTCTAGCTGTCTACGAAACTCATAAAATTACTATAGGCTAATTGATTTAGCTAGCTTGTGGTTGGCTACCCATACGCTAACGTTCAAATCTTCAACGACGACAGTGCCGTGGTTCAAGGCTTGCGTATGTTGTCAATTTATGAAGTGCATCTTTGCGGATATTAGCTACTCGTCTGTGCTGCGATCGCTAGCTTAATTACAGCTTTGTACCAATTATTTGAATGTTTTACTTTCCTGCTTAGTTGGCGTTGCAATTTTGCTAGTTGATCTTGAGCTGTACGGTAAGGTTTAATGCTTGGGAAAACTTGACCAGTACTTAGTGTTGCTAGCATTTTAACGCCTAAATCAACACCTACAACATCAGTAGTTTTTGGTGTGTTCTTCAATTTAAGATAATGAAGGAATCTGAGTCGATTACTTAACTGTTCTAACCAAGTAACAAGTAACAGGCTACAGAATCCTTCACCCATAAAGACTCGTTATTTTATTGTCATTTGAGACCAACCTATTACTAGGACATGGCATTAATAACGTAATCTAGGTATGCTGTTAATTCGGTTGCCGCTTGACCAGACATATCACGGTCAGGACAAATCCGATCGCGAATTTTGCTTAAACCAGTCACATAAGTATCAGTGCTAATTCCTAATGCTTTATAAACTTCACGAGCACCAGCAATACCCCATTCATCAACAGGACCTGTACCACCAACAACTAAACAATAGTTGATTAAACGTAAGTAGTGAACGATATCACGCTTACACTTAGATTTTTGCACATCTTCACCAATGTCTTTACCACTTCCATTGGGGTACTTAGCATAAATTGCGTCAACAGCTTCTTGAGCAACCGCATCATAGTTAGCAGCTAATTTTTCTGCTGCCTCCAAACGAGCGGCTCCACGTTGTAAACTACCTTGAACGGATTCTAAGTCAGAACTACTGGGATAACGACCACCTAAATCAGCAGATGCAATTGCTGTGGTTAAAACTGATTTCATTATTGAGATTCTCCTAAATCTGAAAGAAAATTGATAAAGTACAAAAAATGTATGAACGAAAAATTATTTGGTTCTAGCTAATAGCTGCAACAACAGCATCAAAGTAACCAGACACTTCAGAAACTAAAGAAGCACAAGCTCCATCTTGTTCAGTTACATTCATTTTGCGTTGAGAAGCTGTATTGCTAACAAAAGCTACTGCTGCTGCTTTCATAATTCCGACTGCACGAGCTGCACTTCCTGCTGGTACACCTAAAGCAGCATAGGTTTCTTTTAGGCCATTTAAACAACGGTCATTGAGTACGGAAGCATCACCTGCTAAAAGAGCATAACAGATATAGCGAAGAATGATGTCACCGTCACGCAAGCAAGCTGCCATTTTGCGGGTAGTATAAACACCGCCACCTGGTTCAGTTAAACCAGGACTTTCACAACAGATACCTGAAACAGCATCACTCACGATACAGCTTGCATTACTAGCAATAAAGTTTACTGCATCAAGACGTTTGTTTCCATCTGCGATAAAAGATTTTAGTGCTTCTAAGTCAGAACCACCAATGAAACCATCTTTCTTGCTGTTTGCGTCAACTACAGCTTTGGAAAATGCATCAAGCATCTTTAAAATCTCCTGATTTTGAATATTTTTTTCTTAGTCCCTTATTTTTAAGGAATTAATTAGGTTGGATTAATTTAACCGTTCCGAAGCAATAATAAAGGATAAAGTTCCATTTTGTCTTTGATTATGATAAACTAATTAATATTTTGTAACAAAATTAACTATTGTGACAATTTGTTTCTCATAAACCATCCATCATAGTATGATGCGATGCAAACCTAAAACTAGCTAGAAAGCGTAGAGTTAGCCATTGGTTTTAATCAATGGTTGTCAAGGGCGACGGGTTTTAAGCCGTCATTATTCTTGACAAGAAAAGTCCAATTTTATGTTAATCTAAAATTGAAAAAGTGAGGTGATGCAAATTGTTAAGAACTTATGACTGCCCTGAATGTGGCTTGTCAATAGATAGAGATTTAAACGCCAGTATTAATTTGAGAGATGCGGTCGGCTCGACCGTGAATGCCTGTGGATGAGTAACCGCCGACGGCCTCAGTGGAAGCAGGAAGTAAACATTAAAATGTCACTTTTTATGACGTTTTATATCGGTTTTATAGAGCAGTTACACTTCTCAAGCTAGTTTTTTAGATAATGATTTTCTACCAAAATATAAAGCTATTCAAAAAAAGGTAAGCTCACAGCTAGATTTCGGTCTATGCCGAGGAGTGTAGGAGTCTGTTGATAGGCTTGAAGCAAATGTGGATTTATCCCATTTGCGGTGGACTAACCACAGAATCCAGGGTGTTTCAACCCCTGGAGATGTCAACATAATCATAATTAAGGAGAAAAATATGGGCAATTTAGCCTTATCAGCAACTCTAGGATTAGATGCTTTTGAAGTTGATCCATTAGAGTTGCGTTCTAATTATACAGAAGACGATTTGCAAACTGTCATTCGGGCAGTTTATAAACAGGTATTAGGGAACGAATATATAATGGAAAGCCAACGTCTCGATAGCCCAGAAGCTCTATTGAGAGATGGATCTATTAATGTACGTGAGTTTGTCAGAATTGTGGCCAAATCACCTTTATACCAGTCTCTATTCTTTCATAGTTCTTCCCAGTATCGGTTTATCGAACTCAACTTTAAACACCTTTTAGGTCGTCCACCTCTAGATCAGTCGGAAATTGATGAACACGTTTTAATATATTCTGAGCAGGGATACGATGCAGAGATAGATTCTTACCTTGATAGTAATGAGTATATTGAAAGTTTTGGGGAAGATATTGTTCCTTATCCTCGTAGCATTGCCTCTCAAACTGGGATGAAGACAGAAAGCTTCAATCGGATGTTTTCTTTATTACGAGGACCTGCTACAAGCGATCGCGATAACACTGCTAAATTAATTTCCTCTTTAGCAGCTAATTTAGCAACTCCAATTAAAGCACCAGCAGTTGGTAACGGAGCAGCTTCTGATAGTACAAGCAAGCGTTATCGGGTTCAATTTTCTACGGCAACAACTAATGCTCAGTTAAATCATTTAAGTAAGCGGGAATGGATTGTTGATTTTAGTCAGTTGTCTGCAACATTTAAGCGAATTCACGAACAAGGTGGTAAGATTCTCAGTATTACCGAATTAGTGTAGCGTTTTTTCTTTACTATTCAGGACTTACCCATGAGATGCTAAAAATTAGGATTTGAGATTGCTTCCCTATCGGTCGCAATGACGAAAATACTTTGTAATGTGTAAGTCCTACCATTATTAAACCAATCATATCAGGAGGAATTTATGGGCAATTTAGATATGTCAGCAACTCTAGGATTGGATTACTTTGAAGTTAGTCCCCTAGAATTACGTCCCAATTATACTGAGGAAGATTTACAAACGGTCATTCGTGCAGTATACAAGCAGGTACTAGGAAACCAATATATAATGGACAGCCAACGTCTTGATAGTGCAGAATCAATGTTGAGAAATGGCTCAATTACTGTTCGTCGCTTTGTCAGGATGGTGGCACAATCTGAACTATATCAGTCTTTATTCTTTCATAGCTCTTCCCAGTATCGGTTTATCGAACTGAATTTCAAACACTTATTAGGTCGTGCTCCTCAAGATCAATCGGAAATTGATGAACACGTCAGAATTTATAACGAAGAGGGATACGAAGCAGAGATTGATAGTTACCTTGATAGTAATGAATATCTGGATAGTTTTGGGGAAAATATGGTTCCTTATCCTCGTAGCATTGCCTCTCAACCCGGAATAAAAATAGAAGGCTTTAATAGGATGTTTTCTTTATTACGAGGCTCTGCTACAAGCGATAGCGATAACAGTGCTAAGTTAATTAGTTCTGTAGCTGGGAATTTAGCAACTCCCATTAAAGCACCTAGTATGGGTAATGGTGCAGCTTATGATAATACATCTAAATCTTTCCTAATTGAGTTTTCCTCCCGTACTAATGATGCAAGACTAAATCGTCGTGGGAGAAGACAAACAATTGTTACCTATTCTCAAATGAACCAACAAGTTCGCAATATTCACAAAAGTGGTGGCCAAATTACTAAGATCACTGAGTTAGTTTAAAATCAAAGATAGTAGTCAGTAACAAGCAAAATAATTGCTGTTCTGACTATTATAGTTATTTGATATTTAACGCAAGTATAAAGAGCGAAAAATGCGGTCGGTTTGATCGTCAATGCCTGTGGATGAGTAGCCGCCGACGGTCTCAGTGGAAGCAGGAAGTAAACAGCCTCCTAGGTCGGAGCTACGCTATCAGATTGTCACGTTATGTGATGCTTTGTATCAGTTTTATATCGCAGGAATTTGATAATGACACAAATGACAACCATTGGAACTCCCCAAATGAGTGAGTATGACGATCGTATTGTTGAAATTGAAGTTACAGGAGTCTGTCGTCAAGATGTTAAACGAGTGAGTTCTTACAAAAAGAAAGTTGCTCATAGCCGTATGAATGAAGCCATGCGAGAGATTTATTCTTTAGGAGGAAAAGTTGTAGGCGTTAGATTGTTAGGGGAATCACAAGCAAATAACCAACCAGTTGAGACTGACGCTTGAAGCAAGACGGAAGAAAAAAAGGCTAAAAAATAGCCTTAAATAATTCGTCAATTATTTGTGTGTTTATCCTTAAATTTACTTAAGTTTCAGCTATCTTTGACACAAGCACGGCAGTAGGGGCGCAAGGCTTGCGCCCCCTAGCTTGGGGAGTAGAGGAGAGTTTTTTAGAAAAGTCCTTAACATTATTTAATTTGAGAAATAGCAATTTTAGCAACTTGTGAAATTCCAGGTCGATTATCCTCTAATTTAACTTCTAAATAAGGTAAAGCCTCTTTTTCTCCTAATTTTCCTAATGCTAGAAAGGCTGCTTTTGATAATTCTAAATTAGACTCATCTAACAGAGGAATAAGTTTGGCTAATGCCAACGCTGGTGGTATTCTACTTAAAGCCGCGATCGCTTCCAGACGGACTTCAACATCTCGATCCTCAAGAGCAGAAAAGATAACTTGCTCTAAACTGTTATCCCATCTACTTTCTGCTATCCTCCCTAAAGCTCCTACTACACAAATGCGAACATCTCTGTTATCTGATTGGTATGCTAACAATAATTCTTCAATCCCTTCTACCCCAATAAACCCTAATGCCCAACTAGCTTGCCCCTTAGATGTACCGGGATAATCTCCTTCTATGATTTCTAATAAAGGTTTAACGGCCAGAGCACCCATTTTGGCTAATGCTCCGGCGGATGAACTTTTGACTACTGTATCCTCATCATTTAATAGTGCATTAATTAAAGTGGGAATAGAATCTGGTTCTTGGATTTTAGCTAATCCTTTTCCTGCCGAGCGCCTCACAACGGGGTTGGGATGGTTAGCTAGTGCTTCTAACAAAAAAGGAGTTATTGGTTTGCCAATTTGACCAAAAGCCTCCACAAAACCTAATCGAATCATACCTCGCTTATCTGCCAATGCTTCTACCATTTTTTGCAATAGTTCAGAGTCTTGTGAGTCAAATGTTTTTTGAGCGAGTTGTTCGTTAATTTGTTCTAATAATTGTTCAATTTCTATAGGGTCTGGTAATTTTTCAAAAATATTGACCATGGAAAATTAATAATAAATAAATCAAGAATCTAATAATTTTACCATATCAGAGTAATTGTGTTTTTGAGCCATGATCAATGCCGTCAAACCATTTTTTTCCTGAATATCTTTTCGAGCTTTATTTTCTAGCAACACTTGCACTGTGTCAGGATGATTATGAGCTACAGCCATCATTAAAGCAGTCCATCCTTGACCATCTTGGGCATTAATATTTACTCCATATTCAAGAATAGTTTTAACTGTTGCAGTATGACCACAAGAGGCAGATGCTTGTAAAGCTGTAACACCATATTTATCGGCAGCATTAATATCTGCTCCTTGCTCAAGCAGAATTTTAACGGTTGCAGTTTCCCCTTGTCGAGCGACCCACATCAAAGCTGTCCTACCAAAGAGGTTGTCTCTGGTATTGATATCATCAACTTGGACAAGCAAAGTTTGTACTAGATCAACTTGACCGTTTTTAGCTGCTTCTATCAATTTATCACCAGAAGTGAGTAGGAAGCCGCTGACTTTAGTCGCCGTGAAAAGTATATTGGTATTCATCTTTCCCCTGTATAAGTTGGCAGTATTTGTAGCTAATCCCTTGTGCATTTTATTACAAAACATTAATTAGTTTATCATAATCAAAGACAAGGTGGTACTTTATCCTTTATTTTTTTTCTACACGGTTAAATTAATCAAACCTTTGGAGAATTGGCATTCGCGATAGCGATAAATTCAATAATTGATAGTTTATAATTGATAATTACCTCTCCCTAAAAGGAAGAGGATTGAATAAAAGGAAAATATTTTCTTGTTTCTCCTCTAAAGGAGAGGTATTTTACCTTAATTATTCAGTGATAAATAGGTCTTTTTATACAAAATTCAAAAAAGGTAGTTACATCTTAATTTGTGATTTATTCCTACAATAAAAAAATCTATATTCCATAAAATCTAAAAATTCAACCTTTTTTATGATGTTTTTCTTTCCCTGTTCCCAGCTCCGGTGTTCCCTATTCCCTGTATCGTGACTGTAGCAATATTTTATGAAATTGGTATTAGACAAGTTCTTTTTAACCTAAGTAGTTGTAGTGGATAAATTCTATTCCTCGTCAAATATTTTTTATAATTGGAGGTAGAAGTACATTCGGGATATGCTCCTATACAGAATTAGAATGGCTCAGAATGCAATCTATCAATATCAATATTTATGAAGCAGTGCCAAAATTGCTATTTCTCAAATCAAAATTAATTGCCTCTTGTTTACTACCCCTGCTTTGCAAGATAGACTCGACTTCAGTCAATGTCCTTGAAGAGTAGTCAGTAAAAAACAACGAGAAAAATTATTCATGAAATCATTTATTTCAACTGTGATTAATGCTGCTGACATAGCAGGGCGTTTTCCTAATGATTCTGACTTAGAGTCTATTCGAGGAAATCTACAACGTACTCGTCCTCGCATGGAAGCTGCAGAAAAACTAGCAGAGCGTCTGGATGCTGTAGCAAAAGAAGCTGGTGACTGGGTATTGAAAAAGTACCCCGAACTGACAAAACCTGATGGAATTTGTGATTCCCAAGTTAAGATCGAAAAATGTTATCGCGATCTAAGTCATTATCTGAGACTAATTAATTATTGTCTAGTAGTTGGCGATACTGCTCCTCTCGATGATTGGGCTATTGCGGGTCAGCGCGAAGTTTACCGCGCCCTCAACTTACCTACTGCGCCTTATGTTAGCGCACTTCAATACACGCGCGATCGCGCCTGTTCTCCTAGAGATATGTCTCCCCAAGCTTTAGTTGAATTTTGGGCTTATCTAGATTATTTGATTAATTCCTTTTCATAAGTTATATCATGTCCGGATAATTAGTGATCAAAAAAACTTTCTCCTTGTTCTTCTTTCTACCCTCCTGTCTCCTGTCTCCTGTCTCCTGACTCCTTCGTCGTTTATTTATAACTGTTCAAACAGACATGATATTATAAAGTCATTTCAGTTATCAGTTATAGCAATTCCCAAGAAGCGTGAGGTACGCACATTCGTTGGTTTTAGGGAACAGGGAACAGAAAACAAATTAAAGATAAGTGTACCTTATTAGGCTGAGAAACGCTTATATCAGTACCTCAAATCTGAAGTAGGAGGCTTGAAATACTGAAGTTGATTTTTTTCATCCCCCTCAGGACTTACACAAGGAAACTATATATCTATATATAGTATATAATTTGGTCATTATTACTGATATAACCACTATAAATTAGTGCTGTTGCGTAAGTCCTGAATGATTTTAGGCGATCGTTCCACATAATGGACTGAAGTTTAAAGCTTTCAGTCTATGCTTCTGTCGTAAACTGCTGTACGATCTATTCAAGAAACTAATTGTTGATTGTAATTAACACTAGAGAAAATGGATAAGCGTTTTTTCAATTTATTTCCTGGATTAAGTGAAGAAAAAGCAATTGCTTTATTAGAAGCACCACTTGAAGAATTAGAAGATAAATCCGATCGCTATATTGCAGCAAGTCATTTAGTTAACTTTCCAAGCGTTCGTTCAATCAATGTCCTAATCAAAACTCTACAAGATACAAATCCAATTCTAGAACATAAAATTGCTAGACGTAAAGCGATCGAAACATTGGGACGTTTAAATGCTGTATCAGCACTACCTGCAATTAGAGCTTGCTTAAGTGACGAAGATTGTTACACTGTAGAAAATGCTGTCTGGGCAATTGGTGAAATAGGAACTGAAGATCGAGAAATTCTTGTAGAAATTGCTCAGTTGTTGGAAAAACCAGGTCAAAGTTATCGTTTGATTATTCAGGTGTTAGGAAAATTTGACTATAAACCTGCAATAACTAAGATCCAGAAATTTACAGCATCTGATGACGAACCTATTGCTAGTGCGGCGATCGCTACTGTTTCTCGTTTAACAGGGGATTATTCCCAGATGACAAAAGTGGTAGAATTTTTAGAACACTCAAATGTTAATGCTAGAAGGGGTTGTATTCAAGACCTAATCGATACTAAATATTATCCATCTATTCCTAATATTGCTAAATGCCCAGTTTCTATTGTTTTTCGTCTCCGGGGAATTAGACTCCTAGCACAAGCAGGTATTCCTACAGGTGATATTAACTTTGCTCAAATCGAACCCTTTTTAGATTCAGTCATTCGTGACCATCCCAATGATTTAGAATTAGTCCATGAATATGACCAAGCTCCAGCTTTAGAGTTTGTGATTAAAGAGTTATATAGTACAGATTTTGGTAGGTGTTATTTAGCTGGCAAAACTCTTTTGCAACAAGTCGATCCAGAAGTTGCAGGTGCAGCATTAATGGCAACCTTTGCCGAAAGCGCTCATAATGATTATGGTGCTCACTATCATGTAGTTAAACTTTTAGGTTGGCTGAAATATGTTGATGCTTATGATTTGTTGGTAGAAGCATTGCACAACACAGCGCCTCAGTTTCAGAAATCTCGTGGTGCTGCTGCACTTGCTTTGGCAAATTTAGGAGATGAGCAGGGGATACCTTTAGTTAGAGAAACTATCAGTAATACAAGGATTTTTGACTTGAAATATGCTTGTTTATTGGCTTTAAAACAGTTAGGAGATAATAAAGTGGCTGAGTTGTTTGTTAATGATTCAGATTTATTGATTCAAGCTAAAGCAAAAAATATGATTTAAGTTGTAATATTTTAGTAGGGATGAGGAGTAGATATATTAATTTATATCTACTTTTCCCACTTTAAATTATTACTATAGGAAACATTTTTGATGCTAAAATTATTTTGGTTGAAGGAACTAATTTATGTTTTTATTTACTTCGATTTTCAATCCTGTTAGGAGTTTTAGGGTAAGCATTCAGCCGTCAGCTATCAGCTAGCCTCCTATCGGAGGAACTACGTTAACAGCTATTGCTTTTAGTTTACGATCAAAGCAATATTTAATTGTCTTACTAGAAAAGTTTGCTTCTTTGCCCTTAAAGTCTATATTAATTTAAACACTGTCTTTAAGGAGAGAGTATTGTTGCTGATAGCTGACAGCTAATAGCTGTTTGCGCAGCATTCCGTAGGAAATGCTTACGTTTTAGGTTCATCACGAATAATTACTGATAAAATATTTTCCATTAAAGGCATTCTTAATAAAGAAAACAATAGAATAATCATAATTATTATTGTGAAAGTTTGATCGACTATATTACTTTTATATTACTTTGAATATTTTTTTTAGTGACCATAGTTAAGGATATTGCTGTTGTTTTTTATCTATTTGTTCATATACTTTGCGGTACTCTTTGTATTCGTTTTCATCTAAAACTACTCTTTTTTTACACTTTTTACGTTGATGAAATTTTTAAACAGCGAATTTCATCATACCATTTTTATTTTTTTGAAACTATAAAAGCCTGGCTTCTTAAAGAATAAATAATATCATGTCCGTTGGGGCGCGTTTGTGTATAAAGTTGGGGAAATATCTAGCACAATATAAGGTTTTTCCTTGCATTGTAGGGGCGAACGGCCGTTCGCCCCTACTTCTTCCTTCTTCCAACTTCGGTCTTCCTTACCTTCTCTATACAATACCGATGCTACCGGACATGATATAAATCAAAAAAACCTTTTCACAAACCCTATTAACTTTCAACAGAGGTAATGATTAATTATTAATTCTTGAATTAATAATCTCTAGTAAAACTATATTTTTCCCGAACATCCTCTAAGGTTAAAGACGGTCTATTTTTTACCTCTGGGTCAGCTCCTACTCGAATCAATAAATCAGAGAATTCTACTTTTTTATTAAAAGGCCGAATAGCTTTAATATTCACACCTGAACTAATTAATTTTTCTGCTACTAACTTAACTTCTTTTATACTGACTGCTGAACCAAACCAAATTGAATTACTAGGCATATCCGCTACTACAGTTGGTCGAAGTATTAACTGATAATCTAATGTTCTTAAAGCTTTTTCAACCACTCCATTGTCAACATCTTTAGGAAAATATTCAACTATCAAAGATTGTTCATTTTTTTGATAAAAATTATCCCTTGAAAGACTTAATTCATTCTCCAAAACTTCCCGATATACTCTTGGTAAATTCTTACTCATAGAATTAGTTTCAATTCCATATCCTAAACTCGTCCATGTTCCAGATAATAACCGCAAAACTCGGTCTAATTTTCCCTTTCTTAATAACCCAGGAATATCTGCTTTCCAATATTTGCGATCGCTTAACCAACCATGTACAACAGCATCTTGATATTTTGGCTCAAAACTGTAAGATTCCCAAAACATAAACCTGCCACGTTGTGGATGATAACGTTTTGCCATGAGATACCAAGTATTTGTTAACATTTGATATCGTCCAGCTGCAGTGGTACAATTTCCTTTATTCGGACCAGAAACTATAGTAATACACCAGTCTGGATGTTTACTCAGATTAGATACATTTTTACCTGTATAAACAACATGATAAGGTCGAGGATAATTAGATTCGCTAGCTGAAATAGTTCGCATTAATGCACGAATATAAGGATCTCCACCTTTCATTGCTAGCTGAGGCCATTTTTTGCCATTATTGTAATTATATTTATTAGGGGAAATTAATTTAGTTATTTCCTGTTTAGTTATGTTTAAACCTCCCTTAAAAATTCGAAAAAAAGAAACAAAAGAGATGATAACTATAAATATAAAAATTAAGCGTTTGAACAACATAAAACGAGCATAAAAATGTCTTGACTTCTTTGTTCTGATAATCTGAGGTTTAACCGTATGCATCTAAATAATCAAGGAGGAATTTTCTAAACATTTTTTTGGCAGCTTTCTACAATAAATTTAGTAAAGTTTCCTAATAAATGTATAGTTTAACCTAATTATTAAAAAGTCGCGTTACCCCCTTTTTTTTAATTACAATAGCTGATTTTTTTACAACAATTACTATATTGAAATAATTCTCAAATGTGCTATGCCATAACTTTAAAATTATCTTGACTTATTACCGTAAGCATTTCCTGCGGAATGATGCACAAACAGCTCTTAGCAGTCAGCACTTCCCTGCGGGATGCTACGCAAACAGAAAATAATGAATAATTCCTTCTAAGGTTGAAGGAGTGTACCGAATAATTAATAATTAATAATTAAATAATTCTGGTTTAAAGCCTCCCCCTTTTAAGGGGAAAAAAGCGGTCGTTAGCGTTTGCGATAGCATTCCGTAAGGAAAGCTTCCCGTAGGGTGGGATGGCGAGGTCTCGGAGCCATATCCATGAGACCAAGAGAAGAAATAATATTTCCTTATATCCAATCAAGAACGGTTTTAACCAGAGGTAACTATCCATTATCCATTAATGAACTTGCTAGTAACTTTGAATTCTCTCTCAATTTTTCAATTGCTTTTAGCAAATAATTGAGGTTTAAAGCCTCTCATTTAAAGGAGAAAAAAGCGGTCGTTTGCTTCGCAACGCTGTCGCGTTTCGCGTCAGCGGAACGGAGTTCTCTCTTCGCAGCTTCCCGTAGGGTGGGATGGCGAGGAAACCTGCGCCATATCCATGAGACCAAGAGAAGAAAAAATTTCCTTTCAGTCAATCCTGTCCGTTTTCAAGAAGAGGTAATAATAATTAATAATTAATTATTAATAATTAATTATTAATTGTTGAATAGCTCTTCCCAAGATTTTTCTGGTGCTTCTGCCTCAGTAACAATTTCCACAATTTTATTACAAGCTGCTGATTGAAATATCGCCTCAACAGAAACTTGTGCTACTTTAGTTCGAGGAATACTACCTTCAAATAAGCGATCGGCAGATTCCATAACAATAGGAAATTGATTATCATCATTTTTCAGACCGCCAGGGCGAACAATAGTATAATTAAGACCACTTTTCTGAATATATCCTTCAGCTTGCTTCTTCCAGAATAAAATTAGCCAGAATAAATTTAGGGGATGAAAAAATCGAGACACACATAGGGATGAAACTAAAATAAAACGTTCAATACCCTTCTGTTTAGCAATATCCACTAAATTTTTAGTTCCCACATAATCCACTTTATATGGGCCAGTAAAGTCAAAACTAGGTTTAGCACCCGTAGCACATAAAAGTACTGTGCTATCTTCAATAGCAGCATGGAGACTTTGAGAATTCAGGACATCCCCTATTACCAACTCTGCTTCTGGAGGCAAAATTTCTTTAGCTATTTCTAAGTCACGAACCAGAGCTTTTACAGGAATATCTCGTCTTACTAACTCTTGTACAATCCGACGACCTGTTTGGCCAGTTGCTCCAGCAACAAATACTTTCATTTTTCAATCTATATTAAAGTTATAAATTTTAACAGTTTTTGACTGCAAGTCAGTAGTCAGTGGTCAGAAGAGAATTATATATAGGGTATTGGGATATCTCTGTGTCTCTAGTTAAGAGGAAATTTGGGTTTTCAAATCCCGATCATCTTGATTTAATTTTAATAGTGTCTAAAATTACAGACGCGCAAGAGTATCTCCAACAAACTTAACTTTGTCTCCTGACTCCTTCTTCAATTACTAATTCTCTGCTTTGACATACTCCCGACGCTCCCCTACGGGAGAGCGCAGGATTCTTCAGTCAGAGACGCCCTGACCGCAGTTTTAACAGAAGTGATGTCCTCCTCCTGTGTTGATAACAATCCAACCCACCCCCATCCCCTCCCGGGAGGGGAGCTAGAGGGGTGGGTGAGTTATAGTCTCTGTCTAGTTCTTGTCCACATTTAGGACATGAATACCAGCGCTCTGATCAGCTTTTAGAGACTTGATTCAAGCATTCCCAACAATGTTGAGACGTACCTTTTGGGTCTACTTTTACAACTCGCTTACCCAGTTTCCAAGCTATATACTCTAAAACATCAAGAAATTGATACTAGCAGCATCTTGCAAAGACTTATTTAATCCTGATTTTGCTGATTGACCATTGGGCCAAAACTGACCGTTACCACCTAATTTAGCTTTGCAACGCCGGAGTAAATTTGCTAATGGACTTATGCTGATGATGATCCGAATCAGGGGAAATGTTTTTCCCACTGTTCCTTCTGTTCCTTGTTCCCTGTTGCCTGCTATAAATATAAATTCTTTGTATAAACTAGATAGCAATTTGGGAATCCTCAAAATATTGGATATAGTGTATATATGTATACATAGGAGAATGAATCATGGATCACAACTTTGCAGGACATCAAACTTTAGAGATGGACAAAAACTTGGTTAGTGATTTCTATGTAAGTACAACAAAAATAGAAGTATCGGAAACTAACCCAACTACCTGGTTTAAGACAAAATACAATGACTGCATGAAATTATATGCAGATGTAGATACTGTAGCAAGGCACTTTGCATCTCATCGTAGTTGGTTTTGTCAATGTGCTCATCCGATGAAAGTTGAGCCTCTTGGAGAAAATGGCTATGATTTGTCGCTCGGAAAATTTGGTTCTTTTGGATACCAGGTTGAAGCTAGAGTAGGTTTGGAATTAGTACCACCAGACTCCGCAGGAATATATAAAATTATATCTATCCCAGTGCCTAATTATACACCTCCCGGATATCAAATAAACTTTCAATCAGAAATGAAGTTGCTAGAGTTACCCACAGAGAAGTTTTTTAGTCACAAGGAAATTCAAAAGTTAGGACTGCCTCCTGTTATGACTGGTGCAAAATGGGATTTAGATTTGACCGTAGGTGTAAAATTTCCCCAGTTTATTCGGAAAATGTCCCCTAGTTTGATTCAAAAAACTGGCGATAGTTTATTACTTAAAGTAGTACAACAAGTATCTAAATGCTTGAGTCACAAAACTCAAATAGATTTTCATACCACTCATAACTTGCCATTTCCCAAACCAAGAAAACGCAAGTAAAGATATGGAACCTGAAAATCAGGGAAAAATTTAATCCCCTGATTAATTCCCATCTTTTACATCTTGCTAATAATCCTTAACAGAATTTCCACTCCCGTTACCGCTTGCCAGCTAAAAAGACCAAGAATTGACACATTAAGAACAATATGACTATAGCGAGCCCAATCTTGGCCTTTCTGCATAAAAGGAGTTAAAGACGCAGAGATAGCGATCGCTCCTGTCATGCCTAACCCGGCTAAGAGATGAGGGCCAAAAAATAATTTTCCATTATTGATATAAGTGACTGCCATTCCACCAAGAGACCCTAAAACCAAAAAAGCTAAGAGAAAGGAGCCAACTTGGTGATGTTTGATTTTAAATTTAGCAAATTCTTTTTTCTTTTCTGTATCTGTAGCAGTTCTACTATTACGAACTTTGATGCCGAGATATAAGGCGTAAATTGTCAAGGCCAATAGTATCCACATAATGGCGGGATGAAAAAAATTGAGCCATGGTTTAATAGATTCTGGAATTGGCAGATCCATAATTTATCTTCTCTCTAGGATTAGTAAAAAAACTTCATAAAAGTTAGCATAACAGCAAGTTAATCTTATGTGATCTTAAAGACGTAGATTATGGTTTTCGGTATGGCTTCGCAAAAAGAAGAAATTTTCTTAGTCCAGGCTGTTAAAAATGCTAATTTTGCCCAAGTATGTACTTTGCTGGCTCAAAATATTGATGCTAATGCTCAAGCTCTAGATGGTACAACGGCTTTAATGATTGCTGCAGAAAAGGGGTACACTCAAATAGCCTCTGCTTTACTAGATAAAGGCGCTGATGTCAACTATATAAGAAAAAAGTTTGGGGCAACAGCTTTAATGTTAGCTGCAGCTCATGGACGGACGGAAATAGTAGAACTTTTGCTAAGTAGGGGTGCTGATGTCGATGCTAAAAATGATGATGCTAGTTCCCCACTAATGGTTGCTGCCATGAATGGTTATATCGCAGTGGCCAATCAATTAATTGCTGCTGGAGCTGATGTTAATGTAGTGGATAAAGACCATGATACAGCCTTGGGTTTAGCAACGAGTCAAGGTTATCAAGATGTAGTTAAGGTCTTGCTAGATGCTGGAGCGAGGGTAGATGAGTCTACTTTATCCGTAGTTACTGATAGTAATTATGCAGAAATAAGAGAAATTTTGATTAATCATGGTGTGAATATAAATACTAGAAATTTACAAGGTAAAACATGGTTAATGCAAGCAGCAGAAACAGGTGATTTACCTGCTGTAAATACTCTATTAAAAGCTGGTGCTGATATTAATTTTAAAGACAAAGATGGAGAGACTCCACTCATTTTAGCTGCCGATCTAGGTCATTTAGAAGTAGTCAAAGTTTTGTTAGAAGCAGGGGCAGATGTAAATATTAAAAGTAGAAATGGTGGTACAGCTTTGATGGCTGCTGCTGCGGAAGGAAATGTAGCGATCGCTTCTACTTTATTGGATGCTCATGCTGATGTTAATTCTCAAGATTTAGAAGGAGAAACAGCTTTAAGTTTTGCTGTAGTAGAAAATCATACGGAAATGGTAAAACTACTGTTAAATTATGGGGCTGAAATTGTTACTAAGAATCAAGCAGGTGATACACCTTTATTTGGGGCAATTTTTCATGGTTATACAGATATTGTGTCAATTTTATTGAACAAAATAGAAAAGCAAAATTTGACATCTTTATTGAATAGTAAACATCTTGGAGAAACAGCTTTAACTTTAGCAATATGGCAAAAAAATCAAGAAATTATTAATGTTTTGTTAGATGTAGGGGCAGATGTTAATATTCCTGCTCAAGGTGGCTCTACTCCAATGATGAAGGCAGCATATCAAGGCGATATTGAAACATTAAAAATACTCTTAGAAAAAGGAGCTGATATTAATCTTAGAGATGATAATGAAGCGACAGCTTTAATGTGGGCAGCATACCAAGGTCATGCTGAAGCTGTAAAACTATTAATTGATTATGGTGCTAATTTAAATGATAAAAATCAAGGCGGTTGTACGGCTTTAATGCTCGCAGAATTTAATGGTTATCAAGATATTATCAGGTTACTTAATAACGCTGGGTCGTAATACTAAATTCATTAGACCTCTCCCGAAAAGAGGGAGTAGGTAGGGACTTTGCATGCAAAGTCCCTACCTACAGAGTAGGGGGAAAGAATTGATAATTCTTGCGCGATAATTGATTTGATTTTTGATTATCACGCCTATGTCTATTAGAAGTTGCATAGAATAATATTCTAATCAGAGTTGACTTTTCATGTCACGAAGTGAAACATAGCAAATACTTCCAAAATTCTTCCCTCTTTCTGGTCTTGCAGTCGCTCAATACATCACCAAATTTATCAGTTCCGTTATACTAAACTTACCCAAACTTACCCATGCCGGAATTGCATGAGCTTTGGAGCTAGCTTCCTGTTTCACAGAAGACCACTGACCGCAGTCTGTAACTTATCTTCTCCACAGGCTTAAATTCGCTTGAAACTCAAGCTACTGACGTGCATAATTTTCTAAGTTGACAGCTGCATTAAAATCTCTGTCAGCAGTGAAACCACAGTGTCCGCATTTGTAAGTTCTCATACTTAAAGACATTTTCTGTTGATGCCCACAGTGAGAACATATTTGAGAACTTGGATAAAATCTATCAGCTATGACTAATTCACTACCATACCATTCACATTTGTATGTAAGTTGACGCTTAAACTCATAAAAGCCACAGTCTGCTATGGCACTTGCTAGTTTATGATTTTTGAGCATTCCACTTACATTCAAGTCTTCTATCACTATGGTGCTGTGGTTTTTAGCTAACCATGTTGTGATTTTATGGAGCGTATCGGCTCTGATATCAGCTACTTTTTTGTGAGCCTTGGCTAATCTTTTTACTGCTTTAATTCTGTTTTTGGAACCAATAACTTTTTTACTGACTGCACGTTGATGACGAACTAATCGTTTTTTAGCTTGCTTGTAGGCTTTGACGTTAGCGTAGGTTGTTCCATCACTACAGGTAGCTAGGGTGTTTATACCTACATCTACACCAATAACAGCTCGTTTTTTTACAGGTGAATTAGGTGCTGGTTCTAAATCATATTTAAAGCTGATATACCAACTATCTGCACGTTTTGAGATGGTAACATTTTTGATGAGCACAGATGGCAAGATTTCATAAGTTTTTACTATTCCTATTCTGGGTAGTTTTATATAGTTCCCTTTTAAGATTTTAATGCTTCCTTCTAGATAGAAACTGTCTTTTTTCCCTTTTTTCTTAAAGACCGGGAATCCACGTTTTGGAATGGTTAAAAAGTTCTTAAATGCTCTCTCTAAATCTCTCAATGCTTGTTGTGGGGCACATTTAGACACCTCATAATACCAGGGATTAATTGATTTGACTTCAGCGACTAAACGTTTATGCAAGGTAATTGCACTAGGGCGTTTTTTAGTTTCTTCGTACTCTTTTATGCAAGTTGCTAACCCCCAATTATAAGCATGACGAGCTACTCCTGCGTGCTTGGCAAGTATTGTTTTTTGTTGTAGTTTAAGTTTTAGCTTAGTTTTAAAAGATTTCATTTCAATTGATCGGCCACCTCTTTTAATTGTTTGACAATTTGTTTGTTTTTATGACTTCTTGAACCATAAAGTCTGGCAGAAAAAACTGTAATTATTTCTATTACATCTTGAGCTAAGACTTCCTCAAAAGTAGAGTCTTCAGAACGATTAATCATAACTACTTCTGTGCCAAATATTTCACACAAAGTAAATATCAAGTCACTACCAAATCTCAGCAATCTGTCTTTATGAGTTAAAACTAATCGCTCTACTTGGTCTGAACAAATCAGTTTTATCAGTTTAATTAAACCTTTTTTACGATAGTTCAAACCACTGCCCAAGTCTGATATCACTTCAAATGACCAACCTTGTTGAGCGCAGTATGCCTCTAAGACTATTTTTTGGCGATCCAAATCATCTTTTTGGTCATGGCTACTAACTCTAGCATAGGCCACGGTTAAAGAATTATCTTGTTTGTTACCTATTAAATCAGATACTGTAAACCTCCGGTGACCTCCTGCGGTACGGATTGAGTTTAACCGTCCTTGAGCCTCCCATCGTCTGATTGTTTTTGTTGACACTCCTAGCAGTTCTGCTGCTTCAGATATGGTTAATAAGTTAGACATAAATCTAGTATATCACAATAAGTGTCTAATTATGTCTAACTTTGTCTAATTATTTTAATACTGTTGATAGCCCCTACAGATGATGGTTTAACAGTCAATTTGCGTAAGTCCTGATTTATAGCAGTCGAAGGAAAGGGTGCGGACAGATCAAAAGCTTAAAACTCAGACAACGCAATATTTTTCCTTCTTCCTTCTTCTTTCTTCCTTCTGCCTATATATAAATATTTGGTTTTGATCGTAGCTTCTGGACACTACATTAGCTAATTGGCTGGAAAATCGTAACAAATATTTACTTGTTTACGAATTATTACTTTCTTCCTCAGAAAGCGAGACAAAAGAGACCTTCTTATTAGAAACTTCAAATCAAGGTTACAAAAAATCAATTTTTAAGGAGAGCTCAATGTTAGATATTTTTTCGAGAGCTGTAGTTTCAGCAGATGCCTCAACTTCTGTTATTGGTAGTAAAGAATTAGATAGCCTCAAAGAATTTATTGCTCAAGGCAACAGACGTCTTGATGCAGTAAACGCCATTGCTAGTAACGCAAGCTGCATGGTATCTGATGCTATTGCTGGAATGATCTGCGAAAACCAGGGATTAATCCAAGCTGGTGGAAACTGCTATCCTAACCGTCGTATGGCTGCTTGCTTGCGTGATGGTGAAATCATCCTACGCTATGTTACCTACGCACTACTTGCTGGTGATGCTTCTGTTCTCAACGATCGTTGCTTAAATGGTTTAAAAGAAACCTACACTGCATTAGGTGTTCCTGCTACATCTACAGTTCGCGCTGTTCAGATCATGAAAGCTCAAGCTGCAGCTCACATCAAAGATCAGCCTAGTGACGAATTAGCAGGTGGTAAAAAACGCATCATGGGATCTCCTGTAGTAGAAGATCGTTGCGAGAGCTTAGTTTCTGAAGCAGGTGGCTATTTTGATGCAGTAATTTCTGCTCTAAGCTAATTACTCTCAAACATAAAAAATGACGGGAGAGAGTTAGCCAGGCGGATTTATCTCCTAGTTGAATAACGATACGCGGATTTTAACCCGAAGTAAAAATCTGCTCTGAAAGTAAGCTCACAGGTAGATTGTTGTTTACCCCGAGGAGTCTAGAAGTCTGTTGACAGACTGGAAGTAAAAGTGGATATATCCCTTTTGCGGTGTTTTTTTACACAGAATCCAGGGTGTTTCAACCCCTGGAGATGTCAAAGTCTTGCTACAGCATACCTCTAAAGGTATCTAGTTATTGGCTTTTCAGTTGTTACGATTAGCCAAGGTCAAGTAAGTTTCAATACCAAAATCTAACAAAGTCAAACAGAAAGAGAGAATAAAGACATGAAATCAGTTATTACTACAGTAGTTGCCGCTGCTGATGCAGCCGGTCGTTTTCCTAGCAGCTCCGATCTAGAATCAGTACAAGGTTCTATCCAGCGCTCTGCAGCTCGTATGGAAGCAGCTGAAAAGCTAGCTGGTAATCTTGATGCAGTTGCTCAAGAAGCTTATAATGCTTGCATCAAGAAGTATCCTTACTTGAATGATGCTGGTCAAGCTAACTCCACAGAAACTTTTAAGGCTAAGTGTCTTCGCGATGTCAAGCACTATCTGCGCTTAGTCAGCTACTGCTTAGTAGTTGGTGGAACTGGCCCTCTTGATGAGTGGGGAATTGCTGGTCAGCGTGAAGTTTATCGTGCTCTGAGCTTGCCTACTGCACCTTACGTTGAAGCTTTAAGCTTCGCTCGTAATCGTGGTTGCTCCGATCGCGATATGTCTAAGCAAGCTTTGACAGAGTATAATGCTCTCCTAGACTATGCAATCAACTCCTTATCCTAGTAAATAGGGATTTAGGCAAGATTATAGAACTCTTGCTTTAAAACTTATTGAATTTTAGAACTGTGGGACTCTCAGTTTGTTACTTACCTAATATTGGGTGAGCAATTAACTAAGAGTCCCTTAGTTTTTTTTACTTAGGTGGTATAGCATAAGGAAGCACTGAGGAAGCGAAAAATCTGGCTTTGTCTGAGTTTTAACTCAGATTTTTCACCTCAATTTGTCCGATAAATAAAAAGTACTATAAATATTAGTAGGTTGCTCAGTATTTTCAGATAACCACAAACCTGTATCGCCCAAAATTTGAATTCTTGGAGATACTAAAGGAATAATTCTGATGCTGCATAAATGCTCCCTTTGAAGCAAATTATGTCAGGATTTACGCATAACTACTACTTATGGTATGGGTTAACGGCCGTTAACCCCTACAAATGTTGTATAACTTCTTCTTTTGCGTAAGTCCTGTATTTATCTGAGTGCTTCTGTTGTTTCCTTGTATTTTTTGACTTCTTACTTTTTGCCCGCTGCTCAACTACTTCCGGTGGCGGACCATAATCTCCATTACTGAAGTATACTCGCTCTACTATATGTTGTGGTTCTACTTCTATCCACAGACGTGCTCCCCCGGCTTGACTTCTATTGGGTTGATGAGGTTGATAAACGATTTGGCAAGGTCCGTTAATTTTCAGAGCGTGGCAATAATTTTTTTTATCTCCTACTTTTACGGCAACTGCTGGATGAGTAGTTCCATGGTCTCGGTTATAGTCAATGGTCTTTCGCAGAACATGAATAAAGGTATTGCCTGTACGTTGATTTTTGTTCCAAGTACCTTCAGGACCACGGCGACCTGGTGCAATTTCTGGCATTCCCCGTTTATTTAATGGAATCATCCAAAGTCTTTTGATTTTTTGAGCACCTCTAACACGGTTTTGATTCAGTAGAGTTCTTAATCTACCTGTGGAAATATTCAATAGAAATGCTGCTTCTGTTGTAGTTGCATACTGTACACTCATAACTATAACGTCTTAGTTTTTATACTTTAAAATCAAATTTATTATCTAAATAATTTTCAAAAAATTAGCTTTTTTTTAAGAAAAAAGTCAATAAGCAAAAATAACTAAGCAGTTATCTCTAATGTAATGGCCTATTTCTCAAAAAGGCGATCGCTGATATAGCAATTTCCAAAAAGCGTGAGTTAAAAAATTCTAGGTTTGTGAAGTCTCTCCCGTTACATCAAAGATTATAACGGGAGCTTCTAAAAAAGAGATAATTCAATCCTCGTTTGCTGAAGTTTCTTGTTTCACAGGCTGACCACCGTCTAAG
The DNA here is from genome assembly GCF_010672525.1 of Okeania sp. SIO2B3. Lineage (GTDB taxonomy): Bacteria > Cyanobacteriota > Cyanobacteriia > Cyanobacteriales > Microcoleaceae > Okeania. The sequence goes on along the minus strand of NZ_JAAHGH010000008.1, from coordinate 463,650 downwards.
CCTCCACAAGCAGACAAGATGATACCCACCTCGTTTAACGCTTTATTTAAAATGTTAATTGCTACATTTTCGTCCCTGTCTAAAACTACTTGACATTTAGGACAAGAATGAATTCTAACTGATAAAGTCTTAGGCACTTTTTGACCACAATTACTACAATTTTGTGACGTATTGTGAGGATTAATTTTGATTAGATGAACACCGCGAACTGCCGCCACTGCATTCAACTTTTCAATAAAAGCACCCCAAGCTACATCATAAATTGATTTTGATAGTTTAGTATTTTTTGCTAAACCTCTAATATTTAAGTTTTCCACTGCAATCATGTCATATTCTTTCACTAATTTATGAGCAGTTTTATAGTGAAAATCTTCTCTTTGTCTAGCTATATGTTGATGTAATCTAGCTATTCTATTTTGTGCTGCCCTCCAGTTGTTTGATCCAATTTCTTTTCTAGATGCTTTTTTTTGCTTTCTTGCTAAATTAGATTGGGATTTTCTATAAAATTTAGGAACAGAAACAGTTTCACCAGTATTAGTAGTTAAAAACTCTTTTAAGCCTACATCAATACCTACAGCAGTTTTGATATTTTCTGTAGAAATTAAACTAGGTACTGACTTATCTTCTAAACTAAAACTCACATAATAACCGTCAGCTTTTTTGGTTATAGTTGCAGTTTTGATTGTCATACCATCTGGTATTGGTCTATGAACTATGACTGGAATAGCACCAAACCTTGTAGTAATTATTTGTTTTCCATCAAATTTAATTACTCCTTTGGAATGATTAACTCTACTAAAACACAATGACCTTAACTTCCCTGATTTTTTAAATCTTGGTCTTCCTCCACGTTTACCAGTTTTATCGGGTATTAGCCTTTCATGTCGGCTCTTAGCCGAAACGTTTCCAAGCTTTATCTAGTCTTTGTAAGTTAATTTGTTGAACTTCCGAATAGATTTCTTTGTAGTCAGGAAATAACTGTTTTGTCTGTTTAAGTGCTGATTGCTGAAAATAATAATCTGGTCTACTAGAAATTTCACCAATAGAACATGAAATTAATGAACAACGGTCAACTTGACATCTAGTTCTATTTAACCAGTCTAGTCTTTGACTATCACGCATAATTCCAATGTCTTCGCAACAGTTCTAGCCAATTATCAATTTTGACTGACTGTTCAGGAGTGGGCTTAATTTTGTAGCAATGAGTAATTATCATAATTTTATGCTACTCTTTAGTGCTGCATTTGAACAGCAATCGATACCCTTTTAATTTACTCTTGGCAATTCTCCTCCCTTTAAATTACAGATTATAACGGGTAAGGTGCGTTTAATGTCGCACAGCAAAAACTCACTTACTTTCTACTTTCCCACTCCCCCACCACCAGGAGTTTCAATCACAAACACATCACCCACATTCATCTCCACAGTGGCGGTACTCCCCAATTCTTCAATTTTCCCATCACTGCGTTGGACATAATTTCTTCCCACTAAACCATCACTTCCACCATTCAAACCAGGGGGAGAAATAACCCGATGACCTGATAATATCCCGGCAGTCATCTGTTCCAAAAAACGTATCTTCCGAATTACTCCATTGCCACCTTTATATAAACCTTCCCCTCCACTCCCGGAACGAATGGCAAAATTTTCTAATAATACTGGAAACCGCCATTCCAAAACTTCGGGGTCGGTTAACCGGGAGTTGGTCATGTGAGTATGTACTGCGTCGGTGCCATGAAAGTTAATACCTGCACCGGAACCTCCACAAATAGTTTCATAATATTGATATTTACTATTGCCAAAGGTGAAGTTATTCATTGTTCCTTGGGAGGATGCCATTATTCCTAGAGCATTGTATAAAGTATCGGCGATGGTTTGAGAAGTTTCGACATTTCCAGCGACAATAGCTGCTGGATATTTGGGGTCTAACATACTACCTTTGGGGATAATAATTTCTAATGGTTTGAGGCAACCTGCATTGAGGGGAATATCATCATCAACTAGGGTACGAAATACATATAAAACTGCTGCTTTACATACTGCGGTTGGTGCGTTGAAGTTTGTGGGAAGTTGGGGAGATGTTCCTGTAAAGTCTATTTTTGCACTGAGATTTTTTTGGTTGAGACTGACAGAGACTTGAATTTTATTGCCGTCATCGAAGGTGGATGTGGAATTTTGTTTGTTGAGTGATGAAGAGAGTTTTTTGATGGCTCGACGTACTGATGCTTCGGCGTTATTTTGAACGAATTTCATGTATGCTTGTACGGTTTCTAAGCCATATTTTTCTGTCATTTTCTGAAGTTCTTGTGTACCTTTTTCATTTGCTGCTATTTGTGCTTGGAGGTCGGCAATATTTTGACTGGTGTTTCTGGCAGGATATTTGCCGGAGGTGAGGATGTTTAATATTTCTGTTTCTTGCAATTTTCCGTTTTTGACGAGTTGGAAGTTATCGATTAATATTCCTTCTTCTTCTACTGTTTTACTATGGGGTGGCATGGAACCGGGGGTAATTCCTCCAATATCTGCATGATGACCGCGGGAGGCTACATAAAATATGGGAGTTTCTATTTTTTCTGTCTTTTCAGGGGGGGTTACGGAAATAGTTGTTTCATTTTCAGAAATAATATTTTCATTGGGAGAAAGGCTTACGGATTTTAATTTTTGAGTAATAGATTTATTCTCTTCCTGTTTTGCCATGACAGGGGAGTTTTTTATTTGGGAATGTGGAACTTCTTTGTTTTTTTGGGGAGGTGGAAATACGGGGGTAATAACTGTTATGTCTGGTAAATGAGTACCGCCGTTATAGGGATTATTTAAAACATAAACGTCTCCTGGTTTAAGGATATCTTTTTTGTCAGAAATTACGGCATTAACACTTTCGCTCATGGAGCCTAAATGTATGGGAATGTGAGGTGCATTAGCAACTAATTGACCGTCTTTGTCGAAGATGGCACAGGAAAAATCTAGTCTTTCTTTGATGTTTACTGAGGAGCCAGTTTTTTGTAATGTAATTCCCATTTGTTCGGCGATCGCTCGGAATAGGTTATTAAATATTTCTAGCATTACTGGGTCTGCTGATGTTGGGATTTTTGTTTGAGATTTTGTGGTTGGATCTATTTGATTTTCTTTGGTTTTGATTTTGGTTAATACGAGGTTATTTTTGAGGGTTAATTCTGCTTGCCATCCAGGTTCAATAATATTTGTTCCGGTTTTTTCTATGATTAAGGCGGGGCTATTAATTTTTGTTCCTGGTTGTAAGTTTTCTCGTAGATAAATAGGTGTATTTTGCCATTTTCCTGCAGTGTAAATTTTTGTTGTTGTAATTGGAGTTATGGCAGTTTTTTGAGTGGGAGATTTTTCTATTTCTTCTGGGGTTTCCATTTGTTGAATAAGTTCTAGGGAAACTGCTTCAACTATTAGGGATTTTTCTGCCATGATAAATCCATATCTTTGTTGATGAGCTGTTTCAAATTCGGATTTCATTATGGAGATATTTTCGGCAAAGTCTACGATTAATGTTGAGTCGCTGCCTTGATATTTAATGTGAATTTTCGATAAGGATATTTGATTTTGATTGGAGTTTATTTCTTGTTTAGCTTCAGTTTCTAGTGTGGATAAAATTTGTTTAATTTCTGGCAATAATTCTGGAATTAGTATTTTTTCAACTGCCTTTTTTTTCATAACTCGAATATCTGCCAATCCCATGCCATAAGCTGATAAAACTCCAGCATAAGGATGAATAAATATTTGTTTCATCCCCAAAGCATCAGCAATTAAACAAGCGTGTTGACCGCCAGCTCCGCCAAAACAACAAAGAGTATATTCTGAAACATCATAACCTTTTTCCAAAGAGATTTTTTTAATCGCATTTGCCATTTTTTCCACAGCTATAGCTAAATATCCACTAGCTACTTCTTCTGGTTTTTTACTATTACCTATTTCTGCTGTTAACTGAGTAAACTTTTCTCTAACAATCTCCAAATTTAAAGGTAAATTTCCATCTTTCCCAAAGACTTTCGGAAAAAATTCCGGCTGTATTTTTCCGACCATAACATTACAATCTGTGACTGTTAAAGGTCCGCCTTTTCCATAAGCAGCCGGACCAGGATTTGCTCCAGCAGATTCAGGTCCGACACGATAACGAGAACCATCAAAAAATAAAATTGATCCTCCACCAGCAGCCACAGTATGTATCGACATCATCGGAGTTTGTAGCCGTACCCCAGCAATTTCTGTTTCAAATTCTCGCTCGTATTCTATTGTTTTATTTTCTGCTCCAGCGTAATGAGCAACATCAGTAGAAGTACCGCCCATATCGAAACTAATTATCTTATGAAAACCAGCCATTTTACTTGTTTTAACTGCTCCAACAATTCCACCAGCAGGTCCAGATAAAATACTATCTTTACCTTGAAATTTTTGAGCATCTGTTAAACCGCCATTTGACTGCATAAACATTAATTTAACTGGCTGTCTTTCTGAAATATTGCGACTATTTAAAACACCTTTTCCAAAAGTTAAAGTTAAATCTTTTTTCTTCTCTTCTCCTCCTCCTGCTTCACCACCTATTTCCTTTCTTTCAAAACTAGGTTCTGAGGAATTTTGGAGAGAAGATATATTCTCTGTTTCTAAATTTTCAAAGCAGTTCAAAGAATTACTGACTTGATTGACATATCTTAGTAAAATTGGTGATAAATAAGCATCAACTACAGTAGTATCTCCCCGACTAACTAATTTCATTAAAGGGCTAACTTCGTGAGATACAGATATTTGAGTAAATCCTATTTCTTGAGCAATTTCTTTAATTTTTTGTTCGTGCTTCGGGTAGCGATAACCGTGCATTAAAACAATGGCACAACTTCTAATTCCTGCTGCATAAACTTCTTGAAGTTGAATACTTAACTCCGTTGTTTGAAGTGGAATAATTTCTTCACCCTTCGCTGTATAACGTTCCTTAACTTCAATAACTTTCTCATACAACATTTCCGGCAAAATAATTTCTCTAGCAAAAATATTTGGTCGGTTTTGATAACCAACTTTTAAAGCATCTTTAAAACCCTTCGTAATAACTAAAACTGTGCGGTCGCCCTTCCTTTCTAATAAAGCATTTGTAGCCACAGTAGTACCCATTTTAATCACTTCTATTTCTTCAGAAGAAATAGGTTGATGTTGAGGAATTCCTAATATTTCACGAATTCCTTGTACTGGAGCATCTTGGTAGCGATCGGGATTTTCTGATAATAATTTATGAATAATAATTTGACCGTCTGGAGCTTTAGCAACTATGTCAGTAAATGTACCTCCACGGTCTATCCAAAATTGCCAAGAGTTGTTAGTCATAGATGTGTTAGTCATATTAATTTAGAATTTAATAAATTTGAGTGGTTTATAACAGGATATTCAGAGTTATACCTATACTTATATAAGTGAGGTAGACTTGATTTTCTTTTCTGTTCGTTAAAACTGCAAATCTTATATCTAATTCAAGAGATAAAAGCTATAATTGCAAAATTTTAACAGTTTGATCGTGTTTTCCACTCACCAAAAAAATTTATCTGAGCTAAACATATCAAGAAGGCAGTCTACATTTTCTCATAGTAGTTTATGAATCATCATTTTACCGAAAAATTGTAGTATAAAGCCTCCTCTTTTAAGGGGATAAAAGCAGTCGTAGCGGAGCTTCCCGTAGGGTGGGATGGCGCAATTCGGAGCGACTCTGATAAGAGCGGGTTTCCTCGCCATATCCAATCGACCAAGAGAAGAAAAAATTTCATGATTAGTCAATCCTATCCGTTTTAAAGGAGAGGTAATTCTAAATTCTAAATTCTAAATTCTAAATTCTAAATTCTAAATTCTTGAACATCTGACTTCTGACTTCATTAAGTGTCACCTAACCCCCAATACCTACCACCTAAAACCTAGTAATCAATAGTAGTAATAGTTATGGCTTTACTGATTATCATAAATAATCTCATTCAAATATTTATACTTACTAATTCATACCAAATATGATTCATATAAAGATATCTATAATTTTCCCTATTCGGTCATAAATACAGCGCGCGTAAAATTTTTCCATCCCATCGCTATAACATTACTTCTATCAATTTATTATTATTCTTCTTCATGTACCTTCCCTTCAGAAATTACCGTTGTTTCTATCTCCATTTTCAAATTTCTATGATTACCTATTTCTCGTATCCATCTCAAAAGCGTATTTGCTAACCTCGCTGCTACTACAGTTCCTTCAAAATTAAAATCAGGATTTTGTAAACCCTTTCCCAACATTTCCTTACCTATATCTGTAATAAAAACTAATACTGCTCTATTTTTTACCTCAATTCTAATTGCTCCTGATTTTTCTAACTCCTCATATACTCCTTGATATTTACCTATTTTTTTACCGTATTTTTTCCTTTTAACTCTGGTAGTTAATTCACTTTTTTTTACCCCTATTGCCGTTTCTCCTTCTCCCCCTAAATCCCATAAAGTAAGTAGCAAACGAGTTTTATTTACATCCTCAACACTTTCTTTTCCAAAACTTTCTTGAGCAGACTCTAAATTAATATTTGTTTCTGCTTCTAAATTCTGATTTTCTGTTGACATTTCCAGATTTCCTTATATTTATGAAATCACCAATAAACGCCATTGGGTAGACTCCTATTCTAGTTTCTTAAACCCACCCACGACCAATTAAATGATTGAGCAATTTTAAGTTAATATTGAGCTATCAGAAAATACTCTAATAGCTTCTTTTTTATGAACAATCAGAAATGCTTTTAGATAGACAAAGCTAAATATTCAGCATTTTTTTGTCATCTCTATACTTTGACGCATTTTCTGTTCACAATTAATCAATGCAGAATGTTCTGCATCTGTCAAGTTTACCTCTAATACTTTTATTACTACCTGATATTATGTCCGGTTGAATACTTATAAATAGCGACTAAGTAGTCAGAAGTCAAAATCAAATAGTCATGAGTCAGAAATGAATGAGGAGAAGAAAGTTTTTTATCACTAATTAAACAAACATGACATTACTTCCTAACAAACAGGGAACTGCTGGTGGAAAAAGTATAGTAAAAGTTATACATAAATATAGTCATATATAGTCAAACAATGTCAAATGTCTTCGTGAACTTGTACTAACCAGCTACTAAATATTTGACAAAATTTAATAACTCTCGATCTTATGTTTAATGGCCTAATCAAGTAGGCTGAAAATTTAAGGCTAAATCACCATCAAAGAATCTTACGTAGGTTTGTATCGTACTGCTAGCAAAGGATTCATCAATGAGGTGCGTGAATACCTCTGTGAATATAATCAAAAAAGTAGTCCCAAATGTCTTTGACCATGGGATAGATAAGCCAGTGCGTTGGGCGGGTTCCCCGACAGTCACGCAACTGGCGTGGTGTTGTAGTGCCTCCTCCGGAGGATCTGCGCTAACACCCAGCCAGGGTAACACCTGCAAAATAAGGATATGTCATATTTGACTATTATATTTTTATGAACTATAGGTATTCAAATTCCACTCAAATTAAAGACCATCAAAACTTTTTCGCTATTTGACATCCTCTCCCGTTAAATCAAAGATCATAACGGGAGATTCCCAAACCTCACGATTTAGGTTTACTGCTTGAGTGGTATATCTAGGTTGTCTCCAATCCCCGACAGTACGGCAACGAGCGTCAATTTGTTGAACCACGGTCTGCAAGGGCCGCAGTGAAACCTCATTATAACATAATTCTATCTGAGAGTGGTGTTAAGTTAGACTCTTGCACTCTTAAGGTAAGTATCTATTTTTATTTTGCTCGTGATTCATCTCCCGGTAAATCGGAGATTATACCGGGAGTCCTCAAAGCTGCATTTTTGATAGACTTGTTGGGATTATTCCTACTTGAATTCTTCTAACTGATCTAATCGTAACCAAATATTTGGAGTCGGTACTTTGCCGAATTTGACAAAAGCGTAATCTCCTTTTGTATCAACAACTTCTCCCTTACTATCAAATATATAGGGAGGAAACCTTGTGTCACTAGCTTTGGCCTCTAAGCTATTTTCAAGTTTTTCTCGCACAACACGAACTACACTACCTTTTTTAATGTTTGCCATATATGATTTCCATCTTTTGCATTTTCTGTTGAAATTCTAATACGGAATGAGATTGAATGACTCGACTTTGAGCCTAACACTGTAGAATACAAGCTCCTAAATTTATAGGGGACTGCCAAAATTTGGTTTTATCGCAAGAAGATTAAGTAGGAGCAGACAAATCTAAGCTTCTATGAGAGTTGTTGGCATTGAGGACAAAAATGAGTAGACCGACCCGCTAGTTTAATTTTCTCTAAGGAAGTATCACAAATTCTACATGGTTGACCAGCACGATTATAAACCCAAGCTACACCACCATAATTCCCATTAACTCCCTTAACATTTAGAAAGTTGCTGAATGTTGTACCACCTGCATCTATAGAGTTTTGTAATACTTTGAGTATAGCTAGATGAAGTTGTTCTATTTGAGTTTCCGTCAAATCTTTGCACAGAGTTGTTGGTCTAATACCACTGAGAAATAGCGCTTCATCAGCATAAATATTACCTAACCCTGCAATAGTTGTCTGGTCTAAAAGAGCTGTTTTAATTGCTCTATGTCTTTTGTCAAGTTTGTGGGTAAGATATTCTAGGCAAAATTCAGGGGAAAATGGTTCAGGACCCAGTTTTTTCAGACCAGTAATAATTTGAGATATTTCTGTTGCGGGAGGTACTATCCACATCTGGCCAAAAGTGCGTTGGTCTACAAATCTTAATTCATGGGTAGGATAACCTTCACTTCCTGAAGAGCGAGCGCCAAAAAATATTCTCACTCGCGTGTGTTTATGTAGACTTTCTTCTGGTTTTACCCATAACAGTTGGCCTGTCATTCGTAGATGCACTCCTAGCCAACCATCTTGGTTTTCTTTGATTTGCGTAAGCTTTGGAGTTTTTCTATCCCACTTGTAGAGCTGGGCAAGTAAATATTTACCTCGTCTATGCCACCCCGCGATCGCTTTTTCCTGCAAACCACCCAAAAAATCACCTACAGAAATTGGGTGGGCAACTGTGCGTTCTAACAACACTTCCCCACCCACTATTTTTTTGTTGAGAGTCAGTTGATTGAGACCTCGTTTTACTATTTCTACTTCTGGCAGTTCTGGCACAGTGCTAACTATAATTTTCACAGTATTAATTATTATATAGAAACTGTAGAAATTTTTTCTAGTTAACCATCGATCCGAGCCAGTTTTGGCCTATTTTTGTTTATTTAATTAGAATTGTTCAACTGAGTTGACATCTCCAGGGGTTGAAACACCCTGGATTCTGCGGTTAACCCACCGCAAATGGGACGGGGCGTTTAAAGTGCGGAAGTAAATTCCGCACGCAGCCCCTCATAAATCCACATTTGCTTTCCAGCCTGAAGGGCAGACTTCTAGGCTTCTCGGCATAGACTATTGTCTAGCTGTTAGCTTACTTTTTTTAATAGCTTTCACGAGTGGTTTTACTCAATATGTTGGAGCAATCTTCTCGCTGCTCTAGCTGCCTGCTTGCTTTTCGGTGCCGAATGCGGAGCTAACAGCCGTCGTAGGAAATCAATTCCCCGTCTCCTGTCCACCGGAATTTCACCGCACTAGCTAGAGATCATGGCGACAAACCTTGTTCCTTATTCCTCTATTATAGCAGAACTTCACTCCGCTTTATTACCCGCGTGTCGTTATTCAACCAGCCCTGAAAACGGGCGCTGCGTACTTCCTCCCGAAGCTTTTTAGGTTTTGCTATAGCTCTGGGTGAAAAGAATAGTTTGAGGCTAATTCTTTTTACCTTTAGGAGCTTCTACCTCTACTACTTCTGAGGTACCAAAGTTATTAGTGTTAACGCCAGCTGCACTACCACTAAAACCTGCATAATTTACTTTGTCAAAGCGAACAATAACAGGATACTTGATGCCACTTTTGTCAACGGAAGCAACTGTACCAATTTCGTTATACCAGTAGGATTCTTTGCGTAAAATCCGAACTTTAGAACCACGTTGAACCATGAATTTTTTTTTCCTTAAAATTTAATAATGGTAAAATCGTCCTCTCATACTATATCTTTTCAGTCTGAGATTTTTTTAAGTTTTGTTGCAATTAATTGAGCCAGGATACTTGAACAAAATGAGCTGGACGACCCCATAAATCTTGAGTTACAGAAATATTTACCACTCTTAAATTGAAAGGAATAGCGGTTGTTAAATATTTTTGGGCTAAATTACCTAGCTCTGGTGCTACTTGGAACGCTGCTGTAGCTGCAATACCAAAACCTAAGAGTTGCTCGATTGGTTTTCTAGGCATAAGTGCATTTATACCTAGAGTCAATCCTAGAGTGAGGGTCATTGCCACTGATAAATTTGTGCCACATCTAGGATGTACTGCCAAGTTCCATTCTCCAGAAGTAATTCGCTGTAATGCTACTTCTACTGCCTGCTCTAATTGAGATGGATTTACTGAACCATAAAGGTAAAATCCTTGTGGTGTGGACATTCCTCCAATTGATTCGTCATAAGATGTTGAATTTCCTGAGTTTGCTAATTCACTCAGCACCCAAACTGTAGCGTGTTCCATAGCATGAACTTGTCTAATTGTCAAGATTTCTTTTAGCCCAGGAATAAATTCTAGTTGTTGGAGAACATCACTATCTTGTGTAGGTTGGGGGGCAAAATTAAAGGGAAACTGTTGGTTTCCAGAGGAAGTAGAGGTGCTTGCTGTCATGTTTTTTTAATTTGTTTGCTTTGGGCAATTAAATATTTCGAGATTTTATTCTTTTTAAGATTTATATACCAATTTTGACTACTCCCCGGAGGTCAGTCACGGGGATTCTAAGTTGATACTACGCAACACCGATAAATCCATGTTGCTTCGTTTTTTCTTAGCTGAAATACACTCTCTGGGGACAATTTCCGCGGTGCCCCTACACAGTCGGCTTAAGTCTAAACTTAGCTTTCTGCTTACTTTTGTGATGATATTTGCAGCGACCTTACAGTCTGCATTAACACACCAATTATTACCTGTTCTATACAAACCACGCTTGATTCTTTTTCCTAATGGTTTCCAATCATCGGCCCGTAGGGTCGGTGCTTCCTTGCTCGGAACCTGGGTCCGAGCACCAGCACCGAGTTTCTCATCATAATTAGGTAGATTGTCACCATCTAAAAACGTAGGGGCGAATGGCCATTCGCCCCTACAAGTATAACTTTCCTCAGTTTCTATGAATATAATCCCATACTCTTCACATAATTGAGCTATTCTTTCTTTCAGTCTAGCTGTAGGAATTGGTACAAACTCAGAATTACTTTTTTTCCTAATTTGATTTCATTTTTCTGACCTTTATTCCAACCAAATACAATATAATCTATGTAGTCATATCTACTACTGTGTTTCTTCTTGCCTTTGACCATTACGAAATACTCCAGGAAATTGTTTTCCTTCAGCATCTATAATAATCCCAACACCATGAGGTATTCCTCCTCTTAACTCTCCTTCATAACGAATTCCATTAGGATATGCACAACTTCCTTTGCCATCTAGTTCTGAATTATAAAAATCTCCTTGACACCGTATGCCATCAGCACGAGTAAACACTCCTGGGCCAAAAGGAACACCAGCAAAGAAATCTCCCTCATAGCGATCGCCACTAGCGTAAATAAATTGACCTTGACCAGTAGGCTGACTACTAATCACACTACTAGAGAGATTCTCCACCAAGTTAAAATCTCCCACAAAGCGATCGCCATTGGCGAAAATAATTGTACCTGACCTAATCTGTCCATTTTGGAATACTCCTGTAACTCTAGAATCATCAGAGAATATAAAAGTACCCTGTCCATTAGGCAGACCATTCCGAAACTGTCCTTCGTAGCGATTACGATTAGCATAGACATATACACCACTTCCTTCTGGTCTTCCATTGACAAAATCTCCAGCAAAATTATCTCCATTGGGATAATTGCATTTCACTCTACCAGTAGGAGGATTTCCTTCACAAAAAGGTGCTTCTGTTTGTTCTTGTGCCATTAAGGACTGAGGATGCCACATCAAAATTGTGTATCCCAGGCAAGAAGCTGTTAATATTGCTATTTTTAGTTGTTTTATTGATAGCATCATGGCCGATATCAAGCCTATTTATTAATTTAAAGAGTTTCTATTGTTTCTTGATTCCATTATTATATAGAGTTCCACAGAACTGTGGAATATAGATCATTACTAATCAGCAACGCCATATATTCAGTCACGAAATGCTGTTTTTTTAGTTGAATAAAAAATCATTCCTATGGGCAAGTACCACCCATTAATTACATACTATCATAATTTTTGTGGCGATGCAACGGGAAATCCCTTGCTGTTTTTTGGAGCTTTACAAGATGATAATTTTTCTTTGGTTTGTGAATAATAGCGTTGGCGGAGCAAGTGCGATAGCTACATCGCTTCTGCATGAGTATATATGGATGTGTTGATGGGGTGAAACATTTTTCGGTGTCGCCACTTCTTTATCAGAGTGCTACACAGCATGATAACTTTTCTCTACTTTTATATATTCAGTGGCGAAATGCTGTTCTTTGGTTGAATAAAAAGTCATACTTAGGGGCGAGTACCGAACAATAATTACATACTATCATAATTTTTGTGGCAATGCAACGGGAAATTCCTTGCCGTTTTTTTGGAGCTTCACATAATGCAGATTAATCATCTGTGTATCCGTGGCCAAATCCTTGTCTAGCAACAACTGCATTGGAAATTATGAAGTCTGTTGGTAGGGAAAGAGCCAAATAAGTAGATCGAGTATAAAAATTAGGATAATTTATTTTTTCTTACTCCTCAGTTGTTGGCTGACTTCCTACCTCTTTTTGAATTTCGACACCACTTTGCTCAAACACAACAACTGGGTCAGCTCCTGTCTTAAAGTCCACTCGCTTTACCAATACCTTACCATTAGCTAGTCGTTGTCCAATTTTTACATATCTACTTGTAGGTTCTGTAGGAACCTTGACAATGATTTGCTTTTGATGGCCAACTTGTACAACTCCACTAACTTCTATACCGTCGGCGATAGTAGTGTCTGGTGGCGGTGGTGGTGGTGGCGGTGGCGGTGGTGGTGGTGGTGGTGGTGGTGGAAAACCTGGCCCTCGCCACTGAGGTGGTGGGGTTGAGCCTATTGGTAATTCTGGTAAACCTGGTACTTGTTGAGTAGATGAACTGGGCAACTCTGGGGGTTTTGGTGGAGGTGGTGGCTCTTGAGATTGTGATTGTTGTGTAGTACCTGGAGGATGAGCGGCAACTGTGGTGTTACTATTTTTCCCTGACTGAGTATTGTTTCCTGATGCTGCTTGTTTGTTTGTATTTTGTGGTGGCCTACTGTTGGCCGTTTGCCTTGATGGAGTTATTGTTTCTCTTGATGGAGAGGGAGATTGAGCTGAACTTGAATTTTGTCTGTTTGTAGCAGATGGCTGTTGTGAATTTTTTTGTTGAGCAACTTGCTTTGAGTCTGTCCCTTGGTTTGTTCTGGTTACAGTTAACTCTGGTTCCCTCCAAGAGGAAGGGGATTTAGTTTCTGGTAGAGTAGGAATATTTGGTACTTGTTGACTATCTAATTCAGGAAGTTGGGTAGATACAGAATCTCCTGTTTGATTCGATCTGCGAGTTGGTACTGGAATAGTTGGTAAATTTGAGAAGGGGTCTCTGGTCTCTGGAATGCTGGAAATAGAAGTAGGTGTTTGAGTTTTAACTTCTTGTTGGAGGGATTTTGTTCTTTCATTCGGATCTGTAGACCTAATTAAGTCTTTTGCCGTATCTGACTTTTGGGGAACATCTGGAGATGGGAAAGGTTCGTCAACAGCAAGTGGAGAAGGAGCTTCAGGAGGGTCTATGGGAGTAGGAGAAGATTCTGGGGTATTGGCAGTAGAACTGTTTCCTCTATTCAAAAATGGTAGAGATTCACATCCACTTATCCACAAAGATAATAACCCAGCTCCTAATATTAGTAAAAATTTACGCATTGCTTGTTCCGAAAAGCCTAATATTGTCAAGGGTAGCAAAAATTTAGCAAAATCATACTACGTTTGGGATAAAGTTAACAACCATGTTCTACAAATGAATTTGTATTTTGTTCAAATGGTGAAGTATTAGGTAATGGTCTTCTTCGTCTTTGTTGAGCAACAATTAGATTATCATCACTAGGCACTATCCTTCTAGCGTTTTGTCGCCAAGTAGTGGGGGCTGTAGTTTCAGGAAGGGTAGGTAGACCAGGTAGTTGTTGGCCTTGTATTTCTGGCAATTGGGCTACGGAAGATTCTTCAGGTGCTAATTCTGGTACTGGTATTTCAGGAACAACAGAAAATGGGTCTCTACCTCTGGGAACAGATATTGTTTCAGAAGGTTGAATTGTAGTATCATCTAGCTCATTTCCTAAGTTTTGCTGTAAAACTTTTTCTCTTTCCTCTGGGTCGGTAGATTGGATCAAGTTAGCAACTGTATTGGACTTTTCTGGAATTTCTGCTGATGGAATAGTCGATTCTGATTGTGAATCAGGAGATGGAGAATCTGGAACTTGAGCTAGAATTTGGTTAGAAAAACTGGCAGAATCTGATAATGCCATTAGTTGCATATCTTCATCATTAAATGCTACAGATTCACCTCTAAGTATCCAGGTAGCTAATATTCCTATGCTGACGAAATATAAGAATTTTTTGTTCATTTGAAATTTTGTTTATGTTGATAAATTTTACAATAGTTTAAGATTAACAATACCATAACTGGTACTCCAAATACCACATTTTTATGTTTTTAGATAGAATTTCAATAACTATAGCAATCTTATTTAGATTGTAATATTCTGGTGGCAGTTAGGAGAGCCATAGGATTGGCGAGGTACATAATTTTAAAGGTTTTCAGTTAAAATTAACTATTATAAAAATTTTCACAACCAATTTAGGATTGCTATATAACGTAATACTAAATTGAAATTAAGCTGCATAGAATAATATTTCAAGCAGAATTGACCGTAGGTAAGCGTAGATAAAGATAGATCGATTTAATGAATTTCATCATTCTATGCAACCTCATATAAAACTGGTATAAAGCTAATATTAATTGTGAACTAGAAAATAAAAAATAAGCTAGAAATATCAAAACCATTTATGTCTGGGATCACCAAAATGAATCCAACTTTAGAATATATTTATAATCATCTAAAAGAAACAAAAAGAATGATTGGTATTTAAGTATTTAGCCATCAGCTAGCCTCCTATGGTCGGAACTGCGGACTTCAGCTATTTATGAGAGTAGGAGGTCAAAGCAATTGAAAAATTGAGAGAGAATTAAAAGTTACTGCCAAGGTACGCTCCTTCAACCTGAGAAGGAATTATTCATTATTTGCACTCAGTGCTGACTGCTAAGAGCTGAATGCGAGCGCATTCCGCAGGAAATGCTTACATTGGTATTACTTACGAACAGATCATAAAATTCATATAAAATCCCCAAAGAATAGAATCATAAAAAATAAAGAGGCGAATGTGAAAACAGAAATAAAGATTAATTCAAAGAGGTGGAGGAAGGAAAAAGACTTTAACCAAGGAAGAATAAATCATTTTAACGTGATTTTATGTACATCATATATAGCAATCTTATTTGAGTTGTGGGATCTTGTAGATTTTAGGTAAAAGGGAACAGGGAAAGAGAAAAACCAAAACAATAAAATTATCACAAATGATTTAGGATTGCTATACCAATTTTTCAAACATTAGGAATTAACTTGGGTATAAGTTAATAAGCGTGCTAATAAGATTTTTCATTCTGAAGATTAATTAAAATATTTTGAATTGCTAGAGAAAGATTCAGATTAAAAGATAATAATTATCACAAAGTAATCCTAAGAATATGTGGTTTAGTCAGACTAATAATTGGCTCATTTATAGTAAGCATTACGCAGAAAATGCTTACCATTTATATGGATATAAGTTCTGAAAAATTGAGATAAAAAATAAGAAGGAAAAGTACAATAAACATTTATATTAGTAACACGAAGTATCTCTGATACTCATAAAACCGTACAAGTTAACTATCTTAATAAGTGGCGTTGGCGGAGCAAGTGTGGCAGCTACATCGCTCCACTAAAGATAGTTATGATAGGCTTTGAATATTTTTGGAGATGTCTAATGGTTTGTAGTGAGTTATATTTTTCTCTTTTTTCTCTATTGCCTTCTGAAGTTATACCATTTCTCAAAAGTAATGCTACCCTTGGAAGGAGTTTATTAATTGATAATTACCTCGGGTTTTAACCGTTACGGAATTGAATATAAGGAAATATTATTTCTTTTCTCTTGGTCCATGGTCGGCCAGCGAGGAGACCCGCTCTGATCAGAGCCGTTCCGAAGATCGCCATCCCTCGACCGCTTTTTTCCCTTAAAAGGGGAGGCTTCAAGGCGCGAATTATTTAATTATTAATTATTAATTATTTGGTAAAAATAACTGGAAAAATTACAGAGGTTAGTTAACAATAAAATTACGTCAATAAATAGTATATAGAAAATCCAAGTATTGCCAAGTTTTTGATAATTGGTATTATTTCCTTTTATTCCGCCTTTCTTATCAAATTTATGCTGATATAAAGCTAATTAAATTTTGTATATTTATACCATTAATGAAGTTAAATTAAGAAATGATTTGAATGATGTAGTATCTTTAGCTAAAGCTTTCATTGAATCCTTACAATTTATCAGTTATCGGGTAAAAGCTATTAGTAAATGGTTCGTAAATGATTCAAGGTTTAAATTGTGGTTCCCAATTTAGACAAAGAAAATAATATCTGGGGAAACAAGAAACAGAGACTCTAAAATCTCAAATCTCAATAGGCATTATTTGATATCCGGTTCAATTTTTCCTATCAATTGGAGTTGGAAATAGTTAACTGATGAGCGATCGCTCAATAGTGGGGGTCAATTACGAATCTGTTAAAAATATTAACTGTTAACTTGATAACTGGTAATACTGGTCTACTCACATAGTTTAAGTAGATATTAATTTAGATAAAAATCTACTTAATTATAGTATGTTGAATTTAGTCATTATAGAACCGAGATTAGGTATAAAAGGTAAAAAATCATGGGAACAGTTTCTATATCTCCGGTTGTACTAATTATTCTAGATGGTTGGGGTTATCGAGAAGAAAAAGAAGGAAATGCCATTGCTATTGGTGAAACACCTCTAATTGATAGCCTTTGGCAAGCATATCCTAGAACTTTGATGCAAGCTTCTGGCAAAGCAGTAGGTTTGCCAGAAGGTCAAATGGGTAACTCGGAGGTCGGTCACTTAAATATTGGTGCGGGGAGAATTGTACCCCAGGAGTTGGTAAGAATATCTGATGCCGTAGAAGATGGCTCAATTGGTCAAAATCAAGATATTGAAAAATGTTGTCAAGATGTTAGTGAGCGTAATTCCAAACTACATTTAGTGGGTTTATGTTCCCCAGGAGGAGTTCATTCTCATGTAAACCACTTGTTAGGTTTACTGGATATGGCCAAAGCAAAAGGAATTTCAGATGTTTGTATTCATGCTATTACTGATGGACGTGATACAAACCCAAAATCAGGAGTTCAGGTACTCAAACAAATAGAATATCACATTAATCAAAGTGGTGTAGGACGAATTGCAACTATTAGCGGTCGCTACTATGCAATGGACCGGGATAAACGATGGGATAGAATTCAAAAAGCTTATGAAGTGATGACCAAAGACGGTTATGGAGTTGGTTGCTCTGCTTCTGATTTACTACAACAGTCTTATACTGAGGGTATAACAGATGAATTTGTTATCCCAGTTAGAGTATCCCCTGGAGCGATAGAACCTGGAGATGGAGTAATATTCTTTAATTTTCGTCCTGATCGTGCTCGTCAATTGACTCAAGCTTTTGTAGATCCAGATTTTAATGGGTTTGAGCGCCAGCAAATTCAACCATTGACATTTTTAACTTTTACTCAATATGATCCTAGTTTACCCGTCTTAGTGGCTTTTAAGCCTCAAAACTTAAATAATATTCTCGGACAAGTAATTTCTCAGCATGGTCTCCGTCAACTCCGCACTGCTGAAACTGAAAAATATGCTCATGTAACTTACTTTTTCAATGGAGGTTTAGAACAACCATTTGAGGGAGAAGACCGAGAATTGATTCAAAGTCCAATGGTAGCTCATTATGATGAAGCGCCAGAAATGTCAGCAGCAGAAGTTACAGAAGTAGCGATCGCTGCTGTGGAAAAACAAATCTATTCTCTAATTGTGATGAATTATGCTAACCCTGACATGGTAGGTCATACTGGGGTTATGGATGCAGCGGTGAATGCAGTTAAAACAGTTGACCATTGTTTAGGAAAACTTTTAGATAGTATTAGTAAGGCAGGCGGCACAGCAATAATCATTGCTGACCATGGTAATGCTGAATATATGTGGGACGAAGAAGGAAGTCCTTGGACAGCTCACACGACAAACCCAGTGCCATTTATACTAATAGAAGGAGAAGGACGAAAAATTCCCGGTCATGGCACTGAAGTTCCTTTGCGACAAGATGGGTGTTTAGCAGATGTAGCACCAACTATTTTGGAAATTTTACAGTTGCCCCAACCTCCTGAGATGACTGGAAGGTCAATTATTGAAAATGCCGGATATGATATTCAACAAAATCGTACTCCTGTACGAGTAGGTTTGTAGTAAGTCAGTAAGGCAGGAGGCAGTTCAACAATTAATAATTAATAATTAATAATTACCTCTCCTTCCCAATATCAGTGAAATTCTTGGATTTTTTAACGAATTAAAAACTATGAATGTTGTTCAACTTGCGGAAATTATCTGGATTATATCGGCTATAGGTATTGTTGTATTTGTATTGTTACACAGCCCCAAAGGTGATGGAATTGGTGGTATTGGTGGACAAGCTCAATTGTTTACTAGCACCAAAAGTGCAGAGATAACTTTGAATAGGATTACTTGGACTTTTTCTGTGCTTTTTATGGGTTTAACCATACTTCTTAGTGCAGGGTGGTTACCACAGTAATAATTTAGAATTCTGAAGTTAAATTCTGAAGTTAAATTCTGAAGTTAAATTCTGGATGTAACGAAATTTTAAGGTTTGAGAATGTCCTAACTACCCTGGCGACTACTATACGTTCCCAGACATTTGTCTGGGAAATTAGTGATCCTCCTACACTATTGCCTATTTTCTATGGCCTACATAATATTGCCAGATAATTAAGTTTTGACATCCTCCCGACGCTGACCTGTACCTGCAGCGCGGGATTCCCATCTATTCAAACAGACACTCGCTGAAAGAACTCAGGGCGGGTAGACGACTCATTACCATCAACTACCTTTTTACGGGTAGATTTACGTTGGCTCCTCGTCTTGTTTAATGTCTCGGAGTGCTCCCCGCGACTATAGCCTCCTGCGGAGGAGCTACGCTAACAAAAAGTGATAGCTGAATTGGATTCTCAAGTTCAACAGTTTCTTCAACCTTGTTTTTGGGTTGAGGTGCTGTTTCTACAACTGTTTCTACAGAAGTATTGAGAATATTGATAGCAGCATTAATATCTCTATCATGTTTGGCACCACAATTTAAGCAAGTCCATTGACGGACATTTAACTCTTTCTTACCTCCTTTAAATCCACAACAACTACATTTTTGCGATGTAGGCTCCCATCTATCAATGACCCTAAATTCTCTGCCGTATTTTTCACATTGTGCTAATGATTGATTCCACACATACCGACAACAACCAAAAAGTTGATTTAATTTAGTGATTTGGATCTGCTGCCGGGTAGATGCGATATTTATATCTAGCTTTCAAGAACTTTGACCTTTTTTTTGACACTAAAGCTTAACAGCGGAGTGTCTTTTATGTTATTATTATACCACAAAAGTGCGTTAGCATTAATCCCGACACCAAATCAAAGATTATGGTGCGGGTATAAAAGCTAACGTTCTGATCAAAAAGTTTTTATTTGTAGTAGGACTTTAGCACAGGAAATATCTATCTTTATTGCTCAAGCCCTACTACGATATCTAATTATAATTATTCTATTTTGATAAATTTCTCCAAACTATTAACTAATGTAGGAGGCCAACGACGAACGTTAGCTACCCAATCAAGGTCTTGATAACGGGGATCTAATCCTACAGCAGCTACCCAGTTACTTTCTGCTTCTCCTTTTTTGCCTTGTTCCCAAAGACAAGCAGTTAATGCTGCCCGCATATCAGCAAAGTTAGGATATTTACGAACCAGACTTTTTATAGTTTTTACTGCTTCTTGAGTTTGTCCAATTTGGTAAAGAGCTAGAGAATAATTGGCACGAGCAAAGGCATATTCAGGAGCTAATTCAGAGGCTTTTTTGTAATCTTCAGTCGCTTTTTCCCATTCTCCTAGTCCCGCTTCAGCATTGCCGCGGTTATTGTAGGCTATTGGATCTTCGGGGTCTAATTCTATAACTTGATTATAATCAGCGATCGCTTCTGACCATTTGTTGAGTCTTTCATAAGCAATACCACGATTTAGATAAGGGTCGGGAGCATTAGGAAAAATTTCTATTGCTTTTTGATAATCAGATATTGCCTCTTCTATTTTATTTTGGCTAAGTCTGATATTACCCCTATTGCTCCAAATTGCTGGATTATCAGGATATTGTTCTAAGATTTGAGTCCATAATTGTTCGGCGTTGGCAAAATCACCATTATTACTGGCACTTAAGGCTCGATCAAATAGATTGTTTAATTCTTCTAATTGAGTAGGAGTTATATTTTGTGGTTGAGTGGCTGCCATTAAATTTGATGGGTTACTCAAGGAAAATACAGATAATAAAAGAATTGTTATGAAAAGTTTCGGAATTAAGTGCAGCATATTAATTTTATTTTTACCATGTTTGATCATACTGTATATCTTTTAGGTAAGATCATGTCTGATGGAGTTGAGGAGAATATTAGATTTAGAGAGAGTGTATATTCAAGGTGGAATTAACTCATCAATTATCTCAACTTGAAAGAATTTTATTTATTAGTAGTTAAAGTATTAATCATAAAATAACTCATAGTAACTTTTGACTGAATATTCTATGTAACTAATTGTAACTAGAGGAAGTTATCTCTTAAAAATTTGCTATTGCAATATTTTAAGATGAAACAGTCCACTACTGTTTTTCTATCCATTCTAATTAAATCAAAATTTAAAAGTCAAAAGTTATATAAGAAGACTCCTAAAACTTTTTTTAATAGCTTTTTCTCTGGGCGATCGCTCCATGTTTTTTGTATTACTTATGTAGTGCAAAGTGGATATTCTTGCCAGAAAGATGTCGAGTGGCTGTTGTGATAGTGCAATGTTCTACTGTTGCGTATATCAAAATAGTAATGAATAGATTTTTTATTTCTGATTTATAATAAATAGAGTGATTTTTGTTGACTGACTGCTCAGAGTAGTTTGATGGGAGCGCAAGTAACTCCAAGTTCAGAATTCATAGAGGTTTGAGTTTACTATTGCGTATGTCACAATAGTAATGAATAGATTTTTTATTTCTGATTTATAATTTTTAATAAGGGGCGGGTTTACTCAGTCGTGGGTGACACCATTAACTTAACGCGGAACCCGCCCCTATCCGCAGAACCCGCCCCTACCCGATGCACCATTTTAGGCGTGTCAGTCCACTACTTTAAATTGCGCTTTTTCTTTAAATGATTTTTTGTCAATACTGCATAAAACGGGTAAAACTTGCCTTTGATAGATGGTTTAAGGCAGACAAAAATGGAACTAGATTAGGAAAACCAAGGTTTAATGGAATTGGACGTTATCGAAGCTTTTGTTATCCTCAAATCAANACGAATTGCGGAAACTCGTGCGCGGACGTGGAGGGAAGCGTTAGACTACCGCCAAGGAAGCAGCACCCTGTGAAACGTCAACCCGCCGAGGAGCTATGGCTTAGTAGGAATCCCCGCGCCTTTAGGCTTGGGAGGATGCCAAAATGACGTGACATACTCCCACACTAACCTGACGGTATAGTGTAAGCTCTCTCGTTTCACAGTCCCGGTATTCCGTCGGACAAGCGCGTGCTTTAAGAACGGGATGCCCCACCGCCCTGTGTTTTACATTCCTGGCTGCATCTTGATCGCGACACATCACAATGCCACAATGGGGACAGGAATGAATTCTCTCTGATAATTTTTTCTGAACTCTTTGTCCACAATTTGAGCAATCTTGACTTGTACCATTAGGATTCACAGCTATTGTTTTCTGTCCAGCATTTGCCTCTTTCAGAGGAGCTGCGCTAACGGCTTTGACAGCAAGAATAGACAGGAATTGACCCCCAAATCGCATCATTGATTGATTTACTCAACGGCAAATTTCCCAGGTTATCAAACATAATAACACAAGTTTTTTTCAAGACCAAAACTTGGGGATAATATTTGTAAATTAATGGGACATCTCCTCCCATTAATTTACCGCCAATTCATCTCACACCAAATCGAAGATTATGGTGTGAGGCTTCTCGACGATTTAGCTAATTACAACTGATAACTGAAATGACCCGAGGTCCTAACTATAGTGACAATTTTATAAACCCAAAAGAAAAAGACAAACCTAAAAAAACTTTTCCCTATTTATCCTTTCTTCAAGTCTAGCAAAGTTAAAAATAAAACAGCCTGCATCTAACTACAGACTGTTAAAACTTTCCTCAAAATCTTCTCTCAATTTCAGAGATAAATTTATCTAATTTTTTGCTTCATTAGTGATAGTTATAACAAGCAAAATATATAAACCAAGCATGACAAAATTATTCAACTCAGAACTAAGTAAGATTTTATCTTTTGCTATCTACATTTATATATTTTGCCATAACCTATAACTATTTAACTGTCACCTTAGCTCCTGCTTCTTCTAATTGCTTCTTAATATCTTCAGCAGCTTCCTTAGGAATACCTTCTTTAATTGGCTTAGGTGCAGATTCTACCAACTCTTTTGCTTCTTTCAGACCCAAACCTGTCAGGGCACGAACAACTTTAAGAATAGCAATTTTCTTATCTGAAGGAAACTCTTCAAGAATTGCATCAAATTCTGTCTGCTCTTCAGCTTCTTCTGCGGGAGCAGCAGGTCCTCCAACACCAGGCATACCCATAGGCATCATCATGCCACCAGCAGGAGCAGCAGCACTAACACCAAAAGCTTCCTCTATTTGTGAAACTAATTCAGATGCTTCGAGCAAAGAAAGAGACTTAAGTTGTTCTAGAATTTCGTCGGTTTTTGCAGACATTAGTAATCTCCTATTTTTTGTGAGTTTGCAGTTATTTTTTTGCTAGAACTTTGACTTTGTTATTACCTTTAATATAGTTAAATTACTGGAATTATTCTCATAATAAAACTGATAGGATATTGTCAAAAATTCATCTTGTTTGTCTTAGGCACCATCGCCTTGTTGTTCTTTTTCTGAGATTGCTTTAATAGCTCTGTTTACAGAAGCTGGAACCTCATTAATACCAGTGGCAAGCTGAGTAGGTACAGCATTGAGACCAACAGCCAACTTAGTAGCTATACTGTTGAGAGCACCAGCCACTTTAGCAAGTAACTCTTCCTTGGAAGGTAGATCGGCGATCGCTTTAACCTGGTCTTGGTCCAGCAGTCGCCCTTCCATGACACCACCCTTAAATTCTGTCTTTTTGGTGGCTTTTTGGAATTCTTGGTACGCTTTGATAGCACCGCCAATATCATCTTTCAGGAATAGGAAAGCATTAGACCCAGCCAACAACTGTTCCATAGGTTGCCAGTTGGCATCTTCTTTAACTGCTATTCCTATCAGAGTATTTTTAGCTACAGTGCAAGAGCTACCAGTAGGCAGTAGTCGTCTACGCAGGTCTGTAATTTCTGCCACGGATAGTCCGTGATAATCAATTACAAGTGCAAGCTGACTTTCACTCAAATTTTGCTTGATGTCTGCCAACATCTCTTGTTTTTGTTCTTTCGTTTTGCCCATATTTATCAGCTCCTTGACAAACCAAAAACCCTGGCGGACTATACTATCTGCCAGGGCAAAGAATTATGAATCCAAAACAAATAATTTAGTAGAGATTTTTACAAAAATCCCTTATATTTGTTTTTGAATAATTAATTCTTGAACCTCGGCAGGAAATTAAGCTATTAGCACCTGCTGTCTTCAGCTCTTTGATTTTGATTATTTTAGCTTGAATTTTATTTAATTAGCTATCAGCTTTTAGCAGCTTTTGCTTTTGGTAAAAATAGCCTGTTTCCAATCTACCGATAGCCCTGGGAGGAGTTAAAATCTACTTTCCCTTCTGGAATGCTCCGCAAACAAAGCCATCTCAAAAAAATCTGCTGAAAGCTGTTTGCGCAACATTCTGCAGGAAACGCTGACCGCTGACTGCTTCTTTAATTTTAGACTAAGCTTCTGCTTCTAATTTTAGATCCCGCAGGGCGCTAACTTCAATTTGAATTGATGGTCCCATTGTTGCTGATACAAATATACTACGCCAATAGCGACCTTTTGCGCCAGAAGGACGGTTGCGGTCAATACAATCTTGTAAAGCCTTTAAATTGATCAGTAAATCTTCTGCAGAAAAAGAAGCTTTACCAAACATAACATGAACTATACCTGTCCTGTCAGCTCTAAATTCTAACTTACCTGCCTTAAATTCGTCAATAGCTTGTGCCAGATCGACAGTTACAGTACCGCCTTTAGGGGATGGCATCAAACCTCTCGGTCCTAGTAAACGTCCTAGTTTAGCTACTTGAGGCATCACATCAGGTGTAGCGATTAACGTATCAAAATCCATCATCCCTTTGCTAATTTCTTCAATTAGCTCCTCTGAGCCAGCTAAGTCCGCTCCTGCGGCCAGAGCTTCGTTAACTTTTTCACCTTTGGCAATGACTGCAATTCGGATTGTTTGACCAGTTCCTTTAGGTAAGGCTACTGTAGTTCGTAGCTGTTGATCTGTATACTTAGGATCGATCCCTAAGCGAATATGAGCTTCTGCTGCTTCTGAAAATTTTGCTGTAGCTGTTTCTTTTAAAAGTTGAAGCGCCTCTTGAGGTTCATAAGGTCGCTCTTCTACTTTTTTTCTTAATTCTTGTAATCTACGAGAGACTTTTTTTGGCATTTTATTCTCCTGGGGTATTTAACGAAGCTCTGCTTCTCCCCCTAAATATCAATTTACTTTTGCTTCTCTTTCTACTTGAGAATGCAGATATTTTGGGACTGGATTAATTAATCAAATCAATCCGCAATAGTAATACCCATATTTCTAGCTGTGCCTGCTACAATTTTCATCGCAGCTTCAATGTCATTGGCATTGAGGTCCGGCATTTTTGTTTGGGCTATTTCTTGCAATTGAGCTTGTGTAATTGAGCCTACCTTTGTACGATTTGGTTCACTTGAACCACGTTCTACACCTGCTGCTTTTTTAATTAAGACTGCAGCAGGAGGAGTTTTCAGAACAAAAGTAAAACTACGGTCTTCATAAACCGAGATTTCTACTGGAACTACTGTACCAGCTTGGTCTGCAGTTTTGGCGTTATACTCTTTACAAAACGCCATAATATTCACACCATGCTGACCTAAAGCAGGACCTATAGGCGGAGAAGGGTTAGCCTTTCCCGCCGTAATAGCCAACTTGATCAGCGCCACGACTTTTTTTGCCATTATTTATGCTTTTCTACCTGATTAAACTCTAGTTCTACTGGCGTATCTCGTCCAAAAATGGATAATAGCGCTTTCAATTTACTTCTTTCTGGACTTACCTCAATTACATCACCCTCAAAGTCTTTGAATGGCCCTGAGAGTACTGTAATATGATCTCCTTCTGCCACTGTTACTTTGAGCATTGGCTCTTGCTCTTGAGCTCGTTTAAAGACCCTTTCTACTTCTGAAGGACTTAGTGGTAAAGGTTTAACATGACCACGACCCCTTCCGTAGCGACGCTTTTGTTCAGCCCCTACAAAGTTAATCACATGTGGGGTACTTTTGACAACCTGCCATGCTTCGTCATCAATTGTCCATTTTTTTTGTTCCTCTATCCAATTTAGCCTCATTTGTACCAATACATAGCCAGGAAAAACTTTTTCATCACTATGTTGGCGACTGCCATCTTTACGAAGCTTAATTGCGGGTGTATGAGGTATTTCTATTTTAAATATTTTATCTGCAACATCAAGAGTTTGAATACGCTGGGTTAAATTAGCCTTAACTCGTTTTTCGCAACCAGAGGCAACTTGTACTGCATACCACCGTAATTCTCCTTTTTTGAAAAACTCTCTGGAGTTTTCTTCTTCTTGGTTTGATTGCGTTGTATCTTGTGTTTCTTCTGGATATAATGTCATCCAAACACCACCCCAGCTGCCCAACTAAAGAACTCATCTACTAGATAAATGATTGTTGCCGAGAGAATAACCATTAACAATACAGCAACAGACTCACTGATGAGCTGCTCTCTACTTGGCCATACTACTTTATCTAGTTCTTCTTTTGTTTCTTTGAAAAAAGCTAGAAGCTGGAAACTTTCCTTGTTTTCTTGTACTCTAACTTCCTCTTTTTTGGCCACTATAAATTATCTCCCTAAGTTGTGACGTTCTCCCTAGTTAAGCTAGCGCTATAACGAGGGCTTCCCTCCCTCACGGAAAAGGGCTTCCTGCTTTGCTGACGCAACGCTGCGCGAACAAAAGTTCAGCTTCCTCTTCACCTGCGCAGGCTGCAACGATGAGACCCACCGCCGTTTTGTACTGTCCAGTTCTGTACTCACCTAGCTACCTTCAAGATTTTACCTTTTCACGGAAATTACTAGGACTTCACCAGTTGACCCCCAGGGTTTGAGTTATCTAGATTCTGAAGTCAGGCGCGTATTAACGCTACTCCTGATGATATTAATTATAGCATAATTGAAGTTACTTTACTGTACAGATGAGTTTTTTTGCAGGTCGCGCCCTCCCCTCTCGTTAAATCGGAGATGATAACGGCAGACCCCTCGCAACATTTAGTTGGATTTTAAATTTATTTACTTAATTTTTGGGATTTTTTACTTGATAAACTGGATTTTCAGTAATTTTTACTATTGTCGCACAAATATTGTCTGCAATTTCAGGATAATTTTGATGTCAGACACAGGAGTAACATTTGCATAGTGCATAGCAATAATTAGGAAAGCTTTGCCTCAGCAATAATTCCCTATACAAAACAAAAATATTATTGTTTGTTTGGATTGTAAGTATTAAGCGCGCCCTGGAGGACTCGAACCCCCGACATCAGGTTTTGGAGACCTGCGTTCTACCAACTGAACTAAGAGCGCATAGTTGAGGTCTTAGATTAAATCTTAATGACCTCTACTTAATCTACTATAACATAACTTTTCATCAAGTTCCAAATAATTTCTTAAACCATCTTGGAGACTATAAAGGCCGATCGAATCTTTGCTTCACACGAGTGGCCTTACCAACACGATCTCTCAAGTAGTAGAGTTTAGCTCTACGGACTTTACCTCGACGGACTAATTTTATATTAGCAATCCTAGGAGAATGAAGCAAAAATACCCTTTCTACCCCTACACCTTGGAAAACACGGCGAACTGTAATAGTTTTATTTATACCTCCATTCTGCATGGAGATTACAGTACCTTCATAGGGCTGGACCCTTTCTTTTCCTCCTTCTATAATTTTGACTCCGACTCTGACAGTGTCACCTACATAAATTTGAGGCAATTTCTTTTTCGAGCCTTGTTTGAGGTTTTCTATTTCCTCAGCTTCAATTGAGCGAATAATTTCTTGGGCTGTCATAATACTCTTTAAAACTCACAATCTATAATTATATATCAATGATTATGAGCAACGCAAGCAGCAAAAATAATTAGGGTTTGCTGAGAAAGTCTGATGAGTGAGGGTAGGAGTCAGGAGTCAGGAGAAATAGAAATTATAGAGGAAGTAGTCGGATATATTTGTCCCTTAATTTTTCTGTGCTTGTCTGCCCAAAATGCTAAAATGAATCAGCTTTTTAGACGGAAAAGTCGGCACTTTTTTTGAAAAAAAATGCTTTAGCCTTTAAATGTCAATGGTTTGATAGTTAATCAGCAAGCCCTAATTATCAAAGACTGCCCATTGCCAGTTGAATATTACTTTTGCTAGTTTGATGATTATGCTTTGGACATCTTATTCAGTATTTGAGCCCACATTCCGCACCACAAAATGTAGCAACCGAATCAGGAGTCAGGAGACAACCCACCCCTCGCCCCTCCCCCTCCCAGAAGGGGGAGACAGGAGACAGAATTTTAGAAGAAAATCATAGCTGCCGTGATTGAGTAATTAATCAAGCAAGTATTTATGCGTAAATTTTTTACTCGGAATTTGATGAACGAAAAAAGTAATTTAGATGATTTGCATAGTATAAATATCTACCAAGCTACAGATTTATATACTACTTTTAATCATACGCTCTTGAAGTTCCGAATGTGGGTTTGAATCAGGACTTACACATAACCACCACACACAGTAGGGGTTAACCGCCGTTAACCCGTACAAATGGTGTATAATTTTATTTTTTGTGTAAGTCCTGTGAGTAAAGAAAAAGCTAGCCCCGCTGGCGTAATGGTAGATAATTCTTGGTACGGGAGCAAGATTTTCCCACTGCGGTGTCTCGTGACAAAAATAATTACAATGCACAACCAATAGGAAAATTATCTCCGTTAAAAAATAAACTTTCCCCATTAAAGCTTAATCATCTTAATATTAATGTGTAGATATTGTGGAGGTAATATGTCCCAAATTTTATAGAACCCATTTGGTATCTTGATTTGAGCCATGGAGTCGTCCATGGGATAGAGGCAATAGGAGACAAAGGTGGAAAAATATTCCCAATATTTATTCATTCCCCCCCAATCCCAACGTACCTTATGGAGTGGGACTTTTCGCGGTATCAGTTAAAAGAGCTATAGGGAAAATGAATAATCAACCCCCAAATTATGGAGCTGAAACTCCCAAATCACCAGAAGAAGTCCTGAAATTAGTGATTCAAGACTTGGATAGCTTTCGTCAAAATCTGGCAAATCAGTTAAGCCAAGATATAGACAGATTGAGAATTGAGAAAGAACAGCTTAGTGAGGATGTAAGTAAATTACGAAAGCAATATGAACAGTTACAATCTCAACAGCTCGAATCTCTATCTCAGCGACAAATAGCCCAGCAACAATTATGGCTTAAACAATTAGCCCAGGTTTTGGCCAATAACTTACAAAAACAGTTAGGCCAAAAAATTAGAGATTTAACGGAGAGTGTAGATCCGGGACTACAACAAGCTGGCATTCCTGGGGGAGAGTTACCAATGACTAATCCTTCAAATAACTATTATGGGACTGCTAATGAATTTGGAGATTCTTTATCTAGTGTTCTGAGTGGAACATTTGAGGCATTAAAACAGGAGTTGGATAGTTATCAAAGTGACCTTTCTGTACAGTTAAATAGTATGCGTAGTATGGAACAGCAAGGAGAGGTCATTCTAGAAGCTTTGGTCAGTCGTCTTCAGGCACAACTGGAAAATAATAGTGTAGTTTCATCTGGAAGTTATCAAACTTCTCGATCTGAGTCTAAGAACTCAGTAAATACTGCTTCTTTAGGAAAATCAATGTTGACTACACCTCCTGTGGAGTCCCCAGAAGTATCGCCTAAGTCCAAAACTGAGTCTACTGCCAAACCTAAAAAATCTGCTTCTCAAGTTCAGGTAGGTTTGATTTTAGCTTTACTTTCAGCAGCATTGTTATCTTTATTTAATGTTT
The DNA here is from genome assembly GCF_010672525.1 of Okeania sp. SIO2B3. Classification (GTDB taxonomy): domain Bacteria; phylum Cyanobacteriota; class Cyanobacteriia; order Cyanobacteriales; family Microcoleaceae; genus Okeania. Next base: position 433,796 of record NZ_JAAHGH010000008.1, on the reverse strand, counting down.
TTATTAAAGTTATCCTCAATACGCCTCCACAACCCAGTACAATTTTAGGCTTATTTCCGGTAGAAGGATCGATCGCTCCTAATGTGGGTAATTCTTTATTAATTTTATTACTACGACTAATTGTAGTTATGTTATTGATGCCCATAATTGCAACATTTCTCTATCCTGCAGTTTGGAGCGATATTGAGCGGTTGATCAAATCAAAAGATTTTTCTTTATGGTGGAAGGTGATTGGTAGTGCTTTCTTTTTGTTTTTATCTCAGGTATTGATATATATTTCTATAGGTAATATACCTACTGCTATTGCTATTACAATTTTCTTTATTTATCCAATTATTACTGTTTTAGTATCTTGGGGATTATTTGGCGATCGCCCTTCTATGGTAAGAATTTTTGCTATGGTTCTGATTGTTATAGGAGGGTTTTTAGTTCTTCCTAGTGGAGAGGGTAATTATCAACAAGGAATTTTGGCTGCTGTGGGTGCTGGAATTACTTTTTCTGGGTATGTTGTTCTCACACAAATGTCAGCAGGAAAACTTCATCCCATTCCTTTTAGTTTAGTGAACTTTGCCGGAATTTTTGTATTTTCTGCTTTAGGTTTGATGATGCCTTTACCTACAGAATGGTCGGTTAATATTAATATAGACCCTAGTGTGAATGTGTGGTCTAGTTTAATTGTTGGCGGTATTATTCTGGGGATTTTAACACTTTCTAGCTACGTATTAAATAGTTTTGCTATTAGATTTGCTGGAGCTGCAAGAGCATCTATAATTGGTACTTCTGGTCCGGCTTTAACTGCTTTATTTGCTCTTTCGGTTATTGGAGAAGTTTTATTATTCAAACAAATTTTGGGAATGTTATTGGTGATTTTTGGTGTTGCTGCGATGAGCTTTGAAAGAATGTTTGCAGCAAGGCAAAAGACAAGTTAATTTTGTAATTTTGTTTCAAAAATTCTGAAAATTACATCAGAACCAAGATAGTATTTAGGTGTTGCTGTAATGGTAATAATATTTAGGGTTTGCTGAAAAAATTTTTTGGTAAGGGTAGGAGTCACAACTTAGAACTCAGAACTCAGGAGAAATGGGAATTAATTAGAGTTTGCTGAATAAAGCTTTTTGGTAGGGTTAGAAGACAGGAGACAGGAGATAAGAATTGTTCCTCAATTTTTCTGTCCGAAGGTTTGCCTTTTATGCTAACATGCATGAGGGTTTTAGACTAAAACCAGCGCGCCCCTTGGGAATTAAATAAGGCTCAAGCCTTTACCTATCAATGGTTTTAGGATTAATCAGCAAACCCTAATTAGGAGGTAGTCGGATATATTTGTCCTTAGATTTTTCTACCCTTGTCTACCCAAAATACTAACTTTTTGAGCTGTTTAGACCGAAAAGCTGGCAATTTTTTCTACCGATAAAGGTACTTACCTTTATCTGTCAATGCATTGACAGATAAAGGTAAGTCCTATTGGGACTTATATCATGTCCGGTTAAATACTTATAAATAAATGATGGAGGAGTCAGGAGTCGTAGGGTTTGTAACTGTTGGCTAAAATCTGGTATTATCTATAAAAATCTGGGATGATCTGTTTTATGTTACTAGGACATCATACTGAACTGCACCCAAATAAACAGCAAAAAACATTACTGGCTAAACACGCAGGTGTAGCCCGTCACGCTTGGAATTGGGGATTATGGTTAACACGAAATATATTGAATCATAACCACCATAATCCAGACAGCAAACTTAAGTTTCCTACTGCCATTGACTTACATAAGCTTTTGGTAGCAATGGTTAAACCAAAAAACTGCTGGTATTATGAAGTATCTAAGTGCGCTCTTCAATATGCTTTGAGATATTTATCTGTTGCTTGGAAACGTTGCTTTAACAAAGTGTCAGCTCAACCTAAATTCAAGAAAAAAGCCAGGGATAATAGTTTTACTCTAGACGGTTCAATCACAGTAGGCTTTAATCGTATCAAACTACCTCGAATTGGATGGATTAAAACCTATGAAATACTGCCAAGCAATGTTATTCTGTCGTCTGTAACTATTAGCAAAACAGCAGATAAATGGTTTGTTAGTTTCAAGATAGAAGCCATACCTCAAATTACGGAAAAGTCTGTAGATGTAGTTGGTGTTGATTTAGGAGTAAAAACTTTAGCAACACTCTCAACAGGGGAAGTATTCGATGGTGCTAAACCTTACAAAAATTTAGAATCCAAACTATCACGATTACAATACCTAAACAGACATAAAACTAAGTTCTCCAATAACTGGAAAAAAGCGCAGCTAAAAATAGCGACGTTGCATAATAGAATAGCTAATATCAGGAAAGATACATTGCATAAACTAACAACCTATTTGGCTCTTAACCACAACCCACCCCCATCCCCTCCTGGGAGGGGAGCAAGAGGGGTGGGTGAAGACCTTAATGTATCAGGGATGATGGCAAATCACAAGCTAGCGGCAGCTATTGCTGATATGGGTTTTTATGAGTTTCGTAGGCAGTTAGAGTACAAGTGTGAGTTATTAGGTTGCTAAGTTAATCATCGTTGATAGATGGTTTCCTAGTTCTAAAACTTGCAGTAGGTGTGGAACTGTTAAAGAGTCTCTGTTTTTATCAGAGCGTGTTTTCAATTGCGAACATTGTGGTTTTAATTGCGATCGAGATTTGAATGCTAGTTTAAATCTAGCTCAGGCGGTCAGTTTGCTCCGCAACGCTAGCGCGAACGACCGTGGCAGCTTGCGGACTGGATAACGCCGACGTTCAGTCAGTTGGTTTTCCCTTCCTGGCGTTGGCAATTAATTCTGTAATCAACTGGTCAGTGTGTTGGCCGACACGAGTGGCCAAAATCAATCCAGGTTCTGGATGCTTGAGTCATCCCAATCCCACAATCAGCTCATCTGGCAACAGGCAACAGAAAGAAATAATTGATAATTTATGGATAATAATTGATTTGATTTTTGATTTTTACCGAATAATTAATAATTAATAATTAAATAATTCGCGCCTTGAAGCCTCTCCTTTTAAGGGGAAAAAAGCGGTCGTTTGCTTTTGCTTCGCAAAACTGGCGTAACGCAACGCTGACGCGTTTCGCGTCAGCGGAACGGAGTTATCTCTTCGGAGCTTCCCGTAGGGTGGGATGGCGCAATTCGGAGCGGCTCTGATAAGAGCGGGTCTCCTCGCTGTCTGACCATCGACCAAGAGAAGAAATAATATTTCCTGATATTCAATTCCGTAACGGTTAAAACCCGAGGTAATTATCAATTATCCATTATCAATTATCAATTAATGAACAGATGTCTATTTCTATCCAAAAAAATTCGGGTGGTGGTGCATAGTAATGGTAAAGGAAGCATTGGGAGTGTGGGGAGATGGGGAGATGGGGAGATGGGGAGATGGGGAGATGGGGAGATGGGGAGTGTGAGGAAATCTCGTATCCAACCGAGCAAGAGAAAGTAAACTTCAGTATTTTCTTGCCTCTGACTTGATCAGTCGGTATTGATAACACAGCCTCAGAGTAATCTCAAGCTATTATATAAAAGAATTATTATCATCATTAACTCTAGAGCAATGACCGTCAAACTACCAGGATATCAAATCAAACAAAAGCTATACGAAGGAACTCGTACCTTAGTTTATCGAGGCATTCGAGCAACAGACTCTCAAACAGTCGTGCTCAAATTTATGCGCAACGAATATCCTACTTTTAACGAACTGTTACACTTCCGCAACCAATATACTATTACCAAAAACCTCAACTTACCAGGAGTAGTCAAATCCTTAAGTTTAGAAAACTATGGCAATGGTTATGCTTTAGTCATGGAAGACAATGGGGCCATATCTCTAGACAAATATGAATCATTAGACTTAACAACTTGTTTAAAAATAGCCATTCAATTAGCAGATATATTACACAAACTATATCAAAATCGAGTTATTCATCAAGATCTTAAACCAGCAAATATATTAATTCATCCCCAGACTCAACAAGTAAAATTAATCGATTTTAGTATTGCTTCAGTGCTACCTTTTGAAACTACTGAAATTCAAAATCCCAATGTATTAGAAGGAACTCTGGCTTATATTTCCCCAGAACAAACTGGACGAATGAATAGAGCAATAGACTATCGCAGCGACTTTTATTCACTAGGTGTCACTTTTTTTGAGATGGTCAACGGAAAATTACCATTTGATACCACTGACCCCATGGAATTAATACATTGTCATTTGACGAAAACTCCTCAAATGATTGATTCCCAAATCCCGACTCCCTTAGCTAATATTATTCACAAATTGATGGCAAAAAATGCCGAAAACCGCTATCAGAATGCTTTGGGTTTAAAATATGACCTAGAAAAATGTTTGTTTCAATGGGAAAAGGAGGGAAAAATTGAGACTTTTAAGTTAGGAGAGCGGGATCTAAGCGATCGCTTCCTGATTCCTGAAAAACTGTATGGCAGGGAAAAAGAAGTTCAAACTTTACTTGATACTTTTGAGCGTGTCGCCAATCCCCCCCATACTCCTCTTAGTAAGGGAGAACAATCCCCCCCTACCCCCCTTAGTAAGGGGGGAGAAGGAAGGGTAGAAATGATGCTAGTGGCGGGATTTTCTGGGATTGGGAAAACTGCAGTGGTGAATGAAGTTCACAAACCTATTGTCAGGCAGCGCGGGTATTTTATCAAAGGAAAATTTGACCAGTTTCAGCGCAATATTCCTTTTAGTGCTTTTGTGCAAGCTTTCCGAGACTTGATGAAGCAACTTTTGAGTGAAAGTGATGCACAACTAGAGCAGTGGAAAGCTAAAATACTCAATGCTCTAGGGGAGAATGGGCAAGTTATTATCGACGTTATTCCAGAGTTAGAGAAGATTATTGGCGAACAACCAACCGTTCCTGAGTTGTCGGGAAGTGCAGCCCAAAATCGCTTTAATATGTTGTTTCAAAAATTTCTTCTGGTGTTCGCGCTCCCTAGTCATCCTTTAGTTATCTTTATTGATGACTTGCAGTGGGCAGATACGGCATCGCTGAAATTGATGCAACTATTGATGGAGGGTGGAGAAACTGGTTATTTGCTCTTGTTGGGAGCTTATCGGGACAATGAGGTATTTGCGGCTCACCCATTGATGCTCACTTTAGATGAAATTGAAAAATCAGGCGTTACTATCAATAGTATAACTCTGAGTCCTTTAAGCACAGCAGATCTCAATTGCTTGGTAGCAGATACTCTCTGTTGTCAGCTAGAAATAGCTTTGCCTTTGACTGAATTGGTGGCTCAAAAAACTAAAGGAAATCCGTTTTTTGCTACTCAGTTTCTCAAGGGATTATACGAGGATGGTTGGATTAGTTTTAATTTTGATGTGGGTTACTGGCAATGCGACATGACGCGAGTGCGGGAGTTGACTCTGACAGATGATGTGGTGGAGTTTATGGCAACTCGTCTGCACAAGTTACCAGAAAAAACTCAGTCGATTTTGAAGTTAGCCGCTTGTATTGGTAATCAGTTCGATTTGAATACATTGGCAATAATATGCGAGCAATCTTCTATGGCAGCAGCTACAACAATATGGGGAGCCTTGAAGGAGGGACTTGTATTGCCAGTCAGCGACAGTTATAAATTTTTCCAAGAGATTAACTATCAGGAGCAAGAGCAGTCTGAGAATGTATGGGTTAGCTACAAATTTTTACATGACCGCGTTCAACAGGCGGCTTATTCTCTGATTGATGGGAATCTCAAACCAGAAACACACCTCAAGATAGGTCGCCTGCTATTAAGAAATCTATCAGTATTAGAGATCGAGGAAAGAACTTTTGATGTGACAAATCAATTAAATATGGGGCGTTTTTTGATCAGCGATCGCCAGGAAAAAGATGAATTAGCTCGTTTGAATCTCATGGCTGGTCGCAAAGCAAAATCTTCAACGGCATATTTGGCTGCAATTGATTATTTGAACTTAGGAATAAAACTTCTAGAAGATGGCTGGGAACGAAAGTACGATCTGATGCTATCTCTATATCTGGAGGTTATTGAATCGGAATATATAAGTACACACTTTGAGAATTCTAAAGCCTTAGCCGATCTAGCATTAAAACAAGCAAATTCTCTTTTAGATAGATTAAGAATTCACGAATTGCAAATTCAATATTATATCGCTAAAAACGAAAGAAAGCAAGCTGTAGATTTAGGGATTTATGCGTTAAAGCTCCTCAAGATAGAACTCGACGGCATGATTCCAGAGATTGCTAATATTGAAGCCTTGGGAGATTTACCAGAGATAACAGAACCAAATCAAATCGCTGCTTTACGGATTCTGATTGCCACCGTTTCTGCAGCTGTTATTGCATCTCCAGATTTGTTAGTTCCGATTGCTTTTAAAATGGTCAATATTTGTATTCGCTTCGGTAATTCTAAACTAGCGGCTTATGCTTATGGCTTTCACGCTTGGATGCTGTGCAGTTCTTTAGGAGAAATTGAAACTGGATATCGCTTTGGGAAATTGGCAATTCACTTATTGGAAAAGTTTAATGCCAAAGAGATTAAATGTAAAGTTTATCAGCAATTCAATGTATTTGTTCGTCACCGAAAAGAACCTCTCAAGAATATGAAAGAATTAGTTGAAGCCGTTCAAAGTGGTATTGAAGTAGGTGATATAGAGTATGCTTGTTATGCAGCACAAGACTATTGTATTTTACAGTTTTTTCTTGGTCAAGAGTTAGATTTATCCCTACAAGAACAGAAAAAGTATTTAGGATTAATTCGTTACAATCAACAAGAATTTTCTTTGAATTTTACAAGTCCTTGGGTGCAGCTTGTCTCAAATTTATTAAGCCAATCTGTAGATATATGTTCTCTCATCGGCAATTTCTTTGACGAGACATTGAAAATACCTGTTTTGCAGGAAACAAACGATCATATTTCACTTTTTCCTCTTCTATTTATTAAAACTTATCTTAACTATTTATTTGGCTGTTATGAACTGGCAGTTGACAATGCTATCAGTGCCGAAAAAGTTCAAACGGGTTCTAATGGTTTTATCTATTATCCAGCTTATTTATTTTACTTTTCTTTAGCGTTATTAGCTTGTGAATCGCTGTCTACCTCCGAAAAACAACAGCTCTCGCTCGAACGCGTCAATTGCAATCAAAAACAACTGGAATGTTGGATGAATGACGCACCATTTACCTATCAGCATAAATACGACCTTGTTCAAGCCGAATATCATCGTGTTTTAGGGGAAAAACTAGAAGCAATAGAACTATACGATCGCGCCATAGCTGGAGCTAAAGCAAACGAATACATACAAGAAGAAGCCCTCGCCAACGAACTCGCAGCCAAATTTTACCTTGACTGGGGTAAAGAAAAAGTTGCTGCTGGCTATATGCAAGAAGCTTACTACTGCTATGCTAAGTGGGGAGCAAAAGCTAAAACTGATGACTTAGAAAAACGCTATCCTCAGTTGCTTCAACCCATTCTCCAGTCTACAGTTTCATCTAATAATTGGTTGGAGACCTTGTCAAATATTGCTCCTGCCAGAATATCAGTTCATTCCACTGGGACTGCCAGTTACACTTCAGGCACAAATATTAATGCTGCCCTTGATTTTGCTTCGGTGTTGAAATCTTCCCAAGCAATTTCAGATATCATTCAACTGGATGAGTTACTACGGCAGTTGACCCGGATTCTCCTGCAAACATCTGGAGGCGACCGCTGTGTTATTGTCTTACCTGATGACAATGGCAACTGGCAGGTGAGCACAATTGCAACTCTTGACACCATCGAATTATGTACCGAACCGTTAGCAGATAGCCCTAACGCACCGATCCAACTGATTAACTACGTCAAAAACACTCAAGAGGTGGTGGCGATCGATAACCTCACAACAGAACTGCCCATTATTGATGCCTATCTCACTCAACACCATCCCCAGAGTCTGGTGTGTTTACCGATTTTGCATCACGATACCATTGTCGGTGTGCTGTATCTCCAGAATCAATTCACCTGTGGAGCATTTACAAGCGACCGCATTCTTGTCCTCAATTTCCTCTGTACTCAAGCGGCTATTTCTATACAGAACTCTTCTCTTTATCAAGAATTGGAGCGTTCGCTCCAAGATGCTCAACAAAAGTCTCAGGACTTAGCAGAGATGGTAGCGCTATCTAATGGACAACAGCGGATTTTGGCATTGATTGCCCAGGGAGTTCCCTTAAATACTATTTTGGAGCAGACTGCATGGCATATTGAAAGCCAAAGTCGCCATCCAGCTTATTGTTCTTTTTTGCAACTTGATGGCGAAGGACGATTGCGTCATCTAGCAGCTCCCAGTTTACCAGAAGCTTACAATACCTTAGTCGATGGCATTAAAATTGGTCCTGAGGTCGGTTCTTGTGGTACAGCAGCTTATAGGAAGGCATCTGTCACAGTTGAAGAGATCGCCAACGATCCCCTCTGGGCTAATTTTCAGATTGCATTAAAGTATGGTTTGGGTGCTTGTACTTCTACCCCGATTTTAGGGTCTGAAGGTGAGGTACTTGCTACACTAGCTATGTATCAACCTAAGCCTGGTAAATTTACCCTCCACGACCGCAAACTGATGGAAGTTGCCACCTATCTTGCGCGCATTGCAATTGAACGCCATCAAGCAGATATAGAGCTTCAAAAACTCAATTTTCAAATTATCCAAGGGGAAAAACTGGCATCTCTAGGGAACATGATCGCCGGAGTTGCCCACGAAATTAATAACCCTCTTGGTTTCATCAGTGGCAGCATAGGCAACGGCAAAGATTATGTGCAAGATTTACTAGGACATTTAACCCTCTATCAACAGCACTATCCTGAGCCAGTTGATGCTATTCAAGACAATGCCAAAGATATCGACTTGGAATTTATAGTAGAAGATTTACCCAACTTAATGAATTCTATGCAAAGTGCAACCGTTCGGATCAAAGATATCAGCACCAGTTTACGTATCTTCTGCCGTGGTGACAAAGAACACAAAGTTAGCGCCAACCTCCATGAAAATCTTGATAGCACGCTATTGATTTTGAAATATCGCCTCAAAGCTAATGGAAATCGCCCTGAGATTAAAGTGATTCAAGATTATGGGAAATTACCTGAAATTTACTGCTTCCCAGGACAACTCAACCAAGTCTTTATGAATATCCTGGCTAATGCCATTGATGCTTTTGAGGAAGTGGATCGAATGAAAGACAAGCCTCAAACTATCACTATTCAAACGGCACTCACTCAACAAAACACAATTGAAATCCGGATTCGTGACAATGGGAAAGGGATATCATCAGATGTCAAAGAGCGAATTTTTGACCATTTGTTTACGACTAAAGGAGTAGGTAAAGGTACGGGTTTAGGTTTATCAATTTCCCGACAAATAGTAGAAGAAAAACATGGCGGAAAACTTACTTGTAATTCAGTATTAGGGGCAGGTACAGAGTTTGTAATTGCTTTACCCAGGCAATAAAATCAATCATTTTTTGTAATCAGGTGATTTGTATCTAATTTATAAGCTTTACCTGATTTAGTATCAAATGCCCAAGCTGCTATTTTCCACTGACCTTTTGGTAACAATTTACCCGAAATTGTTTGTTCCCAACCTGCATTAAGATATGCGGGATTATTAAATAGTTGAACTAAATTTTCTCTTTGAGTTTGAGCAGACATCAAAACATCAAAAATTATCCAATTATCTGCTTGATTTTTATAGGTTAAAATAATTGCATCTGCAGGTTCGTTACGCTCTGGTAAAAATGCCCAACCATTGACAAAGTACCAACTATTTAAAGGTATAATTCCATCTAATGAACCGTAAGTTTTATCTGGAGATTTTTCTGTAGCGATCGCTTTGATATTATTGCTGCTAACTAAATTAGGTTTTAACATACCTAAGTAGTTAAGTTTGTTGACTAAATCTTTAACATAATCATAACTTCCTAAAATATTTTCTTCAACACAAGATTTATTTTCAATGATATTAATGAATGACAAACAAGTTTTTCCTTCCATACGCAATTGATAGCTAGATTTAATTTCTTTCACGCTATAAGTAAACAATCGATAGTGTAAAATAATCAATCCAATTATGGCGATCGCTACTGTAACTTTATAGAACCATACTTGCGATTTTCTCGAATTGCTATGACTATAAATATGGCTAAAAACTATTGGAAATAAGTGTATAATAGCGATTATTAAATAAAGAGAAAATGTTGTATATTTTGAAGATAAAGCACTTTCTACCCCAAAGCCAACTCTACCAACGGAAGTAATTAAAGCACTAATTATTGTGTAGAAAGCAATCATTATCCAACCAATAGTTCTCTCTACAAGAGTATCATCTTTAAAGTGTTTAATTAGGTAAATAAATAAACAGCAAAATATTCCTATTTCTACTCCACCAATAAATGTCGAAGAAGTAAGAGGAGATATTTCAAAACCAGAACCCAGAGGAGAACCTAAAAAGGCTAAAAAAAACTGTAAAGTTTGCTCTGGATTCCGAAATGCTGGTATGAGACTAGGGCTAACTTCAGGCTTTTGATAATCATAAAAATAGATAACTATATTGCCGATTAAAACTGCTATCCAGCTGAAGAATAACCATTTTTGTTTCAGTAAATCTGACGTTGATTTTGCAGTAACTAATGTGAGTACAGGTAAGACAATTACCCAAGCTATCATTCCATTAGAATAGGAAAAAGTACTAATGATGCAAAGCACCATACAAATTACAAATTTATATCTAGTATTGAAGGGGGAGTAGACAACTGAAATTGCCGTAGTAATACAAGCAATCGGCATGAAAACTACTAATTGAATTCCCCAAAACCAGTTATCATATTGAATTGGAGAAAATATGAGGATATTTGCCAAGAAAGCGATGAGCGAAGTTGTGAATAAATTAGTATTTACGGTCAATCTATTGAGGCGATAAATATTAACAGAAACTAAACAAGCTAACATAAATATTACTAGCATTTCATATCTCACATCCCAGTTAGTTAAATATGCTAGTCCGAGAAATATTAGTCGTGGAAATAGCTTTCTACTTTCATTATGTTGAGCAATTAAGTCTTGCCATGATAAGGAATTTTGGGAGATTTTTATGAATAGCTGAGGCATGAGATTCCATTGGTCCCAATAAGGCATATTAACGCTGTAGGTAAGAATTAATATTCCCATTGCAACTGCCGGAAGTATGACTAAAACTATACTTATACAATGAAAAAGTTGGAAATTATACTTGAATATTTTTTTGGTAATTAGGGATTTTTTTTCTGTTGTCATTGTCAGACTTTTCCTTCTTCCTTCTTCCGTAAGCATTCAGCAGTCAGCAATCAGCAATCAGCTATTAATTCACTGCCTTTATAGCAGGAATTAGTATTGAGAAGTTTAAGGAGAATTCAAAGTATTGAAAAAACAACTAACCTTGACCTTAGCAGTGTATATTCATTATTTATGAAACAGCTAAAAGCTGAATGCGAGCTAGCTGAATACTTACCTTCTTCCTTCTTTCTTCTTCCTTCTTTCTTCTGCTATATGAATAAAATTGAATATAAATTGTTATCCAGATACTAAAAAATTCTTGTTAAACCAACTGTTTAAATTTTCAACTTTCATCTGAACTAATTTTCTCAAAGCCAATTTTTTCTCTAATAACATAATACGGTCTCTGTCTAACTTCATCGTAAATACGACCAATATATTCTCCAATAATTCCTAGAGATAACAGTTGTATTCCCCCCATAAAAAATGTTGTAGTTAAACCATAAGCCCAAGATAAAAATTCTTGCCCTAAAATAAATTTAACGTAAAGACCAATTAATCCGATAATAAAAGAGACAATTGCAGATACTAACCCTAAAATAGTTGCCATTTTCAAGGGAATTGTTGAAAAAGAAAATATCCCATCAAAAGCAAGTTTAAATAACTTAGCAACTGAAACTTTAGGCTCGCCTCGATATCGAGGACCACGCTCTACATAAACACCTATTTGTTTAAATCCGGCATAAGCTCTTAAACCACTTAAATATTTGTTCCGTTCTGGCATTTGCCGTAGAGTTAAGATAACTTTTCTATCCATTAATGAAAAGATACCTGCATCCATAGGGGTAATAATTCCTGACAACTTTCTTTGAATGTAATAAAAACTTTTAAATGCTAATCGTTTCAACAATTTTTCTTGACGATTTTTTCTAATAGCATAAACCACATCATATCCCTGTTGCCAAAGTCGTGAAAAACTAATAATTGCTTCAGGAGAATCTTGCAAATCTCCATCCATTAAAATAACTGCTTTTCCATCAGCATGATCTATTCCCGCAGACAAAGCACATTGATGACCGAAGTTTCTAGAAAAGTTAATAATTTTTACTTCTGGATTTTTCTGACTTATTTCTTTTAGCAGTTCAAAGGAAGAATCTACACTACCATCATTGATAAAAATTATTTCGCTATTACCACCAAGTCGCTGTAAAACATCTAATAACTGTCGCCATAGTTCAGGGATAATTTCTTCTTCGTTGAAGATGGGAATAACTACAGAATAATTAATATTTTTCATTGTTTTTACTCACTCCTCGCCCAAATCATACATATCTTGTTTATAATTGTCAACTAACTGAAATGACTCAGGCACTTTATAGGACAAATTTTAGTGATTTTGACGAATTTATTAACTGGTATCCAGAAGAGTCGGAATACCACTATGAATTACATAACGGAGTAGTTACTCAAATACCTAAATCTAGAGGTCAACATTCTCAAATTGCAGGTTTTTTAATCGCTGAATTGAGTTTAAAAATTAGGCATTTAGGGTTGCCTTATACCATTTTGAAAAAAGAATGTGTTCGAATAATAAGCATGAGAAAAAGATTTTACAGGAGGTCTCCCTTTGACAAAAAATAGAATTTCCTAGCTCAAAACTGGTATTGAAGCTATTCCCATACCACTCGGTCCTCCTGGGAGGGGTTAGGGGTGAGTTGACTCCTAAGAAATAGTCTAACTATTTGTAGCAAACATTCATAAAATTGATATTACTTTATTCCTAAAGAATGTATTGTCAAAACCGATAATTTATCAGGTTATGAACAAGATGTAATTGTTGTCAACCGAGATTTTATTCAGAATGAACCACGTTGGGAAAAAGAATCTACTTTAATTAATGGTCAGTCAATTAAGTTAGTAATTTAAGTTGTCAGTAGCAATTGGAGCGATGATTATGCTCTGAAACTAGATGCTTATGAAATTATGGGCATTAAACAATATTGGATTGTGGATTATTTGGGATTAGGAGGAAGAAAACTTATCGGTTATCCCAAACAGCAAACTTTTACAGTTAATACCCTAGAAAATGGAGAGTATAAATCTACTCAATTTCAGGACAAACAACTTGAGTTTGATTCAACAAAAAAGCTTTACCAGTTTCAGTATCAAATGCCCAAGCTTTAAGTTTAACTCTTCCTTGAGGTATTTCTTCAACAGTAAAAGACTTTTGCCAACCTGAATCTAAATAAGCTGAATTATCAAAATATTCCCTAACACTAGGTCTCGACATTCTCTGATTAATTAACTTCAATATTATGTCTTCTCCCTCCGCATTTTCATAAGTTAAAATCACACCATCAGCAACTTCATTTCTTTCCGGTAAAATTGCCCAACCATTAGCAACATAAGTCCGGTCGTCAATTTTATTAACTGTATCAAAATAACCATAAATTAAATCTGTTTGTGTCTCTCCAGCAATATCTTGAATATTCTTACTCGTGACTAAACCAGGTTGTAGAAAACCTAATTTATCTAAAATATTGGCTGTCTGTCTCAGAGGTTCAGGACTTCTTTTTGTCACCAAGCACTCATCTTGAGAAACAACATTTATCATTAATAGACAAGCTTTACTTTGTAATAAAATTACTCGGCGATCGCTCATCCTCTCTACAGCATTAATTGTAGTATTGATATGCAAGAACATAAAAATACTAACTAAAAAGTATGAACCATATTTCATCAACTTTTTCTGAGGCAATTTATGAATATTTAACTGCCAAAAAATAGCAAGCAGATAAACCAAAGAAACCATCAAATATAATGAAAAAGCCGTATATCTTGGAGCCAAAGATTGTCCGACACCAAAACCAACTCTACCCACAGCAGTTACAGCACCACTAATAATTCCATAAACCCCTATTATTAGCCAACCAATTAAACGATGTAACAATAAAAAATCTGTTTTAACTAACCAAAAAAACTTCCAACCTAAAAACAGCCAAAAACCAAATACCAAACCTCCAACTATTGTCGCCACAGTTAAATTTTCAAATCCTAAAGGAGCGCCTAAAAAAGCCAAAAAATAATGAATTGTCTCAACTGGGTGAGCTATAGCAGATAAAAAACTCGGATGTTTATCAGGCTTTTGATAATCATAAAAATACGCCGCTGCATTAGCAACTAAACCCAACAACCCACCGATAATTATCCAAATATTCTGAGTAAAAACTTCCTCAAATTTTCCAGAAGCCAAAATTGCCAATGCTGGAAAAACTAATACCCAAATCAACATTCCATTAGCATAAGAAAAAGTACTAACCGTACAGAGACAAAAACAAATAATAAACTTAGTTCTTAAACCCAGTTTTTTCTGGGCAATAACCAAACAACCAGTCAAACAAACAATTGGGATATAAACAACAATTTGAATTCCCCAAAGCCAATTTTCATATTGGGCAGGAGAAAAAATTAGTAAATTAGAAATTGCCAAAAGCAAAAGTTGAGTAACAAGACTAGCCCTAACAGTCAACCTATTTAAACAATAAATATTGAAAGAAACAACACAAGTCAACACAAATATCACCAACATTTCAGATCTGACATCCCAATTAGTCAAAAAAGCTAAACCGATAAAAATTAGCCTGGGAAAAAACTTTCTACTTTCATGGAATTGAGCAAATAAATCGCTAAAAGATAAATTTCCAGCATAGATTTTCTCAAACATTACAGCCAGAGGCCATTGGTCAGAAAAAGGAAAATTTACGCCATATTTGAGGATGCAAATTCCCATGAATAAAACGGGCAAAAAAATCAGACATAAAATCGGAATTTGTCGGCAGTTGAATTGTTGCATGGAGCATATTTTTTTAAATTGAAAAGTAAGTATATAGCGTTTCTCAAATTGGTAAGATACAGTTTGAGATCCCCCCTAACCCCCCTTAGTAAGGGCAGGGCTGTTTCAAAGTCTTGTAGATTAAAGATGAGCGGGAGAATGGGAGATTAAGGGATAGTGGAACAGTGAAATTTGCCAAAATTTGTCTATTTTGAGCGCCAATAAACGTCTTTAAGCTCTAAGAGAATATCTGTTTCAACGCCGCTTAAAAGCCTTCATCCCCGTGTCTCCGCTTCTCCGTGTCCCCGTGTCTATTGAAAATGAAACAGCCCTACCTTTTTAAGGGGGATGCGCGGGGGATCGTAAATGTACCTCATCTTTATGAGAAATGCTATGATAGAGATTTATAATATCATTTGGAAATATAAATTATACAGCAGATTTCAAGTATCTAAAGAAATATTTGGCACGGGAGCAAGATGCTCCCACTGCCCTGTCTTCTAATAATTCTAATGACAGCATATTTCCGACAAATGAGGTACAAGGCGCGAATGGTAAAATTATTGTAGTAACGATTAATCGTATCATAGCTAACATTTTCTAGATGATTTGCTAAATTTGTGATGGTATAATTTGTTGAGAATTGAGTAAATATTGCCATGGGATTAATATATAGGACTTACGCAGATACGCTATATATAGCGCTCAAAACTATTGGAAAATAGTTTTATACTCTATACATAGTGCCTTTGCGTAAGTCCTGATCTAGTTAAAATGTAAGCATTTCCTGCGGACTGCTGTGCAAACCGCTATTAGCGGTCAACTCTTCCTGCGGAATGCTTAAGTTAAAATCCATATTGTTAATTCAAGTTAACAATGTTATAACTATATAACAATTTTATTAAGGTAAATTTGACTGTTGACAAATAACTGAACTATAGATACAATTTATGCTTACAAAAACTATTTTTGTAGAAGCCTAAATTATGAATGAATACACAGGGATTGCTGATTACTACGATCTATTGATGACAAGTGGTTACTATAATTATGAGCAAATTGCTAATGCTATCAAAACTCTCATATCCAGGAACCAAAAAATTATTGAAATTGGAGTGGGTACTGGTTTAGTTTTGGCAAAACTCTCTGAGCTGATAGATAGTCAATGCAGTTTAGCGGGTATGGATCATACTCCTGAAATGTTAGATATAGCGAAAAAGCGACTGGGCGATCGCGTTAATCTTTTTAAGGCTGATATTCTTTCCATGTCAATTGCTGAGAAGTTTGATGTTGCTATTTCCAATGGTGGATTATGTGCCTTTGTGGATAAAGGTAGCAGTTGCGATTATTATACGCATCTGATTGATAATGAAAGTAACTTGCAAGCTCTTCAAAATATTTCTAATTGTCTAAATAATGGGGGTCTGTTTATCATCAATGTTCAAGGTGTGCACGACAATTATGACAAACATTTACCGGGAGGAATCATATACAGTCAAGAAATTGTGGAATCTACCACCCAGCAAGACTGTATCGAGAAAACTTTTTACTTTAAAAAAGACGATCGTATTTTAGCTCAACAGCGACTTATTTACAGGATTTTCCAGGGAGAGATGATTGAAAAATTATTCAATCAGGCGGGTTTTAAATTGGAGGGAAAAGATAAAAGTGGACAGCTTATTATTTACTCCAAAAAATAAAAAAATGATAACCCTGTAGAGACATTGTATGCAACATCTCTGCTCCCTAAAATAACTAATTATCGCGATCGCGTGCCTGCTTGAGCAACTCTACCACATCCTTATGACCTTCCGAATTTGCCCATACCAAAGCCGTCCACTTATTATTATCTTTAGCCTTGATATCTGCTCCTCGGTCTAACAAAGTTTGCACGATACCAGTATGACCGCTACCAGCAGCAGTCATCAGCGCAGTTAAGCCAAAATTAGTAGTAGCATTAATATCAGCACCAGCATCCAACAATAGTTCTAAAATTTCCTGATCGCCACTACCAGCAGCACCCATTAAAGGCACCCAACCATCATTATCATTATTGTTGACATCAGCGCCAGCAGCCAATAATTTTTTAACTATCTCTATATGGCCAGCTTCCACAGCAGCAATTAAAGGAGTCGAACCCTCCGAGTCTTTAGTATCGCTCTCTGTGCCTTCACTCAGCAAAGTTTCGACTTGAGAAATATCTCCGGTTTTAACTGCATCAATTAATTCTGTCATCTTAGATTTTCTCCTATAATTTTGTTTTCTAGAACGACAAGCTAGAAGTCGGGGATTTAAACCCAAGGCTTTAGGGATCTGAAAGCTTGGGTTTAAAAGCTGATAGTTAGTTAACGCACCTACCTACTAGAGCAGGATGGCAGAAATAACTGACCAGTTACAAAATCCTAAAACAATTACAAATCAATACTTTTGACTTTTAACTTTCGCATAGCGGCACTAGAGCGATCGCTCTGTTAGTCTATTAATTTTCTTGTTTTTTTTCCCGTACTATACCTGCAGCAATAGCACCAGTAACCAAGAGACCAAGAATACTTGTGGGTTCGGGGACAGATTCTACTGTCAACTCTAGTTCCGCGAAAGAAATAATCGCATCATCCTGATACAACCAGGGAATTGTATTAGTAATAGGATCTAATGAATTGATAATATCTGCAGAGGTAAACCCAAAGTCTAGCAAATCTATAGAAACTGTACCTGTAGTTCCCACCGCAGGGATACCAGGAATGCTAGGTATATTAATAGATTTTACGCCAGGAACTCCAATAGTATCTGTTGTAACTCCAGAATTAATAGGAGAGAGAGTCAAAGTTAGGAGAGCCGAGTCTAGAGGGCTGGAAACTGGAAAAAACATTAGATTGCCGTCATTTGAGAAATCAAATGACCAGTCTGTTGTTTCATCAACTCCATCGCCTGTAGGCAAACTTGGGATAACTGAATTCTGTAGAATCAGAAAATCTCCATTTTGTAGATCTCCTCCAACAACAGGAGTTGGGTTAGAAGACCCAGTAGCAGTAGCTTTTATAGAAATAGCAAGCGCTTCTTTAGGAACCCAGAAAGTCAGGGTTGTTAAAATAGCGAAAAACGGTAGGGATAAATGATTTTTTCTCAGCATATCTTCAATTTCCCAAATGAATTCCATGTTGCATATAGTATGATAATACCATAGATTTCACAGAATAAAAGCTATTACAGCACTACCTCACTATTATCGAAAGTGCTGTAATATTGAGAACTATAGACGTAAAAATGGTGGCATCATATTTCCAAATCCCAATGCACTAAAAGGAACTATTATCCATAGCTGTATTTCTGCCCTGTTATCTAGTAAAACCGGATTTAGTATTACCCCCCTATGAAAAAAATTGATATTGTCATCCTCTCAAATGGCCCGGGAGAATTAGTGACTTGGGTGCGACCTGTTGTGCAACAGTTACGACAACAGGCAAATATTGATATCCGAATTTCTGTCATTCTCTCACCTTGTCCCCATGCTACCGGAAAAGAAGCAGCGATCGCTCTTTCTTATCCAGAAATAGACCGAGTACAACCCGCAGAATATTTTTGGCGGTTTTTGCTTTGGGGAAAAACAGCGGAAAATTGGCATTGGCACCCCCAGGGAATAGTTTTATTTTTGGGAGGCGACCAATTTTTTACTGTTGCGGTAGGAAAACGCCTTGGTTATCGTACTGTTATTTATGCTGAATGGGATGCTAGATGGTGGCGCTGGATAGATAAATTTGGCGTAATGAAACCAGAAGTTGCTGCTCAAGTACCATCAAAATATGCTGAAAAATTTACAGTAGTGGGAGATTTGATGGCGGAGGTCAATTCAGTTATCAGTTATCAGTTATCAGTTATCAGTACCTCTGCAATAGGGAGGCTTGAAATGCAGAAATTTCTTTTTGACCCCCTTAAAAGGGGAGGCTTTAAACCAAGATTTTCGGTAAGCAGTAATGTAGATGTACCTAAAACTGGGGAAAATATTGTTGAGTATATTGGGTTATTGCCTGGGTCGAAACCTACTAAATTATCTTTAGGTGTACCTTTAACTTTAGCGATCGCTCAACATCTCTACAAAGTACGCCCGCAAACGAGATTTATTATTCCAGTTGCTCCGACTCTAGAATTATCTACTTTAGCTAGTTTTGCAGACTCTCGAAAAAATCCGGCCGTTCAAAAAATGGGTGGTGTTGAGGCAAAATTATTAATTCCTCCAGACTGCGAGATGGAAAATCCTAAATTGGTGACACCTACAGGTCTAGAGGTGGAATTAATAACCCGCACTCCTGCTTACGATCTACTTTCCCAATGTCGTCTTTGCTTGACCACAGTTGGTGCTAATACTGCTGAGTTGGGTGCGTTGGCAATACCGATGATTGTATTATTACCCACCCAACAACTAGATATTATGAGAGCTTGGGATGGTTTACCTGGGTTGTTAGCAAATTTACCAGGGGTAGGAGCTGCTTTTGCTGCCGGAATTAATTGGTTAGTGTTGCGCAAGGGAAAATTGTTTGCTTGGCCGAATATTTGGGCAAAACAGGAAATTGTACCGGAGTTGGTAGGGAAACTGACACCTGAAACAGTAGCAGAGTTGGTATTAGATTTTTTGAGTCATCCAGAAAAATTAGCAGAAATGCGCGATCGTCTTAGAAGTGTCAGAGGTCAACCAGGAGCGGCACAAAAGTTAGCTGAAATTGTTTTATCCTTGAAGTAATTAGCATAACCAGAATCACTTTTTTGCTAATTTTAGCTAATTTAACTTCTCTTCTCCTTTCTTCCCTCCTGACTCCTGACTCCTCCGTCGTTTATTTATAACTATTCAACCGGACATGATATTATTCCTATATTGCCTGTTGCCAGATGAGCTGTTGCCTAGATCAATAAAACTTTGTACCTCATCAACTAGAAAACTGCTGTAATAGAAGCACAGATATAGCAATGTGCGCTGGCATATTTACAAATTACAAGAACTGTCCAATAGCTAAAAGTCTTATACTATCGGTTTTTTATTCCCCTCCTGGGAGGGGGAGGGGTGAGGGGTGGGTTGCCAGATGAGCTGTTGCCAGATGAGCTGTTGCCTGCGCACAGCGCTATAATACGAAAACCCCAATTGATGTTGCCATAGTCAGCATTGCCCCAATTGCGAATAAAACTCCGACACCACCAGGATTTGTAGTTCCAACTTCCACCACGGAGAACTCGGACTTGACTATCTGCTCCAGTTACCCAAAAACTACCATCATTAGGTGCATCTTCATAGTCATCATGCCAAATATCTTTACACCATTCCCACAGGTTCCCGTGCATATCGTATAAACCAAAAGCATTGGGAGGAAAACTTCCTACATTTGTTGTTTGTTGACGATATATTCCTTGTGGTGCAGAAGCATAAGTATAATTGCTATCATAGTTAACTAACTCAGACGTTATAGTTTCTCCAAAATAAAACGGCGTAGTTGTTCCAGCGCGACAAGCATATTCCCATTGACTCTCACTCGGTAGTCTATAGATTTTCCCAGTTTTCTGGGATAGCTGTTCACAAAATGCTGTGGTGTTGTACCATGTTACAGTTTCTACTGGGCGGTTTTTTCCTTTAAAGTGAGAGGGATTTTTACCCATAATGACTTGATATTGATCTTGAGTAATGGGATATTTACTCATATGGAAAGGTTGGAGACTAACTTGATGTTGAGGAGTTTCTCTGTAAAGTCTTCTAGCTTTATCCTCTGGCGAACCCATCATAAATGTTCCCCCAGGAATAGCCACCATTTCCAAAATCACACCATTACCCAAATCTTCTGTAAAATATTCAGCTTGTTTGGGAACGCGATTAATTTCTTCACCTCTGTTATTAACTGTTATCACCTCAAATGAAAAAGTTTTCAGAGGTAATTTTGCTTGGGGAGCAATAATAGATTCTGGTTTAGTGATAGGTAAAATAATTGGTTGTTGCTTTTGTTGAGTATCAGGAGTAGAGTTATCCTCTAAGATTAGAGCGTCATAACTACAGACAACACGGAAACCCCAGTCATTGTCGCAACCGTTGGCAGAATACCTACCACGGAGAGCACTCCGACAATCCCAGGGAGAGTATTCCCAACCCCAACTGCCACCACGAAAGACTCGTACTTGACTATCTCCTCCAGTTTCCCAAGCACTGCCATCATTAGGCGCACCTTCATAGTTATCATGCCAAATATCCTGACACCACTCCCACACATTGCCGTGCATATCATATAAACCAAAAGCATTGGCAGGAAAACGTCCTACATCAGTTGTTTGTTGTAGATTTATCGGTGCATTGGCATTAATATAGTTGCCATCATAGTTAGCTAAGTCAGTAGCTAAGTCTCTAATAATACCTTCGCCAAAATAAAACGGTGTAGTTGTTCCAGCGCGACAAGCATATTCCCACTGACTCTCACTGGGAAGTCTGTAGTTTTTCCCAGTTTTTTGGGATAGCTGTTGACAGAATTCTGTAGCATTGTACCATGTTACAGTTTCTACAGGACGGTTTCCTCCTTTAAAGTGAGAGGGATTTTTTCCCATGATGGTAAAGTATTGGTTTTGAGTAATAGGATGCTTACTCATAAGGAAAGGTTTTAAAGTAACTTGATGTTGGGGACTTTCACTATCATCTCTTTCAGTTTCATTTTCCGGCGAACCCATAATAAAAGTCCCCCCAGGAATATAAACCATTTCCAAAATTACACCTCCACCCAAATCTTCAGTAAAATATTGAGCTTGTTTAGGAAAGCGGTTGATTTCTTCACCTCTGTTATTAACTGTGATCACCTCGAATGAAAAAGTTTTCAGAGGTAATTTTGGTGGTGGAGCAATAATAGGTTCAGGTTTAGTGCTAGGTAAAATAATTTTTTCTTGCTGCGGTTGAGTAATAGAAGTAGAGTTATCCTCTAAGGTTAAAGAGTTCATAGAATTACAGACAACACGGAAACCCCTTACAGGTTTAGAGTAGTAAGCAATGTCCCTGTTGCGGAAGGCACTCCGACAACTCCTAGGATTATGATACCAACTGCCACCACGGAGAACTTGTATCTCACTATATCTGCCAGTTTCCCAAGCACTGCCATCACTCGGCGCTCCATCATAGTTGTCATGCCAAATATCCTGACACCATTCCCACACATTCCCGTGCATATCGTATAAACCAAAAGCATTGGGAGGAAAACTCCCTACATCTGTTGTTTCTCTGCGATATATATCTTTCGGTGCAGAAGCATAAGTATAATTGCCATCATAGTTAACTAACTCAGACGTTATAGTTTCTCCGAAATAAAACGGTGTAGTTGTTCCTCCTCGGCAAGCATATTCCCATTGACTCTCACTCGGTAGTCTGTAGATTTTTCCTGTTTTTCGCGATAGCTGTTGACAAAACTGTATGGCATTGTACCATGTCACACCTTCTACTGGGCGGTTTCTGCCTCGAAAGTGAGAGGGATTTTTACCCATAATAATTTGATATTGGTCTTGAGTAATAGGATATTTACTCATATAGAAAGGTTGCAGAGTAACTTCATGTTGGGGACTTTCTGCATCAAATCTTTCTTCTTCACTTTCGGGCGAACCCATAATAAATGTTCCCCCAGGAATAGCAACCATTTCCAGGAACCCATCATTAATCACACTGTTACCCAAATTTTGAGTAAAATATTGAGCTTGTTTGGGAACGCGGTTAATTTCTTCGCCTCTATTATTGACTGTGATTACCTCAAATGAAAAAGTTTTCAGAGGTAATTTTGGTTGTGGAGTAATAATAGCTTCTGGTTTAGTGCCTGGTAAAATAATTCGTTGTTGCTTCTGTTGAATATTAGGAGCAGACTTATCCCCTAAAGTTAAAGGAGGAATAGTACTACAGATAATGCGGAAACCCATAATATAATTGAGAAAGTCTGGCCTCTCATTAAAGTTACGAGCAGCGGAACGGGAGTAATAAGGATAGAGATACCACGAACCACCTCGGAGTAATCGATATACTTCTTTTTTGTCATTACTATCAAGCCAAGCACTGCCATCAGTAGGGGCACCTTCATAATTATCATGCCAAATATCCTGACACCATTCCCACACATTTCCGTGCATATCATATAAACCAAAACTATTGGGGAGAAAACTCCCTACATCTGTTGTTTGTTTTCTGTATATACCTTTTGGTGCAGAAGCATAGGTGTAGTGGTTATTATAGTTAGCTAAATCAGTCGTAATAGTTTCTCCAAAATAAAACGGTGTGGTTGTACCTGCACGACAAGCATATTCCCACTGACTCTCACTCGGTAATTTGTAGGTTTTCCCTGTTTTCTCAGATAACCTTTCGCAAAATTCTGTAGCGTCATCCCATTGCACAGTTTCTACAGGGCGGTTTTTTCCTTTGAAGCGAGAAGAATTTTTACCTATAATGGCTTGATACTGCTCTTGAGTAATAGGATATTTACTCATATAAAACTGTTCCAGAGTAACTTCATGTTGAGGACTTTCTGTATTAAGTCTTCCTGTTTCATCCTCCGGAGATCCCATAATAAACGTTCCCCCAGGAATAGCCACCATTTCCAAAATCACACCATTACCCAAATCTTCTATAAAACATTGTGCTTGTTTGGGAACGCGGTTAATTTCTTCGCCTCTATTATTAACTGTGATAACCTCGAATGAAAAAGTTTTCAGAGGTAATTTTGGTTGCGGAATAATAATAGGTTCTGGTTTAGTACTTGGTAAAATAATTGGTTGTTGTTTCGGTTGAATATTAGGAGTAGAGTTACCCTGACTAGAAAGAGTTATCCCAGACTCACACACTACACGAAAACCAATAAAGATGAAGGAGCTGCCGAACCGACTGTAGTTTTTGCCTGCACTGTAGCGAGCAGCGGAACGGCAGTAATCAGGATCGTCGTCGCAGGAACCGCCCCGCTTGACGGCAGTGTCAAAAACTCCTCTTGTTAATTTTTGCCAAACCCACCCCACGGTAAGCCCTTTTCCATCATTTAATTTTTGCCAAGCACTTCCATCACTCGGTGCACCTTCATAGTTATCATGCCAAACATCCTGACACCATTCCCACACATTCCCGTGCAGATCATATAAACCAAAAGCATTGGGAGGAAAACTTCCTACATCTGTTGTTCCTTGACTATTTATTCCTTCTGGTGCAGAAGCATAAGTATAGTTAACTAAGTCAGTAGTAATAGTTTCTCCAAAGTAAAAAAGTGTAGTTGTTCCAGCGCGACAGGCATATTCCCACTGACTCTCACTCGGTAGTTTGTAGGTTTTCCTAGTTTTCTGTGATAGCTTTTGACAAAACTCTGTAGCTTTGTACCATGTTACATTTTCTACAGGGCGGTTTCCTCCCACAAAGAAAGAGGGATTTTCACCCATAATGGCTTGATACTGCTGTTGAGTAATAGGGTATTTACTCATATAAAAAGGTTGCAGAGTAACTTGATGTTGGGGACTTTCTGCATCAACTTTTCCTTCTTCACTTTCCGGCGAACCCATAATAAATGTTCCACCAGGAATAGCTACCATTTCTAAAATCACACCATTACCTAAATCTTCTGTAAAATATTCAGCTTGTTTAGGAACGCGATTAATTTCTTCACCTTTTTTATTAACTGTAATAATTTCAAATGAAAAAGTCTCTAAAGTTGGCTTTGCTTGTACAGTGTTAGGAAATTCTAATAACGCATCCTGATAACTTTGATAAACTTCGGGGGTAAAACAGACAAAAATCACCTTTTCAATAGAGCGATCGCTTTCCAAAAAATTAACAACTTGATCCACAGCTACCTTTGCTGCTAAATCAATAGGAAAACGTTTACCGCCCGTACCTATAGCAGAAAAAGCAATTGTTTTAATGCCGTATTGTTGTGCTAAAGTTAAGCAACTACGATAACATTGACCCAAAATTTCCACTTCTCTATTATTACCATCTCGCCATGTAGGTCCGGCAGTATGAATCACCCAACGTGCAGGCAAATTATAACCTTGAGTAATCTTAGCTTCACCCCACAGACAATTCAACTGAAGACATTCTGCTCTTAATTCTGGACCTGCTGCTCGGTGAATTGCAGCATCTATCTGACCATGACCGGATAAATTCCGATCAGTAGCATTGACAATGGCATCCACTTGTTGTTTAGTAATATCACCATATACAACTTCAATGCGATTTTTAATTGTTTCCACCTCAAGTAATCTTGTACCAGGAACCCTCAACAAAACACCTCCCACATCAACCTCACTCCTTCCCAACTCCCTCCTTACATTCTCAACTCCAGCAGCATCACCCCGCGCATAACCACCATACCCCTGCCCCAGCATCACTAACAAAGGTTCATATTCTCTCAAAGGTTCTGCCAAAGTTTCCATCAAAGACGACAACCTCACCAATTCCGCTTTATCATCCCGCCCATAAGCTTCCTGCAAAGACTCCGCTAACTGACGGGCAGCTAATTCCGGGCGAGTATAAGCTAAAGCAGTCCATCTTTGACCCTGCCAAATACTGGATACAGATTCCCCACCCTTAACTTGAGAATCAATATAACCTACCAAAAATTGAGATAATTCCTCCAGTCGAGACTGCCCAAACCTTTCTGTACAAAGCTGCAACAACTGATTCCGAATACCCCGATCCATTTCATACAGTTCCCTATCCACAGAATGACAAAAACTTGACAATAAAATATCTGCCACCGCATACCAAGGAATATTAAAATTCCGCTCCCTAGCAAAAAACCGTTGCCATAAACGATATAAAAGATCGGGAGTTAATGCCAAAGGAAAAGCAGCGTGTTGGGCAAATATCAGATGAGGTTCGCCGAAATATTGAGTAAAAGCAGCAATTTGATCGAGATTTTCATTGACAATTTCTACCTCCTCAATATCAGTTTTCACAACAGGCAAATTTATCCTCAATTTCCCAGAAATTAACCACTGATACATCGCCTCAAATTCTTGATAATTTAGACCGAACGTTTTCAGATTAAAACTATCATTCCCAATAGCATAAATTTCCTGTGCTGAAGTCCCGCAACACTTATGGCGAGGCAAAGGATTTAACCATGCCACTCGTTCCACTTTTTGGGATAGAAACTTGAGAAAATTCTCAGTTTTTTCAACTCTTTCTGAAACAAACCTACCCCTGGCAGCACCCCCATCACTTAAAATTAAAACTAAAATTTCTTCTTTAACCAATCCTGCTAAAAAAGTTTTCAAAGATTTCTTTTCGGAAAAATCAGGGTCAGCATAAATTCTTATTTTTGGCACATTATCAAAGTAATAAATATCAGCCTCCTGCCAATAATTAATTATTTGACGGCAGAAAGGATTAAAAGGCATCATTGACTCAGACTGGTCAATTAATAAGATAATTTTTTTGGGTTTTCCCTGACTATATTTATAGATTGGTTGTACAAAAAAACCTTGTTTAGCTATTTTTTTTACAGTAGCTTTTACATTGATATCTCTAGAAAAGTCTGTTAATTGAGGTTGAAATAATAAACGTTTTGTTCGCTGTATTTGGGCAATACTAACAGGAAAATAATCTCCATTTTTAGGACTTTTAGGAATAGCAGTGGCAACTTGAGGATTATTCAAAGTAGACGGTAATAAAATTTCTGGAAAAGTTTTAGATTCAGGAATTTGTTGAGGTGAAGCTTCTGGAAAATTTTCAGGTTCAGGAATTTGTTGAGGTGAACTTTCAGGTTGAAAATTAGGTTGAGGCAAAACTTCTGAAAAACTTTCAGGTTCAAAAGTAGATTCTGGGGAACTTTCTAAAGTAGAAGTAGATGATTTTTCTATTATTTCCTCTTTTGATTCCTTAGCTTCAGATATAGAGTTATTAGTTGCTGTTTCGATGAATTGATGAAATTCTGAAAAGATATTTTTCTGCTGAGATAATAATTCATTCAAACAATCATCAAATAATTTTTGTTCCTCACGAGACTTAGCCCAAATTGTCCGATAAAGTCTGGCAATAGCTTGTTTATCAGAAATATCTAACCCCATTTCCAGAGATGCTAATAAAGCTTGAGTTGCTAACTCGTATTGTGAAATATCGAGTTTCATTCCAGCTTCTCGGAGTCGCCAAAATAAATTAATAAATGGAGGATTTTTCATAACACAAAGGGAGAGGGAAAGAGTGGGGAAGAGGGGAAGAGGGGGAAGAGGGGAAGAGGGGGGAGAGGGGGGAGAGGGGGAAGAGGGGAAGAGGGGAGAGAGTGGGGAAGAGGGAGGTTGTTCTTAAGAATTAGTATAATAGGAATAATAGGAAAAGACAAGATAGACAAGAAGGTAAGGTAAGGTGGACAAAAAAGAAGAACAAGGAAGAATTAGAACTCATGAAGATTTAGTTATTTATCAAAAAGCGTTTAATGCAGCAATGAGAATTTTTTAGTTATCAAAAAAGTTCCCTGTTGAAGAAAGATATTCTTTGACTGACCAAATTCGTCGTTCCTCCCGTTCTGTTTGTGCTAATTTTGCAGAGGCGTGGAGAAAAAGGAGATATCAAGCAGCTTTTATTGCTAAATTAAGTGACTGTGAAGCAGAAGCGACAGAAACTCAAGTTTGGCTTGATTTTGCAGTGAAATGTCAATATCTTTCCACAGAAGAAGGACGAGAACTATATAGTACATATAATCAAATTTTAAGTGGATTAGTAAAAATGATTAATTATCCAGAAAATTGGTTAATAAGTAACAATAGATAAATAATTCAGCTTAATTTTAACATTTATAATTCTGCCAATTCACTTAATTACTTGGGATCACTAAGTTACTTATCATAAAAAAACCTATTTTTAAGTACATTTACTGTTTCGACATTAACGATTTAATTGCAAATACATAACTTCTCTCTTTTGTTAATTTTAAAGATGTTTATAAAGCATAGCCTTAAGGGTAAGATTTAAATCTAAAATCAAAAACAATAGCTGATAGCTGATAGCTGATAGCTGACGGCTGTTTGCGGAGCATTCCGGAGGAAATGCTTACAAAAAATCTTCGCGATCGCTACGACTTTTTAATAATGTACTGGCAAACGGTAATTCTGTTTCTAATTTTTCTATTATTTCTTCTGGGGGATACTCATTTAATATAGCAAACCAATCTATTAATTCGCTGGTACTTACTTTTTTCCCAGTTTCTCCTCGTTCATCTTCCATCATTTCTCGCAGTTCTAAAAATCTATCAATTGCTTTTTCTACAATTTCGCTAGGAGGATTTTTAAACCTAGCATTAATAATTTTTATTAGTTGTTCTTGACCGGGAAATTCAATGTAATGATACAAACATCTGCGGAGAAAAGCATTCGGTAAAGTTTTTTCTTGGTTGCTTGTAATAATTACAATTGGTGGAGCATCTGGATTAGCTCTTAACCAACGTCGAGGACGTAAATCTTTAATTTCAAATCGTTTTTCTTCTAAGGCTAATAATAAATCATTGGGAAAATCTATATTTGCCTTATCAATTTCGTCAATTAAGACTACAGTCCGATATTTTTTTTCTTTAAAAGCATAACCTAAAGGTCCTAATTCTAAATATTTAATCATATTATTAGGGTCAGTTTCCTGATTTTTTATCCCCAAATTTGCTAACTGTGCTGCTTGTAAACGTCCGATATAATCATAAGTATAAAAACCATCTTGTGCTTTACTAATTGACTGAACATTCCAGAGACGAAATTTCCAATTTATATCGGGATATTTTTGACTAAATTCATAAATAATGGAGTATGCAAGACGGCTTTTTCCACAACCAGGTTCTCCTTCTAATAATAAGGGACGATTTAATTTGATCGATAAATTAACTGCTTCTTTTAAAAAGTTGTCTGGATAGTAGGGATATAAATTTTGTTGTACTAAATTATTCCATTCACCCGTCGGTGGTTGGATATTTCCTTCATATTTTAGGGGTAAGTTTGCCATCTTGTTTCCCGACTAAATTGACATTGAAAAAGTTTGTACATATATTCTAGGACTAGGAGAGATTTACCATTTTTACTATATGTCAATAAATCTTTAATTGCATCATTCATTGAAGGTAAAGAAGCCTGTAAATTTATCTCAATTTGATTGATTGCTTCTCGAATATCAGTTTCAGATATAAATTCGGCAATGGGCATTTTAATCACTTGTGAAAATATTTCTGTACTGTCTTGCCAATTATTTTGACGACCACAGTCTTCTAAAAACATAATCAAAAAGTTTTTACCTGCTGGTATTTGTTTAACTAAAGGAAACCAAAATTTTTCTAATAATTCTTCTAAGCGTTTTTTGTCTAAAGTTTCTACATTTTTGAATACTAAAATAATATGCTTTTTTTGGATAAAATCTGCACTTGTTAATTGTAGTTCTGCACCTAGTTTCATCCAAATAGTTGGAATAGAAAATTCTGTTAAATCAGAAGCTAGGTCAAAACTTAACTTTTTCACTTCTGCTGCCCCATATTTAATAACTTCTATTTCAATTCTACGCATTAACCAAGCTCGACTATAGTGACAATTTCCTTGGATTAAAAAACCGCCTACTCGTCGTTTATGTTTGGCTAAATTTTGGAAAATATTGATTTGCTGCTGATGATTTAAACTTAGTAATATTCGATATAACAGAGTAGAACGATTATGAAAATCAGAGGAATTTTTTTTAGTACCTAATTCTTGAATAATTTCTGTGTCAAAATCTAAAGCTTTCCAATAAGCCACAAAAGCTGATTTATCAATCGGAATTCCTTTTTGGAAATTACTCCAAGTGCGATAAGAAATATTTTTTGCCAAAATAATATCTGATTCAATTAACTCTTCTAATTGAAAACTACTGATTATTTGATTAGCTGATTTTTTAATTTTCTGCTTAAATTGGCGATATTCAGATTTCTGAGTTTTAGGAATATAAACCGCTTCTTCATCAATTAATTCTTCTAGTTTTTCTAGAGTAATTTCATAACCCGTAATAATTGTGTCAAATATTAAATTTTTACTCGCCTCTACAAGTGCTTGACTATTTTCTCCCCTTCTCCAATTAAGTTTTTGAATTCGTTGTTTTATTTGTTGGCATTCAGATTCAGAAGCCTTCAACGTATTCTGTCGTCTAGTCATTTCAGTTATCAGCTTTTTCAGTTATCAGTTATCAGCTTTTTCAGTTATCAGTTATCAGTTATCAGTTATCAGCTTTTTCAGTAAACAGTTATTAGTTAGCCTCCTGAGTTGTAACTGGGTTAACAGTACCGACTGTTGACATCCTCCCGACACTGCTCTAGGAGACAGCGCGGGTCTCCAACCAACGTTGAGATGAAACTAGAGGCTTAAGAACTTATTTTTTGGTTGGTACTTCATAACGTTGATTTTGTCAAGTCCCGATCTGATCGGAAAACTGATCAGATTGTGACAGTGGCTGTACAAGGCTCTACAAAGGCAATGTGGTTCAAAACTTATTGCAGAGCAGCCACTACAAGTATAAATATTTTACTGAATCAAGACCAATGACACAAGCAGATTTATTGAAACTCCATCAAGGTCAGTTCAAATTAATTAAAACTCTAAATTATTGCAGTTTGCCAAAGTTGTTTTTTTCCTTAGTTTTACTGAATTGTCTTTTAGCATTAATCTGGAGTTTGCCAATAACAAGCAGATCATTTTTCACAGAAAAAAATGAAGATTTATCCCAATTTTCACCAGCAGATAAATCTTTAGATACAAACCAAGAAAGAGGAATTTTATCGTTGGGCGAACATCAGGAAAAAAGTAGGGAATTTCAAGAAAATTTGATAATTTTCAATTGGCAAAATTATCCAAATTATCCAACAAATCACTTGTCTAGAGAAATATATTTCCAATCACATCAAGAACAGGAAATAACTTTTTTTACTGGCATTATTTCTAGACAAAATTTTCCAGATACTTTGTGGAATCAGAATATTTATGGTGTTACTCAACAAATACATTCAACTACAAATATGAGATTATCAATGACTTCTACAAAATCTTTAAAAGATAAGACTTTATCAAACTATAATAATGCTAATTTGATTTCAAATCTTACCTTAGATACAACTTTTGAGCCAGTAGTAACAATGTTAGAAAAAAATCGAACCCAAGAATATTCAGATTATTTTGGAGAAGATTTTCAAGAACAATTACTCAATCCCAAAAACATCCAAGATATTTTAGTAAATCTGCACCATCAGACAGAAAAAAAATCAGCTTTGATTTCAAATCTTACCTTAGATACAACTTTTGAACCAGTAATAACAACGTTAGAAAAAAATCGAACCCAAGAATATTCAGATTATTTTGGAGAAGATTTTCAAGAACAATTACTCAACCCCAAAAACATCCAAGATATTTTAGTAAATCTGCACCATCAGACAGGAAAAAAATCAGCAGTTATCTATATTAATGTTTACCAAAACCAATTACAAATTATCTTATTGACCGAAACAGGTCAACCTATTGTCAAAACTATTCCTGAAGTAAACAGAGAAAAACTACGAAATACTACTATAAT
Source organism: Okeania sp. SIO2B3 (assembly GCF_010672525.1). Classification (GTDB taxonomy): domain Bacteria; phylum Cyanobacteriota; class Cyanobacteriia; order Cyanobacteriales; family Microcoleaceae; genus Okeania. The sequence continues at coordinate 402,163 of NZ_JAAHGH010000008.1, read as the reverse complement.
GTTTATTGGAGAAATTACCGACTTTAGGAATCGTAATACTATCAGTTATTTACCATTAGCCAAAAAATTGTATAACTGGTTAATTGCTCCAATTGCTATAGAACTAGAAAAAGCGAATATTGATACATTATTATTTAGTATTGATAGTGGTTTTCGTCTCTTACCTTTGGCAGCATTACATGATGGAAAACAATTTTTAATTGAGAAATATAATTTAAGTTTAATTCCCAGTTTTAGCTTAATTAATCACAACTATAATTCTCTAGAAAATACTCAAATTTTAGCAATGGGAGCTAGTAAATTTTCTGATCAACCAGCCTTACCAGCAGTATCAGTAGAATTAACAACAATTACACAAAAATTATGGCAAGGTAATAGTTTCCTGAATGAAGAATTTACCCGCAAAAATATAATTTATCAACGTCAAAATTATTCATATTCTATTATTCATTTAGCCACTCATGCTGAATTTATAAATGTAGATGTGAGTAAATCTTATATTCAACTATGGAACGAGAAATTAGAATTAGATCAAATACAGGAATTAGGATGGAATAATCCTGAAGTCGAACTGTTAGTATTGTCTGCTTGTCGTACTGCCGTAGGAAACCGTAACGCGGAGTTAGGTTTTGCCGGGCTAGCGATCGCTACTGGTGTTAAATCTGCTGTAGGTAGTTTTTGGTTAGTTAATGATGAAGCCACACTAGGACTAATGACAGAATTTTACTCTCATTTGAGTAATGTTCAGATTAAAGCAGAGGCATTACAAGCAGCACAGTTAGCAATGTTGAGAGGAGAAGTTGTGATAGCAGATGGTACGTTAAGGGGTTCAGGTAGTCGTGGGGAGGTGAGTTTGCCACCGGAATTGGCAAATATTCAAAATAAGAATTTTGCTCATCCTTATTATTGGGCAGGGTTTACTATGGTTGGCAGTCCTTGGTGATTGAATGGTCATTTCAGTTATCAGTTATCAGTACCTCCGGCTTTAGTCGGAGGCTTGAAATACTGAACTGAATATTCTCTTGGTCTCATGGATATGGCGCAGGTTTCGGAGCCATCCCTCGACCGCTTTTTCATCCCCTTAAAATGGCAGGGTCTATTTATTGTCGCTAGAGAAAAATTGATGGGGAGATGGGGAGATAGGGAGATGGGGAGATGGGGGGATGGAGAGATTTGTATATTTGCACAATTACAGCAATGCATGAGGATGGTGAGGTACAATTGAAGATTAATCTCTATCTTTGTAAGGCTTCTAGCCTGTGACAAGCAGGATGCTTGTGTTTGTAAGGCTTCTAGCCTGTAACAAGCAGGATGCTTGAACTGCCAAAATTACTAAATAAAATTTTGTACCTCACTAACTCCGAAATTGCTGTAAATGTATTTCTTATGAATATTCTCTGATGACAAAGAATTAGCCCTGCCTTAAAATGGGAGGCTTTGGACCTCATTTTTTGGTAAGATTTTTCCTTCTTCCTTCTTTCTTCTTCCTTCTTCCTTCAATTAGGTTTTTGTTTTGGCTGCCGAAATTTATAAACGTCCTGAATAACCTGCACCCAACTATCAGTCAAAGCCTCAATAAGGCGATCGCCTTTTTCTTTGGTCGCTACCTTGGCATCACCCAACACGCCACTACAGCTCAACTCCCGTGTTAACCAAGCAAAAGGCAACTGTCCCTCCATACTTAACATACTGTCTTCAGGCAAATCTTGAGGATATTCCGTTACTGCCTTATCCATTTTTACCGTATCCGGCAACATCGACAACATCATACTGGTTTCCCCATCTCCTGCATGAATTCCCAACTCCATTTCCTTTGCCGTAAACAACTCTTTGCTAGGGTTAGGTACACGCCAAGCAAAAAGCGGAAATAGCAAAAAATCCTCATATTTCTGGTGCAAGTCTCGCGCCACAATTTCAATAACTTGTGGTTGTCCGCCATGTGCGTTCAAAAATACCAATTTGCGAAACCCAGAACGATAGATACTTTCAGCCATTTCTGTTAATACTGCCATCAAAGTCTGGGCGGTGAGAGTAATGGTACCAGGAAAATGCCAATGTTCATTAGATTTACCGTAATATTGAGTAGGCAAAGCATAGGCAGGAATATTAGAGTCGAGTTTAGCTAGTGTTTTACCTGTAATAAAAGTAGCGATCGCCGAATCAACAATTATAGGTAAATGAAAACCATGTTGTTCAATAGAACCCACTGGTTGAATAATTACTACATTTTCCTTATTTGGCATTGTTTCAATATCTTGCCAGGTGAGATAGGGAAAAAATCTTTCTGGTGGGATGAAATTGTGCATCATAAATAATAAACGTCTCCAATAATAAAAAATAAAGTCAATTATCGCACAGAAATTATCAATTATGTTCTCCTTACTCCTTCTATTCAGTAACTTGAGAAACGCTATATATAACAGTCGAAGGAAACGTTAGGACAATTCAAAAGTTTAAAACTCAGACAAAGTAATACCAATTTTATAAATTTTTGCTACAAATATTTGGACTATTTCTAGCAGTCAATAGTCAATAGTCAGTAGTCAGTAGAAGTAGCTTTTATTATCATTTTTGGCATTGAATTAATCTATTAAGCGTAAAGGGTGCATATGACTTAAACTACTTTAGTTGACTAAACTATTCGTAGCATTCTTTTTTCACGCTTGATATAAGACTTTTCCTTCTTCCTTCTTCCTTATTTCTTCTTCCTTCTGCTAAACCAAGCTCTAAATATTCAAACACTGTTATATGCTATAAATAGTACCTAATTTGAAACTACTCATGGCTTACGAACGCGAAAAACAAATAGCAATTGAAGCTGCTCTAGCAGCAGCTAAACTCTGCGAACAAGTTCGTGGAAACATTCCCCCTGCAATGGAAAAAGGTGATAAAAGTCCTGTAACTGTTGCTGACTATGGCGCTCAAGCATTGATTTGCAAAGCCTTGGGTGAGACCTTTCCAGACGACCCAGTGGTAGGAGAAGAAGACGCCACTGAATTACAAAGTCCAGAGATGGCAGAAAATTTGACAAAAGTAACAAATTATGTAAAAGAACAGATAGCAGATGCTACTCCAGAACAGGTAGTACAGTGGATTAACCAAGGTAATGGTAAAGTCGGACCTCGTTATTGGACTTTAGACCCTATTGATGGCACAAAAGGGTTTTTACGTCAAGACCAATATGCAGTAGCTTTAGCATTGGTGGAAGCAGGAGAAGTTAAAGTAGGGGTGTTAGCTTGCCCGGCAATGCCAGTAGAAAATAATCAACCAGGGATGCTGTATGTAGCGGTGCGGGGTGAAGGAGCAGCAATGATGCCAATAGCAGGGGGTGAATTGACTCCTATTCATGTGGTGAAAGCGGGTGATACTACTAATCTCCGGTTTGTGGAAAGTGTGGAAAGTTCTCACGGTGACCAAGATCGTCAGAATGCAGTAGCTAAAGCTGCAGGTATTACTGCGCCTTCTGTACGAGTAGACTCTCAAGCAAAATATGGTATTGTGGCATCTGGGCAAGCTGCTTTATATTTACGTTTGCCTTCACCGAAGTCTCCTAACTATCGGGAGAATATTTGGGATCATGCTGCTGGAGCGATCGTTGTGGAAGAAGCTGGAGGGCGTGTTTCCGATCTTTATGGTAAACCGTTAAATTTTGCTGATGGATCGAAGATGGTTGATAACCGTGGTGTGGTTGTTAGTAATGGGATAATTCACGACCAAGTTTTAGCTGCTTTGCAAGATTGACATAGCGGTACGGGCAAGTTAGAAGTCAAAAGTTAAAAGTCAAAAGTAATCTCTGACAACTGATAACTGAAATGACTAACTTTGAGCATTTATAAATGTCCGCGCCCTATTTGAGTAATTTTAAAGATAAGAGTCTATACTGTACTTTAGGGGCGAATGGCCATTCGCCCTTACTTACCCATTGTATGACGATCGTACAGAATTATATTACTATAAAGCCAACGGACCTGATATAAGCTTGTTCAACCAGATTTGATATAACTGTATAATCGGATTTTATATTACTTATAGCAGTTTTCAAATAGATAGACTAAAGTGGCCAGAGTATTCTCCTACTGTCTGCTCCCTACTCCCTACTCCCTAAACCAAAAGAATTTTGTAGTCTACATTAAATGAAAAGCGCTGTAAATTTTGAGTCATAGAGCGATCGCCCATAGTTTTCTTCAATAACAGAACTTACGCCCCTATATATGGCGTTTTCAAGGTGAATTTGTGTAATACAAATTTGATAAATGTTTGTTACAAATGGTAGAAGTAAGAAAGAAGGAAGAGGGAAGAAGGAAGAAGGGGTAAATATTGAAAAAAAGGGAAAAACGATAGAAATAACTATCTAAAATGAACTGGAGCAGCTATTTTTAAGCATACCCTATCGATATCTACCTTTTCGTAGCATTCTTTTTTAAAATTGGTGTAAGTCCTGAATAATTAATAATTAGGACTTACTGATTAAATCTAAAAGTATTTACAGATAAAGGACAGATAAAGGTAAGTGCCTTTTTGCGGCCTTTCAAAAGTGCCTGGTATCACGTCTAAAACCCTCAAAAAGGAGCGTATTTTAGGCGCATAGTTGGGCAGAAAAATCCCAAATTGACAAAACTTAGCTCCTATCTCCTCGCTCCCGAGCCATTTCTCCCCTCCCCTCCTGGGAGGGGTTAGGGGTGGGTTGGGAGGGGGAGGGGCGAGGGGTGGGTTTTCTCCTGTCTCCTGTCTCCTGTCTCCTGTCTCCTACTCCCCACTCCCTACTCCCTCTTTTCCGGAAATGTCTAATTTACTAACCTCTGAACTGCCACTATCTTTTAACAAAGTTTCAATATTTTTTGCCATCCGAGTTTGCTGCTCCAACTGCTTTGTTGAAGAGAATAAATCACCTAATCCATTAATAATTTGTTTAAGACTTCTCCTAAATCTATCATCCCCAGTTAAATCATCTAAATCTGATGTCATTTTTTGCACATTTTGAAATGTTGCTCTAGCTGAATCTAATGTTTGTTGCAACATAATTATATTTGTAGAACTATTTAAATCACTAGAAATATCTCGTAGATTAGCAGAAGTTTCTACAGCATTTGCTGATAATATTTCTAAATTACCAATCAATTCTCCTCTTTCTAGATCGCTAACTATCGGACTTAAACTTTCCATTAACACTGCTAACTCTTCAGTCGTTTTCTCAATATTATCCAAAGTTGCTATGAGAGTAGAACGATTTGTATTAACAATTGAATTAATCTGGTCTGCTGTTAAACTAAATTTCTTCGCTACTTCCTCTACAGAATTTGCTGAAGCGATCGCTGCCTCGGAAACTTTTGCTGTAGATTCTTCCATGGCTTTAGTCACATTTGCTATGCCATTGGAAATATCATTTACTTCTCTTTCTACAGTTTTAGTCAAGCTATCCAAATCTCTCTCTACAGTATTAGTCAAACCACCTATTTCCCCTTCCAAAGTATTAGTTAAACCACCTATTTCTCCTTCTAAAGTTTGAGTTAAACCACCCACTTCTGCTCTAATAATTCCTGTTATTTCATCAACATCTTCTCTTAAATATTGACTTATACCTTGTATTTCTCCTCTAATAGTTTCTGACAAATCAGCCAGTTGTTTTGTTAGCTTAGAAGCTTCTGCAGAAGCATTAGCTGTATTTTCAGCAATTATTTTGACATTACTAAATAACTCTGGGTCACTATATAGATCAATTAAACGAATTCCTGCTCTTAATAATTGCTGTATTTCTACTCCTGCTTGCCCCTGTAAACGGTCATTATTACAGATAATTATTTCCGGACAATTAGAGGATAAAGGACTAGCAGAAATTTCTGATTCTGGTATTCTACCTCTAGGAGTAATATCTATCACTGCGGTACCAATAAATGAAGATGTATTTGCTTGAATAAACACATCACGAGGAATAATTAAATCTTCAGGTTTAATTTCTAAACTAATATCTACTCCATTTGGCCCTGGTTTAATTCCTACTACCTGTCCCACATTAATACCTCGATATCTAACTGAGGTGCCTAACTCCAGACCAGATGCACTTTCAAATTCCACTATTACCTTATAACTACGTTGGCCTAAGTTTACTCCCCTCAACCAAAGTACCAATACACCAAATAAACCTAATCCTAGTAAAGTTAATAAACCAACTGAACCTTCTCTAGCTGTTCGCGATCGCATAATTTCCCCAAAATTATCAATAAGCTATAGTTATATGTATCTGTTAAGTTTTTGCTCTAAATCTATTAATTTTTCTGGCCTTTAACTAGCTATCAGGTTGGACGCTCCAGAATGCGACCCTTGCCAGCATTTAGCTGGAGCGCTAAAAAATCAAGGGTTTAAGTTCCCCACTATAATTTGGAAAATTAGTGGTGTGCCTTTTATGGGGGTTTGGATGCCCCATTATACACGCCAGAGAAGCTGATAGCTGATAGCTGAGTGCTGAGTGCTACTTCAAACCTCTATCCAATACCTTAATCGGCCCATCTACACTACCTGTAAAAAATTGTTGTACCAAAGGGTTGTCCACTGTATCAATTTCATCCACAGTACCAACCCACTGCACTTTACCCTGATAAAGAAATACAATTCTGTCTGCTGTGCGACGAATGGTACTATGTTGATGAGTCACCATCACATAAGTGCTACAACCACCATCTACATATTGTAAATGACGTACCAAATCTTCAATTACAGTAGAAGCGATGGGGTCTAGGCCCGCAGTTGGTTCATCATACAATAATATTTCTGGGTCATCATGGGGATTTTCTGGATTAGTCATAATTGCTCTTGCAAAACTCACTCTTTTGCGCATCCCACCAGATAACTCTGCCGGATAGCGATCGCCAATATTACCCAACCCCACCATTTCTAATTTCTGCTGCACCAACTCCTGAATCTGGGAATGTGGTAACTTACTCTGTTGATATAAAAGAAAACCCACATTTTCTTCTACTGTCAACGAGTCAAACAGAGCGGCATTTTGAAAGACCATGCCAGTAGTAATTGGATCTTTCAAGTCATCCATCCATCTAACTCGTTGCTTTCCTTGGACATAAACTTCTCCAGCATCAGGAGTCAATAAACCAGCAATAATTCTGAGAACTGTAGATTTACCAGTTCCAGATGGACCAATAATTGCTAATGCTTCCCCACGATAAATTGTTAAGTCTGTTTCATCTAAAACAACATTAGACCCGAATGATTTACTAACTCCTTTCAGTTCGATTATAGGTTCATGGTTCATGGTTTACACTTAACAGTCCACAATAAAGTATTGGCCTTGAAAAAGCAGGCAGTAAGTATAGCGCTACGCGCAAGGCAACAGGCAACAGGCAACAGATTAAGTAAAAAAGGGTTTTCCTACGGAATGCTGCGCAAACAGCTTCTATTGATATCCTAAACTTAATGCGTAGCGCCATAAAAGATTTTGTTGGCAGTATAGCAAGGGGGCATCATAAAAGTCTCAAACTTTGAGATTTAGTCAGCCGCCCTAGTTAAAAAATTTGTATTATTATCTTGCTATAACCCAGGAAATTTTCCACCATGCGCACTGCCTACCAATATAAATTAAGGCCAAATAAAGAACAGTTAGCCACAATAGAAATGTGGTTAGAATTGTTGCGTCGGTAGTACAATTATCGGTTAAGTGAAAGATTCTCATGGTGGGAAGAAAACCGTTGTTCAGTTAACTCTTGCCCCAAGGTGCATGCCAATTCCTCAACTAAGAGATAATCCAGATTATTACTCTCAAAAAAAAGATTTGGTCAATACCAAAGACAAGTTTCCTGAGTACAAGCTGATTCATTCTCAGGTCCTGCAAGATTGCATAAAACGGGTAAAACTTGCTTTTGATAGATGGTTTAAAGCAGATAAAAGTGGACATAAATTAGGAAGACCAAGGTTTAAGAAAACAAGCCGTTATCGTAGTTTTACTTACCCTCAAATCAAGTTTGATTGCATAGAAGGAAATAAAATTAATTTACCCAAAATTGGCAAGGTAAAGTTAATTCAGCATCGTCCAATACCAGAAGGGTTTATAATTAAAACTGTTACGATTAGTCGTAAAGCAGATGGTTATTATGTGACTTTATCCATAGAAGACAAATCAGTTCCAGCTTTGAGTTGTAATGTTAAACCTACATTAAAAAATACTCTAGGAATCGATATGGGGCTGAAGGAATTTTTAGTCACAAGTGAAGGAGAATCTGTCCCCATACCTCAATACTATCGCTCTTCTCAGCAGCGATTAAAGACTCTACAAAAACGTTTATCTCGAAAGAAAAAAGGAAGTAAAAGATGGCTAAAGGGTGTTAAAGCTGTAGCGAAACAACATAAAAAGGTTGCCGATAAACGTAAAGATTTTCATTTCAAAACAGCCAATGAATTGTTATCAAAAGCTGATGTTATTGCCCACGTAGACGCGGAGCGGCGTGCCGGAGGCAAACTTAAACATAAAAGGGCAAGCATTGACTCATTTGAGTAAATCAATTAATGATGCGATTTGGGGGCCAATTATTGTCTATTTTAACTGTCAAAGCCGTTAGCGCAGCTCCTCCGGAGGAGGCAAATGCTGGAGGGGAAAACTATAGCAGTGAACCCCAGAAATACCAGCCAAGATTGCTCAAACTGTGGAAAAAAAGTCGATAAAGAATTATCTCAAAGAACCCATTCTTGTCCGCACTGCAGCATAGTAATAGACCGCGACTTGTTTGCGCAGCATTCCGTAGGAAATGCGGCGATAAATATAAAAAATAGGGCGGTAGGGCATTCCGTCTTTAAAGCACGCGCTTGCCCGATGCAATGGCAGGGCTACGAAACGAGAAGCCAACACTATAGCACCAGCTTAGCGTGGGAGTATGTCATTTCTGAAGCGCCATAATACTGCCAGAATATTCTTTATTGTAGATATTATTTTTTTACAAATTTGTCCTTAATCAAGCTAAGGCTAATATTGCTATGTCAACTGGTTTAGTAAAGAAAACCCTGCGCATCTTTCTCAAAAGTAATTTTTTTGTTGCAAAACGTCGTCAGACTAACTCTCAGATAATTGGCCAATGGTTTAAGTGGTTATCTCCAGGATTATTTATCAAGCGGTGGTTACTCTTGAGTGCTGCTGGTGTACTACTCACTAGCTTAGGTCTATCAATATGGACCGGAATGACTCCAATTTTTTACACCCTACGGCTACTTAAACAATTTTTGGGGTGGGTGACGACTATAGTTCCTAATTATATTTCCGGGCCAATAATTATCTTTGCTGGATTACTTTTTATCTTCTGGGGTCAAAATCGTAGTATTAATTCCATTACTCAGGTGTTAATACCAGAGGGAGAGGAAAAACTGGTGGACCGGTTACTTGCCCATCGACGATTAAATCGAGGTCCAAAGATAGTTGCTCTTGGCGGGGGTACAGGTCTTTCGACTTTGTTAAGGGGCCTCAAGGATTACAGTGCTAATATTACTGCTGTTGTGACGGTGGCAGATGATGGTGGGTCTTCTGGTAGGTTGCGCCGAGAGATAGGGGTACTACCACCAGGAGATATTCGTAATTGTTTAGCAGCTTTGGCTAATGAGGAAAAGTTATTAACTGAGTTGTTTCAGTATCGGTTTCGTGCTGGTGATGGTTTGGTGGGTCATAGTTTTGGCAATCTTTTTCTCACGGCGATGAGTGAGGTGACTGGAGATTTGGAACAGGCTGTAGCTGCTAGCTCTAAAGTTTTGGCTGTGCAAGGCCAGGTTTTACCTGCGACTCTTACTGATGTTAATTTGTGGGCAGAATTGTCTGATGGACGACGTATTGAGGGCGAGTCTAATATTACGGAAGCTAGGGGAAAAATTGTCAAAATTGGCTGTACTCCTGAACATCCTCTTGCTTTGCCCAAGGTTTTACAGGCAATAGAAGAAGCTGACTATATTATTATTGGCCCTGGTAGTTTATATACTAGCGTGATTCCTAATTTATTAGTGTCTGAAATTGCTGAGGCAATTGCTTCTAGAAATATTCCTAGTATTTATGTTTGTAATATTATGACTCAGCCTGGAGAAACTACTGGATATACTGTGGCTGACCATATTCGTGCTATTGATGTTGCTGCTGGTAAGCGACTATTTGATACTGTATTAGTTCAGGGAAAAAGTCCTTCAGCACAAGCATTAGTTCGTTATGCTCAAGAAGATTCTCATCCGGTTTTTCTTGACCGTGAAGAAGTAAGAAATTTAGGCAGGAAAATTCTTTTGACTAATGTGATGTATGAGGATGAAGAAACTGGTTTTGTTCGTCACGATTCGATGATGTTAGCACAGGTATTATTGGAGTGGTATGAGCGGATTGAATTTAATAAATAATTATGAATAAAGAAGTTTTTTTGTCACTACAAAATACTCTAGCAACTCACAATATTGGTAAAAGTTTAGGGGAAATTTTGCCTGCTGGTAGTGTAATTTTATTGGAGGGAAATTTAGGTAGTGGTAAAACTACTTTTGTTCAAGGTCTTGGTGCTGGATTGGGAATAACAGAAACAATTGATAGCCCTACTTTTACTTTGATTAATGAGTATTTTTCTGGCAGAATTCCTCTTTATCATTTTGATTTATATCGCTTAGAAAGTTCTGAGATTGAAGCTTTAAATTTGGATATTTATTGGGAGGGTTTGGAAGTACCTTTGGGTATTGTCGCTATTGAATGGGCTGAAAAGTTAGTTGATTATCCTCCTAATTTTTTGCGGGTTTGTTTGAGTTTTTCTAATGCAGGATATACTGTTGAGAAAACCCTCCGCGGGCGGCAGGCTAAATTAATTTCTATTGGTAAGGTTGATTTAGATTGGGAAAATTTAGTATAGTATTTTTACTTGGGATGTGGAAACCGAGTCCTATTAAATAGCTATGGAGGTATGGAGTAAAGAAGGAAAAACAGCATTAAATTAAATAGTCTTAAAAATCAGGATATAGGATACTCAAAACAGCACTTTATTTTGCAGGAAAAAACCTTAATCTAGTTTACATTTCATTTGAAAAGACTATATCTAAAACTTGTTGAGAGCATTCTCAAAAGCTTTAGGGATAAAGTTGATATTTAATCGTCAAAGTATGATTATATACTAAGACAAAATCCGAAGCATGAAAAGCTGTTTTTCCAATTTTTTTCAACTCTTCTGGTCTTACCCTTTTAATAAAGCTCCCGCGTAAATCGGATTTAGTATAAATTACTGTTTTAACTAGTAGGTACTTTGAGTAATGCTCACAATTATATTGTTTTTATTGATTTTGATGCTAATTTTTGGGAGCACAATTTTATTATATTTATTAATTAATATTAATATTGATTATATTGCTTATGTCTTAAGTGTATTACTCATTTGCTTTTTTTCGATAATGAGATTTACTGAACATTTATTAGCTCTACCTAAACCTAGTTCTACACAAATCAACAAAATTGAGACTTTTACTGTTATTATTCCTGCTTATCTACCAGCAGAACAACATATAATCCTTGATACAATCAAATATTTTTTATCATTAAATTTAGACTTAGAAATTATTTTACCTTACAATACTCCTCAGTCTTTACCTGTAGAAACTGAACTAAAAAAGATGCCTATTTTGGCAGTTAAAGTTCCCAATAGTAAATCTAAAGCAGAAAATATTAACTATGTTATAGACAAAATAAAAACTAAATATACTGCTATTTTCGATGCCGATCATAGACCTATAGAGACAAATTTTGCCAAGGCTTTATGGAAACTGAAAACAGATTATGACATAGTTCAAGGAAGCTGTATTCCTTTAATAAAATTTCCGATGAGTATGTTGTTAAATATAGAGTTTAATCAAATTTACAATATTCATCACCAAGCAATACAAAGATTGTGGAATTTAGCAATTTTTGGTAGTTCTAATGGTTATTTTAAAACTGAAGTATTAAAATAATTATCTTTTAGTCAGAATATGTTGACTGAAGATATTGATTTGAGTATTAGAGCTTTATTAAGAGGTAAAAAAATTACTTTTGATTCCACTATTATTAGTTACGATCAAGCTCCTTATGATATTAAAGAACTATGGAAACAAAGAACAAGATGGTCTCAGGGTTGGTTACAGGTAAGTTGGAAATATGCACTGCAAATTTGGTTTCATAATCAAAAAAAACTATCCTTTTCAACGATTGATTCAACTTCCAGGGGAAAACAATCAAGCCATTGGGAAAGCTTTTAAAGACTTAATTGATGAGGGATTTCGTCTTCCCTGTTCCCTGTTTCCTGCTATAACTCTAAAAATTAACTCGCTCCACTTCCCAAAATATACAAACTTAACAAAGTTCCACTATTCCATAAACTATGTAACAACATGGAAGATAAAAGATTACGAGACCTGGTATAAACTACTCCTAAAATTATTCCTAAAACAGCTAAAGGTAAAACTTCTGAAATATTCAAATGAGCTATGGCGAATAAAAATCCACTTGCTACAATAGCTCCCCAAACTGGCATATATTTTGTCAAAGAAGGCAACAAAAATCCTCGAAACATAATCTCCTCAAAAACTGGTGCAGCAATAGAAGCTGTGATATAAAACAGAGCTAAAGCTAATCCATCTTGCCCTTTCAAAGCAATAGGTAAAATTGGATTACTTCCACCTTGACCTTGCCATAATTGTTGATTAATTAAAGATATTAAAATTACCATTGGTAAAGCGACAAAATATCCACCTAAACCCCAGAAAAACCAACCACCTCGTAAATCAAATTTAAACCAACCTTTTGGCAGTGGAAAAAATGACTTTAATGATAGATAAAGTACCAATAAACCACCCAGAGAAAACAGAATATAACTCCCTAGAATATATCCAGCTTGTACCCGCACTCCCATTATTGCAGGTTGCCAATTTGTGAAACCTTTAAAAATTTCTAATCCTAAAGGAATCAGAATTTGTCCGACCAAGAAAAATCCAACTATAAATACTTGTAAAATTGTTTCTCCATCCCAAGTTACTTCCCAAGGCAAATTGGCATTTTTTAACAATAAAGATTCTTTACCAGAGATTAACCATTGTACTCCTAAAAATATTAGTAACCCTACTCCGAATACTAATCCCATTCCTGGCAAACCAGCAACAATTGCTAACTTCAATACAGCCTGTTGAGCTATTTCTTGTTCCTGGATTTCTAGTTGTTCTAAAACCTCTTGTCTTTCCTGTAATTTATATAATTGTTTTAAGGCACGATAACGAAACCATCCATCTAAATTTTTCTGAATTAAAGCTTCTGCATCAGGTAAAATTTTTGCTGGTTTATTCCAAATTTCACTTAAAACTTTTGCCGTTTCTCCTAAAGACAGATTTTCTATTTCTGACTCAGTTAAATTTTGCCAAATTTGCCTAGCTTCATCTATTTGATTTTTTTGTACCTGTAAAATTCCGATATTAATATCAAATTCATTAATCAGACTTTTTAACTGACTTATATTCCGGTCTAACTGTTTTACCTCTCCTAACTTTTCCACCTCTAAAGTTTGTTTTTCCAGTTGCTGTTGAGCAGACTGACGAGCATTTTTGTATTGTATTAATCCAGCTTCATAAGAATCATTACCAATCAAAGCTTCACTAGCTAAAGTAAAATTCTTACTATCCAAATCTTCAGGTTGCCATTCCGCAGCGTGCAACAATAAATTAGTCTGATATAACTCCAGACGACTTTGAATTTGTGGCTGAGTTACACTACTAAATAAAGAAAAACCAATAAATGAAATGGCTACAATAGTTAGAATACTTAAAATTAATCTTTTAATAGTCATTAATATAGCAATCCTATTTTATTTGTGTATAAAAATCTTACCCCTTTTAGGGAACAGGGAACAGGGAACAGGGAACAGGGAACAGATGGGAGTTGCAGTTTTTTTATCTACTTTTTGATTTGTCACAACTTACTTAAGATTGCTATATATCCTAATTCCTAATAATACCCCTCTAAAATTACAGATTTTAGCGTTGCACAAATGATGATTTTAATAGTTTTGTTGAATGGGCATCTTGCCCGTTCCTTTTTTAGGGAACAGGGAACAGATGGGAGTTTCAGTTTTTTATCTACTTTTTGACTTGTCACAACTTATTGCCGAAATAGAATTCTAGGCTATTGACACTCTGATCACTAAATTAAAAATTATAGTGGGAGTCCTCTTTCAATATTCTCTGATATGGCAAGGAACGAGTTGGTTAGGACTTATGAGCCTTAGACAGAGAAATGCTTTTCCCACTTTTGCCTATTGCCTGTTTCCTGTCGCCTGTTGCCTGTCGCCTGTTGCCTGTCGCCTGTTGCCTCCTATAGATATTTTCAACAGAAGTTAAGTAGCAAAAACTAAGGTAAAATCTCTCTGTTGCCAAGTTTCTAACCAACCTATAATCTAAACTATCCATGAGTACCCGTGTTATCCTTGTGCGCCATGGCCAAAGCACCTACAATGTTGAACGTCGAATTCAAGGCCGTCTTGATGTCTCAATTCTCACAGACATAGGCATAAATGCTGCCCGTCAGGTAGGTGAAGCTCTCAAAGGTCTAAAGTTTGATGCTATTTACGCCAGTCCTCTCCAAAGGGCCAAACAAACAGCAGAAATTATCCACTCCTGTTTAAGTTCACCCCCCCCATTACAAACCAAAGAAAACTTAAGGGAAGTAGATTTACCTTTGTGGGAAGGAATGTTGCGACAAGAAGTCAAGGATAAATTTGGAGAAGATTATCGTATCTGGAGTCAACTTCCCCATGAATTTTATATGGAAGTCTCAACACCAGAGGGGCAAGTTAAGCATTTTCCTGTTCTATCTTTGTTTGACCAAGCTAAACAATTTTGGCAAGAAACTTTGAGTCAAAATATTGATAAAACTATTTTGGTTGTGGCTCATAATGGGATTAATCGATGTCTTATTGCTACAGCTTTAGAAATACAACCATCTTTTTATCAATCTATACAACAGTCTAATTGTGGTATTAGTATTCTCAACTTTACTCCTCCCTATCCCTCTTTTTCTGGGGAAGATAAATCTGGAGGTTCTGTTCAGTTAGAATCTATGAATCTTACTACTCATGTTGGTGAGAAATTCCCTAAACCTAGAGAAAAACATCAAGGACCTCGGTTGTTATTGGTGCGCCACGGTGAGACAAACTGGAACCGAGATGGGAAATTTCAGGGACAAATTGATGTACCACTAAATGATAATGGTCGCCTTCAAGCTGGCCAAGCCGCTGAGTTTCTCAAAGATGTACATCTAGATTTTGCCGTGAGTAGTTCTATGTCACGTCCGAAGGAAACCGCAGAAATTATTTTGCAGCACCATCCAGATGTGGAGTTACAGTTAGATGATGGTTTATGGGAAATTAGTCACGGTCTCTGGGAGGGAAAATTTGAATCGGAAATTGAATCTGGTTTTCCTGGTCTGTTGAAGCAGTGGAAAGAATTTCCAGAAACAGTACAAATGCCAGAAGGTGAAAATTTACAGCAGGTTTGGGAACGAGCAATGATTGCTTGGCAAAAAATTATTCGGTCAGTTTCTGGTGTTGGTATTGTCGTTGCCCATGATGCGATAAATAAGGCAATTCTTTGTCAATTATTTGGTCTGGAACCTAAACATTTCTGGAATTTTAAGCAGGGAAATGGGGCAGTTAGCGTAATTGATTATCCTCAAGGGCCAGATGGACAACCTGTTTTGGAGGCCATGAATATTACTTCTCATTTATCTGGCGGTATTTTGGACAAGACTGCGGCTGGGGCGTTGTAGGGGAAGGCAGAAGGCAGAGAGCAGAGGGCAAAATCAAGGTTTCTGTAGGGTGGACAAATTTCACTTGAATTGACTATTAATTTAAAGATAATTCAATATTTACACACCCTAGTTATAGTTAACTTATAGAGCCTTTGACTCAATCATTACTTTACTTTTGTAGACCAATTTTCTGTGTATTTCTTTAAAATACTAAAGATAGTCAAATTACCACGAGTAGCGATGAAATAAGGGGGCTTCTACAAAAGAGGTTGTATTAGTAATGGGTATTAACTTATGTACAAAAATAGAAAAGCTATACCTTTCGTTTTGGGAGTAACTATTACCTTAATTTTTGCTCTAGCTGTTCATGCACAAAGTTCTTACACTGTTGGTACAGGAGGAACTAAAGGAGTTTATTATCCAGTTGGCGGAGCAATAGCAAAAATTGTTGATGAGGCTAAAGTTGGCATCCAACTAACTGTGGAATCTACGGCAGGTTCAGTTTTTAATCTTAAAGCCCTTAATTCAGGTCAACTAGATATTGCAATTGCCCAGTCTGATGTGGTCGATCAGGATTTTTTCAGCAACCAGCAGGCATCGTTGGATGATAAAAAGCTGCGAAGCGTTATGGCACTTTATCCTGAACCTTTACATCTAGTATGCAGTTCTGAATCTGGGGTTAATAGTTTCCCAGATATCAAAGGTAAACGAATTAATATTGGTAGTCCTGGATCAGGACAGCTAAATATTGTGCGTGACTTGTTGGAAGTATATGGGATAGAAGAAAGCGAATTCACTGCACAAAGTCTTCGCCCATCTGAAGCTTCTGATTCTCTTCGTGATGGCAACAGTGATTGTTTTTTCTATGCTGTTGGTATTGGTTCCGTTGCCATTCAGGACATCTTTACGACTTCTGATGTGAAAATTGTCCCTCTCAAAGATCCAGTTTTGGATCAATTAATTAAAAAGTTTCCTTACTATACTTATACTACCTTACCTGCTGGAACCTATAAGGGTCAAAATGCAGAACTGACACTCTTTGGTGTCAAGGCTCTTCTTGTCACAACCACAGAACTTAGTGAGGATATTGTTTACAATATTGTAAAGTCAATAATTGGCAAATTTGACCAGTTTAAGGGTACACATCAAGCTTTGAAAAATCTAACACCCAAAGCATTTGTCGAAGGTTTAGGTGCTCCATTACACCCAGGTGCGGTTCGTGCTTATCAAGAAGTTGGTTTCTCTTTTGAGGTAAATGATGAGATAGACATTAAGGATTTAGAGCTTGATAATGAACCTGAGCGTACTAATCAAATAGATAGTTAAAATACAATACCATTGACTCCTACTCAATTAAGTTTTAATGGACATATCTAAAAGTACATAAGCTTTTTCTCAAACTTTTTTAGGGAGGTCTATGAAAGCTCCCTAATTCTTTTTAGTAAATTGTAGATACCCTAATATAAAATCCAGTTATATAGTAATCGTCAGATTATTTCCTCTTAATACAGATGTTCTATTGAATACGGATTTAAAAATTTAATACTTCAAATCCTTTCTTTATCCGCGCCTCCTGAATCCTTAACAATTATGATAACTAATTACCAGGATTCTATATTATTCGGTTAATCGAACAGTATAAAGTTGATCAATTTGTCTCACTTGTTGGAAATATTTCCATGTTCCTCCCCGACATGAATACCTTCTGTATACAAGCGTGAATGCTTTACTTAGAGTACAATGAGGAATCGATCCACTCCATCTAACTCCTACAGATGTACCATAGTAATAAAAGTATGCACCTTCATGAAAAAAATCTACACACTTACCTTGCCTGATAGGATACCAACCTTCTACCAACCAGCTACCCCTTCGATACCTTGAGATGGCAACTGATGCTGTAGGACTTGTAGAATAGTTACATATTCTAGCAGTCTTTGCGTGAACACTTTCTGCAAAAGAACATATTAAAGCCGATGCACACGCTAGAACTAACAAACCTTTCATTATTATTTTCTCCTGTGTTTAGATCAAAATATATAACGTTAAGTTTTAACTATGCTGCACCCTGATTTTCTATGTTGCACTCTGATTTTCGATAATAAATTATTACTTTAAATAATATAACAGATATATTAAATATAACTGCTAAGATTTAGCTTTTATATATGGTAAAAACAGCTACTGACTATACTTTGCGATAGTTTGATTAACTTTGCCGGAGTTTGCTATTTAACTTTTGTCTTTTGAATTTGAAGGGGTAACTTTAGTCTTTAATGAACAGCAAACTATTTCAACAAGTCCGAATATTAGACCCAGTTTCCAATACAGACAGAATTGCTGATGTATTAATCATCGATAGTAAAATCGCAGCAGTTGAGACACAAATTTCTGAATTCCCCACTAAAACAGAAATTCAAGATTCCCACGGACTAATTTTAGGCCCTGGTTTAGTAGACTTATATTCTCATAGTGGCGAACCAGGGTTTGAGGAACGAGAAACTATAGAGTCTTTAATTCAAGCAGCTACAGCAGGGGGTTTTACCAGGTTAGCTATTTTGCCCGATACTTTTCCACCTGTAGATAATCCTGCTGGTTTGGCCAGATTACAAAATTTAGCCAAAAATTATGCTCCTACTCCCATCTTTTATTATTGGGGTGCTATTACCCAAGGTTTACAAGGGGAGCAAATGACGGAGTTGGGAGAGTTGGCAGCAACAGGAGTTGTCGGGTTTGCCGATGGTTTGTCTCTACAAAATCTTGGTTTGTTACGACGAATCTTGGAATATCTCAAACCTCTGAATAAACCTCTAGCTTTATGTTGCAATAATTCTAGGTTGGCGGGTAAAGGGGTGATGCGAGAGGGATATGATTCTATTCGCTTGGGTTTGCCTGGAGTTCCCACTATGGCTGAAACTTCTGCTTTAGCTGCTGTGTTGGAATTGGTAGATGCTATTGGTACTCCTATCCATATTATGCGGGTTTCCACTGCTCGGAGTGTGGAATTGATTAGAGTAGCTAAAAGTCGGGGTTTACCTATTACTGCTAGTACAACTTGGATGCACCTATTATTAGATACTCAGGCTATTGACGGGAAGTATACTTTAAATTCTCCCTTCCTTCCCTACGATCCAAATTTACGTTTAGAACCTCCTTTAGGAAATATTAGCGATCGCTTGGCTTTAATTGAAGGTATTAAGGATGGAGTGTTGGATGCTGTTGCTATTGACCATACTCCCTACAGTTACGAAGAAAAAACAGTCGCTTTTTCTGAAGCACCCACAGGAGTAATAGGACTAGAAATAGCATTACCTTTACTATGGCAAAATCTGGTAGAAACACAAGAATTATCAGCTTTGGACTTATGGAGAGTTTTGAGTACCAATCCAGCAAAATGTTTAGGAGTAAATTTAGGAGCTATTGTTCCTAATACTAATAAAGGAGCAGATATTACCCTATTTGCCCCTCAAAAAACTTGGCAAGTAGATAGAAAAAGCTTAAAATCTCGTTCCGCCAATACTCCTTGGTTAGAGAAACAAATTGTAGGCCGTGTCTTAACTTCGACTTTTACCGAATAATTAAGGTTTAAAGTCTCTGCTTTAAAAGAGAAAAAATCCTTTTAAGCAATTCTCTTCTCCTTGAAAAGAAGAAGTGAGGGATTTGCCACTTAATAAAGTACCAATTAGTTAGTGCAGAAAAAAGCTCGTGGCTGTCATTGCGAGGCGGTGATATTAGAATCAAGCTTAATGGGGAATAGTTAAGTTAGCCGAAGCAATCTCTAGTCTATACATTAGCTGGTAGTCTATTTTTTTGCTAGTCCCTAATTGTTAATAATTAATTATTGATTATGAATTATTAATTATTAATTGTTCCCTACTTCCTGGTTAGGAAAACAAATTCAAGGTCGTTTCCTGGAGTTGGAATTTTAAAGGATATGATTTTTATGAAGCTCTCCTAATTTAGTTGAGATTTTAGGTAATTGTAAAATCTCCTACTGAGATTACTATCATAAGTCCATATTGGAAAATCAAATATTGCCAAATTCAATCCTTTGTTGTTTGATGGTAAGTGCTTATCTCGCTTATACTCTATATATTCCGGAATAGTTTATGACAGATACAACTACTAAACTAGATACAGTTGGTACAACAGAAGCAGCATTTCTTCTAAATATTTCTACTGCTAGACTCAGGTTACTTTTGAGGCAAGGTCGTCTCAAAGGAGCCAAAAAAGTCAAACGGTTTTGGGTAATTCCTTTAAATCGTCGAGGAATGCCAGAAATTACTCCTGGTCGTCGAGGTCCTCAAGGAACTTGGAATAAAGGATTCCGTACAGGCAATACTTTTATCCATGTGCTGCGCAAAGAAATTGACTATAACCGAGACCACGGCACATCTCTTCCAGCTATTTCTGTCAAACAAGGAGGTAAAAACCATCACTGCCACCAAGTAGAAATTCTGGGAAATTGCAAAATTGTCTACCGACCTCATAAACCTAACAAGAGTCAAGCAGGTGGCGCTCGTCTGTGGATTGAGGTAGAACCTGATGTTGAAATTATTCGCAAACATTTCCGAGATACGGAACTAGACGAAAATCAACCTCAAGGTTCTGGTTAAGTTAAAGTCTGATTTTTAGTCACTACTTTATTAATCAATAGTAGTGTCGCCTTATTTAACTTTTAGGCTGGCATTACAGATTATTGTGGAAATAATTCTGAATATTTGTGGTAGTGCTAACCTTTATAATTTTCACTTGTACAATGGTAGTTCATCTATACTACCAATGGTATCCAGTGGCCAAAAGCGAAATATAGCTCGACCAATGATATTTTCATAAGGTACAAAACCCCAGCACCGACCATCGTAACTATGATTACGATTATCTCCCATTACTAAATAAGAATCTGGAGGCACTGTCACAGGTTCAGAAAGAAATCTTTTGTCAGGGGGGCAGACATCTATTCTTGTTTGTTGATGATTTACTTTTCTTGCCTCAAGTTCGGCAGGATTCAAATCTGAAGCAACATAAGTTTCTTCTACTATTTTGTCATTCACATATACTTTTCCATTTTTCAGTTCCACCCGGTCTTCTGGTACACCAACTATGCGTTTAATAAAAGCATCTTTATACTGAGTTTTCAGTTCATTTGTCGGGTTAAAAACCACAATATCTCCTCTTTGAGGTTCTCTAAATTTGTAACCCAATTTATCTATAATCAAGCGGTCGTTAATTTGTAATGTTGGTAGCATTGAACCAGAAGGAATATAACGTGCCTCAGCAACAAATTGACGAATTCCAATAGCCAAAATCACACTAAGTCCTATGGTTTTGATTGATTCAATCCATGGATTTTCTTCATTTTGCTCTTCTTTGTTTACTTGTTTTTCTTCTTTATTCATATCTATAAAATAATTAATCCAATAATTAATTGAAAAATACTTAATTTTGATTGTATACAGTATATTTCATATCAGTGAAGTACATTTGTTGCGGGCAAGATGCCTACAAAAACTTTATCATTAAATTTGTACCTCGTATACCTGCAATCTGCTGTATGTAGCATTTGAGTCACCCAGCTATTTTTTTGGATTATCTGAATATCTAAAATATAGGTTTATTAATTATCTAAGTTAATATCATTTTTGCTTGAATATTTATCAACAAGGGAGTAGGGATGATAGAGATATTTACCCTGTGTAATAGGAGTAGTTTTTTTATTACTAATTATCCGGAATTGATATAACAATTTATTAGTAAATGTTCTAGTGTTTGAATTGACAATTATAATTATATAACAATCTTATTTAAGTTGTGAGGTGTTGTAGAATATAAAAAATATTACATTGAGGTTAACATCCTAATATTATCAGGACTTAGGCGTGGACACTAAATCCATTGAGGGCGAATGCTATTCGCCCCTACATATGGCGTTTTTAAGGTGAATTTGCGTAATATCATGTTCCCCCTCCGGGGGAGCTACGCTCACGGATAATCAGTTATAAAAAAACTTTATCCCTTTTAACCTTTTCTTCCCTTCTGCCTTCAGCATAGCTGCCTTTCTTCCTCCAAAGTGTAAGTATTCAACCGAACATGATATAAGTCCTGATTATATTTCATCTGCTTTCGCATAAGCTTCTAACTTGTAAGCTTCTCAAATAAAAAATTCAAACTAATTTTTCATCATGTCCCCTACTTCTTCTTTATTAATCAGTCGTGCTCGTATTCTTCTACCTGATGGAGAATTTCTCGTCGGTGATGTGCAAATTCAAGGTGGAGAAATTATTCAGGTTGCTGCAGAAATTTCATCCTCTGAAGCTCCGGAAAACATCATAGATGCTGAAGGTTTAACCCTATTACCTGGAGTCATCGACCCCCAGGTACATTTTCGGGAACCTGGATTGGAACATAAGGAGGATTTATTTACTGCTAGTCGAGCTTGTGTCAAAGGTGGTGTTACTTCTTTTATGGAAATGCCTAATACTAAACCTTTGACTACTACTCAAACTGCATTGGACGATAAGTTACAAAGGGCAGCACAAAAATGTTTGGTTAATTTCGGTTTTTTTATTGGGGCAACGGCAGAAAATTTACCCGATTTATTAAAAGCTAATCCTACTCCTGGGATTAAAATTTTTATGGGTTCTATGCACGGACCTTTATTAGTAGATACGGAGGAAAAGTTAGAGCCAATTTTTGCGAGGGGAAAAAGATTAATAGCTGTTCATGCGGAAAATCAAGCTCGAATTGATGAAAGGAAAAAAGAATTTGCTGGAATTTCTAACCCTGCTATTCATTCACAAATTCAGGATAATGAGACTGCTTTATTGGCAACTAAGATGGCTTTAAAGTTGTCGAAAAAATATCAGCGGAGGTTACATATTTTGCATACTTCAACTGGAGATGAAGCTGAATTATTGCGTCAGGATAAACCTAGTTGGGTAACTGCTGAAGTTACGCCTCAACATTTGTTATTAAATACAAGTGCTTATGAAAAAATTGGTACTTTAGCTCAGATGAATCCTCCTTTAAAATCTGCTCGTGATAATGATGTTTTATGGCAAGCTTTGTTAGATGGGGTAATTGATTTTATTGCCACAGATCATGCACCTCATACTTTAGAAGAAAAAGCAAAAGGTTATCCAAATACTCCTTCGGGAATGCCTGGAGTGGAAACTTCTTTACCTTTAATGTTGACTCAAGCTATCCAGGGAAGATGTTCTGTTGCTCAAGTTTCTAATTGGATGTCTACTGCTGTGGCTAAAGGTTATGGCATTCCGAAAAAAGGAGCGATCGCTCCTGGTTTTGATGCAGATTTAGTATTAGTTGATTTGGATAATTATCGCCCTGTTTTAAGAGAGGAATTAATGACA
Source organism: Okeania sp. SIO2B3 (assembly GCF_010672525.1). Classification (GTDB taxonomy): domain Bacteria; phylum Cyanobacteriota; class Cyanobacteriia; order Cyanobacteriales; family Microcoleaceae; genus Okeania. The sequence continues at coordinate 379,027 of NZ_JAAHGH010000008.1, read as the reverse complement.
AAATGTAAGTGGAGTCCATTTGAAGGATGGAGTTTAACTGGTTGGCCTGTTATTACTATTGTTGGGGGAGAAGTTGTGTTTAATCGTGGTGAATTTAATTCTGATTTTCGGGGTCAAGCTTTGAGTTTTTCAGAAATTTCCTGACTAATTTTGATGATAATTTTCTTGATTTTTTGTTATAGCGCTACGCGCAAGTCAAAGGTCATTTCAGTTATCAGTTATCAGTCAAAAGGCAAAAGGCAAAAGTCAAAAAAAATCTATGAATGAGAGTTTTCAGGAGTTGATTGTTTTGAATAGGCAGATGGTGGTTTGAGTTAAGCACCTACACAGAATTATTTACAAAAACAATGCCTATAGAGCAAGGGTTTTACCCTCGAAAATGTGTAATTAATTTTGTTTACCTGCTTAATTATTATTATTATATTTTCTCAATCTTTGTCTGTAATTTTATAATTTTGATGGTTTAAATATTCTTGAAAAATTTATTAATAGGGTTAATATCATGTCCGGTTGAATGCTTACGATTTGTTTCTTTACCTTTCGACGATGGATGTACTGAAATATACGGGGGAGTTCGCACAAACTTAGAGAGAGCCGGAACAACCATCAGGCCTTATGATTTACAAATAGCTTCAATAGCGATAGCTAATAATTTAATATTAGTAACTCATAATGTTGATGAATTTCAAAGAATTACTGAATTAAAGATAGAAGATTGGGAAGCTATTTGAAAGTTATAATCTGATATATAAAAAGTCTATAATAGTTGTTATTAAAGACCCTAATTTTCATTAACTCACCAATTCACCGCAAATTCTTTGAAAGGAGGTTATTGTGCAATGGAAAAATTAGCAAAATATAGCAATGTGCGCTGGCTTATGTACAAATGATAGGAACTGTCTAATAACTAAAAGTCTTATATTATCAGTTTTTTATTCCTCCTGTTCCCTCTCTTGGTCAGCATTCCCTCTCTTGGTGCCCTACCAGATGCGACTGTCGTCGTCGCGGGGTCTGACCGCTTGCGTCTATCGCCGACGCGGGGTCGCACCGCTGTTACCTATTGCCTGTTGCCTGCGCACAGCGCTATATCGAGAAAATGTCAAAAAAATTATTACCGATTATAGTTAATATAAACCATATTATGGAGAGATAGAAGTACAAGTTATTTTTGATGAAGAACGAGACCATTATCAACTTATAAATGTAAGTTGGCACGGCAATATACGAGTACGGACTACCAAATAATGGAACTGTGGATAACTAATTTTCAAGGGGAACTAGCAGCATTAACCGGTGCATTTTTATGGGCAGCATCCTCCGCAGCTTATAGCTTACTTGGACAAAAAATATCTCCCCTAAAATTAAATTTATTCAAAGGTTTAATAGCGATCGCCCTGATTTTTCTAACTTTAATTATTAGTAACAAACTTCAGACAGAAGTAAACCCAATTACTATTAATTTATTTATGATTAGCGGTATTCTTGGTATTGGTTTAGGAGATACTGCCTTTTTTTCTGCCCTCAAAAATATGGGTGCAAGAAGAACTCTGCTAATGGAAACTTTATCTCCTCCCATGACAGCTTTATTAGCTTTAATTTTCTTAGGAGAACAATTAACTTTTGGTGCTTGGTGTGGAATTTTCATTACAGTTGGAGGTGTAGCTTGGGTAATCTCAGAAAGAACTCCCGGTACAGCAATTAGTAATGTTAATATCAAACAAGGAATACTCTGGGCAATATTCGCGGCAATAGCTAATTCTAGTGGTGCAGTTATCTCTCGTTTTGCTTTACTTTCCTCAGATATTAATCCTTTATTAAGTACATTATTTCGTTTAATTGGAGGAACAATTATTGTTATTTTGTTGTTATTTTTTCAGAAAAAAAAGCAGGATAAATTAGAAAATTTCAACTGGTCAATTAAACTCATAGGAGCAATTTTTATTACAGCTTTTAGCAGCACTTATTTAGGTATTTGGCTACAGCAAACTTCCCTCAAATTTTCTCCCGCAGGTATTGCTCAAACTCTCTTAGCTACCAGTCCAATATTTATAATTCCCATTGCTGCTCAAATGGGAGAAAAAATAAGTATTAGGTCAGTTTTAGGAGTATTAGTTGCAGTAATAGGAGTTAGTTTACTATTCACTCTTCAGTAATTATAGTAGAAGGAAGAAGGAAGAAGGAGAAGTCTTACGTTCTCTGAGTTTTAAACTAGCGATTATTAGCCAGTGGCGTGTTAATTAGGGTTTGCTGGATAAATCTAAAAGCATTGACATATAAAGAAAAGTGCCTTTTTGGGATCTTTAAAAAGTGCGCCTGTTTCAGTCTAAAACGCTCAAAAAGTTAGTATTTTACGCTCATAGTTGGGCAGAAAAATCTTAGGACAATTCTTAATACCAATTCCCATGCATTAATGCTATACTTGAGTAACAATTCAGTTATTAAGTAATTAACACAAGTCTAATAACTTTTTTGCTAATTTTAGCTAAGTTAATGTTAATTATTCTTATGTTTACTTCTCCCTCACTCTCCTACTCAATAAAATGTAGAAAAGTTTTTGAGAAATGGTATTACTCCTATCTCCTCGCTCATTCTCATTTCTCCTGTCTCCTGTCTCCTACCCCTACTAAAAGACTTTTTCAGCAAACCCTAATTATTAATTATTAATTATTAATTATTGAATACTCCCTGTTCCCTGTAAAAAAAAACCACCAAATAAGAGATAAATCTCATTTGGTGGCTACACAATAAGGAGTAACTATGGAAAGGAAACTTTTAGTTTAATCTCTTAGCATCGATAGTTAGAGGTAGTTTTTCTGGTTGGTCTTTCGGAATAGATAATTCCCAACCATTTGTTAAAGTTAAAACTTTAATATCTCCATCAATTTTTTGTGAAACAACTTCTTCTTCCAAATCTTTTTTAGCAACATAAACTTCTAAATTTCCTGCTGCATTATTTCGTAAGATTACTTTCATTAATTTTCCTCTACAACTTCTATTTCATTTTTACGACAACCGATAATCATTCCTTTTTTAATAAAATGTACGGAATAAATATAAAATTTTTGTAAGAAGGTGCCTATGCCACAAATATAACCGACCTCTCCCCCTTCCAAAAGAATGTCACCTCGATTTTTTCCAGGGAAAGTACCATCATTACGAATTATTTTGCGAACTTTTACTTTTTGTTCCAATTCAAATACTGGTGGTCCATCTAATTCGATCGCCTCATCTAATTTCATGTAGCTGCCTCCCTAATACTGAGCTAAATATTATCTTTTCTGTGGCGGGTTTAATACCCGAGCGTCATTTCAGTTATCAGTTATCAGTTATCAGTCAACGGGGGTGCTTAAAATTGTTTGGGGTTATCAGACACGAAGTGGCGTGTTGAAGACCATCCCCCATGCAATTTTCCCTTCTGCCTTCTGCTTTCTGCCTTCTGCCTTCTGCCTTCTTCAAGACATATCAATTATTGGAAAAAAAGTAGCTATGGCTTCTTTGTCTAGGATAGTATAAAGTTACATTCAAGCAAAATCTAAAAGTATTTATCATTATTAAACATTGGTTTATCAATGAGAAAGCTTTTATTTAGATAAACTTTATAATTCATCTTTTAACTAATTGGTCGATCATAGCAGAAAGTACTGCTATCGTAAGACTCATGCCAATCAAAAATTTGTTGCAGTTGTTGGAGAGAAATCATGCCAAACTTCCAGAGAATCATTGGTAGAGGTCCACAAGAAGCTTCACTGTGTTTCCTTGCTACAGAAATAGCTGCGGCAGAAATAGCTAATTCTTCCTGCAAAAAATTAAGAAATAGAGTTGTTTTGCGATCGCCTTCCATAGTTATTATCCTTAAGTATTAAACTAATAGGTAATAGACAAGGAAAACAACTCCATATCTATTACCAATGAAAATTGTTCATTAAATCAATGGTTGTATTTAGGAAAAACTTCCATTTGCCAACATCTTTCTAACCAGTCCACTAACTCTTTGCGAGGAGCAACAAATTGCTTAACAATGCTGTGGACAAGAATAGCATCGGTTAAATTATTAATTTCTACTAATAACTCACCGCTAGTAGGACACCAACTATTAATCATTAGTTCTTGTAAGCGCTGATGAACGAACCAACGATCGATTTGAGAAAGATTCACAACTGTAATCAAGTCTTGAGGGTTAGGATTATGATTGCTATACATCGTTGTCATTCCTTAGTGTTGCAGATAAAGGTTTGCAATTGTTTGTTCTAGTTGCTCAATTCTGTCAAGTAAAGCGCGAGTTACGGTAGCTTGTGTATCTGGTAACCGTCCATGTTCAAGAGGTCCAACTCGTTCGCCAGATTTAGAAACAATTCGACCAGGTATACCGACAACGGTGCATTCAGAAGGAACGTCATTCAATACAATTGAACCAGCACCTATGCGGACATTATCTCCGATATTGATATTACCTAGTACTTTAGCACCAGCACCAACTACAACATTTTTGCCAATAGTGGGATGGCGTTTACCAATTTCTTTTCCCGTACCACCAAGGGTGACACCTTGATAAATTAAAGAATATTCTCCAATGATTGCAGTTTCACCAATAACTACTCCCATGCCATGATCGATAAATACTCCCTGTCCAATTGTTGCCCCAGGATGAATTTCAATTCCTGTTAAAAACCGTCCAAGATGGGAAATTAAACGTGGAATTAGAGAAATGCTCTGAAGATGTAACCAATGAGCGAGACGATGTAGTACTAGAGCGTGCAAACCAGGATAGCAACATAAGACTTCAACCCAGTTGCGTGCTGCGGGGTCTCGCTCAAAGATCATTCTAAAATCTGTTAAGATTGTATCTAGCTCTGGGAAGGTAAAATATTTATACCAAAACCTATGACGACGAGAGGAAGAAAGGTCTCTACCTGATTCTAGTGGTAGATTTTGTTGAGCAGTTTCAGTATTAGCTTTGAGTTTGAATTGAGACCTAAAGTTACCTTGGCTTTTTTTGGAATTAGAAGTGTTAGTTTTATTAGGTAATGTACAAGTATTTCTAGTTAGTAAGGTGGTCATGGGTTAAATAGGGGGTTCCGTGTTTGACAAGGACGTTTGCTTTTCAATTTTTATATCAAGTGCCTTGTAAACTACTAACCAATATTTAACGGTCAATCTTTATTAAATATATTAGTCTGGTACTCAACAGACTGAAAATGACCGTACATAGATGTTTGAAATATATTTTGGGGTATAGGTGCTAGTATTTTTTGTAGCGTGTACGAGTATTTAATGAATAATGTACTAGCATTTTTGTACTCAAGGTTGATGCTTGTGTGTCAGCAGGTTTGAAGTTTTTAAGGGGGGTTGATGCTGAAATTGAAACTTGTACTCAACTTATAGTTTAACTCATAATTCTGGTGAAAAGATTAAAAAAAAGATTAAAAATTATCTACTTAATTCTGAAAAAACTGCTAAATTTTTTACAAAAGCTAACAAGTTGCATTTTTATTTTTAGCTACAGAAAATTGAAAATATTTCTCAGGACAAAGCATTGAAACTTACTTACATTAATCCTGAAAAACTGCTAAATTTTTTACAAAAGCTAATAAAGTTGTATTTAGTATTTGGCCAAATAAAAATGTTAAGGAAATTGGTCATATTTCTCAGGATTTTGTTAATGTAGATTACTCTAAAGTGCAGTTGTATTAAATCTGGATGATTAGTAACGAAAAGCTTTATTCCTGACAACTTTACTCCTTTTTTTCTGCATTCTCTCTGTCAATCTTGAAAATCATTGTCAAACTTTAAAGAATAATTAAGATAAATCTAGCCTACTTGCCAAAAATTGATACATTGTATACAGTAAGAAAAGGTTGAGTTGAATAAGGGGTGTATGAGTACAGGACTATTGAGGCAAAAGTTAGGGTTAAAAAAGCAGTTAAATTATTGATATATATAGGTTTTATAACGAGTACATAAAACTCCGTACCATTACCCCATAAATACTTGTACCCCACTTAAAAAATACAAGTACCTATACCCCAATAAAAAAATTAGATACTTCGATTTGATTTGAATTATTAGATGATACAAATCTGAGTACAAAACTAATGATCGTAATCAATACTAATGGGGGTTGTTGAAAGTAGCAGTTTAAAGGCCACTGATATAAAAACTATAACGCCGGACACCTATAACCGCAGACGGAAAATAACCGTCCCAGGAAACAAAGTGTATCGACGCGAGTAATCCGTCACCCACGGCGACAGCTACCCAACAATAGTGGAAACTTAGATGTTACAGCCAACAGAACTATCTTCCCAACCAACAGTAGACAGCTTCGCAAAAACCACGAAAAGCACGGAAAAGAAATCCGGAGGCTGCGTGTCAAAGGGTTGCGGAACTACTACCGAACAGCAACTTCCCGCCAGTATTCAAGAGCGCGTTGCTAACCATCCTTGCTACAGTCAAGAAGCGCATCACCATTATGCGAGGATGCACGCTCCAGTTGCACCAGCTTGCAACATTCAATGTAATTTTTGTAACCGTAAATACGACTGCGCCAACGAAAGTCGTCCCGGTGTAGTTAGCGAACTGCTAACTCCTGAAGAAGCAGCTCATAAAGCTCTAGTAATTGCAGGTAAAATTCCCCAAATGACTGTTATGGGAATTGCCGGACCAGGAGACCCATTAGCGAACCCAGAGAAAACATTCCGCACTTTTGAGCTTGTAGCTGAGAAAGCACCAGATATCAAGCTTTGCTTGTCAACCAATGGTCTAGCTTTACCCGATCATATAGATCGACTCAAAGCACTCAACATTGACCACGTTACTTTAACGATTAATATGGTTGACCCTGAAATCGGGGTAAAGATTTATCCTTGGGTTCATTATCGCCGGAAACGTTACAGAGGAATTGAAGGGGTAAAAATTCTGCATCAAAGGCAAATGGAATCCCTAGACTTACTCAGAGAAGCTGATATTCTCTGCAAAGTTAACTCAGTAATGATTCCTGGCATCAATGATGAGCATTTAGAAGAAGTAAATAAAATTGTTCGTTCTAAGGGTGCATTCATTCACAATATTATGCCTCTGATTTCTTCACCAGAGCACGGCACTTACTTTGGCCTAAATGGTCAGCGTGGCCCAACTACTGAAGAATTAAAAACATTGCAAGACAAATGTGATGTAGGTGGCATGAAAATGATGCGCCACTGCCGTCAATGTCGTGCAGATGCAGTTGGTCTGTTAGGTGAAGACCGCAGTAAGGAATTCACAAAAGAAGCAATCATGGAGATGACTCCAGAATATGACTTGGAAAAGCGTAAAGAATTCCATGCTGGCATTGAAGGTTTCCGCAATAAATTAGCAACAGCTAAAGCAGAAACTCAGGTAAAAGAAGCAGTTGCTGAAGCTGGTCCTCCTATACTGTTAGCAGTAGCAAGTAAGGGTAATGGATTAGTTAATCAACACTTCGGTCATGCTAAAGAGTTTATGATTTATGAAGTTGATGGTGTGAAAGCTAGATTTATTGCTCACCGCAAAGTTGACCACTATTGCTTAGGTGGTTATGGTGAAGAAGGCAGTTTGGAGAATATCATCAAAGCAATTTCTGATTGCAAAGCTGTGCTGGTTTCTAAAATTGGTGAGAGTCCTAAAGAAAAGGTACTTGATGCAGGAATAGATGTAGTAGAGAGCTATGATGTAATTGAAACAGTTGCTTTAGATTTCTACAAGCAATTCATACAACTACTACAACCTGCATAGGTAAACGGAATTCAGAATTCAGTAGGGGCGAATGCCATTCGCCCGTACAGAAGTTAGAAGTTAGAAGTTATAGGCTAAAAACTTTAGTTTCAGGCAATTATTTGACATTAGCTTACAGCAGATTTCAGGTAAATGAGGTACACATAAGAATGGTAAAGTTTTCCAGTGCGGGCATCTTGCACGCAATAACATCTTGCACGCAATAACATCTTGCCCGCGACTGGTGTACCTTACTAATATGAAATACGCTGTAAAACTCAAGCAATGGAAGATGTTTCCTTCTTCTTTCTTCCCTCTTCCTTCTGCAGCTTAAAACTCAAGCAATGGAAGATGTTTCCTTCTTCCTTCTTCCTTCAACATCTCTACAACAATCACCTCAAGTATTTAGTCAGCTATGCAACAAAACATTTATCTCGATAACAATGCTACTACCAAAGTAGATGATGCAGTGCTAGCGGAAATGCTGCCTTACCTGAGTCAGTTTTATGGTAACCCCTCTAGTATGCACACTTTTGGCGGACAAGTTGGTAAAGCTGTGAGAAAAGCGCGATCGCAAGTTGCAGCTTTATTAGGTGCCCAGGATACAGAAATTATCTTTACCAGTTGTGGTACTGAGGGTGATAATGCAGCAATTCGAGCTGCTCTCACTGCCCAACCAAATAAACGGCATATTATTACTACTCAGGTAGAACACCCAGCAGTTTTGAATCTGTGCAAGCATTTGGAAAAGCAGGGTTATACCGTTACTTATCTGTCAGTAGATAGCCAAGGAATGATAGATTTACTTGAGCTGGAAGCTGCTATTACAGGTGATACTGCCTTAGTCTCGGTTATGTACGCCAATAATGAAACAGGCGTGATTTTCCCCATAGAAAAAATAGGGCAGATAGCTAAGGAATATGGTGCGCTATTTCATGTTGATGCGGTGCAGGTAGCAGGGAAAATTCCCCTGGATATGAAGAATAGCACTGTAGATATGCTGGCTATTTCTGGTCACAAATTGCACGCACCCAAGGGTATTGCTGCTTTGTATGTACGTCGTGGTACTCGGTTCCGTCCGTTATTAATTGGCGGACATCAGGAACGCGGTCGCCGTGCTGGTACGGAAAATGTGCCTGGTATTATTGCTCTGGGTAAAGCTTGTGAATTGGCACAGGAGCATTTAGCACATATCGACCGGGAACGGGAACTGCGCGATTATTTGGAGAACGGTATTCTTGCTGCTATTTCTGATTGTGCTGTTAATGGTCATCCTATTGAAAGGTTGCCTAATACTACTAATATTGGCTTCAAATTTATTGAGGGAGAAGCAATATTGCTGCATTTGAACCATTATGGTATCTGTGCTTCTTCTGGTTCTGCTTGTACTTCTGGGTCTTTGGAACCATCTCATGTTTTGCGGGCAATGGGTCTGCCGTACACAATTTTGCATGGCTCAATTCGTTTCTCTTTATCACGTTACACAACCCGCCAAGAGGTTGAGGAAGTGTTAGCAGTGATGCCTACTATTGTGGAGCGTCTCCGGGCTTTATCACCCTTTAAAAATGACCAAGCTAATTGGTTGCAAGAGCGACAAGAGGCAACTGTACAATCCTAAAATTTACAATATTTTAAGGATTGCTACACTTTTATTTACGCTACAAAAATGTAGCAAAAATAACAGAAAAACTCTGTTGATTCCGCAACAATCATTGTATAGCTTAAAGAGGGGTATATCTCACGCTAATAACTCACAAAATTGTAGCAGTATTAACAGAAAAAATCTTCCTTAACCTAGAACATAAATAATATAGTTTCTAGGGGTGGTGAGTAACTTTAAATATTGATTACTTGAGGAAAAAAATTAAGGAAAAAAGGGTTGCTTGAATATAAAAAATGTGCAATACTAATAATATCAAGTTTTACCCACCTCCTAAAAATAATAAATTATTGCTCTACAAACTGAGTAGTAATCTTCAAGAAAAAGCGCAACTTTCATCAGTAAAACTTAGGGTGTTCTAAACAATAAGGGCTATGTGGGAATATACTGAAAAAGTAATGGACTTGTTCTATAACCCCCAAAATCAAGGAACCATTACAGACCAGAAAGAAGGGGAAAAGGTAGTTAGCGGTGAGGTAGGAAGTATAGCGTGTGGAGATGCTCTCAGCCTACACCTCAAAGTTAATGAAGCCTCCGGCGAAATCTTAGATGCAAAATTTCAAACCTTTGGCTGTGCTAGTGCGATCGCTTCATCTTCTGCTCTGACAGCAATGCTCAAAGGCAAAACCATAGACGAAGCCATGAAGATTAAAAACCAGGATATCGCGGGATACCTGGGAGGGCTGCCAGAAGAAAAAATGCACTGTTCGGTTATGGGAGAGGAAGCATTAGAAGCAGCAATATTTAAGTACAAAGGTATTGAAGTAGAAGTTCACGAAGAAGACCACGAAGGAGCATTAGTTTGTAGCTGTTTCGCGATTACCGAAAACAAGATTAAGCGAGTAATTCGGGAAAACAACCTCAAAACAGCGGAAGAAGTAACAAACTATGTGAAGGCAGGTGGTGGTTGTGGTTCTTGTCTGGCAGATATTGACGATCTAATCGCATCGGTTTACGAAACGCCAGAACCTACAGCAAAACACATTCCTACAACTACAAAACCAGCCAGCAAACTAACAAATCTACAAAAAATTACATTAATTCAACAAGTATTAGAACAAGAAGTGAGACCTGTTCTCGCGGAAGATGGAGGAGATGTTGAGCTGTTCGATGTAGATGGCGATCGCGTGCTAGTCACACTAAAAGGAGCCTGTGGTTCTTGCAGTAGTGCAATGGCGACACTAAAAGGAGCGATCGAAGCTACATTAAAAGAACGAGTAAGCGAAAGTCTTATAGTAGAAGAAGCGTAAAACAGTTAGCAGTTAGCAGCTATCAAGGTTCAACGTTTGAAATAAATTAACTGTTGACTGATGATGAGTAAAACTTAAAATCATGCTAACTACAGCGACAAATAACAAATAACAACGGGTGCATTAATGACAAATATATACACGCAGGTTATGCCTGCTCAAGCTTTAGGGCGAGCGCCTCCGGGCACTCAATGTTGCTGCTAAATACACACTGTTCTTACACGAACAAAATTAATATATGAATGCGATCTGTAAAACCAAAAGCCCTAGAAAACAGCAGCTATATATCAAACACAAACTCTAAGGAAACTTTTACAGAATCAAAATCACATTCATTCAAATTCAAGTCAAACATACTAACAAAAAGGAGAAATCTATCATGCGTCAGATTGCATTTTACGGAAAAGGCGGTATCGGTAAGTCCACTACTTCTCAGAACACTCTAGCTGCAATGGCTAACCGTCACGGTCAGAGAATCATGATCGTAGGTTGTGACCCTAAAGCTGACTCAACTCGTTTAATCTTAAACGCTAAAGCTCAAACTACTGTACTTCACGTTGCTGCAGAGCGCGGTGCAGTTGAAGACGTAGAACTAGACGAAGTATTGAAAGATGGTTTTGCTGGAATCCGTTGCGTAGAGTCTGGTGGTCCTGAGCCTGGAGTTGGTTGTGCAGGTCGTGGTATTATCACTGCTATCAACTTCCTAGAAGAAGAAGGCGCTTATGCAGATCTAGATTTCGTAAGCTACGACGTACTAGGTGACGTTGTTTGCGGTGGATTTGCAATGCCTATCCGTGAAAACAAAGCTCAAGAAATCTACATCGTATGTTCCGGTGAAATGATGGCAATGTACGCTGCTAACAACATCGCTCGTGGTGTTCTTAAGTATGCTCATGCTGGTGGTGTACGTTTAGGTGGTTTAATCTGCAACAGCCGTAAAGTTGACCGTGAAGTTGAGTTAATCGAGAACTTAGCAGCTCGTTTGAACACTCAAATGATTCACTTCGTACCTCGTGACAACGTTGTACAACGCGCTGAAATTCGTCGTATGACTGTTGAACAATACTCTCCAGAAGATAACCAAGCTCAAGAGTATGATACATTAGCTCAGAAGATCATCAACAACGACAAACTAACTATTCCTACTCCTCTAGAAATGGATGAATTAGAAGAGTTGTTAATTGAGTTCGGTCTATTAGGTGACGAAGACGATCGTCAGAAGCAAATTGCAGCACAAGATGCAGCTTTAGCAGCAGAAAAGAAAGCTTAAGTAAGCTGAAAATATTTTAGCACAAAAGTGGGGGTGTGCAGAGCGCACCCCATCTCAAGACACAAGTAGTAGTGAGTCTTGTATTAATTAATTTGTAGGGGCAGGTTTTGCAGACAGTAAAAAAGCACCTGCCCCCGCTAATACAAAACTCAAACACTAAATCAAATATCCGAAAGGAGATATGTAACATGACATCTGAAAAAATCGAACAGAACAAACAGTTAATTCAAGAAGTCTTAGATGCTTATCCAGAGAAAGCTGCTAAGAGACGGAAAAAGCACCTCAACGTTCTAGAAGAAGGATCTGACTGTGGCGTTAAGTCCAATGTTAAATCAGTTCCTGGTGTAATGACAACTCGTGGTTGTGCATTTGCTGGAGCAAAAGGGGTTGTTTGGGGTCCTGTTAAGGACATGGTTCACATCAGTCACGGTCCTGTTGGTTGTGGTTACTACTCCTGGGCAGGTCGTCGTAACTACTACAACGGTGTAACTGGTGTTGATACCTTCGGTACAATGCAATTCACTTCCGATTTCCAAGAAAGAGACATCGTTTTTGGTGGAGACAAGAAACTCGCCAAAATTATGAACGAAATCGAAGATTTATTCCCTCTAAATGCTGGTATCACAATTGAATCTGAGTGCCCAGTAGGTCTAATTGGAGATGACATCGAAGCAGTAGCTAAGAAAGCTGCTAAAGAACTCAACAAGCCAGTTGTACCAGTACGTTGCGAAGGTTTCCGTGGTGTTTCTCAGTCATTAGGTCACCACATTGCTAACGACACAGTACGTGACTGGGTATATGAGCCATCTGCCAAGATCACTAACGAAGATATCGGCTTTGAAACTACTCCTTATGACGTATCCTTAATCGCTGATTACAACATCGGTGGTGACGGTTGGAGTTCTCGTCTATTATTAGATGAAATCGGTTTAAGAGTAGTTAGCCAAGCAACAGGTGATGGTACTTACAACGAAGTATTCATGGCTCCTAGAGTGAACCTCAACCTCATTCACTGCTACAGATCCATGAACTACATCTGCCGTTACATGGAAGAGGAGTATGGTATACCCTGGACTGAATTCAACTTCTTTGGTCCTACTCAAATTGCTAAGTCTCTACGGAAGATTGCTTCTTACTTCGACGATACAATCAAAGAAAACACAGAGAAAGTAATTGCTCGCTACCAAGAACAAGCTGATGCAATAATTGCTAAGTATCGTCCTCGTTTAGAAGGCAAGAAAGTAATGATGATGGTTGGTGGTTTACGTCCACGTCACGTTATTCCAGCTTTCGACGATTTAGGAATGGAAGTTATCGGTACTGGTTATGAGTTCGGTCACGGTGATGACTACAAGCGTACTGCTGAATATGCTCAAGAAGGTACTCTAATCTATGATGACGTTAGTGGATATGAGTTCGAGGAATTCGCTAAGAAATTAAAGCCCGACTTAATTGCTTCTGGTATTAAAGAGAAGTATGTATTCCAGAAGATGGGTATGCCATTCCGTCAAATGCACTCTTGGGATTATTCTGGTCCTTATCACGGTTATGACGGATTCGCTATCTTCGCTCGTGACATGGATCTAGCTCTCAACAGCCCAACTTGGAACCTAATCAAGGCTCCTTGGAAGCAAGCTAGCTAATAGAAGTCAGAAGTTGTAGGGGCGAATGGCATTCGCCCTCACTCGATTTGCTTTTGGCTTTGAAGATAAATTTGGTTAGGTAATGGGGTGATGCCATCACTACAGCAACCCCAATATACAAACAAAAGATTTGACTAGGAACTGGGAGTGAGAAGTTGTAGAAGTTCTTCTTCCTTCTTCCTTCTTCCCTCTTCCTTCCGAACAATACCATAGAGGAATAAACACCATGAGTCAGAATGTAGACAAAATCAAAGATCACTTTCAACTTTTCCAAGAACCAGAATACCAAGAAATGTTCGAGCGGAAGAGAGAATTTGAAGGCGGTCCTTCCAAGGAAGAAATAAAAAAAGTTAGTGAGTGGACAAAGACTTGGGAATATCGCGAAAAGAACTTTGCTCGTGAAGCTCTAACTATCAACCCTGCTAAAGCTTGTCAGCCTTTAGGTGCTATCTTTGCAGCAGCAGGTTTTGAAGGAACTCTACCTTTTGTACATGGTTCTCAAGGATGTGTTGCTTACTTCCGTTCTCACTTAACTCGTAACTACAAAGAGCCATTCCAAGCAGTTTCCTCTTCTATGACTGAAGATGCTGCGGTATTTGGTGGTCTCAAGAACATGACTGATGGTTTGGCAAACTCTTATGCTTTGTACAAGCCAAAAATGATTGCTCTTTGTACTACTTGCATGGCAGAGGTAATTGGAGATGACTTAGGTTCATTCATCACTACCTCCAAGCAGCAAGGTGCAGTTCCTGAAGATTTCCCAGTTCCTTTTGCTCACACTCCTAGCTTTGTTGGTTCTCATATCACAGGCTATGACAATATGCTCAAGGGTATTCTGGTAGCTCTAACTGAAGGTAAGAAGGCAGAAACCGATAATGGTAAAATCAACTTCATCCCTGGTTTTGACCCTTACATTGGTAACATCCGGGATTTGAAGGACATTCTATCTTTAATGGATGTTCCTAGCACTATTTTAGCTGACAATGCTGAGAGCTTTGATTCTCCTAACTTGGGTGAATTCAAGATGTACAATGGTGGTACAACTCTAGAAGAAGGTGCTGATTCTATCAATGCTAAGGCTACTATCTCCTTCCAGAAATATTCCACTCCTAAGACTCTAGAGTACCTAGAAGAAAAAGGCGGTCAAACTACAGCTACATATCGTCCTATTGGTATCCGTGGTACTGATGAGTTCTTAATGGCGTTGTCTGAATTGACTGGTAAGGCTATTCCTGAAGAGCTAGAAATTGAGCGTGGTCGTGCAGTTGATGCTATTACTGACTCTCAAGCTTGGTTACACGGCAAGCGCATCGCTATCTACGGCGATCCTGACCATGTATTGGGCTTGTTGAACTTCACTCTAGAGTTAGGTATGCAGCCAGTTCACGTTGTTGTGACTAATGGTAACGTTGCTGGTTTTGAAGAAGAAGCTAAGGAATTGTTAGCTAATGATCCTAACGGTCAAGAAGCTACTGTTTGGATCGGTAAGGACTTATGGCACCTACGTTCACTGTTGGATACTGAGCCAGTTGATTTGTTGATTGGTAACTCTTATGGTAAGTTCCTCCAACGTGATACTGGTACTCCATTAGTACGTATCGGCTATCCTATCTTCGATCGCCACCACCAGCACCGTTATTCTATCTTAGGATATAAGGGCGCATTCAATCTACTCAACTGGATCGTTAATACTATCCTCGATGAGTTAGACCGTGGTAGCATGGAATTAGGTGTTAACGATACATCTTTTGACTTGATTCGTTAATCCATATTAACCATATAGTTTTTGTAGGGGCAAATGGCAGTTTGCCCCTACAATTGGTTTGACAGATCATTAGGGGTAAGTTATGATAGACCTTCTATATTAAAAAGCATTAAAAAGCTATTTGAACGTCATAGAGAACGAAGTCCTCTTACAGAAGGTGTGATTAATCAATATGGGCAATGGAGTACGAGCAAGACCCAAAAGACATTCTAGATATTTCTCAAGAACACACAATAGTTTGTAGTGAAGAATTAGGTAATAAATATAAAGACTTAAACTTAGCAGAATTACTACTTAAATCCGAACAAGAAATTAAAGCCTTAGCTAAAATGAAACCAACTGTATACACAGCCTAAACTACCACCGAAGATTGGTAGGTTGGGTTAAGCGCTAGCGCAACCCAAAAACAAGTTCGACACTTACCGAAAAATTGGGTTTAAAGCCTCGCCCATAAGCGGGCGACTTTTTATTTGCAAGTAAATTGAATATATGCTACAGTACTAACAGTTGCCGGGGGGCACGCCTCCTCCGGAGGAGCTACGCTAACGGAAACTCGTGCGCGGACGTGGAGGCAAGCATAAGACTACTGTCAAAGTAGCAGCAGCCTAAGAAGCGTCAACCCGCCGAAGAGCTACGGCTCAGTAGGAATCTCCGTGCCTTTAGGCCGGAGAGGATGTCAAAAACATTATCTTGATATACTCACTATATAAAATCATCAATAATAAAAATTTGTTCTTCTTAAGCAGCCATCTTGTAGGGTGCGTTAATGAAATGTAACGCACCGCCATCCCAACAAATATTTCGGTGCGTTACGCTTTCGGTGCGGAATGCTGCGCAAACGCTAACTATCCCCAACAAATATTTCGGTGCGTTACGCTTTGCTAAAACACCCTACTGGACTGACACTATCCCCAACAAATATTTCGGTACGTTACGCTTTCGGTACAAAATGCTGCGCAAACGGTAATACACCCTACCGAACTCACCTCATCTGTACATCCGTGCCATAATCTGTGTGAGCGCAACTCAACCTAAAAAATGATAACTTCTATACAAAACTAATAATAAAAATTTGTAATCATAATATTAAATACTATATCCCCGCTCCAAAGTAGTACATAAAAATAGAGAATTAATAACATGGCTATGATGACCCCAGGCAAAGTTGCCGAACTGATGAATGAGCCAGGTTGCGAACACAACCACAAACACAAAAACGGAGATAAAAAACAAAAAGGCTGTCAACAACAAGCAACTCCTGGAGCAGCTCAGGGAGGTTGCGCTTTTGATGGAGCTAGTATTGCCCTAGTCCCTATTACAGATGCAGCTCACTTAGTTCATGGGCCTCTTGGTTGTTCTGGTAACTCCTGGGGAACTCGTGGTAGTCTTTCCTCTGAAGCTCATCTCTACAAAATGGGTTTCACCACTGACATGGGTGAAAATGACATTATCATGGGTGGTGAGAAAAAATTACTTAAGGCGATCGCCGAACTCAAAAAACGCTACCAACCTCCAGCGGTATTTGTCTACGCTACTTGCGTGACTTCCTTAATTGGAGATGACTTGGAAACAGTTTGTAAAGTCGCTACCAAAAAATTAGAACTTCCGGTCATTCCCGTCAACTCCCCTGGTTTCATCGGTAGTAAAAATTTAGGCAACCGAGTTAGTGCTGAAGCATTATTAGACCATGTAGTTGGTACTTCCGAACCAGAATTTACCACACCCTACGATATTAACCTCATCGGCGAATATAATATTGCGGGTGAAATGTGGGCAATGCTACCCCTGTTTGAAAAACTTGGCATTAGGGTATTGTCAAAAATCACCGGAGATGCTACCTACAAAGAAATTTGTTACGCCCACCGTGCCAAACTCAACGTGATGATCTGCTCCAAAGCTATGATCAATATGGCACGGAAAATGGAGGAGAAATACGGCATTCCTTACATTGAAGAATCTTTTTATGGTGTTGCTGATATTAACAACTGCCTCAGAAATATTGCTGCCAAAATTGGTGATGCTGACCTGCAAGAACGCACGGAAAAACTCATTGCCGAAGAAACAGCAGTTCTCCAAGAAATATTAGAACCCTATCGTCAACGTTTGAAAGGTAAAAGAGTTGTACTTTACACGGGTGGGGTTAAAAGTTGGTCTATTATTTCGGCGGCTCAAGATTTAGGGATGGATGTGGTCGCCACTAGCACTAAGAAAAGTACTGAAGAAGACAAAGCAAAAATCAAAGAATTATTGGGCAAAGATGGTATTTTGTTAGAAAAGGGGAATGCTGAAATTCTGCTGAAAGTCATTGCTGACACAAAAGCTGATATGCTCATCGCAGGAGGTCGTAACCAATATACCGCCCTCAAAGCGAGAATTCCGTTTTTGCACATTAACCAAGAACGTCATCATCCTTATGCTGGATATCATGGCACGATCGAAATGGCAAAGGAATTAGATGAAGCACTCCATAGTCCAGTTTGGGAACAAGTGCGACAACCTGTACCTTGGTTAGAAGAATGTCAGATAGATGATGTTTTGGCAGTAGAAACTTTACCAAGTCTGACTAATATTCCCCCTGCAACAGTCAATTTTCCGAAAAAATCATTATCCACAAATCCTCTGAAACTCAGTCAACCTTTGGGTGCTGCTTTAGCTTACTTGGGAATTAAGGGGATGATGCCACTGTTCCACGGAACTCAAGGTTGTACTGCTTTTGCCAAGGTATTGTTGGTTAATCACTTCCAGGAAGCTGTACCTTTATCTACTACTGCTATGAGTGAAGTGACAACTATTTTGGGAGGGGAGGATAACGTTGATAAGGCGCTTTTGACTCAGGTGGAAAAGTCAAAACCAGAAGTTATTGGTTTGTTGACTACTGGTTTAACGGAAACCAGGGGCGATGATATAGAGCGTATTCTCAAGAAATTTAGGGAAGACCATCCAGAGTTAGATGAATTGCCTATATTAAATGTTTCTAGTCCAGATTATAAGGGGTCCGCTCAGGATGGTTTTGCTGCTACGGTAGAACGTATAGTAGCTTATGATTATGGCGAACCTATTCCCACAGAAGCTAAAAAACCTTTCATTACAATTTTAGCAGGTTCTTGTCTTGCCCCTGGAGATGTGCAGGAAGTCAAAGATATTGTAGAAGGTTTTGGCTTAATTCCCATAGTTGTACCGGACTTATCTCAATCTTTGGACGGACATTTAATTGATGATATTTATAGTTCCACCAGTTCTGGCGGTACTACAGTAGAGGAGTTGCGTAATTTACGTCATTCAGCTTTCACTTTTGCTATTGGGGAAAGTTTGCGGAATGCTGCTCAGATATTAGAAGAAAAATTTGGCACTCAATATCAAGTGTTCCCTCGGTTGACAGGTTTGGGTGCTGTAGACAGTTTCATCTTAAAATTGTCTCAACTAATTGTTTCTCGTACTGACCCCCACTTAGATAAAGGTTGTGAAGTGCCTGCAAAATACCAACGCCAACGTCGGCAGTTACAAGATGCGATGCTGGATACCCACTTCTATTTTGGTCATAAGCAGATTTCTATTGCTCTGGAACCAGATTTACTTTGGGCAACAAGTTGGTTTTTACGAGAAATGGGAGCAGATATTAAAGCTGCCGTAACAACTACGCGATCGCCTTTATTGGAAAAGCTGCCCACAGAGAATGTGATAATTGGTGACTTGGGAGACTTGGAAGAAGTAGCATCAGGTTCAGATTTGTTGATTACCAACTCTCATGGTAAGCTAATATCTGAGAAATTAGGTATCGAGCTATATCGGATGGGAATGCCAATTCACGATCGCCTCGGTAATGGTCAACGTTGTTATGTGGGTTATCGTGGTACAATGAATTTATTATTTGACATTGGTAATATTTTCTTAGAGCAAGAAGAATCGAAAATTCATACCAATGATTATTCATTATTGTCAATAAGTTAGGAGTCAGGAGTCAGAAGTCAACCCACCCCTCGCCCCTCCCCCTCCCAACCCACCCCTAACCCCTCCCAGGAGGGGAAGGGAAGTCAGGAGAAATGGCAATTATAGAGGAAGTAGTTGGAAGAATATTCCCTTGATTTTTCTGTAATTATTCTGCTCAAAATGCTAAATTTTTGAACCTAAGCAACCTAAAAACTCAGACTTTTTGATACCTAAAAAAGCTAGAAGTTCTATCTGTAAAAGCTTTGATTATTAATCGGCAAGCTCTACATTACAGCGGTTTTCATTTCAGTAGACCACAGTAGGGGCGAATGGCATTTGCTAACGCAAAGCTCCGCTAACGCCCTTACAAGGTTTTCGTTATGACCATGTGGTTTATCAATCTGAAAAGCGCTGTATAAATAAAAAATAACAATAAACCGGGTTTTTGAACCTGATAATTAATATCACCAAATTTCAGAGAAAAACCAGGTTTATGAAGCGCTTCAAAACAAGTTTGTTATCAAGAACTAATGGTGATTTACTATTAGTTTTTGCTACATACAACAAGGAGGAAAACAACGATGAAAGTTGCATTTGCAACAAGTGATTTTGTTCATATAGATGGTCATTTTGGTTCTTCTAAACAAATGGCTTTATATGAAGTTGATGACAAAGGATACGAAACTCTAGAGCCACTTGTTTTTAGTGGTAATCTCAATCAAGATGCTAGCAAACAAGAAAAACTAGATAAACTACACGCTAAAGTTGAAGCTTTGCTCGACTGTACAATAGTTTATGTACTAGAAATTGGTGGTCCAGCAGCAGGTCGTTTAATCAACAAAAAAGTGACCCCTATGAAATCCAAATCTCCAGAAGACAAAATTACCGATCTTCTGGACAGATTAGTAGAAACATTAAAAGGTAGTCCTCCCCCCTGGCTCAGAAAAGCTTTACAAAAAACTTCTGAATCTGACTTAGAAGCTGTACTTGAAGAGGTGTAAAACTATGACTGTTCAAACAGAAACAACAACAACAACAACTGACATTTATTCCGCTCCTTTTATTAAGGAATTAATTAGAGCAGTTCAAGCTCAAGATTCTTATGGAGTATATAAGTCTTGGTCTCCTGAATTAATTATCAAGCCTTATATTGTTAGTAAGCAAGAAAAACGCCAAATTTCCACAGAAGAAGAAGTTAATCCGATGACTTTAGCTCGGATTAAATTATTCTACAATGCAATAGCAACTTGCATTGAATTAGAAACCAATCAAATTATGCAAGTAGTTATTAGTATCAACCATGAAGGATTTGGTTGGGCACTTGTATTTTGTGGTCGTCTTTTGGTAGTTTCTAGAACTTTACGGGATGCTCAACGTTTTGGGTTTACTTCTCTGGAAAAATTAGAAGATGAAGGAGAAAAAATGGCTCAAGCAGGGATTGAATTGGTGAAAAAATATAAGGAAGTTTGTAAACTCTAAGCAGTAATTTTTTCTGAAAATTCAGAGGGGTTAAGTTAGATTATATTTTGTAAATATCTAACAACCTCTCTCCCCAAAATAAGAGTATTTTTTTTTGCGCAAAAATATTAAAAAAAATTGAAAGTAGACGCAAAAAAAAGATTTGTGCCTATAATACAAAATAGAAATAGCTACTACTGAATTAATTTAGGGTTCATCATAATGAAGACATTAACAGATTTCCAAAAGCTCGTAGATGCAGAAGACTTCCTCAGCTTTTTTGACATTCCCTACGACCAAACAGCAGTCAACGTAAATCGCCTCCATATATTAAAAATGTTTTCTGGAGCAATTGCAGAAGTTGACGGAAAAACAGGACTAGCAGAAGCTGAAAAATTGACAGCATATAAAACAGCATTAGAGTCAGCTTATCAAACTTTCTTAACATCTAGCGCTCAAGAACAAAAAGTATTTCCAGTATTTCAACAAGAACATAAAGATGTAGTTAAATTAACAGAAATTACTGCTGAGTAAGGAGCAAAAAAATTTGTTCGACCTCACACCCAAAGAATTAGAACGTTATAGTCGCCAAATGATGCTTCCAGGTTTTGGTGAAGAAGCACAACAACGACTCAAATCAACTACAGCAGTAGTAAATGGAGTTGGTGGGTTGGGTGGCACAGTAGCACTGTATTTAGCAGTAGCAGGTGTCGGGAAGCTGATTTTAGTCCGAGGTGGGGAACTACGACTTGATGACATGAATCGTCAAATCTTGATGACAGATGATTGGGTGGGTAAGCTGCGAGTAGACAAAGCTAAAGAAACTCTATCTGCCATTAACCCAGATGTTGAAATTGAAGCTGTACCTGAATATGTCACTGCTGAAAATGCAGACACATTAGTACAGTCAGCAGATATTGCTCTCGACTGCGCTCACAACTTTGACGAACGGAATTTACTGAATGCTGCCTGTGTACGTTGGCGCAAACCAATGGTGGAAGCTGCTATGAATAGCATGGAAGCTTATTTAACTACCATAGTTCCTGGTAAAACTCCCTGTTTGTCTTGTCTATTCCCAGAAAAGCCAGAATGGGACCGACGTGGGTTTGGAGTCTTGGGTGTAGTTTCTGGAACACTAGCTTGTCTAGCAGCTTCAGAAGCAATCAAACAAATTACAGGATTTAGTAAACCCCTGTGGTCACAACTGCTGACAATGGATTTGGATGCCATGGAATTCTCTAAACTTCGCCCTTACCATGACCCAGACTGTCCAGTTTGTGGTTCCCTCAGCAGAGAATTAAAAGCTGACTCATAGGAAAAGGTAAAAAATTAACCACAGAAGTTATCACTGCGAACAGTTTATAGTTAAATCTTTGGTTTAGCCTATAAATAGGAAATTCTGAGAAAAGGTGATATTTATACAATATGCTTTCGCGCTGAAACTGAAACTGAAATTTCAAAACTCAGGGTGCAATTCTTCTACTAGCTTATTCTCAGACAGTTCTGTAAAGCGCGATCGCACCGTTCCAGTAATTTCCTAAGTCCATTGCTGAGGCCAGACAACAGGCGGATGTCGCCTATCTGGGTAATTATCGGTAAGTCTAAATTATTTTTCTTCAAAATTATGACTATAAGTTTAACAGAAAAAGCAGCTTCTCAACTTACCAAGTTCCTGAAGGAATCAAATCAAGGCATCCGCATTTCTGTTGTGGATGGTGGTTGCAGTGGTTATGAGTATGCCTTAAATATTGCCAATGCTCCCAAAGCAGATGACTTGCTGCTACACAAAGATAACTTGCAGATTTTTATTGACCCAAAAAGTGCGCCTTTACTAGAAGGAGTTGTAGTTGACTACATTGAGGGTTTAACTGAAAGCGGCTTAAAGTTTATTAATCCCAACGCCACAGAAACTTGTAGTTGCGGAAAGTCTTTCCAAGCAGGAGGATGCACCCCAACAGGAGTACCTTGTAGTTAACTAGCTATCAGCTATCAGCTATCAGCTAAAATCGGCGTGTTTCAGTCCTCCACTATATTTGAAAAAGACCGTGGTGTGGGTTGATGGAGGTAGTACACAACCATCATACGCCTTGAAAGCTAATGGCTGACCGCTGACTGCTGACTGCTATTTTAACAAAGTCTTTTGAGACGAAAGAACAACTAAAAAAAGGAGGATCTTAATTAATGGCTACTTATAAAGTACAGCTAATCAAAGGCAAGAAAAAACAACCCCCAGAAATCGATGTTACTATCGAAGTTGATGATGATCAATATATCCTTGATGTGGTAGAAGAAGAATATTCCGATCTAGAATTTCCTTCTTCTTGTCGCGCCGGGTCTTGCTCTAGCTGTGCTGCAAGAATAGTAGAAGGAAAAGTCGATCAAGAGGATCAAAACTTCTTAGATGACGAGCAGGAAGAAAAAGGGTGGATATTATTATGTGTTGCCAAACCAAAATCTGATTGCGTTATCAAAACTCACCAAGAAGCTTATTTGGTGTAATACCACTGTTCATTAATTGATAATTGATAATGGATAATTGATAATTATCTCTGGTTAAAACCGTTACGGAATTGAATATCAGGAAATATTATTTCTTCTCTTGGTCTATTGGATATGGCGAGGAGACTTCGCCATCCCACCCTTCGGGAAGTTCCGCTAACGACTGCTTTTTTCTCCTTAAAAGGGGAAGCTTTAAACCAGAATTATTTAATTATTAATAATTAATAATTAATTATTCGGTAAATTATCTGATATTTTGCCCTCCTGTAGTTTTTATTTAAGATTATAGGAGGGTAATTTATATGCAGCAGAGAGTCGGGAGTCGGGAATAAAAATAATTTTTCTTGCCTATAATTTTATTTACCGAAAAATTGTGGTTTAAAGCCTCCCCTTTTAAGGGGATAATAAAGAAAAATTTTCATTATTAGTCAATCCTCTTCTTTCAAGGAGAGGTAATTATTCATTATTCATTATTCATTATTCATTGTTGAAAGGACTTATACAAAAGACGAAATTATACACCCTTTGTAGTGGTTAACAGCGGTGTAGGGGTTGACGGCCGTTAACCCCTACCATAAGAGCGCTAATTTTCATGTCTATATCCACATCTGAATTGATTTACTCCGACAAAATTAACAAAAAACCTCTACAATATTAACAATTTTGATGAAAATTAAAAATTGGAGTAATAGGTATGAAAAAAAATCGGATTCTGGTCTTAATTTGTATGGCAATACTTTCTTGTTTATTAACAATTAGTTGTAGCCAAACTAGGGATAATTCATCTTCTGAGTCTACCGCCTCAACAATAAATTTAACAGTTTCAGCAGCAACTAGCCTCAAAGATGCAATGGAAGAAATTAAACCTATTTATGAACAAAAAAATACCAATACTTCTTTAACTTTAAACTTATCTTCTTCCGGTTCTCTGCGACAACAAATTGAACAAGGAGCGCCAGTAGATTTATTTATCTCCGCATCTCCTTCCCATATTAATATTTTGCAAGAAAAAGGTTTAATAATAGAAGAAAGCCGTCGCGAACTCCTGAAAAATCAAATGGTGTTAATAGTTCCTAAAGAAAATACCGCTGCAGTTAACACATTTCAAGACTTAACAAAAGACACTATTAAAAACATATCTATTGGCGAACCAGAAAGCTCTCCCGCAGGAAAATATGCCCAAGAAGTCCTAACCTCTTTAGGTATTTATGAGACTGTTGAACCCAAAATAGTTTTTGCTAAAAATGTGCGTCAAGTCCTTAATTATGTCGCCACAGGAAATGTTGATGCTGGCATTGTTTATCGCACAGATACTAACGCTTCAAACGCAGTAAAAATTGTTGCTAATGCACCTGATGATTCTCATACACCAGTAGTTTATCCCATTGCAGTAATTAAAGATAGTAAAAATATTGAAGTGGCTAAACAATTAGAAGAATTTATGTTTACTCCAGAGGCAAAAACTGTGTTTGAAAAATATGGTTTTATGACACTAAACAAAAATTATTAGAAGAAGGAGTCAGGAGACAGGAGACAGGAGACAGAATTTTAACCGAAAGTCGAGCTGTATTTCGCACAGCATTATCAGTAGATGATGCCACCTGAGCGCGAGGTCGTGGTTGGGCACTTTCGGTTGCTTTAATTGCTCTCCCTTACTACCAGAAAACCAACCCAGTATTTGCAAGCACATCCCGATATACTATTGCTGAAGTCCTTGCCGATCGCCTAGATTGCTGATATAGTGCTACGCGCAAGTCAGAAGTCAGAAGTAATCAGGTTTTTCCTTTAACGAGGTACACAACAGCTTAATAAATTTCGCTAATTATATCATAATTTTGAGCGTTGGTAATAAATAAATTTTTATCTAGGAACCTTTGAAGGAAAGTTCCTATTTTTTTCCCTCAAGAAATCAAATATTTCTCTATCTTGTAGTCAACAAAACAGTTTATGACAGGAAAAAAGATAGAAAATATAAAAATATAAAGTAATTATGGATAGCCACTTATATCATGTCCGGTTGAACAAAAATAAATGACGGAGTCCTCAGGAGTCAACCCACCCCTAACCCCGACCGTGGAGGGGAGAAGAGAAGGAGAAAGTTTTTTGATCACTAATTTCCGGACATGATATTAGACATCTCTAGAAAAGATTCTGGGCGTTGCTGATTCTGGGTATGATGCAAGCCCCCCTAGCCCCCCAATGCGCGGGGGGAATAAAATTCTAAAAGTCCCCCTTGATTAATCCCCCTCCCGTCCCCCGCAGGATCGGGGGAAAGCCAGAGGATGCTGCGCTTTTTGTTGAATGGGGATGCGCGGGGGCGAAGGCGAGAACCAAACAATCGCGTATTCATACTTCAATTCAGCAACGCCAGATTCTGAAACCTTTATATTACCCTGATAAAATTACTATTTTTGGAGAGGTGTATTAAAGTTCTGAAACAGAATAACCTCAACTTCAGATTGTCTTTCCTAGTTCCCAACCATTATTTTATCTACCACGAAATAATTAACCTAAAACCTAAAACCTAAAACCTTCTTCAGCATTAACAATGAACTTTGACCTATTTCCTGCTTGGATTTCTTTTAAAACTGCAGCAGTCACTACAGTTATTACCTTTTTCCTCGGTATAGCAGCAGCACGTTGGATGCTCGGATATCGCGGTAAAGGCAAAGGTATAATTGACGCCATTTTCACATCTCCTCTAGTATTACCCCCAACCGTAACAGGTTTTTTATTACTATTATTATTTGGTAGAAACGGCCCCCTTGGTCAACTACTCTCATCCATGGGGATAACATTGATTTTCACTTGGCCTGCCACTGTAATTGCAGCCACCGTTGTCTCATTCCCCCTGATGTACAGAACATCACTAGCAGCTTTTACTCAAATTGATACCAGTCTCCTTGCTTGTGCTAGAACTTTAGGTGCTTCGGAATGGACTGTATTTTGGCGAATTTTGTTACCCTTGGCAAAACCAGGAATTATTGCCGGGACATTATTAGCTTTTGCCCGGTCGCTCGGTGAATTTGGCGCTACTTTAATGTTGGCAGGTAGCATTCCTGGGAAAACAGAAACTATTCCGATAGCTATTTTCTTCGCTTCCGAAAGTGGGAATATGAATGAAGCGTTTGCCTGGGTGTTAGTAATTTTAGCCATATCTTTAGGAGTAATAACTGGTGTCAACTATTGGTCAGAATCTAAAATTAAAAAACGTAGAGCAAAAAAAACAGAAAAGCAAATTATAGATGTGCGTTCTGTACCCGTAGTCAAAACACAACCCTTGAGACTAAACTCCCGCACAAACTCACAAAGTCTATTAGTAGATATCCAGAAAAAATTGCCTGGGTTTCTCTTGGATGTTTGTTTCAATGCTAATAACAAACCATTGGGGTTATTAGGAGGGTCTGGTGCTGGTAAAAGTATGATTTTACGTTGCGTTGCTGGTTTAGAAACTCCCACAAGAGGACGAATTGTTTTAAATGGGCGAGTATTATTTGATTCGCAACAGAAAATTAATTTGCCCAGTCGCGATCGCCGTATTGGTTATCTATTTCAAAATTATGCTCTCTTCCCCCACATGACTGTGGCGCAAAATATTGCTTTTGGTTTGCCCAAAGGTCTATCATCCACAGAAATTAAACAACAAGTGGAAGCTTATCTATCCGCAGTGCAGTTACCAGGATATGGCAAACGATATCCAGGAGAACTTTCTGGGGGTCAGCAACAACGGGTAGCTTTAGCACGAGCATTAGCAAGTCAACCCGATGCTTTGTTGTTAGATGAAGCCTTTTCCGCATTAGATACCCACCTACGCCATCAGATTGAAACATTGGTTATTGCCACCCTAGAAAATTATCAAGGGGTGACTTTATTAGTAACTCACAACCTAGAGGAAGCTTACCGTATTTGTCAAAATCTTTTGGTTGTCGATGACGGAGTTATTCTGACTCACGGCCTCAAACATGACATTTTTGAATATTCTACCAGTGTAAGAGTTGCTCAGTTAACTGGTTGTAAGAATTTTTCTCAAGCAGTAATAATTGACAACCGAAAAATAGAAGCTATTGAGTGGGGATGCAGTCTTGATATCATCGAACCTATTCCAGAATCTTTTTCTTATGTTGGCATTCGTGCTCACCAGATTACTTTTAGTGAGGAGTCAAACAAACCTAATACTTTTCCTTGTTGGTTAGCAGCTATTAGTGAAACTCAACATCGAGTCACTTTGTACTTAAAATTATATCAACCTGCAAAAAATGCCTTTGACTACCATCTACAAGCAGAAGTATTTAAGGAAAAATGGCGTGAAATTAAAAATCGTTCTTTTCCTTGGCAGGTTTGTCTTCAACCCTCGCGTTTGTTGTTACTAGAAGGAACTATCACAGAAAGAAGAAGGAAGAAGGAAGAAGGAAGAAGCTGGAAGGAAGAAGGTGGAAGGAGAAAGGTTAATTATTGATATTCTCAGGAAGAAGGAGGAAGGAAGAAGGAAGAAGGAAGAAGGTTAATTATTGATATTCGGCGTTGGTAATTTGAGGTATGATATCATGTCCGGATAAAAGCTTTATAGAACTCCGTGACCTTTACCCGATGAAAAAACTTTCTCCTTCTATTCCTCTTTCTTCCCTCCTGATATCATGTTCGGACGGGTCAGTTATAAATAAAATTTTAGAACTGACAGTACCGAATAAATACTTAAATTATCTTGAAATACTTAAATTATCTTGATTTTTCTCCTTTCTTCCCTCCTGACTCCTGAGGACTGACTCCTGACTCCTCGCTCAGTTATTTATAAGTATTCAACCGAACATGATATGACTCCTGACTCCTGACTCCTCAGTAATTAAGATCAATATCATACACGCGCTTTACCAACGCCTGATATCAAGTCTCATTAATTAGCCATAATAAATTAGCTATTAGGACTTACGCAGATACGCTATATATACTGGTCAAAACTATTGTCCAATAGTTACTATACCCTATAAATAGTGCCTTTGCGTAAGTCCTGAGCTATCTTTAATCATCAGTCATCTTTAGATGACTTCTGCTTTGATCCTAGAAATTTATTTCTTGGCGGATGACATGGCTTTATCTTTTAGGGAGAGGTAATTATCAATTATCAATTATCCATTATTAAACCTTCTGCCTTCTTCAAGATGGTGGCAACGTTCGAGATAACAACAAACAGCTCGATCGCCCTCACCATATTCTAAGCATTCTTGAAATAGAGCTGCCGCTTCTAGAAACAACCCCTGATGATATAACAAAACTGCCCTTTCAAACTTCTCTTTCGTCGCGATTTTGACATTTCGTAATTCTAGCTGATCGGCAGAAAAAACTTCAAATAAACTAACCGCTTTAGCTTTTCCTTTAGCTCTCACCTTGTCAATAAATCTGAGGTCGTATGCCAAAGAATTATTTAAATTTTGCCAAGTTTTATCAGTAATTAAAAGTGAAACTCCATAAGTTTTTGTTAACCCTTCCACTCGCGAGGAGAGATTCACCGCATCCCCGATAACAGTTCCATCCATACGTCCAAACCCGCCCACAGTGCCTAAAATCAACCTGCCCGTATGCAAACCAATACCAATACGCAAGGGTAATAAATTATTTTGTTGTCGATATGAATTGTATATTTTCAACTCCTCCAGCATGGCGATCGCTCCTCGCAGTGCATCATCAGCAGAATTAGGAAATAAAGCCATAATCGCATCACCAATATATTTATCAATAAACCCACCATGAGCTTGAATTTGAGGTTCCATATAACCAAGATATTCGTTAATAAAAGCAAAGTTTTCTGCTGGGGTCATCTTTTCGGAGATAGTAGTAAAATCCCGAATATCGGAGAATAAGACCGTCATTTCCTGCTCCACTTGGTCTCCGAGTTTCACATCCACGATGCTATTTTTGTCTAAAAAGCTGAGAAACTGAGCTGGCACAAAACGCTGATAAGCCTGGTTTAATTTTGTAATATTATTATATAGTCGGGCATTTTCTAATGAAATTGCTGCTTGACTAGCAATAGTTCGTAACAGTGCCATGCGTTCTTTAGTAAAAGCTCCAGTAGTCAGGTTATTTTCTAGGTAAATAATACCCTGGAGTTTACCTTGATTGATTAAAGGAGTGCAGGCAATAGACTGACATTGATATTGTTGAATGTAGGCATCATCGGTAAAATTCCCTTCACGAGTAGCATTGTTCAAAACAATAGTTTTAGAAATCCGAGCAACGTAATACACAATTTTTGATGCCACCATTTTAAATTCAGATAGAGGAATAGACTGCAATAGCGAAACTTCCTCTGAGTCTTCTTCCTTAGTTGCTTCAATAAACAAACCTTCCCCATGAGCCAAAATTAATATTCCTCGTTGCGCTCCTGCATTTTCAATGAGAATATCCATTAAAGTTGCCAGCAATTTTTCCAAAACAATCTCACTAGAAATGGCAGTCGTAGATTTAATCACTGTAGCTAAATCTAAAAATTCAGTATCATTAGAACTGCTTGTACCCTGCTCCCATGTTGTATCAGACCTTTTGCTCTTGGAAATTTTTAACAATTGAGGATAGTTTTTTTCTAAGTGCTTGACTTTTGCTACTGCTCCCCATTGACTGTAGCAGTAATGTGCTTCCATCATGTAAACGGAAGCAATTCTTTCCTGCTGTCGGTCAAGATAAAATTTTGCTGCTAGTTCATTTGCCAGAGCTTCTTCTTGAATATACTCATTAGTCCTAGCTCCTGATATCGCCTTGTCATATAGCTCAATTGCTTCTGCCTTTTTTCCTAAAATTCGGCATTTTTCCGCCTCCACCAAATCTACTTTATGTTGATAATTCATTGGAGCATACTTTGCCCATTGCTGTTGCAGTTCCCTTTGATTTTCTGCCACTCGTTCCATCACATTTGGCATCTCGTTTTTGGCTTGACTCAAACTTGCTAAAGCAATCAAAGAGTCATAAAAATAAAATACTGGTTGAGTCACCATTCCTAGAGAAGTAACAACATACCTCTTTGTTTGTGCCACATAGTTTTGAAGAGATTCAATTTCTTCAAACAGATAACACAGCACCATCTTATATAAGTAAAAAATTGCTAACCCCAAAAAATCATTACCAGACTCCATTTGATGTATAAATTCGGCTTCTTGGTCTGCATTTCCAGATAAAATAGTTGGATATTTAGCAATTCCGAGTAAATTTAATGTTGACTGCCAACAACTGCGACACCAATTAGCTGCTACTAATTGATTCAATTGTACTAACCCATTAAAATAAGTATGAGATATTTTTTCCAAGGCGGCCAAAGGTTGATTAGACCAAAAAGATTGTAAACAAGAGGCATGAGCATTGTAGCCACCATATTCCAACTTTCCTACTTCTAAACCTATTCCATAACCTTCTTGCAAGGGAGAGACCGTTTCTTTGATGTGAGACTTACGATGTATAAGATAGAACATCACAATATTTATGATCAATGGCCTTACCCTTTTTAAATCTAGTTTTGAGACTACCTTTAGTGCTAGTTGACCAAACTTTACCCCAACATCAATATCTTGTAAGACATTACAAGCAAGAATACCATAGAAAGCATAAGCAAAAGCGGAAGCCTCAGTATTTCCATATTGAATAGATAGTTTAACTGACAAAGAAGTCAATAATGCATATAACAGAGATCCAGAAATGTAGGTAGATGAGATCATGCTATTGGCCATCTCCGCAATGGTAATTTTTTCTCTATTCTCCATCATTGGCAGATCAACCAAATCTTCTATTTCTCGATCGCCAACTAATAGGTAAACTTCGGAAACTGACTCTTTAATATAATCCTGTGTAGGTTTTTCGGGAAAAGTAACACCTAATTGCTGCAAAAATTGTTTGGCAATAGCAGTTGCTTCTACTAGGAGACTTCGGGTCTTATATGCTTGTATTCTAATTTGGTAAACATTCTTTTGTTCTGGTAAAGAGCGGGTATTGGCAATGACTATCTCAATTAGCTCTTCCATAACCTCAAATTCACCACGCAGAAAAGCCAATTCCGCTGCTAATTCATAGAGTTCTAAAGTCAGATCGTATTTTTGCGACCAACCATTTTCTGCCAACAAGGTCAACCCAATATTGGCATATTCACGACCTGCTTCGTAAGCATTGGCATCTTTAGCTTTGCGACAAGCAAGTAAGTTGAGTTGAGCTAATTCATCTCCCTCGGTTTGTTGGGTAATTAAAGCTGTTCCATAGTTTAGTTGGTTGACGAGTTCAAAAATATGTTCTTCTTTGGTTTCTGGGGATATCTTTTGTAACAGTACTTGTCCGATCTGATAATGAGTCTGGTTTTTTTGGTCATCAGGAATTAGAGCATAAGCAGCTTGTTGAATGCGGTCGTGACTGAATTTAAAAGATTGAATCAGAAGATTTTCATCTAATTCGGACTGGGGTAAAATTAAGTTGCGGTCAAGAGAAATTTTTAATAATTCAAAAGTTTCTTGGGCAGATTTTTTTCCTACCCAAGTGATAGTTTTTAAGTCAAATTCTGCTCCCAAACAAGCAGCAAGAGATAAAATTTCTTGGCTTGGTTTGGGTAATTTTTGCAGTTTACCAACCATAAATTCCACAACATTATCTGTTAAGCCCCTAGCCTTTATTACTTCTATATTCCATTCCCAAACCCTTGATTTATGATTAAATTTTAGTAATTCTTCGCTATATAATCCCTGTAAAAATTCATTTACAAAGAAAGGATTTCCTCCTGTTTTTTCCCTAACCAACCAGGCTAAGTCACAAACTTTTTCTGGATTTTGCTTCAAGGTATCACCAATTAGACAGGCAATTTGATATACAGGTAATTTTTGCAACTTAATTTTGTTAATTCCAGCCTGATTTTGCTTCAACTTTTTCAGAGAAATAGCCAAAGGATGACTTGCCAAAACTTCATTATCCCGGTAAGCTCCTAAGAGTAAAAGATATTTAGTTGCTCCTGATATTAATAGCCGTTCAATCAATGTCAAAGTTGCTAAATCTGCCCATTGTAAGTCATCAATGAATAGAGTTAATGGATGCTCATAATCACAGAAACAACTAATAAAGTCACCAAAAACAAGGTTGAAACGATTTTGTGCTTCATTGCCTCCTAATACGGTAACAGGAGGTTGTTTACCGATAATTAATTCTACTTCGGGAATAACATCAATGATTATTTGTCCGTTATTTCCTAATGCCTGCAATAATTTTTCTCGCCATACCTGCAACGTAGCTTTACTTTCTCCCAATAATTGCTCAATCAACCCGCGAAAAGCTGCCACAATTGCTGAATAAGGAATGTTGCGTTGAAATTGGTCAAATTTGCCGGAGATAAAATAACCCCGACGTTCGGTTATCGGTTTGAAAAGTTCCTGCACCAGGGATGATTTACCAATACCAGAATAACCGCTCACTAACATCAATTCTACTTTTCCTGTTTCCACAACTCTCTTAAATGTTTTCAGTAAAGTTGGTATTTCTTTTTCCCTACCATAAAGTTTTTGGGGAATTTGGAAGCGATCAGAAATATCCTGTTGACCTAGTGTGAAGAAATTAATATTTCCTGTTTCTTTTAGTTGTCGGCGACATTCTTCTAAATCTGCTTTTAACCCATCAGCACTTTGGTAACGATCCTCGGCATTTTTGGCCATTAATTTCATCACAATATCTGCAATTATTAGGGGTATTTTTATCTGGTTAGGTTTTTCTTGACTAATAATTGCTGGTGGATTTTTCGCCAGATGACAATGTATTAATTCCAAAGCATCGGAACTTTCAAAAGGCAGTTTTCCCGACAGCATTTCATAAAATGTTACCCCCAGAGAATAAAAATCTGTACGATAATCTAATCCTCTATTCATTCTACCTGTTTGTTCTGGGGAAATATAACCTAGAGTACCTTCTAAAACGTTAGGATTTTTTAGGGTAGGATTTTCCCTACTTAGTTGGGTAGCAATGCCAAAGTCGATTATTTTTAGTTCTTTAGTTTCGGGATTAAAAACGATATTAGCGGGATTAATATCTTTGTGAATAATATGTAGCTTGTGTATTTCTCCCAAACTCTCTGTAATGGCGATCGCCAGAAATAAAAATTCTTCAACAGAAAGCTCTTGGTGTTCTTCAAGCCATTGTTTGAGGGAAATTCCGCCAAAGTCTTCTAAAGCGATCGCATAACTTCTTTGATATTCTTCCAAGCTATATGCTTTAATAATACTTGGAGAGTCTAACTGGCAAGTAAGATGATATTCTTGTTTGTAACGTCTAATTTGCTCAGTGGTGGGATATTCTTCGTTGAGGAATTTGAGGATGACTGATTGGTTATTATCAAGTTTTTGGGCGCGATACACTTGAGAGTTTGTACCCTCATAGATTTGAATCAAATCTGCATATCCAGCAAGGACTACCATAATAATAAAGTGGAAAAAAAATTAAGTACTTTATTCATTTTATCTCAGTCATGATATAATTATTTTTGATCTAGATTTAATCAGGACTTAGTTATTCAATAATGAATAATGAATAATGAATAATGAATAATTACCTCTCCTTGAAAAGAAGAGGATTGACAAAGAGATGAAAATTTTTTTTTATTATCCCCTTAAAAGGGGAGGCTTTAAACCACAATTTTTCGGTAAAGCTTTTATCTAAAACTAAAAGCAATAGCTGATAGCTGACGGCTGTTAGCTCCGCATTCCGCAGGAAATGCTTACATTTTAACTAGCTATCAGCTTTTTCGTTCCAGAATGCTCCGCAAACAGTATTTAGCTGTCGCGCTCTCAAATTCAAGGGTTTACAGCGCTTTTGCTCATTGATAAACCACATCTTCACAAGCAAAATTTTGTAGGGACGTTCCATGGAAAGTCACTACTGTGGTCTACCGTGTAGGAAAACCGCTGTCAACCCTAAGACAGGGAAATGTTTTTCCCACTGTTGTTTGTTGCCTATTGCCTATTGCCTATTGCCTGCTATTGTGGTCTACCGTGTAGGAAAACCGCTGTAAGTCCCCCACGCTTATTTGAAAAAGCGCATGGTGCGCTTTTTATGGGGGTTTGAGTCCCCCATTATACACGCAACTAGAAGCTGATCGCTGATAACGTAGTTCCCACCATAGGAGGCTAGCTGAGTGCTGAGTGCTACTTCAACTGACAAGTGAGCTGAGGGAATACTTTGCATCAATTTTCTTAACTTTTCTACCTTCATGCTAAATTTAAACGACTTTTGAAAATTACTATTTTATAGTCTCAAATTCAGGAAATATTTTCAGTTTTGCTTAATATTTTTGTTTTACTTAATGTTTTTGATTACATCAAAAATCTTTAAATTTTTGTAGTTTTTTTTACAAAAAATAATAAATAAATCTCTATTAATTATAGATGCTTTAAGAGATTTTTTGTTCCCACTAAATCTAACTAAATAGGGGGATATAACAAAAAAAAAGCTTTAAATAGTCTTTTCTGACCTTGTAAAAATCCCTTTAAAGAAACTTTAGTATCCAGAATAACTGGATTAAATATTTATATTTGTATAGAATATCTTTAACAATCAGCAATAAATATTTACCTAAATATTGATATATTAGTAATCAATTTAACTAAACTCTAAGGTAGAAAAATTATATGCTCTGAATACTAATATAAGCATTTCATATATATATTTAAGCTAGTAATAATTAATGGACCAAAATTTAAGTTGCTAGATCAGAACTAGCTTCACATTTACAGGTTGCGAGCCAAAAAGCTACAAATAATTCTCAACCTGAAAGTGGAGTCAGAAATATTAGCATTGCATCAAAATTCAACCAGGAGTCACAAAAAAACAATGGAAGCTAATCAAGTTCTAAATCAATCTGATTATGAGAATTACCAGATAAATCAGATGGTAGCATCCTTCATTGAAAAAAATCACGATTTACAAAACTTAACTAGCCACGGTCAGGAAATAGCAGAACGTCGCTTACTAGAAGCAATACTGCGGAAAACCCTCAAAGAACTATCTGATATCAAATTTGCTATAGATCAAGCAGCGATCGTTGCCATTACAGACCAAAGAGGTATTATTCAATATGTGAATGATAAAGTTTATGAAATATCTCAATATTCTAGAGAAGAGTTAATTGGAAAAAGTCATCGTCTGCTTAACTCTAAATATCATCCCCCAAAGTTTTTTAAAGATTTGTGGTCTACTATTAGCTCTGGTCGTGTGTGGAGAGGGGAAATTAAAAATCAGGCTAAAGATGGTAGCTATTATTGGGTTAATACAACTATCGTACCTTTTTTAAACGACCTCG
This sequence comes from Okeania sp. SIO2B3, assembly GCF_010672525.1. Taxonomy (GTDB): domain Bacteria; phylum Cyanobacteriota; class Cyanobacteriia; order Cyanobacteriales; family Microcoleaceae; genus Okeania. The sequence continues at coordinate 343,526 of NZ_JAAHGH010000008.1, read as the reverse complement.
GACAACCTTATCAATACTTAGCCATTAGATTTGACATCACCGAACGCAAGCGAGTAGAAGAAGCACTACAAGAAAGTCAAAAATGCAACCATAGTCTTCTCCATGCTATTCCCGACTTAATGTTACGCCTTGACTCAAAAGGAGTTTTTCTCGACTTCTACCCATCAAAAGATGATGAAAATGCCCCCAAAGCATCAGAAGTACTCGGGAAAACTATAGAAGAAATATTTCCCCAAGATTTAGCTATTTGGACTCGACACTATTTAAAGCTTACTCTCAGCACTGATAAAGTGCAAGCAGCAGAATATTCTACTATTATTAATTATAACCTCTATCATTATGAAGCTCGTTATGTCAAAAGTGATAAAGATGAAGTCCTAGCAATTATTCGTGATATCACAGAACGAAAACAAGGAGAAATTGCACTACGAGAATCAGAAAAACGCGAACGAGAAAGAGCATTGCAATTAGAAAAAGCTTTAAAAGAATTGCAAAAGACTCAAGCTCAATTAGTACAAGCAGAAAAAATGTCTGGTCTAGGTCAAATGGTTGCTGGTATTGCCCATGAAATTAATAATCCAATTAGCTTTATATACGGCAATCTTCTTCATACAAATAACTACATTAGAGACTTACTACATTTACTGCATTTGTATCGACAAAACTATCAAGATCCAATTCCAGAAATTCAAGATTTTGCCGAAGAGTGTGAAGCAGATTTCTTGATTGAAGATTTGCCTAAAATGGTCAATTCAATGAATATAGGAGCTAATAGAATTAGAGAGTTAGTTTTATCTTTACGAAATTTCTCTCGCTTAGATGAAGCAGAGATGAAAAAAGTAGATATTCACTCTGGTATAGATAGCACTTTATTAATTTTACAACATCGTCTCAAAGCTACAGAAAAAAGACCAGATATAACTTTAGTTAAAGACTATGGAAATTTACCCAAGATTGAGTGTTATGCTAGTCAGTTAAATCAAGTATTTATGAATATTATTGCTAATGCCATAGATGCTTTTGAAGAACAAGAAGAACCAGGAATTATTACCATCAAAACAGAAATATCTCAAAAATCAGAACCAGGAATAAATCAAGATTTTGTTAAAATTTCCCTTTCTGATAATGGGCATGGTATTAACGAATCTGTTCAAAATCGCATTTTTGACCCGTTTTTTACAACCAAACCAGTGGGCAAGGGTACAGGTCTAGGACTATCAATTTCTCACCAAATTGTTGTCGAAAAACATAAGGGAGAACTGAGATGTATATCTAACCAAAATGAAGGTACATTATTTGAAATATTAATTCCAGTTAAGGCCGGAAATTGAAGAAGGTGTTCAACAATTAATAATTAATAATTAATAATTACCTCTCCTTGAAAAGGAGAGGATTTAAACCTTAATTATTCGGTAACTGTTAGGTCGTAGGTGTTATATCCGCCTCGTAGTTGGGCTTTAGCCCTCATATATGCATATATAGCAATGAGCGCTGGTATATTTACAAATTGCAGGAGGGGCCAAATAGCTAAAAGTCCTATATTATCAGTTTTTTTATTCCCCTCCTGGGAGGGGTTAGGGGTGGGTTGCCTGTTGCCTGCGCACAGCGCTATAAGTATTGCAAGGGCTAGAGCAAAAATACAAATAAAAACTTTATTATTACTATAAGTAATTAGGGTTTGCTGATTAAATCTAAAGTAAGTATTTCCTGCGGACTGCTGCGCAAACAGTTCTTAGCTTTTTAATAAATCAAGCAAGCATTCGTTTAACTTATATTACATTTTTAATCAGAGAATAAACCACGAGAACGATAAGTTTGGGTTCAATTCATACAACTCTGTGGCGGGAAATGTAAGTGTTTTTCAAGAGCTGATAACGCAGTTTCTCTGTAAGAAACTAGCTGACTCTGAATGCTGTTTGCGCAGCAGTCTGCAGGAAATGCTTACGTTTATAGGTATATTTATCTAGCAATAATTGCAAATATTTTCTAATAAATAAATACACAAAAAAAGCCATAATCAAATATTACAAAAAACCTGAAAAAAGTATAAAAAAATACTTTTTTACTAGAGTAAATAGCTATTATATAAAAAGATGGAACAAAGCAAACAAAACAAAACATTCAGTCTATTAATTTAAGGAGAAGAACCGATGGCAACATTAACAGCTTTAACTAAAGGTGGTACAGCTTGGACTCCTCAGTATGTCGAATCTATTGACATGAATAAGTGCCTAGGTTGTGGTCGTTGCTTTAAAGTTTGTCATAGAAATGTTCTAGAACTTAGACCCCTCAACGAACATGGAGAGTTTGTAGACGATGATGATGATGATGATGAAGTATTACGGAAAGTTATGACTATTGCTAATGCAGATGACTGTATCGGATGTGAAGCTTGCGCTAACATTTGTGGTAAGAAATGCTTCACTCATGCTGCTGCAGCTGTATGAGTTAGGAAGAATATCAACTCAGAAATATTAATATAGAAGTTTGTGGAGTATCAGCTTCAGGTGTATTAGTGAAATTATTCACCCAAAGTCTGAACTCCCTGACTTTTTTTGTGCAACTTTACTCTACAATGAATAGATGTTTAAGGTAGAAATGCTACGCAAATAACTGAGTAAGAAACACTTGATTACAGTCAAAAATTTACCCCTAATATCAGATCCGGTTGAATACTTATTATATAGTTGGGAGATATAGGGAGATGGGAAAATGTGGATAGAATGATAAACATATACTGTATAACCTGATTCTATATAAAAAGTTTCAGTCCTCAACAATGTCCTAACGTAATTCAGAAAAAGCTTGCTCTACAAAATACCACTACCATAGAAAATGGTATGGGTCAAGCTACTTAAATAAAACAGACATTACAGCGCTTTTCATATTGATGACCTTACGTCACAATCACGCGCCCAGTAGGGACGTTCCATGGAACGTCCCTACTGTGGTCTACTGTGCAGGAAAACTGCTGTAAGCATAGTGTGATTCTCCGCTATCTACCAGCATTCTACTTATATCAACAAGATTAAGTATCTACACATCTAAAGATGCGGAAGTCATTTTAGTGATTCTAACTATCACAGAATAAACTGTTAGTTATTTGACAGGAAAAGATTTTACAAAAAAGTAATATGTTGTTATTAGCAGTACAGTAGTGTCAAATAAAAATGAGACGGATAAATCCCTTATTTTTCAGGATTATATCAAGGTATAAGTGTCTCAATCTTAACTGGAATGACTATAACTATATATCTGGTAAGACAAACGTATGTCTTTTTTTCTCTTTATGGCCAGATTCACTGTTAAGAATACAAGCTTAAGTTAAATCCGGTTCTTCATGCTTTCTATAGAACTTCTATAGAAAGAAGTTTCTAGCGTAGCAGACTACAAGAGGTAAACTTTTGTCTGAATCTGGAGTCGTAGCTTATCTTCTCAATTTAGAGGGTGTCAAAAAGCGGATTATATATAGTGCAGCTAAGTTGCATTAAGTTGTTAAACTGAGGTAGCTGTTATGCCTGCTAAAGATTTTCTTAGTTCAATGCAAAAGAAAAGATTGCAAAAAGCCTTACAAGAAGGTAATTGCTCTCATTTCCGAGAACGAGTATTGATGTTACTTCTATTAAATGACGGAAAAACTTATTCAGAAATTTCTGCATTTATAGGTTGTTCTTATAGAACAGTTGCTTATTGGTGTGTACATGGAGACCCAGATCGATTAGATAGTTTACGAGATCGGCGAGAGCATGGTAACTTTCGCAAAGCTACAGATGAGTACATTCAGTTATTAATAGAAGTCAGCAAAAAATCTCCTCATCAATTCGGTTATGAATCTCAAAACTGGAGTGGAGAACGTTTAGCAAATTACCTGGCTCAAAAAACAGGAATAAAACTTAGTGGTACTCAAGTTAGGAGAATTCTTAAACAAAAAAATATTTACCTTCCAAGAGGTAGATTACAAGTTGGTCATCAAGTAAATACTACAAAAAACAAACTAGAATGTTAGGAATTTATCTAAATTTTGACAAGATGAATAGTTAATTTATGGGATTAAATGCGGACAAATAGAACTTAAAAATATTTGTTTGGCATTTATCCTTAATTTTTTTTATTATAAATTAGCAACAAAATAATAATTATAGTTATTAACTATTGCAAGTTAAATGTATAACTATAAAAATCCTATAATTACTCAATTATAAAAAATAAAAATAATATTAATTTGCTCATTATGAACATTTAATCTAAAAAATTTATGAAATATTAAATCTTATTATTAAAGCGTCAATATAAGCTCAAGTGAAAATACTTAAATCAACAACAAATAAAAGATTTGATATCTTCACTCCATGTATAGTTAGTTATATAGCAATCAGGACATCAATATGATTAATCAGTTAAATGAACTTACAAGATGAAGAGTAGTATAACTAACGAAAAACTGCTCAAAAGCAATCACAGGGGCGTGTTATGACTCATAAAATCACTGAAAACTGCACCTCATGTGCCACCTGTATACCCCAAATGCAGTGCCCAACAGGTGCAATAATTATAGAAGATGAACAATACTCAATTAATCCCGATCTATGTAATAGCTGTGAGGGTTATTACGAAGAACCTCAATGTGTAATTCACTGTTCTATTAGTAGTCCTGTTCCCACTAAAGCCAAAAAAGGTAGATATAAAGCTGAGACAAGAACACCCACAAGCTCTAATTTATTTCCCAATGGCAAGCATAGTCCTTTTGCTTCTTCGATCGCGGTCTGGGAAGCTTGCAACATTCTGACGCAAAGAGAATCATTACCTTGGACAGTGAATGCAGAAGGTAAACTGATTTATCAGCGTTCTATTAAACAAGGTCAGGGTTCAATCAGTTTCAGCATCAAAGATGTGGAGTATTCATCTAAAATTATAAATGATGGTGCCATCAAAGTCACAGATATACCAGCAATGGATATCAGAGCAGCTTGTCTCCACCTAATTTATGCTGCTCATGCAGCAGTTCTTGATAAACCATGGGAGCAAGAATTTGCGATCGATGACCAACAAATTGAAAGATACTTAGGGTTAGAAAAACGCAAAGATTTATCGAAAGCAACTAAACTGAGTTTAATTAAAAACTTAGCTCAACAACCTTGTAACATTACTACTACTATTGATTGGCCTCAGCAGGGCAGAATTAATGCGTTCTCATTACCAGAAAGTCAATTATGGCATATCTTAGACATCCAACATCACTTTTCTGAAGATTCTACAGGATGTAAACATCTTGTTGGTCTTACCTTTAGAGTTAAAGCTGGTCTTTGGGCTAAGTATTTCCTTAATAGAGAAGATTGCAAGCAGGGCAAAGCATTTTATCAATACGGCATTTTGCCTCAGTCTATATTAACTACAGTAATGAGTATTTGGCAGCAACATGAAGGTACTGCTCGAATGCTGTTATGGTTATTATTTAAAACCAAAATGGGTAGGGAACAACGGTTAACTGTACCGACCCTAATGCGAGTAGCTTATGGCGAACAAAAAGTCATACGAGCATCATCTTCTAGGGATGATCGAAAACGACTAATTAGAACTTTTGAAAGCGATTTGGAAGTTCTCAATCATTATGGACTTAAACCCGAATTTGACCCCGAAACTTACCCCCAAGAAATTCAGCCAATGTGGGCAAAGTTAGCTGCCTTGCCTGATGATGGTGAAGAAGCTTTAGATTTCTGGATTGATGATGGTAGTAAAAATACAAGATTAACAGATAGCGGGCCCAGAGGTAAGTGGAATATGTTATTAAATGCTCGTATCCTCTGGTTTAAATTGCCCGAAGAATGGGATAAACACTTAGCAGATTTTGAAAAACAAAAGCTACGTTATTCTAATAAACGCAAAAGAACGAAAAAGCTGGCTGCGATCTGTGGGGAACAAATTATGACTGCTAGAAAAAATCAGCAGTTAAGTCAGAGACAGTTGGCAACTATGCTTGGAAAAAGTCAAAGTTGGATTAGAGATATTGAAAGTGGACGCTTTCAAGTCAAAGGTGAAGACCAAACGCTATTACAGAATGTTTTAGGTTTGGGAGGGTAATCGTTAATTGAATGCCATAATTGAATTAAATAGGGGGGCAGTCCGCATCATTAAAATCCCAAGGTGCAATTGCTCCCTATCTTCTACTGCAATTTTAAAATTTGGTAGTGGCTTACAAATAGTGATATTTGCTCAAATTAGTTCTCCATAACTTTGTTGACTTGAATCAATTCAATAATTTCCCATTCATCTCCAATTTTTTCAACTATGTATAGTTCTTCGAGTTTTCTAAGAGACTCTTTTACTTCTCCTATAGACAATGAGGAATATCCTTTTTTGTTTAGCTCTAGATTTAAGCTGGCAAAAATGTTTTCAAAATCTAAATTCCAGAATACTCTTGACAGTTATCAGAGTCAATAAGATACATCCCCCATAAGACTTTGGATGTATTTTCATCAATATCTATTTGGCTTGCTGTGTAGAGCTGCTTGACAAGAATCAAGAATCCAAGAACAATAACCCAAGGCATTGTAACTGAACCTGCTATCGTGATAATAGTTCCAGCAATATACTCAAACAAATCCTCTACATTAAACCTGATGATATATTTTACCTAAATGGAGCAAGAAGGCCCACACCATAACGCTAGTTTGGTGTTGGGATGAATTGCGACCAACAAAAAAATAATGCAGATCGCCAAAAGTTCTGCTATATAATGGTAAGATTAAAGCATGATTATTAGAGAAGCCAAGCTATTAAACGGGTCTAAGGCACAATATCAAGCCTTAGAACAGGCGATCAGAACTGCTCAATTCATTAGAAACAAAGCAGTTAGATTATGGCGCGACGAGCCAGATGTAAATAAAGCTCGTCTATCTGTGCTGTGTAAAGAACTGGCAACGGAGTTTCCTTTTGCTCAAAAGTTGAACTCAATGGCGCGTCAAGCATCAGCACAGAGAGCTTGGAATTCAATCTCTAGCTTCTATCGTCGCTGTAGAGAAGGAGCCAAAAACAAAGGTTATCCTCAATTCAAAAAGCATTCTCGCTCAGTTGAGTATAAAACCTCTGGATGGAAACTATCAAAAGATTGTTTAACTATTAATTTCACCGATGGTTTTCAAGCAGGTAAGTTCTCTCTATTCTGTAATCATCAAACCAGAGAGGACTTATTTAGACTGAAAATCAATAGGGTAAGAGTTGTCAGAAGAGCTGATGGTTATTATGCTCAATTCTGCTTTGACGCTCACCGCAAAGAAACAGGGAACTATACCGGGAATGTTGTAGGCATTGATTTAGGTCTGACTTATTTCTATAAAGACCAAAACGACAATGCTGCAATTTATCCCAAGTATTTAAGACAGGCTGAAAAACGAATCAAGAAACTACAGCGACAACTCTCAAGAAAATTTGTTAAAGGTAAAAAACCTCAATCAAACAACTATCACAAAGCCAGGATGAGACTGGGGAAGTGCCATCTGAAGGTGACAAGACAGCGTAAAGACTGGGCAGTAAAGTTAGCCCGGTGCGTAGTTCACTCTAATGATGTGATTGTCTATGAAGACCTCAAGATACAAAACATGGTCAAGAACCATCATTTGGCTAAGTCTATTTCTGATGCAAGTTGGTATCAATTCACTCAATGGTTAGATTATTTTGGGAAAGTTTGGGATAAGACAGTAATTGCTGTGGCCCCGAATTATACATCCCAAGACTGTTCAAGTTGTGGTCATCGAGTGAAGAAATCTCTCAGTACTAGAACTCATCAATGTCCTAAATGCAAGATTGAAATATGTCGGGATACAAATGCGGCATGGAACATTTTAAATAAAGGGATGAAGATTCTAGATGTGGAGTGTAATCAGATCAAAGGTACTGAAGGGCATTCAGGAACCTCCGAGTATTCGGGAACGCTTGAGGAGACTACCACCTCTGCTGTAGATGGGCAACCGGAAATAGTAAGTGGTGTCGGTGAATCAAGAATCACAGATGTGTGAGAATCCCGCGCTGTAATTTTTAATTCAGCGCCGGGAGTATGTCAATGAACGGCTTTTAGCTTCTCCAATTGATGTTATATTAACTGCTTCATTAAAATTAGAAGTTTCTGAATACTCGATTCCATGACTAATAATTTGGAACAATTCTGAAGTATTAGTGCTTGAAATAAATTTGTAATTGCAATTTAGTTGATCGAAAAGAATCTTTTCTAATTCCTGTTTGACTTTATTCATCCTTTAATTACCTCTTAGAAACCAGACTATTCAACCTCGTATCCTTGTATAAGAGTAGAAGCATATCGCTTTAACTCTGAGACTCCTGCTTCGTCTAAATCACCAACCGGAGTAAATATAATATTGTTGTAAATCATATTGTCTTCACCATGATACTTTTGTTCATATTGTCTAGAGTAAATAATTAGTAGCATTAATATTGTCCAATTAACCATTTCAAGTTCTAAGGAACCAGCTCTATAAAGGCTTACAAGTTTTTCGTCAAAAAACCAAACATATTCTATGATGGAACTATAGTTTCTTGGTATTTCTGTTGCTTTAATTGCTCTGTAATATTTCTTTTTTAGTTTTTTATGTGAGTATAGTGCCTCTGATTCATCAACACTTTTCATAGCAAAATATATATCTTCTATGTCTTTTGTTGAAGACTGAAATATTTCCTGCAAAAAAAATGGATTGTCTGTCAAAGTTTCTTCAGCTGATTTAAATATATCTTCTTCAAAAATGTCGTCAAGCCAATTTAATTCAATGGGGAAGAAATACTGTAAAAATTTATCAAAGTAATAAGCATACCATTCATGTTCTACATGATTAATTTCCTTGACACCTTCGTTGTACAACTCAATGTAATAAACCCTATGAGCTAGTTCGTGAAATAGAGTGTTAAAAAAAATCTTAGAAGATTTAAATGCTAGGGATGTCAAAAGCATCCCCATTCTATTTTTATATCCAAAATTTGATTCAAGATTAAAAATAGCTCCCCTACAGTTCTGTCTTTCTTTAGTATGAACAAACAGTTCTATATTGAACCCGACGTCAAGTATCCACATAAGATTAGAGAATAGATACTCTGGCTGATCATTTAAATGTTCAAAATATTTGAATACTCGCTCATACATTTCCCTGGATTTCTTGTAATAATATAGAAACGTTTCCCTTTTATAGTCATCGTCTGATTGGGCATCTATAAATTCATCTATTTCATTAAGAGATAGTTGGGATAGCCTCTGTAATAACTCTCTATTTTCTGTAAAGTAATCATTTGTAAAAATATTAATATTACAAATTAAAAAGCTTTCTACAGAAAAATTTTCATCTTTAGCATGAAGTGATGAAATAAGTTCTTGCTGTTCGGCAAGTAATTCATCACGTTTATTTCTAAGATGTAAAATTTCTTCTTCAGTTTTCGATTTCTCAGATTTTTCTATAGGAGCGTCAAAATCTTTTGGTTGATTTTTTGATAAACCTGTTTCAGACATTCTTTGACTCTTCAGTTTGATTGTGTCTTATCCATTAAGCAGAACTCTAACTGTAATTGTATTGTATGGCATATCAGTAATTCATGTAAGAAAGCCATTTATTTGACAATTAACGGAAGCCAGAAGTCAGAATTTAAATTTAATATGCCTATTTAAGCGAACTTGATATAATTTTTCAAACATCAATCACTTAATGCCTTGGCCAAAGCATGGATAAACAATCAATATCAACAGGCTTAATTACAGGACTAGCAGCTACTCTATTTTTCAGCATTAGCTTTAGCCTCCTAGAATATACAATCAAATCAAGTATTATATTTGGCGTAATAGGAGGTATTTCTGCTGGTTTATTAGGGTATTGGTTACAAATAGAATCAATACCAGAAATTCCAGAAAAAGCAGATGCTGAACCTGTAGATTCTCCAAAAGAATCAAAACCACCTAAACCACCTAAACTACCTAAAATATGGCCAAAAAAACCTAGAGAACGTAGCGGTGTTTCTATCTTAAGTTGGTTTTTCAGGTCAAGTCAAGTTTCTTCAAGAAGATATCAGAAACCTCGAAAAAAATACTAATCTCTAACTTATAATGTTTTTGTTTCTTTCTAAATTACTCCCTTTATTTATTTATCCTTTGGGATTATCTTGCCTGCTAATGCTGATAGCTTTTATTTTATTGTGGTGGTATCCTAAATGGTCAGCATTAGTAATTTTTTTGGCATTTACAGTAACATTTACGTTTAGTAATTCGTGGGTTTCTCAAGGGCTGATTAAATCTTTAGAATGGCAAAATTTACCGCCGAAAGAATTACCATCAGCAGAAGCAATTGTTGTTTTAGGTGGTGGAATTAAACCTGCAAATTCACCCCGACCTTGGGTAGATTTTAGTGAAGCAGGCGATCGCATTTTACATGGAATAAGATTATATCAGCAGGGTAAAGCACCTTTAATTATATTAAGTGGGGGTAGAGTTGATTGGAAAGATGGAGGGAACCCTGAGTCTGGAGATATGGCAGAAATTGCTGAAACTATGGGAGTACCAAAAACAGCAATTTTACAAGATACTGACTCTCTCAATACTTATCAAAATGCTGTTAATGTTAAACAAATTTTAGAGAAAAATGAAATTAAAGGCAATGTTTTGTTAGTAACTTCAGCACTGCATACTCCACGTTCTATGTTGGTCTTCAAAAAACAGAAAATATCAGTAATTCCTGCACCAACAGATTTTTTAGTTACCGAAAGAGACTTACAGGAAAAACAAGATAGTTGGCAAGGAATTCTCTTAAATATTATTCCTGATGCTGCAAATTTACAAAATTCTACTAAAGCTTTAAAAGAATATATAGGTATAATAGTATATGGTCTGCGAGGCTGGTTATAATATTTTTTTAGTAGTCATATCATGTCCGGATAATTAGTGATGAAAAAATTTTCCCCTTCATTTCCTTTTCTTCCTTATTCTTCTTCCCTTCTGACTCCTGACTCCTATCTCGTTATTTATAACTATTCAACCGGACATAATATCAGTCGTTAGGATAGAACAAGGATTTAATCTATAGCAATATTATCTGAATTGCGAGATATTATGATTTTTTGTCGTTAGGATAGAACAAGGATTTAATCTATAGCAATATTATCTGAATTACAGAAAAATTTTGGTTTAAAGCCTCCCCTTTTAAGGGGATAATAAAGAAAAATTTTCCTTTGAATCAATCCTCTTCTTTTCAAGGAGAGGTAATTATTAATTATTAATTATTAATTATTAATTGTTGAAGAGATATTATGATTTTTTAGGGAATAGTCAACAGAGAAAAATCTTGCTGAATACTAGATAAAAATACTATATAGCAATCCTAAATCATTTGTGATAATTTTATTGCTTCAGTGTTTCTAATTCCCTATTCCCTATTCCCTATTCCCTAGAATCTACAGTATCTCACAACTCAAATAAGATTGCTATATAAACTTAATAAATAGGAATTACTATCAATGCCTCCAGAATTAAGAAGCATCTTTCCAGAAGCAAATTCACCTGCTACAGAAATCTTTCAAATTTATCAAACTACTCAGGAATTTTATCAAGAAGTCAAATATAGAGAAGATTTTCAAAATTATTGTCAGTGGTATTATGAGATGGCTGAAAAACACCAAAAAGAACTACAAAAAATGCAGAGTGATATTAATATTTTTGGTTTTTTCTTGCAATTAATTCACCCTAAAGTCAAAAAATAGGAAAATAAATGGGGACAATGCCCCATAAATCCTATTCAGTATTCACTTTAGGTTATTCTATAGCAGTCGAAACAAAGGGCGCGGACATATCAAAAGCTTAAAACTCAGACAACGCCAGATTTTTCCTTCTTCCTTCTTCCTTCTTCCTTCTTTCTTCTGCTATATAAGTTCTAATTCCTCTTCCTTAAGATGAACTTTAAATTTTTCTGTAAATTTGACAAGAATTGGTAGATTAGCGCTAACTGGTCTGCCTTTCCATTCATTGACAATACCAATCACTTCTCCTTCCTGATTTTTCAGATCAAATGGCTGTCCTTTATGTTCAGGATGAATATAAACAATAACAGAGGTATTAACGCGAACATGATCGCCTACTTTCATATATTAAAACCTTATACTATCATCTCCTAGAAATTTAACTAATGTAGCTCTATGAAATTACACTAGCTTTAAGAATCTCCCTATTCTTTCATAAAACCAACCCTAAAGTCACGTCAATTTAATAAGGACTCTCCCCTACTGCCTACTGCCTACTCCCTCTACCCATACAATAACTAATCAGCCGGATTACATATCATATCAAATCCTGGGAAATTGGAGATACAAAAAATCTTTAATCGTCATAACTACTAAATTTTTGTGATTCTCTCTACTCCTGACCCCTGAGGACTGACTCCTAAAGACTTAAGCATTCTATAACTGTTTAACCGGATTATATATCAGCGATAAGTCCAAAATTAAAAATTAAGAATCTGGAGAAACAGGAACTTCCGAAGGCTCAGGTATTATTGGACTTTCCCAAGATGCAGGAGCATCATTAGGTGAGCGAAAATTTTCCCAATTCCGCCACACCGCTACGACTGCCCCTACAAACAATATCAACAATAAACCAACCATAAACATCCAGGGCTTTAACCCTGAAGAACTTGGCATAGCCTCCACCTCAGAATTAGGGTCAGAGTCGAGGTCAACTTCAGATTTCAGCTGCGACACTTCATTATCATCATCACTATAAAGAAGTGCTTTAGAAGCCTCAGATAATTCTGGCATTACTTCCTTTTCCAAAGGTTTTGCTGTAGGATTATTCAATAAAACCAACTGTTCTGGAGAAAGGCGATAGTGGGCAAGCACCACTGAAGTATTATCATGACCATTTTTCTGATTCGCCAACTCAATCAGATACTCAACCGCCTGCTTAAGAGAAAATTCACCTCGAAAAATCTTGGGAGTATACTCAGTCCAAGACTTCTCAACCCAATCATTATCACTCAGGCCATCCGAGCATAATAGCAATAGGCCCTCTTCTTCAATCAAAAATCTTTGAATAGTTGGCCGAATAAACTCCCCATCCCTCGTACCAAGAGCCTGAGTCAGGGCACCCGCATCACGACGTTGCAATGCTTGCCAATACAGACAATGACCAAGACGCGTCTCTCTAGAAGCCACATCATCATCCACAGTCAACAATTGACAACTATTTTTAGTTAGCCAATAAGCACGACTATCTCCCAAATTAGCTATATACAATTCATGGGCATTATTCGGATTTGATTGTGGAGAAAATTTTACCTGTTGAGGCAACTGTAGCGCCATAACTAATGTTGTGCCCATACGTTGTCGGGACTCTCTTCCTTGTTCATTATTCTCAGTGGCAATCATGTTATTGACTACCCGAATAATTTCCTCAAGTTGTTTCATTACCAAATCTGGTGATGTTAAATCCTGTTGTTGGGCTACTTCTGTCAACAGATTTTGAACTAATCTTTTAATGGACTGTACTGCTAATTGACTAGCTACCTCTCCGCCATCATGGCCACCTACCCCATCACAAATCATTGCTAAATGAGGGACTAACTGCTTACTAACTAAATCTTGTTCCGTTGGATAACAACAATCTTCATTATGGAGACGCACAGGCCCAGTATCCGTAGACCCTAATATTTCCGCATTTAATGGTAATTGTGCCGCCTGTTCCAATAGAAGTTGGTTCAATTTAGGGGCGATCGCCTCTAGAGATTCCCCAATATCCCCAATCATCTGACAAATTTCTTGTAATGGCTGTTGGATATGAGGATGAGCAGTAGGAATCAAATTAGACCAAAAAATCCTTAAATCTCTATGTTTAGTGTTCCGGTTTTGTAAGTCCAACTCTAACAGTCGTAACCGCCAACCTTCGACCCTTAAACTATTTGTCAAAAGACTGAAAGCCATGCGCTCTTTTGATAAAGGTTTCCATAACTGCATCATTTGCCATAACCAGTAAACTTGACGTACAGGAGTTGCTATAGGCCAAGCCTCTACAAAAGCAGGAAACAACTGACCTTGAGAGTCTAGAGGGACGTTGTCTAACAACAGAATATCGGTAGGATAAGCTTCTTCTCCATATTGATAAAAACCATATACCCCTGGTGTATGGAGTTTATAGGGATATAAATGTAAATATGGCGTTATATTATCTGGTAACTCCTCATACATAAAAGGAGGTTGAGCAGGTTTAGTATCCAGCCAAACTTGTGGAGCTACAACATAGTAGCGATCGCCCAGTAACTCCCCAACAGGAATCTCCACTCCGGCATCAACCGCCCATAAATAGCGATAGATTAGGTGAGTTTGGCAAGCTTCGCACTCTTGGCGACCCCAGGAATTGGCCGGATGAGGGCAGTTAATATTTGGGCAATGAATTAGTGGGGTAGAAGACATTTTATTAAGTCAAGAGTTAAAATAAAAATTTAAAAAGGCAGAAGGCAGAAGGCAGAAGGGAAAATTCCATGGGGATTCAAAAAACAATTTTAAGCACCGTGTAGACGATGGAGTATTAAACCCGCCACAGAAAAAATAAAAAAAATATACTAAAAATATTAATTTGAGAATTTCTATAAGGAATTGTTTTTTTCGGTGTTGATGAATAATTTAGGAGGGTTCCAAACTGACTTTCTTTGTGTCAAGACGCAAAGATATGTTGAGATAGAAGTTATCTTCATAAATTTCAGAATAAACTAATTATATACTTGACAATTTGTCAAGAAATAATTTTAGGTAGTAATGACACCAAATTACAGTAATTTTACTGAAAAATCTGTCATAAATTTAAAGAAGCGGTCAGCACTCAGCAATCAGCACTCAGCTTTGATCATTTTTTTAACCTGCGAGAAGGGGATTTCAACCCCTCCTAAACCATCTGGCGCAATACTTGCCGGGGATTTTTACCCAGATCTGCAAAAAGCTGTTAACTGTAGTTCCTCCCAAGGAGGCTAGCTGTTTGTGGAGCATTCCGGTACGGAAATGTTAAAAGCTGATAGCGAGTTAACCTCACCACTCCCATTTATCCATGCTATTAAATCCAACGATATTTTGGTTACTGGCTGGGGCAATTCTTTGTTTTTTAGAACTCCTCGTACCCACAGCCTTTGTTGAATTCATGATGGGACTAAGTGCCTTTATTGTGGCAGGAGTGTCCCTCTTAATTCCTAGTATTAGCGTACAAGTGGCCTTGTGGATGATTTTTTCTGTGGCTTCTATTCTTGGCTTCCGTCGCCTGTTGCCCAATCATACCGTGGCGACTATTGCTGATGCTCAGGAGGCAGAAACTTTAACAGAAATATTACCGGGCCAGCCTGGTCGAGTAATTTATGAAGGTAATTCTTGGCGGGCAAAATGTGACGATGAAAGTAGCACGATCGCTGCTAATGAAAAAGTTATTGTCGTTAGACGTGAAGGTAATACTTTATTTGTATTGCCAGAAAACCTATTAAATTCTTCAGTTTATCTTCCTAACCAAAGTCAATTGAAATAATAACTAATTAGATAATTAGGAGATTAAAAATGGAACAGTTTTTTTTATTAGTCTTTTTAGCTTTAGGTGGTTCAGGTTTAGCCGGAAGTGTCAAAGTTATTAATCAAGGAAATGAAGCTTTAGTAGAAACTTTAGGTAAATATAATGGCAGAAAATTAGATGCTGGTTTGAAATTTGTTATCCCATTTTTAGATAGAATCTCTTATCAAGAAACAATTCGAGAAAAAGTATTAGATATTCCACCTCAGCCATGTATTACTAGAGATAACGTAGCAATTAGTGTAGATGCTGTGGTTTATTGGCGGATTATGGATTTGGAAAAAGCCTACTACAAAGTAGAAAATCTCAAATCTGCAATGACTAATCTAGTTCTAACTCAAATTCGGGCAGAAATGGGTAAATTAGAATTAGACCAAACCTTTACAGCTCGCACGGAAATTAATGAAGTTCTTCTCAGAGAATTAGACATAGCTACTGACCCTTGGGGAGTGAAAGTAACTAGGGTAGAATTACGAGATATTAGCCCTTCAAAAGCAGTGCAAGATTCTATGGAATTACAGATGACTGCGGAGCGACAAAAACGGGCAGCAATTTTAACTTCAGAAGGGGAAAGAGATTCTGCAATTAACTCTGCCAGAGGTAAAGCCGAATCACAAGTCCTTGATGCCGAAGCTCGTCAAAAAGCAACTATTTTAGAAGCAGAAGCACAACAAAAAGCAATTGTACTTAAAGCTCAAGCCGAACGTCAATCTCAAGTATTAAGAGCTTCTGCAACTTCTGAAGCATTAGCAATTATTGCCAAAATTCTCCATAAAGACCCCAATGCTAAAGAAGCACTCCAATTTTTATTGGCTCAAAATTATTTGGATATGGGTCAGAAAATTGGTAGTAGTGACAGTAGTAAAGTTATGTTCATGGACCCCCGCAATATTCCAGCAACCTTAGAAGGTATGCGTTCTATTGTGGCAGATGGCAAAAATTCAGTTAATAGTTAAAGGAGCACTCAGCACTCAGCAACAAGGAGGCAGGAGGCAGAAGGCAGGAGGCAGAAGCGGTGCGACCCCGCGTCGGCGTCAGACGCAAGGGAATGCGCACCAAGAGAGGGAAGAAAGGTGATTGTACAAGCTTTTGAACCTTAGAATTTTTGGGCTTTGCTCATCGGAGCTGGCTCCTGGCTGGAAGCTTTATGGGGTATAAATCCCCACATCACCCGCAGTGTCTACAATTGTTTGGGGTTTAAATCTCCATGTAATTGATTTTGTCTACTGTCTTCTGACAAAAAAATAAGGTCAATAGCCTCCTATTTCAAGGGGACGGGTAAGAAATCAAGTTCAATATTTTAATCCCAATACTTTAGGCAGAGGTACTGATAACTGATAACTGAAATGACTCCTTCTTCAAGTTAAAGTGCATTGGTCACAAAGTCCAAAAAACTCTAAAGTGTGATAAAAAATCTTAAAGCTGTGGGACTTCTGTAATTTATTTTCTAAATTATGGACAGGACATTCATTAATCGGAATAGAAGTCCCACATTTTACACAGGTCAAATGATGTTGGGCTTGCTCTAAGGAACTATACACAGATTCGCCATTGGCCAAAGTCCGGACAATCACTACCCCTTCTTGTTTGAGGGCATCTAAAGAACGATAGACTGTTGCTAATCCCAGAGGTTGGTCACATCCGCGCAGTGCTGAATAAATATCCTGAGCAGATAGCGATCGCTTCTGGATTTTTAATAGCTTCAAAATACGCTCTTGAGACCGGGTACGATTGGATTTCATGGCCAATTTTGTTAACTATAAATATAACTTAACTGATAATATCTAAACGTGTTCAGTTGAAATCTAAAATTTTTTAATCACGTGACAAAACAATATCAGGCACATATATATGTTACCCTAAGACCATCTGTTTTAGACCCTGCTGGTACTGCAGTTAAATCTGGGTTGGCACAAATGGGATATGACAATGTAGAGCAAATTAGAATTGGTAAATATATTGAGTTGATGCTTCAGGCAACTGATGAAGCAACAGCTAAGGAACAACTAGAATTAATCTGCGATCGACTATTAGCTAATCCTGTCATTGAAAATTATCGTTTTGATTTAATGGAAACTATCAAAGAAGGTGTTCATTAATGGATAATGAATAATAGATAATTACCTCGGGTTTTAACCTTTACAGAATTGAATATCAGGAAATCTGATTTCTTTTTTCTCCTTAAAAGGAGAGGCTTTAAACTTTTGGGTATAAATTATAAATTATAAATTATCCATTGGTAAACATAATAATATAATAATTAATGCACTCTTAGGGTGCTAATTATCAAAAAGGCGATCCTGTTTGTGTTAATTACTTCATAATTGAAGTGCTATCTAAGTTAAGCATTAATGCATGGTAATTGGTATTACCCTTCGGAGTATAGAAACGATAATTGAAATTAAATTAATATGAAATTTGGTATTATTGTGTTTCCCGGTTCCAACTGCGATCGGGATGTAGCTTGGGTAACTCAAAGTTTATTAGATCAACCAACTCGCATGGTTTGGCATCAAGAAGAAGATATTTCCAGTCTAGATGTAATAGTTATCCCTGGAGGTTTCAGTTATGGCGACTATCTCAGATGCGGAGCGATCGCTCGTTTTTCTCCAGTCATGGCAGCAACTGTTGCTCATGCCCAAAAAGGTAAGTTAGTCTTAGGCATTTGTAATGGTTTCCAGATATTGACAGAAATAGGACTGTTGCCAGGAGCATTAGTCAGAAATCAGCAATTAAATTTTATTTGTGATCGAGTTCCGGTCAAAGTAGAAAACTCTGATACTCCTTGGACTTCTGATTATCAAAAAGGAGAAGTAATTCGTTTACCAATAGCTCATGGTGAAGGTCGTTATTATGCTGATGCAGAAACGTTGCAAGAATTAGACAATAATGGTCAAATTTTATTTCGTTACTGCACAGAGAATGGTGAAATTAGTCAAGTAGCTAATCCCAATGGTTCTGTTAATAATATTGCTGGAGTCTGCAACCGTCAAGGCAATGTGTTGGGAATGATGCCTCATCCAGAGAGAGCATCAGACCCAATGTTAGGCGATACAGATGGCATCAAATTATTTAAGGGATTATTAATGTCTGTAGTTGGAATTTAGCTACATTTAATAATTAATAATTAATAATTAATAATTATTAAAAAGAAGAGGATTGACTCAAAGGAAAAATCTTTCTTGTTTCTCCTTTAAAGGAGGGGTTTTAAACCTTAATTATTCGGTAATGTACCTCATAGCTTTCCCATAAAATAAAAGTTGATTTCAATTGATTAATTCTTAACTGGGAAAGCTTTACCTTTTGAGCTATCGCCAATATGAAAAGCAGTGGCAATGAGTCCCATTATTGTTCCCCAGACTAGCAGTATGAGGTTACATCTTCTCCACAAACATCCGCTAAATAACACAAAGCTCTAAATCTCAAACCAATTAATTCATCATAAAGAGGGTTGAGTTTGCACATGGGAGGAATATGAAACAAGATATGACCAAAAAAAGTGATATCACGCTCAAAGGGGCACTGACTGGGAATTAATTTACACAGAAATTTGGCTAATTTGGGGTTATTAATTTCTATATGGTCTAGCCATTGTCGCAAAGGTTTTAATGGCGTAAATTTAGGTACTGTAGTATACATACGAGTAGTCATAGCATTTAGAATGTTAATAGTTTGGGGTTTCATCCACGCCCCTGTTTTTACTAGATTTTGCATAGGTCTAAAGACTCTCTATAAGAGTTCTACAGTTTATTTTTTTACTTTACCGGAAAGGTAAGATGTGAATAGTCATTATCAACTGATGGGCAAAAGTCAAAAGTTATATCATGCCCGGTTGAGTAATTAGATTTTGGTAGAAGGAAGGCGCTTATGCTATTTGCGCAGCATGACAAACGAAAAGGCAGAAGGTTTTTTCCCATTGCTACCTTATTTTATACACGCTCTGATGCTACTGGATATGATATTAATTATCTTTTCCTTATGGGTTTAGTACCTCACTGTCTACAGGGTACAAATACTCTTGGTGGGGTGAGAATTCCATAGACCGCATTCTACTGACTTTTGTACCTCACCGATCCAACAACTTCTCTACCTGACTCCTGACTACTTCTTCAAGATATTAACTTTTGATTTTCCAGTACAAATTTTCCCCACACACTAATGTGGAGAGGTTTAAGCAACCAGAGAGGTTGATTGCAAATAGCCAGAGGATGCTGCAGGGGATTTTTACTGTCCTCAACAGCAGAAGTTTTCAGACTAACTTCTTTATTTATGGCATCAACAAGTTTGACATATTCCCGACGTTGCACTTACGCGACAACACGAGATTCTTCAGCCCGGAAAACCCTGACCGCAATTTTGACAGAGGTGATGTCCTACCCCTAGATTAAAATGAGCGGCATTGCTGAATTGAAGTATGAATCAGCGATTGTTTGGTTCTGGTCAAGCCCCCTAAATCCCCCAATTTTGGGGGACTTTTAGAGTTTTATTACACCCAAAATTGGGGGGCTAGGGGGGCAAAATTATATCCAGAATCAGCAACGCCAAATGAGCGACAGTAATATTTTTGAGAGACCTACTACTTAAAGTCTCTAGTTCCAATTTTCAGAACAACATAAAGGAACATCTAAGATTGCTGAGGCAAATAAATTTACCTAAAAATAGGTTAGTTATATTTTTAAGCTCTTTATTTAAAAGTGGATAATAACTAACCTGTTTTTGTCACCTATTTGATTGTTACACCAATTGAGCTAATTGTCGCGTCTTAACTATTCACAAGTATAAATATTATATATGAATTTGATTAGTTTTTCTGATGATAACCAGATTGAACAAAAATAATATATATAGTATGCTAAAGTGTTGGTTAAATAGTTACAGATGTTGTCCCTTGGCCAAGTATAGAATCGCAGGTAACATCATTATCATGTTTTTCTATAAAAATTTTATCACAATTTGATGGATGATACTACTGACGCAACGCTCCACATTAACGTAGTTGTGCCCTAGCAAACGCCATATCTAACCCTGTTTTTTTCTTTTGTAGTGAAACTTTGCTCAAATCCTCCTTTGTTTTCGATCTTGATGTTCTCAGTACTTATGCAGAAGATTAAATTATACACTATTTGTAGGGGTTAATGGTGGTTAACTCCTACCATAAGTGGTAGGTTGTGCGTAAGTTCTGTTATCTCAAATCCAGTTAAACAACTTCACTTCAATTCAAATTTAGTAGTCAGTAGAGCATACTAAACTCTTAAGGTTTTTTAGTATTGCTAGAAATTTTACTATTCCATATTGGTCTTGCATTGAATCTATAGCAGTCGCCATTAGACCATTTTGAAAAAAGAATGTTACGAATAATAAGCGTGAGAAAAAGACAAATGCAGGAGGTCTCCCTTTGACAAAGCGGTGCGACCCCGCGACGACGCCAGCTCGCTTGCGGTCAGACCCCGCGTCGGCGTCAGACGCAAGGGAATGCTGACCAAGAGAGGGAACGCGCACCAAGAGAAAAATAGAATTTATTAGCTCAAAACTGCTATTGAAACTATTCCCATACGACTCGGTCCTCCTGACTCCTGACTCCTAAGAAATAGCCTAGCTATTTGTAGCAAAAATTTATCTAATTGGTATTAGACCTCTCCAGAAAAGAGGGAGTAGGAAGCAGGGAGCAGGGAGAAAGAATTGATAATTTCTGTGGGATAATTGATTTGATTTTTTATTATTGGAAACTTCTATTACTGTAATTTGATATAAAATCCGGTTATACAGTATATGTTCATAATTCTATAATTATTTCAAGCCTTCAATCTCTCTACTTGCCTATCTCCCCATATTCCCCAAGTATATAATAAGTATTCAACCGGATTTGAACTGACATATCAAAAGCTTAAAACTCAGACAACGCCAGGATTTTTCTTTTTTGTTTCTTCCTTCTTCTTTCTGCATTATATAATACTATTTTCAGATAGACTCTATCAAGCTCAAGGGAAAAAAATTATGACCAAAACTGATTTTCAATCATCCCAAAAATTGACATTTTTAACAACATTAGACAATACTAATAGCCAAAGCATCTCCGTGTCTAACGGAATTTTTAGCATATTTTCTGCATTTCCAGAGTATGACCGTGGCAACAGAATGTATAACATGGGCAGATATGAGTCAGCTATATCCTACTACGAAAATGCCGTTAAAATTAAGCCAGACTGGGCTATAGGTTGGTTAAAACTCGCTCATAGTTTCTATAAACTACAAAAATATGAACAAGCAATAGAGGCTTATAAGCGATCGCTATCTATCAAGTCAAATGATGATGAAGCTTGGAATTGTTACGGTGTTGTATTATCTAATTTAAAGCAGTATGAAGAAGCGATAATTTGCTTTAACAAAGGAATAAAAGTCAACCAAAATAATTATGAACTCTGGTACAATAAAGGTATTATTTTAGCTGATTTTAAACAGTATCAAGCTGCTATCCACTGTTATAAAAAAGCACTGAAAATACAACCGATGATGGGAGAAATTTGGTATGCTCAAGGTCAAGCTTTATTAAATGTAAAAAAATATGCTGAAGCATTAGCTGCTTATGATTGTGCTGTAAAATTGCAACCTGATAATTACCATATTTGGTTAAATAGAGGATTAGCTTTAGTTGAAACTTTTCGTTATGCTGAAGCAGTAGCTAGTTACGACCATGCAATAGAATTACAACCTGATAATTATTTAGCTTGGTTTAACCGAGGAATTGCTCAAAGTAAACTACATAAATATCACGATTCTGTCTCTTCTTTTAATAAAGTAATTAAATTAAATCCAGATGATTATGAAGCTTGGTTTTATAAAGGATTAGCTTTAAAAAATCATTGGAAAGAAGGAGGAATTGCTTGTTTTGATAAAGCAATTAATCTTAATGCTAATTTACCGGAAGGTTGGATTAGTCGTGGTCATACTTTATTAGATTTATTTAAGTATGATGAGGCATTAGAATCTTTTAATCAGGCAATTACAATTAATCCTAATTATCCAGAATCTTGGTTGGGTCGAGGCAAAGCATTCATGGCACTTAGTAAGTACAATGAAGCTCTTATTGCTTATGGTAATGCTATTACTACCCAACCAGATTTTTTAGAAGCTTGGAATTGTCGAGGAGAAGCATTAGAAAAACTCCAGCAGTATGAAGCAGCATTAGCCGCTTATGACAAAGTAATAGAAATGAGTGTGAAACAAGGAGTTTCTGTTGCTAAAGTAGGTTTACAAAGAGGAGCTGCTTTAGAAAAGTTACAAAAATATTCTCAAGCAATAGCAGCTTATGATTTGGTCATAGCAAAACAGTCTCATAATTTTGATGCTTGGTTACAACGAGGATTATGTTTAGCAAAAATGGGAAATGATCGAGAGGCTGCTATGAGTTATAATCGAGCTATTAAGATTTGGCCTAATAATTATCAAGCTTGGTCAGAACTAGCTACGATTATGGAGAAATTAGAGCAGTATGAAGAAGCGATCGCTGCCTACGACCAAATAGTTTCTTTAAGACCAGGTAATCATCAAATATGGTTTAAAAGAGGATTAATTTTGGAAAAATTAGGATATATTCAAGAAGCAGTTAGTTCTTACAATATAGCTTTGGAAATTAAGCCTGATTACCAAGAAGCACTTAATAGAAAAGATCGGTTAAGGATGCAAGGCTAATTTAAAAAAATGTTGAGTATAGTCCCCACCTCAAAATAAGATTAGGTGGGTTATTCAATAATTAATAATTAATAATTAATAATTAATAATTACCTCTCCTTGAAAAGAAGAGGATTGACTCAAAGGAAGTTTTTTCTTTTTATCCCCCTTAAAATAGGGGTTTTAAGCCACAATTTTTTTTTCGATAAAACTAATTTGATTTGGCTTGTTTTGACTTCTGACATATTGTATTCATCTGTCTGAAAATACTTGCACTACTACTATGAGAAATATTTTTTTTACCAAAAAGAATATTTAGTTATGAAGCAGTTTTTCCAATAGTATTGTTGTTTTTATTCTTATTTTCCTGTAATAAATCTGCCCAAGACCAAGCAAAACTGACAATCATAGCTTGAGCGATGGCATTCATCTGTTCTTTGTTATAATTTTTGGAAGTTTGTTGTGCTTCTTTAGATGTATTATTATTCATTTTGATTAATCTCCTCACATTAAAATCCATACTTATAGATACAACTTCTATTAACTCTTGTCCGCAAAAATATAACTGTGACAAATAATAAACTGGATAGTGATATATATCATCAAAAATTTACCGAAATATCAGTTTATAGATTTTTACTATCAGAAAAATATTGAGATAAAAATGTGCTAACTGTATAAGATTATTAAAGTAGAGATTTTCCACAAGTGAAGTAGAGGAATTACGAACTTTTGAGTACTTGCATTATGCCAATTAAAAATCTGGTTAAATACGGTTTCACCATAAGCTAAATCCTGTTTAAATAGCTTATCTCAAATCCGGTAGCATCGGTGTAATTAGATGGGGAGATGGGGAGATGCGGGTTCTTGAGGACACGGAGATGGGGAGATGGGGAGATGGGGAGATGGGGAGATGGGGAGATGGGGAGATGGGGAGATGGGGAGATGGGGAGATGGGGAGATGGGGAGATGGGGAGATGGGGAGATGGGGAGATGGGGAGATGGGGAGATATTTGGTAATGGTTGGAGATGGAACATTTCGTTATACCGAACCCGAACGGATTTGATATTATTTATAGGTATTGCATAAATGTGGGATGATTTTAATAGTTTTGTGGAATGGGCAAGATGCCCATTCCTTATATTTTCACAGCAGGCAGGATGCCTACCCCACTTATACCATTTCTCAAAAACTTTTCTACATTTTGTTGAGCAGGTGAGTTACCCCTAACCCCTCCCAGGAGGGGAAGTGGGAGAGTGAGTGGGGGAGAAGCAAACATCAGAATAATGTAAGCATTCTAGCTGTCAGCTATTGCTTTTAGTTTTAGATAAAACTTTGCTAAGTAGTGCCAGAATTTATACTTACGCCTAAAAGCTTGAAACAGTCTATATTCTATTTAAACCTCCTTATGAGAGCTGACAACTGACTGCTAATAGCTGAATGCTTACAGAATAATTAATATCATGTCCGCTTGAACAGTGATAAATAAATAACTACGGAGTCCTGAGGAGTCAACCCACCCCTCGCCCCTCCCAGGAGGGGAAGTCAGGAGTCAGGGGGAAAGAGGGAAGAAAGAAGAAGAACTGGAGTTGAAGGAGAAAGTTTTTTTATAACTAATTATCCGGACATGATATAACACGTTTCGCAGGCTAAAATTAACAAAAAAGTGCTAACTGCTTGTGCTGATTAGTTGACAACTGAAGTATTGCCCAACTATAGCACTAATGCATGGGAATTGGTATTATATTCATCCCACCCCTCCGGTAGTAATTTTCATTTTCATCGGTAAGGAAAAATCTGGCGTTGTCTGAGACTGCTATAACTTGAAATTTTCAATCATTTCAAAAAGTTAAGTTCTTGTCGTTGGGAGTATAGTTTGGAGATTTGACAGTTTACCTTGAGTGGAGAATAGCAGATCTCTACTTTCATTTAATTACTCTCAATAGCTAATAAAAATGGTATAACTTGATATAGCATTCTAAAGTAATGAAGTAATTTATATGGATTTTGAACAACCATTAGGTTCAGTAATTCAAGGTTCTCTCAGTCAAGGATTAGAAGTACGACTACATCCAGACATATTAGTAGAAGATATGCGGGTTGGTAAATTTTTGGTAGTAAAAGGAGTACGCGTTCACTTTTTTTGTATGCTAACTGATGTTTTATTAGGAACATCCAGTGAACGAATAATGATTAATCCTCCTTTACCTACAGATGATTTTTTACAATCTGTTTTAGCTGGAGGTAGTACTTATGGCACTATCGAACTTGCACCAATGTTGATGTTAGTTATTTCTTCAGAAAAGTCCCCAGTATATTTCAACGCTAATAACGATAATGGCAATAACAAAAAATCTCAATCTATAGAAAATTTAGCATCTTTTGAAGCTCAAACCAGTGCTGAAATTAAATTAATGCCAGTGAAAACTATTCCTAGCCATTTTTCCCAAGTATTTGACGCAAGTGAGAGAGATTTTAGTCTGGTTTTTGGTAGGGAAGATGACCAGAGTCGGCGCAATTTTGCTGTAGGTAAACCTATTGATATGGATGTACCTGTTTGTTTAGATTTAGATAGATTTGTAGAACGAAGTAATGGCATTTTTGGTAAGTCAGGAACAGGTAAATCTTTTCTAACTCGTTTACTTTTATCTGGGATTATTCGTAAAGGAGCTGCTGTAAATTTAATTTTTGATATGCACTCTGAATATGGTTGGGAAGCAATGGCGGAAGGAAAACAAGTTAATACTGTAAAAGGTTTAAAACAATTGTTTCCAGAACGAGTGGAATTATGGACTCTCGATCCAGAAGCGACTAAACGTAGAGGTGTACGAGATGCACGAGAATTGTATTTAAGTTATAACCAAATTGAGGTAGAAGATATTGGGTTAGTGCAACGGGAATTAAATTTATCTGAGGCAAGTATTGATAGTGCAAATATTTTGAGAAGTGAATTTGGTAAGTCTTGGATTGCTCAATTACTGGAAATGACTAATGAAGATATCCAAACATTTTGTGATGAGAAAAGGGGTCACAAAGGTTCAATAATGTCTTTACAAAGAAAGTTATTGCGACTGGATAATCTGAAATATATGCAGACCAAAAATACTAATAATTATATTGAAGAAATTTTAGAATCTTTGGATGCTGGTAAACACGTTATTATTGAATTTGGTTCCCAGTCGAATATGCTTTCTTATATGTTAGCTGCTAATATGATTACTCGCAGAATTCATAATAGTTATGTACGGAAAGCTGATAAATTTTTGAGTTCTAAAAATCCAAGCGATCGCCCTCAACCATTAGTTATAACTATTGAGGAAGCTCACCGTTTTCTCGACCCTGCGATAGTACGTTCAACTATTTTTGGAACAATAGCTAGAGAAATGCGGAAATATTTTGTGACTTTATTGGTAGTAGACCAGCGACCTTCTGGGATAGATGCGGAAGTTATGTCTCAAATTGGTACAAGAATTACAGCTCTATTAAATGATGATAAGGATATAGATTCTATTTTTACAGGAGTTTCTGGCGGTCATAGTTTACGGTCTGTATTGGCAAAGTTGGATTCTAAACAACAAGCTTTGGTATTAGGTCATGCGGTACCAATGCCAGTAGTTATTCAAACTCGTGCTTATGACAAGACTTTTTATCAAGAAATTGGAGATACAGACTGGCGATATGTGTCTGATGAAGAGTTATATGAAGCAGCTCAGGTTGCTCTGGATGATATTGGGTTTTAAAGTGCGAAGTGCAGGCAATAAGGTAAGCATTCAGCCGTCAGCCATCAGCTATCAGCTATCAGCATTAATCCAAAATATCTTATGCCTTTGAACCCTACTCTCTACTCCCTATTCCCAAGGAGATGTAGCAAAACTTTTGAGAAATGGTATGACAGCTAATAGCTGTTTGCGCAGCAGTCCGCAGGAAATTCTTACACAATAAGGGGAATATAAATTAAACTTCAGTTATTAAGTAATAATAATACTTCAGCAATGTTTATAACTATTCTCGACATTAATTCAAAACATATTATGTTTTTTAAGCCTACTCCCTACTCTCAAGGGAATGTAGCAAGACTTTTAATTTCTGGCATGATATACTTAGAAAATTAAAATATTTACTCAATTTTAGAGGCAGTAGTAACGAATAATTATGACTTCTATTGTATGTTTTTATCTAGCTATAAATTTAATAGAATTAGCTGAGAATTTTTTAGATGAGTTTGTACTTATTCTGAAGATTTTTATTGAGGCAGTTGCAGTTTTTATTATTGCTTTTGCAGTGCTAAAAGCACTAGCACAAATGTGGAAAAGACGGAAAAACAAGAGGCTTTTTGCACAAGAGGGAACAATCAGACTTGACTTAGGTATCTCCCTAGTTCTAGCTTTAGAATTTCTGTTAGCTGCTGATATAGTAGGAACTGCCATATCTCCAAGTTGGAGTGATATTGGAAGGTTAGCAGCAGTTGCTGGAATTAGAACTTTTCTCAACTTTTTCCTAGAAAAAGAAGTGAAAGAACTGGAAGAAAAAAATAACCTCAATAGATAAAATTTTAAGAAGGAAAAAGGAAAAAAGAATGGGAATAGTGCTCGATAAGGAACAAGAATTAAATAGGGTTTGCTGAAAAAGTATTTTTTGAGGAGTAGGGGAGTAGGGAGTAGGGGAGAATTTTTTTGCCCAACTCTTGCTTGAAATGCGCTCCTTTTTGAGCATGAAGAGCTGAAAATCATATACTTTTTTAATAATTTACCCCTTCTTCCTTCTACCATTTGTAACAAGTATTTATCAAATTGGTATAATAGCAAAAGTTAAGAATAAACTATCTATCTCATATCAAATCTGGTTTATTGCTAAAATTCAATATTGTAATGGTTATGTAAAATGTAAAAATGGCTTACAGTGATTTTAAAACTATTAATCAAGCTCAAGCTACTTTTGACCTTAGTATTAATATGGTTAATTTGTTTCCTAATATAGAGTTAGTTGAACCGAGTGAATATTTGAAAATGACTCTGAAACGTAATCTCAAAGTTGCTTTTGATAATAATACTGAAAAAGCTCGTTTCCTGACGGAATGCTCCGCAAACGGAGTTAATTATTGCACCATTGTTGATAGAAATTAGAGAAATATTTGATGGTAAAATAAGTTTGTTTTCTGGCAGAGATTTTAATGTCGATATTACCAGCGGGCTAAATGGGTTTTGTGACTACATTTTGAGTGCTTCAGAGTTCACTTTAGAAATAGAAGCTCCAGTAATAACAATTGTTGAAGCTAAAAATGAAAGTACAAACGTAGGTTTAGGTCAATGTATTGCGGAAATGGTAGCAGCACAGAGGTTTAACCAAGCAAGAAATAGAACAACTGAAAGTATTTATGGTGCTGTTACAACTGGTCGCATCTGGCGTTTTCTGAGACTTTCTGGTCAAAATGTGGCTATTAATAATCAGGAGTTAGTTATTGAAAATGCAGAAGATATAAATGTGTCTAAGATTTTAGCAATTTTCAGTTTACCTATTAAACAATTGAACAGTTAATTTTTTTGATTCATCTATTGGTTTAGGTGCGTTATATTATGTTCGGTTGAATACTTATAAATAACTGTTGTGAGGAGTCAGGAGTCAGGAGGGAACAAAGGAGGAATACATAGAAAATATTGGAGAAAAGCATTTGTGAGGAGTCAGGAGTCAGTAGTCAGGAGTCAGGAGAAAAGAGGGAAGAAAGAATAACAACAGGAGAAGAAGGAGAAAGTTTTTTTATAACTAATTATCTGGACATGATATTATGTCTCAAATTGGTACAAGAATTACAGCTCTGTTAAATGATGATCAGGATATTGTCTTACAGAATAGTTGAGCAAAATTATCATAAATTGATATTTATATTTTAAACTGTTCCGAAACATTAATGATGATGAATGTTCAAAGTAATAACCTATCTGTTAAATGATGATCAGGATATTGTCTTACAGAATAGTTGAGCAAAATTATCATAAATTGATATTTATATTTTAAACTGTTCCGGAACATTAATTATGATGAATGCTCAAAACAATAACCTATCTGTTAAATGATGATCAGGATATTCTGTTACAGATAGTTGAGCAAAGTTATAATAAATTGATATTTATATTTTAAACTGTTCCGAAACATTAATTATGATGAATACTCAAAACAATAACCTATCTGTTAAATGATGATCAGGATATTGTCTTACAGAATAGTTGAGCAAAATTATCATAAATTGATATTTATATTTTAAACTGTTCCGAAACATTAATTATGATGAATACTCAAAACAATAACCTATCTGTTAAATGATGATCAGGATATTGTCTTACAGAATAGTTGAGCAAAATTATCATAAATTGATATTTATATTTTAAACTGTTCCGAAACATTAATTATGATGAATACTCAAAACAATAACCTATCTGTTAAATGATGATCAGGATATTGTCTTACAGAATAGTTGAGCAAAATTATCATAAATTGATATTTATATTTTAAACTGTTCCGAAACATTAATGATGATGAATGCTCAAAACAATAACCTATCTGTTAAATGATGATCAGGATATTGTCTTACAGAATAGTTGAGCAAAATTATCATAAATTGATATTTATATTTTAAACTGTTCCGAAACATTAATGATGATGAATGCTCAAAACAATAACCTATCTGTTAAATGATGATCAGGATATTGTCTTACAGAATAGTTGAGCAAAATTATCATAAATTGATATTTATATTTTAAACTGTTCCGAAACATTAATGATGATGAATGCTCAAAACAATAACCTATCTGTTAAATGATGATCAGGATATTCTGTTACAGATAGTTGAGCAAAGTTATAATAAATTGATATTTATATTTTAAACTGTTCCGAAACATTAATTATGATGAATACTCAAAACAATAACCTACCTACTCAAGAAGAACAAAGATTAGAAGCAGACCTCAACCATGAAGCATACTGGAGACGTTGGGGGCCATATTTGAGCGAAAGACAGTGGGGAACAGTACGAGAAGACTATAGCGAAGATGGTTCTGCTTGGGATTACTTTTCCCACGAACAATCTCTTTCTCGTGCTTA
Source organism: Okeania sp. SIO2B3 (assembly GCF_010672525.1). GTDB lineage: Bacteria > Cyanobacteriota > Cyanobacteriia > Cyanobacteriales > Microcoleaceae > Okeania. The sequence goes on along the minus strand of NZ_JAAHGH010000008.1, from coordinate 313,191 downwards.
TAGATGGGGAGAAGACGGTATTTGTGGTATTTCAGATAATCATCAACGACTGTGCTTTGCGATCGCTCTCTGGAATGGCGAAGATCCTATTATCAAGGAACGACTTTTTGGTTTAACGGGAAGTCAAGGAAATCATGGGGAAGATGTTAAAGAATATTATTTTTACTTAGATAATACCCCCAGTCATAGTTACATGAAGGCACTTTATAAATATCCTCAAAGTGCTTATCCTTACGCTGACTTAGTAGCAGAAAATCAACAGCGCGACCGCAAATCTTCAGAATACGAATTACTCGACACTGGAATATTTGCAGAAAATCGTTATTTTGATGTTTTGGTCGAATACGCTAAGGCAACAACAGAAGATATCTTAATTAAAATCACAGTAAATAATCGAGGTTCAGAAACTAAGACGTTACACTTATTACCCACTCTCTGGTTTAGAAATACTTGGTCTTGGGATAATCAATCAAAAAAACCTCTCCTCAAAAAAATTAATCCTGGTCTGATTGAAACAGACCACCCAACTTTAGGAAAAAGGTGGTTTTATTTTCCTCAGACAATGGAACTATTTTTCACAGAAAATGAAACTAATAAGCAAACTTTATTTGGAGAAAAAAATGATTCTCTTTATACCAAAGATGGCATCAATAATTATCTAGTTAATGGTCAAAAAGATGCCATTAATCCAGAAATGTATGGAACTAAATTTTCTCCACATTATCGTCTAGAACTAGAACCAGGTGAAACTAAAATTGTTAAATTAAGACTTGCTAACTCCCCAGAAATTAAACAGCCTTTCGAGACAGAATTTGAAGAAACTTTTCAAACAAGAATTCAAGAAGCAAATGAATTTTATCAGCGTCTTTCCCCTTGTAAAATGAAGGATGAATGGCGTAATATTCAGCGTCAAGCATTTGCCGGACTACTCTGGACCAAACAATATTATCATTATATTGTTGAAGAATGGCTAAAAGGCGACCCTACCCAACTGAAAATATCAGAAAACCGTAAATATATTAGAAATTATGAGTGGGTTCATCTATTTAATGATGATATAATTTCCATGCCTGATAAGTGGGAATATCCATGGTATGCTGTTTGGGATTTAGCATTTCATGCCGTACCTTTAGCAATAGTTGACCCTGATTTTGCTAAACGTCAATTAGACTTAATAACTAGAGAATGGTTTATGCATCCAAACGGTCAATTACCAGCTTATGAATGGAATTTTAGTGATGTAAACCCTCCCGTTCATGCTTGGGGAACTTGGCGAGTTTATCAAATAGAAAAAGAACTTTATGGTCGTAGCGATCGCAAGTTTCTTGAAAGAGTATTTCAAAAACTTTTACTCAACTTTACTTGGTGGGTAAATCAGAAAGATGTTGAGGGAAATAATGTGTTTGAAGGAGGTTTTTTAGGCTTAGATAATATTGGAGTATTTGACCGGAGTTCGGAACTACCAACCGGGGGTCATATTGAACAATCAGATGGTACAAGTTGGATGGCAATGTACTGTCTAGATATGTTAACTATTGCTCTGGAACTTGCTAAAGAAAATGATGTTTATGAAGATATTGCCTGTAAATTTTTCGAGCATTTTCTCTACATAGTTGATGCTATGAATCATTTAGGTTCAGATGGAACTCAACTCTGGGATGAAACTGATAATTTTTATTATGATGTTCTCCACCAACCGGAGAAAGAAGATATACATATAAAAATCCGTTCAATAGTAGGATTAATTCCATTATTTGCTGTGGCAATTATTGACTCAGAAACTTTACAACGATTACCTAAATTCCAGAAGCGGGTAAAATGGTTTATGGCAAATAGGATAGATCTTAGTGCTAATATTGCTTGTATGGAAGCTTGCGGTATTGACTCAGAACGTTTATTAGCAATTGTTAGTCCTGATCGCCTGCGAATAATCCTCGAAAAAATGTTAGATGAAAATGAATTTTTCAGCGATTATGGCATTCGTTCCTTATCTCATTTCCATACCGAAAATCCCTATATTTTTAATGCTAATGGAGAAGAATATAGAGTTGATTATGAACCTGCCGAATCTACCAGTCAAATGTTTGGAGGAAATTCTAATTGGCGGGGTCCAATCTGGTTTCCAATTAATCATTTAATGATAGAATCTCTACAAAAATTTCATAACTATTTAGGTGAAGATTTTCGAGTGGAATGTCCGACAGGTTCAGGTAGGATGATGAATTTATGGGAAGTATCATTAGAAATTGAAGCGAGACTAATTAAAATTTTCCTCAAAGATAAAGATGGAAAACGTCCGGTTTATGGTGAGACAGAAATATTTCAAAATAACTCCCACTGGCAAGATTTAATTTTGTTTTATGAATATTTTCACGGCGATAATGGCGCGGGTTTAGGAGCGAGTCATCAGACTGGTTGGACTGGTTTAGTAGCAAAGTTGATTCAGCAACGGAGCGAATATGTCTGTGAAATTTAGTCTTGGTTCTGATAGATATCTCCAGAAAAGAGGCAACAGACAACAGGGAGAAATAATATCAAATCCGGTTGTTATTATATAGTTGAGAGTGGGGGAGTGGGGGAGTGGGGGAGATTAAATAGACATCTTCAATAATAAAAAATCAAATCAATTATCGTACAGAAATTATCAATTATTTCCCTGTAGGGACGTTGCATGCAACGTCTCTACTCTTTTGGAGGAGATGTCTAATATTGAAGTAATATCATGTTCGGTTGAATACTTATAAATAACTTAGCGAGGAGTCAGGAGTCAGTCCTCAGGAGTCAGGAGGGAAGAAAGGAGAAAAATCAAGATAATTTCAGTATTTCAAGATAATTTTAGTATTTATTCGGTACTGTCAGTTCTGAAATTTTATTTATAACTGACCCGTCCGAACATGATATAATTTAAGAAATTATAAACAGATATTATATAACCGGATTCTATACATGATATTACATATTGATCACCTAAATTATCAAGCACTTTTTTTCAGATAGTTTATTAAAAATTTATCCTTTTGAAAGCTTGATATTTTCTGAATTTAATTCTCTAATAAACCTCATAATAATTATCTTTATAAAGCCTATTTTTATGACTTATATTATTTTACTTGATATGTTTAATTAATTAATAATTGATAATGAATAATTGATAATTACAAGAAAGTTAAAACCTTTCTTGATTGAATATAAGGAAATATTATTTCTTCTCTTGGTCGATGGTCGGACAGCTCCGAGACCTCGCCATCCTACCCTTCGGGAAGCTACGCAACGACCGCTGTCTTGGTCGATTGGATATGGCGAGGAGACCTCGCCATCCCTCGACCGCTTTTTTCCCCGATCAACCCGATCAAGGGGAGGCTTTAAACCAAAATTATTTAATTATTAATAATTAATAATTAATAATTCGGTAATTACAGAACTTTTGAGGATAGTGAGGTACAGTTATAAGATTATTTATTCCTATATTCCCTGTTGCCTTCCGGAGCTGTTGCCTAGAGCAATAAAACTTTGTACCTCATAAACTCGATAACTGCTGTAATTTTGTGTGACTACTTATAAAGAAAAAGTGGATTTAATTCCATAACAAATTATCGAAAGGTACAATTATTTTGGTATCAAGCTATTAACAAAATATATGGTTAGTCAACAAACAATCGATATTGTCAAATCCACCGCACCAGTACTGAAAAAACAGGGAAAGCAAATTACTACTCGGATGTATGAAATAATGTTTGAAAATCATCCTGAAATCAAATCTCAGTTTGATATGTCTGCTCAAGCTGATGGATCTCAACCTGCAAAGTTAGCTACTGCAGTTTATAGTTATGCTGCTCATATTGATAATTTGACTGGTCTAAAATCAATGGTTGAAAAAATTGCTCACCGCCATGTGCAAACTCATGTACTACCAGAACAATATCCAGTGGTGGGAGAATGTATGTTGCAAGCTATGCAGGATGTTTTGGGAGAGGTAGCTACGCCAGAAGTGATATCTGCTTGGACAGAAGCTTATCAGGCGTTGGCAGAAGTTTTTATTCAACGAGAGCATGAAATTTATGAAGAGGAAAGTGCTTCCTGATTTCATTTTTTTTGAGTTAAAGAAGCTGTCAGCGGTCGGCACTCAGTAGGATCATTTTTTTGAGGCTCTCCTTTACCGAAAAATTAAGGTTTAAAGCCTCTCACTCGCCGTGGAGAAACAAGCGGTCGATCTTCGGGGCTTCCCGAAGGGTGAGATGGCGCCATTCGGAGCGGGTCTGCAAGAACGGGTCTCCTCGCCATATCCATGAGACCAAGAGAGAAAAAATTTTCATGATTAGTCAATCAATTCCGTTTTCAAGGAGAGGTAATTATTAATTATTAATGGCTTTGTTGCATGAAAGTAGCGTTCTTAACATCCATTCCGCAGCTATATCGCTCTGTTTGGCGATTATTGATGTTCTATCGATACTATTGTCCAATAGTTATTGCTGTGCTGAGAAAGCGTAGGCTCTGTTTCACGATTATTGATGTTTGATCGATCTATTGCCCAATAGTTATTGCTATTGCGTTCAAAACTCAAAGCATTTACAGGTAAAAGTTTCAGCCTTTTTATGTCAAACATTGAGCTTCTATCGATCTATTGTCCAATAGTTACAGCAGTTTCCGCGCCTTATCAAGTACATATGTTTAATAGTTATTGCGGTGCACAGAAAGCGTAGGCTCTGTTTCACGATTATTGATGTTTGATAAATCTATTGTACAATAGTTATTGCTCTGGCGGTCGAAGCTCAAAGCATTTACAGGTAAAGACTTCAGCCTTTTTATGTCAAACATTGATCTTCTATCTATCTATTGTCCAATAGTTACAGCAGTTTCCGTGCGTTATCAAGTACATATGTTTAATAGTTATTGCGGTGCTCAGAAAGCGTAGGCTCTGTTTCACGATTATTGATGTTTGCTCGATCTATTGCCCAATAGTTATTGCTATTGCGTTCAAGACTCAAAGCATTTACAGGTAAAAGTTTCAGCCTTTTTATGTCAAACATTGAGCTTCTATTTATCTATTGTCCAATAGTTACAGCAGTTTCCGCGCCTTATCAAGTACATATGTTTAATAGTTATTGCGGTGCACAGAAAGCGTAGGCTCTTTTCGCGATTATTGATGTTCTATTGATCTATTGTCCAATAGTTATTGCTCTGGTGATTAAACATCAAAGCCTTTACAGGTAAAAGTTTCAGCCTTTTTATGTCAAACATTGATCTTCTATCGATCTATTGTCCAATAGTTACAGCAGTTTCCGTGCATTATCAAGTACATATGCGGAGCAAGTGCGGCAGCTATATACTTTCATGCAACAAAGCCATTATTAATTATTAATTATTAATTATTAATTATTGAAGGAGCATTCCGGTACGGAAATGCTAAAAGCTGATACCTAGTTAAAAAGACGGGGGGAATATTGAGTTTAATAGTTGCGGGAGAGCGTAGTGGGGTTGGCAAAACTACTGTTACGTTGGCTTTACTTTCTTATTCAAAGTGGCAAAATTTGCAGGTGCAATCATTTAAGGTGGGACCTGATTATATTGACCCGATGTTTCATCAGTATGTCACGGGTAAGTCTTGTCGGAATTTAGACCCGGTGTTGACTTCCGAGGTTTATGTGCAGCAATGTTTTGCACAAAATATTCAAGATGTTGATTTTGCCTTGGTTGAAGGGGTGATGGGTTTGTTTGATGGAGTGAGTTTTGATCCCCCCTCGCCTGCCTTACAAAGGGGGGTAAAAGATGAAAGTGGTAGGTGTTTTCCTGATTTTGCTTCTACTGCTCATATTTCTCGGTTGCTGAACGTACCTGTATTATTGGTGCTTGACTGTAGTCGTTTATCAGGTTCTGTGGCAGCGATCGCTCATGGTTTAATTTCTTTTGACCCTAATATTAATTTTGCTGGTTTGATACTCAACCGGGTCGGGAGCGATCGCCATTTACAGTTACTTCAAAATTCCCTTAAATTTATAAATTTACCTGTACTTGGGGTACTGCGACGACATCAAAATATTACTATTCCTGACCGACATTTGGGTTTACTTCCTACCGATGAAATGCCTGATTTAGATAATTTAATTAATGACTTAACCGATATGGCAAAAACTTGTTTTGATTGGGAGAAATTACTACCACTTTTAAAAATTCAGAATGAGGGGTCTCAGCACTTTTCATATAGCCAAGTTCCCCCTAATAACAGAATACATTTTTCACAATCAAATGTCAAGAATGTTGAGAAAAAAAAGTCGCAATTTTTGATAGGAGTAGCTCGCGATCGCGCATTTAATTTCTATTACCAAGACAACTTAGATATTCTGGAAGAGTTAGGAGCAAAAATAGTATTTTGGAGTCCCCTAAAGGATGACAATTTACCTGCGGGAGTGGAAGGTTTATATTTTGGTGGTGGATTTCCAGAAGTTTTTGCCCAACAGTTAAGCGAAAATATTTTAATGAGAAAAGCTATTCAGACAGCAATTATTTCTGGAATGCCAACTTATGCTGAATGTGGTGGGTTGATGTATTTATCTCAGGCAATTATTGACTTTAATAGCAAGTCTTGGGAGATGGTAGGAATTTTACCAACTACGGCAGTAATGGGTAAAAATTTAAAGTTAGGATATCGGCAAGCAATTACTAATATAGATACTCCTTTATTAGCAGCAAATACACAAGTTTATGGACATGAATTTCATCGTTCTGAATTAACTGAAGCTCCCGCAAGACATCTATATAAAATGTGGCGAATTGATGAGGATAAAAATCGGAACAAAGCAACTGTTGAAGGTTGGAATTTTTATCAACTTCATGCTTCCTATTTTCATATTCATTGGGGAAGTAGGGTAGATATTCCTCGACGATTTATTAATTATTTGGAAGAGGGAAGAAGGAAGAAGGAAGAGGGAAGAAGGAAAAACTGAAGTTGATTTTTCGGTACATTTAGAGACAACTGGAGTTTAGCTAATACCTAATAGCTTTTTGCTGATAGGAAGCATTAGTATAAAGGCAGAGAGGAAAATAGAAATCTCACAAATAAATTTATGAGTATGAGTAGGAAGACTTTTTTCTTCTACTCCTCACTTTCTGCTTTTTTTTGGTAAAATAATAACTGTTCAATATCAGCTTGAGAAATAAAATGACAGTATCTGTGGAATTTATTGAAGGATTGAATGAGAAAATTACAGAAGTTAGTCTGAGAAAACGTCGTAACTCTGACACAAAAATAGTTGTACTAATGTTTGACCGTCTCCAAGCTACAGAAAGCTTTCGTTCCTTCACTAATAAAATAAATAAATTATGGTTGAAAGACGAGGAAGGAAATATTGAAGTTGCTCCTAGTGGGATTAAATTTTTGTCTGCTGATGAAAGTGATTTTTCTCAAGTAGAATGTTCTTTTGAAGTTGAATCAGAGGAAAATTTTGAGAGAGTGATGCGATTTTTGCACCGTTACGCTGAGGCGAATGGTTTTGAGTTTAAGTCTAATTAAGTAACTTTGAAGAAGGAAAAAGGAAGAAGTGGATAGGGATAGTCATTTCAGTTATCAGTCTTTCAAATCAGAATTAGGAGGCAATAAAATACTGAAGTTGATTTTTTTCATACCCTTAAAAGGGGAGGTTTAAAACCTTAATTTTTGGTCAAGGGCACGCCACTTTGTGTCTTATAAACCCAAACAATTTTAAGCATCCCTTGTCAGGTGGAGTATTAGTATTAAACCCGCCACATAAAAGATCAAAAAACTTGTATAGCTAAATTTTAGAAAAATCAAAAATGAGTAAATCAATAGTAGTTAAACAACTGTTTACCCAAGAAATTACACCAGAGAATTTTCGACCTTTTGGGCAGGTAATTTGGGCTGCAAAAGATGGCAAAAAATATGACCAAGACGATGCTCTATTAAATTTAGAAAATGGTACGCCACGATTCTATATTATGCGGTTATTTGGAAAAGGTCGAAAATTTACTAAAATTACTCGTCATATAAAATGTACTCAATGTTTGGGTTCTCTAGAAGGTAAGGAATGGTTAATGGCAGTTGCTCCACCTTGCGTAGAGAATGCACCAAAATTAGAAGATATAGTTGCTTTTAAAATTCCCGGGAATTGCTTTATTAAATTAGAGGTGGGAACTTGGCACGCAGGACCATATTCAGATTATGAATTTGTAGATTTTTACAACTTAGAATTGAGTGATACAAATGAGGTAGATCATTTTTCTCACGACTTTGCTAAAAGTTATAATTTAGAGTTGGAAATTGTTTAAGATTATTCTCCTTTTTTGACCAAAAAATGGGGTCTCAAGCCTCCCCTTGGCTGCGCCGCGAGCTACCGCTCTACAAGGGGATGAAAAAAAATCAAGTTCAATATTTCAAGCCTCTGACTTTCTTGCGGAATGCTGCGCAAACAGACAGAGGTGCTGATAACTGATAACGCAGTTCCTCCGGAGGAGGCTAACTGATAACTGATAACTGAAATGACATCCTCCCGACGCTGCTCTACTAGACAGCGCGGGATTCCCGATCCATTGCTGATAGGGGATAGTTTCATCTAATCATAACTTGATCGTTTTTATTTCGCAACAAGTTTTATACCAATTTTATGAATGTTTGCTACAAATAGTTAGGCTATTTCTTAGGAGTAAACTCACCCCTAACCCCGACCGTGGAGGGGAGGGTAACTCAGGAGGACCGAGTCGTATGGGAATAGCTTCAATACCAGTTTTAAGCTAATAAATTCTATTTTTTGTCAAAGGGAGACCTCCTGTAAAATCTTTTTCTCATGCTTATTATTCAAACACATTCTTTTTTCAAAATGGTATTATGTATTGAAAATGAGTAGAGCAATAATATAAAAATCATCAAAGGATAGAGAGAAATTATTATGAACTTTTTTGATAAATTATTAATCAGTATAGAACGGAATCAAAGTTTACTCTACCTCGAATTAGACCCAGACCCAGAAAGTTTACCCAAAGAAGTTGCCCACCAAAATATTCCAGCAAAATCTTTATTTGCCAACCCTCCAGAAAAAGATGATCAAGAATTAATTCAAAATTGGAGTGAGTGGCTCTATTTTTTAATAACTCAAACAGAAAAATATGTATGTGCTTATAAACTTTCTCTAGGTTATTATCAATCTTTGGGTATACCAGGTTTAGAACTACTTCAGCAAACCATAAAAACTATTCCTTCTGAAATTCCAATTATTTTAGATGCGAAACACGGCGACCTTAATACAAGTACAGTATTTGCTAGGACTATTTTTCAAGATTTACAAGTAGATGCTTGTACAATTTCACCTTATACTGGTCTTGATTTAGTTGCACCTTTTTTACTTTATCCAGGCAAAACAGTCTTCCTGCTTTGTGCCACAGCAAATTCTTCAGCAGCAGTATTACAAGAATACCCAAATCAAGGGCAACCTCTTTATCTCAAATTAGTAGAAGAAGCTCAAAGTTGGGGAAGTATTGAACAGCTAGGTTTAGAAGTAGGAGTAATGCCGGATATTCTCGCTAGAATTAGAAAAATTGCTCCCGAAAGATTAATACTAATTCAGGGAGATATAGCGGAAGAAAATGATATTACTAATCCAGAAGAATTAGCTCAACTTTTAGCTGCTGGTTTGAATATTAATGGTGAAGGGTTATTATTACCAATCCCACCAAAATTATTTGGTACAGCACATCCTAATCAAGAAATTGAAACCTTAAGAAATAGGATTAATGAACAACGTCTACAAGTAGTTGAAGGTAGTCCGACCTGTGAATTGTGGTTGCCAGATGTTTGTTTTTTAAAGCATGAACCACATCGGGATTTAATCTTACAACTTTACGATATTGGCTGTATTATTTTTGGCGACCATGTACAAGCATCGGGGGCGACTTTTCCTTATTATATAGACTTACGAAAAATCATTTCTATTCCTCAAATATTCCATAAAATAGTCACTGCTTATGCAGAAATTCTCAAAGATTTGGAATTTGATAGAATTGCAGGTATTCCTTATGGTTCATTACCCACTGCAACAGGTTTAGCTTTGCGTCTAGAACGTCCGATGATATTTCCTCGGAAAGAGGTGAAAGCTCATGGTACTGGTCGATTAATTGAGGGACATTTTCAACCAGGGGAAAAAATTGTTGTTGTGGATGATATTATGATTAGCGGTAATAGTGTAATGAAGGGAGCAGATAAACTTAAATCAGTGGGATTAAATGTAGAAGATATTGTTGTTTTTATTGACCATGAACGGGGAGTAAAAGATAAGTTACAAGCAAATGGATATCGGAGTTATTCAGTATTGACTTTGACAGAAATTGCTCAAACTTTATATGAGTCTAGTAAGATTAATTCCGAACAATTTGAACTTCTGAAAAAGTAAGCATTTCCTGCGGAATGCTGCGCAAACAGCTATTAGCATTCAGCTATTCTTAGGTCATGCTGCCCAAACAGCAATAAAAATGAATGAAGCAAGCATTTGCTTAACTTATACTACATTTTTAAACAAAGAATTGAAGCACAAAAACAACAAGCTTAAATTGTCTACTAATACCAGTTTTATATGAGGTTGCATAGAATTATGAAATTCATTAAATCGATCTATCTCTATCTACTCCTTTCTGCAGTCAATTATGCTTGAAATATTATTCTATGCAGCTTCATTTCAATTTGGTATAAAGGTAATAAAGCTGATAGCTGTTAACGTTTGCGTAGCATGACCTAGGAAAGTTCCGACCATAGGAGGCTAGCTGACTGCTGTTAGCTCCGCATTCCGCAGGAAATGCTTACCTGAAAAATAATCATTAATATAGCAAATATTTTAGATAATTACTATGAAAAAGTTTTTCTTGGCAATATTTATTAGTGGTTTTCTATCTATCTTAAATATACAATTTCAACCTGCTCTAGCTAATCGAATTACCAGAGCTGATTATAACAATTTAAAAATTGGCATGACCTATCAAGAAGTTAAGCAAATATTGGGAAGAGAAGGTAAAGTTTATACAGAATATAATAGTCCGACACTTAAAGAATTTGGTGTAGCATATCGCTGGCTAAATAATGATAATACAGGTATAATTGCCATATTTAATTCAGAGAATAAACTGATTAAATTATCTGCTCAAAATTTGAACGCTACTAACTTCGGAGTTAATCGAAAACCTCCTGTAGTTACCAGTACAGATTTTGAAAATATTAAAGTTGGGATGACTTACGATGAAGTGAGAGAAATTATTGGTAATGAAGGAATAAAACAACCAACAAGAGATAATCCTTTAACTAATGCTAATACTGTTGTATATAATTGGGTTAATCCTGATGGTACAAGCATGAGTATAATTTTTGATTCTAATCAGAAAGTGGTTACTATTCGGACTAAAAATATGAATACTTATAATTTTGGTAATCCTTTCTGGAATCAACCAAAACCAGTCTATTCAATTACGCGACAAAAATATGAAAAATTGCAGCTAGGAATGACATACCGAGAAATAAGAAATATTCTGGGAAAAGAGGGAGAAATAGACCCAGAATTTGACTCAGAAGCTTTTGTACAATCTAGAGAAGCAAGGGAAATGCAAATTAATAATACTCTTGGTAGAGAACAAGAAGTTACATCAGATGAGTCACAAGCAGAAAATCAAATTAAGGGTGCTTATGAATGGAAAAATCCTGATAATACAGGTATAAAAATAGTTTTTAATATGCAAGACCAAGCAGTTGCCATATATACTTCTGGTTTAAATGTAGGACTTCCTTACAAATAGACATCTCCATCAAAAGAGGGAGTAGGGAGTAGGGAGTAGGGACGTTGCATGCAACGTCCGTACAGGGAAATAATTGATAATTTATTTGGGATAACTGATTTTATTTTTGATGATTAGAGATGGCTAATAGTGAAAATTTAGCCTAAAAACTGTGGTTTAAAGGCTCCCATTTTAAGGGGATAATAAAGAAAAAATTTCCTTTGAGTTAATTCTCTTCTTTTAAAGGAGAGGTAATTATTAATTATTAATTGTCGAACAGATTTATATAGGGTTTTCAAATGATATCTCAAACAATAGTTAGTAAATAACTAACAGTAAAAAAATCGGCCAACCTTCTTGCCGAAAAAATTGTGGGTATGCGCCTCCCCTTTTAAGGGGATAATCAAGAAAAATTTTCATCTCTTTGTCAATCCTCTTCTTTCAAGGAGAGGTAATTATTCATTATTCATTATTCATTATTCATTGTTGAACTGTTGCCTGTTGCCTGTTGCCTGTTGCCTAAAAGCGACCATTAGTGAAAATTTAACCTAAAAATTGTGGTTTAAAGCCTCCCATTTTAAGGGGATAATCAAGAAAAATTTTCCTTTGAGTTAATTCTCTTCTTTTAAAGGAGAGGTAATTATTAATTATTAATTGTCGAACAGATTTATATAGGGTTTTCAAATGATATGTCAAACAAGAGTTAGTAAATAACTAACAGTAAAAAGTTCGGCCAACCTTCTTACCGAAAAAATTGTGGGTATGCGCCTCCCCTTTTAAGGGGATAATCAAGAAAAATTTTCATCTCTTTGTCAATCCTCTTCTTTCAAGGAGAGGTAATTATTCATTATTCATTATTCATTATTCATTGTTGAACTGTTGCCTGTTGCCTGTTGCCTGTTGCCTAAAAGCGACCATGTTTTTTACGCAACTCAAATGAAATTACTATATATGTCTGAAAATCAAGAATGGCTCGCTTTAATGATTGGAAATACCCGGTTACACTGGGGATATTTTGTGGGTACAGTACTTCAGAAAACCTGGGATATAGATCGTCTTCAAAAATTGGAAAATCAGGGAAATATTAATGGAGAAACAGTAGTAATAACACTACTCAAAAGTATATTAGAAACTCAGAATATAAAATTCAATCATCAGATGCCTTTATTAATAGCATCAGTAGTTCCTCAACAAACAGCACTTTGGCAAACTTATCCTTGGTCTGATATGATTACTTTAGAAAAACTGCCACTGCAAGGACTTTATCCTACCTTAGGAATAGATAGAGCTTTAGCAGTTTTGGGTGCAGGCACAAAGTTGGGTTGGCCTGTGCTAGTAATAGATGCTGGAACAGCAATTACTTTTACTGGTGCTGATGTCCAAAAAAAAATAGTGGGGGGGTCTATTTTACCAGGGTTAAGGTTGCAATTATCATCTTTGATAGCAGGAACAGCTATGTTACCTTTGGTTGATATACCAGTAGAGTTACCTCCACGGTGGGCAAAAGAAACAGCAACAGCCATTCAAAGCGGGATAATATATACAGTATTAGCTGGTATAAAAGATTATATTGTCGCCTGGTTAGAAGAATTTCCTGAAGGGAAAATAGTATTTACAGGAGGCGATCGCACCTTATTATTAAGTCATTTCACAAAACTTTTTCCTGAGTTAGGTGCAACTATTATTGATGCACCGGAAGTAATTTTTTTGGGTATGGCAAAAATTTGGGGTTTGCACATTATGAAATGATATTGTAAGCATTTCCTGCGGAATGCTGCGCAAACAGCTATTAGCTGTCAGCTAGCCTCCTCCGGAGGAACTGCGGACTTCAGCAACAATACTCTCTCATATAGGACAGGACAGTGTTTAAATTAATATAGACTTTAAGGGCAAAGGAGCCAACTTTTCTAGTAAGACAATTAAATATTGCTTTTATCGTAAACTAAAAGCAATAGCTGTTAACGTAGTTCCTCCGATAGGAGGCTAGCTGATGGCTGACGGCTGAATGCTTACATGATATTGCCAAAAATTAGTTTAGATTTTGACTAAAAAAACCTAATATTAATCATTCTAGCAATTGATTAATCCAACATCCTGTTCATCAAAAATCTAACATTATTCGTCACTATGCAACGCCAAAATTTAGCATCAAATATACTAATTTAAAATATAAAAATAAGGTGTTGGTGAATTTAGCTATGATTTTCGTGGCTGTAAGAATAGGTAGGGACGTGATATGCAACGTCCGTACAGTACAGATTAGTTCGTTCAGTATGTTGTTCGGGAACAAGTAATGAAAGGGGTATTAATAATTCTTATGTTGATTATGGTTAGTCCAAATATTTTAATTCTTATGTTGATTCACCAACGCCAAAAATAAATATAAGTAATTTGCTCGGTAAAATAATATATTAATAATAGATTAAGGTAATTCTGTCCTTACTTTCTCATTAGCAAGAGAATATTTTAGTCCACTTATCAAATCACAAATCAAAGGAATAAACAGAATATGACAAGTTTGGAAACCCTAGATTCTCAGTTAAACATCAAGGCCGATAATTATAAATCTCCACCATCCAGTCCTGGCATCTTATCATTTTTGAGAATACTTGAATATCTATCTTTTGCCACTACTATTGGCTCAGGAATTAGTGTTTATTTATTTCGAGATTTGATTCAATTGCCGATAGTTTTAGTAGTTTCTATTGCTCTGTTTATTTTTTTGTATCTCCTAAATCGGCAATTACAAATCAACTACACTCAAAAAATAAAGGATTCTAATGTACTTAAAAAAGCAACCTTATACGGTAATGTTTTACAACTAGAAAATTCTCCAGAAAATATTCAGATAACTCAAGAAGTAGAAAAAGCTTTACGTTATACTCAAGAGTTAATAGACGATTACAAAAAGACCAGGCAAAAAGCTAGAAATATCTACTATATTTTGCAGTTAGGCACAATAGTTTTTTCCGGAGTTACCCCCATTTTAGTCCTTGTTGATAAATTAGAAACTGGTCAGGCTTGGTTAAAATGGTTGCCTGTAATTTGTCCAGCGATCGCTTCTATAGTTGCTAGTGTTGTAACTTCATTTCCTTTCCAAGAAAATTGGATTTCTGCTAATCGAGTTGTGGAACTCCTAGAAGCAGAACAGGAGAAATTTATCTTAGGGGCAAATTTATCTTATAGAATTTATGATGTAGAAGATACAACTGAACGTGGCAAAAAAGCAAGAAATTCTATAGCTAATTTTATTACTAAGGTAAATACTATTCATCTCAAACAAGTAGAAGGACAGGAATCAACACAACAGGAAGAAAAAAAGGAAGAAAAAAACAACTTATCTACTGAACAGGCAAAATCCTTGTTAAAGAATACCTGAAAAATATAGTTTTAAGAATTAAGGGAGGAAACAAAAACCTCCCTGAAAAATAGCATAAGCATTTCCTTCGGAATGCTGCGCAAACAGCTATTAGCTGTCAGCTCTCTGCAACAATACTCTCTCCTTAAGGACAGTATTTAAATTAAAATAGACTTTAAGGCTAAGGGAGCCAACTTTTGTAGTAAGACAATTAATAAGGCTTTTATAGTAAACTAAAAGCAATAGCTGATTGCTGATGGCTGACGGCTGAATGCTTACAAAATAGCAACTAAATTTATATTAATGAATATGTTATTAAATAGACCTTCTATATTTACCAGCTTAACTATTTGTTTATTAATGTCAGTCAGTGCTTGTGCAAATAATCCCGCAAGTAAAGAGCTAGAAAAAGTTTTTGCAGCAGACCCCCAGTTAAAAAATAACCCTCCTTTTAACCAATTAATTCAAACCTCCAGTCAAAACAACCAACAACCTGAACAACCAACACAAATTCCGGCTAATTTTCCCTCAGAAATATCCCCATATCCCAACTCTCAATTAATTGAAAAATCCGAACAAGAGCAAAAAACAGTTTGGAGTAGTTCAGACCCTACTAACGTAGTCCAAAATTTCTATCAAAAAGAATTTCGAGACAAGAATTGGGAAATTATTAGCAACCCTACCGAAGAGGGTATTGGATCTCTGGTAGCAGAAAAAAATGATTTGCAAGTAGAGATATCCCTTAAACCAAGCCAAACTCCAGGAATAGCCACAGAATATGAGATAGATTATCAACTCAAGAATCAAGAAACTGCTAATGTCCCCTCGTATCCTGTTATCCCAGTTTCTCCATCAACTACCCAGCTAGAAACTCAGCCATCTCCCAATTTCACAGCATCACCCATTACTGAGCCATCTCCAACTACATCATTATCGACACCTTTGCCCACTCCCGGAGTAGCGGCATTACCGACTCCCACAACATTCCCTCCCAATAACATCCCCCCAATGTCCATCCCCACTTCTCCAGACTCCCCTGTCTTAAAAAAAGCTCTCAGAGATGTGCCTTCAGGATTACGTCAATACATCGCAGATTTGTCCAAACTGGGAATATTTCAGCAGTCACAGCCCAAAAATCAAAATAACCCAGATGCTACTATTCTTTTAGTCGATCCTCAGAATCTTGTCACTAGGCGGGAATATGTTCGGTGGTTGGTAAATACTAATAATCAGATTTTTACTAATAATTCTGCTCAACATATTAGACTAGCAGGGGTCAATGAAACACCAATTTTTGAAGATGTCCCGAAAAACGACCCAGACTTTGCTATAATTCAAGGTTTGGCAGAAGCTGGTTTAATTCCTAGTCCTTTGTCTGGAGATATTAATGTAGTTAAATTTCGTCCAAATGATTTTTTAACCCGTGAGGATTTGATTCTTTGGAAAGTACCTCTAGATTTTCGCAAGGCATTGCCAGAGGCTACAGTAGAGAAAGTTAAAGAAGCTTGGGATTTTCAAGATGCTTCTAGGATTGACCCTGCTGCTTTGAGAGCTGTATTGGCAGATGCTCAGAATGATTTTTCTAATATTAGGCGGGTTTTTGGTTATACTAAGTTATTTAGGCCAGATAAAACAGTGAGTCGGGCTGAAGCTGCTGCTGTTTTATGGTATTTTGGGGACCAAAAAGAGGGTATATCGGCTCAGATGGCTTTACAACAAAGCCAAAATCTTCAGTAGTCAAGAGAACCAAACAGTTTAGCGAATTTTTTTTTTCATACCCCTTGACATTTATTTAGGAATTCGCTAAGTTAGTAAGAGTGAAAAGAAACAAACAAGCCCCCATCGTCTAGAGGCCTAGGACACCTCCCTTTCACGGAGGCGACAGGGATTCGAATTCCCTTGGGGGTATTTTTAATAATTAATAATTAATAATTACCTCTTCTTTATAATAAGAGGATTGGCTAAAAGGGTTTTTTTTATTTTTCTCCATGAATGGAGAGGCTTTGTACCTTAATTTTGAGGTAAATTCAGGTTAATGGTTTGCGATACAAAGCTACTAATTATCCTATAATTTGACAAGCTGAATAGTTAGGGGTGCAAAATCAGACCACCCTTGTGGCAGCCATCCTGATAAGTCAATGCTAGTCTGGTTACGCAACGCCAGAAGCTATAATAGTTAAGGTCATTTTCAACAATTATAGCAGTCGCCACTATAGCTAGGACATCGGGTAATACATAAAATGATTTATGACGCGAGCAAGATGCTTGCACTAATAGTTTTCACCAACTTGGTGGTCGCTATAATAATTAGGGTTTGCGTATGGAAAGTCTTTTTGCTGGGGTAAGAGACAGGAGACAGGAGATAACCCACCCCTAACCCCGACCAGGAGGGGAAGATAGGAGATAACCCACCCCTAACCCCGACCAGGAGGGGAAGATAGGAGACAACCCACCCCTAACCCCGACCGTGGAGGGGAGAAATGGGAATAAGTGAGGAGGTAGGAGTAAGAATTGTCTCTAAATTTTTCTGCCATAATCATCCCAAAATACTACCTTTATGCAGCTCTTACCACCGAAAAGCTGGTACTTTTTTCAATTCTAAAACGCTAAAACCTTTATCAGTCAATACTTTTAGAATTAATCAGCAGAGCAATAATTAACAATTAATAATTATAGCAGTGGAAGGAAAGGACGCGGACAAATCAAAAGCTTATAGCGGTTTTAATTTCAGTAGATTATAGTAGGGGCGAATGGCCATTCGCCCCTAAACTATTTTTGTTGTGATGAGCTGGTTCAGAGATCGGCAAAAGTGCTGTAAAACTCAGACAACGTAAAGTTTTTCCTTCTTCCTTCTTCACTTCTGCTATACCTGTGAGTTTCATATTTTTAATTCAAATATCAGTTATTAAAAAGTCAGTAAAATTGATAATAACTCAACAATAAATTATACTTTTTAATTAACTAGAAAAAGTATGACATTTTGTCATAGATAAAAATCAGATCAAAGCAGTTGTAATTTCAGAAATTCAGTGCTATTATCTCCATGATTAATTTACTGAAATTTAGGCATTAATAATATGATCTTCAAAAGATTAAAAACTACGGGTATTAGCTGTTGTGCAACTTTAGCGATACTATTTGTTGGTAGTGGGCAAACTAACGCAGCAACAATTACTTATGATTTTGAAATATATGATAATTCCAATCCCAATACTTGTACTTCTCCATTGAGTGCGGGTAAATGTTTCATGGAAAATGGGTTTAATGTAGCAGCATTTTCAGCACAGGAAATAGGCAGTTCATCAGCTTATTTTAGTGATAGTTCACATTTTCATCCTAGCGAGAGTTATGAAGCTCAACATTTTACTAATGAATTCGGACTTTTAGGTTCATTTATAACTTTAAAAAATGGTGGCATCTTCTCTTTAGAAAGTTTAGATTATCAATTGCGGAATAATGTAAATGCAATTACTGGTTATACAACAGATGATACTAAAATCTTAATTTCCACAACATTTGATCCGACAATGCAAGTTTCTGGTCAATTTATAGAATATTCCATTGGTGACGATATATCTTCACCTTTTCAAACTTTATCAATAGATGGTTTTGAAAATATTACTCAAGTTTATATTGCTAGTTCTGGTGATGTAAATTTTGATAATATCATGTTAACTCCTGTTCCCGAACCTACTTCAATATTAGGTTTATTAGCTTTCGCAACATTTGGCGCTACTTCTATACTGAAGCGCCAAGATAATTGAAGTAGGTTGTAGGTTGTAGGTTCAATCTTAAATTTTGGTTGTTCTCAAATACGGTAGGATTGGCATTATTAAGTATTTGAGAAATAAGTGTTGTTAGGGTTTTTCGACCGTTTCGTAAAACCCAAAACCCTAGGACAGAGTAGCGACGACAATATTAATGATTAGATGGTCTATTTTTTTGCGATCGAATAATCCAGAAACTAATTGATAGAGCAATAATAGCAATTCCTAATCCGATTAAATCTTCTCCTGTTTTTTTATCAATATCAAAAATAATAATTTTCCTAGCTACAGCAATTAAAGAAGTAGAAATTACTAATTCTACTTGAAAGACGTGCCTGCGGAGATAAGCTGTAATATTTTCTAAAATTTCTAGGGCAATTAAAATATTTAAAAATAGTCCAAATATTTCAAATAATGTATCTTTAAATAAAGGATGGGATGTAAAAAAAAGTTGTTGAGAGATAAAAACTATCACGTCAAAGACGGCAAAAAGAATTACAGCGATCAATGCTAAAGATAGAATTTTAGATACTACGAGTTCTATATTTTCAACAAATGCTAGAAAAATATCATCTTTTTCAGGAAAAAAAATATTTTTGATAGTTTTAAGGAAATTATTCATTTTTAGATTTAGTTATACTATTTGAATCAATATTCTATTTTCTTTCTATTCCCTATTTCTGATCGTCACAGTTTTGAAATATTCTTCGATCTAATTGGTATTAGGGACTTGAGTTAGAATTCGGAAACTGAGAGAATGTTATTTTTTGTTTTTAACTTTTTGAGTATGGAGCAGTCTATTTTCCTTCTGTTGTTTCAATGTCATTAACATTGTTTTGACTAGCAGCAATAATCAAAGAACTTACTCCAACAAAAGCTATTATTCCTACCAAGGAAGCAATTGATAAATTTTTGATGAAAGAAGATAATTCGGAGGTATTAGGTACCACCGAATCTTGTTCTGGTAAATTATCGGAATTGGATGGCATATTTTCACTCTAGATTTTAGTTTTGTCTAATTAGGGTTTGCTTATGGAAGTCTTTTAGTAGAGACAGGAGACAGAAGACAGGAGACAGGAGACAGGAGAAAACCCACCCCTCGCCCCTCCCCCTCCCCTCCTGGGAGGGGAAGACAGGAGAAATGGGAATTTACAGGAGGTAGGAGCGGGCGTTTTGTCCCTTAATTTTTCGGCCCAAATATTGACCAAAATCCGCTCCTAATTGAACAATTACCACTTAAAACCTCGAACTTTTTGATACTTAAAAAGGCACTTACCTTTATCTATAAAGACTTTTAGATTAGATCGGTAAGCCCTAATTAGAATAAGGTTACATCAAGTTGGTAATTTGTTATATAGCAGTGGAAAGAAAGGATACGGAAATATCAAAAGCTTAAAACTCAGACAACGCTAGATTTTGCCTTATTCCTTCTTCCTTCTGCTGTAAAAAAAACCATATCTTCCCTCTTATGGAAAAATTGGCGTTGGTGATTTGAGGTATGATATTATGTCTGGATAAGAGCACGATAGAACTCCGTTCTGTGCTCCGCGTTTTCGGTGCAGAATGCTGCGCTTGACCTGTCGCGTAGCGTTAACGTGCGTTGTGCACCAGCAAACAAAAAGCTTTCTCCTTATATTCCTTCTTCTTCCTTCCCCTCCTGGGAGGGGTTAGGGGTGGGTTGACTCCTGAGGACTGACTTCTGAGGACTGACTCCTAAGTAATGCGCGATTAATATCATACACGCGCTTCAGCAACGCCGAAAAATTTAGCTACTATCGCCACTTTCCCTATCCCTTATTCCGTAGTTTTGAGAGTAATGGGTAAAGAGATAGAAACTGTAGTACCTTGATTTTTTCCAGCACTTTCTAGAGCAATATTACCTCCCATCAATTCCATCAAACTACGAGAAATTGATAATCCTAAACCACAACCACTATAAGCACGAGTAGTCGAACCATCTACCATTACAAAAGATTGAAATAGTTTATACTGTTCGCTTGGTTCTACCCCAATTCCTGTATCTTTAATAGTTACTACTACAATGGGTACTTGATCTATATCATAAGTATTAACACCTGGTTTAATCTGAGCATCAATAGTAATACTACCAGTTTCAGTAAATTTAATTGCATTATCAATAACGTTTAAGAATACTTGCTTTAGCTTATTGGCGTCAGCTTCTACAAATATAGATTTAGAGATATTAGATTTATATAGTTGCAGATTTTTTTGTTGAATTATAGGTTGCTGAGAATCAATTATTTCATTTAAACAATCATACAAATTTACTGACTTTTTGTTGACCGGAAGTTTGCCTTGTTTAATTTGCACCAAATCTAAAAGTTCATTAATTAGATTCAGTAAATGAATGGCAGATTTATCAGCTTGACTTAATAATTCTATTTCTTCTTCTTGACTATCACAAAAGCCATCAAGAATTAATTTTATAGAACAAATAATACTATTCAGTGGAGTCCTCAGTTCATGGGAAATATTCTTCATAAATTCATCCTTAAACTGATCTGCCTGTTGTAAAGCAGAGTTGTTGTTCTCCAATTCAACAAATGATTTTTGTAATTGTTCGGTCATTTGATTAAATGCTTGAGCTAATACTGCTAGTTCTTCAATGGGAACTTCTTTTACTCTTTGCTCCCACTTTCCAATTGATACAGAAGTTGCTGCTTGCTTTAAATTTTTTACTGGTTTAATAATCAATTCACAACTGAATAAACCAAAAATAATTGCTATTATTAATGCAATCAAACATAGAACAATAGTAATTCGGGTATTGGTATTAATACGTTCTGTAAAATCTGCTTCAGGAATTACTACCAAAATCAACCAATCTAAACCATATTTATCACTAAAAGGTACGACTTGTAAAAATTGTTGTTGACCATTAATATCAAAGTTCAGTAATAAATTGCTTTGGATTTGATTGAGGTCCTCAAACCTGTCTTTTAGATGTTGACTTGCGGAATTAACTAAAGGATCGTTACTGTTGGCAGCGTCAATTAATTCTAGATTCCCATTTTCTTGAATAAAAGACTCAGAAGTAGCGGAACTAGCTATTAATTGTCCATAACGATTTAAAATGAAAGCTTCCCCAGATTTACTAATTTTTAGCTGTTTGAGAAAGTCATGAAGTTGAGAGAAAGTGAGAGTAGCAGAAACTAAGGCGATCGCATTATCATCATTATTAACGACAGGTTGAGTTGCCATAATTTCTACTCTTTCATCAATTAGCGATCTAAACATTTCACCCCAACCTGCTTTACCTGTAGCAATGCCATCTTGATACCATGGTCGTATACGGGGATCGTACTCCGGAACGACTTTTGTGAGATTAGTCCGTACCCCTTGAGGGTTGGTAGCATATTCCTGCAGTTCTCCTTCTGTAGATTCATCTGTAATGATGATATTAAATGTATTATTCTGTTGGCGACTGACTGCAATCATAGATCCTGATGTAGATGTAATACCAATAACACCAATGGAATCAAAAGAATGAATTTGTTGCCATAAATGACGCTCTAAATCATTAATTTCTTGAATATTAAGTTGATTAAGACGAATAGCATTTACATTCAGTTGATTAACCAAATGAGGAGTATCTAAAAAAATATTCAGTTTCTGCTGAATGCGAGCTGTAATTTCGCCTTGTAACTGATTAGCTAGGTCGTTGATAGCGCGCTTACCATTTGTAAATGAAAGATACCCCACTAATCCTACTGTTGCTATGATTTGCAGCACAAATGGGACAATAACTATGAATCGTAAGGGGAGTTTTGGTGAGGGTTGGCAAAATAGAGGGTTTAGTGGTAACTTTGGCATAATAGCGATCGCTAATTTATTCAATTATACAGATACAATTTGCTCAAGTTTTTGATTATTGGGCGTTGGTGATTTAAGGTATGATATCATGCCTGGATTAGAGAGCGATAAAACTCCGTTCTGCTTACAGGTTTTCGGTGCGGAATGCTGCGCTTGACCTATTGCGCAGGGTTAACGTGCGTTGTACGCCAGCTAAACAAAAAACTGTCTTCTTCTATTCCTCTTTTTTCTTCTTTCTTCCCTCCTGACTCCCCCTCCCAGGAGGGGAGGGGTTAGGGGTGGGTTGACTCCTCGGTAATTAAGATAATATCATACACGCGCTTCAGTAAAGCCGATTATTTTTTATTCCAGATTGTAACTCCTTGCCAGTTTGTAGGTGTGCCCTCTGATAAAAAATTATTCACTCGTTCTAAATAAATTTCTGCGACTCGATCGCTTGGATTTACTGTTAATACTTTCTGGAAATATTCCTTTGCCATGGTAAATTCTTGTTGTTGATAATGTAAAATTCCTTGGGCAAAATTTGATTGAACCTGTCTTTTTAAGTTTAGCAAAGATTCGGTTTCTCCATCCATAACTTCATAAATTTTAATGGGATGATTCCGCCCTTTCACCTGGACTCGGTCTAAAAATCTAATTTGATATTGATTTGCATCTACTAAATTATCAAATACTGCTTCACTAATAATTATAGAAACGCCATAAAATTTTGTTAATCCTTCTAAACGAGCAGCTAAATTTACACTATCTGAAAAAGCATCACCTTGCATTCTTGCTTGCTCTCCTACTATACCTACCATCATTTGTCCAAAGTGAATGCCGATGCCAATGGAAATAGGTTTATTGCCTTGATTTTTCCTAATAATATTGTATTCTGCAACTTCTTTGATTTTAGAAATACCTGCCTTGACAGCATCATCTGCTCTATTAGGAAATACAGCCATCATTCCATCTCCTAAATATTTAACTATAAATCCAGAATTGTCTCTAATTTTTGGACTGACACGCCCTAAATATGAATTAATAAAGTTAAAGTTTTCTTGGGGTGTCATTGTTTCTGAAAGAGCGGTAAAGGAGCGAATATCAGAAAACATTACTGCCATTTCTTTACTTACATGATTGCCTAATTCCACATCAATTATAGAGTCTTTTTTGAGGAATTTTAGAAATTCATAAGGCACAAATCTACTATAAGAACTATTGATTTGAGATAGTCTCAAATGAGTTTTAAGTCTGGCATTTAGTTCATTTTTAGAAATTGGTTTAGTCAGATAATCATTAGCACCAACATTCAATCCTTCTACTAGATCGTAAACTTGATTTTTAGCAGTTAACATTAGAATTGGTAACTCACTAGGTAAGAAATTTTGTCGCAATTTTTGTGTAACTTCATAACCAGTCATTTTTGGCATCATTACGTCTAATAAAACTAGATCTGGCTGAAAACCTTGTTCAATTATTTTTAAAGCTTCTATACCATTCATTGCTTGAACTATGGAATAATTTTCGAGGGATAAAATATTGACGAGTACCTGTAAGTTTACTGGTTCATCATCGACAATCATAATTTTAAATTTTTTTTCTGTTTCTAGGGAATTTATAGAATCATCTTTTGACTCTTCTTGAATAACAATCTCTTCTTCTTTTTCTTCAGTTATAGCTAGATTATTAGCATTTGTAAATCTTGATATAACGGAATTATTACTAATAGCAAGTTCTGTCGATATTGGCAGAGTAAAAGTAAATTGAGAACCTATGTCAATTTGAGATTTTACCCAAATATTTCCTCCGTGTAATTCCACCAGTTTTTTAGTAACAGCTAAACCCAAACCAGTACCTCCATATTGACGTGCTGTGGAACCATCAGCTTGTTCAAATGATTCAAATATTCTGTCTAGTTTATCTTCTGCAATACCAATACCAGTATCAGAAATAGTAATTGCTAATTGTTGGTTTTGGAGAATTGGATGCTGACTATTGAACTGCGAATTTTCTTGTCGATCAATAATCTCTACCGATATTTCTACTTTCCCAGTATCTGTAAATTTAATCCCATTACCAATCAGGTTATATAAAATTTGATGCAGACGATTTTCATCAGCATAAACCGCAGGTAAATCAACAGGAATATAATTAACTAACTCTAAATTTTTAGAACCTACTAAAGATTGACAGAGAGTGACAACTACCTCTGTTATTTCTCTGATTCCTATAGGTTTTAACTGCAACTCCAGATTTTGATGTTTTAGTTTAGAAAAATCAAGAATATCATTGACTAAATCTGTAAGTCGATGACCACTTTGAGCAATCATTAATAAGTTTTTTTGCTGTGTTTTTGATAATTTTCCTGTTGCTCCATCTAACATTGATTCAGCAATTCCAATCATTCCATTCAGAGGAGTACGAAGTTCGTGAGATGTATTTGCCAAAAACTCATCTTTAAGTTTATCTAATCTTTGTAAGTCATAATTTTTAGTTTCTAGGGTACTAAATGATTCTTGTAATTGCACAGCCATTGTATTAAATGAATTGGCTAATTCTCCTAGTTCGTCAGAGTGTTTAATATCTACTTTTTGTTGCCAATCTCCTTCAGCAAAACCCCTAGCTGCTTTATTTAAACTGATAATTGGTTTAATTACCCATCTAGAGGTTAAAACTCCACCAAGTATTGCTAATCCCAAAGCTGCTAACCATAATAAAATTGTATTACGTCTTTGAATATTAATTTCCTCCATAAAATCTGCTTCTGGAACTACTACCACAATAATCCAGTCAATACCTAAACCATATTTTACGGGTTTGATTTCTAGGAAGTGACGTTGATGATTAAATTCAAAACTTAGCTGTTGACTTTGATTTATTTTAGTCAGACCAAGGAAGGTTTTTTGTAAGTATTGAGCTGAAGCTTTAATTACAGGTACACTACTTTCTAATGCTGGCAGTCGTTGTAAATTTTGTTCATTATCTGGAGTCATAAATAGCTCTTCTGAAATGGATGTGGCCACTATTAATCCAGAGCGTTCGACAATAAATACTTTTCCTGATTTACCTATCTTTAGTTTACTTAAAAATTGACTAATTTTATCAAGAGTTAAATGTACATTAAGTATACCTTGACGAATACCTTGTTCATCATAATAAGGTAATCCATTAGAAATGCCAAAATTGACAGTGGAACCATTGCCATCTATCCAAGGATAAATTTTACTCCAGGTAGGATTTCCTGCTTCGATAACAGCTTGATACCAAGGTTGACTTTTGGGGTCGTATGGAAAACTTTTAATAGGTGGTTCAATAATCTTTCCCTGTTGATCGATAGTATATTGTTCTATATTTCCTGCTGTTAAATAATCGCTAATTCCTAATTGTAATCTTCGATCTTCTAATCTAAATAACCATACTGCTTCTCCTTTTGTAGAGCCAAAACTAATACTACTAATATTTGGAAATAGTTGCATTTGTTTCAATAAATATGGTTGCCAACTCCAGAGATTTTCTATATCTAAATTATTGAGACGAATAGCATCTCTATTAACTTGATTAATCAAAGGAGAAATTGCTAGATAGCTTTCTAAATGTTCATCAACACGGGTTGTCACTCCATTGAGTAATTGACTAGCAACATTATTGACCGCTTTTTGTCCATTGCGTAACGATAGCCATCCGGTTAAACCTACAGCAAACATAATTTGCAGCACAATAGGTAATACAAAAACTTTGCGTAGAGAAGTTTTTCGAGATGTTTTTTGATTTGAATTCTCTAAATCTTGAGTAGACATAAGTAAGTTAACCCTGGTATTACTATAAATTTTAAATCGTCGAAACAAAAATTAAAATATAATACTTACCATAGCAATTTTGAAATTAATTTGATAAATTTCTTGATGATTCAATTGAATTGCCTTGAATAAATATGCATTGAAAACTCTACTTATTAGTTTATTTCATTTTCCATCTTCCCTATTCTCTAAATTTTAATATTTATCTCGAATTTAAGTCATTTGGACAAAACAATTCATACCAATTCCCATGGATTAATGCTATACTTAGGTCGCACTTCAGCTATTAATTAATTAACACAATTTGAATAGCTTTTTTGCTAATTAGTAGCTCAGTTAATGTTAATTATTATTATGTTTAATTCCCCTCCTGGGAGGGGTTAGGGGTCGGTTAACTCCCTGTACAGACGTTGCATGCAACTTCCTGTAAGGGCAAACGGCCGTTTTCCCCTACTACCCCTTCTGGGAGGGGTTAGGGGTCGCTCTCCTAATAAAGCTTTTATCGTAATACCATTTCTCTGTAAAAATGCGCTTAATAATTATTGCTCAGACCTTATTAAACTGACTATTCTCATCTTTATATTAAGTGCAACTTCATGGAGAAATGGTATAAACTAAAAGCAATAGCTGATGGCTAATAGCTGACAGCTGTTTGCGCAGCATGACAAACGGAAATGCTTACGTCGGAACTGCGGACTTCAGCAATTAATTTTGTGGAATATAAAAGCAACCTTTGAAATTGAGAAAGAATAAAAAGTGTAAGCATTCAGCCATCAGCTATCAGCTATGAGTTGTTAGCTCATTATCAGCCCAAAATAGGAATTAGTCTCCAAGGAGAATTAAAACTTATAAAAAAAATGTCTTCAGCTAACCTTAGTAATTTCTTGAATATGTTCATGTATCTGTTTGCGCAGCATGACAAACGGAAATGCTGAATGCTGAATGCTTACTAAAAAGTTACAGCTAAAGTACCCTTCCTAAACCTTAGAAGTAATGATTAATTACTAATTGCTGTCTGCGTAGCATCCCGCAGGGAAGTGCTAAATGCTAATAGCTAAATGCTTACCTGTATTGAGAGATTTAATCAAGTTAAAAAATCAAAATTCAAGGTTGTTTATGTATTCAAAATTAACTATGGAATCTAACTTTTGACTTTTGGCTTGGTAAATGGGTATGATGAAATCTATTGAATAAGGCAGAAGGCAGGTGGCAGAAGGCAGAAGGAACTTCGCAGAAGGCAATTCAGACCCCTCCTGAGAAGGAGCTACTTAACTCCCTTTAGTGGGGTCGCAAGAAGTCCCAGGCAGATTGCCTTCTGCCCTTTGCCTTCGTACTTCTGCCTTCTCGTTAACTGTTGCTGAAAAAGAGGAAAAATGCGAATACTGATTATGGGTGGGACTCGATTTATTGGAGTCTATTTAACTAAAATTCTAGTAGAACAAGGACATGAAGTGGTGCTATTTAACCGCGGTAATAAACCAAGTCCAGTTCCAGAAGTTAAAGAAATTCATGGCGATCGCACGGATGCCACTCAACTCAAAGAAAAATTAGCACCAGAAAAATTTGATGCTATTTTTGATAATAATGGCAGAAAATTAACTGATACAAAACCCTTAGCTGAAATCTTCAAAGACCAGGTACAACATTTCGTTTATATGAGTTCTGCGGGGGTTTATTTAAAGTCTGACCAAATGCCTCATATTGAGGGAGATGCTGTAGACCCAAAAAGCCGTCATTTAGGAAAATATGAAACAGAAACAGAATTAACAAATCAAGGTTTACCCTGGACTTCAATTCGCCCTACTTATATTTATGGACCACAAAACTATAACGATCTAGAAGCATGGTTTTTTGACAGAATTGTACGCGATCGCCCGATTCCTATTCCGGGAAATGGACTCCATATTACCCAATTAGGTCATGTCAAAGATTTAGCAATGGCAATGGCAAATGTATTAGGAAATAATCAAGCAATTGGGCAAATTTATAATGTTTCTGGAGAGCGTTATGTGACTTTTGATGGTTTAGCTCATGCCTGTGCTGAAGCTGCTGGAAAATCTCCTGATTCTATTAAGTTAGTACATTATGACCCGAAGCAATTTGACTTTGGAAAAAAGAAAGCCTTTCCATTACGAACTCAACATTTTTTTGCCAGTATAAATAAAGCCATAACTGAACTAAATTGGCAGCCAAAATTTGATTTAGTTTCTGGGTTAAAAGATTCATTGGAAAATGATTTTATTGCCTCTGGTCGTGACAAAAAAGAA
Organism: Okeania sp. SIO2B3; assembly: GCF_010672525.1. Taxonomy (GTDB): domain Bacteria; phylum Cyanobacteriota; class Cyanobacteriia; order Cyanobacteriales; family Microcoleaceae; genus Okeania. The sequence goes on along the minus strand of NZ_JAAHGH010000008.1, from coordinate 284,426 downwards.
GTAGATTTTTCAATTGATGATGAAATTTTGAAGGTGTAAGTTGATAGTAACTAAAGGCTTGTCAGCAGAATATTGAACTTATCCGGAATGCTCCGTCAAAGAGGGTATCTCAAAAAAAATCTGCTGATTGCTGATACCAATTCACTTTAAAAATGCCACAAATAGTTTCAAATTTTAAATGTTCAATAATTTCCTGAAATTACTGTATCATCAAAGTTTTGTGGCTCTATAAAATCTTACTTTTGACTGTCTTGAGTGCGTCTTACATTTTGAGGTTTCCTCAGAATTACGCACTCGATACCTGACTTTTGACTTATATAGCAATGAGCGCTGGTATATTTACAAATTGCAGGAGGGCCAAATAGCTAAAAGTCTTATATTCAGGACTTACGCAAAGACACTATATATAGCGTATTCTAAACAGTGGAAACAATTGCTTTTTCTGCGATCGGTACGGGTGTATTGGGCTGTCCTGCCGATGTGTCAGCCAAAGTTGCTATCGAACAGGTTGCTACTTTTTTGTATCGCGATCGCTCCATCCAAAAGGCGATTTTTGTCTGCTTTAATCCCAAAATTTATCAAAGCTATTTGAATGCAGTTTCTTAGAGGTTGTCTGAGAAGTCTCATTTGCTACATCACGCGCCCCCGCGCATCCCCCGCGCATTGGGGGACTTTTACCAGCTAATGGATTCTTGTTCCCCCCAGAATTGGGGGGCTAGGGGGGCAAAATTCATTATTAAACAACTTTTCAGATATCCTGTTAATGGTACAAAATCTGGGGATTTTTAGACACGAAAGTTGCTTGTCGAAGACTATCCCCATCAGGAATTACGCATATTCTTAGACAATACGCTATCCGTCAGCGCTTTTCAAGTTGATGAACCATATCTTCACAAATAAAACCTTTTAGAGACATTCCATGGAACGTCCCTACTGTGCTTTACCCAAATGAAAACCGCTGCGTAGAGGGCGAATGCAATTCGCTAGATATAGCGGTTATGCGCTATGCAATTTTCTATTCTGCCTTCTGCCTTCTTCAATCCAACTCCGTTCCCTAAACCACAGCAGTTTCCAACATCTGAATCGTGCCGCGATCGCTATCTATCTCTACCTCTACTCCCAATGGCACCGTAAACTTATTCCGAATATGACCGATCGCTGTACCATACCAAGCAGGAATACCTAGAGGTCGAATAAGGTCTACCAAAACTTGCCATAAAGTTAATGTGGGAAAATCATCCTCCTCATCCAGACATCTAGTACATTGCGCAAACACAAAACCCTCTAACTGTTGCAATACACCTGCCAAACTCAAATGAGTCAACATCCTGTCTACCCGATAAATATCTTCTCTTATCTCCTCCACAAACAAAATTTTCCCTCGCCAGTCTGGCAAAAAATTAGACCCCACCATTGCCGTTAATACAGACAAGTTTCCTCCCACCAGTTGCCCCCGTGCTTTTCCACTTGTAATAGTTTCCACAATATTTGTGGGAGGTTGCAAGGTCATCGCTTTTCCTTCAAACAGGATATCTTTGAGATAACCAACAGAAAATTTATTCCAGGTAGATGTACCAAAGAGACCGTGAAATGTCACCAGACCACTGCGTGCGTATATCGCTAATAACAGAGCAGTAATATCACTGTAACCAATGATAATTTTGGGATTTTTCCGAATTAAGTCATAGTCTAATAATGGCAAGATGCGACTACTACCCCAACCACCTGTAGTTGTTACCAATGCTTTTACTTCGTCATCTGCAAACATGGCATTGATATCTGCTGCACGGTCTATATCTTTACCTGCTAAATATCCATATCTATCGAGAACGTGGGTACCAACTTTTACTTTAAACCCTTGTTGCCCTAAAACAAAATTGATATATTTGAGTTGATTTTTATAAATCATAGTTGCAGGACTAACTACTGCTACGGTATCGCCTACTTTGAGGCGGGGTGGTTTGAGGATAGGTTGGGGGGATACTGCTGAGGCAACCCGGAGCGATCGCTTATTTGTAGCAGCGAGTTGGGTTGTCAATAAACTTAGACCTAGAAATTTTAAAAAGTAACGGCGATCGCTCATCATTAAAATAGGAATAAAAAATATAACTTTCTTGATGATATTCTATAGTAAAAAGGAAAATTCAGAGTTTGACAAAGGTATGAGAATTTGAAAATCTCTAATACCATTTTGAAAAAAGAATGTTACAAATACTTGGATGCGATCACTTTTGAAATATTGGATACTGACAGGCGATCGCTACCTAAATATTGGCCATGGATAAAGCATTAATATCATGTCCGGTTGAACAGTGATAAATAAATAACTACGGAGTCCTCAGGAGTCAGGAGTCAGGAGGGAAGAAAGAAGGAGGGAAGAAAGAAGGAGGTTGAATGCAAATCGCTCCACCACCCGACAGCAGCTCTAACCCAAATAAGTACTCTTTTGCTCATAGAAGTTGTAGTGTTTGCTAGCCGCCAATTTCTGTACACTTCAGCATCATCGATACAAAACTGACCAGGAATCCATCTTTATAATAGTGTTCTTTAGATAAAGAGAGGTTGAATCCTTCCATCTGTAGCGATTAGCTTTTAAGAATTCTTCCCAGACAAATATTATTAAAGGGGATTTCACGATCGCCTCTGTTGGCACTTGCAAAGTGGGGCGATATCTTTCCAGGCTGAAATCAAATTTCCCAGCAGAGATATCAGCGTTGATTAAGGCCAAGACAGATTTTGCTTGAGGATAATTATCTAGAGAGTCGGCCAGCCTTAAGGCCATTACCTTATCTTGGCCGAATATCTGTTTAGAAAACCTTATTTCTAGTCGGCCTTTTTTGCTTTGTATTTTGGCCTTTCCTCGTCCACCGCTCTCAATTATATTGTTGGCCTTTTTCATTATATTGTTGCCTTTTCTGGGGTCTTACACTTTTATATTCTTAGCCCCGTCTGAAAAGCCCTAGGGCGTGTCATCAATTAAAGAGGTTGACATTAAATGTATAGTATGCTTATGAAGAATAACTACAGGAACAACATGCTAAGGACTGCTCTAAATGACTAGGGCGTGTCATCAATTAAAAAATTGACAAAATTGGTATTGTATGAGCTAGGTCAATGGCGATCGCTATGCTAATAAAATGACTGAGGCTACCTGTAGGAATTCCTCCGGTGAAAGTTTACTCTATCCTTGTCATATCTTGTAGCTATCGCTCTATATTGTTTGAGTTTGGCGAAGAAATTTTCTATGAGATGGCGTGCTTTGTACAATATCTCATCGTAGTTGCGGAGTTCACGCGCGGTTTTTTTTCGGGGGAATTACTACTTCTATTCCTCCCTCAGTTAAAGGCGATTGGCACCCGCTCTTGAGCATCATAGGCTTGATCAGCCAAAACTGCTTGTCGCTTCTACCATCGGTAATAAAACATCTGCTCCATCTAAGTCGCATCCTTGGCCTGGGGTTAAAAATGCTAGGGGTGGGATTACCCAGAGCATCTACTACCCCATGTATTTTCGTAATTATTGAAAATGAATATATTTGTATAGGTACTTACTTGCTTTTGATTGGCAAAAAGGCGATCGCCATCTCAAGTTTGATTTTACTGGACAATCAACATTTAAAGCCTCTGCCTGTCTACACTCTACAAGTAGAAGCAAGAAAAATTTTTCCTTTTAGTCAATCCTCTCCTGGAAAATAAGAGGTAATAGTTAATTAGCTGTTAGACATCTCCCCACCCCCACTTCCTATCAGAAAGGGGGGCCTTAAAATTTTCTGGGGTTTAAGACACGAAGTGGCCTTTCGGAGACTATCCCGATGCAATTTTGCCTTCTTCCTTCTTCCTTCTTCCTTCTTCCTTCTTCAAATTCTATCCTATTCTTCTGGTGTCTTCTCTTGAACTCCCTGTATAATTCTAGATAATTCACTTTTTTCATTAACTGTAATTCTAGTGGGAGAACCACTAATAATTCTTTCATAGCTACGGAAAGAATCCTTTATCTCTGGACCATTTGATGTTATTGTATATTCTCTAATTCCTTTATCATGCCATGAACCACGCATTTTGAAGACATTAATAGCGCGGGACATTTCACCACGAATTTCTACATACTGCAACATGATAATAGTATCAGTAATAGTAGAAATATGAGTATTCGTAATAGAATGAGACCCCATAAATTGATCGGTCGTATTAGTAAAAAAGCCTGTTATTTCTTCTTGCTTGGCAAAACCAGTTACCCCAATCACAAATTGTCTAAAGGCATTATTACTTACTCCTCTTGCTAAAGCAGATAGAGAATCAATAGCTATTCTAGAGGGTTTAAAGTTCGCAATTTCTGATTTAATAATTTGTAAGTGGTCTTCTAAACCTGCTGATTCTGGGTAGCTACACAAGATTCTTAATAATCCCTTTTTTTCTAATTCTTCAAAATCTATACCCCAAGAATAGGCATTACGAAATAATTGAGCGCGAGATTCTTCATAAGCAAAAAGCATCGCAGGTTCATTATTTGTACAACCATTTTCTAAGAATTTACTTACTAAAAGAGTTTTTCCTGTACCTGTAGCTCCAGTTGCTAATATGATTGAATCTTTAAAGAAACCACCTCCACACATTGTATCTAGAATATCATCTCCAGAGGAAACTCTAACATTTGAAGAACGTTGAGTTAGTCGCATTGCTCCTAGTGGGAATATATTTACACCATCATTAGTAATCGTAAATGGATATTCCCCCTTCATGTGGGTTGTACCCCTCAGTTTTAATATTTCCATGGTTCGCCTTCTACGCTCGCCTTCTAGAGCATTACGAACTATAACAACATTATCTGAGACAAATTCTTCAACTCCAAATCTGGCTACTGGACCATACTCTTCTACTCTTTCAGTGGTCATAATTGTAGTTGCACCAACTTGTTTGAGTCGCGCAACTAAACGAAATATTTCTCTTCTGACTACAGAAGCAGCATCATATTGTTGAAATACAGCAGTTACTGAATCAATAGAAACTCTTCTTGCTTTGTACTTACGAATAGCATATTGAATTCTTTCTATTAAGGCAGATAAGTCAAAGTTTCCGACTATATCTTGCCCCTCTGGATCGGGAGAAGCGTCTAGTATAAATAATTTCCCATCATTAACTAATTTCTGTAAATTCCAACCAAAACTATAGGCGTTTTTAATAATATCGTGGGGAGATTCTTCGAAGGTGACAAATACTCCTGGTTCATCAAAATAGATAATTCCATTATAAAGAAACTGAATAGCAAGCAATGTTTTACCAGTTCCAGATGTACCACTTACTAATGTGGTTCTGCCAACTGGCATACCCCCATGACTGATGTCGTCAAACCCCTCAATCATAGTCCGAATCTTCTCAACTCCTACTGTTGCTATTCCATCTCTTTTAATAGGTTCACTATTTTCATTCATATTTTTATCTTTGGAATGTTAAAAAAATTTAGCTATCCGCAAATATATAAGTATATCTACATATATCAGGATTGTCGCATCATAATGTACGGCGTTTTAATTTTGGTAGAATACAGATAAATCTGCTCTCTGGCTTTTGCTTGAAGGCAAAAGTCTACATACCATACCTAAATGAAAATCGCGACTATGTCCAGAGTATTTATATCACAAAATACTAAAATTTATGTTAATTGTATTAATAAGTTCATTTTAGAGATTAAATTCGTCTTCATTGAGTTCCTCATAAAGTAGATCTAATCCAATTAATACCTTTTCTCTATCTGAAAGATCCCCAATGATTTTTCTCACAGGTGGGGGCAATATTTTTGATAAAGTTGGTGTGGCCAATATCTTATCCTCTTCTGCTAATTGAGGATTTTTTAGTACATCTATTACTTTAAGGGCATAAACTCCTTGAAATTCTTGCTCAAGAATATCTTTGAGTGTCTTTAGTGCCCGCACAGAATTAGGAGTATTTCCAGCAACGTACAATTTTAAAACGTAGGTTTTCTTCAGGGGACTCATAGTTATTCTCTAGTGATTTTTTGCTGTTTGAGGAGTTTTTTCTTGATGAAAAGAGGTTTTAACTATGTTTAAATTTTACAAAATTTACAAAAAAAATTATATTTTTTATTCATCTAAGGCGGACAGTAGCAAGGAGTAAGGAGTAAGAGATATTTTCTGTTGTGTACTCCCGTTAACTATTGGGTTTAATATTCCACATATTAATCAATCTGGGTGGAGTTTAATTCCTACCTCAATTGCCCCAACTACTATATGTCCCTAATCCGACAGTTCATCTACCTGATTCTTTTCTACAATTTGAAGGTTCATATATTCATTAAAATATATTTAATAATTTGATGTTTTCTCTGGCCTCAAGGCAGGGAGATTATTGGAATAACTTCCAAGGTTTCCTCTTTCTTCGACAAACCTTAAAATCAGCTATCTCTTATGAGCAATGTTTAAACTGTTTCCACCGTTCAATAGAACCAATGAACAAGCTTAATTTAGCTAATCCCAGAGGGCTATATCTCCAGCAAGATACGATAATGTGTTGCCAGATATCAACTTTTTTGGTGTGGACTTTATGAAGTCTACTAGCTGCTTTAAGTGCGATCGCCACCACTTTAGCTAGACTTTATTATTTTCCGGATGTTGTGCGAAACTGTAGCATCTCCGTTCTACTAAACTTAACCAAACTTACCCAAAACGATATTTTGATCTTTGGAGCTAGCTTCCTGCTTCTGTGAGAATCACCGACCGCAGTCTGTCACCTTCTTCTCTCCACAGGCTTAAAATCGGTGGGGACTCCACCTACTGATACACATAGTTTTTCAGGTTGACAGCTTGGTAATTGTATGTAGTTCCCTTGAATAATCTTAATACTTCCTTGTTTAGGAATAGTTAGAAAGTTTTTAAATGCCCGTTCTAAATCTGTTAAGGCTTGACCTTGGCGCACATTTAGATACCTCATAATACCAGGGATTAATTGATTTGACTTCAGCTACTAAAGGTTTATGCAAGGTAATTGCATTCGGACGTTTCTTGGTTGATTCGTACTCTTTGGTAGAAGTTGTCACTCCCCGGTTATCATCATAACGAGCAACTCGGGGGGTGTTTATCAAGTATTGTTTTTTGCTGATTATTAACTTTTAACTTAGTTTTAAAGGATTTCATTGTCAGCGATCAGTTACCTCCTATCATCAAGTTAGATATCGACCCAATTATATCACAATAAACATATAATTATGTATAATTATGTCTAACTTTTAACTTCTGTAGTTAGCCCCTAGCCAAGCAAATTTTGATGGTCACACTCCGGCGGTTTTGCCACAATAATCTATTGTCTATTATACCATAATCAATTTGAAAGCTTTCCTAAAAGGACAGGGCTTTAAACCCAACTTTCCAGTAAAAGTATTAAACTTTAATTAAAGGTAAATTATTTATTTGCAATATAAAATTTTACACCTAGGATACTTTACCTGATATGTATCTTGAAAGTTCTTAAGCTTACCTATATATTTATGTACTTTATACTTACTTTTGATAAATATTTAAGGTATCATTGCAGTGCCATAATATTGAGCTAGTTAATTTTTATTTTATAATTTAAAATTTTAAGATTCTCTAGGAATAGAACGTCGGTACATTTCACATAGGTGTGCTATTGTATCTATAAGAGTTAATCGGTAATCTAGTAAGATTTCCTCACTACGTCCTTCTAACTGTAATTGTTTGGAAAATTCATCCATTAAGTCCATGTGAATTTCTACAATTTGTGTTACAGGAACATCTGAGAAAAAACATAAGTTGACAAACTCATCTATTTGATTGTTGAGGGAATTATCTTTAGAAAAATATTTGAGCACAATGTGACGGTACTCTAAGTTAAGTTTATCTAAAAACGTACGCCGCTCTTCTGGAGGCATATTCCTAATGAAATTTATGGGATTCCTTTTGTAATACACACCTAGGTATCCTAATCTTTCTCTTAATTTTTCAGACAGTCTACGTTGCTGTTGATTGAGTAAATTTTTGGTATTCTCATCGGCAATTTGACTAGACTTTTGAGATTTATCTGTTGAGGAATTACTTGGAGAAAGTTTCAGAAATTTTTGAATTGACTGCCCAATATAAAAATCAATTTGGCTTAGTTGTTCAATGAGTAATGAAACTTCTGCCTCATGGTAAATAAAACTTGAATCGTTATGCTGTTCCTGAGATTTAGTAAAATTAGTATTAGCTAAATTCGGATTTTCCTGATCGCGTTCAGATTCAAGTTGTTTGATAATTACAGCAGGTAGTAAAATTGATTTATCTTGTAACTTCTCAATCAAAGAAATTAGTTGAGAATACTCTTGGAATATCAGACAATCTATGTTAGTATTTTCCTCAACAAGCTGAAAAAATTCTCTGGAAGAATTAGTCAGTGCGACAAGATAGCGATCGCTACTCAGTAATTTCGTTACTGAATTAGCAAATTGATCGTCATATAGGTATACACAGACAGATATTTGAGTAGACAAAGTTTTAGGTAAAGTAGCTAAATCTTGGTTAGGGTTAGAATCTGTAATCTGAGAAATCTCCATTACAAAATTATTATTATATTAAACATCTAAAAACAAATTTTAACAAATATTAACATAGACTGCCTCTATATTTTCTTTGTCAGGAAGATAGCATAAGGAATAAGGAATATAGATTAACGATGAATAATATTTCTCAAATTATATTTAATTTCCCAACCCAAGAATATCTCTAACATAGTGGCAGCTTAACGGAATGGTATCCGTTTACAAGGCATTTATTTCTGTTGTTCTCACCAATCAGTATTAAGATTATAACAAACCATAAATTATAGAGAAGTTTTCTAGCAAGTGTTAACGTAGCTATTTTGAATAATCTTGTAGATACAATGTGGGGATAATTGGGTTTGGTAATAATGGCCTAAATTATAGTTAGGTTAGTCAAAATACACTCATCGCTAATGAACTTACTCTCAGCATATAATATGCTCTAACTGTCATGTCAATGGCCTACACTACTTTAAAAAAATTTATATCTTCTATACCAATCTGCTTACACACAGAAAACTTGCAGGTAGTATGGTCAATTCTCTGTAAAGAAAAATACAATGAGTTAGTAGTAGTAAATCATCAGCACCAACCACTAGGACTAATTTACTTACATAATTTAATTCCCGATATAGATTTAAAGTCTGAAACTCAATCTTCTCAAAATCATGCTCTAATTTTGAATTGGCAACAACCTCTATCTGAAGTAAGTTCTTTCACACTCAATAGTCTGAGAGTTTTATCAGCAGATTTACCTATTACTAAGCTATGGCCATATCTCCAGGCACAATCAGAAGGGCAAATTAATCAAGAATCTGATACTTTAGACCTTGCATCTCCTAGTACACCTATTGCAGTGGTAGACAAGGAAGGTCAATTTTTAGGGTTGCTAAATACCTTGCGTCTACTAGAATTTATTGCCATAAATCAAGATCGAGAGGCAGAATTAAGTAGAAAAAGTTGTATCTCTGCTCCAGAAAATGTTCTAAAAACATCTGGGAAGTTTTTACCTACACCTACTCCCAAGGAAAATTTGCAACTCCAGACAACAGCAGAGACTTCTCCCTACCTCTATTCACTAATAGAGCTCTTAGAAAAACTGCCTCTACCTTTAATGTTACAGAGCAATGACGGCGAAATTATTAAGCAAAATCTGGCATGGCGTTCTCAGATAACAAAAGAATCTGATTTGATGGAAATTGCAGATGCTGTTGTAAGTTTATCTACTAAAAATATTCAACAACAGCCCAGAAGAGTAGAAATGCCAGACTCTTTAGCAGTAGTGAAAGATATGATTACATTGTCATGTCCAGCTACAACTAATTGGAGATTTTCTCCTGCAACGCTTCTACAAGAACGAGCAAAATTGCCAGAGTCAAATTCTGCTTCTAGCTTTTGTTATTACACTCAACCAGATACCTATATTTGTACTTGTCCTCAAGAAAATGGCCAGGAACGAGTATGGCAGTTTAGTAGTCAACCATTATTTGACTTGACATTAATTTTAGCTCAGGATGTCACGGAGCAACGCTTGATAGCAAAAGAGTTGGAAGCTAAAAATGCTGATTTGATTCAGCTTAATCGACTTAAGGACGAATTTTTGGCTTGTATTAGCCATGAACTGAAAACGCCTTTAACTGCTGTATTGGGTTTATCTAGTTTATTGAAGGAGCAAGCTCTGGGGAGTCTTAATGAACGTCAAGCTCGTTATGCTCAACTAATTCATCAAAGTGGTCGTCATTTAATGGCTGTAGTTAATGATATTCTAGATTTGACTCGCATGGAAACAGGTCAGATGGAGTTGAACTCTGAACCTGTGAAAATTCAGAAAGTTTGCGATCGCGCTTTTCAAGAGGCTTTACAACTTCAGTATAAAAATACTCAAGATTCATCTTCTTCCTCACTACCTGATTCTTTAAAAGCAAAGTATACATTGGAAATAGAATCTGGTCTAAATACTTTTATTGCAGATGAATTGCGTTTGCGTCAGATGTTGGTAAATTTGTTATCCAATGCTTTGAAGTTTACTCCAGCAGATGGCAAGATGGGATTGAAAGTAGCTAAATGGGAAAAGTGGATAACTTTTACAGTTTGGGACTGTGGCATTGGTATTTCAGCAGACAAGCAACATTTGATTTTTCAGAAGTTTCAACAATTAGAAAATCCTCTAACTCGTCAGTTTGAAGGAACTGGTTTAGGTTTGGTATTAACTCAACGTTTAGCTCGTTTACATGGTGGGGATGTTACGTTTATTTCTCAGGAAGGTAAAGGAAGTGAGTTTACGTTAATTTTGCCGCCAAGTCCGCCTCAAAAAGATTTAGGAACTGAAGGATGGGAAACAAATGATTATCTCAAAGAACAAGGATTAATTCCTACTCAGCAAAGTGAAGTTGGTACAAAAAAATATAGTAAATTACCTGTTAACAATTACCAAGTACCTGTTATTAATTATTCATCTCGCTTAGTTTTGATTGTTGAAGCAGCGCCACTATTTATTGAAGATTTAACGAGTAAATTAACAGTTTTAGGTTATCGAGTTGTTATTGCACGTTCTGGCACAGAAGCGGTAGAAAAGGCGCGAAAATTACAACCAAAATTTATATTTCTTAATCCATTACTGCCTCTTTTATCGGGTTGGGATGTATTAACTCTGCTGAAAACGGATGTTGATACTTGTCAGATTCCTGTAGTAATAACTGCAACTAGAGGGGATAAAGAACGAGCGATAAATAATGGTGCAAATAAGTTTTTAAGTTTACCTGTGGAACAATTAGAATTAGAAGAAATACTGGCAGAATTTCCTGATTCAAAAGCACAAAATCATTATCAAAAGTTAGTAATTATGCACTTAGTTCCAGGTAAATATGAGTTTCAGCAGTCTACAGAAGAAAATTATATTTATGAGGATAAGTTCCCTTCGCTGCCGGGAGAATACACAGTAATAGAAGCAGATGATTTAGCTCAAGCAAATTTACTTGCTAAGATTTGGCAACCTAATGTCATTCTCATAGAAAAAATTAGTAATTCAGTAAGTCCAGTTAAATTTATTAATAAACTCAGTCAATATTCTGCTTTAACAGCTATTCCTTTAGTAACTCTAGATTCTGAAACTACTCAAGTGGCTAATCAAGTGAAAGAATTGTCTGTGTTTCCTTGTTTGGCTTTTGAGAAAAATGACAATAATTTAACAGAAACAAAACTTGATTATGAATATTTAACTTCTGCGTTGTGTCAAGTAATTTCTATTGCTGCGGGTATGAGTTGGCTGCCAACTATATTAGTTATGGATGTGGCAAATATTGAGGATTTTACAGTACCTTTAACGGATGTTTTGTCTAAGGAAGCTGTTGTTAATTTTTCCGATTTTACTCCTGAACAAAAGGGGAGAGATTTAGGAAATAATACTTTTAATTCTCCGATTTTTCCTGCTTTGAGTTCTGATTTAGAGGTGGCTAATCAAAGTTGGAAATATTGTGAACAAACAAAATTACCAATTGATAGTACACAGGTATTAGTCCAGTATATTCAAACTTCTGGGTTTAAAGGTTTAATTGCTAAATCTTGGGTTGAAGTTTTGTCACAATTGAAAAATCAGAGTGTGGATTTATTATTAATTTGTTTACGGAGAAATTTACCACCTGGTTTGGATAAGGCATTATCTGATTTAGAGCAAATAGTTATAAAACCTCCTATATTAGTGTTGGAATATTATGATTATAAATTACCCAAAAATATGACTGTAGAAAGTTTAAATTTAGTCTTGAGCAAGGTAGCTACAAAAATTTTGCCTTCTGATTTATCAATAGTAGATTTATTGGAGGAAATTAAGGGTCAGTTGATATTTTAGGGAGTAGGGAGTAGGGAGTAGGGAGTAGGGAGTAATTCTTGACTTAGTTTGAGCATTTACAAATATTCGTGGCCTATTTGCGTAGTGCTATATCTAGAATTCGATAACTAAGACGTTGTAGTTAGAGAAATTTTCCACCACAGGCAAAGCTCAATATTCTCGGTGACTTTAAAATCTAATAACTAAGACGTTGTAGTTATTAGTTATAGAAATTTTCAACTCAAAGAAAGCTCAAAAATTCTCGGTGACTCTAAAATCTAATAACTAAGACGTTGTAGTTATTAGTTATAGAAATTTTCAATCACACAGAAAGCTCAATATTCTCAGTTCCTCTAAAATCTGATAACTAAGACGTTGTAGTTAGGGAAATTTCCCACCACAGGCAAAGCTCAATTTTCTCGGTGACTCTAAAATCTGATAACTAAGACGTTGTAGTTATTAGTTATAGAAATTTTCCACCACAGGCAAAGCTCAATATTCTCAGTTCCTCTAAAATCTGATAACTAAGACGTTGCAGTTAGGGAAATTTTTCACCACAGGCAAAGCTCTTAATTCTGAGTTCCTCTACAATCTAATAACTAAGACGTTGTAGTTAGAGAAATTTTCAACGACTCAGAAAGTTCCTCATTCTCGGTGTCTCTACAATCTAATAACTAAGACGTTGTAGTTATTAGTTATAGAAATTTCCAATCACACAGAAAGCTCAATATTTTCAGTTCCTCTAAAATCTGATAACTAAGACGTTGTAGTTAGGGAAATTTTCCACCACAGGCAAAGCTCAATTTTCTCGGTGACTCTAAAATCTGATAACTAAGACGTTGTAGTTATTAGTTATAGAAATTTTCCACCACAGGCAAAGCTCAATTTTCTCGGTGACTTTAAAATCTAATAACTAAGACGTTGTAGTTATCAGTTATAGAAATTTTCAATCACACAGAAAGCTCAATATTTTCAGTTCCTCTAAAATCTGATAACTAAGACGTTGTAGTTAGGGAAATTTTCCACCACAGGCAAAGCTCAATTTTCTCGGTGACTCTAAAATCTGATAACTAAGACGTTGTAGTTATTAGTTATAGAAATTTTCCACCACAGGCAAAGCTCAATTTTCTCAGTTCCTCTAAAATCTGATAACTAAGACGTTGTAGTTAGGGAAATTTTCCACCACAGGCAAAGCTCAATTTTCTCGGTGACTCTAAAATCTCATAACTAAGATGTTTTTGAGCGTTTGTTGAGTAGAGCAGAAAAACAAACTCAGACTGAAATTCAACTAGATGAGATAGAACTTTCTGTTGAAGTTAATGGAGAAGGAAAAGTTAGTCTTTTCGGAAGCGGTGGAAAAGCTGGTGGAAAAGGTGCTATCAAACTTAAATTCAAGCGACAGCTACAAAACTGAAATTCAACTAGATGAGATAGAACTTTCTGTTGAAGTTGATGGAGAAGGAAAAGAAAGTCTTTTTGGAAGTGGTTTCAGCAATTAACAATTAAAAATTAACAATTAATAATTACCTCTCCCTTTGAGGGAGAGGATTGACGTTTAAGAAAAAAAGAAATTTTTCCCTTTACAGGGGAGGCTTTAAACCTGAATTATTTAATTATTAATTATTCGGTAAAAGCTGCTAGAAAGGGTGCTATAAAACTTAAATTCAAGGGACATTAACCAAATGGCTAATAAGTTTGCAATGACTATTGGAGTTCAGGAATATCAGTTTGTTCTTCCTCTCAAGTGTGCTGCAAATGATGCTGAAAAAATGCGAAATTTTTTACTTAAGAAAGCAGGTTTTGATGAAGTTTGGCACTACTCAGATGATTCTTCTAATAGTGATGAATATCCAGGACGTTCTAATATAGAAATAAAATTAGAACAGATTGGAAATTTATCAATGGGGTCTGAGGATTACTTTTGGTTTTTTTTCAGTGGCCATGGTTCCAGACATGATTGTATTGAGTACCTCATACTTTCTGATACCCATAAAGATATTCAAAAAAGTGGAATTTCAGTTAACTATGTCATTCAGCAGCTTAAAAAATGTGGAGCGGGGAATATTGTATTGTTTCTGGATATGTGCAGATACCAGGGTATTAAAAATATCAAAGGGGTGGGAGACCAAACTGAAGAAAAAGTTCATCAAAAGGGAGTGATTAGTATCTACTCTTGTAGTTCTTATGAATATTCTTGGGAACTACCCGAACTGCAACATGGAGCTTTTACTTATGCGTTGTTAGAACTATTGGGTACAGAGAAGGGGGAAACTGTTGAAAAGTTAAATAAATCTCTGCAAGAAAGGGTGAAACAATTAACTCAAGACAAAGGACGACAAACTCCTTATGTTGTAGTTGACCCAATTGAAATGTCTGATTCTATTTTGATGCCAAAGTATGCACCTATAAACAATTCTCAAAATGAAATAGAAGAGGACTTCCTGACGCCTATTGGCGAAAAAATTGCATCACCAAAACTGCCAAAAGATTCAATTTGCGTAGAAAAAAATATCGATCTGGAGAATGTTGAGGAATTTCCTAGTGAACCTCAAACAGATAATCTTAATTGGCAGACTACAGATAATCAAGCTCAAGTAAAGACTCTCCAAGAGTTATTGCAAGAAAGAGAAACAAGAGAACAACTCAGTAATCAAAGAAATAAAAAACAAGAAGAAATAGTAACACAAACTCAGTCAGTATTAAGCACATCAAATATTCAGGAAAAGTCTAATAAGTTTTCCTGGAAAAAAATATTAGTATCTGCCGCATCATTAGTAATGTTAGCCTTTGGTACTAATACAATTACTTTCAATCGACCATCACAAGCAAAACATAAATTGCCTAAAGCAGCTTACCCAGGTATGAACTATGACTATCAAAGGATTCGACTTGTTGATGAAAGAGTTAATAATATCCTGGAAGAAAATTTAGCAATTAGACAGTTTAATCAAAATGATATTCCGGCTGGCAAATGGGCTGTAGAAAGATTACTAGAAACAGGAGAATTAGAAAAAGCAAGAGAAGCGATCGCTGTTGTACCGGAACAACTCGAAGACCATCCAGAAATTAATTTTCTTAAAGGTAGATTAGCTTGGGAAATCTTCCAAGATAGTAATCAAAATAATCTGATAGATGAAGCTATAACTTATTGGGAAAAAGCTGCTACTAAAAGTCCATAAATTATTCAATATCAAAATGCTTTAGGCTTTGCTTATTACACTAAAGGAGATATGGAAAAAGCTTATGGAGCTTGGTTAAAAGTATTGCATTTGTCAGGAAAAATTACTCCTGTTTCTGATAATGATCTGATAAATTTATCTGTCAATAATAGAGAAATTTTGAATGCTTATGCTGGTCTGGGATTAATACAGTTTAAATCTGCTCAAAATTTACAAAAAACTCCCAAGCAAGCTTTATTTTATGTGAATAAAGTTATGGGAGAAAGTGGTAAAGATTTTCATATCCAAGAATTGCAAAAAAATTGGCTGTGGTCTCCCAGGGCGCGTCAAGATTGGGATTTTCTCTTAAATTTCAATATTCAAAAGCAGGCATTTGAACAGAATAAAGATTTTGAAGGAATTGCAGTAATATCATGTCCGGTTGAATACTTATAAATAAATGACGGAGGAGTCAGGAGTTAGGAGTTAGGAGTTAGGAGGGAAGAAAGAAGAAGAAAAAGAAAAAAGCAAGAAAATAATAAACAGGAGGAAAAGGAGAAAGTTTTTTCATAACTAATTATCCGGACATGATATAAGATATTGAAAATTAAAATTTACCGAATAATTAAGGTTTAAAGCCTCTTATTCTTTGAATAAATCAAGAAAAAAAATTATGTTCACCAATACTCTTATTTTAAGTAGAGGTAATTAGGGTTTGCTGATTAAATATCAAAGCATTGACTGATACTGGTTTCAGCTTTTTTTGGTCGAAAAAAGTGCAAGCTTTTCGGTCGCTCAAGCTCAAAAAGCAAGTATTTCGGAATGATTATGGCATAACAATCTTGGGACGATTCTTCTGACTACCTCCTCTATAATTCCCATTCCTCCTAACTCCTATCTCCTGTCTCCTACCCCAGCAAAAAGACTTTTTCAGCAAACCCTAATTATTTATAGCATTTCTCAAGTTATTGAGGTACAGTTGTTTTTCTTCTTTTCTATTCCCTGTTTCCCTACTCCCTAAAATAAACGAATTTTGTACCTCACGTTTCTTGAGAATTGCTGTGTTAATTATTAATTGTTGAACTATTACCTATTACTGCTTTTTTAAGAACATATTTTTAGGAACTTTGCCTAATTGATAAGCTCCACGACTGTCTAAATATTGATATTGTCCTGGCTCTAATCCTACATGAATAAATTTTTTGGGATAACCAATCATTACAACATTACCAGAAGAGTCTTTCTGAACAACTTTCTCTAAATATTCTCTGGCATTTGTGGCACGTCGGAAAAATTCTACTTGTTGCTGAGTATAAAAAACTAAACTAGGTTTTTCAAAGCTAATCATCACTATTTCTTCACTAGGTTGTCTAACTTCAACAATAGTTTTAGCTAGTTGACGTAAAGGTAATTGACGTTCTTGGTCTACTAAAAACATCATGGGGTTAATAGTAAAAATTAAACAAGCTACTAATCCAATAAAATTAGTACTCCAAATCCAAGAAGTTTGTTTTTTAATTAAAATAAATCCCACAACTATTGCTGCAGTTATTAAAATTAATCCTCCACGAGTTAATAAACCTGACTCTCTTATTAACTCTGGGAAATATGGCATAGCTGGGTCTCTATCTAGCCAGTTAAAACTGAAGATAATTCCTATGGCTAAAATGACCAAAAAAATTATATTGGCAACTATTGAGGCAGATAAAAAGTGACTTATTAATTTAGAATTATTTCTCTTAAACTTGGCAACAGGTTTAACAGAGTTATTGCTTGTATTAAAAGTTGATGTGGAATTATTAGCAATTTCATTAGTCTGACTAGGACTAGGAACTAAATCTCTATTAATAATAATATTACTCCAGAATAATCCTATTAATATTGCTGCTGCTGGCATTAATGGTAAGACATAGCTGGGTAATTTGGTGGCAGAGACTGAGAAGAAAATGAAGATACAAATAAACCAGAAAAAAGCAAATAGACTTAACTGTTCATTTCGAGGTTTATTACGCCAATAACGGAGTTGCCAAAATTTAGTTTTAGCGATCGCTATTGGTAAATAAATAGACCAAGGTGCAAAACCAATTAGTACGACTAAAAAGTAAAAGTACCAAGGTGCTCCATGATGATTAACTACTTTGGTAAAACGTTCAAAATTGTGATAACCAAAAAAACTATCAATATATTCTTTACCATTAACTAAAGTGACTAAAGAATACCAAGGCAAAGTAATAGTAAAAAAAATTAAGCTACCACGCAAAATATTGATTTCTTGCCAAATTTGAACGAATTTACCTACATATAATAAAAATGAACCAATGATTAGTGCTGGTAAAACTATTCCAATCGGACCTTTAGCAAGAACTGCTAAAGATATTAGGATATAAAAAGCTAAATACCATCTGTTAATTTTGGGATTTTTTGTACCTATTGATAATTGATTTTTATTTGCCAGTGATGAAACTTTCTCTCTGAGTATTTTGCTGTTTTTTTGCTGTTGATTTTTTGGCTTTTGAGGATAATTTACTTGAGGAATTCTATCATTATTTGTATTATCTGCCTGTGAAGCATATCCGATAAAAAAGGCGAATAAAGCTGAACACATACAACCTGTTAATAACATATCAGAAACTCCAATACGTCCCCAAGCAATAGTTTCTGGATTTAAGGCAATCATAGCAGCACCAATCCATGCTATTAATAATTTTACTATTAAAGACTTATTCTTAGGGATAAATTCCTGATTACTCAAATGATAATTACCATATTTGTAGAGGACATAAAATCCAAAACATACTAAACAGGTAGCAGATATTGCTGAAGGGAGACGCACAGACCATTCATTAATACCAAAAATATGATAAGCGATCGCCATTAACCAATAAATTAAAGGTGGTTTATCGAAGCGAGTTTCTCCATTAAAATAAGGTGTAATCCAATCTCCAGTTTCTACCATTTGACGAGCAGCTTCAGCAAAAAGTGGTTCTGTTTCATCAATTAGACCAATATTTCCCAAATTACAAAAAAAGGCTAACCAAGCAAGTAAACAAAGCCATAAAACAGAAAGTCCTAATGTTAAAAGATGATTTTTTGGTTGAGCTTTCAACCAATTGATAATTTCTAATTCTTGTATGAGTTTCATTCAGATTTAGTTATCCTTTGTTCGTCCTAAAATTTTCAACCCTAATTTAGCTAGAAATTGAAAGAATGACCATTAATAATATTTTTTCAAGGCTTTAAAATTAACAACCATTCTAATTTTTCTCTATTCCAAATAGGAGATTTTGTTTCTCCTACAACATAAGGTCCCCAGTATAAACGAGAGCCATCTTGGGCAAAGACAACTAGAATATCTCCTGGTTTCAAGGTTAATTTTTCTTCTGGCAAAGAAAGTATTAATCCTCTATTACTACCTTCTCCTGGGGCAAAATCCCAGTGAGCAGATTTTTGGTAAGATTGGTCTGAGGATTTAGCTAGTAGTGCTAGACGAATTGGACGATCTGTACAGTTACTAACTCGAAAAGCTCCTTTATCGGTTTTTACTATAGATGATTGAGAAGTAGTTATGAGGAGACCACATTCTTGAATCTTTTTTGTTGGAGATTTTGGTACGGGTTTCTGGGTAGGAATGTTGAGTAATGGAGGTTGAGAAAATGTCTCAGAATCATTTGTTTCCCAAGATATTGTCAACTGAAATCTGCCAATAATTAATCCTAACAAAAAAAATATTAAAGTAATAATAGTTTGTGTATAAGGTTGAAATTTCATTTGAATTGAATTCTTTCTTTTCATTCTTTAACTAGGCACCCTGATTTTGTTCAATTAACCTGATACATTACAGCTTGCTCTTCTGCTATGTTAAACTACCTAGTGGAGGATGGCGGAAATAACTAACCAGTTAAAAAAGGTTCAAAAGCTTGTAAAATAACCTTTCTTCCCTTCTGCCTTCTGCCTCCTGCCTTCTGCCTTCTTGCACTAGAGTATTTTTAACTTTCAAATTGATTTAAAAAGTCAAAAAAACAAAAATATATTTAACTTCAATATCTATATCTATGCAAAATACTCGTCTCAATAGATTATTTAATGTTATTAGTGAAAGGTTTAGGCGATGGTTGAGTAATCCTTGGCGTCGAATTTCTCTATTAATTATTAGTTTATTATTTGGTAATTTTGCTGGGACTGCGGTTTCTACGATCGCTGGACAAGAAGGTTACTTAGATGTTATTTATGCTTTAATATGTTTGCTGATTACTGAACTATTAAACTGGTTTGCTTATGGTATTAAGGGGAAAATAGCACGTTCTTTGGGAATAGATATTTTGAATGGTTTTAAAATTGGTTTTACTTATGGTCTATTTTTAGAAGCTTTCAAATTAGGTTCTTAGATTTTCTCTACGTTAAGGTAGTAGGTTTTAGGTATTAAACTTGAATTTTGTCTAACTACTTAGTAGTTAACTAGGGCTTGTCGATTAAATCTAAAGGTATTTACATATAAAGACTTTAGCCTTTTTTGGGCTAAAAAAAGTGCCTGGTATCACGTCTAAAACGCTCATGCAAGTTAGTATTTTAGGAGCATAGTTGGGCAGAAAAATCATTCTTACAATTCTTACTTCTACCTCTTCTTAATTTCCATTTCTCCTGTGTCCTGTCTCCTGTCTCCTATCCCTACTAAAAGACTAGTGAAGCGCAAACCATAACTAGCTTTCAGATATCAACTTAGGGTAGTAGGTTTTAGGTATTAAACTTGAATTTTGTCTAACTACTTAGTAGTTAATTAGCTTTCAGCTATCAGCTTAGGGTAGTAGGTTCTAGGGAAGTAGGTATTAAGTATTAAATTTTAATTTTGTCCGACTACTGAGTAGTTAACTAGCCTTCAATTATCACCTTGGGTTGAAATTCTATACTTCTACAAGCAGGATAATTTAAGAGGGGTTGAAATGACATTTCAAAAAGGATTTTTATCGATTCTCGATTTAAGTATAAATATAAGCTGTTTGCTGACTGCTGAATTGCTGACCGCTTTTTCAAGTAATGATTAATATATAGCAATGATATAGCAATGAGAAATAATTTGTAAAAAATCTCAGGATATATAAAAACTCTGAGACTTTTACCCCTATTCTCTGTTAAGAGTTCCCTATTCCCTCAATTAAAAGATATTTTTACCCGCAACTGAAATAGGATTACTATATTTATATTTCATCTTCCCTTTAAACCAATATCTACGTTTCCTAAACTATATTTCCTAAACTATTAGGGTTCTGTTATTATTGTCACTATGCTCTGAAGGTCGGGCGATCAACTTTTTCAACCTAAAACCTCAAAACTAAAACCTACTACCTACCACCTTCTTGAATAGTTAATTTAATTTTTATGGAATTTTCCAATTTATCTCTAGTACAAATTTTAGAAGCTTTAAAACTAGGCAATTTTCTAGGAAAAAAAGATTTAGAAATCTTAGAAACTCAGGAATTAATAGACCGAAAACGTGCCCAGTTTTTTAACATTACTTCAGAAAATGTCAGAGAAGTAATTAGAGAGCGATCGCTTATATTTCAATCTGTAATTACTGACTATCATAAATTACCCTTAAAGGATAATAATACTTTAGAAAATTTATGGAAATTTTGGTTGCCTTTAGGGATAAAACTAGCAGATAAATGTCAAAATTTAGGTCATCCATTAGTTCAAGGTATTTTAGGCGGACAAGGAACAGGTAAAACTACTCTTGCTAAAATTTTAATCTTGATTTTAGATAAACTTGGCTACAATACAATATCTATTTCTATTGATGATATTTATAAAACCTACGCTGAACGTCAACTATTACAAAAACAAGATTCCCGATTAATTTGGCGTGGTCCTCCAGGAACCCATGATGTTAGTTTAGGAATAGAAACTTTAGATAAATTCCGTCAATCTAATCATCAAAGTTCCGATAATTTAATTCCAATTCCTAGGTTTAATAAGTCTCTTTTTAATGGTGCTGGAGATAGAATTGAACCTGAAATGGTAAGTAAAGTTGATATTGTTTTATTTGAAGGTTGGTTTGTTGGAGTTAGACCAATTTCTGAGAAAGCTTTTCATGCAGCACCACCACCTATTATTACAGAAACAGACCGGGAATTTGCCCGTGATATGAATCGAAAATTAATAGACTATCTACCTCTTTGGCAAAAGTTAGATAAATTAATTGTTTTATACCCTACTGATTATCACTTTTCTAAACAATGGCGACAACAAGCAGAACAACAAATGATTGCTTCTGGAAAGTCGGGAATGAGCGACGAACAAATTGAAAAGTTTGTGGAGTATTTTTGGAAAGCATTACATCCAGAATTATTTATTACGCCACTAATAAACAATACTGAATTAGTAGATTTAATCATAGAAATTAATTCCGATCATTCCATTGGCAAAATTTATCAACCAAATTATTTAAGTTGAGCAACAAGACTTTATTTTGTAAACATTGTGATTTCTATCAGGTGAAATTTTTAGACACCATAACCCATGTTTGCTCATAATAAATTGTTATAGCAGAAGGAAGAAAGAAGAAGGAAGAAGGAAAAATTTTATGTTGTCTGAATTTTAAGCTGTCGATCTGTCCTAACCTTTCCTTGGATTGCTATATTATTATGTTCAGATAATTAAGCGATATAACAGAAGGAAGAAGGCGTTTATTTATCTAGGATAGAAGGAAAAATCTGGCGTTGTCTGATACCAAATTCAACAAAGGTAGTTACATCTTAATCTATATTTTTGACCTTAAGTATAAAATTTTATCACTTGCAGATATTGTCAATATTTAATATTTTTTTCTCTTTTTTTATGCTAATTTTCCTCTGTTCCCAAATCCATCTTCGATGAATGTAGCAATATTTTATGAAATTAGTATGATTTTTAAGCTTTTAATATTTCCTAACCTTTTCTTCTTCTTCTACTGCTATAAAAAAAACTTTCTCCTGTTCTTCCCTGCTCCTGACTCTAAGTAGAGCAAGCTAGAAAAAAGACGTCGCATTTTTAATCAAAAAACCCCTAAAGGCAATGAATATGAACTTTTGAACTAATTTACAATTTGATACATAGCGCCCAAAATTTACCATGTTCTACTTAATACCAATTCCCAAAAATAATGCTATACTTCTTCAACACTTCAGTTATTAAATAAGAAGTAAGGTTTATTTTGTAGGATGGTAAGCAATGAGAAAAATTCAGTTTCTTTCATTTCCTCTTGTCAACACTGACCATCCTAAAACTACTTAGAACTTTATATTAATTTTACCGCAAAAATAAGTTATCAAACCTCCCCTTTAAAAGGGATAAAAAAGAAAATTCTGCATTTTCTTGCCTTCCTATTTCAGGCGATACTGATAATTGAAGTTCACAGCTCCTCTGGAGGAGGCTAACAGATAACTTAATTGACTCCAAACTATTTATTTATCAACCTTTTCTTTACCTTCTTCTTGAACTTCAGGAACTACTTTAGGAGCTACTTCAGGAAATACTTCAGGGACTATTTTTTCGGGAGCACAAGCAATAAAATTAGTTAGTAAACATACACTTGGACCTATGGTTGTACCACGCAAATTAACCCCTTCTAAATTAGCTCCACTAAGATTAGCAAGAGTTATATTTGTTTCAATTAGTTTTGCCTTAGCAAGGTTAGCATTAGAAAAGTTTACATCTTTCAAATTTGCTTGACGCATATCAGCATTAAAAAGATCAGACTCACTCATATTGGCATTTTCTAAATTAGCTCTAAACCAATATGACTGACGTAAATTTGCATTAGAAAAATTAGCCCCACTAACAACAGATTCAATCAAATTAGCTTCAAATAGATTAGCATTTTCTAAAGTTGCTTCTGTCAGATAAGCTCTAGATAAATTAACATGAACTAGGTAAGCATCTGTTAAATCTGCACCTCGAAGATCCGCATCATTCATTTTTGCTCTAGAGAGATTGGCATTAGAAAGGTTAGCATCAACAAGATTAGTAACAGCAAGATTAGCTCCAGATAAATTTGCACCTTCAAGATTAGCACCTTCGAGGTTAGCTCCAATCAAATTAGCATTATATAAGTTTGCTTTACTAAGGTCACATCCCGAACATTCATTAGTTTCTAATAGTCTTCTAATAGCTGCTGGATTAGCTGCTTTTGCTGAATTTGTCCAACCAAATTGGGATAAAATCATTATGATTGCTAATATTGTCAGTTTCATATTCAGTATTTGAGGATATAGAGAATAAGTGAATAGAAAATATATCTGAGTAGTAAATATACAAATAATTTTGTCTATCTACTTTATATAGATAATTGCTTAATTTATCATACATCCAAATTTGTTAGACCGACAAATTTCAAACAATAGACATCTCCAAAAATTAATAAAATACCTTGATAATTTGACTTTAGGTTACTTGCAATGTCATTTCAGTTATCAATTATCAGTACCTCTAGCTGTTTGCGCAGCATGACCTAGGAAAGCATTGGGATTGAAATACCGAAGTAGATTTTTTTATCCCCTTAAAAGGGGAGGCTATTGATCCGATTTTTTGGTTAAACATATAGCAATACTATTTTATTAGTGTCCAAAATCTTGCTGATTTTTGGGAATAGGAAATGGGCACTTCAGTTATCAGTTATCAGTTATCAGTAGCTCCTGTAATAAGCAGGCAAGAAAATACAGAATTCTCTTTTTTTTATCTCCTTAAAAGGGGAGCCTTGAAACCTTATTTCTTGTCAATTGACAAGAATTTTGGAGCTTATTTATAGTTTTTGAATTTTTATATCATGTCCGGATGATCATTGATAACAAAAACCTTACTCCTTTGAACCTTTCTTTCTCTTCTACTTTCTGCCTTCTGTCTTCGTTTAACTATTTAGTTATCATTGTATAACTTCCATCCCAATCATGTGGTGGTGGATTTGTTATATGCTTAACCGATCGTTGAATATGTGTACCAACAGCTTCATCATCAGGTCTCATTTTTTTAGCTCTCTTAAAGTAACTAACAGCCAAAGCAAAATTTCTTTCCATATAAGCTGTCCTAGCTCTAGAATAAAGTTCTAAAAACTGTTCTGTTTCCTGGTCAATATTATCTGAAATTGCACCAATTAATTCATATATACTCACCGATTTTTGCTTACCTTTAACTTTAACCTTATCCAACTCTCTGACCCTAATATAGTCGCGACAAAGTTCATAAGTAAACTCACTTAAAATAATATCGCAGCCATAATGTTTAGTAATTGATTCTAAACGGGAACTCAAATTTACACCATCACCAATTACTGTATAATCCATTCGTTTTTTAGAACCAATATTACCAGATACTACCTCTCCTGAACTAATACCAATACCAATTTTAAATTGTGGTTGATCGGGACGAGACTCATTAAATTTTTGGAGACGATGACGCATATCTAAAGCAGTTTTAACCGCCATTAAAGCATGATTTTCTAAAGGTAATGGTGCACCAAAAACAGCCATTAAAGCATCCCCAATAAACTTATCCAAAGTTCCTTCATGGTCAAATACTGCCTCTACCATTGTTTCAAAATATTGATTTAGAAGCTTAACTACTTCAGAAGCTTCTAGATTTTCTGTAAGAGTTGTATAACCTCGAATATCAGAAAATAAAATAGTTACTTCCTTACGCTCTCCTTCAAGTAAAGCATCTTCAGCTAAAGCCATTACTTGTTCTGCAACCTCTGGAGTCATGTAGCGATACATAGTATTTTTCATGCGTTTTTCTTGACTAATATCTTCAAGAACTACCAATCCACCACGCACACCACCTTCAGGATTAGTTAAGGGATTAACTGTTAGATTCAAACTACGTTCAATGACTCGATTTAGTTCAGATAAATCTATTAATCTGCTAAAATCCATGTGGTTATTTTGAACTAAATTTGCCTTAGGATTTGTTGGTGTTTGTTCCCCCCAAGGAAGAAAAATATTAGGATTTTTTGGTTCGGGAACTGCTAAAATATAAGCTGTTTCTTCTTCACCTTCAAATTTTATAAAAGAACCTACTCGTAAATTTTGCTCTGGAACATATTGTCTAGTGCCATGCTGTAAACTATCTTCTAAACGAAACTGTAAATTTTCAATTGGTATAACTTCCCATACATATCTACCAATCAGTTTTTCCTCCCAAAGTTGTCTACTTGTTTTACCTTTTATTTCTTGGTCAATAGGACAACCTAACATTTCTAAAGCTGCTCCATTGATAGTCACAATTCTGCCTTGCATATTTGTAGAAATTACAACATCAGACAAACTTTGTAGAATATCTTTCTGATATTGCTTTTCTACTAAAACATTTTCAAAAAGTTGAGAATTCTGAAGGGCAATACCTGCTTGAGCATTAAAAGCTAGTAAAAATTGTTCATCTGAAGAATTAAAACTACCTTGATTTTTATTAATTAACTGAGTTACCCCAATCAATTCGCCCTTAGCATTGTACACAGGCATACAAAGAATACTTCTTGTTTGATAACCTGTTTTTTGATCTGTACTAGGGTCAAAACGAGGGTCTATATAAGCATCAGGAATATTAAGAGTTTCTCCAGTAGAAGCAACATAACCAGCAATACCTCTATTTGCAGGAATTCTAATTTCTACCATTTTTGTTTCATCTGCTGTCGCTACCTTAGTCCAAAGTTCATTTGTTTCTTTACTAAGTAGAAACAATGTGCTACGATCTGCTTGCATTAAATTACAAGCTTGATCCATTACAGATCTTAAAGTTGTTTCCAAGTCTAGACTTTGACCTAAAGTTGTGGTAGCTTTGAGCAATGCTGAGACCCCTCGCTGATTCCGAGCTGCTACATAAAATGATTGACAACTTTCTATAATAATTCCCATTGAGTCTCCGAAAGAGCGGAATAGTTGCTCATCTTCTCCATCAAAAGGGACATCATTTGCTTTATTAAGTAGTCGTACTACTGCTACTGGTTTGTTAGAGTTGGTGGTACTGAAAACTGGTATGCATAGGATGGTACGAGTATCATAGCCTGGAGGTTGGTCTACCTCTTCGCTGAAGAGTGGATGAGTTTTGGCATCAGCAATATTAAGCGCTTCTCCTGTTGTAGCTACATGGCCTAAAATACCGACATGAATTGGTAAGTGGTAATCTTGGGACTTACCCGTACTTTCGAGAACAGTCTTGTACCAAAGTTGTTTTTTCTCTTGGTTAACTAAGAAAATAGTTGTTTGATCTGCTTTCAGGATTTGACCAATTTTGATAGTAAAAGCATCTAATAGTTGTTCTAGTAAAGTTTCAACACCTTCATTGTTAATTAAGTCAATAGCTCGTAGATATTGATGAAATTCAGCAGTAATAAAGTCTAGCAGACAAACAAACTCTCCTACTGGCAAATCTTTGACGCGAGTTGCCAGTAGACCCATACGATCAACTTGAGTCAATGTTGCCAGAATACTACCAGCAGCGTTAGAGAATGTCATTTGAACTGCTTTATCTTAAAGTTAAATTACTCCAACTTAAGTGTATATTTTCTCTGGGTTTAATTTTTTCCAAGCAGATAAAGTTTTTTACTTACAAAAAATGTTATTATACTAAACTAGACTATATCTAAGTATATTTATTGCAATAGTACGGCAGAAATCTAGAAAAGTTAGGACTATTAGAAGTATTTAGAATATGATTCCTTAGTATGATTAGCTAAATCCGATGATTAGTTTTAGTCTACTTAATTATCACACAAGATTGAATTTAATATCCCGCAGTCCATATCTAAATCATAGATTTTAGATATGGGTTAGTAGGAGTATAGATTCTTTGACATACTCCACTCACTTCAGGGAGTGGGTTCTCCCAGACTCGCCCATCAGGGATTACTGGCTAATTCAGACCGCTTAACTATCTCTACTCACTCAGTAGCTAGCCAGAGGCAGGGATGTCCCTAGTCATTTAGGTGGTTAACCTCAGTTCTCGGATGCCCGACCATACTCTTTTACAAAAATACAATGTGATTAAATTATTGGTACTTCGTTAGTTTCCATAGCTGTTTTGACTGTGTTTTCACTACCACAAGTTCTTAGTTTCGACCTTTTCGGACTCTTTGCCTTTAGATGATTTATCTAGCCTACGGAGTAGGGGGTTGGGTATTGCAACCAGTCCGAGCTTAACACAAAGTTGCCCTGGAACAGCAAGGCTTTCAACCCAGTTTTTCGGTAAAATTGTATTGTCAAGCCTAATCGGTGGAAGGTATGCTCTGTTTACAATTTCTAGAATGTGTCATCAATTAAAGAGGTTGACATTAAAGATATAGTATGCTTGTGAAGAATAACTACAGAAATCAACAAAAAAGGACTTCTGTAAATGACTAGACCTCCATCAATCATAGAATGGCTATTTTGTCAATTTGTTAATTGATGACACGCCCTAGGTTATGCTGCTGATGGTATAGAATGAGCAGAGATAACTTTTTGATAATAGTTTCTTAACTGCTGAGTTGCTGCTGACCATCCCCAACGTTCTGCTTCAGCTCTGGCATTTTGACGTAGAGTTTCTCGTTCCTCTGAATGAGCTAAGAGACTTTGAGTAGCTTTAATCGCTCCTTTTTCATCAACAGGATCGAATAGATAGCCATTTATTCCATTTGTAACAATATCAGGAATACCTCCAGAATTAGCTGCTACGACAGGAGTGCCGGCGGCCATAGCCTCTAAAAGTACCAATCCTAAAGTTTCAGTGCGAGAGGGAAAAATAAAAGCATCAGCAGAAGCATAGGCAGAGGCCAGTTTTTGACCCCGGAGATAGCCCACAAAGTGTGTGGGAGTGTCTGCAAAATGTTCTTCTAGGGATTCTCGGTTGGGTCCATCTCCTACAAGAGCTAGACAAGCATTGGGGATGGCCTCCAGAATTGGTTTAATACGGTCAATCTCTTTTTCTGCACCTAAACGGCCAACGTATAGTAGTATTGTACTATCTGGATTTCCTTGACTGAGGCGATCGCGCATTTCTTGACTAGCATGGTGAGGCTGAAATAATTCTGTATCAACTCCACGCTGCCAAAGGTCCACTCGCTCAATGCCATGGTTGCTTAATTCTTCTACCATTGCTGTAGAGGTACAAAGATTTAAGTCTGCTTGATTATGGCCTGACTTGAGTAACTCCCAAAGCAACCCTTCGAACACTCCTAAACCATAATGATGTAGGTATTGAGGAAGGTGGGTATGATAGGATGCTACGAGTGGTATATTCAGCTTTTTCGCATAGTACAGACCACCTAAACCTAATACTGCTGGATTAGCTACATGAATTATATCTGGCTGAAACAGCTCTAGCTGTTGGCCAATAGTAGGAGTTGGTATTGCTAATTTTAATTCTGGATAGAGGGGTAAGGGAAAACCCTCAATGCCACAAATTGTTGCTCCTTGATATTCCTTTAGTCCTCCCTCGGGGGAAAATATTAGCACTTGGTCCCCAGCACGTTGCAGATGTTCAACAGTGTGGCATAGACGTGTAACTATACCATCTATTTTTGGTAAAAAGGTTTCGGTAAAAAGGGCTATCCTCATAAATTGTTTGGAAAATATTTAGTCAGAATATTAATTTTTCAGCTTGGTAATAGCTATAGTTCATAAAAATATAGTCACATAAGACATATCCTTATTTTGCAGGTGTTACCCTGACTGGGTGAACTACAACACCCTCGCTTCCCATAGTCAAAGACATAAGAGAGCTGCTTTTTCTTTGCCTCTTTTTTGATTATCTCCCTGATTCAATTTCTGGTTGGTCATCATACAGAGACTTGGACGTAGGTTCTTATGTGTCTAGAGGTAGCGTATCAGTCCAGAAAACCCTATTGAACTCAGATCCCTGACTCGACTCGGCTATTTGATTTTCGTTCTTATCGCAGACATTGTTAGATTATCTCAATATTCGCCCAAATTTCTGGAGACCATATGACTATATTTAACTACATAAGACTATATTTCTGTTAAATGTTTATGATACCTATTGCCTATTGATTTTAGTCACGAATTGATAATCCCAGTTTATGTATTATCTCAGAATTCTCAACTGGATAAACATTTTCTTTAGGTGTGATTAAGTCAGTCCATTTACTAGGTTCTCTATAGATACGCTGCTGTTGTACAAATTCTGTAATATTTTCTATCTTCACAATCCAATCTCGGCTATAATTTCGTAGAGCTTCACCCCGTAGTCCTAATTGAATTGCTCGTCTTTCAAGTTTTTCACCCATGGGATTATGATCGGAGTCCCACTGCACTCTAACACTTGATCGCTTCACAACTTCTTTCCATTCTTCTTGAGTTTTATAGATAGTGGGATTGACATCCTCCCGACGCTGCACTTGCGTGACAGCGCGGGATTCCCTAGCACCACTGTTAGAGACTTTCTGTTTCTTAGCACCAGCCATCTGAGATTTACTCTCAGATGGTCTTACAGTCGCTCCACAGACTGACACTGCGAGTCCCGCAGCCAAAATATTTACCGAAGCATTTATGTCCCTGTCATGGTGAGCTGCACACTCTGGGCAATCCCACTCTCTTGCACTTAGAGGTAATTTTTCTACTATATGTCCACAATTAGAGCAACGCTTAGAACTGGGAAAATATCTGTCAATTTTGATTAATTCCCGTCCATACCATTGAGCTTTGTACTCTAATTGCCTGACTAATTCGGACCAGTTAGCATCACTACCCACCCCTCTTGCTCCCCTCCCGGGAGGGGATGGGGGTGGGTTATGGTTTTTGACCATATTCTTTACTGCTAAATCCTCAACCACTATCGTTTGGTTTTCTCTGATTAGTTGAGTAGTTAGCTTATGGGTGTAATCAAGCCTTGAATCTTTAATTTTTGCGTGTATCCTGGCTAATTTCAGCCTAGCCTTTTGATAGTTATTAGAACCCTTGGTTTTTCTAGATAAAGACTTTTGAGCTAATCTCAGTTTTTTGTGCAACTTATTCAGATTCTTAGGATTAGTTACTTTTTCTCCATCACTGGTAGTTATTAAGCTAGTGATTCCTAAGTCAATACCTATTTGTTTGTTAACGTGTGTCAGCTTTAAATTTCTAGTGTCGTTGACTCTCAAAGACACAGACCATCTACCAGAGGGGTCAAGTTTAACTGTGATTGTAGTTGGTACAGAGTTTTCTGGTAGTTGCCTACTCCATCTAATAGGTAACGGTTCAGAACACTTAGCTAAATAGACTTGACCATCTTTCCACTTAAATGCAGACTTTGTAAATTCAGCACTACCACCCCATACGTTTTTTCTTAAAGTTAGGATATTTACTACGTCCACTAAAAAAGTTAGTGTTTGCGCAGCATTCCGAAGGAAAAGCTGTTTGTAGATGTCTCAAACCTTGCTGTAATGGTACACTGCTTACTTCAGTTAGGAAATCCAAGTCATCTTGTTTTTTCCATTTGGTAAGCATAGTTGAGGTTTGTTTATAGCTCACTCTTTGCTTTTGTTCATGCCAGGCTTGAGTTCTAGCAGCTAAAGCTTTGTTGTAGATTAGTCGTACACAGCCCAAAGTTCTCCGCAGCAAATTTTCTTGCGACTGAGTAGGGTAAAACCTAAATTTGTATGCTTTCTCAACCATCTACTGCTTGCTATTCGACTCTTACATCTTAACAGATTATGTGTGCCGCAAAATTGATTGGCATTCATCCCGGCGCTCTCCTGCAAGGGAGCGCCGGTATAAATGCCAACATTTAGATAAATTTTGAATGTACTGCTTTTGCTAAAATTTCATCAAATTATGAGCATAGCGATCGCCATCGACTCATAGCATACAACACCCATTTTGTCAATTTTTTAATTGATGACACGCTCTAGTTAAACTAAACTCACCACCAAAATAACCTTTTGACGCTGCAAATTTACCAATTTTTGGCCTATATGCCTGGTAGACAACTATAGAATTTTCATCAAATTGTGCTAATATGTATTTTCCTTGTTATGGCCAATTATTAACTTGAGTTAAGTAGTTTTCTGTGGCTAGCTCCATATCAACTAAACTATTAAAATTTATAACTGGCGATCGCTTCTTTTTGAAAATTATTTAACTAAATAGAGGTAATAGTAAAAACTATTACCTCTATGATTTTTATAGAATACATTGACATCTCCAGGGGTTGAAACACCCTGGATTCTGTGGAAAATCCACCGAAAATGCGGATTTATCCGCGTTTTCTTCAAGCCTGTCAACAGACTTCTACACTCCTCGGCATAGACCATTATCTAGCTGTGAGCTTACTTTCAGAGTGGTTTTACTCAAGGTGTTGGAGCAATCTTCTCGCTGCTCATGCTGCCTACTTGCTTTTCGGTGCCGAATGCGGAGCTAACAGCCGTCGTAGGAAATCAAATCCCCGTCTCCTGTCCGCTGGAATCTCACCGCAAAGCGCGGTCATCTCATGGCAACAAACCTTGCTCTTACTTGTTATGGTTTCTAGTATAACAGACTTTTGCTCCGCTTTATTACCCGCGTGTCGTTATTCAACCAGGGGATAAATCTTCCGGGAACTTTCCTCCCGATATCTTTTAGGTTTATCGTCGCCAAGATACCTTGGGCAGAATATGATCTTTATCTACACGTTGCTTGTATTTAATAGCATAATTTAGCAGAGAATCTAACAGAGAATCAGATAAATAATGAGGTTGCAAGCCAAGATCTAGGAGATTTGTGTTTTTAGCGTTGAAATAATGTTGCTCTAATTCCACTCTGGGATTTTCGAGGTAATTAATTTTGACATTATCCAAATTATCTAAATCATCTGGAGCTAAATTCAAATCTTTACCTGCTTTGTCTTTAAAAGCTTTACCTGCTTTTTGGACCATCATTGCCAAGTCATCCACACTGAACATTTCAGTAAATTGGTTGAATACTCGGAATTTTCCAGCCTCCGCAGGATTAGCGATCGCTATTTCCATGCAACGGACTGTATCTCTAATATCTAACAAGCCACGAGTTTGTCCACCCTTGCCATACACAGTGAGTGGGTGTCCAATAGCTGCTTGAATACAAAATCTATTGAGAGCCGTACCAAAAACTGCATCATAGTCCAGACGGTTAATCAAGAGTTCATCTTTGATTATCTCATCACTTAGGAGGCCAGTTAGTGCAACACCGTATACGATTCCTTGATTGAGGTCTGTGGCACGAAGTCCCCATATTTTGCAGGCAAAGTGAATGTTGTGACTATCGTGAACTTTACTTAGATGGTAAAAAGACCCTGGTTGTTTAGGATAAGGGAGAGTATCTTTGCGCCCATTATGTTCAATGGTGATATAGCCCTCTTCAATATCTATATTAGGTGTACCATATTCTCCCATAGTTCCCAGTTTCACCAAGTGACAATCTGGGAAGTCCTCTTTCATTGCATAAAGAATATTTAGAGTCCCCACTACATTATTGACCTGAGTCATAACAGCGTGTTCGCGGTCAATCATAGAAAATGGAGCAGAACGCTGTTCGCCAAAGTGGACTATAGATTCTGGTTCAAACTGACGTAGTGTGTTACTCAGGAAATTATAGTCAGTGATATCTCCTACATATAAGTCAATTTTTTTGCCAGTCAACTCTTTCCAACGTTGAATGCGCTGTTGGATCGGGGCAATAGGTGTCAGAGTTTCGACTTTAAGTTGCATATCCCAGTGTCGCCGAACCATACTGTCTAGGATACCTACTTCATAACCTTGATTGGAAAGATAAAGAGCGGTTGCCCAACCGCAGTAGCCATCGCCACCAATTACCAGGACTTTCATATACTTAACTTTGAATCTTGTTTACTGATATTGGCTTAATGTATCAGGTATTGGAACTTTATGGCATTTCTTGTTTAAATCAAATGCAACTAGGTGACATACTCCCACACCAACCTTAAGGTATGGCGTGGGCTTCTCGTTTCTCAGTCCCGGTACCCCGTCGGACAAGCGCGTGCTTTAAAAACGGAATGCCCTACCGCCCTATTTTTAATATTTATTGCTGCATTTCCGTTTGTCATGCTCCGCAAACAAATAGCGGTCAATAATCACACAGCAATTGGCACAATAATGAGTTCTTTCTGGTAATTTTTTGGGGACCCCCTCACCACAATTTGAACAATTTTGGCTCTGTTTTTGAGGATTCACAACTATAGTCTTCACCTCCAGCATTTGCCTTCTGGGTCGGAGCTGCGCTAACAGCTTTGACAATTAAAATAGTTAGAAATTGTCCCCATCCAGTTGATTGCCCAAGTTTTAGGCTTGATTTTTGCTAGAATAACAGAAATTTTTAAATAATGGTGAAAAACTCCAGAATAGTATTGTAAATCAATTAGACATCGAATCCAATTGATTTACCACCAATTCATCTGGTCGCGAATTTTTCAAATATGGCGTGAGGCTTCTCGGCGATGTAGCTAAAAATTCCACCAATAAATATTTCTTATACCCTGATGAACTATATTCCTACTATCTGTTTAAGATTGGTAATTCTTGAGAAAAATTGAAATAGTAAATTTTCTGAAATTTAAGAAGATTTATAATGTAACTTCATCGGCAAAGCTAGCCCAACGAGTAAATTCAAAAGGCCCAGCGATCGCTCCCCAGATATGCTCATCAGTTTCGGGGTTGCGCCCTTGGTCATGGCTGATAAATTTATGTTCGTCTATCTCAAAATGGCTATCTAAGTAGGTAGTTTGGCCTTTACGGACTACATTACAAGCTTTTCCTGGTTCTACTTCACCTTTAAAGCTATGGCCAGTCCATTTTGTAATAAAGTTACAACCAGGTAGTTTCTTTATTTGTTCAGTTTTGAATGCTTGTAAGCGTTGAGGATCGCGAGAAGCTCCGTAAAATGCTTCTTCTTGATCTATGGCATAGTTTTCAATAGCAATATAGTCTGCTGCAGGGACTAATTTTAATATTCGGACTCGGTAGGGTTGGTTGAGGGTAATGTCGTAAGCTTGCTCTAGATAGAGGCTGAGTCCATTTAATAGTTCATAGGGAAGTGGGCGCATGCAAACGCGAATGTGAGCAAAGAGGGGAGGGTTTTCAAAGGCTTGCTGTTGGTTACTAAAGTCGGCTGCTAACCAACGTGCCAAGGTAAGAATGTCTGTTGAGTTAGTCATTTTGATTGAGTGTAAATTCGGAATTATAGTTCAAATAAAATACTTAATATTTTATTTTGTAATTAGGGAACTTTATCAAAAAAATCAACGTCTCTTGTAATATTTATTTGTTTTTTTTAGCTATTGAAATATTTTTTGAATTATTTTTTTATTTGTTTTGGTTTTTTATTTTTGATTTATTTAAATATAGATTAAACTAAACACTATCTTGCGATTTTAATATAGGTGGTAAGTAAGTTATTGAGAATAAAAGTAATTATTAGCTGTAATCATATCTGATGTGTTTACATTCTGAAAAATCTCAAATAGGGATAGTTGTTAGAGTAGTTGAATTTAAAAGTTTTTGAATATGGCATATATATTCAATGAAAGTTAAGTATAAATTATTTTGATCTTTGACTTCAAGGAAAATTGAGATTTGGAGAACATAAATATTTGGCCATTGAACTAATTTAGAATTACTTAGTTCTGTTTAGTATGTCTATAGAATAGGTTACAGAATTATTATTTTCAAAAGTGAAATTCTCACTTATAATTTGGGAGAAATTATTTTATTGAGAAAAATGGCCAATGGGCGATCCTTTTAACTCTTTTCAGGAATCGAATACATTTTCGGTTCCTCTTCCAGTTGGTAATTCTGCTGAAGAAAACTTAGTCTTATTCTTCTCTGAAGATGCTTTGAGCAATGAAAGAGAAATAGGGCCACAAGATGTCAGCGTAGAAATCATAACAAACAATGAAATCCCGATATCATTTGGCAATGAGATTCCGTTTATACAGCCTGGTCCTGAAACTGAGACAGGCTCAAATTTAAGAGATTTATTTATTCCAGATCAAGATAGCGAAAGCGATGTAGTAACTTCGTTTGCAGATAATAATCTGGATGGGTTACAAATTCCATTCTTATTAGATGGGGTCAGAGCTAATGAATTACAAATATCAGATATAAAAATAGCTGGCAAAGAATACCTAGAAGTCAAGGCAGTAGGTGACCATGCTCAGACTTACAGAGTATTAGCACTAATAGAAAAAAATGATTCTTTGATCACAGCCCAACAAATTCAACCTCCAGATGCCGCACAACAAGTCGTTAATAATGAAATTCAAACCCTTGTACCTGGACAACAAACAACTGTAACTGGTGTTGAGTTAGTTCCTGGGCCATCAATTCCTTCTAATCAGTTTGTAGAAGTTCCTATTCCATTAGTACCTGGTCCTCCCGGTGTACCTGGAACTCCTGGTGCTCCTGGTCTCGCAGGTCCAGTAGGTCCGGCAGGTGTACCAGGAACTCCAGGATTAGATGGAACTCCTGGTCTGGCTGGTCCGGCAGGTCCAGTAGGTCCGGCAGGAGTACCAGGAACTCCAGGATTAGATGGTGCTCCTGGTCTGGCTGGTCCAGCAGGTCCAGTAGGTCCGGCAGGAGTACCAGGAACTCCAGGATTAGATGGTGCTCCTGGTCTGGCTGGTCCGGCAGGTCCGGCAGGTGTACCAGGAACTCCAGGATTAGATGGCGCTCCTGGTGTCCCTGGACTAGATGGTGCTCCTGGTCTGGCCGGTCCGGCAGGTCCAGTAGGTCCGGCAGGTGTACCAGGAACTCCAGGATTAGATGGTGCTCCTGGTCTGGCCGGTCCGGCAGGTCCAGCAGGAGTACCAGGAACTCCAGGATTAGATGGCGCTCCTGGTGTCCCTGGACTAGATGGTGCTCCTGGTCTGGCTGGTCCGGCAGGTCCAGTAGGTCCGGCAGGTGTACCAGGAACTCCAGGATTAGATGGTGCTCCTGGCCTCGCTGGTCCGGCAGGTCCAGTAGGTCCGGCAGGTGTACCAGGAACTCCAGGATTAGATGGAACTCCTGGTCTGGCTGGTCCGGCAGGTCCAGTAGGTCCGGCAGGTGTACCAGGAACTCCAGGATTAGATGGCGCTCCTGGTCTGGCTGGTCCAGCAGGTCCAGTAGGTCCGGCAGGTGTACCAGGAACTCCAGGATTAGATGGTGCTCCTGGTCTGGCCGGTCCAGCAGGTCCAGTAGGTCCGGCAGGTGTACCAGGAACTCCAGGACTAGATGNTAGGAAACTATTTCTGAGTGCTAATAGACCGCCAGATCGTACTAAGTCTGAATCTTCAGCAACTAAATCTGACAGTCAAATGATTATCAAGAAAAATCAAGAAAGTTGGCGAAATATCTGTTTGAATTTGTTGTTTTGTGGGCAAGCTTATTACAAAAAAGGCGATCGATACATAGAAGTATTAAAAAATCCCATGATTTCCACTTATGAAGCGTCTTGTTTCTTCAGTTTTCAGGTAGTTTGGAACAGCTTTGTAGGGACTGTGGAAGAGATTAAGCAGGTAGGAAAGAATCAACCCCCTTTCTACAGAGTGTTTATTCCTTATCCTCAACGTCCTAATGTAACAGAAAAGGCAGATTCCTATGACGATGGACTATTTCAACCCATACTAACTGCCGATACAATCAAAAATTGGGCATATTCACAGGATATAGTACGGAAACCAAAATCTACAGAATTCCCATTTGCAAAGAAAAAGTGGAATTCAAAAGACGGTATCCATATAGAATATGTTTCGCCACCCTATCCTTATATACCAATGAGTTGTACTACCTAAATTAAGCCTTAAAAAAATTAGCAATAAGTCAGCAAATTGGTAAACTTGACTCGATCGCCTGACGATAATATTGTCACTGTCAATGTTATATTATGGCTAACCCATCTGAAGCTTATCTTTCTGGGATAATTGAATTTATCAGCTCTGAAAATTTAATCTTTGGCTCAGATTATCCACATATTTATCGTCAGCCAGATGTTGTTAAAAATGTTGTAGAGCTTGAGGAGAATTTATCTCAGGAGATAGTTAAAAAGATTGTTTGGGATAATCCTAAATGTTTCTATAAAGTTTGAGGAGTTTGAGGTAAAATTTGCAGGTTTCAATTTGTTAGAATTTAGTCTAAATACCTTTCTCCTTTTTTGGAGAATTGGTATAATTGAACTAAAAATTTCAGACTCTTTTAGAGAAAAGATTTTTCAACTTTAATAAAAGACTATTAGGTAGGTTGCACTATGGTATTATCGCCCGAAAATTTGCGTGTAAGCGATCGGCAAAAGTCTTCAGAGTTAGCTGAAAAACAATTGTTAGAAAACCCAAACTCTGACAAACTATTTCAAGGTTCATTTCTGCGACATGCACTGACTCGAACAAAGATGGTTTCTCAAATTATTTCCTATATATGGTTATATGCGGAATCAGATCCTTTGGCCAAACAAGCTAGACAGTGGTTTCAAAATCCTACAAAAAATTTTGATCAGCTAGAAAACCCTAATTCTGCAGATAAATTGCCTTCTTTGGCAAAATTAATGGGTGCAAAACCTCAAGACCAGACTATATACGGTGAATTTTTGAGTAAAGTTTTTGCTGACGTTAAGGATGAAAGCGAAAGTCTTTATATCTTTCCGCTTTTTAATAAGCATGACATTGAGTCTGGCATAGTAGTATTTAAAACTGATGCGACTATTACTAGTGGATCTGTTCAAGATCCTAACCCTAATAGTCCTAATGTTTTGACAGTAATGATTTCCTTTCCACCACGTCCACAATTTAGTGAAGCAACACTCACAAAAGAAGAGTTATCTAACTGGTTCAACGACCGAGATAATAATAACTATACACCTCCTAATTCATATATTCCTTGCTGTACTACTAGTTAGTCATAGAACTTACCAAAAATTTGGGTTTAAAGTTTCATTCCTATAGGTTAAGGTAAACTTTGAACCAGGATAGTTGAATAACCTCTCATTAACCAAACACAGTTTTAATGGGAGATTCTTTGCTTTATTGGCTATTAAGTAGACTTGCTTATGGGGGTTGGATGAAGAATACAAAAATTTACATTGGGAAGTCAAAGATATGGTGAAATTCTTACCTTCAAAGTATTTTCGCCTAATAATTAACAATTAATAATTAATAATT
Source organism: Okeania sp. SIO2B3 (assembly GCF_010672525.1). Classification (GTDB taxonomy): domain Bacteria; phylum Cyanobacteriota; class Cyanobacteriia; order Cyanobacteriales; family Microcoleaceae; genus Okeania. The sequence goes on along the minus strand of NZ_JAAHGH010000008.1, from coordinate 245,798 downwards.
AATAATTACCTCTTCTTATAAAGAAGAGAATTGGCTAAAAGGATTTTTTTTCTTTCTTTCTTTCGCCTGAAGCACACTTGTATTGCATTGTCTTATTGTGACATACGCATGAGTAGAGAAGGAAGATGTTGACTAGGAGGTTAGAACCCATTTGATATCTATTTAAAATAAAGATGGGGTTGATATTTATGTGTAATCTGACTGAAAAATAAAGAGGAAATAGGAAGTGGAAAATTTATCGCTAGATCATACTCCCCTTCTTTAAAAGTAACGCTAACTTGCCGTCACAAAAAAAATGTTTTATAGCCTCTATCTTCATCTACAGTTTTTTGATTTAGTCACTAGAAAATATTTATAATTATTGCTCTGCTGATTAAATCTAAAAGCATTGACATATAAAGGTTGAGCGCATTTTTTAGTTGAAAAAAGTCTAGCCTTAATGGTCGTAATGGTTCAAAAAATTAGCATTTTAGGCGGCTTTGTTGCGCAGAATAATCCCTTGATTATTCTTCCTCCTACCTCCTAATTAATTCCCATTTCTCCTGTCTCCTGTCTCCTGTTTTCCCCTCCTGGGAGGAGTTAGGGGTGGGTTGTCTCCTATCTTCCCCTCCTGGGAGGGGTTAGGGGTGGGTTAAAAGACTTTTTCAGCAAATCCTAATTAGGGCAAATAAAATTCAAAAAACTTCTGCCCCTTCAAATTTTTTAACCTGCTGAATATTAGCAGATTCTCCACAAGTTCTAGGTGTAGGAAATATTTTTTCAGGATTAGCTAAACCCTTGGGATTAAAAACACTCCTTACCCATTGCATCGTTTCTAAATCTGTCTCATTAAACATTAAAGACATATAACATTTCTTATCTGAACCAATGCCATGTTCTCCAGATAAACTACCACCAACTTCCACACAAATCTTGAGAATTTCTCCACCTATTTCTTCCACAGTTTCAAAAGCACCTTCAACACCATCATCATATAAAACTAACGGGTGAAGATTTCCATCTCCCGCATGAAAGACATTAGCAATACGATAACCATATTTTTGACTAATTGCTTCAATTTCACCTAAAACATAAGCCATTTTTGTCCGAGGAATTACTCCATCCTGTACATAATAATTTTTACTAATATTACCAGCAGCAGCAAAAGCAGCTTTCCGTCCTTTCCATAATTTCATCCTTTTTTCTGGTTCATGAGCAGTAGTAATTTCTATAGCTCCATTTTTTTCACATATTTCTTTGATGCGCTTTTTGTTTTTATCAACTTCTACTTCTAAACCGTCTAATTCTACTAATAAAACAGCAGCAGCATTTCGCGGATATAAATTGGTTTTGACCACATCTTCCACAGCATTAATACTGAAATTATCCATAATCTCCATCCCCCCAGGAATAATGCCAGAACTGATAATATCTGACACAGTTTGTCCGGTAGATTCAATATTAGGAAATCCTGCTAAAAGCACACAAACTGATTCGGGAGATTTGAGGATTCTAAGAGTAATTTCTGTAGCTATTCCCAGAGTACCTTCAGAACCTACAAATAAACCTGTTAAATCATAACCAGGCATCTCTGGAATTTGTCCGCCAATATCAACTATTGAACCTTCAGGAGTAACTATTTTTAATCCTAAAACATGATTAGTTGTCACACCGTATTTGAGACAATGAACCCCCCCAGAATTTTCGGCAATATTCCCACCAATAGAACAAATAATTTGACTAGAAGGGTCAGGAGCATAATAAAAACCAGCTCCACTAACTGCTTGTGTTACCCAATTATTTATAATTCCTGGTTGTACAACAACTTGTTGATTTTCTAAGTCTATTTTCAGGATTTTCTGCATTAATGAAGTGACAATTAAAACGCAATTTTCTATTGGTAATGCTCCTCCAGAAAGACCAGTCCCTGCACCTCTAGGAAGCCAAGGAATATTTAAGCGATCGCATATTTTTACTGCTTCTGCAACTTGTTCAGTAGTGCGCGGTAATACTACTAATGCGGGACGTTGACGATAGCTAGCTAGACCATCACATTCATATACTAATAATTCTTCTTTGCGTTGAACTACGCCTTTTTTACCCACAACTGCTTCAAATTGTTTGGCTATTTGTTTCCAATTTTGTTTTGTTTTTTGTTGATCTTTAGTAAGCATTTTAGTTTGATTTATAATATTTTGAACTTTAATTAAGACTTACCGAATAATTAAGGTAAAAATCCTCTCCTTTAAAGGAGAAACAAGAAAATATTTTCCTTATTTTCCTTTTATTCCATCCTCTTCCTTTTAGGGAGAGGTAATTATCAATTATCAATTATTGAAGCAACCTATGAGTTATGAACGCTATATATCTATAACGTTATAGTTTTTGTTCGCTATATATAGTTTTTTTGTGTAACTCGTCTTCAATTAGGATATTTTAACTAGGGTTTACCAATCTAATTGATTATACCATCTGATTAAGGATTTTTTCTAGGGAATGGTTTAGCATATCAATTTATTTTTACTGACCGAAAAATTTTGGTCTCAAGCCTCCCCTTTTAATACCATTTATCAAAAAGAATGCTATGTATGATTGGGTGGGAAAGTGTGGGAAGTTTGGAAGGTGGGGGGAGAGGTTAAAAGTAAGAAAAATCTATACTAACTGACTAATAATTATCAAAAAAAGACTTTGAATCTTGATAAATATTTGACTGTTGAAGTATGGCATTACTTTTGGAAATTGGTATAATACTAAGCGTGAAAAAAGAATGCTTAATTTAAGTGACACTTCAATTATTAAGGTAAGTATTCAGCATTAAGCTATCAGCTATTTGTTATTAACTCATTATCATACTAGAGAGAATTATCCACCAAGGAGAATTAAAATTCATTAATGAAATTGGCTATAATCTAAACTCAGTTCTTGCTTGAATATGTTCATTATTATGATACCAATTTCATAATTGCAGTCGGTAGTGATAACTGAAATGACTCTAGTTATTACTTAATATTAGACATCTCTAATACTAATTTGATAAATATTTGCTACAAATAGTTAGGCTATTTATTAGGAGTCAACCCACCCCTGACCCCTCCCAACCCACCCCTAACCCCTCCCAGGAGGGGAGGGGAAGTCAGGAGTCAGGAGTCGTATGGGAATTGCTTCAATAACAGTTTTTAGTCGTAAATTCTCTTTTTTGTCAAAGGGGCATTTTCTGCAAAATATTTTTATTGTACTTATTATTCATAACATTCTTTTTTCAAATTGGTATAAAAATCAAAAATAAAAGCAATTATTATCTCTAAATTTAAATTATTAATTACGACTTGCTGATTAAATTTCAAATCATTGAAAGATAAAAAAATAGTTTTTTTATATCAAAAAAAATCCCTGATTTTCTGTTAAAAACGCTCAAAATGGTATAACTACTCCCCCACTCCCCCACTCCCTCACTCCCTTACTCCACCACTCCCCCACTCCCCTACTTCCCCCACTCCCCTACTCCTTAATTACTATCTCTTTTTCCCATTCTTCAGGAATGCCGTAAATTTGAGATTTTTTACAACGTTTGAGATAAAGTTTTACAGCTTTGTCTTCTGGGTTGATATGGAAAATATTTAAGAAGATTTCTTTTGCTGCTGAATGTTTACGTTGATAATAAAGAAAAACAGCTTCTTCAAATTCAGTTTTGGTTTGAATTTTTAATTGCTTTTGTACTTCAGTATCTCCATCCAAAATTTCAAATACTGCAACTGCTTCTTTTTTGCCTTTTACTTTAACTCTATCTAAAAAACGATAATTATATTTCTCGAATTCTTCTAAATCAAATAAAGTATTTCCACTGATTAAAATATTAGCTCCATATAACTTAGTCAAATTTTCTAAACGAGAGGCTAAATTAACAGCATCACCGATGGCTGTACCATCAATTCTTTTTCCACCTCCCACAGTTCCTAACATTAGATCGCCCGTATTAATTCCAATTCCAATTCTAATAGGTTGCTGTTGGATTTTTTGGCGTTCTTGATTATATAAATCCAGACGTTTTAACATATTAATTCCGGCATTAACTGCATCATCCGTTCTTTTGCTAAAAAGCGCCATAATTGCATCACCAATATACTTATCAATAAACCCTTCATTCTCTAAAATTGCTGATTCCATTCGAGACAAATAATTATTAATAAATTTAAAATTTTCCTCTGGAGTCATACCTTCACTTAAAGTCGTGAAAGAACGAATATCAGAGAATAAAATTGACATTTTTTTCTTGACATGGTCGCCTAATTTAACATCAACAATACTCTCACGTTTTAAGAAGCGTAAAAAACTATGAGGAACAAAACGACCATAAGCAGCATTTATTTTAGCCAAACGAATATGTGTTTTAATTCTTACTAGCAATTCTGGTTTAGAAAAGGGTTTAGTTAAATAATCATTGGCTCCAGAAAGAAAACCTTCTACCAAATCAGAAATTAATGGTTTTGCAGTTAACATCACAATCGGTAATTCACTTTGTAAAAATTTTTCTCTCAGCTTTTTTGCCACTTCATAACCTGTCATGTGAGGCATCATTACATCCAGTAAAATTAAATCTGGCATCAAACCATTTTCAATTATTTCTAATGCTTCAATACCATTATTAGCTTGAGTAATAGCATAATTTTGTAAAGATAGATTATTTCTGAGAACTTGGAGATTTACTGGTTCATCATCCACAATTAAAATTTTAAAGTCTCCACTTTCGGCGACTAAACCTTCTAAAGCTATATCTTGATTTTTTTGCCCCAATTCTGTAATTAAAGATATTGGTAAAGGGCAAGAAAGTTGTGGAAAATCAACTGTTTGATTTTGAGATATTGGCAAAGTAAATTTAAACTTAGAACCAACTCCTACTACTGATGAAACATACAAATTACCACCATGTAATTCTACTAATTTTTTACTAATAGCTAAACCCAAACCTGTTCCACCATATTCTCTAGCTGTAGAGCCATCTGCTTGTTCAAATGATTCAAAAATTCTCTCTAATTTATCCTCTGGAATGCCAATACCTGTATCGGCAATAGTAATTTCTATTAGGGAAAGTTGATTAGTAGATTCAATTTCTTGATTTTCTAAAAGTTTAGCCGATACTTCAACAGTACCTGACTCAGTAAATTTAATTGCATTGCCAATTAAGTTATAAAAAATTTGCTGGAGTCGATTTTCATCAGCATCTACAAACGGCATATCGTGGCTAATAGAATTAATCAGTTGTAAAGACTTTTTGCCAATCATGGGACGAGAAATAGTCAGCACTATTTCTGTTAGTTCTCTAACTCCCAGCGGCTTTATTTGCAATTCAAGATTCCGATGTTTAAGTTTAGAAAAATCTAGAATATCGTTAATCAAATTTGATAACCTTCTACCAGAAGTAGCAATCATAGAAAGATTAGTTTTAACTTGAGATGGCAATCTTCCTGCTGCTCCATCTATCAATGATTCTGCAATGCCAATAATTCCATTTAAAGGAGTACGAAGTTCATGGGATGTATTAGCTAAAAATTCATCCTTTAATTTATCTAAACGTTCTAGTTGTTCGTTCTTAGTTTTGAGAATATCAAAGGAATTTCGTAACTGAAAAGCCATAGAATTAAAAGCTTTACCAAGGACACCTACTTCATCCTCACGCTGTAAATTTATTATCTGATTAAATTCTCCTTCTGATAAAGCAGTAGCTGCATCTTTTAATTGTAAAATTGGCTGCACCAACCAACGAGATGTTAAAACTCCAATTGCCGTTGCTAAAAGTAAAGCTAATAGACAAAGTACAATCGTAATCTTGGTCTGTTGATATATTTGTTCTAGAAAATCTGTTTCTGGAATTACTACTACTATTAACCAATCTAAACCATACCTATCCTGAAAGGGTTTAACATTAATAAACTCTCGTTGACCATCAAACTTAAATTCTAGATATTGTTGACTATTAATTGATTGATTGAAGTTAAACTCTTTGGCTAAATATTTTGCTGTAGCTTTCGTCAAATCATTCTGGCTTTCAGTTGCTTTAACTCGTCTGGTTCCATAAGCTTTATTTGTAGTATGAAAAGGCTTTTCTCCCGTAGAAGTTGCCACTAACATTCCCGAACGTTCAATAATAAAAACTTGTCCTGTTTTACCAACCTTTAAGCCACCTAAAAAATCGCCAATTTGTGAAAGATTAATATTAGTTAATAAAACACCCTGCAATTTTCCCTGCAAATTATAAAAAGGCATCGATGCACCAAGATAAGCAGTAATACCAGCAGTATTAGGATAAATCTCACTCCAAATAGGTTGACCCCTCACCACAGCAGCTTTATACCAAGGTCGAGTGCGCGGGTCGAATTTAATACTACTTAATAACTCAATCCGTTCGCCAAATTGATTTGTAGAATAAGTTTCAAAAATATAGTTACTTTCTACGGTTGAAACTCTCACCGTCAGAGTACCATTATCAAATCTTTCCGCCCCCAAATTAACCTTATTTTCTAACCCTAATCCCGTAAAAGTTAAAACATCAAATATTTGTAGTTGTTGCCAAAAATAATTTTCTAATAGAGAGGTATTTTCTAAATCTAATTGACCATTACGAATAGCAGCAGCATTAATTTGATTAACCTGATGAGGAACACGAAGATAAGCTTCTAAACTTTGTTCAACCCTAGCAACTTGTTCATTTAAAAGTTGAGTAACTACATCATTAACAGCTCTCTGGCCATTTCTCATGGAAATATATCCCACCAAACTTACCACCCCAAAAATTTGCACTACAAATGGCACTATTAGAGTGATACGGATAGGAACTTTTCCGTAAATTTGAGCAACTAATTTAGTCAGAGATTTGAAAGACATATTCAACAATTAATAATTAATAATTAATAATTAACAATTACCCCTCCTTGAAAAAAAAAGGATTGACTAAAAAGAAACTTTTTTTCTTCTCTTGATCGATTGGATATGGCTCCGAGACCTCGCCATCCTACCCTACGGGAAGCTACGCTTTTTCCTACGGAATGCTACGCAAACATGTCGGCGACAGCCGTTAACGTAGTTATGCGCTAGCAAAACGACCGCTTTTTTTATCCTTTAAAGGAGAGGCTTTAAACCTTAATTATTCGGTAAGGAATGGTTATTTGTTTATTTATCAAGTTATTCTTTCCCCTGTAGGGATTAGCTATTTGTTTATTTATCAAGTTATTCTCTCCCCTATTAAATGAGCTAATAACTATTTATATCAAAAATTACACAACGCATGAGTGCTAAACACTAGATATTTTTAAGGTTATATAGCAGTCTTAAATAATTTATAAAAAACGAAGAAATAGACCGAAATTCAGAAATTATTTTCCCGTATTTTATCTTCTCAGTTCATATGCTCCTTAATTTGAAGATATTTTATATCTAACTAAAATAAGATTATTATAGTTTTTGTTCACTATATACTATAGCAATTCTCAAGAAGCGTGAGGTACAAAATTCCTTTGTTTTAGGGAGTAGGGAGTAGGGAATAGAAAATCAAAAGAACAACTGTGCCTTAGTAACTTGAGAATTGCTATATATGAAGTACAAATATTAACAATTAAATGTTCCCAGTGCAGGCATCTTGCCCGCTTCGGGGTGTACCTCACCAACATGAAATTCGCTATATATATAGTGTCTTTTCATTTATTCTGTATATATATAACAGCAGCTATGAATGTATTTGACTTATAAAATAGTTGTAAGTTGGGGATGGGAATATCAATCATTAAACTTTTTATTTTTTGCCTCTTCTTTCTTCTTTGTGCTATAACTCATAATTCTAAGTTGTGACAGTACTTTCAGATATATTTTATGATGTATAACAGATGATTAGGTTGAATAAGTTCAAGATATTTTTACCTATGCTTGATTTAATAGTTCTAAAAATTCGGCTATAACTTGATCTGGTTGTTTAATACAGGAATAAATATCATAATGCTGAACAATTTTGATGTTAGGAGCTAAGTTTAAATCTACTGGAAAAGGTTCGCTACTAATTTGAATAATTCCTAATTTTTCCCTGTGTAATATAACGAAATTAACTATTTTATTTCCTCTACCTGTGGCAGTGGTCAATCTAATTTTTGTATTTGATAAAAATATAATATTGGCACGGTCTAGTGCTTCGGCAATTTTGACTTCTGCCTGAGAATTAAAATTTAAACCATTCCAGTTAATTGTGTTTTTCAAGTAGGATTTATTTTGTTGGTTATCAGCTTTAGTATTTGTACTTTCCTCCACTAATTTTTTACCATTTGTCAGTACGATTAACTCGTGTAAATCTGTTTGACATAAGTTAGCTTCATTTACACTTAAATTAGTGCCACTGAGATTTACTCCTATTATTTGATTTTGATTTGATATAACCTTATGTCTCTGTAAATATCGTCGAATAACTGAGCGAAGATTATTTTTTTTTACCTTTTCATTAAAAGCTTTAGTTTTCGATAATTTTTTCCATAATTTTGCTGCAACAGACTTAATATATTCACTATCATAGGGAGAATTTTTTGCCATTTCTTCATAAGACTGTTTACCTTCCCAACATTCCCTAAAAATAAACTCTTCAATATCATTGAGAGGAGCATTATCATCTAATACCGCTTCTACAATAGCCAGTGCTTCTTCCACATTCATTCTTGTCAACTTAGGAATTAGTTTTGTATTGTACTTTAACATAGCTTTGAATAATGCGCTACTTTTTGTCACTTTTTATCAATATTTATCACTGACAAAGGAGAAATTTAGTTGTTAAGATATGGCTATTTACTGTTTTTACTATCCATTCATAAAAATTATGTCATATATAATTTTTAACTTTCCTATGAAATAGTTGTATGAAATTATTGTCAGTTAAACTGTTCAGCTAAATCAATCTTTACTTTTAATTTTTGACTTTCCTGAAAAGAGATAGGAGTTGTTCTATAAGAATTACTATTTATCTTCTTTTGATACCAATTTTCTATGAAGTTTGATCTGATTTATCCTTCCTACCCTCCTAAAAAACTAGGGATGTTTCATTTTTGGGAAAAACTTTTATTTTGCCTAGTACACGAAGCATGAATTTTTACTACTCGCTGTGTCATTGATTAAATTCCTAAGGTCAAGGGAAATATTTTTACTCATAACTTTTAATTATGGAGCAATATATCAATATTCATTCCTTATCCAAGAACAATCAGTTAATAGCTGATAGCTGAATGCTCTGATGAGTGTGGCTTATTGAAATCAAAGAAATCAAAAAAAACCGAGAAAATTTCCGTAGTAAAGGAATCTTAAATCAGAAAATTTTAGAGTAAAGCAGTCTTAGCTGACAAAGGCAAAAATTAGTTCCACTATTAAAGATAAAGAGTATTAATTATCTATTAATTTGCCAATACTAAACAGGAGGTATTTAATTGATTTCTGACAAATTTACTATGCAGGTAAGTTTTTTCTTTGCTTTTGAAGTACCTACCCAAGACGAAAAAAAATTTTTAGATTCTTGGAAAAAATTAGAAATTAACTTAAAAAAAACTGGTAGTTTGATTGACGCTAAAACTTATCTAGAATTTATCGATCAAAATAATAACAATCAGTTGCCAATCATTAACTGGTCTATTCAAACTTCATGGCGCTCCTGGAAAGACTTTATTTATGCTATATCCACAAAAGAATTTCAAAATTTTATTAACAAGTGGGAGATTAAAGACGAATCATCTACCAGTTATCCTGGAATTAACAAAAAAAAATCTCCTCGCAAACAAATAAGAATCTCAAATAATTTATTCATGGTAATATTCTTTTTTATCGCAGTTATTATTGTCGGAATTATTCTTTATTTCAGATAAATAAATTTAAACAAATTTGGAGTTAAATAAAATGAAAGGATTTTTACTTTTTATATTTGCAGCAGGGTCTATTTGGGACTTTGTTACCAGTCTTTTAGGTATAATTGGTATATTTGGAGTAACTGATTGGAAACCAGAACATATTCCTATTTATATAAGTGCTTTTATTGGTAGTGCTTTAATTTTAGGGTTGAGCGGCAATGCAGAAGAGATTTGGTCAAAATCTGGAAATGATAAATACAAAATATTAATCCCATTTCATATAATTGCCATAGGTTTTGATGCTTATACTTCTTTTTTAGGAACATCACAAAATGTTTTATTAAAAGATAGTCGCACAGCTTTTATAACTATAGGTTTTGGAGAAGTTTGGGAAATGACAACTTTTGAACAAAAAATAGCACTTTTATTCGTAACAGTATTAGTCACAATGAGTCCTATTGCATTTTCAACATTGAGAGATTAAAAATTATGGGGGTACATCTCAATTTTGAATAAAGCCAAAAAATTATCGCTTTTAGGAAACAGGGAGTAGGGAATAGGGAATATATAGGAAAAAAAGTATTTTTGCACATAAGAGATGCACCCAATTCTTGATACTAAATTTCCCAGAAATAATTATAGTCAAACCACCTATAAAACCTACAAAACTATGAATACCAATTTAATAAAATATTGCTACAGTCACAGAGTAGGAGATAGAGAAGATGAAACAGATAAGTATCAGGACTTACGCAAATTTACCTTGAAAAACTATCTGTAGAGACAAATGGCATTTGCCCTCATTCTAGAATTTTTTTACAGTCTAAATAAATCACAGATTAAGATGTAACAACCTTTGGGTAAATTTGGTATTAAAGACTTGCATTCCTTCTCACTATTGTATTAGCAATTTCCTAGGGAATGCTCCACAAACATAAATTTTCCATACTCTTACCAACAACAGGGAATAGGGAACAAGGAACAGGGAACAGGGAACAGGAAATATATAGGAAAAAAAGTATTTTTGCACATAAGAGATGCACCCAATTCTTGATACTAAATTTTCCATAAATAGTTATAGTCAAACCACCTGTAAAATCTACAAAACTATGAATACCAATTTAATAAAATATTGCTACACTCAGAGAGTAGGAAATAGAGAAAATAGAACAGATAAATATCAGGACTTACGCAAATTAACCTTAAAAAAAACATCTGTAGAGACAAATGGCATTTGCCCTCATTCTAGAATTTTTTTACAGTCTAAATAAATCACAGATTAAGATGTAACAACCTTTGCGTAAATTTGGTATCAAATATTTGCACTCCTTCTCACTCTTGTATTAGAAATTTCCTACAGAATGTTCCACAAACATAAATTTTCCATACTCTTACCAACAACAGGGAATAGGGAACAAGGAACAGGGAACAGGGAACAGGAAATATATAGGAAAAAAAGTATTTTTGCACATAAGAGATGCACCCAATTCTTAATACTAAATTTTCCATAAATAGTTATAGTCAAACCACCTGTAAAATCTACAAAACTATGAATATCAATTTAATAAAATATTGCTACAGTCACAGAGTAGGGAATAGAGAAGATGAAACAGATAAGTATCAGGACTGACGCAAATTTACCTTAAAACACCACCTGTAGGGGCAAATGGCATTTGCCCTCATTCCAGATTTTTTTTTATAGTCTAAATAAATCACAGATTAAGATATAACAACCTTTGCGTAAATTTGGTATCAAATATTTGCACTCCTTCTCAATTTTGTATTAGCAAAATTTCCTATAGAATGCTCCACAAACTTAACGAAGTCAGAAGTTAACCCACCCCTAACCCCTCCCAGGAGGGGAAGTAGGGAATTTTAGCAACTCCCAAAAAATATTTCGCCTTAAAAAGCGAGGTTTTAGACCCAATTATTTTGATAAATTTTCCATATTTTTACCAAAAACTTTGTAACAATACTTTTTGGAGTTATTTCCTCTATAAATAGATGGAAAAACTCAACTTATAAACAAACCCAATTAACAAGATTATTAATTTAATTAAAATGAATAACTGGCAACCAGGTACTACTTTAAATAACCGCAGATATTCCATAGAAAAAACTTTAGGAGAAGGAGGCTTCGGCATCACCTATTTAGCATGGGATAATCAGAATATCGGCACAAAAGTAGTTATTAAAACCTTAAATAGTCGGGTACAAAAACTACCTAATTTTGACAAATTTCAAAAGCGATTTATACACGAAGCAGAACAACTAAAAAAATTCCAACATCAGAATATCGTCAAATTTTATCATTCCTTTCAAGAAGGAAAACTCTATTGTATTGTCATGGAATTTATAGAGGGAGATAACTTAGCTGATGTTATCAATCAACAAGGAATATTACCCCCAAAAACAGCACTCTATTATATTCAGCAAATTGCTAATGCACTAATAGTCATTCATAACAAAAAAATTCTGCACCGGGATATCAAACCAGAAAATATTATATTGCGCAAAAATACACCAGAAGTAGTTTTAATTGATTTTGGAATTGCCCGTGACTTTATTCCCAATCAAACCAACAGCTTCACCCAATTTTATACACCAGGTTATGCTCCCATAGAACAATATACTCGCAAACATAAACCAGGAGAATATACAGATATTTATGCTTTAGCAGCCACACTTTATGTACTCCTAACTAACTACCAATTACCTAACTCTATAGATAGATATCATACTCAATTAGCCATACATAAAACCCCCTTGCCAAAACAATTCCGTTTCGCCTTAAAGTTGATTTTCAAGTTGATAAAAAAACCAGGTAAACAAGACTTATTAATAGAACCAAAAAAAATCAATACAAACATTAGCGATCGCCTGAATAACGCCATTATTAAAGGAATGGAAATTCAACCAGAAGACCGCCCTCAGACTGTACAGGAATGGTTGACATTACTTCAAGTCAAACCTCCAAGTATTATGTCTCAAATGTCTCAAGTTTCTGGAAAAATTATGTCTCAAATGGCTACCTTAAATATTCAAGGTATTAAACCCCTTTATCAAAATTATGTCAAAACTTTTTATCAAGGAGAAGCAAATATATTACCAATTGGAACAGGTATACTCATATTTATTGTTGTGACTTATATCTATTCTCCCAAACTTAAATTTCCTAAAATTTCTCGCCCTTTACCCCTTCAACCTATTCCTATCCCACAACAAAAACATCACCCCACTATACAACCTCAAAAAGCACCCCAACCTTTACCCGGAACTAATATTCCAGATACCTCCCAAACAACTATTAACTATATAGAAAAAAAAGTAGATTACACAACTTTGGAAAACCTATTATCATCCGAAAAATTTCAAGAAGCAGACCAAGAAACATTCAGAATTATACTTTCACTTGTAGAGCTAGAAAAAGAATATTGGCTTAATCTAGAAGATATAAAAAATATCCCCTGCAAAGACCTAGATAAAATTAATCAATTGTGGATTAACTATAGTAACGGCAAATTCGGATTTAGCATTCAAAAACAAATTTGGAGCGAAGTAGGAGGTAAACCAGGAATTTATAATGTAGCGATCGCTGACATTTTTATCAAGGAAGTAGAGTGGGGCGAAAAGTATAAAAGATATAAAAATATTACATATAAAATTTCAGCTCCTTACGGACATCTTCCTTTTAGAGCTACTTCTTATGTTAGGAATTTTGGCGCTCCTTATCTAGCAGAAAAACTCGCAAAATGTAATATTTGATAGTCGAGATTATTCCTACTCTAAAAAACTGAATAACTTTTTTGATAATTAGCACGCTAGTTATTGTTAATTCTTCTTATTTTTACTTCCCCTCCTGAGAGCAGTAGGGGTGGTTTCCCCAGCTCAAGAAAATATAGCAAACATTTATCACGCTTAGTATTAGTAGTTCACCAATCAAACAATTATCCCATTTTTAAAAGTCATTCTATATAGAGCAAGGCAAGAAAAATAACATTGATTAATTGCTAGATTCATTGCCTATAAAACATCCCAAATATTAATCCGGAATCAAGGGAAAAACATCAGGAAAAGCCTGCCAAACTTTCCTCACAAAATGTTGTAATTTTTGATGTGAAACTTGCAGATTTTTCTCTTGACTATCTAGGAATTCTAATTCAGTCAAAAGTGGCATAAACTCTGTATCAATAGCTTCCCTAAATAAACATATCGGCCAAACCAAATCAGCACCATCTCGCAAATCCCATAAACTTGATTTTTCTAAATTGTTTTGATGATTTTCACACCCAACTTCTGAAGTAGATAATTTCAATAACAAAGGACGAACCCAACACATTTTGCGTGCTTCTAATACTTGAATTACTTCTGCATATAAACAAGTATTTTCATACTCCAAACAAACAATTTGCCTAGATTTAAAATTAGGGATAAAATTTGTCAATACTGACTTCATATACAAAATATCCTCATATAGCAGTCTTAAATGTACAGCAGTTTTCGACTAAATTAAGTACAAATTTTGAGATTTTTTGGGAATAAGAAATAGCGATCAATCTTAAACTGTTCCTAACTATCCGTGCAAACTTTTATAAGTTGTGCAGAAATACAGAAAAGGTAAAAAAGATAGGAACTTCAAATTTTGGTAGTTCTGCAAATGTAGTGATATTGATAAGTAAATCCCTTTGACTTTTAGACACAAAACTATAAAAATCACACTTGTACATCACTACTCAAATATTTAATCTTATAATGTTATAGCAGTCAAAGAAAAGAGCGCGGATATATCAAAAACTTAAAACTCAGACAACGCCAGATTTTTCCTTATTCCTTCTTCCTTCTGTTATATATGAAATATGAAAAAGAATCCGACGCAATACCTCCCTTAAAACTCTTTGACAAGAAAAAGGATACATCGCAAAAATTTTAGTATTTCATATTAGTTTTGGATTTTTTCCAAATTATTGATAATTATCATACTATACCATTTTGAAAAAAAATTATTACAAATAGTTTAGTTAAGGAAGAAAGCTTGAGTCATCTAGAAACAGGGTCATTTTATTCTAGATTTTGGCAATGAATTTATTGATTTTCAGACAGCGAAAGATAAATTTACTAAATTTTGAAATAACTGTAGTTTCGTCAATACATAAAATATCACAGTTTAGAATGAAACAGCCTATAACTAGATGTGAAATCAAACAAAATAGGGAATAAGTTGAAAAAAGCAATAACAATAATATATTTTATCACTCAATTAGCTCGATAATTTTTAACAAAAACAAACCAACTCTATACCAAAATAATCTATTATTTGTAGCCAACATTTATCAAGCTAGTATTATATATAATATTTTTCTTAGAGTATTCAGGCGTGCTGAAAATTGAGGATAATCAAGAATCGTTTAAAATCACTATAAATAAAAGCCTTTTCCATTTTATTGGGTATAGAATATTGATGTTGTCATAAAATTCAAAAACTTTAGACTCACAATGAAAGTTAATTATTCATCCTGATTGGCGAGAAAAAGTATATTTATTACTCCTCCTTCTTTCTTCTCTGATTTACCAAATAATCAAGATTTATAGCCTCTGATTTAAAGAATAGATAAATCACAAAAATCTTATTCGCCAATTCTATCAGTTTTCAGGAGAAGTAATTATTAATTATTAATTATTAATTATTAATTATTAATTATTAATTGTTGAATGCCCATCTATATTTTTAAGTGCTGCTTCTAAATCCATAGTTAAGTGTTGTGCCTGCTTTTTCCCCAATCCATAAATATAATCTTTTACAGATAAAGGAACACCAATACGAACCATAACATTACAACCACGGCGTGGAATAACTGGATTGTAATTCAAAGATATAGGCACTATTTTAACACCAAGATTTTGTTGATAAGACTCAGCTTGTAATCCTATTCTAGCTAATCCTGTTTTGAGAGAATGAACTTGATTATCGCGACAAATTTTACCTTCAGGAAATATCACTAACATTTCCCTATTTAACATTAATTCTACTCCATGGCGAAAACAAGAAACTGTCGGATTTTTTGGGTTAACAGGAAATCCGCCCAAACGTCTAATAAACCAACCTTGTAAACCTCTAACTTCATCCATGCTAACCATAAATCTTAGGTCTCGACCAGTAACTAACCGACCTGTAGCATAAGGTATGATTAACCCATCCCAACGAGAACGATGAGTAGGAGCTAAAATCACAGGTCCATCTCTCGGAATATTTTCTTTTCCAATAATATTTATTCTACGAAAATAAAACGGCATTACTATGTGACGACCTAAAAAATAAGACAAAGATGCTAACCAAGGAGAAATAATAGAAGGTTTTAAGTTGACTGGAGAATGTACTTTCCTTAAAAAGGCTTGGATAAAGTCAAGATTTATCATAGTTTTTTAGCTCAATTATCTAACTTGATTTCTTGACTCTAAGCTAAATTTTATCCCTACTTTAGTGGCATCCTTAAATGACACTTCTTGTACTGTCAACTATATATCAATTAACACCTCAGTTATCATCTTTTTGATTTTTATGTGCCTATTTTATACTCAATATTGTTAATTATTCTTATTTTTACTACTCCCCTACTCCCCTACTTCCCTACTCCCCTACTCCCCCACTCAAGAAAATGTAGCAAACATTTATCACACTTGGTATTATTTACCGAAGGCTAGCAAACCAAGACTGTAATTCTTGACGACAAACAGATTCCATTATTCCTCCTAAAACAGTCAGACGATGATTAGAAAAAACACTATCTGGAAAATTAGCAACAGTTCGTATTGTGCCAGTTTTCGGATCGTCTGCTCCATAAACCAATAAACCTATTCTTGCCTGCAATATTCCCCCCGTACACATCGGGCAAGGTTCTAGATTAACGTACAGAGTACATTGATTTAAGTGCCAATTCCGCAACACTTGTCCGGCTTGTCGCAAAGCCAATATTTCTGCATGAGCAGTAGGGTCAAAATCTCGCTGCCGTCGGTTTTGAGCTTCTGCAATCAACTTGCCATCTGAGTTAACTACTATAGCTGCAACTGGTACTTCTCCGGCATCACCAGCAATTTTGGCCAATTCTAATACTCGACTCATCCACTTTTTATGGACTAGATAACTTGGATAGTCAATCATTTATACCAAATTCAAAAAAGGTCGTTACAGTAAAAAAGGGAGTAGGGAACAGGGAAAAACCTTGCTCTTTAATTTAATTTTCCTATATTTATGGCAAAATCTAGGTCTTGCCTAACTACAAAAAAAGTTAATGTAGCATGATTTTTTGAAACTGGTATTAGCATTGGTAAACAAGTAATAATTCAGTAGTAGTATAATATAAGTAACAAAGAATAAAAAAAGACAAAAAGATTGTACTTCAATTAATCTGAGCATTCTCATAAAACGCAAGGAATAAGGAAGAAAAAAATCAAGACAGAATAAAAAAAGAAAATAAGGACTTAATTCTATCTAGCATCCCTAAGTAAAGTAAATAAAAATTATCTGTTTATTTATGCATTAGTATCGGGTTAATTTAATATATTCTTTACCTGTTATTTGCTTTCTTTTTCCTGCTTTATACCTTCCTTAAATTAATTTTTACCAGCACTTATGAAAAAGCAACCTTCACAAATAAAATGGCAAATTGTTAAAGAGTATAGCGATATTCTTTACCACAAAACTGATGGAATTGCCAAAATAACTATTAATCGTCCCCACAAACGCAATGCTTTTCGTCCTAAAACTGTGTTTGAACTTTATGATGCTTTTGTTGATGCTCGTGAAGACCCAAATATTGGAGTAGTTTTGTTTACAGGTGCTGGACCTTACACAGATGGTAAGTATGCTTTCTGTGCTGGTGGAGACCAAAGTGTAAGAGGTACAGCAGGTTATGTTGATGAGACTGGAGTACCACGACTGAATGTATTGGACTTACAACGCTTAATTCGCTCCATGCCCAAAGTTGTCATTGCTTTAGTTGCTGGATATGCTATTGGGGGGGGTCATGTTTTGCATATTATTTGTGACTTAACTATTGCTGCTGACAATGCAATTTTTGGCCAAACTGGACCTAAAGTAGGTAGTTTTGATGGTGGTTTTGGGGCCAGTTATTTAGCTAGAATTGTCGGTCAGAAAAAGGCACGAGAAATTTGGTTCCTCTGTCGGCAGTATACAGCTCAAGAAGCTTTAGAAATGGGCTTAGTTAACTGTATTGTACCTATAGAAGAACTGGAAATAGAGGGCATTAAATGGGCTTCAGAAATTCTGGAAAAAAGCCCGATCGCTATTCGTTGTCTCAAAGCTGCTTTTAATGCTGACTGTGATGGGCAAGCTGGTCTACAAGAATTAGCAGGTAATGCCACTCTTTTATACTATATGACAGAGGAAGGAACTGAAGGTAAAAAAGCATTCCTAGAAAAACGACCTCCAGACTTTCGTAGATATCCTTGGTTACCTTAGAGATTTTTTGTCAAGAATTATAAAGTGTTTTTACTCCTCACCAATAATGTCAGTATTTCAAAGCACAAAGTTTGGGATAAATAACCAAGTAGTTACAATTTAAAGAGCATTCTTTTCCCTTACAAAACTTTACAAAAAGTCTCTTAGAGTCAGAATAAAAATGTAGCTTTTTTTTGACATGGATAAGTTACTGAGACCTTAACTTATATTTCTCATAATAACTAACCCCAATTTTGTTAGTTAGTTGAACTAAAAAAATTGGAGACAAACCTTGTTCTTATAGATAGAAGGGTATCAAGTACCCTCTTGAAAGAAACAAGGCTTTTAACTTTCATTTTAGGTAAAACTAACTACTTCCAAATCTTGATCGATTTGCTGATTCCAGATAGCTATACTCTCAAGATTTTCCCAGGATTTATTGAAGGGAGATGAAGCTAACGAACAGGCTTTCCAATTACTTTCAACTGGTGTAGTTAACTTTTGACAAACACCACCACGTCTTCCTTCTGGCAAATAGTATCGACAATTACGACAAACTAAAGTGGGTTTCATAAAAAATTTTCCTAAATTTAATTGAGTCTATCTTAATTATTTTGAATCCAAGAGACTCGTGGTTTTAATCTATTAAATCCATTGTGACACCTAGATTATGAATATCCCTATCAATTAAATAAAATTTATATTATTTTTATAATTACTTTATAAACAGAAACATTTATGTGAAATCTAGTACGTAAAAATGTATTAATTCATACATTATTTCGGTTAACTTGATAGGGATCAAGTTAAAAGGTAAGTCAGATCGAAGTAAAATAGATAATATTTAAACCAAGTAATGGAAAATATTTTTGGCTTAAAGCCCATAAAGATAGACTCAAAAAACTATCAAAAATTTCTAGTCACCCACTTAATATAAAAATTAATGTTTTTGTCTTTTCAATTACATTTGAGGAGTTAAAATTATGAAATAATTAAAACTTAACTTGATGACCACTGTTTAGTGGCACAAATTGCACATACTGACCAACGTTGAATTTCTCCCGGGGGTGTAGGACATTGGCATTGAGGACATAGAGGTAAACCTTGAAAGCGGGTATTGATAGCTTTAGCCCAATTTTTAAATGTGGTTTGAGGGTTTTGATTTTTATGAGTCGAGTCTTCCAAGGTTGCTTTTTGAGATTGAGGAATCATGCTAGGATGCTCTAGCCAATTATTTTTTTCAGTTTGTCTCGATTGATGAGAGTGAATTGTATGCCAGTGAGCAGCAGAAAACCTGATATTGTCTAGGGGTGTGGGTAAAAAATGATTGAGCTTATCTAAAAGTTGGGGCACCCGAAAACTAAGTTCTTGAGACAAAGCAGCACTAGATGTTGCAACATATAAAACTCCCCGGTCAATATATAGAGGCTTAGTTTGAGTAGCCATAACTCCTAAAACTTCTTCCCAATACTCCATCAGTTTTAGAAACTGTTGTTGTTGGGGCGATAGCTCCATAATTTGGAGATAGCCTAAAATCTGATTGAGAGATTGAAAATCCATAATCGTTTTACAATAATAATTGGGACATTCTATCTGAAATATAAAATGTATTGAGTAAGTAACAGGAGTTCTCAAATGAGTCAAAGTTCTTTGGTTAAGTCCACTAAAAGCTCTACAGACCAATTAAATCCCACTTTGCAAGCTGTAATGGACAGTTTAGATGTACAACTAGAAGCAGAATTAACAAGATATCGCAAGTACCGCAGGCAAACAGAACAATCACAAGTTTCTCAGCAAAACAGTAATAAACAAATTTATAAAACACCCGAATTAATTTCTGTATCACCGGTAGATGACCAAACAGCATCCCCATTACCTTTATCCGAACCAAAATCATTACTAGAAGACTCTGAAATATCTAACACTTCCACTAACAAAAATTCACCAGTAGCGATCGAACCTCCAACTCCATCAGAACTTACTATGGCCAACAGAGGTGATGCAGAAAATCAGGATGCTGAGAAACAGACATCTCAACTAGGTACAGATAATTCCACAGCGCCAGATGACAACCTTGAATCTTCAGAAAAACTTCTAGAGAGTTTAGACGAATTAAAATCACGTCGTCAGGAGCAACCTAATTACTTAGCAAGTTTGTTTACTCCTCTAGGAATAATTTCCATGTTTCTGTTTTTGATTTCCTGTACAACTTTGGGTTATGTTGTAATGAATCCATCAGGTCTGAAAAATCTTGGTTTAGACCGTTTGTTAAGAAATACTTCAGCTCAACAAGATACAGATGAGACTACTGCGGGTAATGGTCAAAATAGAGAGGAGCAACCTTTACCAAAATCTCCTGACTTGGCATCTCAAGAATTTGTAGATTTAGATTTGAATACCCTAAGTAATGTTAATCCTAAACCTAGCCAGTTTCCATCTCCCACTGCAACATTAAGACCTGCGGTACCACCTCCAATATCGGGAAGTGCTAATACTGCGGCACAACCTACTTATAAACCAGGTGCAGAACTTGATAATCTCAGCAGCACCTTATTACCTCAGTCTATTCAATCTCCTAATCAACAATCTGTTGTAACTGCTCCATCTTCTCCAGTGCCATCTCCAACAGTAAAAACTTCTCCACAAACTTCTGACAGTTCTGAAATAACTACTCCTATACAGTCAGAGAATGGTTGGTATTACGTTGTTGTAGACTATGTGAATGAAGAGTCTTTATACAATGCACAGCAAATAGTCTCAGATGCTTATATTCGTGAAACTCCTAATGGTATTAAGATACAAATGGGAGCTTTTTGGGAGCCAGAAAAAGCAAAGGAATTTCTCCAAGAATTACGACAGGAAAAACTTGATGCGAAATACTATAAATTACCACCTGAAAATTATTAAAATGACTTAGGCAAATAATTTTAGTCACCAGTCAAAATTGAAAAGTTAACTCTATCAGACCTCTCTGGAAAAGAGGGAGTAGGGAGTAGGAAGTAGGGAGAAATAATTGATGATTTTTGCGCGATAATTGATTTGATTTTTGGGCGTTGGTGATTTGAGCTATGATATCTGTCCGGATCAGAGCGCGATAAAACTCCGTTCCGCTTACCCGACCAAAAAACTTTCTCCTTATACTCCTATTTCTTCTTCTTTCTTCCCTCCTGACTCCTGACTCTATCCTCCTGACTCCTGACTCCTAAGTAATTAAGATTAATATCATACCCTAATTCAGCAACTCCGATTTTTGATTATTGGAGATGTCTATTGAACTAATAGTTAATATGATGTAGCTGAAATTTTAACTAGACTTATATGGATTTAAATATAACTACTAACTACTAAAAAAATAATCAACTGAATACCTTGAAGTGAGCTTTGTATTCGTCTTAAACTTTAACTATTGAAAACTTAACTCTATCATACCAATTTGATAAATGTTTGTTACAAATGTTAGGGACGTTGCATAGTCCGTACGAAAGAAGGAAGAACAAAGAAGGAAGAAGGGATAAATATTGAAAAAAAGGTAAACATAATATAAATAACTATCTAAAATGAACTGGACTAGCTATTTTTAAGCATATTCGAGCAAGGTCTATCTTTTTGTAGCATTCTTTTTTCACGCTTGGTATCAGACCTCTCTAGAAAAGATGGAGTAGGGAGTAGAGAGTAGGGAGTAGGGGGTAGGAGGAAATGATTGATGATTTTTGCACGATAATTGATTTGATTTTTGATTATTGGAGATATCTATTGAACTAATAGTTAATATGATGTAGCTGAAATTTTAACTAGACTTATATGGATTTAAATATAACTACTAACTACTGAAAAAAGAATCAACTGGATACCTTGAAGTGAGCTTTGTATTTGTCTTAAACTTTAACTATGGTAGGATTGCCGAATAATTAATAATTAATAATTAAATAATTCGCGCCTTGAAGCCTCCCCTTTTAAGGGTAAAAAAAGCGGTCGATCTTCGGAGCTTCCCGTAGGGTGGGATGGCGAGGTCTCCTCGCTGTCCGACCATCGACCAAGAGAAGAAATAATATTTCCTTATATTCAATCAATAACGGTTAAAACCCGAGGTAATTATCAATTATCCACGATCAATTATCAATTAATGAACTAATTCCCAAAAGATTCATTCCTTCCTTGATTCTACAGCGACCTATTTTATTAGTCAATTAAATATTGCAATAGACAGGTAGTTTAGGACTTATGCGGATGACGATCCAAATCAGGGGAAATGTTTTTCCCACTTTTTCCTGTTCCCTGTTCCCTGTTCCCTTTTGCCTGCTATAGATAATATCAAAATATAATAAATAATAATGAAGAGGGATAGTTTTTATGGGATTTTTAGACCGTGTTTGGCGGGTAATTCGTGCTAATATTAATACTTTAATTTCTGGTGCGGAAGATCCAGAGAAGGTTCTAGAGCAGACAGTGACAGATATGCAAAATGACCTGGTGAAACTACGCCAGGCAGTGGCACAGGCGATCGCTACTCAAAAACGTACTGAACGACAATATTCTCAAGCTCAGTCTACTGCAGATGAATGGTATAGGAGAGCGCAGTTAGCTTTGCAAAAAGGCCAGGAAAATTTGGCACGGGAAGCTTTAACTAGACGCAAGTCTTACCAAGAAACTGCTACAGCGATGAAAGTTCAGGTGGAACAGCAAAAACAGGTAATGGAAAGGCTCAAGCAAAATATGAGACAGTTGGAGCAAAAAATTAGTGAGGCTAAACTAAAAAAGAATATGTATATTGCTAGGGCACGTTCTGCTAAAGCCTCGGAAAAGTTAAATGAAATTTTGGGCACTGTGAATACTGGTAATGCTTTGAGTGCTTTTGATAGGATGGAAGAGAAGGTAATGCAGCTTGAGGCTAAGTCTGAGGCGATCGCTGAGTTGGGAACTGATAGTTTAGAAAAACAATTTGCTTCTTTCGAAGAGGGTAATGATATTGAGGCTGAGTTGGAGGCGATGAAGGCGGAAATTTTGCCTGGGGGAACTAATTCTCAATTACCGATTCAAGATAGTTCTCATCTTAGAAAAACAGAATAATAATTTGAAACTCCATCCTTAGATGAATTTATATGAATTATGGAGGTTTTTTTTATTGGGTTTAAACCATGAATAAGAGTCTGTCTCTTTACTAGAGACTCTTGTCATCAGGCGATTAAAGAAGTGACATACTCCCACACTAAGCTGACGCTATAGTGTGGGCTTCTCGTTTCGTAGCCCCGGTATTCCGTCGGGCAAGCGCGTGCTTTAAGGACGTCTGGGCCCTACCGCCCTGTTTTTGATATTTATCGCTGCATTTAAGTCGCGGTCTATGACAATACCGCAGTGCGGGCAAGAATGAGTTCGTATGTTTAATTCTTTCTTGACTTTTTCACCACAATTTGAGCAATCTTGGCTAGTATTTTTGGGGTTCACTGCTATAGTTTTCACCTCAAGCATTTCCGGCTTTGACAGTCAAAATAGACAGGAATTTACCCCCAAATCGCATCGTTAATTGATTTACTCAAACTGGTCTTTGCTAGTCCTTTAATGTTTAAGTTTGCCTCCGGCACGCCGCTCCGCGTCTGGGCGATAACATCCGCTTTTGATAACAATTTATTGGCTGTTTTAAAATGAAAATCTTTACGTTTATCGGCAACCTTTTTATGTTGTTTAGCTACAGCTTTAACAGCCTTGAACCATCTTTTACTTCCTTTTTTCTTTCGAGATAAACGTTTTTGTAGAGTCTTTAATCGCTGCTGATATTTTCGATAGTATTGAGGTATGGGAACAGATTCTCCTTCACTTGTTACTAAGAATTCCTTCAACCCCATATCGATTCCCAGAGTATTTTTTAATGTAGGTTCAACTTCACAACTCAAAGCTGGAACTGATTTGTCTTCTAGGGATAAAGTCACATAATAACCATCTGCTTTACGACTAATAGTTACAGTTTTAATTTGAAAACCATCAGGTAACTATCGATGTTGAATCAACTTTATATTGCCTATTTTGGGCAAGTTTATCTTGTTTCCTTCTATGCAGTCTTGCTTGATTTGAGGATAACATTCATCTCCGTTCATTAATGGATAATTGATAATTATCTCGGGTTTTAACCGTTACAGAATTAAATATAAGGAAATATCCTAGCACTTTTCTCTTGGTCGATTGGATATGGCTCCGAGAGATCACCATCCCTCGACCGCTTTTTCCCGTTAAAAGGTTCGGCTTCAAGGTGCGAATTATTTAATTATTAATTATTAATTATTCATTATTCATTATTCGGTAACGTCCTTTTCCCTTAAACCTTGGCTTCCCTAATTTATGTCCATTTTTATCTGCCTTAAACCATCTATCAAAGGCAACTTTTACCCGTTTTATGCAATCCTGTAACACCTGAGAATGTATCAACTTGTACTCAGGAAACTTGTCTTTGGTATTGACCAAATCTTTTTTTTGAGAGTAATAATCTGGATTATCTCTGAGTTGAGGAATTGGCATCACCAAGGCACAAGCGTTAACCGGACAGCGATTTTCTAACCACCATGAGAACCGCTCGTCTAACCGATAGTTGTACTGCCGACGCAACAATTCCAACCACATTTCTATGACTGCGGTTTGTTCTTTGTTGGGCCTTAATTTATATTGGTAGGCAGTGCGCATGGTGGAAAATTTCCAGGGTTATTACAATATCATAATGCAAGTTTTTCAACTAGGGCGAAGATTTTTGCTGGGATAGTATGCAAATTGAATGGGCATCGAACCCATTCAATTGGCCGCCGATTCATCTCACACTCCTCTTTAAAATTATGGTGTGAGGTTCAAGGGCGGTTTAGCTAACTTAGATGACTATGTAAATATTGCGGTCTTACTGCTTGGTGAGGGGACTAATTTGCTGATGTCGGAATTCTTTAAAACCGGGAATATCCATAGTCTCTAATTTTTATGGGTAGTTAGCGGAGAAAGAAAGGCTTAAAATGAATATATAGCTATGGGAGAGTCTCCTGATCTATTAGTAATGAAAAATTTGGCCTATAGTAGTTAGTATTGGCCAGTAAGAGCTAGAAGCTAAATTAAAAATCAAAGGAAAAATAAAATTATGGGATTATTTGATAGGATTGGTCGCCTCGTTAGAGCTAATGTTAATGACATGGTAAGTAAAGCTGAAGATCCTGAGAAGGTTCTAGAGCAGTCTATTATTGATATGCAAGAAGATTTGGTGCAGTTGCGTCAGGCTGTTGCTAGTGCTATTGCTACTCAGAAACGTAGCCAACAACAATATAATCAAGCTCAGTCTCAAGCTAATCAATGGTACTCCAGGGCACAGTTAGCTCTACAAAAGGGAGATGAAAATTTGGCCAAGGAAGCTCTACAGCGTAAGAAGACTTATTCTGAGACAGCAGACACTGTAAAAGTATCTTTGGACAGTCAAACAAGTCAGGTAGAAAATTTAAAGCGGAATTTAACGGCTTTGGAAGGTAAGATTTCTGAAGCTAAGGCGAAGAAGGATATGTTGAAAGCGCGAATGACTGCTGCTAAAACTCAGGAGCAACTCAATAATACAATGGGTTCTCTGAATACTAGCGGGGCAATGGCAGCTTTTGATAGGATGGAAGAAAAGGTTTTACAAATGGAGGCCCGTTCCCAAGCTACAGCAGAGTTAGCTGGTGGCAGTGGTTTGGAAGAGGATTTCCGAAAGTTGGAAGCTAGTAGTGATGTTGATGATGAATTAGCGGCGATGAAGGCACAACTCTCTGGAGGTTCTGTAAGTCAGAATCAACTACCCGCATCAAATCAGGGTTCAGCAGAAAAATCGGAGGTTGATGCTGAACTGGAAGATTTGCGTAAACAACTTGACAAAATGTAAGTTTTGTTTATTTTCTCAATGTGCTGATATTTCGGCAATACTTTGAGCCTTGATAGATATTAAGTATAATCTGTCAAGGCATTTTTCTGTTTAATTAGGGCTTGCTGATTAAAGTTCAAAGCATTGACTGATATTGGTTTCAGTCTTTTTTTGCCTTGAAAAAGTGTAAGCTTTTCGGCCGCTCAAGCTCATGCATGCTAGTATTTTGGGGCGATTATGGCAAAAAAATCACTCTGACAATTTTTCCGACTACCTCCTCTACAATTCCCATTTATCCTGTCTCCTGTCTTCTGTCTCCTGTCTCCTACCCCTACTAAAAGACTTTTTCAGCAAACCCTAATTACACAATTTTGGCCAAAAATACTGAGGTTGCAGTAGTGAGGTTTTCTCCCTCTAAATCTCGCAATTATAGCGGGAGCTTCTCCTCCTCACGGATGGAGCTTCCTGCTTCCCAGGCTGACTAATGTCTACGCCTCCACAGGCAGCAACGATTAGACCCACCGCTGTCTTGTACTAAAAGTTCTATACTCACTCGGTTTCCTTCAGGGAATTTTACCTCAAATATGGAATTACCAGGACTTCACCAGTTGAACCCTATATCTTGACTTGTCTAGGTTCAGCAGTCAGGTGCGTATTACCGCCACTCTTAACAGGCATGATATTAGCACGCTTAAGCTACCTTGTCAACTAAAGAACACTACTAGTGCAGGATGGCAGAAATAACTAACTAGTTACAAAATCCTAAAAGCCTTACCAATTAATCCTTTTGACTTTTGAGTTTTGAGTTTTGACTTCCGCGTAGGGGCACTAGTTTTTTTGCGGGTCACGCCTTGCCCTCCCGTTCACCCTAATGGGTATAATGGGAGACCCCTCGCGACATTTAGTTGGGCTTATAGTTCATAATCCCATGGTCAAAGACAAAAGGGAGCTGCTTTTTTGATTATATTCACAGCCGTTCACGCACCTCATTGATTAATCCAATGCTTGCAGTACGATACAAGCTTAAGCAAGATTCTTTGATGGTGATTTAGCCTTGAATTCTCAGCCTACTTGATTAGGCCATTAAGTATAAGGTCGATAATTATTAAATTTTGTCAAATATTTAGTAGCTCTTTTGTACAAATTCACAAAGATATTTGACATTGTTTAACTACATAAGACTATATTTATTTACAACGTTTATTATACTATATGGCAATAGACAAATAGGTTAGGACATAGAGTGATAACCATCTTTAGACAGGGGAATATTTTTCCTGCTTTTTAATGCTTCCTGCTATAAATAAATGAGATTTGCTTTCCCTCAAGTTAAATCAGCTAAAAGTTATTATAGGACTTACTCATAGGACTATTAAACTTCCGCTTATTTATGATTCAATTACAAGTAAAATTTATGCCTTGTGCTTTCATTAAATATTTATTAATTTAATTATGTCTAAATTACGCTGGCTAATTCTCAGTTCTTCTGCTTCTGGATTTGGTATTTGTTCAGTTTTATTCGCCATCTTTACAGTGTTTAATGAATTAAGTATTTTAAACGTTTTGGTGCTGATTTTGGTCTTAGTTTTTTTGATGCTTAATTTAGTATTTACAGCTCATTATTTTTCTCAAATTTCCCGAGAATTATACATTAGAGATAAAATGCAAACACAAATGAAGATGAGGGCTAAACCTACAAGGTATCGATATTAAATTTTGAGTCAATCATTACTGTAATTAATATAGTTTCGGGAATATGGAACCGACTATTTATAGTAAATATTTACTAAATTAGTATGATATTATATCTCTTTAATTAGCGATCAAAAAAACTATATTCTCGCTTCAATGGCAAATCTTTCTATTTTCCCTACTCCCCACTCCCTGCTCTCTTATTCTTAATATGAAATATCAAAAAGAATGCTACGAATAATCTTCCTGCTGAAAAGACTTTACCTAGAAATTTCGATTTGACTAAAAACAGAGTTTGACTCTAACTAAATGATATATAGGCTATTCCTAATGACTCGGTCTTCCTGGCTACTGACCGCTTGAAACACCCTAAGTATTTATAGCAAAAATTTTAGTATTTCATATTACTTTATTAGTACTTAAACAGACATAAAATAATAAATTAATCTTAGGCAAAATATTTGTAGATTATGTTTATAAAAAAAAGGGTAGTCCTGTAGTTATAGTGATATTTATAAGTAAATCCTTTTCACTGTCATCAACAAAACTAAAAAAATCACTACTTGCGGACCACTACCTAAAGCAGAATGTTATTTTAAATTGTTGCAATTTTCTAGAAAAATACGTTAAAAAGTATCTAAATTTGCTAATTTATTACTAGGGCTAATTACTAAAAATGTTTGACTTTATTAATCCTATTCTTGGTCGTCATCCAGAACAAATCAAGGCTAACGTTGAAATTTATACTTGGCAAACTTGTCCCTATTGTATCAGGGCAAAACTTTTGCTGTGGTGGAAAGGTGTCAACTATACGGAATACAAAATAGATGGCAATGAAGCTGCCAGAAATACTATGGCCGAACGTGCGAATGGATATCGTACTGTGCCACAGATTTTTATCAATGACCAACATATTGGTGGCTGTGATGAGATTTATACTCTAGATGGAAAGGGTGAGTTAGATCCTTTATTGAGTAAGCCTGCTGCTGCATAAATTTGGGATTATTTGAGAGTAGGAAAAAATTAAGTTATTATAGCGCTACGCGCTAGGGAATAGGGAACTTTCAACAATGAATAATTAATAATGAATAATTAATAATGAATAATTAATAATGAATAATTAATAATTAGGGTTTGCTGATTAAATCTCAAATAATTACCAGATAAAGGTTTTAGCCTTTTTAGGTATTGAAAAAGTACATGGTTTTCAGCTTTTCATGCTCAAAAAGGAGCGCATTTTTAGAAGAGTTGGGCAAAAAAATTCTCCCCTACTCTCCTACTCCTGAAAAAAGAATTTTTCAGCAGACCCTAATTAAGGCTTGCTGATTAAATCTAAAGGCATTGACAGGTAAAAGTTTTAGCTTTTTTTCGCTTTAAAAAAGTGCAAATTTTTAAGCTTGGATTACCAAAAAGTTAGGTTTTTGGGCATAATAATTGCAGAAAAATTAAGGGATAAAATATCTGACTACTTCCTCTATATTCATTCTGAATAAGACTGAAACACTTTTTCAGCTAAAACTCTTTCAAGGCAAGAAACCCTTGTCTCAATCTTAACTGGAATGACTATAGCTTAAAACTCAGACAAAGTAATACTTTTCCTTCTTCCTTCTTCCTTCTTCCTTCTTTCTTCTGCTATTACAATAAATCTGCTGCAAATTTATCTAAATTATCTAACCGCCATCTAGCATTTAGTTGACGGTTTGTTTGTAATTCTAAAACTCTTATTCCACTACTTGGTAGAGTATTTAAAAGTTGTTGTAATTGCTGCCAAGACGATATTTTCTGATATTCTACATCATAAGTATTACAGAGAGCAGCAAAATTAATATCTTGGGGAGTAGCAAAAAATTCTGTAAAAGGTGGTTCAAATTTAGCTATTGGTAGCATTTCAAAAATTCCACCTCCCTGATTATTAATCAAAATAATAGTTAAATGACCGACTAATTTATTTCTCAGTAAAAAACCATTAGTATCATGTAAAAGTGCTAAATCTCCTGTTAATAAAATACTACTTTGTTGACGATGAGCAATACCTAAAGCAGTTGATAAAGTACCGTCTATTCCATTTGCACCTCGATTGAAAAATGGCTTGATTTGGGAATTATTAGGAACCCAGAAAAATTCTACATCTCTGACTGGCATACTATTAGCAATAAATATTGGTGTACCTTTGGGTAATATTTGAGAAATTAACCAAGGTATTTTAGGTTCAAATATTTGATTAATTGCTGCCATTTTTTTGTCGATCGCCTCTCTAATTTTTACCTCAGCATTGCACCACAAATTTAAGTAATTGCTATCGGATTTACTAGGGAAAAATTTAGGAGTAAAAAATTGAGCTAGTTGTTCTACTGAAAGTCCTAAATGATTTGTCTTCCCATGGAGCGGGTCAAAATTATCACCGCTTTGATCGATGATTAATCGGTGAGGGTTAGTTGCTTCTAGCCAAGTTCTTAATTGTTTACTTGTTGGTAATTCGCCGATTTGTAAAACTATTTTAGGAATAAGTTTTTGTGCTATTTCCTGATTTCTTAAAATTAAATCATAAGTGCTAATTAAATAGGAATTTAACCGAGAATAGTTTCTTAAAGGAGATAAACCTTCAGCTAAAACTGGGAACTTGAGAACTTGAGAAATTTGAGCGATCGCTTGACAATATTTTTGAGGATTTTTGGGTTGTGCTAAACCTGCAATAATTATGCCTTTGCCAGATTGAAGTTGATTTTTTAAATCTAATGTTAAGTCAATATTTGGCAAAAATTCTGTTGTGAAAATTGGTTGTACTGTAGCAAAAAAGTTTTGGGGAAATTGTGCTTCTAAAGCAATAACTTCTGGTTGGGGTATAGGAGGTAAAGGGTCTCGAAAAGGAATATTAAAATGCACAGGTCCTGGTGTCGGTAAAATTGTTTTTTTCCAACCATGAATAATTGTTTGTCTTAAATATTCAAGTATTTTTAATTCTATAGAAGGCAAACTTAGTTCAACTTGCCAGTTGGGATAACTGCCATACAATTTAACTTGATCTATTGTTTGACCTGCATGACAATTTCGTAATTCTGGAGGTCTATCTGCCGTTAAAACTAATAGTGGGATACGACTTTCTTTTGCCTCTATTATGGCAGGATAAAAATTGGCAGCAGCAGTACCAGATGTACAAACTATTACCACAGGTTGATAATTTTTCCTTGCTATTCCTAGAGCAAAAAATGATGCAGAACGTTCATCAAGAATAGGAATAGTTTCAATTTTTGGATGAGTGGCAAAGGCAAATGTTAGGGGTGTGGAACGGGAACCAGGACTAATAATTGCTGTAGTTAATCCTAGATATTGTAATGTTTCTACTAAAATTGATGCCCAGACTGTGTTTATATTTCTAAAATCAATTCGCATTTTTGAGTTTTGAAGTACTTTTGCTTGCTAAAGCTAAAAAACATGGACTATCCAAGACTTATATCTACAAAATGTCTATATTTTTACGCCATTAATCTGTGTTATTATTAAATCTGTCTGCTAAGACCAGAGGATTTTAGCAACAATTATGGAGTGTTTGGCACTCGACTTTTCATCTCTAACGAAAACCCAGAGGGAATCCTAAACTCAATGTGTTTGAGCTGAACATTAACCTTCTTTGCCAGTAGACTTATGGAGGGTTGAGTCGGATTGCTTTTAGTCACCGATGAAGAGCGTTTCTAGGATTGTCTAGATTTTTAGAAGGTGTTATTTACTTTAGTTTCTGAATAGTCATGGCTAAATCTCACGGTTCCTTGACAGGAATAGAAGCCAAAATTGAATATCATCCTATCTTTGAGGAACTAGGAACATTATATGAATCCTGGAAACGTTCCGCTGTTAACTGGATGCAAACTGAGAAATTATCAGAATCCTCAGTAGAAAAGCGAAGTAATGAAAAAGTTTAACATTCAATGGGCTTATGCTGATTCAATTGCCACTGAAGCACGAACATGTTTAAACCAATTAAAAACAGCTAAAAAAAACCTAATTTCTAAATTAGAGTTACAAATAAGTGCTAAAACAACTGCGACAAAAAAACTCATCATTAAACTAGAAAAAACATTAAAATTAGCAACAAAAAAAGGTTTTCCACATATACAAGCCCGAAATAAATTTCAGAATCAATTGCTAGGTTTAAAGAGTAAAATTCAGAAAATAGCTAATCTGAAACGAAAATTAAAGAAGTTAAAAAACACAGAACGTCTACATATTTGTTTTGGTTCACAGAAATTATTTAACGCTCAACATAATTTAGCAGAAAATGGATATAAAACTATAGAGAAATGGAATGTAGATTGGAGAAAAAAACGCTCAGGAAGGTTTTTCTGTGTAGGAAAATCTCAGCCAGGGGGTGGAACTATGCTCAAAGTTGTACCATTACAAGACGATGGTAAGTATCAACTACAAGTTCAACTACCGAGACCATTACAGGATAAATATGGTCAAAAAATACAGTTAGAATTTAGTGTTTCAGATAGGAATGGGAGATATAGAGCAACAGATTTAGATTATGCCATCAATAGTTTAAAACCAATCACAATTTCTATTTTTCGTAGAGAACATAAACAGGATAATTGGTATATACATCTTTCAACTTATGTACCAGAAACACCAGTAGTTCATACAAGAAAAAATGGTTGTCTAGGTATTGATTTTAATGCGGAATCAATTTCAGTTACTTATGTGAAGTGGGATGGAAATATTGAATATTTAAAAGAAATCCCGTATAAATGGAAAAATAAAACTATAGGACAACGACAAGCATCCATGAGAAATATTGTTTCTCAAATTGTGTTCTTAGCAGAGTTTTTTGAATGTGCAATAGCCATTGAGTCTCTAGACTTTAGTAAGAAAAAAGCCAAGATGAGTGGATATTGTAAACTTTACAATGAAATGCTTTCCAATTTGTCTACAGGAATATTTAGAGAAACTATATTGTCACGTTGTAGAAGATTTGGAGTTGAATTAATCAAAGTTAATCCAGCTTTTACAAGCGTGATAGGAATGATTAATTATATGGGTAAATACGGCCTGAATAGTGGCACTGCTGCAGCTTTAGTAATTGGCCGTAGAGCCTTAAAATTATCAGAAAAAATCCCACAGTGTTTGTTGAGACCGGAGGATGTCAACAAACATGATTGGAGTCATTGGCGACGAGTTGCTAGTTTTATTAAACTACATCGTATCCGCAGGACTCAACTTTTTCAAGGTCGGAAAGCCCTTGAGGGTATCCGCTCCCCATAGTTTGTGGGCGGAACATCAACTTTCACAGCAAGTACACATTGAAACGGGTGAGTAATGAATCATTTGCAGTCACCGATGGCAGATGTCTAGCTTTGTCTAGTTTTTAAGAAGGTGGTTTTGAGTAATGGGATATTTACTCATATAAAAAGGTTGGAGAGTAACTTGATGTTGCGGACTTTCACTAGAGTATCTTTCCGCCTCATTTTTCGGCGACCCCATGAGAAAACTTCCCCCAGGAATATAAACCATTTCTAATTTAATCCCATTACCCAAGTCTTCAATTTTTTGCCTGGCACCTCCCTGGGTACGATTAATAATTTTGCCAGAGTTGTTGACAGTAACTACTTCAAAAGTAAAGACATCCCCTTTCGACTCCCGCTGCCTTTTTTCCTCAGCCTCTCTTTCTTGTATTTCCCTTTCTTCCCGCCTAATTTTTTTCCTCCTCTTGACGTTTAACTTCCTCCCAAACACCCAGAACAATATCTCGACTTTTCACCGCTTCATTCAAACCCAAATTTATCGCCCGGTCATAATCATCAAGTGCCTGCTGATATTCTCCTAATTTATAATAAGCATTACCCCGATAGTAATATGCCCGAGCGTGACTAGCATCTAACCCTATAACCTGAGTCAAATCTTCAACTGCCTCTCGATAATTTGTCAACTTAATATAAGTCAAACCTCGCCGATAATAACCATCAGCAAATTGAGGATTCAAATCTATAACGTAGCCAAAATCAATAATTGCCTCCTGATATTTTTCCTGATTAAATTTCTCAATTCCCCGCTGGTAACAAGAATTTATTACACTCAACTTTTTCTCCTTAGCCAAACCAACCAAGCAGCGATTAACCTTAGTAATAAATTCCCGATCCAGAGGCAGTAAATTTTCAGCCACTATGTCAAATTTTTCTCTACCATTCTCGACAGAAAGATAACGGGTATTTAGCCAAGACTCCAGGGAAAAATCTAACATTTGTTCTGCGAAAGTAGGATTAGATAAACCAGTCAAACCAAAAGCAATATCCGCAGCAAATTCTGGTACTAATTCCGAGCGGTCTTTTTCCATAGCTCTGAGACTTCCAATATAACTTTCAACTACCATTTGAAACAGGTGGTCTGCCAAACGTCGATCTATAGAAAATTCCGTTTCTAATTCTGGCAATAATTCTGGCAACTTCGGCGATAAGTTAGTGTGAATTAAATAATGAATGTCGGTAAATAGGGCGACAATAATATTATGATATGCTCCTAACAAAGCCGATAATTTGCCAAAATCTTTGCTATTAGTTTTGTAGTGACGTTCAAAATCTATTCCAGCTAATTTGTCTTGTTCAGATTTTCTATAAATCTGCAAATTTAAAAGATTATCTCCTCCATATTCTTGATTTATTTGTTGTTCGCTTCTGCCTTGCGCCAATAGTTTCTGTTTAATATTCGTTTGCCAATATAAGGCACGTTGAATAGCAAATTCATAGAGAATTTTGGGATAATGCAAATGAGAAATTATAGTTTTGTAGAAAGGATAAATTTCTTGTCCGCCACTCCAATAGGCAACTTGAATATTAATCAAATCTCCATATAATTTCTGATTCTGATTGAAAGTACCCCCGAAGCAATTTTAATTTCTGAGAGATTACTTTTCTAATGTTAGGTTTGTCTAGGCGATCGCCTCCACTCAAAATTCCTCAACCGAGATTATCTAGGTAAAAATTTCTCTACATTTTTTCTCCTCTCATTATTAATTTAGCAATTTGAGTAATATAAAATTTCTCCAAATTAGATGTAAATCTTATCTAAATGTTGGGTTTCGTTGCCATGACAGTAACATTAAAAATGGTGCGTCACGCTACCTACTCGACTGCGGGAAGTAAAGGTAAAACCATAATTTTTTTCTCCTGTAGTTTGAAATATTTAGTAGGTTCAAATAATTTGATAAATGTTGGTTTTTTTACCTCAATCAAACCTAGATTATCTGTCATTGCAAAGGGAATATTTCTGCATAATTTATGATTATTATTAAAAGTACCCCCGAAGCAATTTTAATTTCTGAGAGATTACTTTTCTAATGTTAGGTTTGTCTAGGCGATCGCCTCTACTCAAAATTCCTCAACCTAACCGAGATTATCTAGGTAAAAATTTCTCTATATTTTTTCTCCTCTCATTATTAATTTAGCAATTTGAGTAATATAAAATTTCTCCAAATTAGATGTAAATCTTATCTAAATGTTGGGTTTATCCTCCGAATAAGCTGCGAATATCGTTCCTCGACCTAACCTACGGCTAAACAGATAAAATTTTATCTACTGTTAATTGTAAATCTGAAAAAATACCAGAAATAATTACATCCCGATCGCTAAATTCTTCTGCTTCATAAAACCCATTTACCAAAGTCAACACAGATATTTTTTGTGCCTCATAATCAACTATCCAATATTCAGGAATTTCTCTAACAGCATATTCCGATCGCTTAAACCGATAATCATCATCTCTATTACCAGGACTGACAATTTCTACTGCTAAAATAGGAGCATAATCTAAAATAGCAGTAGTCATATTTTTGAGTAATTCTGTTTGTTCGGAAGTAATAATTGTTAAGTCGGGAATGCGAGATTTATTAATAGCAGTTCTAATGCCGATATTTCCTGGCATTACCTGCCAAGGAGCATTTATTCTGATAATTTATCGATAAAATTCCTGAAATAAAAAAGTCAAAATTAAAGCATGAATTCCACTAGGAGGTGTCAAAGATATAAGTTCTCCATTCACTAATTCATATTTATTATCTGTACTATCTTGATATTGCGAATATTCAGCAAAGGTGTAAATTTTTGGTTTAGTTTCAATCATTTGTCAGTCATCAAGAAAGTTATACCAATTTCATAAAATATTGTTACAGTGAGGACACAGGGAACAGGGAACAGGGAACAGGGAACAGAGAAAAAACATAAATATTAAAGAGGAAAAAAGGTGGAAATTTTAGAATTTATGGAATTTATAATTTTTTCTTTTAGGAATAAATCACAAATTAAGATGTAACTGCCTTTTTTGAATTTGGTATTAAATTGGAAACGTATAGGTTTGGTCTCCAAACCCTCCAAACTCCATAAATATTTGAGGTTGAATTAAGTTATTTTTTCTTTCCTCCTTCTTCCTTATTCCTTCCCAAAAATTAATTTGCTCCACCATAATAAGAACACAATAAATAGGCAGCAGCACCAACCACTCCTCTGCTAGTATGGTACACTTTACAACCTCCATTATTATAAACATTACCGTTATTATCTACCCAACCAACTGCATGATTATGGTTATCATAAACTTTGCCGTCTGTACCTGCATATCCTAGATAATTATAACCAGAATTATAAACTTTACGACCTTTTAAATAACCTACATAATGACCATAGCGATCGCTACTTGTATGTAGGTCAATATGACCTGAATTATCTATAGTTGTATAAGGATATTTATCGTCAGAATAATTATATGCAGCAGTGGTGGATGAATGAAATTCCAAACGATGACTAGATAAACCAATATTTTGACTCTCAAAAGTATGAGAACTTAAACTTAAATTATTTTGCTCATGCTGAAAATTAGAAATTTCTGGTGTTAGAGCATGAGAGTTTACCCCAGAAATTTCTGTACCAAAATTTTGATGTTCAAATTGCTGCTGCTGATGGAAATTATCGGTCAAATTCTGGTTTAAATCTTCATTTATCTCATCCAGGGTTGAGGATAAATCATCATTGTTAAGTAAACCAGAATTGTCACTAATACCACCATTTTGATTTGCCAAATTATCGGATGAAAAATTATTTTGAGCAAAGTCTGGATTTTCCCCTAAACCCATACTTGAATTTTGATAGTGGAACTGTTGTTGCTGATGGAAACCATCGGTCAAATTCTGGTTTAAATCTTGATTTATCTCATCCGGAATTGAGGATAAATCATCATTGTTAAGTAAACCAGAATTGTCACTAATACCACCATCTTGATTTGCCAAATTATCGGATGAAAAATTATTTTGAGCAAAGTCTGGATTTTCCCCTAAACCCATATTGAAATTTTGATAGTCGAATTGTTGTTGCTGATGGAAACCATCGGTCAAATTCTGGTTTAAATCTTGATTTATCTCATCCGGAATTGAGGATAAATCATCATTGTTAAGTAAACCAGAATTGTCACTAATACCACCATCTTGATTTGCCAAATTATCGGATGAAAAATTATTTTGAGCAAAGTCTGGATTTTCCCCTAAACCCATATTGAAATTTTGATAGTTGAACTGCTGTTGCTGATGGAAACCATCGGTCAAATTCTGGTTTAAATCTTGATTTATCTCATCCATGGTTGAGGATAAATCATCATTGTTAAGTAAACCATAATTATCATTAATACTGCTATCTTGATTTGCCAAATTATCAAATAAATTGTTCATAGTATGACCTGCTAAATAAATAGAATAGTTGTATTTCTAGCAAAGAAAAAGTTGGTTAGGACAGAGATTGATAATGAACCTGAGAGGATATCTGAAAAGTTTTTTGATACTGAATT
Organism: Okeania sp. SIO2B3; assembly: GCF_010672525.1. Lineage (GTDB taxonomy): Bacteria > Cyanobacteriota > Cyanobacteriia > Cyanobacteriales > Microcoleaceae > Okeania. Next base: position 208,144 of record NZ_JAAHGH010000008.1, on the reverse strand, counting down.
TTGCCCCCCTGGCCCCCCAACTTTGGGGGGAACAAGATTCAATTTGCTTCTAAAAGTACCCCAAAATTGGGGGATTTAGGGGGCTTAGATGTGGCATAAGGGACTTCTCAGACAACCTCTGAAACAGAGAAAAGCTTTTACCGAATAATTAAGGTTTAAAGCCTCTCCTTTAAAGGAGAAACAAGAAAAAATTTTCCTTTTTAGGGAGAGGTAATGATCAATTATCCATTATTGAACACTGTTCCCTACTTTAATTAAACTAAAGCTTTTAATAAAGTCTGAAGTTTTAGTTGAACTTCTGCTAATTCTTTCTCTGGTTTTGAACCAGCAACTATGCCTGCACCTGCAAAAAGTCTGGTGCGGTCTCCGTCTATTAATGCTGACCTAATACCTACAACAAATTCTCCATTTCCTTGATAGTCTATCCAACCTATAGGTGCTGCATAAAGCGATCGCTCGAATGTTTCAAAATTATGTATTTGTTGTTTAGCTGTATCTCTAGGAACTCCTGCTACTGCTGGGGTGGGATGTAGTTCTGCTAGGATTTCTAATATATGAATATTTTGGGAAATTTCTGTTGTAATTGGTGTCCATAAATGCTGAATATTTGACAATTGTAATAAATGGGGTTGAGGTGGGTAATGAGGATTTAATCCTAAATCTTGGAGATGTTTAATAATAAAATCTATGACAAATTGATGTTCTCGTAAATCTTTTTCACTGCATAATAAATTCTTGGCTAATTTGATGTCTTGAGTGGAGGTTTTACCTCTGGGTGCTGAACCTGCTAAAGCGTCTGTAATTAATTGGTTATTATTAATACTAATTAACCTTTCTGGACTTGCGCCTATGAAGTTTTGACCTTTGCCATTACTGGTAGAAAATACATAGCAGTCTGGATAAATGAATCGTAAGTTATTTAAAGACTGAATTAAGTTAACAGGGGTTTGAGAATATATATCTATGGCGTGGGCTAAAACTATTTTTTTTAAAGAATTTGAGTTAATCAAATCTAGAGCGGAAGCTACCGATTTTTTAAAGTCCTGTAAATGATTGGGATTAATTTTACGAAGATTTCCGTGAGGCTTAATTAAACTTGATAAAGAAGTATTATTTATTTGAGTAATTTGCTGGTATTTCTGCCAAATTATCTGGGAAATATTTTTAATATTTATAGATGTAGTGATAACTGTATTAATAACAAGTATATAGCGATTATTTTTCTGAGTAATTTGCCACTGTGGTAAAAATATAGTTGCGGAAGGAAAGTGAGGGTTTATAGATGGTTTCTCCTGATAATTACCATTTTGAGAAATATGTAGATTGATTGGGGAATCTTGTTCAAAGAAAGTAAAACTACAAAAAAAGTGAGGACCTGAAAATGGTAAATGTGTTGCACCTAAAACAATTGTATTGTTAAGACATGACTGAATAAAAGATCGAGCTTGTGAAAAACGGTTCCCACTCGTAACAGTCAAGTGGGTAGCAGCATCTACAGCAGCGATCGCCAAAGTATTTTTGTCAGTATTTGTTTTTCCAATAACTTGTTTTTCTAGATAAAAATGTAGTTGATGGGGTTCACAAATTTCCTGCAATACTGTTAGGGGATCTACTGGTAATATTTCCACAGAAATACTAATGACTTTTTTCTGCACCTTTTTTGTTAATGTCTGTTGACAATTTAACAGAAACTGATGCAGGTCCTGGCAGCTTTGAAATAGATTAACAGAAGTAGGTATTACAGGCATGAAAACTAATGAATAGGAAATTGTCACTGAATATTAAGAGAGAGTGATTGGTAGGGCTGTTCAATTCCTAAAGGCGACCCAATTTATCCCCTAGTTTTAATTAAGATTATCACCTTTATTTACGTTAGATTTATTGTCAAAATTAAATTTTTTTTCCTCCTTTTATTTGTGTTTCTCTTTACTGTTCTCTTTTTGAGACTTTTATTTTACATATTGTTAGCGCTAGGATCTTGCCAAGAGCTTTAAGTTTGGTTTTACCATATTTAAGATATAATAGCAGTCCTAAGTAAGTAGGTATAAATAAATATCAAATATCAAACTAAAAGACAGGTATGAGGTAGGGTGAAAAAAATTGCTTAATTCCTTGTTTAATAAAGATTTTCTATAAAGTCTTAATTTGACCTACCTACTTAATTCTTTTTTGTAAAAAATCCCAAAATAGATAAAAAGTCTAAAACTCTTACCTTTTCTAGAGCTATTACCTAATTCCAAGATATTTTACACAACCACTCTGATAACTGCCATGTAAGTCATAGAGGATTATTTAGGCAAGTATCAAGGCCAAATCTAATTAAATGTAAAGGAAAAATAAATTAAATTATTTTTTGTTAAGTTTTATGCATAACTCGGAAATTAGAGTCTTCACAGAGGAACAATTGTTGTGAGCGAAAAATATTTCTGAAGTATGTTTATCATTATCTAGAGTTAGGATTGAGAAGTTTGTCACAACTCATTAAACTATAAAAATCAACGTCAGCATTTCCTGCGGAATGCTGCGCAAACAGCAGTCAGCTATCAGCTTTATTACCTTTAAAGGAGAAAAAAGTAATTTTATCAAAGCTTCAGAGTACGAATATCTGGTTGAGAATGTAGTAGAAATTAAACGAATGCTTGCTTTATTAATTAAAAAGCTGATAGCTGACCGCTAATAGCTGAATACTTACAAATCAACTTCCATAACTATTGCTACAATCTAAAGATTAATTATCAAATTAAGATGACATTTCAAACAATAAATCAATCTCAAAAAAAATTATGGCTAGCTGCCATCAAACTACCTATGTATAGTGTAGCTATTATGCCTATATGGGTAGGTACTGCAATAGCTTTCTGGGAAAAAAATTCGATTAACTGGTCGATTTTTTCAACATTTATTACATCAGCAATTTTAATTTTGGCCTGGGAAAATATTAGTAATGATGTATTTGATTCAGAAACAGGTATCGATAAAAATAAACATCATTCTTTAGTAAATTTGACAGGAAATAAATCTTTGATGTTCGTCCTGAGTAATTTGTTTTTACTGTTAGGAATTTTAGGAATTTCAGGAATTAGTTGGTGGCAAAAAGATGTAACGGTAATTGGATTAATATTATTGTGCTGTTTTTTGGGATATATTTATCAAGGTCCTCCTTTTAGATTAGGATATCAGGGCTTAGGAGAAATTATCTGTTTTTTTGCTTTCGGTCCTTTGGCAATTTCTGCTGCTTATTATAGTCAAACTAAAAGTTGGTCAATGATAAGTTTGACCGCATCAATAATTATTGGAATTACTACTACTCTTATTCTCTTTTGTTCTCACTTTCACCAAGTAAAAGATGACTTAGCAGCAGGGAAGCGATCGCCTATTGTGAGAATGGGAACTAAAGCAGGTTCTCAATTATTAAGTTGGTCTTGTGGTATTGTTTTTGTTCTCATTTCTATCTGTGTAGGTTTAGGAATTTTCCCAGTTTGGACTCTGTTAAGTTTTGGTGGTTTACCATTTGCTATTCAGTTATGTCGCCATGTTGGTAATTATCACGATCAACCAGAAAAAGTTAGTAACTGTAAATTTATTGCTGTTTATCTACATTTTTTTAGTGGATTATTATTTGGTTTGGGATTTATGATCTAAACATGAGATATGAGGAGCAATTAATAATTAATAATTAATAATTAATAATTAACAATTACCTCTTCTTTAAAACGGATAGGATGAGTGCATCTCAATATTTGCAAAAATACTTTTTTCCTATATATTCTCTGTTGCTTTCCGGAGCTGTTGCCTAAAAGCGATAAATTTTTGGCTTTATTCACGCATTGAGATGCACCAGATAGGATTGACTAATTATGAAAATTTTTCTTCTCTTGGTCGATTGGATATGGCGATGAGACCTCGCCATCCCACCCTTCGGGAAGCTACGCAACGACCGCTTATTATCCCCTTAAAAGGGGAGGCTTTAAACCACAATTTTTCGGTAACAGGGAAAAATGGGAAAAATATTTCCCTGTCTAAGATTTATCATCACTCTTGTGTTCTCAGTAACTCAATATTTTCTATATAATTTTCTGCCCAAGGAAAAAGACAATCCTCAGAACGCTTAACAATATGTTACAATTAGTCAAGCATGACAATCTATAGCACTTAAAAATTAATTGTTGTGCTCAAAAATAATCTGTGAATAGGAATATTAAAAGTATGGTTAGTAAAGTTCAAAAAAGTGAAAAAGAATGGAAAGAACAACTCACACCAGAACAGTTTAATGTAACTAGAAAGAAGGGAACTGAAAGACCATTTACAGGGGAATATCACAACAATAAAGAAAAAGGAATATACAAATGTGTTTGTTGTGGTGCTGACTTATTTACTTCCGAAGAGAAATATGATTCTGGCACAGGTTGGCCGAGTTATTGGGCACCGATTAATCAGGATAATATCAAAGAAGAAGCTGACTGGAGCTTATTTATGCGAAGAACAGAAATTCTCTGTAGTAATTGTGATGCTCATCTTGGTCATGTTTTTCCTGATGGTCCTCCACCAACTGGATTGCGTTATTGTTTGAATTCTGCTGCACTGAAGTTTGTTAAGTCTGATTGACGTTCTCTTCTGCCTAAAGGCAAGAGGATTCTAAATATCACTATTTAGACTTTCTCTTTCGTCGAGTCGGCTTATCTGTTTGGGTTTCCCCATCCAGACAGAGGCCAGTCTCTCCAGAGATGTTACTTTCCCCGCGCCCCGGGGTAGTTGATAGTTGCTTGAGAGCAGATTGGAGAATATTAATTGCGGCATTTTCGTCCCGATCTGCTTCATAACCACAGTGGGGACATTTATGGGTTCTAGTGCTTAAAGTTTTGCTTACTTTTTTACCGCAGTTCGAGCAGTTTTGAGATGTATTGAATGGCTCAACTGCAATAACCGGAACTCCATAAATTCTGCCAAAATATTCCAACCATTCCCTAAATTTGTACCAAGCTGCATCATTAATTGATTTGGCCAGATGATGATTTTTAACCATGTTACGCACTTTTAGGTTTTCTATCGCTACCAAGTCGTTAGACCGGATGACGCGCTGTGCTGCTTTGCAAGCCCAATCGTTACGTCTGCGTGATACTTTGAGATGCTTTCTACCCAACTGATTCCTTGCTTTTATCCTGTTTTTGCTACCTTTTTTAGTACCAGATAAACGCTTCTGTAGCTTTTTGATTTGGCGCTCATCTTTTCTGAAAAACCGAGGATTATCGACTTGATTACCTTCAGAATCGGTGTAGAAATGATTTAAACCTACATCTAATCCCGTTTGTTTTCCTGTTAATTCTTTTTTTTCCTCCCTAGTGTGGTCAATCAAAAACTGAGCATAATAACCATCATGCCTTCTAATTATTCTGACTCGTTTAATTTGTTTGAGTTGATAATAATGAAGGTTGCGACTTCCCCATAGTTTAAAAGTACCAGCCTCAAATTTATCCGTTAAAGTCAAATAACGTCTATCTTCTGAAAGTTTCCAACCAGAGGTTTTATATTCAACCGATGCTCTGAGCTGGTATTTTTTAAACTTAGGATAGCCTTTCTTTCCTGGGATTTGATCTTGGCAATTCTTATAGAATCTTTCAATAGCTGCCCAGCCTCTCTCGGCGTGAGCTTGTCTTGCCATTGAATTCAGCTTTTTTGCCCAGGGAAAATTGAGGTTATCTGCTAAGATTTTACAGTATTTGTAGGCATCACTACGACTCTTAACCTGCCCGTCAATCCATGCTTTGATGATGCTATTGCGGACAAAACGTCCAGTACGAATAGCTTCATCCAGCTGTTCGTATTGGACTTTTTCTCCTTCTAATTTCATCTCATAAACCAGCATGGTTTTATTGTTTTTACCTACGATAATGTTGTAGCATTAAAAGCCAGAAAATGACAACTAACTTGGCAAAAAAGCCGTCCTGAAAGGACGGGGCTTTAAACCCATTTTTTTCGGTAACTTTAAAAACTATCTAAAATAAAAGTTTAAAGTTACTAAAATTAAAGATATATCAAAAAAAATATTAAGAAACAGTTGACAATTTAAGTAGTGTAGCGATAATCTAAAATTGTAAAACTCTTTAACATGGAGAAAGCACAATGAAAAAAGAAAAGAAAAATCTTCTACCTCAACTATCTGCACCAGTCCAACGACAAATAACAGGTCAAGAAGTAACAGCTGAAAGCTCAAATAATGGGATAGCTTCATCTGTATGGGGTATTCAGGAGCGTGGTGACGGAGTTTATTTAACTTTTGCAGGAGATGATGCAGAGTAAAGCTCTTAAATAATTACATATCTCAGAATACTTCAAAATTTTTTCTCTAACTTTATCAGTTTTCATTAATTTTAAATCATGCAAAAGTAAATGAGTCTAGAGAAAAATAACAAAGGTAGTAAAAAATTAAATATCTGTGAATAATCTACCGCCCATTCTTACCCTATCTAGGGTTTTTTTTTGACAAAATTGGCAGAAATATCTCGTTATTATCAACTCAACTATTATTTAACAGGTAAAACTAATAAGCCTGTTATTCTATTACTACATGGATTTATGGGAAGTAGTAATGATTTTGTCGATTTTATTCCCCAGTTATGTAAATATTTTTGTTGTCTAACTGTTGATTTACCTGGACATGGAAAAACTATAGTTACTGGCAGTGATGGGTATTACGATATGGAAAATACTGCCATAGGATTGATTCATTTATTGGATGAGTTGAAAATTGATAATTGTTATTTATTTGGTTATTCAATGGGTGGCAGATTAGCTTTATATATGGCAATTAATTTTCCCACTAGATTTAATAGGGTGATATTAGAATCAGCTTCCCCAGGATTAAAGACTGAAGTTGAGCGATCGCTCCGTTGTCAATCAGATTTAAGGTTAGCTGATAAGTTAGAAAATAGTAATTTTCAAGAATTTTTATCTAATTGGTATAGTCAAGCATTATTTAAATCTTTGAGGCAAAATAATAGTTTTGAGAAAGTCATAGAAAGACGGTTAGAAAATAAACCATTAGAATTAGCAAAATCTCTCCTAAATTTGGGAACAGGCAATCAACCTTCTCTCTGGGATAAATTATCAAATCATCAGATTCCTACTTTATTAATGGTGGGAGAATTTGATGATAAATTTCAAGCTATTAATTTAAAAATAGTAGAATTATGTCAGGTTGTTCATCTGAAAATAATTCCTGAATCTGGTCATAATATTCACTGGGAAAATCCTCAAAAATGGATTGAAAGTCTGATAAATTTTTTAGTAGAAGGAAGTAAGAAGTAGTAGCTCAAGTAGGTATAAACTTCATAGAAACTATAAAGTCAGTTGTCGAAGATATGGTGGTGGTGCATAGTAATGGTAAAAATTAGGGGGAGCGATAATTTTTTCACCACTTACTATCAAAATATTGTTGAATATCTAGGAGAATAAATATTTGGGTAAATCTCAAATTTTTTTCTTAAACATTACTATGACTATGCAAGACTACCGAAGATATTATTCTCGTAAAAAGTAACCTTTTCCACACTCATCTAATTTTATAAATGCAGATTTAGCAGTTGCTTCATCTCAAGCAATAGCTAGGAAAAATTGTATATATTTAGATTCAGAAATAGTTTCATAATTATCAGCCTCAAGGTAACTGAAAATAGCATTAGCTTTGTTCATTAATGGATAATGGATAATTACTTCTCCCTTTTAGGGATAGGATTGACCAACGCCGAAAAAATTTCTTTTTTTCCCCTTGAAAGGGGAGCCTAATAAAGCTGAATTGTTTAATTATTTAATTATTTAATTATTAATTATTCGGTAATATGGGATTCCTAAATTTATCGTGAATTAGAAACACAATCGATATATACTTTGACAATTTTTTAGTATTTCTGAAGACTTACTTTTCTATCACAATTAATATCAGTAGGTTGACAGTATCGTAATTGAGCAAGATTTTTAGATTTAGCCTAATTTAATTAATACTGCTATAAAATCTCTCTTTACCTTGTAAAAAAGAGACAAAGAGGTTAAATTTTTCAAAGAAAACTTTCCCAAAAATTATGCACTACCAAATAAAATTTTTCCTCTACAAAAGGAACTTTAAACAACCCCTCAAAACCAGTCATGGTATCTGGGATATTAGAGAAGGAATTATTTTACAACTAACCAGCGAAACAGGGAAAATAGGTTTAGGTGAAATTGCTCCTTTGAGTTGGTTTGGCTCTGAAACTTTGTCGGAAGCTTTAGATTTTTGTCACCACTTACCAACAGAAATTACAGTAGAAACAATTTTATCTATTCCTGAAAGTTTACCTACTTGTAAGTTTGGTTTTGAGTCAGCTTGGGAAAATCTTAGGGAAAGAGAAGTAGATAAGAAAGAAGAATCGAAAAACTCTAATTTTTACAGTGCTTTATTACCAGAAGGAGAGGCAGTTCTAGAAGTTTGGCAACAACTATGGCAAGAGGGATATCGTACTTTTAAATGGAAGATAGGAGTTAGTAAAATTAAAACGGAACTACAAATTTTTCAGCAGTTAGTTAAAGCACTTCCTACAGAAGCAAATCTCAGATTAGATGCTAATGGTGGATTAACTTTCGAGGAGGCAAAACAATGGTTAGAAATATCTGAAAATTTCAATTTAATTGAATTTATAGAACAGCCTTTACCTGCTGATAAATTTGAGGAAATGTTGAAATTAAGTCATCAACACTCGACTCCTATTGCTTTAGATGAATCTGTTGCCAACTTCAGTAAAATGCAACAATATTATCAACAGGGTTGGCGAGGAATATTTTCGATAAAACCTGCTATTTTTGGTTCACCTTCGCAACTCCGTAATTTTTGTAAAAATCATACTATTGATGTAGTTTTTTCTTCAGTATTTGAAACAAAAGTTGGTAGAAAATCAGCACTACGACTGGCGATAGAATTACAACCAAATCTACTCAAAAATCGTGCTTTTGGTTTTGGAATTACCCATTGGTTTGATGAACAAGAAGAAATATGACAAGATAATTTATGAATCAAATTTTTAACTATCTGAGTGCAAGTAGTAATTTACCGAAAAATTGTGGGTATGAGCCTCCCTTTTTAAGGGGATAAAAAAAGAGAATATTTGCCAAGGTCAAGCCTCCTTATTACAGAGGTATTGATAACTGATAACTGATAACTGAAATTACCCATTGGTTTGATGAACAAGAGGAAATATGGCAAGACAATTGATGAACCAAATTTTTAACTATCTGAGTGCAAATAGCAATCGAATAATTGGTAATAATACCGTTTCATGGAAGTCAAAAATTAAAAGTTAAAAGTTAGATTTTATAGGATCAAAACTTTGATGCACTCAGTAATTTCAGGAAATTATTTCACATTTCAGTATAAGATAATTAATGTAGCCTAATTTGATTAAATTAGTATAAGTAGGTAGGTATAATTAAACGTTAAAAAAATTGTAGGGGCGGGTTTAAGCGAAAGACTTGAAGTAAGAGCTTCTAGTTCTCAAAACCTGCCCTCTTTATTCCATTTAGTATTTGAAACAAAAGTTAGTAGAAAAAAAGCACTATGACTCGCGCAGAATTACAACTAAATCTACTCAAAAATTCCACCTTTTGCTTTGAATTACCTATTGCTTTGATGAACAAGAATAAATATGACAAGACAATTTATGAACCAAATTTTTAACTATCTGAGTACAAATAGTGATTTACTGATTAGTAATGAAAGTAGCGTCCTCTATTCCATTAGTCAAAAAAAGTTTGATTACTTGAGCGAAAAATTTCATTCAGAATCTGCACCAAAGATATTTATATCAGAATCAAAATCAACAGAATTTATTACAAGTTTCATTGCTGCTGTTGCTACTGGTTTTCAAGTCTTTCTATGTAATCCAAATTGGGGGAAACATGAATGGGAACAAGTATTAGAATTAGTACAACCAGACATAATTTTTGGAAATACTCCCGACGAAAATTTTCTAGGGTCATATATAGATAACAATGATGTATCTCCTGAAAATAGCATCTCTCTAAAATCAATACATACTAATAATAAAACCAAGGAAATTTTTCCAGAAAATTTGATTATGATTCCTACTGGTGGCTCATCTGGAAAAGTTAAATTTACCATTCACACATGGGAAACATTAATAGCATCAGTAGAAGGTTTCCAAAAATATTTTCAAGTACAACAAATTAACTCATTTTGTGTTTTACCCTTATATCACGTCAGTGGTTTAATGCAGTTTATGCGCTCCTTTACTACTGGAGGAAATTTAGTAATTTTGCCATCGTATAAAGAAATTTTCGACAAAAAAGAATGGAATATTAATCCCAATAAATTCTTTATTTCTCTAGTACCAACTCAGTTACAAAAGCTGATACAAAATTCAGAAACAGCCAAGTGGTTATCTAATTTTCAGACAGTTCTTTTAGGTGGCGCACCTGCTTGGCAAGAATTATTTGATGTAGCCAGAAAATATCAGATTAAATTAGCACCTACTTACGGAATGACTGAAACTGCTGCTCAAATTGCTACTCTTAAACCGGAAGATTTTTTGACAGGAAATAATAGCAACGGTCAAATTTTACCCCACGCAGAAATTATGATTAAAAGTGAAAATGGCGATATTTTAGGCAAAAAGAAAAAGGGAATTATTAACATCAAAGCTCATTCTTTAGCATTAGGGTATTATCCCAACTTATTTAATTCTTCTGAAACTTTTGTGACGGATGATTTAGGATTTTTGGATAATCAAGGTTGCTTAAATATAGTAGGTCGTCGTAGTCAAAAAATTATTACTGGTGGGGAAAATGTTTTTCCGGCAGAAGTAGAAGCAGCTATTTTAGCAACTGGATTAGTTATTGATGTTTGTGTAATAGGTTTACCCGATAAATATTGGGGTGAAATTGTTACTGCTGTTTATGTTGCTGATTACTTAGAAGTTTCTGTAGAAAAGTTTCTGGCTGCTATTGATGGAAAATTGAGTAAATTTAAACAACCTAAATATTGGGTTAAAGTTGAAAATTTACCTCGTAATTCTCAGGGTAAAATTAATCGGGAATTGTTAAAGAAAATAGCAATTCAGAAGGAAGAAGGAAGAAGGAAGAAGGAAGAAGGAAGAAGGAAGAAGGCTTTAGTTATCTAGGAAAGAGGAAAATCTTAAATTGCCTAAATTTTCAGCTTTTGATATTTCGGCAACTTTCCTTTCAGAAGGAAAAAGGAAGAAGAAGGCTTTAGTTATCTAGGAAAGAGGAAAATCTTAAATTGCCTAAATTTTCAGCTTTTGGTATTTCGACAACTTTCCTTTCAGAAGGAAAAAGGAAGAAGAAGGCTTTAGTTATCTAGGAAAGAGGAAAATCTTAAATTGCCTAAATTTTCAGCTTTTGGTATTTCGGCAACTTTCCTTTCAGAAGGAAAAAGGAAGAAGAAGGCTTTAGTTATCTAGGAAAGAGGAAAATCTTAAATTGCCTAAATTTTCAGCTTTTGGTATTTCGGCAACTTTCCTTTCAGAAGGAAGAAGGAACAAGAAGGCTTTAGTTATCTAAAAAATAAGAAAATCTGACATTGCCTGAATTTTAAGATTTTGATATTTCGGAACCTTTCCTTTCAGAAGGAAGAAGGAACAAGAAGGCTTTAGTTATCTAAAAAATAAGAAAATCTGACATTGCCTGAATTTTAAGATTTTGATATTTCGGAACCTTTCCTTTCAGAAGGAAGAAGGAACAAGAAGGCTTTAGTTATCTAAAAAATAAGAAAATCTGACATTGCCTGAATTTTAAGATTTTGATATTTCGGAACCTTTCCTTTCATAAGGAAGAAGGAACAAGAAGGCTTTAGTTATCTAAAAAAGAAGAAAATTTTACATTGTCTAAATTTTCAACTTTTGGTATTTCGGCAACTTTCCTTTCAGAAGGAAGAAGGAACAAGAAGGCTTTAGTTATCTAAAAAAGAAGAAAATCTTACATTGTCTAAATTTTCAACTTTTGATATTTCGGAACCTTTCCTTTTTGACTTTTTAACTCATACTAATTCAAGCTCTAATTAAACTGAGACCTGACTGCTGAATGCTGAATGCTTACATAATCTTGCTCTTGACTAAGCAAAAATATTTAATTCTAAACCTATAGCTATAGATAGTTAAATGTCACTCAAAATTCTGATTTTTTGAGAAATTAAATCTATTATTAATTCCATGTAAAATAAACCAATGAATATCAAATTCTCATCCTAGAAACTGAGCAATTAAAAAATGACTACTCAAACAAATTCACAAACTCTACTAACTCCCTTAATGATGGGAGATTTAACACTAAAAAACCGAGTTGTCATGGCTCCAATGACTAGATCGCGAGCAGGTACAGAACGAATGCCCAATACTATGATGGCCGAATATTATGCTCAACGAACTGGGGCAGGTTTAATCATTTCAGAAGCAACTGTCATTTCCAAACAGGCTAATGGCTGGGTCAATTCTCCAGGCATTTACTCAGACGAACAGACAGAAGCTTGGAAACAAGTTGTAGATGCTGTCCATAGCAAAGGTACTCCTATATTCCTTCAACTTTGGCACTGTGGACGAGCTTCTCATAGTAGCTTTCACGAAAATGGTCAATTGCCAGTAGCTCCCTCTGCTATTAGATTGAATCAAGAATACGTTCATACTCCCATTGGCAAACAACCATTAGAAACTCCTCGCGCTCTAGAAACAGAAGAAATTCCAGCAATTGTAGAAAATTATCGTTTAGCTGCCGAACGTGCAAAGTCTGCTGGTTTTGATGGAGTAGAAATTCATGGAGCAAATGGCTATTTGATTGACGAATTTCTACAGTCAAAAACTAATCATCGGAGCGATCGCTATGGTGGCAGTCTGAAAAACAGATTTCAGTTTCTCAAAGAAATTGTAGAGTCTATTTTAACTGTTTGGCCTGATAATAGAGTTGGGGTAAGAATTGCTCCTAATGGTAATTTTAACGATATGGGTTCGCCAGATTTTCGGGAAACTTTTATTTATGTTGCGCAACAGTTAAACAATTATGGGTTAGCTTATCTTCACGTTATGGATGGTTTAGCTTTTGGTTCTCACGAATTAGGTGAACCGATGACTTTGGCTGAATTTAGAGAGGTTTTCACCAGCACTCTTATAGGAAATTGTGGATATACTCAAGAAACTGCTGAAACAGCAATTAAAGCTGGAAATGCCGACTTAATTGCTTTTGGGCGACCTTTTATTAGTAATCCAGATTTAGTAGAACGTTTTGCTAATAATTGGCCCCTTAATCCACCTGCAGATGTGAAAATTTGGTATTCATTTAACAAAGAAGGATATATTGATTTTCCCACTTATCAATAATCCTCTGTAACTTAGATAAGGAGTCAGGAGTCAGGAGTCAGGAGGTAGAAAAGAATTTTTCAGTGACTTTAGAGTCAGAAATAGGCATAGTCCAATACGGTTCAGTTAAGGATTTTTTTTGGCTGTTCTGTCATCTGAAAACCTCATCTAATAGTTCCATACCTTATGAGTTTTGGTCTTATCTGTTTGCGCAGCATGACCTAGGAAACTGTATTGAAGTATAGTCCCCACTATTGTTTTGGGCGAAAATTTATCACTAATACCAGTTTGATATGAGGTTGCATAGAATGATGAAATTCATTAAATCTATCTATACTTTATCTAAGCTTACCTGCGGTCAATTATGCTTGAAATATTATTCTATGCAGCTTCATTTCAATTTGGTAGAATTTAATTTTATACATTTATTCAGAAACACCTAAATACCTTCTTACTTCTTCCTTCTTCCTTATCCCTTCTTACTTCTTCCTTCTTCCTTATCCCTTCTTCCTTCTTCTGTTAATTTCTACCAACAATTTCTCTAACTCGATAAATAGGTCGTTCTTGAGATTCGTGATAAGTTCGCATCAGTAATTCTGCCAATAAACCAAAACTAAATAATTGTAAACCTGCAAGTAATAAGACAACAACTAAAATTAGTAGAGGGCGATCGCCAATCCGTTCGTTAAAGCCAAATTTTAGGATAGTTAAATAAATCCCAAAAAATGTACCAAATGCCCCAGAAACCAAACCCAACATTCCAAAAACGTGCATCGGTCTAGTGAGGAATTTTTTCATAAAAAATACTGTTAATAAATCCATCACAACTCGAAAAGTTCGCCCTAGACCATACTTACTTTGACCATAGCGACGAGCATAATGTTTTACAGGTATTTCTGTAATTCTTGCCCCTTCAATAAAAGCTAAAGCTGGTAAAAATCTATGTAATTCACCATAGAGATTCATATCAGCAATTAATTCCAAACGATAAGCTTTTAAAGAACAACCATAATCATGTAAATTTACCCCTGTAACTTTACCAATTATCCAATTAGCAATTTTAGAAGGAAGTAGTCGTGTAACAGCATCATCCTGCCTATTTTTTCGCCACCCACTCACTAAATCATAACCCTCATCTAGCTTAGATAATAATAGTGGAATATCAGCCGGATCATTTTGTAAATCTCCATCTAAAGTGACAATTACTTTGCCTGTAGCATGCTTAAACCCTGCCGCCATAGCTGCAGTTTGTCCATAATTTCGGCGGAGAATTACTGCTTTTAAATCTGTACGTTTTTGAGCTAATTCTGTTAGTAGTTTTGTCGAACCATCCTGAGAACCATCATCTACACAGATAATTTCGTAAGTAAGTTGATTTTCTATTAAAGTAGTAGAAATTGTTTCTAGTAATTGGGGAATACTATCGACTTCATTATAAATAGGTGTAACTATAGATAAATCTGTTTTAGTCGGAGAGTTTGTCTGCAACGCCATTTCTTGAGTTGATAGATAGTCACTCATTTTTATGTACCTAAACTTTTTGATCAAAAAACTTAGTATAAGTTTATCACGGTCTGGGATTAAAACTTGGAGTTTATCTATTTTAATTTTTATTTATTACTTTAACTCGAGCATTTGATTGATTTTATTAATTAATTTTTTTCACCTGATTTTCCTGATGAATAATTTTTATTTTTTGTTATTTGGTTATTTTTGGATATTAACAAACAGTAATTTAATCATTAGACAAATCTGATGAAGATGACTTATTAATTTCTTCTATAACTTTCTTTGGTAGACTGCGACGGCGACGATACCAAGTTGCGCCTCCTACTAACATTGCGATGAGACTTAATGCTCCAATTAAAGGTAAAACGTCACCTGTTTTTAATGCTGTTAAACCAGAACTTCCTAACATTACAAAAGGCAAAACACCAGGTACAGTTCCCAAGGTAGTACCTAATAGATAATCTTTAAAACTAACAGATGTTAAACCAGCAGCAAAATTTACTAAACCATAAGGAATAATTGGCAATAAGCGAATGGCAAACATATAAAATAATCCTCCCTGACACATTTCAGCATCCATTGCCTGCCATCGTCCAGCTAACTTTTGAGAAATCCATTCTCTACCTATAGTACGAGAATAATAAAATGCGATAATTGCCGCAATTATAGCTGCTACACTTGTCCATAATGTACCTATCCACGGTCCAAAAATTGCACCTCCAGCCAGATTAAGTGCTGTGGAAGGCAACACTAAGATAGTTGCTATTGTATAAATAACTATATAGATTATTGGTGCCCAAATACCTGCTCGTTCTAGCCAAGTTTGAACTTGTTCTGGAGCCAAACCTCCTAATAAATAAGCTGCTATTCCAGTCGCAACTATACAAATAATTGTCAGGATAAAAATACCAGTTTTAAAATTGAACATTAAATCTCTACTCCGACCCAAAACTACTGCTTTAGTATTTTTTATTTAATGACAAAAATTGTGAGATTACTCACTCCTAGTAATCTGATTTTTAAACCCATAACTTTCCCTAACTAAATAAAGAGGTCTTCTCTTAACTTCTTCGTGAACGCGACCTAAATATTCACCCAAAATTCCGAGAGATAATAACTGCATTCCACCTAAAAATAATATCGCTACTATTAATGAAGCATAACCAGGAACATCAATTCCAAATATCAAAGTCCGAATCACTAAAAAGCTAGCATAAATAAATGAAATTAAAGAAATTAATACCCCAATATAACTCCAAATTTTTAGAGGTTGAGAACTAAAAGCAGTAATACCTTCAATTGCAAAATTCCAGAGCTTCCAATAATTCCATTTTGTTTGACCTTTGAAACGAGGATCTCGGTCATATGATATGGAAGTTTGTTGATAACCTACCCAAGAAAATAAACCTTTCATAAAACGGTTAGTTTCTGGCAATTGTTTGAGAGCTTCTACAACTTTTCGATCCATTAATCTAAAGTCCCCAGTATCCGGTGGAATTTTTACAGAAGTTAGCCCCTGAATTACCCTGTAGAAACTTTGAGCTGTAAATTTTTTGACCCAACTCTCCCCTTGTCGCGATCGCCTAGTTGCGTAGACCACATCATATCCCTCTTGCCACTTAGCTATAAGTTCTCCAATTAATTCTGGTGGGTCTTGTAAATCTGCATCTATGGGTATAATTGCATCTCCTATTGTATAGTCAATACCTGCTGTTAGCGCAATTTCTTTACCAAAATTACGAGAAAAATTAACTACTTTAATTGCAGGATTACGTTTATGATATTCTACTAATAACTTGAGAGTATTATCCTTACTACCATCATTAACACAGACTATTTCATAAGTTATTTCTAGAGGTTCTAATACTGATATGAGTCTTTCAAATAAATAGTTAATATTTGGTTCTTCGTTGTAACAAGGAACCACTATGGAAAGTTGTACTTTTTCTTCTTTCATAAGCATATTAAACCCAAGCAATATAGAGTTAACAGTAGCACCCCGAATAAATTTTATTGGTTATTAGTTAAGACCATTAACTTTTCCATAAATAATAATTACCCATCGCCACAGAAAAAGCTTATATCTCCTAAAAATTTACCTTTGTCAAATATATTCATATTCTACTAGGAATAGGATGATTTTTATAGAAAACTACCTAGGGCACGAGATTTCATTTTTTCTTTTGTGCCATCGTCCATCCCCCTTTCAATAGTCATAATTTATTTAATTAATTTGATAGAGATAGTAAGTGCTACCCTCTTTGATTATTGTCATGGTTTTGTCATTCACAGTCTTCTTCATTTTCTTAGAAGAGTAAACCTTAAAAGTACTTGGATTTAAGCCAAATTTACTAGACATATAATAATCACCAGCAGTGCAATTATCTGAGAATTTTAAGTTTTTTGCTGTTACATACTGATCGGTATATTCATAGACTCGTAAATTTTTAGATAATCCTTTTGGAGCGCAAATTGTTGACCTTTCTGGAAGAGTATTAAGAACTTCTGCGATAGTATTAGTTGCTAGTAGTTGATTCTTACCGATGTGGCTGTTAATGTAGTTAATACTTAGTCTCAGATTATTGAAGATAGAAAAACACAATGCAAATACGATGATAATTAAAATTATTTTTTCTAATGGTTTAGATATATTCAAATAAGCTATACTCACTGCGGTCAAAAATAAAGGCAAACAATATATTAATAATTTGTAAAATACAGGGTTATAGGTTTTCTCTTGATCAGCGGATGAATAGGCGAAAAAAAATAGAATTGAAGTTGCCAATACAATCAGGTAAATATTCTTATTACCTCTAAATTTAAGTAATCCAACTAACAAAATAAGACTCAGAAAAGTAACTGACAAAATAGAAAACATTAATAGTCTTCTAGAATCAGCCATAAAGTAAATATCGTTCCCCAGACTGAAGTAGGATTTGATGATAACTATTACTCTTTCCCACAAATTTAACGAATATTCTTCATCGCTACTTACATTCCTAACAAGGGAAATAATTCCAATCGTATTTATCCAGTTACGTTGTACTTCACCTATCCAATATGGTAATAAGGTTATAATAGAAGACAGCACAGCATATAAACATAATACTAAGCATTTCGGGTTCCTATTATTTTTGAAAAACCAATAGATACAGCTAATTATAAAAACTACTGGCATTACAAAAAGAGCAGAGAAATGTAAATTTACTAGAATAGCTAAGACTATACCGTATCCTATCCAAGATAAAACAGAATTAATATAATTTTTAGGCTGACTTAGCTGATAGTTATATAGCCAAATAAAGAGAAGAAGAAAAAATGGAATAGAACCAGGATTACCTGCTAGACTACCGCCAGAATTCATACCCATATTTCTGACCAAAACACTATACCAAAAGCCAATTAAACTAGCGATAAAAAATCTTTTTGAAGTCTCTATTCCTTCTAATAATTGGTAGATTACTGCAACAAGTAAAGGAATACTTAGAAAAGTGAAAAGCGCGTCAGGAAAAGCTTGAATTGATAATTGACTGCTTAAAATAGTGAAGGGGAAGACTAAATAGAAATAGAGGGGAGGTAGGTAAACAAAATCTCCCCAAATAAATTTCCAAGCTGAGTGAGGTCCGAGAGTAGGAAATTTCCCTTGCCAAATTTCCATAGTTGCGTAAGCATCTCGTATTTGATCGCCAGATAGAATAGAAAATTGAACAACACCAACAATCCTAATGAATAAACCAAAGATTAGAGATAGAAACAATAATATTGATCCGAATAAAAGCCACTTATCTGATAGAATTACGGTTGTATGTTTCAGCGGATTTTTCATAATAAAGTTTACCTTGCAAATATTCAGAACATTGGCAAAGCTAGATAATTAAGTCGATCACTGCAAAAAATAGGTGTCGTATTAATTGGAGAAATGAGCCAAGATAGTAAACAAGAGGCGGGTAGAAAACAAAAGTGGGATTACCATAGCCGTAGTTAGTCCCAGCAAGCCATCTAGGGTACAAAATTCCTTCAGAAAGTTGTTTAGAGAAATGCTGAATCCATGTAAGATGCCATTTGAGATCGACTTCATGATTAATATTAAGTCCATCCCTAATCATTCTCCAATTTATAATTACAGTCGCTAAAAATATAAGACAAACTATCCCTCCTTCTATTAAGTAGGGTGGAAGAGAGAATTTAGAGATAAATTTAGATTGTCTGGATAAAAACCTTTTTAAACTTGTTTCTTGTTTCATAAGCTTACCAAACTACTTAACTTCTCAAAATGTTTATGCAAACATTCTTTTAGTTTCTAATTGAGCTTCGGCAGTAAATCTAACAACTGGATAATTAAACAAAATTCAAATTATTAGCAGAAACAAATAAGGGTATCTACTGAAATATATGATTTTATATACTAAGAGAGTATCTGTAAATAATATATCAAATCATGGTGTAGGGTGGTTTGCGCAGATTACATGGTTAAAGTTAATAGTTAGCTTTGTGATTCACCGTAACCCAGTAAAACGTAGACTTTTGAGCATCTATTAAGATTTATTTTACAGATACTTTTTAAGAATTCTTATTATTACTTCAAGTAAATTTATACCAGTAGATCCCAAGTATAATAATACTAATAATACTGGTAATCATACCTACTAAAAATGGATAAGTCCAAGAATAAAAAAGTCTAACTGTATAGTCACCCGGATTTAGCTTGAGTTCAATTGTTCCATCATTAGATACAATCATTGGATAGGGTAGATTATTTACATATAAACGCCAAGCTGGATAGTAGAAAGTTCCTATTTTTAAATTAGTATCTTCTGTGGCTGAGACACTAAAAATTCTATTGTAACTACTCCATTGATCGACTTCTATTAATCCTTTTCCTTGAACAATAGAGACAGGGGGTTGATCGAGTAAAGGTTTGGCAGCTACTCCCTCTGGTGTTAATAGTAGGTACTCAACTCTACCTTGTAATTTACTTATTTCTTTTTCATCAAGAGCAAGCTTGATGACATTAAAGAAATCTTCTGACTTATATTTAGGGTTAAGTGCAGCTTTCTGTAGATTGCCAGGGTTATTAAAACCTGATAAAGTTCTAGATAAATTATAGGAATAACCAGCATTAGCTAGAAAAATCACTGCTAAAATTAAAGATAAAATTAACTTGAGTTGTGATTTACTATTCAAAACTCTATTAATAGCAATTGCCAGCATAGCAACTACTCCAAACGAAAACATTCCCATGAGTCTCCAAGGAAATTGAACCATTTGCAATGTTCTGCTGCTTTGCCAAATCTTTACAGAGGGATAAGTCATCAGAAATGATAAAGTCCCTAAAAAAATCAGCCAAAGAATAGCTTCTTTCATTTTTTTAGGTTCCTGCCGACAGCAGAAAAATATTATTATTATCAAAACAATAATAATTAATAGTTGATATGTAAAAATATCTGTTATTTGATTCCTCATAAATCCATTAGCCCAGCTGACAGGAGTCCAAATCAAATTGCCTTGAAATCCTCCAGCAACTTTTCTCATACTATTTACATTTACTAAATTCTTTTCCAGAACAGCTGGTAATAAGTAGAAGGATGCTATTCCTAAACCTACCATTCCAGAACCAATGGTCATTACAATAGCTTTCCAAGAATATTTTAGTAAGAAGCAAATTACATATAAAAACCAAAAAATAGTGTAAAGAAGTAGACTAGGTGCATGTGTCAAAGATAAAACTGTGAAAAACAAAGCAAGACCTATTCTCCATTTTGGTTTGCCAAAAGCTTGGTCTGTCAAAAATAATCCCAAAGGAAATAATGCTACAGCAAATGTCTCTGGTAAAGCAGCTCTTTGATATATATTTAGGACTACATAAGGAGATGTCATATAAGCTAATGCAGCTAATAAAGCAACTTTCTTACCCCATTTATTTCGACCATAAACATAACAACTAAAACCGGCCAATAAAGATGCTAATAAAAATAGCAAAGCAACTGTTTTCTGAATATCTATTCCAGTTAGTTTGATCAGGGAGCCAATGTAGTAAACTCCAGGAGGATAAAATACAAAATCAGGACTACCGTATCCATAGTTAGTATCAGCAAGCCACCTAGGATACCAAATTCCTTCTGCAAGATGTCTTGAAAAATGAGTTAACCATTGAAGGTGAGGCCCAATATCATGGGATTCAAAAATAATTCCGTTACGAAACATATATTCAGTAATGATTATAGAGCACCCTAATAAGAGTACAAAAGATATCAAAACTTCCCTTAACAATGGGTTAATAGATAGTCGATTATTCATGGTAATATGTACTTGCAAATAAAAATTTATTTTAGTAATTAAAGCTATCTTTTATTGATTTTTTTTTACTTATTTTTTCATCAAACTTTTGTTTAGTTTATTTTACTAACTTCACTTCATCAGGATGATTTTTAGCCCAAACTTCACGGTCTTGACGAATTTTTGTGAGATGAGATTCAATATTTTCTGAATTAATTAAAATTCCAAAATATTCTGGAACTTCTTCCTGCTGATAAAATAAAATCCGGTTGAGAATTAAATCGCCCACTTTTTTTGTGTAATGAGAATTATCTCTATAGTTTTCCATATCATTATGGATAGGTTCAGTTGTGATACTGTTGTACCCAGAAAAATCAAATACAGGAGTAATTTTTACCACTTCACGTTTTCATTCTTCAAAAGTTGACCACTCACCTGTTGCTCTAATAACTTACCATTGAGTTGCATGAGAAGGAGAAATAAATAGTATTAACTTGATGTTATTTTCTTGACACAAATCTACTATTTTCTTTAATTCATCATTATAAGCTGGTTGATGATTTTTTAAAGCTGGATAGTTAGGATCTATAGCGCGTTTCGTTCTCGATGAACCCATCAAAACTGTTACAGGTTTAATGCGAATAATATCAATTGCTTTAAAGAGGCGATCGCTATTATCTTTCCGAGGTTTTGAATGATTTATTCCTAAGAAATTTGGAGTATTAAATACATCATAAGGATCTGCAACAATATTGAATCTTCCTACTGCTACTACAGGTAGTAGAGCCGACAATAAAAACAGCCAATTATATCTGCGGTATCTTCTCTTAATTTAATACAGATTTTTCTGATTTTGGGGTAGATGAAGCTTGGGAGTAAGTAGAACTAAGTTGATTATTTATACTCATATTTACCTCAACATTTATCTAAAATTTTAAAATTGGAAATAAAGAAACTCAAACACACGATTCAGCGATAATAAAGCTACACTTTTCAAAACACCAATCCAAACTGCCCACCACCAAGTAGGTTTCAACTTTGCCAAAATTTCCTGAGTATTAGGTAGGAAACTTACAGAAAAAGTTAAGCCTATCAAAGTCAAAATTGAGAAAATTTTACTACCAAAAAATTCCGGTAGATAACTCATATCTTTCCAAGATTTAAGCTGAAAACCAAAAGCTGAAAACCAAAATTAGTTAACACAGATAATTTACCTTGAGTTTCCCCTGGTATAGCTACTCCATTCAAGCCTGGCATTGTCTGTAAAATATCTAGACCATCCTGAAAATTTTGCGCTCTAACCAAAAGTATAAAAAGAAATAGCCAAAGGCAAAATAATTTGCCCAGCATTCAAATTTGTAGAAACTATTGAATTAAAAGTATCCAAGAAAAAATTCGCATATTTATAGTAAGAAATTATGGCTAAATTAACAGCTATACCTACCCAAAGTAAAACATTTGCTTGCTTACTTTCAGGTTTAGCCTGAGCAATAAATTTCCCCATTCGATAATTCCACAAAATTGAAATTATTAGCAAAGGCAAATAAGCAACATTCCAATAACCGTAAAAAGCAAATGAACTAGCTGTCAACCAAACTTTTGCAGCCTTGATTAAACCAAATCTCGTTAAACCAAAGAATATAATCAGAGTTAAAGGTAAAAAACAAAAGATAAAAACGTAAGAATTAAATAATACCAAATTGATAAATTTTTGCTACAAATATATAGGGTATTTCTTAGGAGTCAACCCACCCCTAGCCCCTCCCAGGAGGGGAAGTCAGGAGTCAGGAGTCGTATGGAAATAGCTTTAATACCATTTTTTAGGGCTTAAATTATCTTTTTCTTTCAAAGGAACATCTACTATAAATTATTTTTATCGATCTTACTATTCGTAACATTCTTTTTTCAAATTGGTATAACATACCTAGTAACCGAAAAATTGGGTAGTTACGTCTCCTGTTTTAAGAGGATAAAAAACAGTCGAGAGATGGCGAGGAGACCTCACCATCTCTAATAGACCAAGAGAAAAAGAATATTCCGTATTTTCAAGTCTCCTTATTGCAGAAGTACTAAAAACTGATAACTGATAACTGAAATACCATCCTCCTAATTTTCTTTTTGCTCATCCGAACAAGATTTTTGCATAATATTTTTCTTTTCCACAGTTTGTGTTTCTCCTGGCGGAACAGTTCTCTCATCCATATAAAAAACATCCAAACTTTCTAATTTTTCAGAACCCTCATGATTATTATTCCATTCACGACAAAGATACTCTGCATAATAAGGATAAAGCTTTCGACCCATAGCTCGGTTTAGAGTAATCAAATAACTCCGCCACTGCATATTCTTATACAGCTTATTAAATTGTTTCATCGTTGGTTTATCCCAACTTATAGACTCCCCTTTTTCATATAAAACATCAACCTCTTTCCCATTTTTTAAATTACCCTGAATAACGTGCCAACCATCATCTCTGGGTGGAGCAGGTGCAAAAATACTCCAAGATTGGTCTAATCTTGTCACCCTACTCAATACATCTAGCCTTTGTACAGTCTTACGTTTAAATAATTGGTCAGCTTTAGTAATAAAATCCTGTTTCTTTTCTTCTCTTCTGTTATAAGTTTGTTGGACAAAAACTTTAAAATTCCAAATCAAAGTATAGATAAGTAGTAAAGATACAACAATATTTAATCCTAAATTAGGACCTACATTTAGAGGACGAAATTGCAATGGTTTAGTAAAATTTCCAGCAAATTTTCTATTATTAGCAATAGATTCATAAAATTTCGTTCCTAGAGGCATTATTGCTGATAATCCCATTAAGAAAGCCAAAGGTTTAAAAATAGGAGACAAACTAAATACATAAACCAAAGCTTCCCATTTGAAATGTCGATTTCCTTGCCAGTCTACAACAACCCAAGAATTTTTATCCTGCATATCAGCGTAGATAGATTCATCAGTTTGAGCAGTAGTTAATGGTGTTCCTGGTAATATCAAAAAAGTGCGTAACAGATAAACAACTTTCTTACAAAATCCACAGTCTGCATCATAATAAATCCTCAATCCTTGACGTTCATTACTCTGGATTTTTTCCTGCCAATTATCCCAAAGTGCTGTAGGAATAAAAACCAACCAAATAACCACACATAAATAAGGAAATACCCCTAGTTCAAAAGATAAAGCAAAACTAATATGTAAAAGAATAAACAAAACCACAGAAACGCAGCGGAAAAATGTAATTCCAACAGGAATAAAAATCATCAAAGGTCCTAACCATTCAAACCAAAGAGCTGCCCAAGTTAGTAACTTTAATATAGGTTCAGGAAAACTTAGTAAAAATTGCCCAAATGGCGTAGCATAGCCATCAAAATTCAAAGCATAATAAACCGCATCTCCATCAGGCCACCAAATCTCACTCTTAGTCTTATAAGCTGCCGAACCTGCATAAATCAGCACTATTTGAATCATCAGTGCCACAGTAGCAGCAGAAGCAATTCGTTTAGGTAATTTTTCTGTTGAAGAATTAAGAGCGCTATCTATTGAATAACTTGCTCCCAATGGTAAAAACATTGCCCAAAAAAGCAAAGCACGCAGTACAGCATCCCCAGCAAAACTTAAAGCTGGATTTCGATTCTGAATAGAAATAACAAATGCCCACATAGCAATAGTTGCTAATCTAGTTCGATATCCTACCAACAAAGCTATAGCAATTAATCCAACAATTAAGAAAATTAAGCCCTGTACAAAAGGTTCCCCACTAATTGAATTTATTGACCAATAAAAGGGATTTGCAATTTCCTTAAGTAATGTCCGAGGTATAACTCCAGCATCACTATAAAGAGACCTTAAATCTCCAGCACGGATAATTAAATCTACAATAATTACTAATGCTAAACCCACTCTAAATAGAGCAAGCGATCGCAAATCTAAACCAAATAATTCCTCTAGTTTAGTGTTTAATTTTTTTTCCTTCTTTAAATCATTTACTATCATTGTACTAGCTTTTATTTTTTAGCTAAATTAAACATCAAGTTATATCAATTACTATGCTTTAATGCTACATTTAGGTAACACTTAAATTTTTTAAGTAATTAACACAGTCAAAATAATCTTTTTGATAACTACTAGCTAGTAGAGTGTTAATTATTAAGGTTAATCGCTGTTTCATTTTTCTGGATATCAAAGTTAATAAAATTGAATTCGTTTCTACTTCATGGATAAATGGTATGAGATAGCTGAAAAAAAATCAGAGACAGAGATAGGAGTTATTACAAACAGTTGAAGAACAATGATAAATTATAGTTAATTATTAAAGCTATCAAAAGAGAAAAAAGACCATTGAAAGGCACGGACAAGATAGCTTTAAGAGTGAAGTTCAGATATATTACTCGTTGACTAAATTAAATTTAAACTTAAAAAACTCTGGTTTGAAACGCTGTGCTTGATAGACAGTTCCTACAATTTGCTCATCATTTGGAGACCTAAATGGACTCATAAATTCCCAGACGATTTTTTGATCGGATGTAACTTCAAAAATTCGTCCAAACTGGGTTTGAGTAATGAGAGTATTGCCATTTGGTAATCGCTGCTGCGACGAACCAAATGGGCTATCAAAAATATTATCTTGATCCCCTGTGTATTGCCAAGAAATTTCCATCGTTTTGGGGTTAATTTCCATCACCCTTGATTTTCCACCCTCTCCAATATGACCCTTATTATCAAATAAAAGGATATTTCCGTTTGGCAAAAAATCAGGATCATGTTGCTGTCGCCATGCTCCTGTAGTTGCCCATACAACTTTTTCCTCCTCTAGATCAACCACAGCAATTGCGTTAAGATTTCTCGGAGAAATTAACACCTGACCTTTCTTAAATAAAGGAAACTTGTCAGCTATATTTTCATTGAGAACTTCCACTGCATTAGTATGAAGAGGATCCCAATTGCGAATGTTTTCAATAGTCCCTGAATACTCTGAATTTCGAAAGGCTTTTGCCACTGAAAGTTTCTTAAGTTCTTTCCCATCAGGTGATAGAACAATTATAAAATCGTCATACCAATCAATGTTATCTCTAACTAATTCTTGTGTAAGGGTATAAATTTTTCCATCGTTACCAACAGTAACATCGTGATGGACATAGTAAGGATATTTCCAGATGACCTGAGAATTCTTGTCTACTCTAGCTAGTCCATATCCATAAGGAGTATCATTCATACTTTGATGAATAACTAAAAGATCTCCATTAGGATAGATATGAGCCTTTGCTAAAACAACGAAATCATCGGAGTTAGGAACTTTGATATGCGGTGGAGATGATGACCAAACTTTTGAGAAAGGGATTTCCCATTCATGTACTATCTGACCCTCCATTGACAGGAGAAATGCTTTTTGTTCATGACTAGAAGTGAACACAGTATAACCTTTGTAAGCTTTTTGTTGATTAAATTCCAATACCCCACTGCCTTGGCGAGGAGATGGACCAAAAAAACCTGTTTGATAACGATCTACTGGCTCTAATTTTTCTTTCCACGCTCTAGCAGCAGCGTAGGCTTTTCTCAATGAACCATACGGCCATATTTTAAACTCATAAAATAGTGTTCCTAAAATAAAGCTTAAAAAAACTATGGAGGAAATCCAATAAATGATCAGAAGGGGAGATGGAGAATTTGTTTTTTGACTCATTGAGTTTTTACCATTTTTATAACTATACTTCACCAATAATACTAACATAAATCACAAGCTTAAATTAATAGCAAATAATCATCTTTAACCAATAAAAATATGTTAATATATTAATTAATGTAGTTTCAAATAAATAGTTGAATATACAACTAAATAAACTATAAGTCATATCATGTTTGCTTGAATACTTACACTTATAGTGGCTAGAGGCAGAAGGAAAGAAAAGGCACTTAAGGGAGAAAGTTTTTTGATAACTGATGATCCGGAAATGATATAAATCCTAATTAGTCTCTCTTGTTTCCCCATGATAAGCATCTACTAAATAAGCTATCTTAGTAAAAGTATAATATTGAATTTATTGACCAATTAAAAGGATTTGAAATTTCCTTGAGTAATGTCCGAGGCATCACTATAATGGTAAGCATTCAGCGGTCAGCAATCAGTTAGCCTCCTATGGTCGGAACTGCGTTAACAGCTATTGCTTTTAGTTTAAGATCAAAGCTTTATTAATTCTCTTGCTACAAAAGTTTGCTCCTTTGCCATTAAAGTCTATATTAATTCAAACACTGTCTTGAAGGAGAGAATCTTGTTGATGTTTGCGCAGTATTCCGCAGGAAATGCTTACCTATAATGAGATGTTAAATCTCCAACACTGATAATTAATTATACAAGAATTACTAATGCCAAACCCACTCTAAATACGGCAAGCGATCGCAAATCTAAACCAAACAATTTTTCCAGTTTGGCACTTAAGTTATTTTTTTCCTTTTCCATACTTACTGTCATTTTAATTATTGATAGTAATTTCATTTGAGTTGGGTAAAAAACATGGTAGCTTTTAGGCAGCAGGCAACAGGTAAGAAGGTTTGCCACACTTTTTACTGTTAGTAAATAACTAACTATTGTTTGACATATCATCTGAAAACGCTATAGTTATTGACTTTATTAAAATTATAAATTATCTACTTATTTCAATTTTTTGTGACTAGCTGATTTGCCAAATAAATTTTTCCACCAAACTTTTAATCTATGGCGAATAACTTGAATTTTATGAGATAAAGTAGGTAATCTTTGAATATAAACTCCTAACCTAAAAAAAGCAGCCAAAGAGCCAGATAAACTAATACCAAAACTAGAAATAGCTGCCGTATTCATCCCTAAAGTAATCATTTCTCCCAAATGTAAATAATGAAACGGTCTTGGGCGTTTATTATTTAAACTTTTCCACAGATTTTTTGCTGCTTGACTTGCTTGTTGATAAGCAACTTGAGCTGTTGCTGGAAGTTGTTTATTATTGGGGTATGAAATCTCTGCAATATCTCCCAATGCAAATACTTCTGGATAGTCAACTAACTGTAAAGTTGGCTCACAAATAAGTTGACCTCTAGAATTATGAGAACAATCCAAATTTTTCACCCACTCTCTCATTTGAACTCCCGCAGTCCATAATATTAAATCAGTGGGAATAACAGCAGTTTCTCCAGCTTGTAAAATAGTAACTTTGTCAGCTTCAATAGCATTCACACCCGTCTGTAAACTGATTAAAACATTTCTTTTATCTAGAGCACGTTGAGCATTTTTCCGAGTAGCAGGAGTAAAAGTTTTCAGAATTTCTTTTCCTCTTTCTATCAGGCGTATTTCTCCCCTTTTCCCTAATCTATCTGCTATTTTTCCTGCTAACTCTACCCCACTCGGACCCCCACCAACAATACTTACCCGAATTTTTTCTTGGCTAGAATTTTCCAAACTTTGTAACTTTTGTTCGAGGCGTTGAATATCAGCTAAAGTTCTGAATGTCAAAACATTTTCTGCACCATTTGGCATTTTTCCATTAGTGACACCCACAGCAATAACTAAATAATCATAAGGTAAACTTCCTCCCTCTAAAAGTTTAACTTCGCGAGCTTGAAAATCAATATCTTTCGCTTCATCTTGGCAAAACTGAATATCTTTATTTTTGAGTAATTTATCAAAAGATGGAGCTATTTCCCAAGTTTTCAGTTCATCTGTAATCACCTCATAAAGTAAAGGAGTAAATGCAATATGATCCTGTATATCTATTAAAGTTATTTGACAGTTTTTCTGTTTAAATCCCCGAAAGCTTTGTAAATACAATGCTGTATAAAGACCGCCGAAGCCACCGCCTAAAATACAAATTTTTGTAGGCACATTACTTCCTTTTACTGTTTCAGATATTTTTCCAGTTTCCACAGCTTTTAATATTGATAATTATTGATTTTTTACCTATTCTATAAAAATTACTCCTGACAAATCCCGATATGAAATTTTTCAGGAAGCAGTCTTCAACAATTAATTATTAATTATTAATTATTAATAATTAACTGTCCTTGAAAATAAGAGGATTGACTCAAAGAAAAAATCTTTCTTGTTTCTCCTTTAAAAGAGAGGTTTTAAACCTTAATTATTCGGTAATTTATTCCAAATTAACTTCAAACGTTTTACAAGCAATTAAACTTTTGAATCAAGTTAAATACAACTTTTTTGTTAGAGCAAAATATATTAGTATCTAACCAATTTTACTATTCAATATTATCCTACAGATAGCAGTCGAAGCAAATATTAGGCTACCTCTAAAACTTCACTTATCTTACAAGTAATAGTTTTGAATCTGGCTGTTTGCGGAGCATTAGATAGGAAATGCTGAATGCTGAATGCTGATAGCTGATAGCTATACATCAGCACCCCTAAACTAAAATGTAATACAATCAAACCTCATCTGTTAACCATGGTATGTCACGCCCCAACAGTTCTTGCAAATTTAAAATATCCTTCCGAAATAACTGTTTTAAATCATCTTTAACAGTAGTCGGAATAGGCGGTATAACACCTTTATTCGATTTCTGAAAAAACTTTAAAGCTTTATTGTATGTCTTTTTAGGTAAAGCCTTTTCTAAAGTTAATTTAATAACATTCGGCTCCTTAAGCAAACGATGGAGAACCAAACTTTTAGGCCAATATCCTGACAATTTACGTTTAGAGCAGTTTGGTATAAAGCTATCATCTACATCAATAAAGCGATATAATTCCTGCATAATGCCTATAGTATCTCGACAAAAATCGTCATAAATAATTACCTTAATTTGCTCTGGAGAAAATAAATCTAAGTATAGCTTTACCTGATTGTAATAACTACTTAGCTTAGTATAGTGCCAAGCACAGTCCCAGTTTTTACTAATTCTCTCATCTTCTGCAGTAATGGCTTCACTTAGTGGCAAAGGTTCCAGTAAGTCGCGAACATTCATCACATACTGAGAATATAATCTATTTACTGGGTTGCGTAGCATAATAATCATCTTGGCATCAGGGATATACTTTTTAATCCTTTCCGCAGCTTGAGGAAAATATAAGTAGCGCACCGAAGCTTCACCAATAGCTTTCACTTCTCCCACATCTTGAAAAAGTTTTTGATAAGTCTCAAAGTCAGTAATAGTACCTTGATATAGCTTTCGGATCAACGCCTCTTCATCATCAGGTCCTGAATAATATGGTAACTTTACCCCTTCAAAAATGAAGAAGTTTGGTTCTTTTGGTTTGGACATAAAAACTTGAGGATGTTGCTTCAAGTATGACCAAACAGAGGTAGTACCTGATTTTGCTGCACCTATAACAAGGAAACTTGGTAAATTCATAGGCCAAACTTGAAAACTTTGAACAAATAAACTCCATAGCGCTACGCACAAGTCAGTAGGGGCGAATAGCATTCGCCCTTACTTATGGAAGTCAGAATTTATCCCTGACTAACTTTGAGTATTTATAAATGTCCGCGCTCTATTTGCGTAGTACTCTAGAACTTCATAATTAAAACTCAAAGTAAATAAATGCAGAAGGAATAGTTGCCCCCAGCAAAATAGTTAAACCTAGCAGACCTCTTGATATCCAAGGAGATAACAAAAATTCATACTCATCTCGCTGCTGCCAAACTGCCAAATGTTCTAAAAATAATGTCCCTATCGCCACAGCTAAAGTAAAAACTAGAGCCCAACCCTCATTTATGCTATAAGAGCTAAAAGCATCGATCGCCCCAGAAATTGAATAAGCTCCTGGTGTCACTAAAGTTACTAACTTAGTACCCAACCTACTAATATTAGTTTCCATAAAAAATAAACAGCCTAGAGTCACGGCCATAAACGTCAAGGCCCAGGAAACTAACTCAGTTTTAGAAGTCCATCTACCCACAAATCTTTGAAAAGGTCTCCCGGCATATCTGAGTACCAATAATAATGCCCCATGGTAAGCTCCCCATAAAATAAAATTCCAGGCTGCCCCGTGCCAAAAGCCTGAAAGAGTAAAAGTTATAAATAAATAGAATGGTGCCCACTTTTTATTTGCACCCATTAGTGGGATAAAGACATAGTCCCTAAACCAGTTACTCAGAGTAATGTGCCAACGTCGCCAAAATTCTTGAATACTGACAGAAGTATAGGGTGCCAGAAAATTTAATTCTAGTTTAACTCCTAAAATTCTAGCGATACCAACAGCCATAAAGCTGTATCCAGCAAAGTCAAAATATATTCTTAAAGTAAACAAAAAGGCATGAAACCAAACTAATAAAGCATTTGTTGCTTGTTGTAGGTCTATATATGGAGTAATGTTATCTGCTAGAACAAATTTCATAAATAAACCTAGAGATAACCATCGCAAACCTAATTCAAAGTTTTCTACAGTAAATTTAAATTTAAAAGATTCTAACTGGGGTAATAATTGTTTACGTCTTTCGATTGGACCTGCTACAATTTGGGGGAAAAATGCAATAAAGTTTACGTAATCTATAAAATTAATTGGCTTTTTCTTTTTAGCTGTAAAAGAATCTACAACAAATGCCACCATCTGAAAAGTATAAAAAGAAATCCCTGGAGGAATTCTATTAAATACTGGTAAAGGAAAACTTTGTTCCCAATTTGGAGGCATTCCCCCGACTACTAAACCTACTACATCTTCTACAAAAAAGGTAAGATATTTAAAGTATGCTAATACCGCTACATCAAATACTATTAAAAATGTAGCGATCGCCCTTGACTCCCAACCACGTCTTTGCAACATTAGTCGCACTATTATGTAGTTGAAAATCACCTCGAATATAAAGACGGCAAAACTTTTTAAATTAGCATTTAAAAATAATGTTAGTGATAATACCATCAAGCCGATGGTATCAAAATTATCTTGCCAGAAATTTAACCTTTTTCCTAGAGCGCGGATGGTGAAGAAAGGCAAGCTAAAAATCAGCAGCACCCACCAGAAGGAAAAATCAGAAAAATTCAATTAACTATTTCCTCCTCTTATTCTTGATAGCGACCTATCCCAATAAATTATGGTATGAGGTATTTGTCAATCTCTGAAATATTGAAATATTTTTTAGTTACCAAAAGCAATTTTTTATTGGTAACTAAGATTTTTAATTTTCTGAAGATCAAGTCTTAATCTATACTAAAAATCATTAGTATAAATAAGTAAAAATTCAGCCGTGAGCCATCAGCTATCAGCTATTAGCTATTCCTTTTGGTAAACGTTCAAAGCTGTATTAATTCAGCCCAGATTAAATCTTACAACAAAAGTTGTCAAGTCTATTTTAATTTCAACCCTGCCCTCAAAAGCAGAATATTATACCAGTTGAAGCAAAGGTTAGAACAGTTCAAGAGTCATTAACTTAGACCAGGTAAGATTTTTCCTTCTGCTTTCTGCCTTCTGCCTTCTGCCTTCTGCTATATTGCTGAATGCGAGCGCATCCCCCAGGGAAGTGCTGACTGCTAATAGCTGTTTGCGTAGCAGTCCGCAGGAAATGCTTACATAACTAAGACTTTTCTCCTAGGTTTCTTCAGTTCTTTTATGAACCACTTACTCCCTTCCAAAAACCACCCCAACCTTTACCAGATTTTTCAGCAGTTTTTTCAGCTTCTTCTGTTGTTTCTTCAGAGCTTTCCAAGTTTTCTAATGCCTCAGAAATATCAAACTCAGAAACTAAATATTCAGCAGATTTTTCTATAGTTGGATAATCCCAAAATAAAGTAGAAGGTAATTCTAATTCTAGTTCATCTTCCAGCTCACCAACTAGAGTTACGGCATCAATTGAGTCTAAACCATAACGAGTTAAAGGTTCGGTAAATTCGATAGTACTTTTATCAACATTCAATTGTTCTGCTAACTTTTCAGCAATCCACTTTTGTAAGATTTCTAAAGGGGAACTTTCTGTTTTTGCTTCAGTATTAAGCGTGCTGGAGTTCTGAACTTGCATTTGTTTTATTCTCCTGTTTTTGAGTTTGTGCTAGTTGAAAAGGAACAATAGAAAATACTTTATTTTCGTTATAAAGTTTGAGCATTTCTTGAGTAACTTTTTCCCAATATAATTGGTCTACTTTTTGTGAATGCCCAAAAGGTTGCAGTAAACGATTTAAACACAGTACCAACCATTCACCACCTGCAAAAAACTCACCCAATATTTCGCGATTATAAATCCACATATGCACACACGCAGCAGCAGCGTGTAAAGCACAGTAATTTTTCGCTATTTCAAATAATTCTGGTGACTGGTTGTGACCAAACTCAAATGCTGAATTAGCAATTTGTTCATCGTGAGCGTTTACTTCCGCAATAACACACTCAGTCAGTGCAGTAATTTGCTCTAAAACTTTAGTGTTTAAATTATCAGTTTTTAAATCTTTTAACTGTTCTAACGCAATTTCTAATCCTTGTAAAGCATCATCAGCACCCCGCCCTGTAATTTCCAGTTTTTCTGGTTCAAAAGTAGGCAGTTGTTTCTCCAAGGAAAAGATGATTTCTAGACGAGATTTAATTCCTTCCATCTTAGCAGAATTACGTCGAGAACGATGTTTTGTTAACTGACGAAACTGTAAAATTAGAGCGTGCAAATTAACAGTTGTACTGCCATCAAATACACTAATAATTGAATTATCTCTCAGCACTTTTTGGAATATTCCCCAGTCATGTTCTTCTCGCATATAAAAGCGAGAACCTAACACTGATGAAATATTATTAATCATTGTTTCTAACTGAACAGTAACAAAATATTTCACCACTGCTGCCCAAACACTAAATTGTCCAGGAATAACATGAAATCCTCTTGCTGCTCCAATAGTTTCACAATCACAAATTAATAGGTCTAAAAAAGCATCTACCAGAATTTTCCTAGGTTGAGGAATGTCAAAAACTGTTTTATTGTAAATGACCCGATTAATAGCAAATTTTAGTGTAGTTCTTAAAGCTGTATCAGCCGCACCATGAGAAAAAGCTGCACATAAAGTTCGAGTAATTTGAAATCCTTTCAGAGCTACTTCTAGACCTGCTCCTTCCCCTTTGATCAACATATCTTCGGGAACAAAGCAATCCTTAAAACCTATGCCACTCATATCAGAAGCTCGAATTCCGTGGGTAAGAATTTTTGGTAAATTGTAGTAATTTGCTGGATCGAGTCGGCTTTTTTCTACCATAAATAAAGACAGACCTCTAGCTCCTCCATCCTCTTGGTCAGTCTTTGCTAATATATAAGATACTCCAGAAATAGTTGCGCGATTTATCGGCCACTTTTCCCCATTAAGTAGATAACCTCCAGGAACCTTTGTTGCGGTCAAATCTCCACCAATTAGGTCAGCACCATGTTCCTTCTCTGAATAACCAAGGCACATTGTCCCGTGTTCATCTTTAATATAAGTTGCTAACTTTTGCTTTTGTTCCTCTGTACCTGCCATCCAGGTAATAAAAGACCAAAACATGGTAGTAAAAGCAATTCCAATTGTTTGGTCGCGTCTACACAAAACTCTAACGAAGGCCACAAACTCTTCAAAAGAAGTAAACTCCCCCCCACAATTAACAGGGATATAGTGATGTTGTAGCTTCCAATTATAGAGCCATTCAATTTCCTGATGTGGAAATTCTTCACTCTCATCAATTTCAATTACTCTCTTAAAAGACATTGTACTGTCTGGATTTTCTGGATCGCCAAGAGCACGCTCTAACTCTTCAGCTACCCAATATTGCTTGAGTTTATCCATGCTAAATCTCCTAAATTTTTTGTATGGGCGAATGCCATTCGCCCCTACGGGCTATTTTTCATTTGGGATGCTAATGACTCAACTTCTTCTTGTAACTTTCGATACTTGGAGGTTAGTTGAGGATTTTCACTCCAGTCAGATATCACGTCTAGGGTTCCGGCCAAAAAATTGGAACGACAAGCACGACGTTGAATCTTGCCACTAGCAGTCTTGAGAATATTTCCTGGTTTAGCCAAAATTACAGCATAAGCTTGTAATTCATGGTCTTCTGAAACAGCTTGGCGGATATCATTGATTACTTTCTCCGTATCCAAATCTTGAGTACGACGCTCTACCTCTTGAACAATAACTAAATGTTCATCACCCCTAACTTCGACTGAAAAAGCAGCACCATAATCTGGACGAAGTGCCGGGTGAACCTGTTGTACTGTCCACTCAATATCTTGGGGATAGTGATTTGTACCTCGGATAATAATTAAATCTTTAATCCTACCTGTAATATACAACTCCCCATCTTTCATAAATCCCAGGTCTCCAGTCCGCAAAAACGGACCTTCTCCACTATCTTTGATGTAAGCTTGAAATGTTTCTTTGGTAGCTTCCTGACGTTCCCAGTAGCCCTGAGCTACACTGGGGTCTGATACCCAAATCTCTCCCACTTCATCAGTAGCACATTTTGCTAAAGTTTCTGGATTAACAATAGCTACCTGAGTTTCACAAACTAAGCGACCACAAGATGGATAAGCTCTTACCCCTGTTGCATCAGGAGACACTTCTACAATTTTATTTTTTTCTACTAGAGCTGTTGCATCTATGGTGCAAAGTACCGGATCTGTGAGTTTAGATTTGGCTGAAACCAATAAAGTATCTTCTGCTAGTCCATAACATGGAGCAAAAGCATTCCAACGAAAACCACAAGCTGAGAAAGTCCCGTAGAAACTCTCCATAACTTTTGGGTTAATAGGTTCCGCCGCATTACCTGCTGCTTCCCAATTACTTAGGTCTAAAGTAGATAGTTGTTTTGGCTTAACTCGTCGAACACAAAGGTCATAAGCAAAGTTAGGTGCTTGAGAGTGGGTCGCCTTGTAATTTGACAGAGCTTGCAGCCATCTCAGGGGTTGCTTCACAAATGAGAATGGGGACATTATGTAGCATGGAGTTCCATTGTATAGGGGTTCCATCATTCCTTCCACTAACCCATAATCGTGGAAGAAAGGCATCCAGGTAATAGTTTTGCTTTCTGGCGTGTACCCACAAGCTCTCTGTAAATAGCTTAAGTGGTGAATCAAGTTTTTGTGGGTCAGCATTACCCCTTTTGGAGTAGAAGTAGAACCAGAGGTATACTGCAAATAAGCCAGTGTATCACCAGTAATACCTGGATCTTTCCATTCCTGAGCTATTTCTAGATCGACAGATTCAGTATCTATCCAGCGCATTGTCTCGAACTCAGGAAATTCATCAGCCACTTCTTCTACAAGGGAAATAATTGTGGCCGTTGTCAGAACTATGGAAGCTTGAGCATCTTGAACTATCGCTCTGAGTCTAGGCAAAGTTCGTTTGAGACGACCTGCTTCTGGAGGAGGTACTGGAATTGCGATAACTCCAGAGTATAGACAGCCACAAAAAGCTGCTATTGCTTCTAGTCCTTGTGGATAGAGTAGTAAACCTCGCTCTCCTTTGACTTCATGTTTTTGTAGCAATGCTGCAATAGCTCGTACTCGATGCTCTAGTGAAGCATAGGTAAAGTTTTCCCCTTCTTTTTTACCGTCAACCAAAAAAGTGTATGCTAGTTTTTCCGGTTGTTCTGCTGATAAAGTCTGAAGTAGGTCTATTAGGGTAGAATATTTCACTGTCTCACTCATTAGAATAGGAGAAGTATTGGCTCATTTTATTTATTCAGATATTATTTAGTTATCTGGATTTGACTTAGGATTTTACTTTAGATTATTTATCCTGAGTCATACACCTATTATAATGTAACTTTAGTCACATTATAGTTGTTTTGCTTGACCCTCAAAGCTTGATAAAGCGCTGCAATAAGTGGGTTTTTAACTATGAGAGGGTAATTTTTTTTACTATACCCTTAGCCAATTTTTTTTATTCTGGCATAAGTTGATTAACGATGGCAACTTTTAGGTTGCTTCTTTATGGAATCTTTAAGTAATTCGGATAGAATTGCATGGAATTTTATCCTAACTTTATATTCTGTACGCCATTTCAGTTATCAGCTATCAGTACCGACCGCTGTTTGCGCAGCATGATCTAGGAAAGCATGAGGCTTGAAATAATGAAGTTTACTTTTTTTATCTCCTTAAAAGGGGAGGCTTGAGACCCTCTTTTTTGGTCAAATTTTAATACTATAAAGTAGTACGGCAAGAGCAAGAATGGTGAAATACTTAACTTAAGCTTCCAAATCAAAAAAATCCAATTGAACTGAAAGCAGGATAGCAAGGTAGAGGAGCCGTTAAGTTTGATGAAGTAAGGAGGAGTCCAAAAATTCAGGGCATTGATAATCACCTGAATGTGGAGAGTGTGAGAGGTTTGGGGACCTACTCCTAACCTCTCCCAGGAGGGGAATGTGGGGAGTGTAGAAAAAAACTACAACCCTTATGGTTGAATTAACTATTTGGGGGTTCGATCTTTGCTATATCCCCCACCAACCTATACCTCCCAAACTCACTCCCCAAAAACGTTTCATCTTTAATAAAACAGCCCTGCCAAAAATGGGAAATTTGATTTTTTGTTATTTCCTTTTCCTTTATACTTGGTCAATCATCTAGATATTTTAGATTGTAGAGAATGAAATCGGCTTTGTTGATAATTTATAATTATTCCTGAGCAAATATTATCTATAATTTGATGAGTTGATTAGTTAAAGTAAAACTTTTTTCCGATGAATCATTACAACAATAATAACTTCCAAAAAAATTCTGAAGTAGACGAAGGATATGTACCAAACTTATTGAACCCTCTATCTAATATTTTAAAATCACTTCAAGGTTTTTATTCCCAATTTTTAAAATGGTTTCAGGAACTTCCTCAATGGGCAAAAATCATAAGTTTAATTATTATTCCTCTATTCATAATCAAGATATTAGAGGCGATTATAAGTTTAGTTTCTTTGTTAATTACTATAGCTGTGTTTGGAGGAGTAATTTATATAGGATATAAATTTTTATTCTTACCTAATTATTCAGAAACAGGTACAGATGAAAGTGAAAAACAGAAATAAATTATGATTATTGCTGTTATTTGTTAATAATAAATGCTCTAAAATATAGATAAATTGAGATATTAATAAATATATAAAAAAAGATTAATACTAGATTTATTGGCAGTATTAATTTGAGTAAAATTTGCTCAATTAGATTAGTTCTAGTATTTGTCTATAGCAGTCCCAAATGATTTGTCAAAAATATCAGGATATATAAAAACTCTGAAACTTTTACCTCTATTCAATGTTCCCAGAGTCGATGTTCTCTAAATTAAAAGATATTTTTTTACAACTGAAATAGGATTGCTATAGTGTTAAAGAAAGTGTGAAAATTAGTTTGACCACAAAACAATAATAGTATATAGTATTTCTGCGATCGGTTTCCAACACTGTATGAATTGATTACAGGTTTTATCTGTTAACAAGATTTTAGACATAACAGACAAGTTTGGAAAGTATGGGAAAATAGATATAGAACCAGTTTAAATGTGATATTAGCTCCTTATATGTTCCTAGTTAGGAAAGTAAAAAAAAGGGTAAAAACAGGTAGCCTTAACAGTAATACCATACTTACGGTGCACAATAATTAGTCTAAAAGTTGAGAATAATAGAGTAAGCACATCAATATGACAAGCCCAACTTTTGGTTCAGATATCTCAGATATCAATAATAGTAATAACCCAGAGGCATCGTGGCAGCCAAAATCCAAGCAATTACCTATCTGGGTCCGTAGATGTGGTGCTTGGACTACAGAAGTATCCCTGGTTGTGCTTAGTGGAATAATTCCATTTGGCCTTGGTCAATTGGCTAATAATATAGGCAACAAATCTGTTCCTCTTAACCCAGTAGTAGCAACAACCACAGAAGTAATTGCCAATACTTTAGGAATTCCTTTACGAAACCGTTATCAGAAAGTAACGCCTCTGGCTAATTTATTTTGGTCTGGAGCATTATTGGCTCCTGTCACAATTGTAGGTTGGCAGTTATTTTTGTTAGCTAGAACAGGTCAAACATTGCCTAAGCGTTGGTTTGAAATCAGAGTTGTGACAGCTTTAGGAACTTCTCCAGGCTGGAGAAAAACCCTTGTCCGTGAAGGCTTTGGGAAGTGGGGACTACCTATGGGAACTGCCTACTTGGTTTGGTATCTAACTGGGGCATTTCCTTCTTTGGTAATTCTTTTAGCATTGTCGGGATTAGCATTACTAGGTGATATTTATTTTTTTCGTTTCAATAAGCTACGTCGCACAGGACACGATCAATTAGGAAACACTTTTGTTGTAGATGCCCGTTCTGGCCAATTAGATTCTAATCCTTTTAATTTTATCGATCCTCAGACACAAGCTTCTACAGCAGCAATTGTTACTACTCACAAAAAATCAGAAGGTTTTCATCTTTGGCCTTGGATGCGAAAAAATCCAGGTATGACTTTACTGATGATAACTGCTTTAGGTATGGTCTCGGTTTTGGGGACAATTTTTGGCACTCATGTTTATATTCAAAATCAAGCAAATTGGCGAGAGTTTAAACAACAAGATAATGATATGTTTCTGGCTCTTGTGAATAAGTTGTCTCTGACTTCTACTAAACCTCAGCAACGACGAGTGGCAGTTTTAGCTTTGGGTTCTACTAAAGATCCTCGTGCCATACCATTGTTAGTAGATTTGTTGGGGCAAGAAAATGAACCAAGTATACTTGATGGGATTCAACAATCTTTAGTTAGTGCTGGACCAACGGTAATACCGGAACTACGTCACTTAAATCAAGCCCTCAAAAATGATCTAGATTCTCTAAGTTATGGAGGCAACTCTCAAGAACAGCTTTTGGTATCTCTGCGACTACGAGCTGCTCAAAAGGCGATCGCTAAAGTTCTCAAAGTTTATAGTGGGTCGGTTAAAGAGGCTGACTTAAGTGGAGTTGATTTAGGTCAGATAACTTCTGGCCCGGCTAGCTTTACCTTGATATTAGAAAATACTGATTTGTCTGGAGTGAAATTTAGAGGCGCTATTCTTAATCAGGCTAGTTTTAAGAATAGTCGCTTTTATGGACCAGGAAAAGATAATCGCTTAGGAACTTTTGACGATTTAATTGCTGATTTGAGTGGAGCAAATCTGATAGAAACCAATTTAACGGGAGCGGTATTTGGCCCAGTAGTGATGAAGCGTGCAGATTTATTTAGGGCAATTCTAAATAAAGCAAAAATGCCTGATTCGATTCTGACGGAGGCCAACTTAAGCAGTGCCAAGTTAATTGAAACTGATTTACAGCGAGCAAATTTAACAGCAGCAAGTTTGACTGGTGCAGATTTAGGAAGTGCTAATTTATCAGAAGCTAATTTACGCAGAGCTAATTTAAGTAAAGTTAAGGCTGAAGGAGCTAACTTTCAATCATCTAATTTAATGGAGTCTAATTGGCAAGGAGCAAATTTATCAGGGGCAAATTTCAGTAAAACTAATTTGAGAAAAGCAGATTTGAGTTTAGCCCAACTTACTAATGTTAATTTTCGGAATGCTCAACTACAGAATGCTAATTTACGAAATGCAGATTTGAGTTTAGCAGATTTACGAGGAGCAAATTTGAGTGGAACTGATTTAAAAGGAGCGAAATTAGTAACTCCAAAACCGGCTCAATTAGATCAATTTTTGGCTAGTCCACTTGATACATTCAAATCCGATCATTTAAGGGGAGTTAATTTTAATTTTGCCAAAAACCTAGAACCTAATCAAATTAATTACATCTGTAAACAGGGGGGAATTCACGAGCAATGTACGAATAATTAGGGTTTGTGGGAGATAGGAGACAGGAGATAAGAGACAGGAGACAGGAGACAGGAGAAAACCCACCCCTCGCCCCTCCCAGGAGGGGAGGGGAAGACAGGAGAAATGGGAATGACCGAGGAGGTAGGAGTAACAATTGTCAATTTGGGATTTTTCTGCCCAACTATGAGCCTAAAATACTAGGGCGTGTCATCATTTAAATCCCAGACCCCTGTCACGGATAGGTTTTGAGCGGTTGTGACTGCCGAGTCACTCACGGCATGAAATTCAGTCATAGCATGGCACCTAGAGCTAATTGATGACACGCCCTAACTTTTTGAGCATCAATAGCTGAAAAATTTGCACTGCAATTCGACCCCAAAAAGGCACTTTTCTTTATATGTCAATGCTTTTAGATTTAATCAGCAGAGCAATAATTAAATTAAAGTAGTGGCTTTCTTGATTGAGCAGTTAAGAATGTTAAAAAAAAATGAGAAACCCTAATTATTTTCAGGGCTTCTCATTAACTAAACTAATTAGATATTTCAGAAATTAGACTGCTACTGCTTTTTTAGTAGTCGCAGCTAATTCTCCACTAGCATATTTAGCAGCAAACTCATCCAAAGTCTGAACCTTAATTTTGCTAGCATTACCAGCAGTGCCAAATTGTTGATAGCGATCGGCACAAACCTGTTTCATGTACTTGATAGAAGGCTTCATAAAGTGACGAGGGTCAAAGTTAGAAGGATCTTTAGCCGCAGCTTCACGAATAGCAGCGGTAATGGCCAAACGGTTATCCGTATCGATGTTTACCTTACGAACACCACTCTTAATTCCTTTTTGAATTTCTTCTACTGGTACACCATAAGTTTCTGGAATTGAACCACCATATTTGTTGATCATTTCCAACAAGTCTTGAGGGACAGAAGAAGAACCATGCATAACCAAGTGAGTATTGGGTAGGCGACGGTGAATTTCTTCAATACGGCTAATGGCTAGAATTTCTCCTGTAGGCTTACGGGTAAACTTGTAAGCACCATGGCTAGTACCAATAGCAACTGCTAGAGCATCTACTTGGGTACGTTCTACAAATTCTACTGCTTCATCTGGGTCTGTCAAAAGTTGTTCGCGAGAAAGGACGCCTTCTGCACCATGACCATCTTCTTTATCGCCCATACCAGTTTCTAGAGAACCTAAACAACCTAGTTCTCCTTCTACACTTACACCAATGGAGTGAGCAACTTTAACTACTTCAGCAGTAACATTAACGTTATAGTCGAAGCTAGCAGGAGTCTTAGCATCTGCCTCTAGAGAACCGTCCATCATCACGCTAGTGAAACCATGGCGCATAGCGGAATAGCAAGTAGAGGGTGCATTACCATGGTCTTGGTGCATGGCGATGGGAATATGAGGATATGTCTCTACGGCGGCTATAATTAAGTGACGTAGAAAAATTTCACCCGCATATTTACGCGCTCCACGAGAAGCTTGAAGAATTACAGGACTGTTTGTTTCATCAGCCGCCTGCATAATGGACTGAATTTGCTCCATGTTGTTGACATTATATGCAGGAATTCCATAACCGTTTTCTGCTGCGTGGTCTAATAATAACCGCATTGGTACGATAGCCATACCTTGTCCTCCTATATTTTTTGTTATTAGCCGATCGGTAAATTTGATTTACTTAAGCTTAAATCTTACGACAATATTAAGACATATTGAAGATTATGTCTATCTATTAGTTCATAAAAATATAGTCACATAAGATATATCCTTCGGAGCGCAGGTGTTACCCTGACGCTCGTGTTAGCGTAGCTCCTCCGTTTGCGCAGCATGACCTAGGAAAGGAGGCACTACAACAACCTCGCTTCCTATAGTCAAAGACATAAGAGAGCTGCTTTTTCTTTTCCTCTTTTTCGATTATCTCCCTGATTCAATTTCTACTTGGTCATAATACAGAGGCTTGGACGTAGGTTCTTATGTATCTAGAGGTAGCGTGTCAGTCGGTGGAATTTCACCCTATTGAAATCAGATCGTTGACTCTTGAGGCTATTTGATTTTCTATTATCACAGACATTGTTAAATTATCGAAGGTCGTCGCCCAAATTTATGGAGACAAAAAACTATATTTAACTACATATGACTATATTTATGTACAACGTTTATCTCAACGTTGGTTGAAGGCCCGCGCTCTCTGCTCAGGGGAGCGTCGGGATGTTTGCGTAGCATGACCCAGGAAAAACCAATTTGACAATTACGAGCTAGGAGCGTGTTAATTACTCTTATCTTTACTTCTACCACACTCTCCTACCTCCCTATTCCCTTACTCCCTTTTCCTGTATTGCCTCTACTCCAGTTCCTACTCGTAGCTCAAAAATTTTTACCCAGGCTAATATTCCAAATGGCTTATATATTATATTGAAGTTAACATCCTTCCGACGCTGCTCTCACGAGACAGCGCGGGATTCCTAAACCTCGCGGTTGCTGGACTTTCTGCTTCGCTCCGCACCTGCCTCCAAGGCCAAACCTCTTTCTGGTCTAAAGGCGCGCTCCACAGACAAGTCAGCGCGGTCTTGGGGGTTTCCCCCATGAGCGACTGGCGCTGACATTGCTAGCCCAGCAGCCTTCTTTAAGACTAAGACACTATTGGCATGCGCTGCAAAATTGATTGGTTTTCCCATGCGACGCTCCCCTTCAGGAGAGAGCGGGTCTTCAACCAACGTTGAGATCAAAAGCTTATAGAGCAGTGGTTAAGCTCTAAATTAATCATTTTTAAGTTTTTAATTAATGGGTCGCCCGGGATTCGAACCCGGAACAAATCGGTTAAAAGCCGAGTACTCTACCGTTGAGCTAGCGACCCTTCCTAGTTATTTCTTATTCCACACTTATACTAAATATAGCATAGTCATAATTAATATTGCAATAGCTTTCAGAAAAAAAATTTTAAATATCGTGAAAACTTGATGGACAATTTAGTTCTGTCTCTATATAGCTAAGGGACAAATCAACACTAAACTAAATATGTAAGGATAACGATATTGATTAGTCAATCCTTCTCATAGATATACATATAATATGCAAGTATCACAAAAATAGTGCAGTGAGTCTAACTATCATTTCACAGGAAGATCCAGGCTCTAAATCAATCAAGCGATAACCCGTATTTAGAGAATTTGGAGGAGCTGTCCATGGTTCTAAACAATAAAATTCTTGATTTTTAACTGTCCAGAAAGCCATAGTAGAATAAGGAGATGTATAACTCAGAATAATCTTTAGACCACGACTTTGATCGTAAACGGTAGTGGCCAAGCCTGTTAATTTTTCAAATAGTGCATTCACTTCACCTTGATTAAGGTCAAATTTACCATTATTATCGTGGACCGTTCCTGTTTTTGTTTCAACATATTGCATTGAAGGAATATCAAAGCGAAGCTGATGCTTATTTGGAGCAAAAAAATAAGGATGTAGCCCTGTCGAAAATTGCATCCTTTCTGTA
Source organism: Okeania sp. SIO2B3 (assembly GCF_010672525.1). Lineage (GTDB taxonomy): Bacteria > Cyanobacteriota > Cyanobacteriia > Cyanobacteriales > Microcoleaceae > Okeania. The sequence continues at coordinate 163,846 of NZ_JAAHGH010000008.1, read as the reverse complement.
TTGCTCAAATTAGTGTAAACTTGGAATATTTCTAGAGAATTACCTTTTACTCGATAAGTAAAAGTTAACTTAAAATCGAAGGGATAAACAGTTTTTGTTAATCTATTACTGGTTAAAACTAGAGTTATTGAAGCCCGGTCTTTAGTTGACTTTTCTATGACTTCCCAAGGTAGTTCTCGTGCAAATCCATTTTTTTTGAGAAAGTAATTATTACCATTATATTTATATATATTATTCGGCAAGTTGCCACAAATGGGAAACAGGATAGGTATACCACCTCTTACTATTAATTCTTGATTTTCCAGCCTTTTGGAATCAAAGTAAAGTAGCTCCTGATTATTAATACACCAACTTGTAATTATTCCTCCTCTCTCTGGAATGACATTTATACTAGAATTAAATCCTAAATCAGAGAGAGTATAAGTCTTGTATTGTTTTTGTTGAAGTGCGATGGCAAACACAGTTTTTAATTCAGGAATTGATTATTTAATATTGGGCATTGGGTGATGATAACTAGAAATAAAAATCAACTTTTTTGGTGATTTGCCCAATAATTATTTAGACCTCTAGTTTTTATATGATTACAGTATAGTAATTTCCGAAAAACCATCAATTTTTTTTAGATAGTATGTTCATTTTGCACTTTGTTCTACGTCATTCGATACCTCATATTTTCAGAATAATTGAGCAGGAATAATTGAATAGAAAAAATATAGTATATAGCCATAGTTATTATAGTTATTAATGTTTGTATGATTTTAATTAAATTCTTAAACGTGGTAATTCAATAAAAGGTTCTTTGATAAAAGGTTCTTTGATAAAAGACTCTCTTTCTTCTTTAGCAGTTGCTTCAGGATTCAATATTGGTGGTAGAGAAAAGCTATTCTGACGATCTACACCAGCTTCTCCTCCAGACAAATTCTGAGGATCATCTGTGGAATTTTGCTCATTTTCTGTCGTTTCAGGTGGCAACTCAGGTAAAGTTGGTGTTGATAAAATATTAGAGTTTGATCTACTTGGATTAGAATTACTACCAGCAAACTTTACAGAAGAATTGATCGTATCTATCTTGAGAGGGGTTCTCATGGGTTGATGAAAAACACTAGAAATTTGAGCAATGTGACTGAGAATTTCCTCTCCTTTTTTACCTGTAACAACCTGAGGTTGGAATTTGCTAACCACTATCGGCAAAAACTCAATCTTCATTTTGCCTGGTTTTAAAGAGACTTTCAAGATTGCTGTCTCATAGTCATTCTCTTTGTTAGAAGTATCTCCAGAAATCAAATTACCCAAAGAATATATAATAGGTTGCCCCTTATAAATTTCTGCCCCCTGCAATACCTTGGGGTGATGTCCTACCACTAAGTCAGCACCTTGATCTATTGTTGACCTAGCTATATCCATCTGCCAGTCTCCAGGATATTCTGATAATTTTACTCCCCAGTGATAGTTAACAATAATCCAGTCTACCTGCTTTCTCAGAATTTGAATATCTGTAGCTATCTGGTCTTTATTGCGACTGTTAACTCCTACTATTCCAGTATTTGGTTGAATATCTGTATCATCATAGCTCAGGTAGGCAATCTTTTGGCCTTTAACCTCAATAATCTTTGGTTTTCTAGCCTCATCTTTTGTTTTGCCCGCTCCTACAGAGTGAATATTTGCCTGCTCTAGAATATCTATTGTTTCAACTAAGCTTTTTTGGTCATTAGTCATATTTTGATCGTTGGCCAAATTGACTATATCCACTCCTCCAGAAGTTAAGACATTGACATAGTTAGAATCTACTGCTAGTTTATTATCACTGTTTGTACTGCTGATAGTAGAACGAGTCAGAGGATTTTCAAGATTCACCATTGCCAGATCGGCTTTTCTATACTCATCCATTTTGGCAAAAGGTAACTTATAATCCCCTTTTACTACATCAGAAACTGGATGAGATAAATTTACATCTCCACCAAACATTACAGTAACTGTAGGGTCGTTTGGGTTTGTGACCCTTATATCATTAATCACTCGTACTTTTCCAGCAGCAGTTTCCACCGATGAAATTGAATTTCGCACCAACACTTCATAATAACTTATCCAACAACCCAATATAAAGGTAGCCACCACTGAACCTATTAATATTAACGAGCGGAATATTTGAAATTTTAAATTATTACTTTTGGTGGGAATATTAGATTGATTATTTAATGTTCTTTTTGGTTTGATTCTAACAGATTGTTTCCAGAGGATATTGGGTGAACCACGAAAACGTCCTATAATGTTTACTCTTTCTAGCAAAGGAGAATTTAGTTGATAAAGTTGGTGACAAATAAACTTGATTAATCTATCTGTTGGAGGTTCTTGCTGAAACTCTACTAAAACTTGTAAATATCCAGTGGTTTCTTTAGCTAAACTAGCTGATATCCCTTGAGGTTTTAATTCTTTATTTATCCAGGAACTAATCGCCTTAAAATCACCGGAACGTGCTAATTCCAAAAGAGATGGTGGAGTTAAAGTAGGTGTGTAAGTCATATCTTAACCTAATAGTTAAAGCTTTCAGGTAGTAGGTACAGAAGTTTGAATAAATCAACAATACTATAATATTGTCTAAACAAGTATGTCATGCTGACTCCGATCATAAGTTTTGTCTAAGTCTTTATAAGTAAAATTGACATACGTTACACAACAATTTCAATATGTATGACAAAAATTATCTGTAGTTTAGTATGGAAATAAAAAAATATTTAAAGAATTAAATCAGGAAGATACTTAAAGATATAAATAATATAAATATATATAGCTTAAATTTATAAATTTAAGCTTTGATGATTGGGGAATTATGCCTGATGAAATTTTAAGTTTTATAGTAGCCCATGAATTTTAAGTTGATCTATTTAAGATATGAATAAATTAGGAATTAGCGCTCGTATGGACAATGATGACCATAAGTAACGCAAATATTTCGATGTTGTCCTCGTATTGTAAAGTATGACTACTAAAAAAAATTCAAAAATTATCTAAAGTTAATTGAGTTAATCAGCTAAAAGCTTTAATAATACTAAAATAGAAGTGGATAGTTTTACTTTAAATTATCAATTACTGTTGTATAGTAGAATTAAAAATAATGAAAATCAAGTATAACAATATAGTAAATATTCTTAATATTGTAGATAAAGGCAACAAATTGTTCTAAAAACTTAGATTTAAGCTACAATATATCTAGGAGTGAATGTTTAATGTAGTATTACAAACTAACAGCACTTCCTATTACCTTTTAATGTTGCAAGTTAAAAAATTAATTTCTCCTCTAATAATTCCTGGGTGGGAGTTATGTGTTGATGGTAGTGATGCTAGTCATAGAACTTAATATAGTTTTGAGTGTCCACTAAACTTAACAAGTCTAGAGAAAAAATTTGTCTTTGTCAACATTTTCAGTAAATAATCTTCTGTAAGTATATTCGAGCAAACTTATTGACTGGGAGTATAGAAAGCCAATGCTACAACGCAAGATATATCAACTTTGTTGTGATGGTCGTGAAGTCTGTATTTTTTTGCGAGATCAGCAGCGTTGGATTGAAAAAGCAAAGATATTAGATATAGAGGGAGATTTAGTAACTATACGCTATGAAACAGATGAAGATGATGAAATCTGTTCCTGGGAAGAAATGGTACGTTTAGAAAGTATAGGGGCGATTACCCAAAAATTAGCATCTGTCCCAAGGAATAATATTGACCCTCTAGTATCTGAAGATTGTCCAGAAGCTGAACGAATTCGCGATCGCAAACCAGAATCAAATCAGCAAGAATAATATTTAAGATATGATATTAATATAATATGTCTTTAACTGGTTTATTATGGTCAAATACAAAACCATATCTTAAACAGGTTTTTTCATGTAATGAAGCTTGATGAATTAATCATTTCATTCTATTTCTTCAGTAGAAGGAAAATGAAGGGACTTAAACATAGGACAGTACCCATCAAATGTTACCCTAAATCCATATAGAGCTGAAGTAGGATTTGAGCAACGTTGTCCTCGATAATATAAACAATTACCGCAACAATCTAACTCAGGAGAAATAAAGCGATCGCCAGTCTGATAAAGAAGTTGTCGTTGAGAAATTCCTCTCATAACTAGCTCTTCTCCTTGCCAACGAACTTCCACAATACCTGTATCCGCAAAAATTGGCCAACGACTATCATTTGTAATGCTCTGAGGTAAAGAAACTATTACCTCTGTGTCCAACTCAGTTAATTCTCCCTCATAATTAGTTTCAGTTAATGTAGGTACTATAAATGTATCACCAATTGGTAACTCTACCAAAACACCATTACCTGGAGAGTGGAGTTGATAACGGTTGTGTAACTCTTCGAGATTAGTAAGGTCAGCTAAATAACTAGGACTGCCATGAACAAAAACTATATGTTGAGGACGTAGGTTGTGAATTAACTGTGTGGTTCCCAGTCCATCGCAATGATCGGTCAGAAGATATGTTTCAGTATGAACAAAATTCAACTCTTGTGAAATTTTTCCTGGTGTTTCAGGTATTAATACAACAAAAGAATTATCTTGATTCATAACATATTGACTTAAATCTGTATCCTGAGCAGCAATGAGAATATAAGGCTTTTCTCCAGAAGGAATTTTTCCTGGCAACTGCCTCAGCACACGCGGTCTTACCTTTTCGTCCCAAAATAAAGGTTGATGTTGAGCAAAATTTTTAACTGCTGGAGGAAATTCGGATAATAGTTGCAAATAAAGGTCACAAACTTGGGCAACTTGTTCCTCTACCCAAATGTCCAGATCGCGACCTGTGAAATAATGATGGCTGCGCAGGAGCATTAATAATTCTTGTGCTAATCCTAAAGCAGGAGTGGGCAAAATAACCGATTTTCCAGAAGTAATAGCTTGATATATTCTTTCTGCAAGATGATTTTCTAACTGTCGGCGATGTGGATAACGAGCTGTACCATAACTACCCTCAATTATTAACACATCTGGTTTTAGTCCTCGTAAATCTCCTAGAGGCAAACCTTCGACTAAACGACTATTGGATAAAAATAAATCTCCTGTGTATAAAAGCTTATAGGTTCGATTATCTTCAGCTATATAAGTTAGAAGAAAAGCTGTTGCTCCAGGTAAATGACCAGCAGGAAAAAGCTCTACAGTTAGACCACTACAAAGTTCTATTGGTGAGTGCCAAGGTAAAGGTTGACAGAAGTCAGGGATTTCAGAAACAGCAAATTTTGACCAATTGAGGGGCAAAAGTTTAGTTGTTGCTTCACTAGCATATATTGGTAACTGTGGAAAAGCTTGATGAAGTGCAAGTAGTCCTTGAGCATGGTCTGAATGTGCGTGAGTACATAGGACAATATCTGCTGGGACCAGTTGTTTATTTTCATTAGTCAATAATGAAATATCTGTAATACCACAATCTAATAAAATCCGGTGTGGACCTATCCTAGCCAGCAGACATATTCCATCATCTCCATGACCTACACTGTAAGCTAAACATTGTAACATACTCCCACACTAAGCTAGCACTATAGTGCGGGCTTCTCGTTTCGTAGCCCTGCCATTGCATCGGGATCCACGAGCTTTAAGGACGGAATGCCCTACCGTCCTATTTTTGATATTTATCGCTGCATTTCCTAGGTCATGCTGCGCAAAGTCGCGGTCTATTACAGTACCGCAATGCCGACAAGAATGAGTTCGTATGTTTAATTCTTTGGGGACTTTTTCACCACAATTTGAGCAATCTTGGCTGGTATTTTTGTGGTTTACTGCTATAGTTTTCTGTCCAGCATTTCCGGCTTTGACAGTTAAAATAGACAGGAATTGACTCCATCCAGCATCGTTCATTGATTTACTCAAACGAGTCTTTGCTAACCCTTTTATGTTTAAGTTTTCTTGGGCAATAACATCCGCTTTTGATAACAATTTATTGGCTGTTTTTAAATGAAAATCTTTACGTTTATCGGCAACTTTTTTATGTCGTTTTGCTACAGCTAGAATAGCTTTTAACCACCTTTTGCTACCTTTTTTCTTTCGATATAAACGTTTTTGTCGAGTCTTTAATCGTTGCTGAGATTTTCGATAGTATTGAGGTATGGGGACAGATTCTCCTTCACTTTTTACTAAGAATTCCTTCTCTCCCATATCAATTCCCAGAGTGTTTTTTAATGTAGGTTCCACTTCAGTTGTTAAATCTGGAACTGATTTGTCTTCTAGGGATAAAGTCACATAATAACCATCAGCTTTACGACTAATCGTCACTGTTTTTATTATAAACCCTTCTGGTATTGGACGATGCTGAATTAACTTTACCTTTCCAATTTTGGGCAAATTAATTTGATTTTCTTCAATACAGTTTTGTTTGATTTGAGGATAAGTAAAACTGCGATAACGCTCTTTTCCCTTAAACCTTGGTTTCCCTAATTTATGTCCATTTTTGTCGACCTTAAACCATCTATCAAAGGCAAGTTTTACCCGTTTTATGCAATCCTGTAAAACTTGAGAATGAATTAGCTTGTACCCAGAAAACTTGTCTTTGGTATTGACCAAATTTCGTTTTTGAGAGTAATAGTTTGGATTTTCTCTTAGTTGAGGAATGGGCATGACTAAGGGGCAAGCGTTAATTGGACAACGGTTTTCTGACCACCACGAGAACCGCTCGCCTAACCGATAGTTGTACTGCCGACGCAACAATTCTAACCACATTTCTATGGTGGCTATTTGTTCTTTGTTCGGCCTTAATTTATATTGGTAAGCAGTGCGCATGGTGGAAATTTTCCGGGGTTGATAGAAACATAATGATACAAGTTTTTCAACTTTTTGATAATTTCAAAAAATTTCTACAATAATCTATATTTTTCACAAGTTTTTTAAATATTGCATCGCCAAAAATGTGACATACTCCCACACTATAGTGTCAGCTTAGTGTAGGCTTCTCGTTTCGCAGTCCTGCCACTGCATCGGACAAGCGCGTGCTTTAAGGACGGGATGCCCCGCCGCCCTATTTTTTATATTTATTGCCACATTCAAGTCGCGGTCTATGATGATACCGCAGCGTAGGCAAGAATGAGTTCTTTGAGATAATTCTTTCGGAACTTTTTCACCGCAATTCGAGCAATCTTGGCTGGTATTTTGAGGATTCACTGCTATGGTTTTCACCTCCAGCATTTGCCTCCTGCGGAGGAGCTGCGCTAACAGCTTTGACAGTCAAAATAGTTAGAAATTGTCCCCCAAATCACATCATTAATTGATTTACTCAAACGGGTCAATGCTTGCCCTTTAATGTTTAAGTTTGCCTCCGGCACGCCGCTCCGCGTCTACGTGGGCAATAACTTCAGCAAAAATTAGTTCGAGCATTGTTATGATAACATCAACTTTTGAGTCTTGAGCAAAAAGCAATATTTGTAAATTAATGGGGTTCAATGCCCCATTAATTTACCGCCGATTTATATCGCGCCAAATCAGAGATTATGGCGCGAGACTTCTCGACGATTTAGCTAATACTTAAAAAGTTTTGATCTATTTTTTTTTTCTGAACAATTTTTTTTCATGTTACAGCATTTTTGAGGAAGTATGAAGTACAGTGATAAGACTATATTATTTCTGTATTTCCTGTTCCCTGTTCCCTAGATAAACTTTGTACCTCATTAACTCGATAACTTCTGTAATTGCTAGCTTAACTTTAATGAGAAGAAATCTAGTATATATTTCTGTATATTTACAAAACTTTATAATTCTTTATAAATAAGAGCTTGCTAGCAGTGTATATTCCAAAAAAGTAGAAAACTTAAAGAAATAAGCTCATAAATTTATACAATCTAAGTTCCTGAACCAGGAATAGATTGTAGGAATGAGCCAAAATTTTTCAGTTTTGTAACTAAAAAATACATTTTTTCAGCAAACCAGATTTTACCTAGGAGATAGTTCAAATGGTTTTTGGACCAGCATCTCAATTAGGGGTTGGCCTTTTTGAAGATACAGAACCCGTGGAACTGTTACCCGGAAGCTCATCAGAAGAAAAAGAAACTGTGATTCGAGCTGTCTATAGACAAGTTCTGGGTAATGCTTACGTCATGGATAGTGAAAGACTCTCTGTACCAGAGTCCAAACTTAAAGAAGGCGAAATTACTGTCCGTGAATTTGTACGTGAAGTTGGACGTTCTGACTTGTATCGTTCTCGGTTCTTTGAAAGTTGCCCCCGCTATCGTGCAATTGAATTAAACTTCAAGCACTTTTTAGGTCGAGCTCCCGATGGCTACGATGATATGAAGTTTCACAGCAATATCCTTGACGAAGGAAGTTTTGAAGCTGATATTGATTCCTACATTGATAGTGAGGAATATGATAGTGCTTATGGGGAAAATATAGTTCCTTATTATCGAGGCTATAAAACCCAAACCGGCAAAAAAATGGTTGGTTTTACTCATATGTTCCAACTATTACGAGGTGCTTCCAGCAGCGACTTAAAAGGAAGTTTGTCTGGAAAAAGCCCTGCTTTGAATAAATATGTGATTCAAGAAACACCTTTGGCAGTGGTTCCTCCTTCTGGTGGTTCAGATGGTTGGTCATTCCAAGATACACCTTTAGGTGCTAGAAGTAGACATGGAGTAGGAGCTAGTTCTAGTGGTAAAGTTTACCGCGTTGAAGTAACAGCTTACCGCTCAAAAGTAGTAAATCGTGTTTCCAAATTCCGCCGTAGTAACCAAGTATTTTTGGTGCCTTTCGATCAACTTTCTAAAGAGTACCAAAGGATTCATCAGCAGGGTGGTGTAATTTCCAGTATTACTCCTGTTAGCTAGGGCTTAAAATTAGAAAATTATTTACTCTTTTCCATGAATATCTTAGTTGCTAGATTCCTAATAACTAAAAGTTAAATTAACACAATTAAAGTTGTGATAATTTAGCAATATTAAGGATAAGTCAAGGGTAAAATTTTTCAAGAATTTTGCAGTGATTCATGGTTAATGGCTATGATGTTTATACTTGTTAAATTAATGGCTATTAACCATGAAAACTGCAATCATAATCAATAGAAAAAATCAAAATCTTTTAATTAGAGGAGTTAAGAATGTCACTTTGGGTAGACACAGTAGATCCAATAGAACTACGTTCTAATGCTACAGAAGATGAAATACAAGCAGTGATTCGAGCTGTTTATAAGCAAGTTCTGGGAAATATCCATGTAATGGAGAGTCAACGTCTAACTAGCGGGGAATCATCACTCCGAAATGGAGATATTTCTGTCCGCCAATTTGTTAGTATGGTTGCTAAGTCAGACCTATATTTCTCCTTGTTTTTTGAATCATCTTCTCCTTATGGATTCATAGAACTAAACTTTAAGCATTTATTAGGTCGTGCTCCCCAAGACCAAGCAGAAATTTCTGAACATATCCTTATATACAATGAACAAGGATATGAGGCAGAAATTGATTCTTATATAGACAGCGAAGAGTATGCTGAAAACTTTGGGGAAAACATTGTTCCATACCCACGGGGTAATAGCACTATAGTTGGCATGAAAAATGTCACATTCAATCGGACATTTGCTCTGGAAAGAGGATATGCTACAAGTGACAGAAACAAATCTTCCCGACTAACTTCAGATTTAGCGACTAACCTTGCTACGGAAATTGTTCCACCTTCATATTTAAGTGGACCTTATAACAACAGAATCAAACGTTTCCAAATCTTAGTTACTAAAAATGGTATTGGTCCTACTGTAAAACTGAGTAAAACAACTTATACAGTATCTTACGAGCAGCTAACTTCAAAAATCAACAGTATTCAGAGAACAGGTGGTAAAATCCTGAAAATTACTGAAGTTGGTTAACAAGCTATCAGCTATCAGCTATCAGCTAAAATCGGCAGGTTAGGCGTCCCCCACACTTATTTGAAAAAGCGCGTGGTGTTCGTTTTCTGGTGGTTTGTAGACGCGGAGCGTCTACTCTTAAGTATATCCCATAATACGCCTTGAGAGCTGACCGCTGACCGCTGACTGCTAACTGCTATTTTCAGAGGGACCTGTTTTAAACTAACAGGTTCCTGATTAAATATTATTCAAGATAGGAAGAATGGATGTTGTAGAATTTGTTGAACGCTCTATAGGATGCTGGCGATCGCAACGTAGTGGCCATAATTTAGCATTTAGTCATTTTGAGGAAGTCCGGTCCACGATAGATATTGTCTCTTTACCAAAAACGGCTCCAGAAGTTATAGAATTGTGTAAGTCTAGTGAAGTAGATATTGCTCAAGCTGTTTCTCCTTTTCAGATGAGTTGGCAAGGAGAATCTGACTGGGATGATGATGAAGTTATTGAAGGTAGTTGTGTATTAGTGCCAATACCCGAGCTGGATAATCTCAAAAAAGGAAAGTTATTACGTTCTCAAGGTTATGCAGAAACTATTGCTGCGGTGGGAGAATATCAAATTACTGAAGATGGTACTTTTATTCTACATACAGAATATGACCGTGCTGCTGCAGAAGAAAAAATTTGGTTTGGTACTCCCAATCTCAGGTTTCGAGTATCTTTGATTAAAACGAGTGATGGTAATGGTGTGTTAACTGCCTCTTTTTCATCAGAAATTCGTTCTTTGTCAACTCAGGAAAAATCATGAGTCTTGTCTATCACGGTTAATATCATATCCGGTTGAATACTTATAAATAAACGACTGAGGAGTCAGTAGTCAGGAGGGAAGAAACAAGAGTCGGAAAAGGAGAAAGTTTTTTGGTCGTGTAAGCGGAACGGAGTTCTATCACACTCTTATCCGGACATGATATAAGTGGCTAAAAACCAGAATAAGGTAGGTTAGCAAAATAGATTTAACCAAAATTCACCTAAGTTTTTAAGGTTTTCCCAAAAGTCATTTTTCATTAATTGATAATTGATAATTACCTCTGGTTAAAACCGTTACGGAATTGAATATAAGGAAATATTATTTCTTTTTTTCCCTTAAAAGGGGAGGATTTAAACCAGAATTATTTAATTATTCGGTAATTAAATTTGCCCAGATACTTAATATTTAATATCTATAATCTTATTTTGTTCAGATAAGGTACAAAATATGAAATTATATAGAACAGGTAGTCTAAAAATTTCATCATTTACCTAACCTAGCCTAGATTATACATACTTTAAAAAAATATAATTTTACTCAGTTAGCCAGAATTGGCGGTCGAATAAAAAAAGAATTATGAAGAAAAAAAGGGAAGGTAAAATATGATTATTTCCCATACAGAAAATCAGACAAAATCAAACAATATTATTACTCTAGCTAGTTGGATGGCAGGAGGCTTTAGTAATCAAAAACAAGCTTCTACAAATCGAGTTCTTTATGCTCATATTCATGTTTATTTCCGACCTTTGCCATATCAATTTTTTTCTGGCATAGGTTTTTATTCAGAGCAAGTTTATGATTATGACCTTTGGAGTCCATATCGTCAAGGAGTTCATAAACTTATAGATAAAGGCGACCATATTTATATAGAAAATTATCGCCTCAAAGACCCTATTCTCTATGCAGGTGCAGCAAGAGAGCTGGAGATTTTACATACTATTACTCCAGAAAATATAGAACGTCGTTATCATTGCTCAATGGTTTTTAAACGAGATGGAGAAAAATTTTTAGGGAGTGTTGAACCTGGAAATAAATGTTTAATTAATAAGAGAGGATGTGAGACTTATCTAGTTAGTGAAGTAGAATTAACTGAGCAAACATGGGAAAGTTTAGATAAAGGGATGGATGTTAATAAACACAAACAGGTTTGGGGGTCTAAAGCAGGAAAGTTAAAGTTTGAAAAAAAAATAAGTTTTGCTGATGAATTACCCATAAAAAATTGAAGGCAACAAATTATGAAACAGTCTTGAGGGAGGACTAATAAAAAATGTTGCCACCAGTAGCAGAAAAAAAAATGCAAAGCTGGATTAGAAGCAGACATTTAATCTGTTCAGGAAACTTTTTCTTGTTTGAGACAGTAGAATATTCTACAGTTGATAGGTTCGCAGAATGTGTTCAAACATTGGGCGGAAGTTTGATATCTGTCAAACCTATTAAGAAAATTTGGATTGGTAATCATAGAAAAGTAGTTCTTTATCAAGCAAAAGCAAGTCTCCATACACCCCACCACGATTTGAAACAATACTGGGTCAAGAACGGCGGTTTTTATACAAGGTTTGATGAACGGGGTTAGATTCAACAATTAATAATTAATAATTAATAATTAATAATTAATTATTAACAATTAACAATTACCTTTCTTTTAAAACAGATAGGATTAACTCAAAGGAAAATTTTTCTTTTCTTGGTCGATGGTCGGCCAGCGCAGGTTTCGGAGCCATCCCACCCTACTAGCGCGTCAAGCTTGAAATAGTGTTTTAGGAAAATTCTCCAAACCTTAGTCATAGCAAGAATTATACTCAAAAATTTAATACACCATTTTCAGCTTGACACGCCACTACGGGAAGCTCTGCCTTTTCTTACGGAATACTGCGCAAAAATGACGGCGACTTCCATTAGCGGAACTTTGCCCTAGCAAAACGATCGCTTTTTATCCTCTCGTTGACGATCCATAATGGGACTTAAACAAAATAGAGCCAGAAAACAGGCTCAAATATAGACGGGCAAAGGCTTTTACGTCAAAAAGGTATAAATCCTGAATAAGCACGGGTTCTAGCCATTTTTAGAGCATCGACGTAATTCCCTTGTCTAGAGTGGCTTTGACGCATTTTTTCGACCAGAAAATGTTTAAGTACCAATAAGCAATTTTTCCTTCTGCCTTCTGCTTTATGACTTCTGCCTTCTGCTTTATGAGTTATGACTTCGTTAAGGGAATACCATTCAACCCACCCTACGGGAAGCTCTGCCTTTTCCTACGGAATACTGCGCAAAAATGACGGCGACTTCCATTAGCGGAACTTTGCCCTAGCAAAACGACCGCTTTTTATCCTCTCATTGACTATCCATAAGCAATTTTTCCTTCTGCCTTCTGCTTTCTGACTTATGACTTCTGCTTTCTGACTTATGACTTCGTTAAGGGAATACCATTCAACGGTATACTAGAAAAAGTATGGTGGCCAAGGAGATTTATAATGGCAAGAAAACGTAGTGGTGCCACCTCATATTCAGAAAGCAAGGTTAAAGTCGGTGTGTCTCTGACTCCTACTAGCGCTGAGAGGCTAAAGGAGGTAGCAACTGGGCTTGGTTTATCCAGGTCTGAGTTAATTGAGCGCATTGCTAGAGGAGACCTTGCAATTTTGAGAGAGGCGGCACAGATCCAAGGAAATCTGGATAATCAATCGGAGACAGTAAATAATGCTCTGAAGACAAATGAAGTATCTGATGAAAAATTGGATATAGTGACAGTTCCAGAACCATTAGTTGAGTCTGTAGAAACACAAAATCAGTTATCGGAAAGTTATCAAGCTTTACAACAAGAGTTGGCATCTCAGATGGCACAGGTTAAACATTTGGAAGACCAAATGACTACTATGGTGTCAAGAGAAAGTTATGAAACTTTGCACAAACAATTAGAAGAAGACAAAAAAGCAATCTTAGAGTCTCAAGCACAACTAGCTCAACTCAAGCAACTAGAAGAGCAAGTAGCTTTGATGGTATCTCAGGAAAGTTATCAAAGTATCCAGCAAGAATCTCAAGCACAACTAGCTCAACTAAAACAACTAGAAGAGCAAATAGCTTTGATGGTATCTAGGGAAGTATATGATTCTTTGCAAGACCAATCACAGGAGCAAATAGATCGTCTTGGGAAACTAGAATCTCAGATAGCCTCCATGGTATCTCAGGAAGTTTATGGGAATCTTCAGCAAGAGTCACAAGAGCAAATTGCTCAATTAAAAGAGCAAATAGCTTTGATGGTATCTAGGGAAGTATATGATTCTTTGCAAGACCAATCACAGGAGCAAATAGATCGTCTTGGGCAACTAGAATCTCAGATAGCCTCCATGGTGTCAAAGGAAGTTTATGATACTATCCAGCAAGAGTCACAAGAGCAGCAAACTCAACTTCAAAAACTAGAATCTCAAATAGCTTCAATGGTCTTGCTGGAAAGTTATGAAACCCTGCAAAATCAGTCACAAGAACAGCAAAATAAGTTGCAACATCTAGAAGCACAAATTACCACAATGGTTTCTAGAGAAGCTTATGAGACTTTGCAAAATCAGTCACAAGAACAGCAAAATAAGTTGCAAAGTTTTGAAGAACAGACTGATTTAATGGTGTCAAAAGAAAATTATGAAGCTTTGCAGCACCAGTTAAAGGAGCAACTCAATAAGTTGCAATATCTTGAATCTATAGTTGGTTCAATGGTATCACAGGAAACTTATGAAGCCTTAGAAAAACAGTCAGAATTGCAAAAAGAAATAATTGCAGATTACCAAAATAAACTGACTAAATTGCAACAAGAATTTCACGATCAAGTAGAGACAATACAGGCTTCAAGAAAGCAAATTTATGAGTTACAAACTACATCTATGATGGCAGAAAATCACATCCTTAATAGATGGCAAAATCGTACTTTTTCTAGATAATATCAAAGAAATATTATTCTTTTGATCGACTCCAAAATTTGAAATTTTAAGTTGGGAAAATTAAGAATAAATCAGGGAGAAGAAGGTAATTATTTATTTCCCAAGCGACAAATACTCTCCGCCAATTATTAATTGTAATTGATGAATGTAGAGATTAAATCTTTAATATTCTACAAGAAAGAGCGGAGAGAACCTAAGTCGCATCCATAATGGTTTATAAATATCTGGTGCAAAAGGAGAAATATTTTAGTTATCTAGGCGATTAGTTATACCATTTCTCAAAAATTTTTCTACATTTTATTGAGCAGGAGACCCATCCCCAACCCCTCCCAGGAGCTATCCCTGATAAGGAACTCCTGAAACCCTTGTAGGAGGGTGGGGAAGAGGGGGAAGAGGGGGAAGAGGGGGGAGTAAGAATTTTGTCTACAGTCCTCACACTTGCGTGTATTTTTCAATACAATTTTCTCCCGAAAAAGCCGCTTCCAGACTAACCCATAACTTGTCTGTTTTGTCAAGTTTTATGTTAAGAAAGATGTTTATAAAGCATAGTCCCAGGAGGGGGAGTAGGTAGGGACGTTGCATGCAACGTCCGTACAGGGATAAAGGGATAATTCATTAATGGATAATGGATAATTGATAATTGATAATTACCTCGGGTTTTAACCGTTACGGAATTGAATATCAGGAGATATTATTTCTTCTCTTGGTTGATTGGATATGGCGAGGGGACCTCGCCATCCCTCAACCGCTTTTTTCCCCTTAAAAGGGGAGGCTTCAAGGCGCGAATTATTTAATTATTAATTATTAATTATTAATTATTCATTCGGTAAAAATAATAATAATTAATGCACTCCTAGAGTACTAATTATCAAAAAGCTGATAAGGCTAGTGTTAATTAATTAATAATTGAAGTGCTATCTAAGTTAAGCATTAATGCATTTGTAATTGGTATTATCTAGGAGAGAAGTAAAAATTTTGCTTTGTCTGAGTTTTAAGCTTTTGATATGTCTGCGTCCTTTGCTTCGACTTATATAAAATAGTGAAATATTTAAAATGAAAAAAAGGTATCAAACTATATATCTAATATTAGATAAAGTTTGCTCAACTAATTATCTAGATGCCTAAATCATCTATGGACAGAAATATTGACTTTCGTTTTTGAATATTATTTTAGTAAAGTTATTTTTTTTAAAGTAGCAAATATACAAAAATTATTTTGAATTGCTTTTTGATCTACAAAACCATTGGAAAGTACTAAAATATAACTAATTAATTTATGTTAACTTAGAATCAATGATTACATAAAAATATGCAACCCAAAATAATTATAAAAAATCTAATCAAAATTTATGGCAAAAAACATCTTGCTGCTCTTAAATTGTTTCGAGAAGGTAAAACAAGAGATTATATACTGCAATCTACAGGTAATGTATTAGGATTGGCCGATATATCTCTTGAGATTAATCAAGGGGAAATATTTGTGCTAATGGGGTTATCCGGTTCAGGAAAATCTACCCTGGCTCGATGTATTAATCGTTTGATTCATCCCACTAGCGGACATATTTATATTGATGATGAAGATGTTGCTCATGCTGATGAGACACGAATGCGAGACATACGACTCAATAAAGTCTCAATGGTGTTTCAACGCTTTGGGTTGTTTCCTCATAAAACAGTCGCGGAAAATGTAGAGTATGGACTAAAGGTGCGGGGAGCTGAACGAATTAATCGCCGCCAGAAAGCACTAGAAACATTAGAGGTTGTGGGTTTAGCTAAATGGGCAGATTATAAACCAACCTCTTTGAGTGGGGGAATGCAGCAACGAGTGGGTTTGGCCCGTGCTTTAGCTACTGATGCAGAAATTTTATTAATGGACGAAGCTTTTAGTGCCCTTGACCCATTGACTAGAGGAGAGATGCAGGATGAGTTATTGCGACTCCAGAAAGAATTACACAAAACTATTGTGTTTATTAGTCACGATATTCAAGAGGCTTTGAAACTGGGCGATCGAATTGCTGTAATGAAAGCAGGGGCAATTGTTCAGTTGGGGACACCAGAAGAATTACTCACTCAACCAAAAAATGATTATATTACTGCTTTTATCCAAGAGGTAAATCCTGCCCAATTTATTACAGTGGGTTCTATTATTAATAAAACTGTTTCTCTGAGTATTGGCCAAGATTCTGTTGGTTCTGGGCTGAAAAAAATGTTAGACCATAATCTCCAAGTTATGTATGTGGTCGATAGACAGAATAAACCTGTTGGTTTGGTCAAAAAAGAACATTTAGAAACGAGTCTCAAGCAGGAAAAGGAAGATATTATGGCAATTATAGAAACTGATTTTCCTATAATCGATGCTTCTGTTCATCTAGAAAATATTTTTCACCTTTACAAACAAGGATTTCCTGTAGCGGTAGTTGATGAAGAAAAAGAGTTTAAAGGTATGGTAGAAGCTTCTGATGTAGTTACAAGTTTGAGGAGAAAAATTACTCTAGAAAAATCAACTACTCCTTAACAAATTTCTTGAAAGCTCTTCAAGAAAAAGAAAGGGTAGTCTTGCATCCGTAATGTTGAAGAACAAAATTTGGTATTTATCCAAATATTTCTTCTCCCAGATATTCAACAGTTTTTTGAGAGTAAGTCGTGAAAAAATTATAGCTCTCCCTAACTTTTACTATTACTATGTACAACCACAAAAGAGTATTAAAGAATATTGTAGGGGCGAATGGCCATTCGCCCTGATGCATTGTATGATGATCGATGCAATTATATTACTCCGAAGCCAACGGATTTGATATGATGCCAAAATACTATCCAAAGTAAATTGAGAAATTAGGCAAAAACACTATATCTAGTAAATAAAAACTATAACGTTTTATATATGTAGCGTTGAGAACTCAAAAAATCATCTGTTTTCAGAACTGATGCCAAAATACTATCCAAAGTAAATGGAGAAATTAGGCAAAAACACTATATCTAGTAAATAAAAACTATAACGTTTTATATATGTAGCGTTGAGAACTCAAAAAATCATCTGTTTTCAGAACTGATGCCAAAATACTATCCAAAGTAATATGGAGAAATTAGGGAAAAACACTATATCTAGTAAATAAAAACTATAACGTCTTATATATGTAGCGTTGAGAACTCAAAAAATCATCTGTTTTCAGAACTGATGCCAAAATACGATCCAAAGTAAATGGAGAAATTAGGGAAAAACACTATATCTAGTAAATAAAAACTATAACGTCTTATATATGTAGCGTTGAGAACTCAAAAAATCATCTGTTTTCAGAACTGATGCCAAAATACGATCCAAAGTAAATGGAGAAATTAGGGAAAAACACTATATCTAGTAAATAAAAACTATAACGTCTTATATATGTAGCGTTGAAAACTCAAAAAATCATCTGTTTTCAGAACTGATGCCAAAATACGATCCAAAGTAAATGGAGAAATTAGGCAAAAACACTATATCTAGTAAATAAAAACTATAACGTCTTATATATGTACTGTAATGTCTTTTTTCTCGTCAAACATTATCTAGATAGATGAGAGTCCTCACCCTCGCAAGAACCCTGCCTATTTTTTTATTGTTAACTAACCAAAAATTTTATGGCATATTCTCGAACAATAGGAGATAAATTAAATAAAATTTCATTTGTTTCAGTTTTTTGGAGTAAATAGCGTCTTGCCAAGGATCTTAATCCATTAATTAAATCTATTGATGATAATGATAAACTTTGTTTTAAATATTCTCTTGATACAGGTTCATTATGTTTGCTTATTTCTCGAATAATCTCTTGTTCAATAGGTGATAATCTAGAGAATCTTTCGGCGACTTTTAACCTTATTTCTTCTATCAAAAGTAAACCTTCCTCAGTTAAAAAATTAGATACATTACCTCGAAACATATCTTTGATTACACCAACAATAGATTCTAAATAAACCGGATTACCCTCATATAAATTAATCAGCTTTGACCATGATTCTTCATTTTGCAAGCCATACTTTTTGAGGTTAATATTTTCTATTCCTGATAATTCTAAACATTTAATAGGATATAATTCTTCGTCTAAGCACAGCATTTCTTGGCATTTTTCTTGACTAATTAAAATTAAGCTGCTTTGATGTTCAATTTCTACTAGCTTTTGGAAAAAATGTTTATAGTTTTGATATTGCTGTTGGTACTGTCCGGCAAATTCTCCTCTAATAAATAATTCTTGTACATCATCAAGGATAATTAAGCATCTTTTCTGCTGTAAGAGATTAAAAAATTCAGTTAACTGATTTTCAGTTTTAATAGTAATACTTTGATAGACCTTAATATTTGTTAAAATCTCAGCGATCGCTTGATATAAAAATGGAGAAATTTTGATACTTTTCCAGAGAATTATATCAAATAGGTGTTGATTTAGATAGATAAAATGTCTGACTAGGGTACTTTTTCCTATTCCACTTATTCCTAATACTGAGATGAGACGAATATTTTGATTAGTTAACCAATTAGATAGAGTTTGAATTTCTGTTTCGCGACTATAAAAATTGATGATTTTAGGAGCTAGGGTTAAATCTTGATAGGTTGTATTTTCGGTCTTTTTTTCTTCGTGATCTACTGGTTCAGCTTCAGTTAATTGACGATTATTTGAACACCAAGTAATCTCAGTGTTTATTAACCCAACAAACTGAGGAGAACTTATAACTCTTTCTATTGTCCAACAAAAATTATATTTATTAACATTTTCTCCCTCTAATTGTGCAGATAAAATTTTATATAATTTGCGACTCACATCTCCAATATAGTTTGAATTTTTATACCCAGATTCCTCCGCAATTTTACTGTAAGTCTTACCTTCCCACAATCCTTTAACGACAGATTTTTCTAAGTCATCCAGATGTTTTCCAGTTTGTTTCTCCACTAATCTATCTACTAATTGTAAAACTTCTGTAATAATCATATAATTTAGATAAACTAATAGTCTTAATTATTATAACTTTAGGGTAAGGCAATAAAATCAGAGTTTTTCAGGTTTTGAATTAATATTTTGTTACCAAAAATTCCATAAAATCAGTTTTTTTCAGTTGGCATTCTTGAGAAAAGGTGACTTATCCTCTAACAGAGATGCAACTTTAAGAAGCAGAAAAAATATGGATTCACCAAAAAAGTGGGTCTAAAGTCTTGCCCTTCTAGGGCGACTTTTTATAGATGAAAATAGTAACAAGTATGCTATCATATTATTAGTTTAGATCGGAATTATGAAAGCTAGATTTAGGTATCGTATTTATCCCACAACGGGACAAAAACACCAATTAGCCAAGCTATTTGGTTGTGTCCGTGTGGTTTGGAATGATAGTCTAACTTGCTGCCGAGAAAAGTATAAATCAGGAGAAAAGAAACCCATTAATTCTGAGCTACAAAAGCTTTTTATTACATCTGCTAAAAAAACTGAAAATAGAGAGTGGTTATCAGAGGTTTCTGCTATACCATTGCAGCAATCTTTGAATGATTTAAACCAGGCTTATCAAAACTTTTTTAAATCAACTAAAGGCCAGAGAAAAGGTAGACCTATTAAACCTCCTATATTCAAAAGTAAAAAATCAAAGCAAACTGCTAGGTTTACACTCGTGAGGGTTTAAAATTGGTCAACATAAAGTTTATTTAGCTAAGATTGGAAAGCTGAAAATAGTATCGCCTGTGAGAGTTACCTGCTCCTCCATCATCAGTAACAGTAATTAAAGATTCAGCCCATAGATACTTCTTGAGTTTTGTAGTAGAAATACAACCAGAAATTTTACCTAAAACTGATAATTCAGTAGGTATAGATTTAGGTATTAAAACCTTTGCTACACTTAGTGACGGTACAAAGGTTGATGCTCCTAAACCACTTAAGAAACGAATTAAGAAGTTAAGAAAGTTAAGTAAGTCATTATCTCATAAAACTAAAGGCTCTAAAAGGTATGAAAAAGCAAGGGTTAGAGTAGCTAAATTCCATGCCAAGCTGAAAGATACGCTTGACAGATTTTCTACATAAATTATCTACTGAAATAATTCGTGAAAACCAAACAATTGTTTTAGAAGATTTAAACGTTTCTGGTATGGTGAAAAACCGTAAATTATCCAAGGCAATTTCAGATTTAGGATGGAGACAATTCAGAACATTCCTAGATGGAATTGCTGAAAAATATGGTCGTGATTTTAGAGTAATTAGTCGTTGGGAGCCTACTTCTCAAATTTGCTCAAATTGTGGCTTTAAAGGTGGAAAATTAGACCTTCAGGTGCGAGAATGGGAGTGTCTAAACTGTGGCAGCAAACACGATAGAGACGAAAACGCAGCGATAAACATATTAGTCGCCGGAGGGCATTCGGAGACGAAAAACGGACGTGGAGGCAAGCGTAAGACTAGCGTCAAGATAGCAGCAGTCTGTGAAACGTCAACCCACTGAAGAACTACGGTTCAGTAGGAATCTCCGCGCCTTCAGGCCGGAGAGGATGTCAAGAGGCTTAGTTCAAAGTTTAGCAACAGACCTTCTGGGCGACCAGAAAATGTCAGATGAGGATTTTGAGAAAATCTACAATATCATTGAAGAAAAAGTTGATAATGAACCACCTCCTCGTTTTGCTTTTATTGGTGAAACAGGAGTAGGAAAATCCTCTACCCTCAATGCACTTTTTAATGCAGGTTTTGATGTTAGCCATACTGAAGCTTGTACTCAGGAGGCGAGAGGAGTGGAAATCTCGTTGAGTGAAGTTGAAGGTGTTAATGGAGCTTTAGTAGCTTATGATATGCCGGGATTAGGTGAGAGTCAATTAAAACAAAGAGAGCATATTGCACTTTACGAAAAAGTCTTAAAAGATGTCGATGTTGCTTTGTGGATTTTAGACGCACAAAATCGGGCGATCGCTTCTGTGCAGCAATATTTAGAAAGAGAATTGAGGGAAATTCATCTTTGGGGTCGAATTGCAGTGCCTGGTTTTCAGATCTTCACGCTCAAAAAGTTAGTATTTTAGGCGCATAGTTGGGCAGAAAAATCACTCTTACAATTCTTACTCCTAACCTCCTCGCTCATTCCCTTTTCTCCTGTCTCCTGTCTTCCCCTCCTGGGAGGGGTTAGGGGTGGGTTGTCTCCTACCCTCACCCATAAGACTTTTTCAGCAAACCCTATGTAGAGGTCAAGTTTTTGATTTTTATTCACACCAAGAATTATGAGTGAATGGATAGCATTTCTCTTTCCTAAATGCCCTAGTTGTGGTAAACAATGGGGTAAAAATTATCATAGAGGTTGTACTTTTAACGGTCAATTATTAGTTGAACCCTATAAAAGACAAGTTAAATGTGAATCTTGCAGGGATAACTGGCATATTCTTGATAGTAAATTCTACTGTTCTTGTGGGTATCAATTTTATGCCTCAGAAGTAGAAGATGCTCTCTCAACTACTCAATTATTAAGACAACGCTTACTACAAAAAATAAACGAAATGGATAGTTTTGAAAGAACTATTGCCTCTAAATCTCAAAATTCATTTCAGCAATGGGTTCATAATATTAGTTATGATATTGCAAAAGCCTTGAGTACAACAGTATCAAAAGCTCAAGAAGTAATTAAAAACTTTTTTGATAAGTGGTCATTTTAGCTAGTATCTCCACATAAAAATTCTGATGAAACAAATAGTAAATATTTAGGGTTTGCTGAAAAAGTCTTATGGGTGAGGGTAGGAGACAGGAGACAACCCCACCCTCGCCCCTCCCCCTCCCAACCCACCCCTAACCCCTCCCAGGAGGGGAGGGGAAGACAGGAGAAATGGGAATGAGCGAAGAGGTAGGAGTTAAGAATTGTCTCTCAATTTTTCTGCCATAATCATCCTAAGATACTAGCTTTTTGAGCTTTTTCTACCGAAAACAGGCGCACTTTTTTCAACTCTAAAACGCTAAAACCAATATCAGTAAATACTTTTAGAATTAATCAGCAAACCCTATTTATACTTGCCTAGAAAATATTTTTACTTTGACAAACAAGAATTTCCCCTAGCAGTGGTTAAGCACAAAAAAAAAGAATTTCAAGTTATGGTAGAAGCAGTTGATGTACTTACAAGTTTGGGGCAACCAAATCAAAATTTGGATTAAACCAAACATTACTAGGAGCATAGTCAATTGTGTTGATTTTGAATTATTTGCCTCACTACTTCATAGCTGAAACTCAAGGAGACTTAGAAAAAGTATTAAATCCTTTCCAGTTTTACACTTTACCCCTAGACGAATGGGTTAACAATACTGTTAATTTTATAGTTGATAACTTTCGTCCCCTCTTTCAAACTATCAGCTTACCCATAAAAAATACTCTGGAAATAGTTAAATCTGGTTTTATTGCTATTCCCCCCTTGATTTTTCTCATAATTATTGCCCTTCTAGTCTGGCAACTAGCAGGAAGAAAAATAGCCATTTACAGCATTATCGCTCTTTGTATAATTGGTTTTTGTGGTGCTTGGGAAGCAGCAATGGTTTCCCTGGCCCTGGTTCTAACAGCCGTAATATTTTGTATGCTGGTAGGTATTCCTTTAGGTATTATTAGTGCCATTAGCGATCGCTTCAACAAAATATTACGTCCCCTCCTAGATGCGATGCAAACTCTTCCCAGTTTCGTCTACCTAGTACCTGTAGTAATGTTATTTGGGATTGGAGAAGTTTCCGGCATTATTGCCACATTTGTTTTTGCAGTCCCCCCTCTAATTCGTCTGACAAATCTGGGCATTAGGCAAGTATCTCCAGAAGCAGTAGAAGCAGCTTTAGCTTTTGGCTCAACTCCCCAACAAGTTTTATTAGAAGTACAAATTCCTTTAGCTTTGCCTACTATTTTGGCTGGCACAAATCAAGCAATTTTGTTGGCCTTATCAATGTCAGTTGTCACCTCAATGATTGGGGTAGAGGGATTAGGACAAATGGTATTGCAAGGTCTCGGTCGTTTAAATGTCGGACTAGCTGCTGTAGGTGGTTTGGGTATTGTTTTAATTGCGGTGATGCTCGACCGTATCACTCAAGCTATTAGTCAGGGAAATGTTCTTTCTTGGCAAGAGCGAGGTTTAATTGGATGGTGCCGGTCTCGTGGCTTTTCCAAAAAAAAAGGCACAACTCTAGGGATAAGTATTTTGGTTGCTTTGCTGGTTGGTGTTACTAGCTGGCAATTAATGTCCCAAACTACTATAAACTCAAAAAATGAAGCATTGCCAGGGAATGGAGTAATTGTCCGTTCTACTTCTGGTCTGGAAACATCCGGTATATTTGTGACAGAGATTGTGAATATTGGGCTGGAGAAATTAGGCTATCAGGTGAAAAGACCAAAACAATTGAATGTTCCGGCAATGCACATTGCTGTTAGTAATAATGATGTGGACTTTACTGGTGTCCATTGGCAAGTTGCCCACAAAGAATTTTTTGACAAGAATGGTGGGGAAGATAAGTTAGAACGGGTTGGAACACTTATTTCTGATTGTCAAGCGGGGTATCAGATAGATAAACAAACGGCTGAGAAATATAATATTACTGATTTATCACAACTCAAAGATCCAAAAATTGCTAAACTTTTTGATTCAGATGGTGATGGTAAGGCAAATTTAATAGGTTGTACTGCTGGTTGGATATGTGAAAGAGTAATAAATCATCATCTACAGGTTTACGGACTTGAAGATACTGTTGAGCAGATTGAAGGAGATTATTCTTCTTTAATGGTAGATACTTTGACCCGTTATCGGCAAGGTAAACCTATTCTTTATTTTACTTGGACTCCTCATTGGTTAGCTTCAATTTTAAAAGTTGAGGAGGATGTGGAATGGTTGGGTGTTCCTTTTACATCCTTATTAGAAAGTCAGGGAGACTTGACTGAAAAAGATACTTCAGTGAATGGAAAAAATCTTGGTGTTCCAGTCGATAGAGTCGGGATATTAGCAAATAAGAATTTTTTGCAGGATAATCCAGTTGCGAAAAGTTTATTTGAACAGATCCAAATTCCGCTTCAGGATGTCAACCTCCAACAAGAAAAAGTTAAAAATGGGGAGAATAAACCTGTAGATATTCGCCGTCATGCTGAAGAATGGGTTGTCAATCATCAAGAATTATTTAATAGTTGGTTATCAGTAGCTTTGAAATAAGTAAGGTTAAGGTTATAACACGATGATCGATATTAATTGGATATACTGGATTATTTCAGAATATTAACTTAAATTTCTTGCAACATTCTTGTCAACAATCCGGGATACTGGGAATCCCTATCCCTTGAGTGCAAGTCCGAAAAGCAGCTGGTGTGGCTTGAGTTGCCCTTACGCTACACATAACTTGTTCGACCTCCGAATGAGCCTTACTTTACTTGGTGCGTATTGTCCTAACCGTTTCGAGTTGTGGTCATACACACTGATATTTTTGGACTTGGCTGTCTGGGTATAACCACCTACCCAGCCAATCACTGTTTCACCAGACTTGGTAGCCATGACTCGATCGCCACAGCGCACATCAAATGGGGTAATGGTTCCACCCTTACGCTTGCGTTTTCCTCCCTTGTCAGCCTTGTCAAAATGCAATGCTCTACGAAAGTATTCAGGTCTAGCGATCGTCCTGAATGGTGCAGAGGTAATGGTGACAGACCCAATCCATGTATGCAAGTCGTAGCCAATCTTGGGTACCAGTCCAAACCTAATGAACTCTGTAGCAGCTAGGGCTATCCCATCTACTGCATGAGACTCTGGTGTTTGAGCCTTCTTGTCTTTGATTTTTGTCAGTTCCAAATGCTTGCGGATTTGACTTGTACCATTACCATTTTTCTGCCAGCCTAAGACGGTCTTAACTGTTGCAATAGACTGCAATTGCTTTATCGCCCATTTCTGCCCGACCATCACAGGAGAGAACCCTTTGCCAGAACGCGCTCCCCTCCTACCGCTAGTTAAATCTACATCGGCTTTGATGACCTCATAAACGATGCTGCCTACTGGATAGATTTTGGATAGCTCACTCACTATCCTGAGATCCATCTCCCTTGCAGCTCGAATTGATGGAGCTATCTTGCCATCACGCCTACGGTTATCAAACCGCTTCTGGCGGTGGGCACGTTGCTCGAAAGGGATTTTCCGATTAATCCGTTGGCCACGCCTCACTCGACGATGAAGGGCACGACCACGAGCATTTTTGATAACTTTTCCGTTCTTGATCGTGGCTGCACCTATCCGTTCTTTTACCCGCTGAAACGGCAGAACCAGGTGAGCTAAATAAAGGGTGGCTTTGGCCGACTGTACGGCAATATTTGTGTAGGACTTGCCTGGGTCTACCCCTATTGTTACCTTCTGAACCTTGCGACCTGATGGCTCAACGACTAAGCGGACGTAGTAAATGCCAGCATCATTCCAGTGTCCTGTGGCTTTGCCATCTCTTACCCAACGACGTGCCCGTGATGCTTTGGTGGACATCGCTGGCGTACCGTCTGGGTTTTGTACAGGAACTCTAGTCATTTTGGAGATAATCCTAAATTAGTTGTATGTCCCTATGACCCCCTAATACGTTGTGTCTCGCAGCTACGCGATGCCTCTACCCAAAGAAGCCCACAGGTAATCCAGACTAGGGAAATATCTGGAGGTGTGCGTATTAGGCTTGGTCTAACCACCTCTTCGTTGGGTATTGGGTTACCCAAGCTCCGTCGCTTTAGCGCGGAGAAGGTGACTCATTGCTTCTAATTGTTTGCGAGTAATACAACGACGTTCGGAACAATAGGCCATCAAATTAACACCATTCATCATTCGCACTGTACTAACTCTGACTCGAAAATCATCTGTCAGAAACCAACAACGTTCTTGTCCTTGATTTCTTTCATATTCTGTATCAATTGTCAAGACTCCATCTTTAGCAAAATGATATCTACCCACTACAGGAATACCTTCAACATAACCACGATTACGCAAAAATTTTCCAGTTAAGCCTGTTTCCGAATCAGGAATATCTACTAAAATAGCAGCATAATTTGGATTAGGTTCATCATTATCTAAATTATCTTGCCAGTTAAAACTTGCACCACCTGTTGCTAAAGCTGGATTGACATTTTGTTGTTCACAAACTTCCAAAATTTTCGGGTCATCTTTTGTTAAAACTTTGACGATAAAATTAGATTTTCCTGACTCATCTTGAACAGAATCAAAATGATGGACAGTACGTTGAGAAAACCATATTCCCTCACTTTTGAGAAAAAAATCCATCATTGTCATTGGTGGTGTAAATTTCATTTTTTTTACCTCTAAAGTTTTGTTAAAATCTAAGATATTTTTAGCTAAATTGGCAGCAAATTGAATAAGTCAGATGCCCATTCAATTTGCATACCATCCCAGCAGAAGCTTTCGCCCTGGTTAAAAAACCTGTATTATGATATTGCAATAACCCCGGAAATTTTCCACAATGCGCACTGCCTACCAATATAAATTAAGGTCCAAAAAAGAACAAATAGCCACAATAGAAATGTGGTTGGAATTGTTGCGTCGGCAGTACAACTATCGGTTAAGCGAGCGGTTCTCGTGGTGGTCAGAAAACCGTTGTCCAATTAACGCTTGCCTCTTAGTGATGCCTATTCCTCAACTCAGAGATCATCCAGATTATTACTCTCAAAAACGAGATTTGGTCAATACCAAAGATAAGTTTCCTGAGTATAAGCTAATTCATTCTCAGGTTTTGCAAGACTGCGTAAAACGGGTACAACTGGCCTTTGATAGATGGTTTAAAGCAGACAAAAATGGACATAAATTAGGGAAACCAAGGTTTAATGGAATTGGACGTTACCTTAATAATTAATAATTAATAATTAATAATTAAATAATTCGCGCCTTGAAGCCTCCCCTTTTAATAGGAAAAAAGCGGTATCCGGATGGCTAGGAAACCTGCGCTGTCCTCCAATTGACCAAGAGAAAATAAAGTTTAATATTTCAATTCACGTATGCTTTCCTGCGGAATGCTGCGCAAACAGGCAGAGGTACTGATAACTGATAACTGAAATGACTTTATCCCTAGAAGAAAAATCAGTTCCAGCTTTAACAAGTAAAGTTGAACCTACATTAAAAAACACTCTGGGAATTGATATGGGGCTGAATAAATTCTTAGTAACAAGTGAAGGAGAGTCTATCCCCATCCCTCAATACTATCGCTAATCTCAGAAACGATTAAATACTCTACAAAAACGTTGATCTCGAAATAAAAAAGGTAGTAAAAGATGGTTAAAAGCTCTTCTAGTTGTTGCTAAACAACATAAAAAGGTAGCCGATCGACGTAAAGATTTCCACTTTAAAACAGCAAATGAGTTGTTATCAAAAACTGAAGTTATCGCCCATGTAGACGCGGAGCAGCGTGCCGGAGGCAAACTTAAATATAAAAGGGCAAGCATTGACTCGTTTGAGTAAGTCAATTAATGATGCGTTTGGGGAGACAATTTCTAACTATTTTAACTGTCAAAGCCGGAAATGCTGGAGGTGAAAACCATAGCAGTGAACCCCAGAAATACTAGCCAAGATTGCTCAAATTGTGGAAAAAAAGTACCTAAAGAATTAAACATACGAACCTCACGGGGTGACAAGCGCCTCAAAAGCATTGTGGGGTAAGAGTTTAAAAGATATAATCCCTTTAAAAAATTAAATGTTTTTCTCATAATAATTATTCTCATAAAGGGTTCGCGATCGCGAAACNAGTAAATCTCGGAAGGCAGGTGCTATGTTAGCGCAGCTCCTCTGTCAAGAGGAAACAGAAAACCCCTAACAGTGATGCTCGGGAATCCCGCGCTGTCTCGTGAGAGCAGCGTCGGGAGGATGTCAATAAAGGAAGCAGAAGTCATAGTTTCAAACTTTTTATCTATTTTGAAACTTTTCACAAATCAATTAAATTATTAAATATCATAAATTAGACAAAATCAGGTTATTAGACATCTGGTAAAAATCCAAAATAAAATCAATTCTCACACATAAATTATCAATTATTTCTCCCTACTGCCTACTTCCTACTGCCTACTCCCTCTTTTGAAAGAGATGTCTATTAAAGATATTTTATAGGATGTAAAATTCAACCCTCACCTCATCTCCCCTCAACCCTGTCTCCCCCTCTACATAAAAGGATGCTCTATAACCGAATTTAGGACTATATTCTTAATCTGCGTATCTGGCCATGAAAAAAATTTGATAGTAACTAATTATCTCAACTTGGTATCATAAATTATGATTTAGACGACAAACACCGATTCAAAAAAACTCGAAAATGACAAAAGAAACTATCCAAACAGTGGTCAATTCTTATTTTACAAATATGGCAGCGATGAATGCCGAAGCATGGGCAGAAAACTTTGCTGAAGACGGTGTTATCTATGACCCTGTAGGTAAACCACCCAGTAATGTACAGTCAGATTATCAGAAATTCTTTGGGCTATTATCAATGATTTTTGCCAAACTAGAATTGACACCAAATAATATATTTATTGTAGATAATGGGGCTGCAGTTAAATGGACGATGCAGGGAGTGGGAAAAAATGGTAATCAGGGAGTTGCAGAAGGAATTAGTATATTTGAAATTAATGAAAATGGTAAAATTAAACAAGTATCTTCTTATTGGGATGATGCTGCAATGATGGCTCAAATCAAAGGTGATTCAACAATTAATAATTAACAATTACCTCTCCTGGAAAACGGATAGGATTGACGCACTACCGAAAATTTTTTCTTTTGTCTTGGTCGATTTGAGGCCAGCGAGGAGACCTAGCCATCCCTCGACCACTTTTCTCCTTTAAAGGAGAGGCTTTAAACCTTAATTATTCGGTAAGAAGGTATTAGGTTTTAGGTGGTTATTTTAAGAATCTGTGTTTAGCTGGCGCACAACGAAGGTTACCAGTGACTGTTGGCTTGAATTTGGTATTATCTATAACAATATTATGGCGATCAAGAACGCGATCGCGAAAAACGTCAGCAGCTTTCTTGATACTCTAGCCAGCATTGCCGTGAATGATCGAGTTTACATTGATGAGTCGGGAATAGACCAGCCAGACGATGATGGATATGGTGGGTGTGAATTAGGTGAACACTTTCATGCTCTCAAGTCCGGTCAACGTCGAGGGCGAGTCAATATGCTGGCAGGTTTATGAGTTCCTCCGAGACGCAATGGAAGCTGTTCAATGAGAAGCTGTGCTGCAACCTTAGTGACTACTGCTATAGTAGGATTCAATAACGTTTTGAGCGATTATTAGCCAGTAAATGTATATTATTCTTATGTTTACTACTCCCCCACTCCCCTAATCCCCCACTCCCCCGCTCAAGAAAACCTCGATCAAAAATGAGGAACTGATTTTCTCAGTTCCCCATCTGTTATTTCTATTTGAATCTATAATTTGCAAAGTATTCCCAAAAAGTTGAGTAAATCAATTATTTCTAAATTCCTAATTCTAGTTTGAATCCTTCTTCTCGTTTATCCCCTTCTAGGGTATTTTCGAGAGGGTTTTCTGATTTAGGCCGATCTGAGTTTACAGGAATTGAGACTCCTGGTATCACTTCTACGTTTTGTTGTTGACGACGCAGTTCATAAGGTTTAATTCCATTTGTAGGAGAGTTACTAGATTTTGGATCATCAGTATATGTGCTGTAATTATCTTTATTAATGGATCTGCCTTCTACCGTTTTCAGAGAGTCTCCAGAAAGAGTTGTTTCCCCAATTTGAGGATTATTTGATTGTGCTCTAGTAGTAGGAGTATAAGATAGCAAGATTGCACCAATACCTAAGATAGTAATGATTGTCTTCATTATCAATTTTCTTTTATTGTTGTGTAGGGTTTATATTCTTTATTGTACTATCTAATTCTTGAAAATACTAGGAAAATTTTTTCTAAATGTAGAAATAATATTTCAGTATAACTACTAAACTTATTTTAATTTTAATGTAAAAAATAATCTACGCACAAATGCTTATAGTTATTGATCAAGACTATTTTATCGTCAAAAAGTTATATTTTTTTAGATAAATTAGTCACTTATTACTTTCTTTAAGAAAAACATTAAATTAAACTTAAAATATTTAACAAAAACAACTGTTGAAGTTACAACTTTACTTTGTACGATACCTAATTAGTATTTCAGGAATGGGAGATAATAATTATAGTAAAGAATTTAATTTTAAATCCAGATGAAAAATTATTTGTCAAGTTACTTCTGAACTTTACTGATAAATTTATCAAACATAAATGTTAAAAAAATAGTAGGTATTAGAGAAGTATTTTTAACAATTCTTTATGGCAAAAAGTAGGAAAAGGTGTAAAGTAGTAACGAGAGTGATTAATCTATAAAATTACTAGATAAATTGATATTAATTATACCAAAAATTTTCAGATTATTCGCTAGTAATATTTATGATATCAAATTCGCTTAATTTGGTATCAAAAAATGTTCCATCTGAGCGCCATTGCCAAATCTTTCTTGATCTCCCCATCTTTCCATCTCCCTATCACCCCATCACCCCATCACCCCACCCTCTTTATCTAATTACACCAATGCTACCGGATTTGATATGACTCCTCATCCTCCTCTCTCTACCCAACAGAAAGGAAATAAAAACTTAAAAATCGCTTAACAGTCTAATCTTTCTGAGAACAAAAGTTAACACCGTTTCTTGCGAAGTAATTATATCAGCTCGACTTTCCATTCCTGGTTGGATTGGATATTGACGATCGCTCCTAACTAGGTAAGGTTTTTCAGGTTCTATAGTCACTTCATAATAAGCTTCACGAAATGCTTCTGAGGTGATAGCATCTGGAGAAATTGAATTGACAGTTCCTTTGAGAATACCATAGTCCGGAAAAGGATATGCTGAAATCCTCATTTGCACAGGTTGACCGACTTTTACCCTAGCAATATCTGCTGCTGTTACTTTGCCTTTAAATACTAAAGGTGCATTACTAGGAACAATCTGAGCGATCGCTGCTCCTGATTCTACAGTTTGCCCAGGATTACGCAAAGATAGCTGAAAGATAGTACCATCTACAGGGACTCGAATTACACTATTATCAAGTTTAATATCTACTTTTTCTAGTTCTCTGGTACCTGCAGTCAAATCTTTAATTAATTTTGTCCGCTTCACAATGAGGTCTCGTCGATCCTTAGCAAATTGTTGAGCAACTGTAGGTAAAGATCGAGATAAATCTAAAATGGCTGACTCAACAACTCTATTATCTATTTTATTGTTTGCTGTTGTACTTGATTTAGATTTCTGAAAAGTCTGAGGTTTTGCGGTACCTAAAATTTGAACTTCTAGAGCAGAAATTTGTTGATTTATCTGTTCTAATTCTACCTCACACTGTTTGATTTTTTCCTGTAGTTGATTTTTTTGGCGATTAAGTGCAGATTCATCTATGCGGGCGATCGCCTCTCCCATTTCAACAGCTTGATTTTCATTTACTTCTATACTTTCAACTTTACCTTCTGTAAGCGTCTGAACAATTCTTACGTCTCCTGTTGGTCGAGCAATTGCTTCAGTTCTTACAGTAGGATTGTATTTTACTACACTCATTAGAGCAATAGCTACACCAAATGTTCCTACTAAAAACATTCCTCCTATTTTGCTCCAAGGGTTTAGAGGAGGGAGAAATTCATCACTTTCTAGAGGTTGTAGTTCTACATAATCAGAATTATTTAACATAATTGATATTCACTTACTAAATTGAAAAAGGTGGTAGGTTTTAGATGAAAAAGCTGACCGCATCGCCTAATATCTAATAGGCAAGGGAAGTCTAGCAACGATAATTATTTTTAAGCTAAATT
Organism: Okeania sp. SIO2B3; assembly: GCF_010672525.1. GTDB lineage: Bacteria > Cyanobacteriota > Cyanobacteriia > Cyanobacteriales > Microcoleaceae > Okeania. The sequence goes on along the minus strand of NZ_JAAHGH010000008.1, from coordinate 131,505 downwards.
GACAGATGAGCTACTTTTGTTAACGACCTTAATAATATTCCTGTTAACAACTTGACTTTCTGGTTAAAGTTCAATATTCTGTAGCAATTTTATCTATAGCAAGGAACGAGTTGGTGTTTGACTTATGTTGATGATGAACCGTAAGACAGAGAAATACTTTCCCACTGTTGTCTTTTCCCTGCTATAGTTACAGCGGTTTCCTTTGCTATGAGTTACAGTCCAATCTTTTTAGCTTTTGACTTCTGACTTCTGCCTTAAAACAAGGTGTACCTCATTACACCGAGAAGTGCTGTAAATGTCTATTAGTATTCCTGGGTATAGTTGGATAAAAAATCCCTTAAAAAAAGGGAAATAGGTTGCAAGAGTTTCAGATTGTTTATTTTACTGGGAATTTCTGACAAATTATTTAGAGAATTGCTATATCAGGTTAGGGTAATAAGTAATATAGAGTTTTACATACGAATCCTCTACAATAAATGTAGATAGTATTGTTTTTTGAATTTGGTATGACAAATTATTGATAACTGCCATATATAATTTATTCTCTAATAATTTTTGCAGATTTGTTTCAACTTCATCCGGATAGAATGAAAACTTGAAGAAATTATGATTAAAGTCAACACTTAACAATAACCCGATCGTCGAAGTATACAAAACTCCGGACACTGCAGATTATTTTGGAATTATCAAGTACAATTCCTTCATAAATTCAATAACTCAGCAAAAATTACTACTATTTCATTAAAATTATTAACCATGAGGAAGTTAATTATGCAAGAACTTCAAAAAAAGCAACTTTTTACAGAACTGAATTATGAAGAATCTACCCAAATAAATGGTGGTTACAATGAAAATTATCAATATCGCCGTAATTTTTTAGGTTTTCAACTTTGTCCTCGCAGTTATTATGGTGATAACCGCTACTCTTCTGACTACCAACGTTATAATTCTAATTACTATAAAGGGAATATAAAAGGCTACTACTAAAGTATTTTTTTGTGTCTATACCTCTATGAGTTAAAGCACAATTAATTTTAACTTTATAGTAACTATCGAGTAGTGAAGTACTATTCTATAGTGCTGATTATTCTGCTGCCAAAAAATATTTACCTCCAATACCTCCATTGCACTTTTAAATATGTATAACCCTTATGGGAGCTATTAAGCATCTCCTCCAAAAGAGAGAATAGCAAATTTCCACCTTTTTACCTTCTCGAGCTGCTGAGTGATGAGTTCTGACTCTGGCAGCCAAAAACCTGTACCTTTGCAAAGATACCAAATGGTTTCTATATAGCATTTTTAATATTTGCTTATATCAAGTCTCATTAATTAGTGATAATAAAAATGTTTTCCCTGATAAATTTATCCCTATTCCCTATTCCCTGTTTCCTGTTCCCTAAATTTTTTATTGTAGGTATTCAAAGAGACATTATATTAATCATTTTTGATTGGAATTAACTAAGATAAATAGTGATCCGGATATTACAAACTTATGAAGAATACTTAACTGTAATTCCTGCTATACATAGGAATTATTAAACATGACGAATGTAATTAAAATTGAGGAAAATCTTCATGCAAGAAACAAAAAATAATCAACTCTTTACTGAAATTTCTTCAGAAGAGTCTGCCACTATTAATGGTGGTCATGGCTACTATAGTCGTCGGCATTATAGTTATGGCCATCGTAATTATTACCGTAGTCGGCCTGTACGTTACTACCCCCGTCGTCGCTACTATAGGTCTGGGTATAACTGCTACTAATTTCAACTTATGAGTTGAATTCAAAAGCATTTTTAAAGTGCTTTTTAGCAAGCTCTAAGGAGTCGCTAATCAAAAAAAAATATCCTGATGCTGGAGTTCAGCAACGAAAAATACAATTAGAAACAACAAGATAGTTAAATAAATATCGATGATTTTTAACCATCTTGTAAACACAATTAATCAAGAGGATAATCTTATGCAAGAAACTCAAAACACTGAATTATTTTCTGAGCTTTCTTCCGAAGAATCTGCCACTATTAATGGCGGTCATTATTTCGATGATTGTTACGGTTATGGTCGTTCTCGACGTTATTATCGTCGCCCTGTTAGTTATCACTACCGTAGTTACCACTATAGTCGTCCTGTACGTTACAGCTACGGTTATCGCAGTTATGGACGTTACGATTGCGACTAAAAATTAGCTCTCTAATTCCAACTTTTTAAGTCTAATTTATAGTTAAATTAAATTTAGCACCTATAGTTTTATAGGTGCTTTTTTATAACAATTGAATTCTGAGTACTGGAATTTAGACTAAATAGTTGAATAGATTTTCAAAGAAAAGAGGTACAAAGTTTTATTGCTCTAGGGAACACCGGATCTGGGAACAGGAAACAGGAAATACAGGAATAAATAGTCTTATAACTGTACCTCACTATCTTCAAAAGTGCTGTAAGCGCCTGGGCAACTGCTATACCTACTTCCCCTCTTAATTGCGGATGTCGCAATAGTCATTTCATTTTCTCAAGCACTAATTATCAGGTGTGTGGAGAGAAAATATTTACTTTCCCTCTCTGTTGCAGATGTCGCAATAGTCATTTCATTTCGTTAAGTACCGGTGTGGAGGGGAAATATTTACTTTCCCTCTCTGTTGCGGATGTCGCAATAGTCATTTCATTTCGTTGAGCACCAGAGGAAAAATATTTACTTTCCCTCTCTGTTGCGAATGTCGCAATAGTCATTTCATTTTCTCAAGCACCAATGATCAGGTGTGTGGAGAGAAAATATTTACTTTCCCTCTCTGTTGCGAATGTCGCAATAGTCATTTCATTTTCTCAAGCACCAGAGGAAAAATATCTACTTCCCCTCTCTGTTGCGAATGTCGCAATAGTCATTTCATTTCGTTGAGCACCGGAGAAGAAATATTTACTTTCCCTCTCTGTTGCGAATGTCGCAATAGTCATTTCATTTCGTTGAGCACCGGAGAAGAAATATTTACTTTCCCTCTCTGTTGCAGATGTCGCAATAGTCATTTCATTTCGTTAAGTACCGGTGTGGAGGGGAAATATTTACTTTCCCTCTCTGTTGCGAATGTCGCAATAGTCATTTCATTTTCTCAAGCACCGGAGGAGAAATATTTACTTTCCCTCTCTGTTGCGAATGTCGCAATAGTCATTTCATTTTCTCAAGCACCGGAGGAGAAATATTTACTTTCCCTCTCTGTTGCAGATGTCGCAATAGTCATTTCATTTTCTCAAGCACCGGTGTGGAGGGGAAATATTTACTTTCCCTCTCTGTTGCGGATGTCGCAATAGTCATTTCATTTTCTCAAGCACCGGAGGAGAAATATTTACTTTCCCTCTCTGTTGCGAATGTCGCAATAGTCATTTCATTTTCTCAAGCACCAAGGAGCGGGTGTGTGGAGGAAAAATATCTACTTCCCTTCTTTGTTGCGGATATCGCAATAGTCATTTCATTTCGTTAAGCACCGATGTGTGGAGGGGAAATGATGTAACAAACCCATACTGACACTTATGTTTTCAATCTAGGTTTGTTATATCTATTGAAGACGTTAAATTTGACAATAACGTTGTAAACCTGCTGTTTCCTGACTATATGCTTCCATATCAATTTTCACAGGTTCGACATTCCAAATTTCCTGACAATATTCATTGATAGTACGGTCAGCAGAAAATTTGCCCATATTAATAGAGTTAATAATCGACATCCGAGTCCAATATTCAGGGTTACGATAAGCCTGATTAACTCTTTCCTGACAATCAATATAAGTCTGATAATCAGCAAACAACATATATTCATCTTTTCCTAGTAAAGATTCTACAATTGGATGGAATAAATGTGGTTTGCCTGGTGAGAAATAACCAGAAGCAATACGGTCAATAACCTGCCGTAATTCTTGGTTAGAAGTATAGTATTGCTCTGGATTATATCCCTGATATTTTAATGCTTTAACCTCTTCAACATTCAATCCAAATAGGAAGAAATTTTCAGCACCAACAGCTTCGCGAATCTCAATATTTGCCCCATCAAGAGTACCAATAGTTAAAGCACCATTTAGGGAAAATTTCATATTGCCAGTACCAGAAGCTTCCTTTCCTGCAGTAGAAATTTGCTCAGAAAGATCGGCTGCTGGATAAATTCGCTGACCAATAGATACAGAGAAATTAGGTACAAAAACTACCTTGAGGCGATCGCGTACATCTGGGTCATTATTTACTATTTCCCCTACAGCATTAATCAATTTAATGATTAATTTTGCCATATAATAACCTGGTGCTGCCTTCGCGCCAAAAATGAAAGTGCGATGCAAAATATCCACATCTGGATTCTGTTTAATCCGATTATAAAGGGTAATAATATGCAGCACACTCAACAGTTGACGTTTATATTCATGGAGTCGTTTTACCTGAATATCAAACAGAGAATTAGGATTAACTACAATTCCTATTTCTTGGTAAATATAAGCAGCCAAATCTTGTTTATTTTCATGTTTAATCTGACTCCAATTATTGCGAAATTCAGGGTCATCAATAAACCGCTCAAGCTGCTTAATTTCCTCTAAATTTTTAATCCAATTTTTGCCAATTTTATCTGTAATTAGTAATGCCAATTTCGGGTTACTAATTAACAACCAACGACGAGGAGTAATACCATTAGTTTTATTTGTAAATTTCTCCGGCCAAAATTCGTAGAAATCTCTCAAAACATCTGTTTTCAACAGTTGAGTATGCAATGCTGCCACACCATTTATAGCATGAGCGCCAGCACAAGCTAAATGAGCCATTCGCACGCGTTTTTCAGGAAATTCTTCGATCAGTGACATCCGTGCCAACCGCCCATCATCTCCCGGATAACGTTTCTTAACTTTTTCTAGGAAACGAAAATTAATTTCATAGATAATTTCGAGATGTCGTGGTAGCAGAGTTGCGAACATACTGACAGGCCAACGCTCTAGAGCTTCTGACAGAAGTGTATGGTTAGTATAGCCAAAGGTATTTTGAGTAATATTCCAAGCTTTTTCCCACTCAATATTATGCTCGTCTATTAACAGGCGCATTAATTCAGCGACCCCTATAGAAGGGTGAGTATCATTGAGCTGAATGGCTGCTTTTTCGTGAAAATTGTCTAAATTTTGATTCCGTGACAAGTGAGTACGAATGATATCTTGCAGAGAACAACTAACGAAGAAATACTGTTGCTCTAAGCGCAACATTTTGCCTTGAAATATATTATCGTTGGGGTAGAGAACTTTAGAAATATTTTCAGAGAAAGTTTTGTCTTCGACGGCGCGGTTATAGTCACCGGAGTCAAAAATTTGCAGGTCAAATTCATTACTTGCTTTGGCACTCCAGAGGCGTAGAGTATTAACTGTGTTGGTATTGTACCCAGGCACAAGAGTATCGTAGGGCATTCCAATAACTGTGCGTGCAGGTATCCATCTAACCCGATAGTTGCCTTGCTTGTCTGGGTATGCTTCTGTGTAACCGCCGAATTTAATTTCTACTTGGTCTTCATGGCGAGGAATTTCCCAAGGGTTGCCCAGACTTAACCATTTATCTGGCTGTTCAACTTGATAGCCGTTTTGAATTTGTTGTTTGAAAATGCCAAATTCATAACGAATACCGTAGCCTACTGCCGGAATTTCTAGGGTGGCGAGGGAGTCGAGGAAACAAGCGGCTAGACGACCTAAACCGCCATTACCTAAACCGGGTTCTGGTTCTTTTTCGATTAAGTCATCAAGTTTAAGACATGATTCTTCGAGAGCTTGACTCGCAACTTCCCAACAACCTACATTGACTAGGTTTTTAGCTAGTTGGCGACCCATCAGAAATTCAGCCGAGAGATAGCATACTGTTTTGACGTTTTGATGGAAGTATGTTTTTGTGGTTTTGAGCCAACGGTGCAACAAGCGATCGCGCACTGTATATGCTAAGGCCATATAATAATTATAGGTGGTAGCAAATTCTATATCTTTCCCCTGTAAATAATATAAGTTATCGGCGATCGCTCGTTTGATGGTATCGAGACTAGTGCCTGTACGATCATCTTCTACTTGAATTTTTACTTTTTCTGTGTAGGATGTACTCTGATTTTGGTGTACTTCTTGCATAATTCTATAATTTGGTAATCTGACAATTTATTTACAACATTCAAAGCAAATTTACAGGGCTTTTTAAGAATTAGTTCAGTCCCCATATTCTGGTGAAAAGCTCTATTTTTAGTTAACTTTTCATTTAGTATCTGGTAGTTTTTTTATGTTTTAATAATACACCCATTTGATTACCTTTCATAGAGATTAAGTTTCGTTATTTTAATTTCTTTTTATATTAAATCAAAAAGATTTTAGTATAATGTAATAATTTTTCCAGAAAATTTAGTCTGATTTGATTTATTGACAAATTTTTAATTTTTGTAAACTTTAAAGAAAAGATAAAATATTAGATAAATTTAAAGATAATAGAGTATTCTAGCGAGATTTTAAATTAAAAAAAAGAAAACAGAGAATCAAAAATAGAATAACTGAATAGTTAGTACCTTTTTACCTATAAGTAATATGACTTATCGTTCAGTTGATCCTATAGAATTAGTAGAAATAGCACAATTAAATTAAAATGATATCGGGAGAAATGATTGATTTTTTCTACTATTAAATATTTCCATAAAAGATGGAACAGGGAACACAGTAACGCACATCATTAATATCAGATACAAAAATTACTTATAGTGGAATTTTTTTGTTGCCTTTTATCGCTGACAGCATCAGTATAAATAGACTTAATTCAAATTAGATGATAGGATTATTGTCAATATAATTTAAGGATAATATCGATAAAAATTCAGAAACTAGAGTATCGCGATCGCGAATATGATTTGCATCTTGAAAATGTATAATTTATTTTTTTTATATAAAAATAGTTGATGATTAATTCAAGGGATGTTATAATAACTATTATATAATTAAAAATTTTAGTGACTTGATTGATTACTAAATACTTGGATTAAAACAAATGGCAAGAGGTGACATCATAAGAAAACTATTTAGGAGCTTCTCACAAGAGAATAGAGAAGAATTTTATGCTGTTGCTAAACAACTGATTCAAGAAGAAAAAGATAAACACCATATTTTACTAGCTCAGGATTTAGAAAGAATACTCCAATCAAATTATCCTAGAAAATTGGTATCTAATACTTCACCTTGGAATGTCTATCCTGAAGTGCCCAAAGATAAAGATACAGGTTTACCTCTAATAGTTATTTCTAGATATGAACTAGGATGGGAAAATGTAGTTTTATATCCTGAAAATCAGGAAATATTAGAAAGAATAATTCAAGAAAATAGAAAGCGAGAAATTATCTATTCTCACGGTTTAAAACCTAGTTCAAAATTATTATTTTGTGGTCCCCCTGGCTGTGGAAAAACTTTAACAGCAAAAGTTTTATCAAGTATGCTTAATCTACCACTGGTTTATGTAAGTCTTCCGGCTGTATTTTCATCTTATCTGGGAGAAACAGGGGTGAATTTAAAAAAAATATTTGATTATGTTCATAATGGAGAATGGGTTGTTTTATTGGATGAATTTGACGCAATTGCTAAGGATAGAAATTCGCCCAATGAACATGGAGAAATACAACGTCTAGTTAATAGTCTTCTGCAATTAATAGATCAATCTAATGAGCAAAGTATTTTCATTGCCGCAACAAATCATCAATCACTTTTAGACCCTGCTATATGGAGGAGATTTGATGAGGTACTTTTTTTTGATAAACCTAATTCTGAGCTAAGGTATTTATTATTAAAAAAAAACTTGTCTAGTATTCAGTATAAAGATATAGACTTAGAAAAATTTGCTGCAAGTCTCAAAGGTTGTGCAGGAGCAGATATAGAAAGAATTTGTGCAAATGCGATAAAATCTGTGATTTTACGGAGTGAGCGTTATCTAACAGAAAAAGATATGGAAATAGCAGTTAGCCATTATTTAGAAAGAAAAGGTATAGTGGAAAAGTCGATAAAATTTATGGAATTAGACATGAAAGGAGAAAATGAATAGTCAATTTGAGCATCTACAACTACCAAGAACTAATATAGAATTACCGAAACGTATCAAAGGTGGTGGAGGTGGAAATAAAAGAGATAACCGTGATATTCACGGTAGAAAGCTATTAGCTGAAGTATCAACAATTATCGAAAGACCTGTTAAAGAATATGCTCCTTTTGGTATTAATCCAAAACTTATATTTAAGCTCAAACTAAGAAGTGAATATAGTTTGCAAGATAAACAGGTGACTGGTTCAGGACTTAATATCCTAGAAAAAGGTAGCAAGTCAGATGAAGCTATTGTTGTTTTTTCTTCAGATGATAATTTAACTGAATTTAGGCGAAGATTAGAATCTTATAGTGGCTTAATTAATGATAGTCCTGAATATGGATATTTAGATGCTATTGAAGAATTAGTACGTCTAGAACCACAGGATAGAATCGGACCTTTGTTAAAATTAGAACCATTAGAACATGGTGAATTAGTACCTCTTGACCTTGAACTATGGCATACGGGTATACTAAAAGAAATGCAAGATTATATAAATAATTTGAATGAATTTTTAAGCAGTTTTGAAGAATATCCAGGCATGAGAGTTACTGATAGATATATTGGTGAATATATGTGTATAGCTCGTATGAAAATTCGACAGGAAGTTTTAGAGATTCTGTTAGCAGAAGACGCAGTTAAGGAAATAGATAGAAGACCAAAACCAGCATTTGAAAATTCCAGTCAACTTAGCATCTCCATATCAGAATTTCCAGAAGTTATTTCTCCTCCTCTAGATGTAGATGCTTGTGGGATATTAGTCATAGATTCAGGTGTGCAAAGAGGGCATCCATTAATTGCTCAAGCTTTGGGTGATACAGAAGTTTTTTCTGACTCTAATCATAGTTTTATTACTGGAGGCCCTGATGATGGAGATATCAAAAATGGTGGGCATGGTACAGGAGTTTTTGGAGTTGCTCTTTATGGCGATCTTTTCAAATGTCTTGAAGAGAAAAATTTTCAACCTCAAGTTTGGTTATTTTCAGCTCGTGTGACTAATGAAAATAACGAGTATGATCCAGATTTATTACTAGAAAACCAATTAGAAAAAGCAGTTGCATATTTCATTGATAACTATCCTAATTGTAAAGTTATTAATATTTCCTTGGGAAATAGAGATTCAGTTTATCGAGATGGTCATAAACAATTTCTTCTAGCTGCTAAAATTGATGAAATTGCCTATCGTTTACAACATAAAAATATTTTATTTGTTATTTCTGCTGGTAATTTTTATTATCAACCAGAATCTGACGAACTTCTACGACAAAAATATCCAAGTTATCTCTTCAGTGAAAATTCACAAATTATAGAACCTGCTACTGCGGCGATCGCTTTAACAGTAGGTTCTTTATCTATGGGAAAAGGCAGCTTAGAGTATGCAGAAGATGCAAGTAGAAATGCTATTGCTAAGGTAGAAGGATATCCCTCACCATTCACAAGAATTGGATTTGGTGTAGATGGGATGGTTAAACCTGAATTAGTTGATTTTGGAGGAGATTTTGTTTTAGATAGAAGTCGAATTATTGACAATGAGAAAGGCGTTTCAATTTTGACATTAAACAAAAATTTTCAAGGTTCACAATCACTTTTTAGAGTATATTGTGGAACCAGTTTTGCTGCTCCTCGTGTGGCTAATTTAGCAGCTCGGTTGTTTACAAAATTTCCCAATGCTTCCTCTAACTTAATCAGAGCATTAATTGCTGATTCAGCAGATATTCCTGAAGAAATTCCTGATGATTTTCAGGATGATGAAAAACAACAATTAAAGGTATATGGATATGGGCAGCCAAATTTTGAAAAAGCTGCATATTCAACTGAAAATGGAGTAGTTTTATTAGAAGATAATAGACAAATACCTGTGGGTAAGTTTCATATTTATGAGATACCTCCCCTTCCTGAAGTGTTAATAGAGAGTAAATCTTTTTCCAACTCTTTTGTAAAACAGTCAAAATCAATAGGAGATTTACTCGAATCTATACCTGAAAGATTTGCTGTTGGTCCTGTTATTGAAGTTACCGCCATTAAAATTGATGGTGATTTTGTTACCTTAAGACCACCAGGAGATAAACCTAGTATATATATATCCAAGTATTTCGAGGGTGGCAGTTGTCCGTATCTAAAAATTTATGATTATACCAAAAACACCTGGTTTGATTTAGGAACAGTTTTGTATAACAGACACAATAAAGATTTACAGGGAGAAGAAATTCATATTCTTGGCAATAGCAATATTACTAAACTTAGACTTGAAGAAAGAGAAAAGGAAATAACGTTTATTGATTCAATTACTATTAAATATGTAGATACTCACGATGGCATGGAACACGAGGTAAATTTAAACGAACCTAATTTGAATTCCACAGATGGTGTCTATATGCAGCTTTTTGAAGGAGATTCATTTGAGATTGACTTAACTACTCTCATTCCATCTGAGTCTTCCGATATTAGGCTTAAAATAAATGGGTATTATCAACCTACAATTTAGTAAGATTATTAAGATACCTCTTTATGTTGAGTTGTCAAAAAATGCTACTTAATTATACTGCTTCAATATCAAAATAAAGGGCGGGAGTTAACCCACCCTCAACTTACTTAATTTACAGAATAATTAAGATTTAAAGCCTCTCCTTTAAAGGAGAAAAAAAGTCAATCTTCTCCTCGAAAACAAGAGGTATAGTCATTTAACTTTAGATTGATACAAAGCTTTCTTGTTCTGAGGAAGTTTCAGACGAAAAAACGTCTCATTTTTAAGTTAAACAACTATAATTATTCATTATTCATTATTCATTATTCATTGTTGAACTACTTCCCAACACCTACTGGCATTCCCAAAATATCCTCAATCTTCGGCATCTCCTCCAACGGAATAACCCGACCTTCATCCTCAAAACCAGCAATTTGATCGAAATTCAAATACCGATACAAATCTGCCGCAAACGGATCGACTTTCTCTTTCATAATCTCCAAATACTCATCCACACTAGGTATCCGACCCAACAGCGCACAAACCGCCGCCAACTCAGCAGAACCCAAATAAACACGAGCGCCTTTACCCATACGATTATTAAAATTCCTGGTGGAAGTCGAGAACACCGTCACCCCATTTTCAACCCGTGCTTGATTTCCCATACACAAAGAACATCCAGGCATTTCCGTCCGCGCACCAGCAGCAGCAAACACCCCATACATTCCTTCCTCGCGCAACTGTTTCTCATCCATCCGAGTTGGCGGACAAATCCACAATACACCTTTGACTCGCCCTGCACCTTCCAATACTTTCGCAGCAGCGCGATAATGACCAATATTCGTCATGCAGGAACCAATAAACACTTCATCAATTTTATCCCCCGCACATTCCGACATCAATTTAATATTATCGGGGTCATTGGGTGCCGCCACAATAGGTTCCTTAATTTCGTTCAAATCTACCTCAATAATTTCCGCATATTCTGCATCTGCATCCCCAGACATTAATTCTGGGTTTGCCAACCATTGCTCCATCTTAGCAACTCGACGCATAATAGTCCGTGCATCTGGATAACCCCGCGCCACCATATTTTTCAACAACGTAATATTAGAACGCAGATACTCAGAAACAGTCTCCGTACCCAACTTAATTGTCGAACCAGCACAAGAACGTTCCGCAGTAGCATCAGTCAATTCAAAAGCTTGCTCAACCTTCAAATCTGGCAAACCTTCCATTTCCATAATTCGTCCGGAGAACACATTTTTCTTGTTCTCTAGCGCAACAGTTAACAACCCTTTTTGAATTGCTACATAGGGAATAGCATTCACAATATCCCGCAATGTTACGCCCGGTTGTAACTTACCCTTAAACCTGACCAAAACAGATTCTGGCATATCCAACGGCATTAAACCCAGAGCTGCTGCAAAAGCTACCAAACCAGAACCAGCAGGAAAAGAAATTCCCAGAGGAAAACGGGTATGAGAGTCGCCACCAGTTCCCACCGTATCCGGTAATAACATCCGGTTTAACCAAGAGTGAATAATTCCATCTCCCGGACGCAACGCTACTCCACCGCGAGCAGAAAAGAAATCTGGTAACTCTTTATGAGTCTTAATATCAACTGGTTTGGGATAAGCAGCAGTATGACAGAAACTCTGCATTACTAAGTCGGAGCTGAAGCCTAAACAGGCGAGTTCTTTCATTTCATCCCTGGTCATAGGTCCGGTGGTATCTTGAGAACCCACTGTTGTCATCAATGGTTCGCAAGCTGTTCCCGGACGAACTCCTGGTAAACCACAAGCTTTACCGACCATTTTTTGTGCTAAGGTAAAGCCTTTACCTGTATCTTCAGGCATTTGGGGACGGGTAAATGCAGTACTGGTCTCTAATCCCAGAGCGTTGCGAGTTTTGTCGGTGAGGGTACGCCCAATTAATAAGGGAATACGCCCACCAGCTTGCACTTCGTCAAAGATAGTTTCTGGTTTGAGAGTGAATGTGGAAATTATTTCTCCTGCTTCGTTGGTTATTTCGCCTTTGTAGGGATGAATAGTTATTACCATTCCTGTTTCCATTTTGGTAACATCACATTCGATGGGTAATGCGCCAGAGTCTTCAGCAGTATTGAAGAAAATAGGAGCAATTTTACCACCGAGAATATATCCACCAGAGTGCTTATTGGGAATATGGGGAATGTCTTCTCCAATATGCCATAACACTGAGTTACAGGCAGATTTTCGGGATGAACCAGTACCGACAACATCTCCAACGTAGGCGACTGGATGACCTTTTTGTTTTAATTCCGCAATAGTTTTCAACCCTTCCGGCATTTTTGACTCTAGCATAGCTAATGCGTGGAGTGGGATGTCAGGACGGGTGGTAGCATGGGGGGCCGGTGAAAGGTCGTCGGTGTTGGTTTCCCCAGGAACTTTGAAGACAGTGACTTTTATTGTTTCTGGGAGTTGGGGGCGAGTGGTAAACCATTCTGCTGCTGCCCAAGAATCTACTACTTGTTTGGCGTAGGGGTTGGTTTGTGCCAATTCTATAACATCGTTGAAGGCATCGTAGACTAGCAGAATTTTGCTTAAAGCTTTAGCTGCTGTATTTGCTAGTTCAGAATTTTCTGATTTGAGTAGCTCAATCAGAGATTGGACGTTATAACCGCCAACCATTGTTCCTAATAGTTCCACTGCGTAGGTGGGGGAAATTAGGGGACTGGTAATTTCTCCTTTGGCAATACCTGTGAGAAATCCTGCTTTGACATAAGCTGCTTCATCTACTCCAGGGGGGACGCGATCGCGCAGTAATGCCATTAACTTTTCTTCTTTTCCCGTAGGTGGATTTTTCAGCAGTTCACATAATTCTGATGTTTGTTGGGCATCTAGTGGCAGTGGTGGAATTCCTAAATCTGCCCGTTGTTTAACGTGATTGTCATAGTTGTCTAACATTGTTCAGGTGTCCTCCTGGTTTACATTGTCATTTTAGATATTTTTTTCAGGGATTTAGTATGATGCAATATCCCACCAATACAATATAGAATGGTAACGCAACTAAAAAAACAGTGGATTTTAATACTTCATCATTGCTTTTCCAGTTGTCTTTTTTATAGAAACTATTGTCTATAAGATTATTGTCGCTACGCTCCAGAGATTCTTCTTGTAGAAGACCTTGGTTAGAATCTTTACAATTAGTAGGGCTTAAATCCGAGGGCGAATATTAAACCATTACCTAAAATCTATTTACCTTCTTCATCAAAACTTTATAGAACCCCCGATCGTATCTTCATAAATACACACGTTTTTTTAGCAAGGAGACAGGAGACAGGAGACAGGAGACAGGAGACAGGAGACAGGAGACAGGAGGTAACCCACCCCTAACCCCTCCCAGGAGGGGAAGAGGGAAGATGTGGGGAGAAATAATACAAAAAACACTCCTTCAGATGATTTTCGGTCAAAATTGATGCGCGAAAAGACTTGACTACCATAATTATATAGCTATCAAATGGGTTCTATATAAATAGAGTTTGCTGAATAAAATTGTAATCAATATCTGTAAAGACTTCCAGGGTTTTTTATTATCAAAAAGTGCAAGGTTTTTGGCTCAATTTGTCTCAAAATGCTAATATTTTTCCCCTGACAATGCCAAAAATTTGGCCGTAGCAGATAGTCTAAACTGTTGCCTTTCGGAGCTGTTGCCTGTTGCCTATCATCACCATTAGACTAGTGAAGCGCAAACCCTAAATAGTTGATCTAGACTATATTTGTGTGCTGTGAATCTATTTACTTTCTTCATCAAAACTTTATATGAATAGTTGTTCTAGACAATATTTGTGTGCTATGGCTAATTTTCGATTGCTACCGATATGAAATTATTTGTGTGAGTAATTGCCTTTTTTGTGGCCGTGGCTTACATAGCTAATCTTGTCATATTATTTACCTACTTTAATATTCACAAATCTTTATCAAACATATTAAAAAAAATTTACAAATTACTTTAAAATTTAATTATAAAGATTAAAATAAGTTGGTACTGAAATACTGACAATATATTACAAGATTATTGTCAGGTATCAATTGGGGTGTGATAATTTTTTCAGGTGCTATTTGATTTGAAAATGTAATAAATGCAACTTTATAGAATTAGGGAACGCTAATTATTTCAGATCAATAGTATAACAGAGTTAGCAAAGAAATCAGAAAAGACAATCAACATAAAATAGTCATAATACAAATTTATAAATAAATTCAAAAGTTAAAATATAGGTTTTAAGTAAGATATGAAAAAAAGAGAAAATGAAGAATTGTGGAAGGATATTGCTGAAGTAATGCCAGTAGCAATAGTAATTAGCCATGCAGTTGATGGTTTGATACTTTTCCATAACAAACTCTTTGAATTCACCTTTGGAGTTCCTGGTAAAAAATTAATCGGTCGTCCCAAATCAGATTTTTACTGTAATCCCCAAGAATGTGAATTGTTGTTCGCAAATCTGCATCAAGGAGGTGTAGTGCGAGACCGCGAAGTGTACTTAAAAAAAGCAGATGGCACACCATTTTGGGCTCAGACATCAATGCATTCCATCAAGTTTAATGGGGAAACGGCAATACTGTCAATATTTTTGGACATCTCGGAAAGCAAATTTGCCCAACAGTCACTAAAAAGACAAGCTTTAACTTTTGAGAATATCTATGATGGGGTAATTCTTACGGATATTCATGGTCATATTATTGATTGGAACCCAGCAGCAACTAGAATGTTTGGCTATAGCAAAACTGAAGTTTTGGGTAAGACTCCAGCTTTTTTACACAAACCACAAGAAGCTGCTGTATTAACTCAGCAAATTCTTAAAAAGATGAAGGAAGATGGTCGCTGGGTAGGAGAAATAAACTTTATTCGCAAAGATGGCAGTGAAGGCGTATGTGAAACTATAGTTGTGCCGATGCTAGATAAATCTCATCGGATAGTTGCAACTATAGGAGTTAACCGAGATCTTACAGAGCAAAAGCAAGCGCAAGTAAATGAAGATCTACTCTTAGATTGCCTCAAATCTCGCGAACGTCAACAAGCAGCAGTAGCATTGTTAGGGCAAAAAGCTATAGCAACATCAGATTATCATACACTGCTTGATACAGCAGCCACTATAGTTGCCAAAACTTTAAATGTAAAATTTAGCAAAGTTCTAGAGTTGTTACCAGGAAATAATGCTCTGCTCCTCCGTGCTGGAGTAGGTTGGAAAAAAGGATTGGTTGGTAAAGCTACAATTACTGCTGCCAGAGAAAAGTCTCAAGCTGGTTATACTCTTTTTGTTAACAAACCAGTTATTATCAAAGACTTGCCTGTGGAAACTAGCTTTTCAGGTTGTCCTCTCCTACATAACCATCACATAGTTAGTGGTGCTACTCTGATCATACCTAACTTGAAAATTAAAGCATATAAAACAACCGATGCCGATCCTACTCACAAAGCTTGGGGTATTTTGGGGGTTCATAGTTGTGAACATCGAGAATTTACCCAGGATGAAATATACTTTCTCGAAGCGATCGCCAATATTTTAGCAACTGCCATTGAGCGTCATGCGAATGAGGAACACTTGGAACTGATGAAGCGGGCTCTTGATAGTAGTAACAATGGCATCGTGATCACTGATGCTACTCAGCCAGATAATCCCATTATTTATGTTAATCCTAGTTTCCAACGGATCACAGGTTATAAAACTGAAGAACTAATTGGAAAAAATTGTCGATTTTTGCAGGGAAAATCAACAAATCAGCTAGCAATTTCTAAGTTAAGAAATGCGATTTTACATGGTCAAGAATGTCATGTGATTTTGCAAAATTCACGGAAAGATGGCACAAATTTTTGGAATGAACTCTTCGTTGCACCAGTTTACAACTCTCAACAGCATTTAACACATTTTATTGGTATTCAAACAGATGTTACGGAAAGATTCCGTTGGGAAGCAGAATTATTTATTAAGTCCCAAGCTTTAGAAAAATTTAGTTCTAGTCTCAAGCAACTACATAGAATTGCTACTTGTAATTACAATAATATAGAAGAACTCTTTGCTGATTATCTCCAAGCTGGTTGTGAAATTTTCGGCACGGATACTGGCGTTATTGGTGAAGTAAAGGAGGAATTATATATGATCACAGCTGTACAATCAAAACAGGATTATTTTGTACCAGGAAGAAAATTTAATTTATGCGATACCTTCTGTAATAGAGTACTTAAAGAACAAAGAACAATCTCTATTGATGAGTTAGAACCCTCAGAAGCAAAAAGTATGCCAATAAAAGTATATATTTGTACTCCAATATTTGTAAATCATCAAATCTATGGTACTTTATGTTTCTTATCTCCCCAAGCAAGAATAAAAGAATTTGAATACTACGAAGAAGAAATTATTGAATTAATGGCTCAAGGCATTGGCAAATTTATTACAGCTCATCAAATAGAGTTGGAACGTCAGCAAGCTGAAGTGTTACTCCGAGAAAGCGAAAAACGTTACCGTCGTTTAGTAGAATATTCACCAGAAGCGATATCAGTAGTTTGGATGGAAAAAATTGTCTATATCAATACTGCTGGCGCTCATTTACTTGGAGCAAAATCTCCAACAGAAATTATCGGTCAATTGATCTGGAAATTTATTCACCCAGACTACATAGAAGTAGAGAAACAGAGACTGCAAAAAGTTCAGCACCAAAGACAACAAACACATTTAGAAGAAGAAAAGTTAATCACCCTGAATGGAGAAATTATAGATGTCGAAATAACTGGAATACCCTATACTTATTATGACGATGCAGCAGTGCAGATAATTATTAGAGATATCACTCAACGCAAACAAGCACAGCAAAAACTGCTCCATGATGCCCTTCATGATGCACTGACAGGTTTACCAAACCGTACCTTATTATTTGATAGATTAGAACAAGCACTGCGTAGGTCTAGACAACATTTAGATTATGAGTTTGTTGTTCTGTTTCTAGATTTAGATCGGTTTAAAGTAATTAACGACAGCTTAGGACATTATATAGGAGATCAACTATTAATAGCGATCGCCAAGATACTCCAGAGTTGTATTAAAGCATCTGACACTCTGGCGAGATTAGGAGGAGACGAATTCACAATATTATTAGAATATCCACCGGACATTAGCTATGCTGCCAGAGTAGCTCATAAAATTAATCAAAAACTTGCCAAACCTGTTTATATTGAAGGACATGAAATTTTTACTACAGCTAGTATTGGCATTGTTCACAGTCGTGGAAATTTTGCTAATCATACCGATGAAAATCATCCCCCTATTTGTCCTATCTACAACAACCCAGAAGACTTACTACGAGATGCAGACATTGCTATGTATAGGGCTAAAGCTTCTGGTAAAGCAAGACATGAAGTATTTGATTTGATCATGCACGACCAAGCTATATCCTTGCTGGAGCTAGAAAATGACCTCCGACGAGCTGTAGAAATGATTAAACAAGATCCAGCTAATTCTCAATTTGTCTTAAATTACCAGCCAATTATTTGTTTATCTACAGGTAAAATTACAGGTTTTGAAGCTTTGATACGTTGGCATCATCCAAATAAAGGCTTGATTTCTCCAGGACAGTTTATTCCTCTGGCAGAAGAAACTGGTTTAATTGTTCCTCTAGGAATGTGGGTATTACGAGCTGCTTGTAATCAATTAACTATTTGGCAGCAAGAGTTCTTTGGGCATAAGCATCAAGAAAACAATTGTCAGTTTATAGTTAATAACACTCAAGAAATATCCTCAACATCTAACTGTTTATCCCAAGTTAACAATGGCAATGGTAATGGCAATGGCAAATGTTATACTAATTGCCCTGCGTTTAATTCTACTTGTGAATTTCCTAACGACAATTTGACCATGAGTGTTAATCTTTCTAGTAATCAAATTTCACAACCAAATTTAGTAGAAGAAATTGAGGAAATTTTGCAAGCAACAGACTGTAAACCTAATTGTTTGAAACTTGAAATTACCGAAACAGTGATTATGGAAAATGTGATTTTAGCAACCACAGTATTGAATCAATTGAAAAATCGAAATATTAAATTATCAATTGACGACTTTGGTACAGGTTATTCATCATTAAGTTATCTACACCAATTCCCAATTAATAGTCTAAAAATTGATCGCTCTTTTGTTAGTCCATTAGACTCGGATGTTACTGGTCAGTCATTAAAAATTGTCAGTGCCATTACTGCACTAGCTCATAATTTAGGTTTAGACATAGTTGCAGAAGGAATAGAAACTCAAGAGCAAATGCAACAACTAAAGCAGCTTAAATGTGAAAAAGGACAAGGATATTTATTTTCAAAGCCAGTAGATAGTTACCAAGCAACTAAACTACTTCATAATTTTAACTATCATCAAATATTGCATTTGTAAGCATTTCCTGCGGAATGCTGCGCAAACAGCGGTCAGCAGTCAGCTATCAGCTATCAGCTCTTAGAAGTAATTATTGATTAGAAATAGGCGTGGAAATTAAAAATAAAATCAATTATTATCCATAAATTGTCAATTATTTCTCCCTGTTTCCTGTTCCCTCTTTTATCAAAATAACATGGGTCGCGCAACCCCGCCTTTTAAGGCGCAATATTTTTGGAGAGTTGCTCACGCATCCCCTACTTCCCCTCCCAGGAGGGGAGGGGTTAGGGGTTAGGGGTGGGTTAACTTCTGTACGGGCGAATGGCCATTCGCCCCTTCTGACTTGGGGACTTCTGACTTCGTTAAGGAGATGTCTACTACTCACATTGCTGATAGCTGAATGTTTACGATATTTTGCATAAGTCCTGATATTATTTGGTAATATTATTTCTGATGAATTAAGTTAATAATTTATATAATTAATAGTGGCAATAATCAGTACATTTCCCAATATTTTTATCCAAGTTTTTCTAGTCGGAGCATGGTTAGGAATTATTTTAATTTTTGCTGAAGTACTTAACCGCTTTGCCAAAGTAGACCCAGAAATATCACGAAAAGTAGTTCATATTGGCACAGGTAATGTAATTCTATTAGCTTGGTGGTTACAAATTCCTGCCTGGATAGGTATTATGGCTGGAATTCTTTCAGCAGCGATCGCTTTAATTTCCTACCGACTTCCCATTCTTCCTAGTGTTAATAGTGTGGGACGCAAAAGTTTAGGCACATTTTTCTATGCAGTTAGCATTGGCATTCTTATCGGTTGCTTTTGGTTGATCGAACAACCTCAATATGCCGCTCTGGGTATTTTAATTATGGCTTGGGGCGATGGTTTAGCTGCTGTTATTGGTCAAAATTTTGGCAAACATCCTTATCAAGTTTGGGGAATGAAGAAAAGTTGGGAGGGTTCCCTAACTATGTGTTTGGTTAGTTATACTATTTGTAGTTTGATTCTTTTGGCAGTACAAGGCAATATTTGGCAAACCTGGGTAGTTGCTATTCCTGTGGCGTTAGGTGCTACTGCTTTGGAGACTCTATCAAAAATTGGCATTGATAATTTAACTGTGCCACTGGGTAGTGCTGCTCTATGCTTTGTGCTAAATCAATTTTTATGGAGGTAGGGAATAGTTCAACAATTAATAATTAATAATTAATAATTAACAATGACCTCTCCTTGAAAAGAAGAGGATTGACTCAAAGAAAAATTTTTTCTCTCTTGGTCGATTGGATATGGTTAGGAAACCCATCCATCCCACCCTACGGGAAGCTGCGCTTTATATGTTGCGTAGCAAAACGACCGCTTGTTTCTCCTTTAAAGGAGAGGCTTTAAACATTCTTAGGTAGCGCGGTGGTAGGTGTAAATTTCAGAAGAAACACTGGAACTGGCGGAAATTTGAGATATTTCTTCAACTAATTTCTCAAAATGTTATTGAATTCTGCTAATTACTTAATTGTTGAAGTTTTGCATAAATTATAGAATTTGGGGATTTAAACCCAAGCTTTTCCTGACGGAATGCTCCGTAAACAGATACCTAATTATATGGGCAAATTTTTAGGCTGATAGCTGTTAACGTAGTTCCTCCGGAGGAGGCTAGCTGATAGCTAGTAGCTAGTTAAAACTAATAAAATCAAGCCTCATTAAATAACCATAATCAATTTTGTTTCCGGTGAAACTTGAGGGATGTTGTATACAAAGTCCCTACATTATGGTTAATTAGTTGTGACTTGATATTATTAGTTCTGACAAAATTTATTTTTTTTCTACTAAGCTAAAAATTTTACTGAACCTTTTGTATTAATCTGCCCAATTAGGTCCGTGATAAGGGTCTCCTTCAAAAGGATTTACACCAGTCATTGGATACATATCATCGCTAGGACCAAAAATGCGACTAATTGCTTCTGATATGTAAACAACAGCCTTTTCAATAGATTGGAAAATACTCATAATTGTTACCCCTTTTTTGTCAATCAAACTTTGATTTCCTCAACACTTTTATTCTAGCTGCTTCTTCTCTGATTTGATGATCGTTATAACATTTGTTTAAAGGTTGTATTATTTCGCAACTACTTCCGACAGGGATCGAGATAAAATGTAAATAATTTAGGTATTATCTTTAGAATAATTTACTTTAAACTTGTATTATCTTAGGTAAAAAAACTCACACAATTACCCATGTTATCCTTAAACTGTAGTATAACATTTTGACTCCAAAAATATTAAATGCGCTACCGATTATAATTAAAGTTACTATATTTATCGCCAATAAATTTTGATATACAGCCTTATCTGGCTAGAAATAACTTTATGAAGTGAAATAAGTAGAAGATTTACTAATAGTTTTACAGACAATTATCAAAATCACCTGGACAGATATAGTAATTTTTACTATAATTAACTAGCTATCAGCTATCAGCATTTTCCGTACCGGAATGCTCCGCAAACAGTTAGCCTCTTGTAGAGGAACTGCGTTAACAGCTTTTTGACCTTGGGTTTATACCCCGGCAACTAATGTGCCAGATGGTTGAGTCGGGGTTGAAATCTCCGACGAGGGCGTAAAAAACAGTCAATCATGCTGACCGCTGACCGCTGACTGCTGACTGCTATTTAAAATCAAGAGTTTAGTTAGGAAGTTGTCCAATGACACAAGAAGACCGAGAACTTTCTCTCTCACCAGAAGATTACAGTTTGTTAACAGACCTCTACCAACTAACAATGGCAGCTTGTTATATTGGGGAGGAAATAGACCAACGGCAAGCTAATTTTGAAGTATTTGTGCGAAGACTCCCGGTAGGTTTTGGCTATCTCATTGCCATGGGTTTAGCACAAGTATTAGACTATTTAGAAAAATTTCGATTTAACCCCGCACAAATTAAGGCTTTAAAGTCAACTGGGATATTTGCCAATGTGCCCGATAAATTTTGGTCGGTTTTGGCAGAAGCTAAATTTACTGGAGATGTATGGGCAGTACCAGAAGGAACAGCCATATTTCCGAACCAACCTCTATTGCGGATAGAAGCTCCACTTTGGCAAGGACAGTTAGTGGAAACATATCTATTGAATACTCTCAACTACCAAACTTTAATTGCCACCAAAGCAGCTAGAATGCGGGATATTGCAGGTAATGATGCAAAGTTATTTGAATTTGGCACTAGACGCGCATTTAGTCCCCAAGCTAGTGTTTGGGCGGCTCGTGCTGCTTTAGCAGGTGGGATGGATGCTACTTCTAATGTTTTGGCAGCTTTGAAATTAGGTCGCAAACCTGTAGGTACAATGGCTCATGCTTTGGTGATGGCAATATCTGCTGTTGAGGGTACGGAGGAGGATGCTTTTCATGCTTTTCAACGATATTTTCCTGAAGCACCCCTATTGATTGATACTTACGATACATCGGCAGCTACCCGCTTATTAGCACAACGAGTTAAGCAAGGTGATATGCAGGTGAGTGGGGTAAGGTTAGATTCAGGAAATTTAGGCCAATTATCTCAGGAGGTACGATCGCTACTACCAGAAGTGACAATTTTTGCTAGTGGAGATATAGATGAGTGGGAAATAGCTAGACTTCAGCGGGAGAATGCTTGTATAGATGGGTATGGTATTGGTACTAAGTTGGTAACTGGTGTTCCTGTCAATGGAGTTTATAAATTGGTAGAAATAGATGGCATCCCGGTGATGAAAAATTCTACGGGGAAAGTCAGTTATCCTGGTCGAAAACAAATATATAGATATCTGGAAAATGGTCAATTGAAACAGGATTATTTGGGATTAATGGACGAAGATGTATCGAATCAAACAGAACATCAGACTGATTCTTTCATAAAATTAATGGTACAAGTAGTTCATAATGGAAAAATAGTGCAAAAATCAGAAAATCTAGAAGCGATCGCTAAACGTACCGCTGCTTCTGTTGCTAGTTTACCTCCAGAAATTCGTAGTCTAGAAAATCCTAATTTGTTACCAATGAAAATTTCTGATAATTTACAAGAACTTACGCAAAAAACTCGGCGTTGCTGAAGCGCGTGTATAACATTAATCTTAACTACTTAGGAGTCAGGAGTCAGGAGGAAAGAAAGAATAAGTAAAGAGTAGTGGAAGGAGAAAGTTTTTTTTTAGCTGGCGCACAACGCACATTAACGCTATGCGACAGGTCAAGGGCAGCATTCCGCATCGAAAACACGGAGTGTGGAACGGAGTTCTATTCCGCTCTTATCCAGACATAATATCATAACCTCAAATCACCAACGCCAAAAACTCAAGCTAATATCATGTCCGGTAGCATTGGTATTGTATAGCGAAAGTAAGGAAGAAGGAAGAAGGAAGAGGGAAGAAGGCTTAAAAGCTTGAAAAAACTTAAATTTCCTGTAGATATTCACCCTTGGTTTTACACAAACAATAAAGTGCAGATATGATATAAAATACTTAAAAAATAAATATTAAGAGAAAATGAGGAAAATGTTCTATTGAAGCGATATACCAAATTCCTACTCCGTTTCTAGTGTTCGAGCTTGAATTTATACCTACCACCTAAGAACTTTACGACTACTAATTAAACAAACATGATATTAAAAATAATCACTAACTACTAAATATCTCCAAAAATCAAAAATAAAATCAATTATTATCCATAAATTATCAATTATTTCCCCGACTCCCGACTCCCGACTCCCTCTTTAATATCTAATGAAAAGCACTGTAAAACAATTTAACTTCAATTGATATAAAACTATGAATAATTCCCAAGTATTATCAGGTTTAATGGGCGTGTGTATTGGAGATGCTTTAGGCGTACCTGTCGAATTTTCCAGTCGCAACGAAAGAACAATTAAACCTGTTACAGAAATGATTGGTTATGGCGCACATAATCAACCACCGGGTACCTGGTCAGATGATAGTTCAATGACATTGTGTTTAGCTGAATGTCTATGTGAAGGATTTGATTTAGAAGCGATCGCTCGCTCTTTTTATCGGTGGCGTTATGAAGATTATTGGACTCCTCATGGTAAAGTTTTTGATATTGGAGGTACCACTGCTGGAGCTATTTCTCGGATTAAAAAAGGTGTCTCACCAATAGAAGCTGGAGGTAAAGAAGATAGGAATAATGGCAATGGTTCGCTAATGAGAATTTTACCCCTAGTGTATAACTATAAAAACGTTGAATTTCCAGAGTTAATTCAGCAAGTTCATGATTGTTCTTGTATAACTCATGGTCATTTAAGGTCACAAATGGCTTGCGGTATTTATATCAGTATAGCTATTTGTTTATTACAAGGTTTAGAAGTAAAGAAAGCATATTTACAAGGAATTGAAAATATTAAACAAATATACTCACAAGAAAAGTATGCAGGAGAGATATCTCGTTTCCGAAAAGTATTGGATGGAGAAATTGAATCTCTACCTGTAACCAGAATTCATGCAGGTGGTTATGTATTGGATACATTGGAAGCTTCTTTATGGTGTTTATTAACTACAAATTCTTTTGCCGAAGCCGTTCTCAAAGCAGTAAATTTAGGAGAAGATACAGATACAACTGGAGCCGTAACAGGAGGTTTAGCAGGAATTTATTATGGTATAGAAAATATGCCAAATGAATGGATAGAAGTTATTGCTAGAAAAGATGATATAGTCAATTTAGCGACTCGTTTAGAAACTGCTATAGCAATGTAAGCATTCAGCGGTCAGCTATCAGCTATCAGCTAAGGAAGAAGGAAGAAGGAAAAAACTGATTTAATAGCAAATACATAACTTATAACTTCTCTGTTTAGTCAAGTTTTATCTTAAGAAAGATGTTTATAAAGCATAGTTTTAAGAGCAGAGTTTTATTGCGTTCGAGCTGACAGCTAATAGCTATTTGCGCAGCATTCCGCAGTAAATACTTACATAGCCATCAGGAATCAGATGTGAGAATTGAGGTGTTAAGATATAGCAGTTATCTGATTCATATATTCTTTTCTTCCCTCCATACCTATTCCCTATTTCTTATTCCCTAAAATAGCTGTTATAAAAACAGTAAATTTAGGAGAAGATACAGATACAAATGGAGCCTTCATTAATTGATAATGGATAATTATTTCTGGTTAAAACTGTTCTTGATTTAATATAAGGAAATATCCTAGCACTTTTTTCCCCTTGAAAAGGGAGGCTAATAAAGCTGAATTATTTAATTAATAATTATTAATTATTAATTATTCGATGACAGGAGGTTTAGCAGGAATTTATTATGGTATAGAAAATATGCCAAATGAGTGGATAGAAATTATTGCTAGAAAAGATGATATAGTCAATTTAGCGACTCGTTTAGAAACTGCTATAGCCATCAGGAATCAGATGTGAGAATTGAGGTGTTGCTTGAAAGTATAGAATAGAGCAGTTATCTTATTCTTATGTATTCGTTTCTTCCCTATTCCCTATTCCCTATTCCCTAAAACAAAAGTCTCCAGTATCTCACAACTAAAATCATATTGCTATATATTAGAAAAATGTCCGACTTAGGAACTTATATAAAATCAAAAAAAATGACTCAAATTGCTTTATTTGGTACCAGTGCCGATCCACCAACATCCGGACATGAAACAATTATTAAATGGCTTTCCCAAAACTTCGACAAAGTAATAGTTTGGGCATCAGATAATCCCTTTAAATCACATCAAACACCCCTCAAACAACGTTCGGCAATGTTATCAATTTTGATTGAAAATATTGACTCTAATAAAAACAATATTTCTCTCAATTCAGAATTAAGTAGTCGTCGTACTATAGAAACTGTTGAACGTGCTAGAAAAAAATGGCATAATGCTGAATTTACTTTAGTAGTAGGTTCAGATTTAGTTAAACAATTACCAAGTTGGTATAAAATAGAAGAACTTTTGCAGAAAGTAGGATTATTAGTTGTACCTCGAAAAGGTATTACAATAGAAGAGGCAGATTTGCAAAAGTTAAGAGAACTAAATACAGGAGTAAAAATAGCTTCTTTAGAAGTTCCTAATGTTTCCTCATCTGCATATCGCGAGGAAGGAGACCCAGCAATTATTACGCCTCCCATTAAAGATTATATATATCGGGAGCATTTGTACAAATGCCAGGACGCGACTATAGAAAAAGTGTAAATGATCAAAATAATAAAGCAGATTTTAAAGTAGGAGTAGATAACGTAATTTTTTCCGTCGATACTCAACAAAACCGTCTATTGGTTTTATTAGTAATGCGACAAAAAGAACCATTTATTAACTACTGGAGTTTGCCAGGTACATTAGTAATACAAGGAGAATCTCTAGAAGCAGCAGCTTACAGAATTTTAGCGGAAAAAATTAAGGTAAAAAATCTATATTTAGAGCAATTATATACTTTTGGCGGTCCTGGTCGTGACCCCAGAGAATCTATTTATAATTGTCGATATTTATCAGTTAGTTATTTTGCTCTAGTTAGATTTGAAGAAGCAGAATTAATTGCCGATGGAGTCACAGGTATTGCTTGGTATCCTCTGGAACAAATTCCTCAGTTAGCATTTGACCATCAACAAATTATTGAATATGGATATCTTAGATTAAGAAATAAACTTGAATATAGTCCTGTTGCTTTTGATGTTTTACCAGAGCAGTTTACTTTGGGGGAATTATATCAACTTTATACAACTATTTTAGGAGACAATTTTTCAGATTATTCTAATTTTCGTGCCAGACTATTAAAGTTAGGTTTCTTATCTGATACTGGGGTAAAAACATCACGGGGTGCAGGTAGACCTGCTAGTCTTTATCGGTTTGATTCAAAAGCATTTGCTTTGGTAAAAGATAAACCTTTAATGTTTATTTGATGGAGGTAGGAAATTTAGAAAAAATTGAGACCTCGAAGCAATCTCTTCAACTTTAGGATAGGATATCTATGGGATTGTTTCAGGAATTTCTTTGACATTCCTTTTTATTTATAATTTTTGCGCTGATATTAATGTACTTAACAATTTCCTGGTTGCTAAGTTGAGCGATCGCTAAATCAAGTGGATGTTCTTCTAGCTTTAAGATATTTCCATAGAGGTTAATGGTATACTTTTCCAAGTCATTGAGTTTTTCTCTTTTTATCAAATATTGCCATTGTTCGTTGGATTTTAGTTCTAATTTAGCATCAAGGAGTATTGTTGCATCTGGGTACTCTTTTTGTAGATTATTGAGAACATCATCTATATTATTTTTACTCTCTAATCTTATATTTTTATACTCAATAGTGGTGCAGTCATATACTATCTTTGTTCCCCAAATTTCACTTCTGTATATCCACCCAAAAGCAACCATTACTGCCAAAATTATAGTAAGAAAAACAACATAATTAACGTTATTACCCCAAGATTTAATAAATCCTACGCTTTTTTTTTCCTGATTGTGGTTAGAGATTGGATATTCAACCTGAAATAGTTCTATTTCTTCAAGTTCTAAGGGTCTACTAGAACCATCCATACTTAAAGATAATTTATCAGAAGGAATGGCTGGATGTGGGTCGCGATGCTCCCAAAATTCTGTGTACCCTCCTGTCAATTTTTGATGAATTTCTTCTATATTTTTCTGGGAAATCAAAACATTTTTTTGAGTTTTAATTTCCTGAATAACCACTCCTTCAATTAGAAGTATTTCTCTCCCAAATTGGTCTTTAAGAATCTCATCTCCTACTTGATAATTTAGGTCTTTTTGTGTAGCTTTTAAGATTCGATAAACTATGGTGAAATCTCCTACTTTTGAACCAAAAATTTGTCTAATAAATCCCTTTCCTGGTTCTGTTAAATCTCCTGTCGTAACTCTTGCCAATAAGTTACCAGTCTTAGCTTCACAGATGAAATCAGGAGCTACTACTGTTCTGTAGTCAAGATAGCGGTTACGACTTACTAAAAAAGGCCAAACTTCAATACTCATAGTGATAATTTAATAAATCTAGATTCGGAGTTTTATAAGAAACCGGGTTTATGGGAGATATATGTGATTTATTTTATATAAACCGAGTTTCTCTGCTTTATTTATACCTACACTACCGGATTTAATATCACGGAAGGCAAAAGTTAAAAATAAGATTTGATAAATAGAAAAATTTGAGAATACAGTAATTTCAGGAGTTATAAGTTTCCCAATATTTATGACATTTTTAAAGTGAGTTAGTATAACCATTCTATGTTTAAGTTATTGTTAGGACTAAATTAATTAATACTATTAGTATTAGGTTCGGGTTGCATAGGAGCAATGTAGGTGTAATGTACATATACAACCATCATTATTATCGCTACTATTAAACCAAACCAAAACCATTTCTTAGCTTTTTTTGATGCTGTAGTTGCTCCTAGTTCGTCTGTCAATTCAAGTCGTGTCTTGACTTCAGTTCCATAAACAATTGTGACAATTCCGAATGGCAAATAAAAAACTGCCCATCCTCCAAGTACCAAACAGCATAGAAAAGTTAGTAAAATTGCTCGCATTCGATAGTTACGAATATTATTAGTTGTCATATTTACTTAAGCTATATTTTATACAATTCGCCAAATTTTAATCGTTTTGTCATCACTGCCACTAGCTAAGGTCTGATTATCTGGACTAAAAGCTAGGGTGGTGATAATACCAGTGTGCCCAGTTAAAGTAGTTTTTAAAGTTCCGGTTGATAAATTCCACACCTTGATTGTGCAATCATTACTTCCACTGGCAAGGATGCGGTGATCTGGACTAATCGCCAGAGACCAAATTGCTCCGGTGTGTCCTTCCAAATTATACCTGAGATTCCAGGTTTTCGTATCCCACACATAGATAGTTTTGTCTCCACAACCACTAACCAACATTTTACCATCTGAACTAAAGGCTAAAGCTTTGATAAAACTAGGATGCTTGAGGGCAAGAAATTTCAGAAATTTATCATTTTTAATGGGCAGTTCCCAAATCAGCATTTTCTTGTCCGTACCAGCAGTAGCTAAAGTTTGCCCATTGGGAGAAACAGCAAGAGCATAAACATAGCCTTGATGTTCGCTTAAACTGTGTATGACTCTACCGCCATTAGTTTCTAATTGCCAGATTTTGACAGTTCGATCTCGACTACCACTAATCAGTGTGCTCCCGTCAGGACTAACAACAAACCCATCGATCGGCTCGGAATGTCCCTTCAACGGTTTATACAAGAGTTTTCCTGTATTGGCATCCCATACCTTAATGCTTTTATCTGCGCTGGCAGTAAACAGGAGTTTATTGTCTTGACTAATATTTGCTAGTACCCAATCTGATTTTTCCTGCACAATTTTTTTCTGTAAATTTCCCCGTGCAACATCCCAAAACAGAACGGTTCTGTCATCACTGGAACTGAAAAGAGTTTTACCATCACATGTGAAACCAACCGAACAGACTACTTTTTCATGTTTTGTCAAATTATGGATGGGTTCAGGAGCAAAAAGAACTTCTCCTCCTAAATTAGCTTCGGGAAATCTCTCCTCAAAATCTTTGAGATGTTTCAAGAAAATAATAACTAAGTGCTTAAGTGCTGTTTCCCAATCTCTCACTTCTTGTAAAGATTTTTCTTGATATGGATGAGCTAGTTCGTTTAAAACAAACTGATGAATTAGGGAATCTAAAGAAGGAAAAGAATTTTTAAGTAAATCCCACACGGGAATTTTTTCTGAGGATGCTTTTGAGGCTTTAATATCAGTTTTTACCCCATCAATTAATACATACGCAATAGGAATTTCTAACTGGAAAGGTTTAGGAACTGCGCCTGGTTTCTTTTTCATCGAACCATCATCCTGGAGGGTTGCAAAGTCCATACCAATAGAACTTACAGGAATTAGACGTACTGGACAACCAGCTTCGATTCTACTATGAACTACATTCTTAAAGTCATCAACTTTTTCTACCAGACATTCTGTTATTTCTGAGAGCTGATAATTATCTTTAAGCAAATCCCACTTACTGATAATAATATGAACGGGGGTGTCTCTTTTACAGAGATTTACCAATTGCATAATGTGAGGTAAATCTCTTAGCAATAATTGTCTAACTGCTTCATTATCTAGGTTTTTTCCTTGCATTAATTTCAATAATTTTAGACCATCAATCATCACTAACACTGCATCTGCTTTAGAGACTTCTTGTTGAAAATCCAAAATCTCGTATTCACCTTCTAATATATCTGTAAGTATAGATCCTGGATAGTCAATATAGGTAAACTGACAAACTGGAAACTTTTCAAGAGCAAGATTTGTGACGCAACAAGTAAATATTGTCTCTGTTATATCTGTTGTTCCAAGAGGCCAAGGTATATTTGCATCGTCTATTTTTGAATAAATTTCATTCAGTTTAATACGTTGCTGAAAATTGGGGACTTCCAGGAAAAATCTTTCGCTGGTTGGAGTAGATAATTGCCTAAAAAAACTAGCTAAAAATACTGTTTTGCCCGCTCCACCTGCTCCTAAAGTAATAATATTGTAATTTTTCATACTTATGTCTGGAATTTTAACTTTCATAATTATTATATTATTACTTTAGTTTATCTACGATAATTTCAGAGTCAGGAAAATCTTGGTTCAGTTTATTACTAATATATAAAAAACTTGTAATAGCACTTCTAAGGGCTGTTGTTTTATCTTTAATTTCCATAATATATTCATTTTTTATTTGCTGGAACTCAGCTAATTTTTTTTCATCTGCTGCAACTCTTCTTCTGATTCCTGCCAAGCCCCAATTATCAATTCTTTTGAGGATTTCTTGTGCAATTATAATATTTAACTCATTTGGCTCACTATCATTAAAGATTATTGGTATCAAAAAATATTCAACAATAATATTAACAACTAGATCGATCAACGGACGGAAACTTAATACACCCTTGAAGAACTTATTTAATAATTTATTAAATCCACTATTTTCAGCAATAGATGCGTCGCTAATAGTAGTTAGTCGTTTAAGGTTTACCTGAATCTCTTTCTCTAAAAGATCGGGTATAACACAAGATACAGGAACTTCCATGTGAAAAGGACGTGGAATTGAACCTGCAATCTTTTTCATACTTCCATCAGGTTGAGGTGTTGCAAAACCAGAACCGATTGAACTTACTGGAATTAAGCGTACTGGAGAACCTTCTTTATTTCGACTCACAACTAACTCTTTAAACTTAGGAATGTCTAGGAGGCGATCGCTTATTTCTTTTAAATCAAAATTATCATTTTCCAGCAAATCCCATTTACTAATTACAAATTGAATAGGTGTTTGACAATAGGACATCCATTTCATTATTGGTGGTAAATCTTTATTTAAAAAATCATCAATCTTTTGTTCATTACTATTATTTATTAATGCCTGAATTTTTTGACCATCTAAAAGACCCAAAATTGCATCAGCTTGTTTAATTATTTCTTGTAACTTATCATCTTTTTTATTCATTTCTGTTAACTGTCCGCCAGCATAATCAAAATAAATAAACTGACAAATTGGAAAGTTTTCCAGATCGGGATTCTGGATACAACAAGTAAACTTCCACTCAGATATCTCTCTGGTTCCTAGAGGCCATTCTCCAATAATCAACTTTTCGTAAATATTATTCAGTAGCCTCTGTGATTTGAAATCCTCAGCTTTAAGATAGAAACCATATTCTCCTTGGGTTAATAACGACCTAAACATACTGGCCAGGAATACAGTTTTGCCTGCACCAGATGCTCCTAAAGTTAATATTTTGTAACTTTTCATTGCCTACATTTCCTCTGAAAATATAACGATGCCAAGCGTAATACTACTAGAGCAATTTCAACAGTTTTTTTGGATATTCTGAGTCTAGCATTACTTTTTAAGCTGAGGTGAGAAACTGCCTTTCAATAATTGATAATTGATAATTGATCATTGGTAATTACCTCTCCCTAAAAGGAAGAAGATTGAAAAAAAGGAAAATTTTTTCTCTCTTGGTCGATTGGATATGGCGAGGAGACCTCGCCATCCCTCGACCGCTTGTTTCTCCTTTAAAGGAGAGACTTTAAGCCTTAATTATTCGGTAAGTCTTGCTTGAAGATAATTTTAGGGAAAGTTATATTGAAATAATTGAAATAGGGATACTTAAGTAAAAATATATTAAATTTTTCAAACTTTTTTTGATTTGGATAAATTTAGATGTTTTGAAGAAGGATATTTACAAGGAATTGAGATTTTAGCCTTTTACAACAGTTTTCAAGTCAATGAACCACATAAAAAAATGATAATTATGTAGGGACATTGCATTCAACCTCCCTACCATTTGTCAAAAATATTTATCAAATTGGTATAATGAATAGAAAAAGTCTGACTTTAGCAGGATTATTTTTAACAACCTTCCTCCTAATAACAATAAACTTATTTTCTGCCGAGAATGCCGAAAGTAAATCACAAAACCCTCTATCTCTTGGTTTCCAAATTATTAACAATTCTCAGGAAACAACTCTTTATCAAAAAGATTTAGATTATGTACAAGTTATTGATTTAACTCAAGGTGCGAAAATTAATTTTATCTATGGAAATATCACAGACTTAGGTACTAAAAAAGGAGCTTACGGCGGTAACGATCCACAATTTGAACGTCAGAAAATATCACAAGTATGGTCTAACTTATCTTCAGAAAATTCAAGTTTATTTTGCATCACTAACGGTCAATTTTTTAGAAATGATAAAAATACCTCCACAGGATTAGCATTTCCTGTTAAGTCAGATGGAATTATAGTTAGTGACGGTTATGCCGGAGAAATAGAATTTCCCGATGAAAAGTTAATTCTAGAAGTCTGGAATGATAGAGCATTAATTACTAAATTTGAGCCAAAAAATCTCCAATTATCAACAGCACCTAATCTTATTGTTGGTTTACAGGAAAATGCAGATAAAGGAGTAGAAGATCAAACAGGTAGAACATTTATTGGAGTTAAAGACAAAGATAGCGATCGCCTCAATGAAACAATTTTAATTTTTACATCTAAACAAGCAACTCAACCCCATGTGGCTCAAGTTTTAAAAAGTTTCGGTGCCACTCAAGTAATAATGTTAGATGGTGGAGGTTCTACACAATTAATTTGTCAGGGAAATAATTATATAACTTCACCAAGAACTATACCTCAAATGATTGTTATAGCGCTGCGCGCAGGTAACAGGAAACAGACAACAGACAACAGGCAATAGGGGGAATAAAAAGCTGTTTGCGTAGCATTCCGTCAGGAATAATATAAAAAAATTAGCTATTGGACAATTCCTGCAATTTGTAAATATGCCAGCGTACATTGCTATATATTAGGGTAGTTTTATGAATACTTGGTAAAGTTATTGATACTTTTTAGATGTTTATTTAAAGATTCGGTGTTGTAGTAATTTTTTTAATTTGTAGGAGTTAACGGCCGTTAACCCCTACGATCTATGATATAGCGTCTCTGAGTAATTCCTGTTTACTAATTTTCCCCAGAATAATTGTCTGAAATTAACTCCTCAAATTCTGCCACAGAATTAACACTAAATGTTTCTAATAGCAGTTGTTTTAACCGAGCTAAATCTTCAATATTATTCAAAGTTTCTACCAGAGTGTCTGGCACTGATAAAAATCGCATTTGCAGTAGGTCAAGAATATTTTGTCGGCAATTTTCTTTAGCTCCTATTTGTTCACCTCTTTCCATAGCACGTTCTTCCATTGTACTTAAAAATTCCATTTTCTGTTCCTCCTCATATTGATTGATTTTACTTTCAAGGTTCTGTTGTAATTCTGGGGGCAATGTCATCATTTTATCTATGAATTTAAACAAGTTAATAATATCAAGCTTGCTTAACCCTCTTTCATATAAACTTCTGACTAATTCCCATTTCCACCGTTCTCTTTCTGTTAAATTACTTGTGGTACTCTTGGTTTTTAAGTGTGCCATTACCATCATTGCAAAAACATTGTTATTTGCTGATAATTCCTCCCATTCATAATCTAAGAGTTTCACAATAGAAAAATCTAATCTCATCCAACTTTTTTCTAACCCGTATTCATAGAAACTGGGTCGCCAAGATGGTGTTTCATCTCCCAGTATAGCCAAACTAATTACAGGTTTATTGTACAGGTCGAATGCTCGATAATTATAGATAAACATTCGTTGGCTAAATTCTCGGTCGTATTGACTTTGAATTTCTATATGAATTAAAATCCAGATTTCTTGGTCGTCTAATAACCAAGCTTGAAATAATTTATCGGCATAACGTTTTTCTGTTGTGGCTGAAGCTGTAATTTGTTCTAGTTCTTTGTCTAGAGAAACTGGCGGTTTTTTCCAATTAATAGAGTTGTGAATTTCTGGATAGAAAAAGCTGAGGAAAGAAGGCAAATATTCTCCAATTGCTGCTTTCCATGGCTCATCATAATTAGCCGTTGTTTCTGTCATTAGTTAGAAGTTAAAAGCCTGATTTTACTAATTTTTTCGAGAGGAATTGTCTGGAATTAATTCCTAAAATTATGCCACAGATTCCATCCGGATCTTTCTATTTCACTAATCACTAATTTCCACGATCGCTTCTCCCGTTTCTAGCATTCGTAATGCTGCCACAAAAGTATTGTTCAAGGTATGTCACAGGTTTCTGTTAGTAACATTCCCACAAGTTAGCCAAAGAATTTGAGGAGGAGTTCCTAAACGAGTAACTAACTCCACAAAATCGCTGTCTTTACTAACAATAACCGTACCAGGGTTCCTGGCAGCATTGAAAATATCTATATCTTCAGCATTTCCTAGCCCCAAATCTCTAATAGCTGTAGCATTAACATTAAAAGTTTCGACCAACCAATTAGCTAAATTTGGAGGAAGTTGGGCATCAATCCAAAAATTCATACTGTTAATTTAGGGATATTAGTTCGTCGGGAAGCAAACAACAAACAAGCTTGAATATCCTCCACTTCCAAGTCTGGAAAATCTTCTAAAATTTCTCCACTACTAACATTTTCTGCCAGCATCTCTAAAATATCAGAAACCCGAATTCGCATCCCTCGAATGCAAGGTCTCCCTCCACATTATTTGGGGTTATAAGTAATTCGATTAAGCAAACTATTTGTAGTCATTTTAGTTAAATTTATTGCTACAATTAAACAATTTTAACAGGAATTATCATAAATTATCAATTACTTCCCCCCTCCATGCCTGTTCCTTGTTCTCTGTTCCCTCTTTTCTGGAGATATTTAATATTTACTTCTTCCTCCTTCTTCCATCTTCCTTCTTTCTTATCGCCAACTATTTAAAATTCCAATCCTCACCACCAGGCAATTTACAAAACTCATCATTAATCACATCTCGCAAACCTTCTCTTGAATAATTGTACGTCAAACTTATCAATCTATTAGCTATATCTATAATTTTCACTTTATCCACAATTTGACGTAATTGAATAGGCTTATAAATACCTGCTTTTACTTCCACGCTAGCCTCAAAAATAGCATCTTTAAAAGCATTCTCTAAATCCCTTTCCCAATCATCTATATTAATATAATAAGATGTTTTATTCGCCTTAATATTCAAACGTTGAATCTTCAGTACTGAATCTCTAATTGATGCTGCCCAAGAATTAGTTAAACGTTCTTCAACTTGATTTTTAATTAAATGTACTAATAACCTAGCTAAAAAACTTTCAATTTTTTGTAAAATTTGTTCTTTACTCATCCACTCCCATTCATGTACTATTGCTAAGGCATCATCATATCGACCTTCCATAATACTTCGTTTTAAATCAATTAATTCTTGACTCATAAGATTAAATATTGTTTGATTAAAGAAGCGTTCAGCAGTCAGCAGTCAGCAGTCAGCAAGATTATTTTTTTAAAGTTTGGAAAGAATTTTAACCCAATCTCAAAAAGCTGTTAACGCAGTTCCTCCGTTTGCGCAGCATTCCGCAGGAAAGGAGGCTAGCTGTTTGCGGAGCATTCCGGTACGGAAATGCTAAAAGCTGATAGCTAGTTAATAAAATTACTATTATTTAGTTTACTTTCTTTTGTGACTCTAATTAAAAATCGCAGTGCTTCATTCACTGCCTCTGCATTAGGAAAAATTTCTGCAACATCGGGATCTAACTTAATTATTGTCTCCCCAAAACTTTTACGTTTAGCACCCATTTTTCTGATTTTTAAACTTTTTAAGTCATATTCTGATCGTAATTCATCTTCCATTTTTTAACTCTCCTCGTATGCTTTTCTTTCTTTATTTGTAGCCTTTCTCGCACTAATAATCCTAATTATGTTATTTCTTTCAGTGTAAGAAACTAATAACAAACGACCCTGTACTGATTCTCCTATTATAATGTAACGATGTTCATTGTAGGAATGATCTGGATCGTAAAAATCAACATATAAAGGGTCTTCAAAAACAGTTTTTGCTTCTGCAAATGAGACTCCATGTTTAGATAGATTAGACTCAGCTTTTTGTTCATTCCATTCAAATTCCATATAAATTTGCTGATAATATCATGTCCGGATAATTAGATACCTCCAGAAAAGACGAAGGTAGGGACGTTGCATGCAACGTCCCTACAAAGTAGGGAGTAGGGGAAAAATTTAGGAGCGCTCAATAGAACACTCCTACATAATATTTTCTTGAAAATTATGCTAGCTGATAGCTGATAGCTATTTAATGCCCAATTCCTACATATTGAAAACCAGCAGCTTCCAACTCTTTACGATCGCAGAAATTACGTCCATCAACAAATAAATTATGCTCCATAGACTTCACCATCTTAGCATAATCTAATTTCTCAAACTGTTTCCAGTCAGTCACCAAAACCAAAGCGTCACAACCATCAGCAAGTCTTTCTGGGTCTGTTTCCACTACTACTCCAGTCAAACCATGACGCATACCAGACTGAGAAATAATCGGATCGTAAGCCTTCACCTTTGCACCCAACCTGTTCAACTCTTGAATCAAATCTAGAGAAGGAGCATCCCTCATATCATCAGTATCAGGCTTAAACGTCAAACCCAATAACCCAATAGTCTTACCCTTAAGAATTTTCAGTGCTTGCTGTAACTTATCTATTGCAATCATGCGTTGACGCTTATTCACCTCAATTGCAGATTTTAACAACTGTGCCTCACAACCATAGTCATCAGCAGTATGCACCAAAGCAGAAACATCCTTCGGGAAACAAGAGCCTCCCCAACCAATACCAGCTTGTAAAAACTTATTACCAATGCGAGAGTCTAAACCAATACCCTTAGACACCTGAGTCACATCTGCACCGACGCGATCGCAAATATTAGCAATCTCATTCACAAAACTAATCTTAGTTGCCAAGAAAGAATTAGCAGCATACTTAATCATCTCTGCAGAACTCAAATCAGTTGTTACCACTGGTAC
This sequence comes from Okeania sp. SIO2B3, assembly GCF_010672525.1. Classification (GTDB taxonomy): domain Bacteria; phylum Cyanobacteriota; class Cyanobacteriia; order Cyanobacteriales; family Microcoleaceae; genus Okeania. The sequence continues at coordinate 94,199 of NZ_JAAHGH010000008.1, read as the reverse complement.
TGGTGGCAGTGACTGGTCATCACCATACTTGCGTTCAACCAGAGGAGTATAAAGCTCCAACATCATGTCTAGTGCCTTTTGACTATTACTACCCAATACTATGCGGTCTGGATTAAAAGTATCAAATATAGCGGAACCTTCGCGCAAAAACTCTGGGTTACTAACCACATCAAATTCAGCTTCAATATCTGTACCGGAGCCACCTTCTTCTTTTTTCCGTTCATCAACCCCATCTAAAACAATTCTTCGTACCCAGTCACCAGAACCAATAGGTACAGTTGATTTATTGACAATTACCTTATAACCTGTAGTCAAGTGAGCACCTATTCCCTTCGCCACTGCCTCAACATAACGAGTATCACTTTCCCCTGTAGGGAGTGGGGGAGTACCAACAGCAATAAATAAGATATCGCCATGATTAACTCCAGCTTTCAAGTCAGATGTAAACTCTAGGGTTCCTGCTTTGGTGCAACCTTGCATCAGTTCAGATAACCCTGGTTCGTAGATTGGAGACTGTCCTGATTTTAAGAGTTTAACTTTTTCCTCGTTGTTGTCTACGCAAATTACATGATGTCCTGTATGAGATAAACAAACCCCTGTAACTAAACCAACGTAGCCAGTACCAATGACACAAACACGCATCTTTATATATCCTCAAAGTTTTTAACACGAAAAGTTTCAGTGGGGATTAAGTTTTGACATTTTCAGGACTTACGCAAATCCACCTTTAAAGCGCCATATGTAGGGGCGTTTTGCTCCGCAACATATAAAGCGGAGCTTTGCGTTAGCAAATGGCATTCACCCTCACTGGATTTAGTGTCCATGCGTAAGTCCTGATTTTAACTTTATCTTTACCCCCGCACCCTTTCAACGTAAGCATTATAGGTGTGAGTTAGCCTCCTCTGGAGGAGCTGTCTCTTTCAGAGGAGCTTTGCTAACGCTAACGTTAACAGCCATCAGTTATTAAGTTAATTGTCCTTTTTCAAGGAATTCAGAGTTGAAAGATTTAACAGCATTAAAAGTCTGAAATAAATTAGCTAATTGCTCGCGACTTAATAATTACTCAAATCCTCAAACTACTAAAATTCCTGTTAACGTATTTCCTCCGGAGGAGGAAAGCTAACTGCCCTCTGGCTGTTTGCGCAGCATTCCGCAGGAAATGCTTACCTTTCAACTTTTTGGCGGTTCATTTTTGAGCCGCTCTCGAAAATCTTCTATTGTCAATTTTAACCCGTCTTGGAGAGGAACAGTAGGTTCCCAACCTAAATATTTTTTAGCACGAGTAATATCTGGTTGTCGTTGTTTCGGATCATCTTGTGGCAGAGGTTTATATGTTATTTCTGCATCTGGATTAACCATTTGTTGAATTTTTTGAGCTAATTCAAGTATGGTATATTCTCCTGGGTTGCCGATGTTAACTGGTCCAATAAAGTCTTGATTCATTAATCGAATAAACCCTTCGACCAAGTCTGATACATAACAGAAACTTCTGGTTTGAGAGCCATCTCCATATACTGTTAGTGGTATTCCTTTTAAGGCTTGTGCAATAAAGTTACTTACTACTCGACCATCATTTTCTAACATTCTTGGTCCGTAGGTATTATGAGCAAAAATTCCGTAACTTCCTCCAATGAAATTTTCATAATTTGGTACTGAGAAATCGTACACATAATCATCTATTTCAAATTCCTCAATACTTTCTATTTTTGCCCAGACAATATCACCAGTACTTTTTGCTGATATTTTCTGCTGAATTTTAGACAAATTCTCAATATTGTTATCTTCTAACCCCTCTACTATTATCCGGTAAATTTTATTATCCTTTACCTCTATTTCTGAGACATTTGCTATTAGCCCAAACTTAGCTAAAATTAATACTAATTTTTCAGCGATCGCCTGACTATTACTCTTAAATTCAATCTTTGAATTTAGTTGATTTTCTACTACATTATTTCCTTCATTCAATCCCTGTAAAAAACTAATTAATTGTTTTTGAGGAAGTTGTAAAACCCAATTAGGAATCTCTTTTTCTGTCTTGCCAAAATTCAATCCTTCTCCAATTAAATCGACCAGAATTTTTGACTTAACACTGATAGTTCCTTCTACTTTAATTTCACATTGACAGTCAAATATTCTTTCTACTACTTCTATTAATTTTGCTAATTTCTCAGATCCTCCTTTAAACAACAATTCATTGTCTATCAAACTGCCTTGAGCGACATAAAACCCTAATAACCACAAAAATTCTTCTATATTCCCTATCCAATTTTTAATTGCCTTTGAAGATAAATAGCAAATTTTTTCTTTTTTAGATAGAGGAAGTTCTAAATATTCCCATAGATGCAAAGGAATTTGATTTTTTGCCTCGTAGCTTTTTAGTATTGAATAAAGTTGTTCGGGATTAACACCTTTTGCCAATAAATACTCACGAATTTTATCTCCATATTTTTCTATATAGGAGATTGTCTCTTCACTTTCTACAGATATTTCTTCTTGAATAGAAATCTTATCTGTAATGTGGAATGGTTGTAAAGGTTGCTCCAAAAAACTAATATAACTAGGAACTCCTATTTCATCTCCCACCTTTAAATCATTTCCAAAAACTGCTTGAGGTTTATCGTTATTATCCCTAGTAAATAAACTATGGTCTTCTGTAATTTTTATCTGCTTACCCCAGACAGTTTTTATTTGATAACCCTTCTTCTTGACATGATGTTTCCAAATTGCTGAAATTGCTTTAATTACTGTCTTAGAATTTTCATCAAAACAAGGCACCGATACATTAGAAATATCTCCATTAATCCTGTCATAACATTCAGCAAAAGTTTCATAATAGAGTTCTTCACCAATGTAATAAAGTACCTTTTGGTCTCCAGTCAAACTGTTAAAAATTCTGACTACTCGAATATCAACATTATTTTGACGATGGTAATCAAATGCCAAAGTTTCTGCTACTCGCTTCCCCTCATCATAACAGCTACGAATACCAATACAATTAACATTACCTCTATATTCCTCTGTTTGAGGATGTACATCTGGGTCTCCATATACCTCAGATGTAGAAGCCAAAAAGAACCTTGCCTTTACCCTTTTAGCTAACCCCAACATATTCAATGTCCCCATCACATTAGTTTTAATTGTCTTGACAGGGTTGTATTGATAGTGTATCGGACTAGCAGGACAAGCCAGATGATAAATTTGATCTGCTTCTAATCTAATAGGTTCAGTAATATCGTGGCGAATTAACTCAAAATAAGGATGATTCAACCACTTTAAAATATTGCGCTTAGTTCCTGTGTAAAAATTATCCAGACAGATGACTTCATGGCCTTGTTCCATTAATCTATCAATGAGATGAGAACCAAGAAAACCCGCGCCACCTGTTACTAATATTCTCATTACTTCTACTTCCGAGCAATTTAATTTGTTGTGATTTTCAACAGAAAATTGAAGAACCACATCAAGCTCCATCATACACTAACAAAGTATGGGTCTGAAAGATATTAGTACCGCTCAACTAAACTTACTCAAACTTACTCAAAAATCTGAAAGCTTAGTTGCTCGTAGTGGATCGAGCACTACAGGATTAAACGGCAAACCCTTTATTCCTTGGTCAAAGACATCAGGAATTACTTTCTTTATTATATTCAATGACCCATTTACATCTGCATTTAATAATTTATTTTCCCTGGTTTTATACAACCCTCTTGTTACTCTTTTTCCACTAAATTTCGGTTTTTTCTCTCCATATTTTGGTAAATCATCCCCGTCTAAACAGCTTGATTGAGATGTATAAGATTCTTCTGTTATTATTACTTTTATTCCTCTTAATTCGGCTTTATATCTTAACATCTCTATTAATCTATAATGAGGGATATTCACAAATTGTTGATTATTCTTTTTCCCTAATTTTATTTCTTGTTTCCAAGTCTGATTATGTCCAATGATTAAGATTCCTATTTCATGGTTTTCACACCAATCTATTACTCTTTTACTTGCTGTATGGAGATAGTTTTCTACTCGACAATTTCGCTTGTGAGTTAATTTTTTTAACCGATGATAATGACTTTTATTCTGGTTGGTTTTTAATTGAGATTGTAAAATAGAGCGTTGTTTATTATAAAAGGTGTTAATCGCTTTTAATGGTCTGCCTTTAATCAAAAGAGGTGATATTCCTGTTTGATTTGTAGTTACAGCCATTAAATTATTTACTCCTAAATCTACTCCTGCTATTTGTTGATTATTTGTTATTTCCTCCTGTTTTTCATAGACTATTTCTATTATATAACAGCTACTTTTAGGGATAATCCTTGCCTCTATTATTTCTGTCTGTGAAGTGGGGATTTTTATGTCACTTATCCATGAGTGACAAATCCCCTTTTTTAAGGCTTTTTTGTAAATTGATTCATCTGGATAGGGCAGAATATTTCGACATGCATGTTTTATGTTTATATTTGGGAATTTTTGGTTTACCTAAAAATTTATTTGGCTGTTTTTGCCATGTTTTTAAAGCGGCAAAATAACTACTCCAAGCTGAGTCTAATCTTCTGATTATTTGCTTGCTAACTTTAGTTGGTAAAGCTTGATAATCATCCGTCTTAGATACTAGATGATACAGTTGATTAAAGCTGAGTTTCTTTTTGTTTTCAAAGAAGTATTGACGATAATAATAGTTAGCTAAATTGAACAGATTTTTTGACAAAAAAGCCTTCTGGTCACAAGCTGACCATAAATAATGTGATTTGGTAATAACATGACGTTCAACTAGCTTCATACCTTGATTGTAGCTGATAACGACTCAATGGATAAACAACTGATAAAACTTATCCATTTTAGTTTTATAGCTATAGTTATGAGTAAGTTTGAGGAGTTTTAGACAAATTTTCGCTTTCTGTATTTACCCCTTTTATTTTTCTCAAAGCATTAGTATTAATTCGGTTTTATAGGAGTAATATATCAAAAATTACATATAGTTTATATTGTTTAATCTCTTAGCATAGCTTGCACAGAATCAAAGTTTCCGTCGTTAGGAGCGGGTTTTAAGTTCAAAACTTTGGCCATCAGATTATATACTTCTATATTCTGAAAAGATTCTACTAGCAAACCTTCTTTAAAAGATGGACCACTGGCGATGAAAATTCCATGCATTGAGGGAAGTTGATAATCATAACCATGAGTTCCTCTGACAAACTGAAATTTTAAACTATTAACTAAGCCATGACTAGAGATTGACCATCCTTCTTCAGCAATGCCAATAATGGGGGTAATACGATGATGATTACGAAAATGGAGGCTAGAACAGAAAAAATAAGAAAGACTGGATTATTAAGAATTAATCCTCAGGCTATCAACAGTAATGGTGATGTAATTTTTGTCCATGGTCTAATGGGTCATCGGATTAAAACATGGCATCCAAATGAAGAAGACAATGAGGAATGTTGGCCTTATTGGTTAGCAAAAGAATCTCAGTATAAAAATATTGGTATCTGGTCTTTTGGTTATGAAGCAGAGGCTTTTGCTTGGTTAGGCAATTCTCAGACTCTATTTGATCAAGGAAAAAATTTATTAAATTCTTGAGAAAATTGGTCAACAACCTCTAATTTTTATTACTCATAGTTTAGGTGGTCTTGTTGTTAAAGAGATGCTTTACTCTGGAAGTAATTATCCAAATATTTCCAGAAAGGATGCAATTATTCAAAATACTAAAGGTGTGGTTTTTCTTGCAACTCCTCACATTGGTTCAGATTTAACCAAAACTCCTCTAGTGAGAATTATGCAGTTTTTGGGACAGGAAAATGTTGCAGCAAAAGAGTTAGAACCTCATTCTAGTCAACTACGTCGGCTTGATGAATGGTATAGACAATTTACTTATAATACCCAAAGAATATCTACAAAAGCTTATTACGAAGGTAAAAAGACTCAACGTAAAGGTATTTCTATAGGAATAGTTGTAGATTCAGATAGTGCCGATCCCAAAATACCAAATGTGCAAGCCATTCCTGCAACAGATGCAGATCATATCACTATTGCCAAACCAATTAACATAGAAGATGAGGTTTATGAAGGTGTCAATCTGTTTATTGAAGACTGTTTTCAATCATTACAAACATCGCAAATTCTTCCTGATTTAAGTATTCTTAATAAACCACAAAAATTAGAAGAAAAAGAAACTGAAAACCCTATTTCAGCTCTTCTGAAGACTAATGCCACATCAGAAGGGCTTGACAAAATTTGGGAGTCAATGGTGAGAATTATTGATTCTAATGGCAATACTGTAGGTTCTGGTTTTATGATTCATCCTGACGGTTACTTTGTTACTTGTCATCACATTATTTATTCTCTGAACTTGCTAAAAGTGCAGTATCAAGATAAAGATTATCAAGCTCAATGGTGCGAGAAATTTTCAAATCCAGAAGTTGATATTTCTATTCTCAAAATAGATGTAAAAAATGCTAAACCTATTCCAACTACGATTCCTAAAGACCAAATAGTTTCAACTTTGGTTTGCGGTTTTTCACATAATCAATTTCCTAGATTTTCAAAAAGCTTTGATGTCTATGGTACTTTGAGAGAAACTGTCAAAGTTAATACAATTTCTGCTTACCACCAAAAAAAAGATGTAAATTTCATAAATTTATGGAATAAAAAGCCACAAGATGAATCTACTTTTTCGGCTTACAAAATCAAAAAAGAAGATAATGAAAAAATAAATGAAGGGGTTTTTGGAGGATTAGTTTTAGATAAAAATTCAGGTTGTGCTATTGGAGTTATTCAGTCATCTGATAATAAAGAAACTTATGTAATTAGTTGGGAAAATATTATTGACCGTTTAAAGCTACTAGAAATAGATCCTAGACGGCAAGAAGCATTTTCTACAGTAACAATAAGACATTTATCACCTTCTAAAACTAAAACTTCATCTGACATTTATATTCCAGATCCAGGATATCTAAAACTTCTAGGTAGAGAAGCTAAAATTGAAAGGATTAAAGAAGTTTTGAGTGATACTCTAGGAAGAAAAATTGTTGGAGTACATGGTATGGGTGGAGTTGGTAAAACAGCTCTAGTAAGAGAAATTATTAAGTCCTATTCAGATGTTGGCTTTTCCAAAGTTTTATGGCAAACAGCATCAACTACAGATAATTCTCAGCAGATGACTTTTGAAACAGTAGTTAATGGAATTGTACAGCAACTAAATAGACCTGAGTTGTTTAAAATTAAAGAAGAAGAAAGAGAAATTAAAATCAGAGAATTGCTTCAGGAGCGACCTATATTAATAGTTTTAGATAATATGGAAACTTCAGCAGAATCACAAGATAAGATTATCCAAAAACTTTTACCTATTCTTGGTTCTAGCAAAGCACTTTTAACTAGCAGACATAGATTTACTGAAACTTTTGAAGATAATGTTTTTCCTTTGAATTTGCGTGGATTGAATAAAGAAGCAGCTATCGATTTAATCAAAGATACTGCTACTCAAAAAAATATGCTTGAGTATTTTGATGCTGTAGAAAATCATAAATTAGAAGAAATGATTGAAACCATAGGAGATGAATCTTTTGGTTATATACCTATGGCTTTAAAATTTGTATTGGGGCAGCTTCAGAAGTTCGACCCAGAAGTTATTATCGACGGGTTAAAAGATGTACGTTTAACAGATAAAGATGGCGAAGTAAGTGACGAAGATGATTTTAAACAATTCTGGAAATCTATATTTTTAACTTCTTTAAAATTACTTTCTCATCTCGATAGAAAGTTTATGAGTGGAATGACTCTTTTTGAGCCTAATATAGGTAGTAAGCATGATGTAATTATGTCTACTTTTTCCTTAAGTAATGAAGAATTTAGGCAAGCAGTAAAAGCAACCTGGAAAGTCTCTTTTTTAGAAATAAGTCAGATGGAATCCAGCAAGACATACTATCTACATAGACTAAGCCATATCTTTTTCTCTGCAATTATCGCACAATTAATCAAAAAAAGAAGTTTGTAAAATGAAAATAGATATTACTGATTTACTGACTTTAGAGGAATTAGAGGATACTTCAGGGTTTTTAACTCCAGAAGAAGTAGGAGAACTAGAAAAAGGTTTTGAGGAAATTATTTCTATTTACCAAGAATTAATTCTTCGTTTTATTAAGACATACTTAGATGAAGCTAACTTCAAAGATGATTATCTTAATCCTAGACTTAGAAGCAAACTTGCTAATAAATTGAATAGACTAGAAGAAGAGTTAGAAAGAGAAGGTTTAAGTTTTTTTCAAGCAGAGCTTCCTAATATTAAAAGAGCAATAAAAAAAGCCAACTCAATCAAACAGTGGTCATCAATTATTGATATATGTAATAGTCTGATTACCTTTTACAATGTTCGTACTTACTGGGAAGATTTAGAAGAAACTTTAAACACCGCATTAACTGCTGCTAAAAATGATAAAAATCAGCTTGCTGAAGCTCGTATTTATAACAATTTTGCTAATACTTTTCGACTACTTGGTCGTGCAACAGAGGGAATAGATTATGGCTTAAATAGTTATAATATTTTTTGCTCTCTAAAAAATCCAGAGGGGGAAGCGGAATCTTCTTATACTCTCGGATACCTTTATCGTTCAGTTGGTAATTGGGAAGAATCTATCAAAGCTTTTAAACATTGTTTATCCCTATTTGAATTGCGTGAAGATTTTGTGGGTGAAGTTGGAGCATTAGATGGTTTAGGTCAAGTTTATACAAAACAAGGAAACCTAGATAAAGCTGAAAAAGTTTTACAGGATAGCCTCAGAATTAAAGAGAAAAAAATAGGCGATCGCTTTCAAATTAGCATAACTTTAAATAACCTGGGTAAAGTTTATAAAACGAAAGGTAATTTAAAGGAAGCTAAAAAATTGTTTGAGAGAAGTTTAGAAATTAAACAAGAAATTGAAGATAATCAAGGTCAAGGAGTCTGTTACAATGAACTAGGTATGACTTACCGTTTAATGAAAGACTATAAGCAAGCTCTAGATTATTTTGAAAAAAGCTTAGATATCAAAAAAGAAGTTTCTTCATCTGGTACTGGAAAAGCTACTGATAATCATGGTGAAGGACTAACTTTTATGGAAATAGGTACTTTATATCAAGATAGAGGTGAATATGAAAAAGCATTGATTAACTGGAATAATGCTTTAGAAAAGTTAAATAACTACTCACCAGAATTTACACGAGTAACTAATTATATAAAATCTTTAGAAGCTCGAATAAATGGAGCAAAAAGCTACTAGAAAAAGTTACAACTAATGTTGATTAAAAAAGTCTCTCAAGAATAACTTTTGGTGCTTCTTCTGCAATTTGCTCTGCTACTAACTTATAGTTATGAGAGTTTGCTATTGGAGGTTGGATAGCTCTCAACCAACCTCCGCTTTTTTCTGAAACAGCTGAATGATAAACTCTTCCATCATCTTCTAACTTAAGTGTTTCTGTATGAGTTCCATAAAAAGCTATAATTGCTGATGGATTTGTACATTCTTCAACTAAATGAAGACAACTACTACCATGTAAAATTCCTATATTCGGCAAACCTGTTTTTTCAGACCATTTATTTAGTGCATGAAAAAAGCCAACTTGTCTAGCAAAATCTCTGTTCCAATCTATATCTAATGAAGTAGGAATAGGGTTTAAGTTATGTTGTTTACTAAGTTGAAAAATATTGCGATGAATCTCTTCGAGTGAACCGTATTGAATAGCAACTGGAATGACTATAATATTGTGTTTTTTTAATTCTTCTTGAATCTTGCCAATAGCAGGGATACTATCTTCAAAAGGAAAAGACATAAATGTGGCAATCTGTTCTTTTTCGCTCAGTTTTTTTCCATAGTCTGTGCCAAAAGATTTTAAACCTGAAAAAGGAAGAAAAATGACTTTAGCCTCTCGATCATCAGTATTATTTTTTGCAGATTCAGCAACAGATCTAAGTCTATCTATCACCTGTTCAACAGTTTTTTTTGAAGCAAAAAGACTAGGTTTGTTTGGCATCGGATGAGCTACGCCATAATTATCAAAAATAATTGGGTAATTCTCTTTTAAATTCTGACGTAAAAAATCCATAGCGCGAGAATCTGTAACAATATTATACTCAGAAGTATAGTATTTTTTTGCAATAATCTTTATCCTCTCTTTATCTAAAGTTTTATCCTCATAAGCTTCAAAATAAACCTTAGCATTTGTTTGTGAAAAAGTTTCTTCTAAGATTTCCTGAAAAACCAGAGGTGCCAAAACAATAACCGATATCTTTTGTTGTTTTTGTTGAATAAGATAATCCAGATAATCCTTTTGTGTACGTATCCCGCGTATTGCAAAACCAACAGAATTTATGATAGGAATTATTTGATATTCTTTCATTTGATTTTTGTTAGTAATTTTACTTTCCTTTCCCAATATTCTAATTTAGTTATCTAGGGTTTCATCGGGTTACGGATTCTTCTTTTATTGCTTCTTTTAGCGGAGTCATAATTTACCAATGAAAGAAATTTATTAAAAATAAATGCCAACATTTAGATAACCACATCAAATCCCGTCATACACCAACAAAATATACGACTGAAATAAATATATTATAGCGCTACTTGAATAGGGAATAGTAAACTGTTAAAGAGTTTAGAAATATCCTCACCTTAATGCGTAGCGCTATAGTACAGAAAGCGTATCAAATCTTGAAAAAATAGCTTAGTTTGGGTATTAATCTAATCGCAAAACTGCCATAAAAGCCTCTTGTGGCACATCAACTGTACCTAATGACTTCATTCGTTTTTTACCTTTTGCCTGTTTTTGCAATAATTTTTTCTTACGACTAATATCCCCACCATAACACTTAGCTAAAACATCTTTCCGTAAAGCAGGAATATGTTCGCTAGCAATAACTTTAGAACCAATAGATGCTTGAATTGGTACTTTAAATTGATGGCGAGGAATTAATTCTTTCAACTTTTCTGCCAAAGCACGACCTACTCCATAAGCTTTATCCTTATGTACAATTACAGCTAAAGCATCCACTGGTTCAGCATTAATCATAATATCCAGCTTCACCAAAGGATTTTCACGATAACCTATAAGATGATATTCCATACTCGCATAACCACGAGACCGAGACTTCATTTGGTCAAAAAAGTCCGTCACTACCTCTGCCAAAGGAATTTCATATATTAAAGTAGTTCTACCCCTAGCCAGATACTTCATATCCTTAAATATCCCACGTCGTGATTGACCCAACTCCATTAATGTCCCTACATATTCTTCTGGAGTAATCATTTCTACCTGGACATAAGGTTCTTCAATTTTTTCTCGGTAATTAGGGTCTGGTAATAAATTTGGATTATCAACCATAATTACTTCCTCTTTGCTAGTAGTTACTTGATAAACTACCGATGGAGAAGTAACAATTAAATCTAAATTATATTCTCGCTCTAACCTTTCCTGGACAATTTCCATGTGTAGCAACCCTAAAAAGCCACATCGAAACCCAAAACCCATTGCACTTGATGTTTCTGCCTCATAAGATAAAGCTGCATCATTCAGTTTTAGTCGGTCAAGAGCTTCTCGTAAATCAGGAAACTGGTCCGCATCAGTAGGAAATAAACCACAAAAAACCATAGGTTTAGCTTCCGTATAACCAGGTAAAGGAGCCTCTGCTTGTTTCTTAGCTAAAGTAATTGTATCCCCCACCCTTGCATCCTCCACAGCTTTGATAGCTGCCCCCAAATAACCTACCTCTCCTGCGTGAAGCTCTTGTACTGGTTTTTGAGTAGGAGAGAGAACTCCCAATTCATCTATTTCATACTCTTTTCCCGATGCCATAAGTCGGATACGATCGCCCTTAGCAATAGTCCCATCCATGACCCGGAAATATACAATTACCCCTCGATATGGGTCATAATAACTATCAAATATCAGAGCGCGTAATTTTTCATCAATAGTATCTTGTGGTGGCGGTACTAATTTAACAATTGATTCAAGAATTTCTGGAATCCCAATTCCTTCTTTGGCCGATGCTAAAATTGCCCCCGAACAGTCTAGGCCAATTATTTCTTCTATCTCTTGTTTAACTCTATCTGGTTCTGCTCCTGGAAGGTCAATTTTATTTAAGACCGGAATAATTTCTAGGTTATGCTCCAAAGCTAAGTAGACATTAGCTAAAGTCTGAGCTTCTACCCCTTGGGAAGCATCTACCACCAATAAAGCACCTTCACAAGCGGCCAGAGAGCGCGACACTTCATAAGAAAAGTCCACATGGCCAGGAGTATCTATGAGATTTAATACATATTCTTCTCCATTTTCAGCATGATAATTCATTCGAGCAGCTTGTAGCTTGATTGTAATACCACGCTCCCTTTCTAAGTCCATTGTGTCTAGGAATTGCTCCTTCATCTCACGGTCTTCCACAGTGCCAGTTGCTTGTAAGAGGCGATCGGCTAAAGTGGATTTTCCATGATCTATATGGGCAATAATTGAAAAGTTACGAATGCGAGATACAGGAACTTTTGTCATACTTTTGTTAATAATGTGAAATACCTTATTTTTGTTATTCTCTTACGATTTAGATAACATTAATAATTTAGAGTAAAGTAGTTAATATTCAGATTGCTCCAAATATTCAGATTGCTCCAAATATTCCGAATTACTCCGGGTTATCGACTACTCTTGGCACAATCCAATCTATCTATTATTTCTTAACATATTTTAATCCTGAAGATTTTTGTAGCTCTAATCTGACTTAATTTCAGGGTAGTCCTGCATAGTAATGGTACACAGCAAAGAGGAATACCTGGCACGGGAGCAAGATGCTCCCACTGTTCTGGTAACAAACATTGCCGGATAATGGATGACCATGACAATGTAACACGATCAATTTCAGTTCTAGTCTAAATTCTTTCCCGATTAAAAAAGAAATTTCTATTCCTTGGACTACTTTGTGCTAAAGTTAAATTTATTGAAATACCCAGACATCAAGGGAAAAACAATAAACCGATAACCTACGGAAATTAAGACTCTGTTTGTGGTGGCGAAAACACAGTAAAAAGCAACTGAGTAAATTAATTTTCCCAAAGACCCTATAGATTTTAAGATTTAGCTGAATCGCCGAGAAGCCTCACGCTATAATATGCAGATTTGGTGGATGAATCGGCAGCAAATTGAATAAGTCAGATGCCGATTCAATTTGCATACCATCCCAGCAGAAGCTTTCCTCCTAGTAGAAAAACTTGTATGATTATCTTGCTATTTTAACTGTCAAAGCCGTTAGCGCAGCTCCTCCGGAGGAGGCAAATGCTGGAGGTGAAGACTATAGCAGTGAACCCCAAAAATACCAGCCAAGATTGCTCAAACTGTGGGGAAAAAGTCCCCAAAGAATTAAACATACGAACTCATTCTTGTCCGCATTGCGGTATTGTAATAGACCGCGACTTGTTTGCGTAGCATGACAAACGGAAATGCGGCGATAAATATCAAAAATAGGGCGGCGGGGCCCAGACGTCCTTAAAGCACGCGCTTGTCCGATGCAGTGGCAGGACTGCGAAACGAGAAGCCCACACAATGCGCGCCAGCGAGCGTGTGGGAGTATGTCACATTAAAAAAAATAGTAGCGGAGGACATCCCCTAACTAAGCCTAACCACCTGAACTACTGTGGACAGAACGATCTCTGATTAGCTGTTGCAATAGCTAGAGATAGTTACATGGACTGGGTGAAGCAGTAATTTCTATGAGTGAGCTGGAAAAAATTCACTTCAGAGAGTGGATTATGTCAACATGATAATATACAGTAGCTTTTCTAGATTTGAGATTGTCTTACTATGAATCAGCCTGAAGTTAATCAGTCGAAATTGCCAGAAAAAGTAGAATTATCTATCAACATAGATTCTAGATTATTAGACCAAGTTCAACATTTGACAAATGACCCTAGTAAGGTCATTGAAAGTGCCCTTCGTCAGTGGTTAAGAGGAGGACTTCCAGAAGATGAGTTGGCCCTAACACTCCAAAGAAACCCTCCTATCCCACCAAGAGGGGAATGGAATGATTAAAATACTATTTACTTCAGATTGTGTGAACAGCTTATATGAAGTCAATATAGTTATTGACAACAATTAATTTAGTTTGGAAACTACAAACAACAAAAATTAAAGAATGTCAAAATACACTCCTTTTGGCGTGAATTATTATTCTTTGCTTGGACTCCATCCCCAAGCATCTAATCAGGAAATTAGAAGAGCATATCGAGAACTAAGTAAGCGCTATCATCCAGATACTACAGACTTGCCTGAGGCGATCGCTAAGGCAAAATTTCAGCAAATTAATGAAGCTTATGCTACTCTCGTAAACTCAGAAAAAAGATTAGAGTACGACCAAAAAATTAGGCGCTTATATATAGATGATTTGAGTCAAAGAGTTAGTTTTTATAATAGAAATTCATCTAGCTACTTAGACTCTCAAGACAGACCATTATCTGCTGGTGAATTATTTGCTTTATTGATTATTGGTATAACTTTAATTTGTTGTTTATTGATAGCTATTACTATTGGCCTCATACGCCCAGAGTTAACTATCCAACCTATTCAACCACCAGGAAATCAATTCATAGAAATCAAACATTCACTATAGCTTTATTGGTTTGACCGACAGAGTTATAAATAAATATTTAATATTTGATTAATTTCTATGATATTATTTAAATAATAACTGGAAAAAGTCAATATATGTTAGTGAAATTAAATTATTGGAAGTCTTTGTAAGTTATTAAAATTATTATCAAATCTAGATATTTTTTGTTTGTAAGCACAAAAAAAATGGATACTCCCAAACCAGATACTCCTTTATATAACCACCCTCTGCCCAAAATTGAACAATGGCTCCAAGAAAATGGTTGCCAACAAAATTCTGATAAATTACATTGTTGGTGGGTTGAAAAACCTACCTGGAAAGCAGAATTATCACTTGACATTGACCAACTTACCGTGCGCTATGTAGATGCTAGCGCGAATGGCAATGATATTCAACGCTCCTTCAAATATTCTTTGAGTCGCCAAGACCTCGAAAAAGCAATTTTTGGCGGGCCTTAGCAAAATCAACTAAAGGCCACAAAACTTAACTGACAAATCAGAAATATTAGCTTTCTGTATTATTGCAATATATCTTCATGTTATATTTTTCCAAACCTACGTTGACGTTTCTGATAAGCAAATAAGGCACGATGAAATTCAGAACGGTTAAAGTCAGGCCAAAATGTTTCAGTAACATAAATTTCTGAATAAGCCATTTGCCATAATAAAAAATTACTAATTCGCATTTCCCCACTGGTACGAATTAACAAATCTGGGTGAGAAATTCCAGCCGTATAAAGATATTGCTCAAATAACCCTTCATTAATTTCTTCTGGTTTGAGTAAACCTTTTTGTACCTGAGAAGCGATCGCTTGACAAGCATGTACAATCTCCTGACGTCCTCCATAATTAGTAGCTACAGTAAACTTAATTCCTTGATTTTGCTGAGTCATTTCCATTGAATGTTTAATCTCAGCTTGTAAAGATAGAGGTAAAGAACTTAGATTACCAACAAATCTAATTTGAACATCTTCTGCCACCATCTCCTGTAGCTCTTGACGCAAAATTCTTTCGAATAAAGTCATCAAAAAATTAACTTCCTCTAGTGGCCTGCCCCAATTTTCACTAGAAAACGCGTAAGCAGTTAATGCTTCTATGCCCCAATCTTTACTACACCGTAGTATAGCTTTCAGCGCTTCCACCCCACGTCTATGACCCATAATTCGAGGTAAACCTCGGTGTCTAGCCCAGCGGCCATTGCCATCCATAATTACAGCTACGTGGCGAGGCAACTTTTCTGGTTCGAGGTCAACAGGTAAATCTTGTAAGCAAGTTCCTTGATTCATCTTTTCTTTCGAGGAGCTGATGGACTTTGACGAAGCACCGATGACATTAATCTCGATCCTTTTGTTCCTATTTGAAGTCCAAGATTAACTATGGTGAATGGTTTTGTATTTTTTTCACTACCTGATAGAAATAGGCGTTTCTCTAATAATTCCTTGAGTTTATTACTGGTTAAGGGTCGATTTAAAGTTCCTTTTTCGGCCAGAGAAATAGAACCAGTTTCTTCAGACACCACTACGCAGATGCACTTTTCTACTTGTTCTGTAATTCCCATAGCCGCTCTATGACGAGTCCCTAATTGCCTGGAAGCTATTCTCTCAGACAGTGGTAGAATCACACCAGCTGATATAATTTTATGTTCTCGAATTAGGACAGCGCCATCGTGTAATAAAGTTTTTGGCTGAAATATGGTTTGTAATAGTTCCCTAGAAAGTTCAGCATTTAACTTTACCCCAGGTACAGAAAAATCCCTCTCATCTATAGGCCCATCTGTTTCTATGATTAACAAAGCGCCTATACGATTTTGAGACAGTTGTTTGATTGATTCTACTATTTCATCAATAATGCTATCTGATTCGGGTAAAGCTCTGCGATTATGTCCAAACATTTGCAGAATTTCTCCCTGTCCCAACTGCTCAAGAAACCTACGGAATTCTGATTGTAATATTACTGCCATTGAAACAGCAGATCCTATCACTAAGCTGTTGAGGGCAAAACTTAAAAGTCTTAATCCAGCCCAATGACTTAAAGCTGAAGCCAACATTAAGACTATAAAGCCTCTTACCATCCATAATGTGCGACGTTCCCCTATGATGACAAGCACCATATATATCAAGGCTAAAACCAGTCCAATATCAATACTATGTACTAATAAGGACCCGATCAAGCCTGGGTCATTACTAAGACCCGATTTCATTGAACTTTAATTATTAATTTAACGTCAACTTTTGATGTGTTTTTTTATTTAACATTGGTGTCATCACCAGCAAAGAGCGTTTACTCTCTTGCATAATGTAAATAATTAATTATCAATATCATTGACACTCCGCAGGATAAATCAGTACGGATTTTTAAGGGTAACAAATTTGCCGGACTAAAATCATGTCAAATTTCACCCTTAATGGCATAGCCAAAGATGCCTTAGCGTCTGTCCGGGGTAAACCCATTCAGGTTACTTTTGACCCCAATATTTGCAGCACCATTACCGAAAATATTATAATGTGCGTAAATACGGGTTAGAGCCAATAGCATAGTTTCCATCCAGCGGTTTAAAACGGGCTGTTTTCCCACTTACCGAAAGTTGATGATGAACAATAAGTTTGATCCTAAACTGTTCATTGGACATTTTTTGGTGTTAGTAGGTTGACGGAATCAGATGGAATAATATATGTGCTGTACTTCTCCACATTTATAGTATAAGCATCAAGATGCAAATTCTAGTTCACTAACTATAGTTAAATCTGTTTAGTCCTAACTATTTTGTATAGTATCATTTTTGCTTAGTAACAAATTATTTCAACACCATAATTTGTTTTTGAGCTATCAGTTATACATGGGACTTACTGCAAAATTAGTCTAAAAATCAAATTTATATATCTGTAGTACTAAAGTATAAGACATACAACAGTTTAATTTTTTTCATCTTGCTATTATTAGCTTTTTTGCATTGGAATCAAATACTATGGTTGTTCCATAGCTATTCGTTCTGGTAAAACATCGTGACTGAGTAAATCTTGGTAAGTTTCCCTTTGTAATATGACATTTACTTCGTTATTGTTAACTAAAACTCCTGCTGGACGTGGTAGACGATTGTAGTTGGAAGCCATGCTATAGTTGTACGCACCAGTAGCCATTACTACTAAGCAATCTCCTGGTTGAGTTACAGGCAACATGGCATTTTTAACTAGAATGTCACCAGACTCACAATGTTTACCAGCAACGGTAACTGTTTCTGTGAGAGGTTCAGATAATTTATTAGCTACAACCATTCTATAAAGAGATTGATAGGTGATTGGACGAGGATTATCTGACATTCCCCCATCTACTGATATATAAGTCCTAATTTCTGGTACTTGTTTTTGAGACCCAATTGTATAAGCTGTTATACAAGCTGGACTAATAATTGAGCGTCCAGGTTCACATAATAGTTTTGGTAAAGGTAATTGTCTGGCTTGACAAGCATCTACCATTGCCTTACTAATATTATGAACCCAAGTTTCAATACTAGGAGGGTCATCTGCTTCAGTATAACGAATTCCTAGACCACCACCCATATTAATTTCTTTGACTGATAGATTATGTGTCATGGCAGTTGTCATTGCATCTACCATTACAGTTGCTAAATCTTGATGGGGCTGAACTTCAAAAATTTGGGAACCTATATGAGCATGAATTCCTATAAATGATAGTTTTTGTTGTTGACTTATGAAGCTAAAAACATCATTTAATTGGTTAGGGTCGAATCCAAACTTACTATCTAGATGGCCTGTACGAATGTATTCGTGGGTATGACATTCAATACCAGGTGTAAATCTCACCATTATTTTTGTGGGATTCTCTAGTCCCTCTGTTTGTTCGTTTTTTAAATCTGCTAATGTTTTTAATTCCAGCCAATTATCGATAACAATTACACAATCTGTTTCGACCGCTAAACTTAATTCTGCAAGAGATTTATTATTGCCATGTAAGTATATTTTCTCTGGATTAATACCTGCTTGGATAGCTGTGTATAATTCACCTCCAGATACAACGTCTATACCTAAACCTTCAGAGCCACAAATAGCACATACTGCCAGACAGCTCCAAGCTTTAGAAGCATAAAGAACCAAAGATTCTCCAGGATAGTACTGTTTAAGTGCATCTCGATATTGACGACAAGCTGTTCTGAGAGTATATTCGTCCAATATATATAGAGGTGAGCCAAATTTTTCGACCAGTGCTGGGACATCCCAACCACCGATTTCTAAGTGGTCTAGTTTGTTAACTTTGGCAGTTAGTGGTAAAAGTTCCTGATTTGGTGAACTTTCCATTTTTGGCAAATACTGAAGTCCAGAATTTGCAGATATTACAGATTGAGTTGATACCATGAGTGTTGTACAGAATCATACTCTAGTAGTCTAATCTAATAAATGGAAGTTATGTCAGTTTGTAAATTTTTGATTAATTTTTTATCTAGAATTTAGGCTTTTGCAATTATGGCAATTATTACAATTCAACCAATGAGTCCAAAGCATATTTCTAGTGTGGTTGAATTGGATCGACTTTGCTTTGGTGGACTCTGGAATTTTCAAGGTTATCAGCGAGAGTTAGAAAGTCCTAACAGCGATCTGCTAATTTTAGTAATTAGCCAAAAGAATGAGGATATGAAAGAGGGAGTAGCTTTTAAATCTTCTAACTCTAAATCAGAGCTTACCAATTATCAGTCCATAATTGGCATAGGTTGTTTATGGGCTATTTTAGAGGAAGCACACATTACTATTCTCGGAATTCATCCCCAATACCAACGTCTGGGTTTAGGTCAGTTATTATTATATTCCTTAATGAGGTCTGCTTGGGACAGAGGGTTAGAGAGAGCCACCTTAGAAGTTGCAGCTTTAAATACATCTGCATTGTCCCTTTATCACAAGTTTGGGTTTCAAGATGTGGGCCGTCGTCGAGGATATTATCAGCAAACTGGTGAGGATGCTCTTATTCTCTGGCGTGGTCATCTACATGACCCAGAATTTGAACAGACTTTGTCACAATGGCATAAACAAGCGATCGCTCGTTTGAATGGTTATGAAGTGAGATGGGAAAAGTTTGAGTCGGTTATTGGTAATTAGCGATCGCTCAACTCAAATAGCTTTATTATTTTGAGTTAAATTTTTTTAATAGACTCTTTTGCCTGCATTTTAAATTGATTGTATGGGAGTATAGGTATAATCTGTAACAAATTTCAAAATACATAAAAATTCTAAAAATCTCATCCAAGTATTGCATTTTTTTTAGATATTTTTTTATACAATCCAAATAGAAAAACTACATTATTACCAAAGATGAAATGAGTAATTGTTACTGATAAAACTTTATAATTTCTTAAAATAAATAAGCAGATTGAATCATCTCTGTATAAAAACCTGAGCTATACTTTAGAAACTCAAATTATATTGTTGGCTAGAAAAATGTAACGTTTAATACCATCTCAACTCCTGGAAAATCGATCAAGCCAGAGACTGAGAAAACTTTCTAATAAAAGAGAATTTAAGATCAATGATTATCTTCATAAATCATCTCGTTTGATTATTGATACTCTAACTAATCAGAAAATAGGAACATTGATAATAGGGCACAATGAAGACTGGAAGCAGAAGATAAATCTAGGGAAGAGAAATAATCAAAATTTTGTATCTGTCCCCTATAACAAGTTAATAGAAATGTTATCTTATAAAGCCAAGATGGTAGGGATAGATGTAATAATTACAGAAGAATCTTATACCTCAAAAGCAAGTTTTATAGATAATGATTTTCTTCCTTTGTACAAGAAAGGTCAGAAAAATCAAGTCACTTTTTCAGGAAAAAGAATAAAGCGATGCAGCGCGGTCTTGGGGGTTTCCCCCATGAGCGACTGCATCAAGACAAAGAGGTTTGTATTGCACCGCCACCAAAGAATTAATCAATGCTGATGTGAACGGTTCTCTGAATATAATGAGAAAAGCAGTCCCAAATGTCTTTAACTATGGGATAGAGGGTGTTGTAGTTCACCCAGTTAGGGTAACACCTGCAAAATAAGGATATGTCTTAATATGACTATATTTTTATGAACTATGTCACTATAAATGTCACGCTAGAATAAGCGTAAGGGCAACTTTATAAATAATAGGAATTAATTAATTATGTTTGAACGCTTCACCGAAAAAGCAATCAAAGTGATAATGTTGGCCCAAGAAGAGGCTCGGCGCTTGGGACATAACTTTGTGGGGACGGAACAAATTCTCCTGGGTCTAATTGGAGAAGGCACAGGTGTTGCGGCCAAAGTTCTCAAATCTATGGGTGTTAATCTCAAGGACGCTAGGATTGAAGTAGAAAAAATAATTGGCCGTGGATCTGGATTTGTGGCTGTAGAAATTCCATTTACTCCTAGAGCTAAAAGGGTTTTAGAATTATCCTTGGAGGAAGCACGGCAATTAGGACATAACTACATTGGTACTGAGCATCTACTTCTGGGTTTAATTCGAGAAGGGGAAGGAGTTGCAGCAAGAGTTCTAGAAAACTTGGGGGTAGACCTCTCGAAGGTACGGACTCAGGTAATTCGGATGTTGGGTGAAACCGCAGAAGTCACTGCTGGTGGAGGCGGTGGACGGACTAAAACTCCTACTCTGGATGAGTTTGGTTCTAATCTGACTCAAATGGCATCTGAAGGTAAGTTGGACCCAGTAGTGGGAAGGCAAAAGGAAATTGAACGGGTTATTCAAATTCTAGGCCGTAGAACGAAAAATAATCCTGTACTTATTGGAGAACCAGGGGTTGGAAAAACAGCGATCGCTGAAGGTCTGGCACAACGTATTGCTAATAATGATATACCAGATATTCTGGAAGAAAAGCGGGTAGTTACTCTGGACATTGGTCTATTGGTGGCTGGCACAAAATACCGAGGTGAGTTTGAGGAACGTCTCAAGAAAATTATGGATGAAATTCGCTCTGCGGGTAATGTCATCCTAGTTATAGATGAGGTTCATACTCTAATTGGAGCTGGTGCAGCAGAAGGGGCAATTGATGCAGCTAATATTTTGAAGCCTGCTTTGGCTCGTGGGGAGCTACAGTGCATAGGGGCAACTACTCTGGATGAGTATCGCAAACACATTGAACGAGATGCAGCACTCGAACGTCGTTTCCAACCAGTAATGGTGGGCGAACCTTCCGTTGATGAAACAATTGAAATCTTATACGGTTTAAGGGAACGTTACGAACAACATCATAAGTTAAAAATTTTGGATACAGCTCTAGAAGCTGCTGCTAAATTGTCAGACCGCTATATTAGTGATCGCTATTTACCGGATAAAGCTATTGACTTGATTGATGAGGCAGGTTCCCGGGTTCGTTTGATTAATTCTCAACTTCCTCCCGCAGCTAAAGAGTTAGATAAAGAGTTGCGTCAAATTCTCAAAGAAAAGGATGAGGCAGTACGCTCCCAAGATTTTGACAAGGCAGGAGAGTTGCGCGACCGGGAAATGGAAATTAAATCTGAAATTCGCTCCCTCGCTCAGAATAAAAAGACAGATTCTACTTCTGAAAATGATTCTCCGGTAGTTAACGAAGAAGATATTGCTCATATTGTTGCAAGTTGGACAGGTGTTCCAGTTAGTAAACTCACAGAATCTGAATCTGAGAAATTGCTACACATGGAAGATACTCTGCACCAACGTTTGATTGGTCAGGAAGAAGCTGTCAGAGCAGTATCTCGTGCTATTCGTCGGGCAAGGGTAGGATTGAAAAACCCCAACCGACCAATTGCTAGCTTTATTTTCTCTGGACCTACTGGGGTTGGTAAGACAGAATTAACTAAGGCTTTGGCTACATATTTCTTCGGGTCTGAAGAGGCAATGATTCGGTTGGATATGTCCGAATATATGGAACGTCACACTGTTTCTAAGTTGATTGGTTCTCCTCCTGGTTATGTAGGTTATAACGAAGGTGGTCAGTTAACTGAGGCAGTTCGTCGTCGCCCTTACACTGTGGTGCTATTTGATGAAATTGAAAAAGCTCACCCTGATGTCTTCAATATGTTGTTGCAAATTTTGGAAGACGGACGCTTGACTGATGCTAAGGGTCGCACAGTAGATTTCAAGAATACCTTGATTATTATGACCTCCAATATCGGTTCTAAGGTAATCGAAAAAGGAGGCGGTGGTCTTGGTTTTGAGTTCTCCGATAATGAAGCTGATGCTCAATACAACCGAATTCGCAACTTGGTGAATGAAGAACTGAAACAATATTTCCGCCCAGAATTCCTCAACCGTCTAGATGAGATTATCGTCTTCCGTCAGTTGAATAAGGAAGAGGTGAAGGAAATTGCTGTGATTATGTTGAAAGAAGTCTTTAGTCGTTTGACAGAAAAAGGCATCAAGTTAGAAATTACCGATCGCTTCCAAGAGCGGTTGGTTGAGGAAGGTTATAATCCCAGTTATGGAGCGCGTCCTTTGCGTCGAGCAATTATGCGTTTACTTGAGGATGTTTTAGCTGAGGAAATTCTTTCTGGCGCGGTTCGCGAGGGCGATACTGCTGTGGTTGATGTTGGGGAAGATGGTCAGGTTAAGGTTAGTCAAGGTGAAAAACGAGAGTTGTTGCCTCAAGGAGCTGAGTAGGATTTAGTTTCTTTAGGGAACGGAAGTGAATATTTAATTGTAAAGCGGCAGGAAGTTTAAACTTTCTGCCGTTTTTTGATTTTATTAACGTGACCTTGACGGAATTTGAATTGCTAATACTAAATACTGCCTACATCCCTTAGTTTTTTTTGCTTTCCTTTTCACGGCCAAATAGTTTTGTATATTCAATAGGAAGACGTGTTACTTCTGAGATATTTGCAACAATTCCTTTTTCTTGGTCAACATAGTTAATATATTGCCAAACTATATCCCCTTGCTGATTAATCTCAAAGCCTCTTCCAGAACGAGATTCCGTAATTAGTAAATTCCCGTTAGGTAACCATTGACTCTTACCCATGATTTGAGTGTAGAAAGGCTTGTCTAAACTGCCTTCAAAGAAAATTTTACTTGTGTTGTCTTTTAAGGAAATAAGCCAAATACGACTTGCAAAATTATCTTGATTTAGATCGTTAACTACATTATTATCAAAGACAGAGATAGTATTACCATCTACAAAATCTGGATCGTGTTGGTGTATAAATTTACCTGTGATGAGAGTCTTAATCTTCTCAGTATCTGTGTTGAAAACAAAAACGGTGTTAATATGACGCACAGAGAGCATAACATCGCCTTTCTCAAATATACCTTCCTGCATTTTTAATGGGAACGGTTCCACATCATTTAGATGCAAAATATCTCTACTATTTCTTTGCGGGACTTTCAAAGACAAAAATCTAACATAAGTTGAATACAAGAGTCCAGTATAACCGTTCTTTCGTAAAATCTTGGGAACAGACCACTCTCTTAAAATTTTACCCTCTGGTGATACCTCTAAAACTGTATCTTCATAAAATGGAGGAGTCAGATGTGGTAATTCTGGTGTATTTTCTGTATGATATATCCGCCCGGATACCCATAAGTTTCCATCATCATGCAGATGGAGTGAGTGATGTGTCAGATAAGGTAAACGCCAAACAACTTGGCCTTCCAGATTGATACGAATTAACCCGAAATATTCAAAGTTAAAAACTAAGTCTCCATTTTCCATCACAACAGCCCCATGAATCTGAGTACCAGGCTCTTCTTTAGGCAGAATTTCCTTGGGCACATGATCGGGTTTAGGCCACATTTCAAACCAGTTTATGTCCCACTCATGAATTATATTGCTTTGAGAGTCAACAATTTCTGCAGCTATATAACGTGTATTATTCTTATATCCTAGCTTAGTAACTAAATTTAAGCCTTCATAGGGCTGGAAGTTATCGTTACTAATCTCAGGGAATGGCTTGTCTAAGCGGTTAAATTGTTCGGGTGGTTTTCCAGAAATTTGGTTACGCAGTTTTTTGTAACCCTGCATTGCTTTTGCATAATAATTATAGGGAAAAAGCTTAAAGTCTCTGACCAAAAAACCGCCAAAAAAGACAAAAATTGTACAGGCAGTCATAAAACCTGCGAAACTAAGTTTATCTGAATTAATTTTAACCATCTTTACTTTGCGATAATTCTTTGTATAAATCTCTAGTTAACTGATTTATCTTTCAACTGAGCGTAAACAAAGTTTACTTCTTCCAATAGCGAGCTAGATATCGTACTGGTATCAATTTCTTTGGGTCTTGGATAATGTTTTCCTACCCCCGATAACAGTAGTCTCTTTGCTCTTTTCTACTAGACTGAATTTGAATTGCTAATACTAAATACTAGACTTGTCGCTTTATAACTTAAAAAAATCCCAAAAACCTTGTTATGTAAGGATTGTAGCCATTGGAGAGTAAAAAAACTTGGAATTATTGCTCTGTCTAGGTTAGAGTGATTTTTTCCCTTTATTTAGCGACAACTCTACTGCCTACATCCGTTAGTTTTTTTTGCTTTCCTTTTCACTGCCAAATAGTTTTGTATATTCAATAGGAAGACGTGTTACTTCTGAGATATTTGCAACAATTCCTTTTTCTTGGTCAACATAGTTAATATATTGCCAAACTATATCCCCTTGCTGATTAATCTCAAAGCCTCTTCCAGAACGAGATTCCGTAATTAGTAAATTCCCGTTAGGTAACCATTGATTCTTACCCATGATGTTAGTGTAGAAAGGCTTGTCTAAACTGCCTTCAAAGAAAATTTTACTTGTGTTGTCTTTTAGGGAAATAAGCCAAATACGACTTTTAAAATTATCTGGATCTAGATCATTACCTTGGTTGTTATCAAATACAGAGATAGTATTACCATCTACAAAATCTGGATCGTGTTGATTTATAAACTTACCTGTGATGAGAGTCTTAATCTTCTCAGTATCTGTATTGAAGACAAAAACGGTGTTAATATTACGCACAGAGACCACGACATCACCTCTCTCAAATATACCTTCCTGCATTTTTAAGGAAAACGGTTCGACATCATTGAGATGCAAGATATCTTTACTACGATCTCTGTTGAGTTTCAATTGAAAATTACCAATAGCCTTTGGGTGTAAAAGTCCAGTATAACCGTTCTTTCGTAAAATCTTGGGAACAGACCACTCTCTTAAAATTTTACCCTCTGGTGATACCTCTAAAATTGTATCTTCATAAAATGGAGGAGTCAGATGTGGCAATTCTGGTGTGTTTTCTGTATGATATATCCGCCCGGATACCCATAAGTTTCCATCATCATGCAGATGGAGTGAGTGATGTGTCAGATAAGGTAAACGCCAAACAACTTGGCCTTCCAGATTGATACGAATTAACCCGAAATATTCAAAGTTAAAAACTAAGTCTCCATTTTCCATCACAACAGCCCCATGAATCTGGGCACCAGGTTCTTCTTTAGGCAGAAGTTCCTTGGCCACATGATCGGGGTTAGGCCACATTTTAAACCAGTTTATGTCCCACTCATGAATTATATTGCTTTGAGAGTCAACAATTTCTGCAGCTGCATAACGTGTATTATTCTTATATCCTAGCTTAGTAACTAAATTTAAGCCTTCATAGGGCTGGAAGTTATCATTACTAATCTCAGGGAATGGCTTGTCTAAGCGTGTAAGTTGTTTGGGTAGTTTTCCAGAAACTTGGTTACGCAGTTTTTTGTAACCCTGCATTGCTTTTGCATAATAATTATAGGGAAAAAGCTTAAAGTCTCTGACCAAAAAACCGCCAAAAAAGACAATAATTGTACAGGCAGTAAGAAAACCTGCTAAACTAAGTTTATCTGAATTAATTTTAACCATCTTTCTTTGCGATAATTCTTTGTATAAATCTCTAGGGCGTTGCTGATTTTGGGTATGATTTGTATTTGTTAGCAATTGCTAAACTATTGAATAACAAATATTTGAAATTATTCAGTTTTTATTTTCATACCTTGATTCAGCAACACCCTCTAGTTCAGTGATTTCTCTTTCAACTGAGCATAAACAAAGTTTACTTCTTCCAATAACGAGCTAGATACTGCACTGGTGTCAATTTCTTTGGGTCTTGGATGATGTATGCGAGTTGCTGATTCCATCAATGCCTCTGGATTAGAGCTATCCACAATATCTGCTAATATTCTCAGGCCATTTTCAGGATTTTCACAGAAAGCATCGTAGTTCAGAAAGTTCAGAAAATTACTCTCCTTTGCTAAAAGGTGTTTATAACTGGCAACCCAGTATTCTAACCAGAAAGCTAGAGAATCAGCATCTTTTGACTGCCGTTGGTCAAACCAAGCATCAAAATCAACAGGACGAAGATTTTGTCCGAAATCATAGTGACCAATTGCTCGCATATAGTCTGACGCAAAGCTATCTTCTTGATGAATACGAAGAAAGTTACAATGTTGCTTCAGTAGGGAGGCGGTATGATTTAATGGATCTCGGAAAGGAATGATCGTAATTGAATCAGGAAATAGTTGATTCAGCATCATTGTTCGCGCAATATTGAGGTTATTTTTCGATACATAGCGCACATCTTCTGCACCTTGCTGTTTGCGTAGCAGAATAATCTTACGCATATGACTGGAGAAAAATTCCTCAAATTCTTGGTCTCTTTCATTATCCCAAGGAATAATACGATCTTTGTGATAATGTCGTTTCCAAAATGTTTTCCATACCACTTCTTCTAATGCTTCTGGACTATCTGGCGTAACTTGCATCCCATCACCATGTGCCCTTTCTTGAGATTCAACTGTCTTCTGAAAAGATTTTGAGAAACGATCCCATAGACAAGGAATTAAAACAAATGGCATATCACGATAACAATGAGTTGCAAATTCTGGCGTACTGGCGAAACATTCAAGTAATAATGTTGTTCCTGCTCGCGGCAGTGCAGTTATAAAAATTGACCTCTCAGTGCTACAGGAGGACAATTCCTCAGAAAACATTGAATCTTCCATATCTGCCAATGCTATCTGGGCAGTAGAAGTATTAAAGGCCAGATAGTATAGTGTTCGATCAAGCCCAGAAAAATTACTGGCTTGAACCCGACCTGATGCTTCCCCACCAGACTGTTGCTGAGTCGTTTGGGCTTGGCGAGGTTTAAGAAACAACACAATCACAGCAAGGACAGTGCTGATAATTAGAAATACCGGAGAAAGAAGGGTTTTAAAGACAGCATCTAGAGAGAGCCAACCCAACTTTTCACCTAGCCATAGTAGCCCTAGAGGTAGCACAACAGATGCAATTCCACCAAAAGCAAGAATAAAAAATAATCCAAACAGATCTTTAGCGTTTTTTTGCAGTAAGGATTCTTTTTCCTCTTCACTAAGCTGAGAAGAACGAATTACGTCTAAACAACTACTACCTATGGCAGTAGTCTCTTTGCTCTTTTCGACTAGCTGTAAACGCTGCACTAATATGAGGAAACCGACAACAAATAAAGTAGCACCTATCCAGTGGCTCATTGTGCCTCCTTTTGACCATCATTTTGACCATCATTTTCTTCTTTAGATTGCTTACGTTTCCGCAGAAGTCGCTTAATGGGATACCACAAAAAGCCAAATAAGGCTGCGAGAATGCCTGCAAGAAGGGCAAAAAAAGCACCAATGGCAGCTAGACCAGCACCCGGTCCCACATAGGCCATAGCAGGTTGAGAAATAATAAGGACTATGAATAGGGAGGCCAGAAATAATTGTACAAAGGTTAATAACTGTTTCATTTTTTTGAAATTATTACTTAATGAGATTTACATTTTTTTCAGTATTAGCTTAACATAAGTTTCAAAGTCCAAAATTATTTATATCTGTGAAAAAACGATAAAATAGGAGATGAAACGTTAACTTCATCCAAGTCCTCAATCTATTCAGCAACGCCAACAAAAGATAAACTCTTAGGTGCAAACCTCTGTGCTCTGATCACAACACCAACCCTATCATCGTTCAATTTATTCACATATTCCCAAACAATCTCTTTGTCACGATTGACTTCTAATATCCGTCCACCTGTTGACTCAGTAATCAGAATATTGCCATTGGGTAAAGGTTGTTGACTGCCGCGAAATATAGCATGCAAGGGACGCTCTTTTGTGCCAGCATACTCCCAAACAATCTCTTGCGTTTTTGGATCGAGTTCTATAATTCTTGTAGCTCCTACTTCAGAGTTCACTTTTCCCCAATTATCGAAAATGAGGATATTACCATTAGAAAGTAGGTCAGGATCGTGTTGTTGCGAAAACAAGTCTCTAGTCAACCACTTAACAAGCTTTGTTTGCCGGTCTATAATTGCTATCGCGTTAATGTTGCGTACTGAAACCATCAAGTCTCCAGACTCAACTTTGGGATGATATTTCGCCCATTGTTCTGTAATTAGTTCAACATCATTCAAATGAGTCGGATCAAAATCGCCAGATGCGTGTTTTGGACTTCTGAAACTTTTATTAAAGCTCCAACTATAGTCCGATTTAGCAAATGCATCCAAAAGTGGAATTTCCTCTAAAAACTCTCCATCTGGAGATGTAACGATCACCACATCCTTGAGGATTGGTTTCTTCCAAAATGTAACTGATGCTGGTAAGTCAGGAAAAGTGACAGGTGTTAGATATCGTTGTATACCATTATCTTTACCTTTTTCTTGCAATAAGTACATACCCGGAACATAGAAAAGACCATCATTGCCAAGATGTACATCGTGATGTGTACACTTTGGCAATGACCAGACAACATTGGAGTTTAGATCCAACTTCACAAGTCCACCACAATATGGTCTACCATTATCTATAAATGTAGCTACAAGCTCTCCATTCGGCAGTAATTGAGTTCCTTGCCAACAAGTCCATTCATCACCAAGTTGCTTGTCTAAGAAAGGCGCTTTCTTTCCCCATACATCGCTGTACTTAATGTACCACTCTTGGATAAGATTACCCTCCATATCAATAAGGAGGTTTGTACATTTTTGACCATCATAAGCTGTAAAAAGCGTATAACCCTGATAGGATTTCTTTCTATCAAAAACTGTTACTCCACCATTTTTATCTTTTAAATTACTTCTTAAAGGAAATGTATGTAAACTTTTTGGATCGGGGGTAGATGATTGTTGGTTAACTAATGCCTCTACTCCTTGTCTTGCCTTCTTAAAAAAGGAATAAGGGAAAATTTTATATTCAACTATAATAACGCCACATAAGAAGGCTATAAATGCAGTTCCCATTACAAAGGAAAAGATGGGAATGTTATCTTGGGGAACATTTTCTTTCACAGGAAAAAAACCAAACAAGGATTAGTCAATAAAATGATTTTAACTGAAAAGTTAACTAATCACAAGGAGGCATTGATTTTTTTGCTGAAAATGCTAAAGTTCTGTTGTCTGCCAAAAACTCAAGTTTTGATTTTTCCCTGCTATTACTACAGCAGCAATATAATTATATTCAGGAATAAACTGATATAAATACCAACGGGAAGCTTCTTGAAAATCTCCATTAATATTAATAAATTGTATTGGTTGTTCGGGTTTTAAACAAATTTCTACTTTTTCCAATCCTCCTGCTAACCCATCTCCAGTAGCTTTTAAATAGGCTTCTTTACAAGTCCATATTTTGAAGAAAATTTCTTGCTGTTGTTGAGGAGGAAGCTGACTAATAAGGTTATATTCTTGAGCAGTAAAGAAACGTTTTGCCAAACCTTCAGCATCATTCATTGGGCGAATATATTCTAAGTCAATACCAATTGAATTAACTGTGGTAATAGCATATAAAGCTAAATCTTGAGAGTGAGATAAATTAAATAATATAGAGGTATCTGGTAAATAGGGTTTGCCTCGTTCACTATAAGTGAATTGTAATTTTTTAGGTTCAATATTTAAGTAATGGCTAAGGATTTTTCTGAGTGTTCCTCTGGCAATAATAAAACGATTTTTATCTCGTTCAAAATGAAATTTGTTGGCTCTATCTATTTCGTCTGAGGATAAGATTTTTGATAATTTATTAATGGCAGATGGAGGTAATTTTAGATTTGTACTCCAAATATGAACATAATTTGGTGATAATTCTAATTTTTGACCTAGAGGTAGAGGTGAAAAAAACATTGATTACAGATTTATCGGATATTTTACTGGAAATATGGAAGGTTTCTAAAGGATTTTTATGGGTTGCAAAAAAAAATATTTTAATATGATAAGTATAGTAGAAAAAATGTACTTATATTATGTATTATGTATGGAAATAAAATAGAAGTCAGGAGTCAGGAGTCAGGAGTCAGGAGGAAAAAAGAAAGAAGAGGAAAAGAAAGTTTTTTATCACCCTATTAAACAGATATAGTATTATATCTACTCAAAGAAATGAGGCAATAAAAATAACTTCAGAGAATTAGTCAGGACTTACGCATGAGGTACGAAAAACTAGGATTTGAGATTGCTTTCCGTTCCGGACTGCTCCGCAAACCCTGTGGGTCGCTTCGGAGGAAAATAGGTTGTATTGCGTAAGTCCTATTAGTAATAGCTGCCTTGTAATACCTAAAGTTAAAGCTCTAAAAGTAGGAAATGGAAATAAAATAGGTCAGCTATAGTGGTCTGCTGAAATATAGCAGTCGCCATTACTGTATTTGACATATCAAAAGCTTAAAACTCAGACAACGCTAAATTTTTCCTTCTTCTTTCTTCCATCTTCCATCTTCCTTCTTCCTTCTTACATGATGTTTTGGCGACTTATTCCTTTACTAACAACAACCGGAAAGTTACAAATGGCAATAGATGAATGGTTGCTACACCAACATCTGCAAGGAAATATTCCACCAACTCTCCGCTTTTACACCTGGCAACCTGTGGCCATTTCTCTGGGTTATCATCAACGACGTTATCCTGAATATTGGCAAAACCTGACTTGGCAAGGCCAACCGATAGATATTGTCCGTCGTCCTACTGGTGGGAGGGCGGTTTTGCATCAGGGAGATTTAACTTATAGTGTGATAACTTCTGGTTTTCCTGGTAGTCGCATTCAGTCTTATCAAGCTATTTGTGAATTTTTAATACTGGGGTGGCGATCGCTCGGTGTTGACTTAGTTTATGGCAGTGCGGGAAGAGGTTATATCCACAACCCTAACTGTTTTGGCACTTCTACTGGTGCAGATTTAATATTACCTAATGGTGGAAAATTAATTGGTAGTGCCCAGTTGAGAAAAGGTAAGGGAATATTACAACATGGTTCTATGATTTTAACACCTGATGTTGAATTTTTTAGTTATGTTTTTAACTCTCAACCTTCTCCCGGAGTTTCTGATATTTCTACATCTGTTTTATCTCCTACGGATAGGAGAGAAGTTATGATTAATCAGGTTATTGAAGCATTACTTAGAGCAGCTATGGAATGTTTTAAAATTCAGTTAATTACAGAGCCTTTGTCTGAGAGAGAATGGATAGAAATTAAGAGTTTTTCTGTTTAGCTAAAGCTAGCTATCAATAGGTAGAGGGAAGGCAAAAGGCAGAAGGGAATTTTATTTTTGGAGATGTCTATTCAGACTTCTAAAGTTATGTTGAAAAATAGAAAGCATAGTTGTGTCTCCTTCCCACTACCCTATTCCCTATTCCTTGTTCCCTTAAATTATTATGAATCACAAACAATTACCCCCAGAAAAAAGAGAGAAAAGAAGCTGATAAAAATACTTCTGTAGCACAAGGAATAAAAAGTATAAGATTTCCCATTAAAGATCGAAGTATTCCTACCTCAATAGATGAGTTTATTTATCTAATTAGGGTTTGCACTTCACTAGTCTTTTAGTAGGGGTAGGAGACAGCTATACTGGAGACAACCCACCCGCGGGGCCCTCCCAGGAGGGGAAGACAGTATTGAATATCAGGAGATATTATTTCTTTTCTTGGTCGATTGGATATGGCGCAGGTTTCGGAGCCATCCCACCCTACGGGAAGCTCCGAAGAGCGACCGCTTTTTTTCCCCTTAAAAGAGTCGGCTTCAAGGCGCGAATTATTTAATAATTAATAATTAATAATTAATAATTCGGTAAGCAGTTTAAAGAATTTATTTGTTTGAGTTATACTATATTGGAAAAATATTTGCTAGCTCAACAAGTAACCTATCTAAATCTGATTTAGTATGGAGTTAAATCTAGTTTGATTAAATAGGACTTGCTGATTGAATCTAAAAGTACTGATGAATTTAATATTNAACCCTAAACGTTCGATTCCCAGTAGCAAGTTGAGAGACTGGCTAAGTAGCACCCTCTTTCAGCGGATGCACAGAGCAGGTATTTGACATTTCCAAAAGATGAGGATCTTAAATATGCCACAGATTTTATTTACTATAGACCAGTCCAGTATCTTTGCGGGTAACCAGGATGGTATGATAAATTTGCAGCCTACTTTAAACAATCATGGTCGGTTATACGTTATATGGAGTGCCAATCATCCACGCCCAGTTTATGTGGGTAAGAGTAGACACGTTCAAAATAGGTTTAATGGTAGGGTTCAGGCATTAAATCATGTAGGTGTCACGGATCAATCGCTAGAAAATAATTTTGTATTTACCATCAGGATAACAATAAATGGTCATTATTCTCAAGTAGGTGATGATGGATTGGCTGGTGGCATTAATGTTGAACACCTATTGATTAGGATCTATATTAACTATTATCAGTTTTTGCTAAGAAATGTCGACTTATGGAATCTTCCTTTCAACAATGGAGATCATAACGGCTTGTATGTTAGGTATATTGATCCAAACAACCGTGTTAATGGTTTTGCCCCAATTGACAATGCAGGGAACTTTGTGCAGTTATTGGCTGGTGTAGGAAATTATTAAGGGTCTTCAGGGTTCAGTGTCACGCCAGTAGGGTGCTTTAGTAGAGGAGCAACCTATCAATATATAGATAATCTCTGCTCCTGCGTAACGCACCAAAGCCTTTTGCCGAACCAACCGCCCTGTGCTGAACCGAACAGCTTGGCGATCGTTATCCCCATGAAATTACTTTTTGATGAAAATCTATCGCCTAAAATATAAACATATTTTTTGGATAATATACCATGACACAAGCTACTACCAGAGTTCTCCCCCGCTTAACACCACAGGAATATTTGGAATGGGAAGTCCAGCAACCACTACGCTACGAATATTTTAATGGGGAAGTGTTTGCGATGGCAGGGGGAACGTTGCCCCATGCAGACATTGCCCTAAATTTGGCAACCCTGTTACGAGAACCGTTACGGGGGCGCTGCAAGGTGCGTAACTCTGATGCCAAGGTGGGCATTACTGACGAGGGACCGTTTACCTATCCAGACCTTAGTATTAGCTGCGACGAGCGCGATCGTACCGCCCGACAATTCATCCGCTATCCCTGTGTCATTATTGAGGTGCTTTCTCCGAGTACGGAGGCTTACGACCGGGGTGGTAAGTTCGCCCTGTACCGTCGTCTCTCAACGCTACAAGAATATGTTTTAGTGAGTTCTGAAACCAAAACGGTTGAGATTTTTCGGCGGGATGCTGTTGGAGAGTGGCGATTCATTCCTTACAGTGAAGGTGATACGATTGAGTTGATGAGTTTGGGAATCACGTTATCGCTAAATGCTATTTATGAAGATGTTGTTTTAGAGTTGGAGGATGAAGGAGGTGAAAAAAGGTAGCACTGCTGATCAGCATAAATCTATTGGGGGGTGAAGGTAGTGTGATGACACTACAGCGTTTCAGTATTCAAAGGTAAGAGTCTATATTGTAGGGGCGAATGGCATTTGCTAGCGCAAAGCTCCGCTAACGCCCTTAAGCATTGTACGACGACGACAGAATTATATTACTCCGAAGCCAACGGATTTGATATAACTATTGTCCAATAGATCAATAGAACATCAATCTCAACAGAGCGATCGCCAATTACCAAAGCAATAACTATTGTCCAATAGAACATCAATCTCAACAGAGTGATCGCCAATTAGCACAGCAATAACTATTGTCCAATAGAACATCAATCTCAACAGAGCGATCGCCAATTACCAAAGCAATAACTATTGTCCAATAGAACATCAATCTCCACAGAGCGATCGTGAATTACCAGAGCAATAACTATTGTCCAATAGAACATCAATCTCCACAGAGCGATCGTGAATTACCAGAGCAATAACTATTGTCCAATAGTTCATCAATCTCCACAGAGCGATCGTGAATTACCAGAGCAATAACTATTGTCCAATAGTTCATCAATCTCCACAGAGCGATCGTGAATTACCAGAGCAATAACTATTGTCCAATAGAACATCAATCTCCACAGAGCGATCGCCAATTACCAAAGCAATAACTATTGTCCAATAGAACATCAATCTCAACAGAGCGATCGCCAATTACCAAAGCAATAACTATTGTCCAATAGAACATCAATCTCAACAGAGCGATCGCGAATTAGCACAGCAATAACTATTGTCCAATAGAACATCAATCTCAACAGAGCGATCGCCAATTACCAAAGCAATAACTATTGTCCAATAGATCATCAATCTCAACAGAGCGATCGCCAATTACCAAAGCAATAACTATTGTCCAATAGAACATCAATCTCAACAGAGCGATATAACTGCGGAATGGATGTTCTATGCTACTGTCATGCAACAAAGCCATTAGGGAGTCGTAGGGGCGTTAACGATAGTTATGCGAAGCAAATGGCATTTGCTAACGCAAAGCTGCGCTTTATATGTTGCGCAGCAAAACGCCCGTATAGGAGTTAGAGCGGAGAAGAGGAATAAAAATAGGGTATTACAAGGAAAAATTTTTTTATCCCTAATTAAGCGGACATGATATTATGCAAATTATGAAATAATACGCTATCTGTAGAGGGCAAATGCCATTTGCCCCTACCAAATATGGTGGTTCTGCCTAAGTCCTGATAAAATAGGAGTTATTCATGGCTTTTAGTGATTATAAAACTATTGCTCAAGTTCAACAAGAGTATAATATTAAGTATTTGGAAGCAGACTTTATTGAAATTACCGATTTAAAACCTTCCGATCTGTTTGTTAAGGAATTG
The DNA here is from genome assembly GCF_010672525.1 of Okeania sp. SIO2B3. Classification (GTDB taxonomy): domain Bacteria; phylum Cyanobacteriota; class Cyanobacteriia; order Cyanobacteriales; family Microcoleaceae; genus Okeania. Next base: position 58,569 of record NZ_JAAHGH010000008.1, on the reverse strand, counting down.
AAATTCAGCGAACAGAATATGGATATATACACATCTGAATCATCAAGATGCGAAAGTATTATTTATCCAATTTTAAGAGAAGTTTATAAAGATTTTACTGATAAATATACTCTTTGGAGCCACAAGTTCATAACATACAATACTAAACTAAATGGAACCCCTGATTACTTGTTCTCAACAAAATCCGAATTAGGTAAAACCGTTTTGGGTTTTCCAATTGTCGTTGTTGTTGAAGCAAAAAAGAATGATTTTAGTGAGGGATGGGGGCAATGTCTAGCTGAGTTGATTGCCGTGCAAAAATTAAATAAAGCCGAGCAACTTCCTGTGTATGGGATAGTAACAGATGGAGAATTATGGCAATTTGGAAAATTAGTATCCGATGAATTCACAAAAAGCAAGTTGAGAATTACTATTACCGATTTAGATAAAATTTTCGGAACGATAAGTTTTTTATTATCAAGCAAAAGGGAAGCAGATTGAAATTAAATTCGGTTTTTTCTTGCCTTCAACACCAAAGTTTAATAGCACTTACGCAAAGAAACCCGGTTTCTACAGTAAATCATTGTTTTTGACAATAAACATCTACGAGAAACAGGGTTTCTGGGTTCGCCAATAACTGATAACTGATAACTGATAACTGATAACTGAATAGCCCCTCTGCAATCAAAGATTTGAAGAGGGGAGTTCTCACTCCATTGTTAAATTTGGGTGAAATTAGCTGGATTTTGATCGCGCCGATCGCGCACCGGAATAGGTATTCCTTGACGATCGCCAGATAGAGCTGCCGTGGTTTCTAATGCTTCTCTCAGTCGTTTGGCGGCATAGATGGACATATCTCTCGGTACACTAATACGATCGCGCAGGTAGCGCAGGGCTGGATCGGAACCAGATGGTGGCGGACACAGTTCTCCTGTCATCATGTAAGTCAGAGCGCAACGCAAAGCTTCATCAAAAAGGCGATCGTCGGCTGGATTAACGCGAATGATATTATGACGATGCTTTACCACCCGGTGCAGAGCTTCTGTTCGAGACGTTTCGGGTTCTGGGTACATCACATCTGGTAATCCAAACCAAGGACCGCAATCGACTCGTTTTTGATTAATCTCAGTTTGAGATTCTTGGTTAGGATAGCATCCGCCCATTTGCGGTGGTAAATCGTGAGCATGAGTATGAAAATCACTTTGTGTCCCTCGATAGGTGGTTCTGGTTTCCATAGCATCAAACCAATCAGAAAACTTGGGATTTTCTTCCCGCAATGAATAGCCTTTGTAGTAGTAGAGACTAGCATTCATCCGCTCCACATAAGGAGTAAAAACCAAATCAACTATACCAAATTCTTCCAGAAAATAAGGTCCTGGAGTACTGGCTAGAGCAGCTTCAACTTGAGCCACGATGGTGGTAAATTGATCTCGACTGCGTTGTTCGTCCCTTTGCGACCGCGTGGGGTAGCACAACCAACTACACCAGCCACGAAAAAGTAGACGTTCTAGCTGGCGCAGAGGCAGCGCTCGGCGATCGCCCATTCCTACCTGATTTAATGGGCCAAATGCGTTTTCTAATGCTAATAAGATATCATCACTTTCTGTAATTAACTGACCGTCAAGTTCTAGTGCAGGAAGCATTCCTGATCGCACCTTTTGCTTATACCACTTTTCTTTCGTTCCATAACAGAACATAGTGATCTTCTCGATACGGTACGGAATCTGCTTTTCCTCTAACCACAGCCACACTTTTTGGCAATAAGGACACCAAGCATGATGATCGCGATAAAGAGTAACTCGCACATCTGATTCGGCTTGTCCAAACAGGCGCAGTCTCGCTTGGGAATTGGTTGGTCCGTTAATGGTATCTCGCTCAAATGTGGCGAGTTGTTGTAGTTCTTCCCAACTCAAAGGTAAAGATTTGGTCGATCTCATAAGTTACTGCTCCATAAAACTGATACAAAGCGTCACATAACGTAACAACTTGATAGCGTAGCTCCTCCGTAGGAGGCTGTTTACTTCCTGCTTCTTGTGAGGCCGTCGGCGGTTTCTCATCCACAGGCATTCACAGTCGAGCCGACTGCATCTCTCAAATTAATACTGGCGTTTAAATCTCTATCTATTGACAACCCACAATCTGGGCAATCATAAGTCCTTACATTTAAGGGCATATCTTGAACATGACCGCAGTTTGAGCAAGTCTTTGATGATGGAAAGAATCTATCTACTACTACTAAATCACAACCGTACCATTGGCATTTATATTTCAGCTGTCTGGTGAAATTCATAAAATCACTATCTGCTATCTGATTTGGCTAGCTTATGATTGCGTAACATTCCACTCACATTCAAATCTTCACCCACCCCTCTTGCTCCCCTCCCAGGAGGGGATGGGGGTGGGTTGTGGTTCAAGGCTTGCGTATGTTGTCAGTTTATGAAGTGCATCTTTACGGATGTTTGCTACTTTTCTATGCAATCTGGCTATCTTTAGTTTTGCCGCCCGACCGTTAGCAGAGCCTACCTCTTTATGACGATTTAGGTATTGCTCTGTTGACAACTTGGCTTCAAATTTCTGGTACGATCTGACACTTTCAAATACTTTCCCATCACTTAATATCACTAAGGTTTTTACTCCTAAATCTACACCGATAACATCCGTTTTTTTCGGTGTAGTTGTGCCATTCCATTCATAGCTACAGCTCAGATACCAATCACCTGCTTGTCTACTAATTGTTATTTTTTTAGTTGTTGCTTCAATTGGTTCATAAGTTTTAATCATACCAATAAAAGGTAATTTATGATTCCATCCATTTAGTTCTATTGGTTTTCCACAATTATCTATTGTGAATGAATCACGTTTACCTTTCTTTTTAAACTTTGGGTATTTTCCTAATCCTTTAAAGAACCTCTTAAATGCTTCACCTAAGTTGATGTTTGCGCAGCATTCCGTAGGAAAAGCATATTGGTAAACTTTAGATGACAATTTTTTCATCCAAGGATATAAAGGCTTTGTGTGGTTGGTAAAAACTTCTCTAAGTATAGGAGCATTGGGTTTATAACCATCTTTATAAGCTTGATTCCATAAGCCTAAACCCCAATTGTAGCACCAGCGTGAGTAGCCCGCGTGTTGAGCCATCAGAGTTTTTTGCTGATTATTGAGTTTGAGCTTGGTTCTAATGGATTTCATGTATGTGTGTTTCATGTGCGCAGCAAACACAGTCTATCTAATAGTTTGCTTCGTAAGGTATTATATCGTTATTTTTTGATTAAGTCAATGCTTCAGAAAATAATGTTCAATTTTATCACAACTTCATTTCTCCGACTCGGAGTCTGACGGTTAGCAGCTTGAGGACTATAGGAAACCTTGCGTTGGAAGAAGACTTTATTGAAATTACCGCTCTAAAACCTTCTGATTTTTTTGTTAAGGAATTAAGGCTGCACTCAGAAAAATTGTAAAATATAAGCCCTAATAAAATCAGAGGCACTATAAATGTCTAAATCTAGTCAAGTTTTAATTGATGCTTTTCTCGCTGAACGTAATACACCAAATCCTCTCGGTGACCGTAGTCCTACCTGGGGTCGTCATGTAGACGATCTTTCTCTGGTCGATCCTGGAGAAATTGCAGAAAGTGTTGTAGTGATTGAACCCTGGGAGCATGTTGGCGAACGACCGAAGGATAAGGTTGGGGTCATTGCATCAGAGAACGTGGCCTATATTGTCGATCAAATCCTGGGTTTACCTACCCTTATTGTGCCCGCTTGGAAGCATGGTATTTCTGACCTAAAGCGCTTTGCTTCCCTGGCAAGCGTAGCCAAACTTATAGTATTGGAAGGGGGTGAACCGGATGTTCATGTAAAAGATACTTTTTCGCCAGCATTTCCTCGTTCAGATGCTACGCAACTGATTGTTGAATTCCTCTTAAAACAGGTACCTTTCATTGGCATTTGTCTCTCTCATCAGCTTACGGCGCAGGCCCATGTAGAATTAATCCGTGAATCTGTGGATCGTCTAGAAAAATCACAACAACCAGCGTTTGTTGCTGTCAGTCGTCGCATTGCCGAGGTAGCAAATCGCCTGAAGGTCGAAAAGAGTTATGGTACTGTCGCCCAATCTTGGAATGATGAATCGTTTGCCGTTGCTAAGAATGAAGAAATTAGCCATTCTAATACACGGTTATACCCCTACCGGGATATCGATATTCCTCATGTTCCGACTGAAATTACCGAGGCATATCGTGTAGTAGCAAAACGTTTTGATGCCATCATTGATGTAGCACTCCAGTACGAAAACAATCTGCACATTCAGGCATTTCATGGCAACGAAGTATCAGAAGAATCAATGCGGTTCGTATGTTGGGCTTATCAGCAAATTAACCATGCGATAACTGCTTACAGCCTTGAAGCAGCCTCGATACTTGACCTACAAAGCCTCATGGATGCACCCATTGGTGTCGAAATTTTAGCTTCAACACATACTCAAAGTGGCGATCCGCTATGTGAGGTGGCAGCAACCGGTATTTATTGGGATAACGGTCGGAAAGCACTAACTACCCAGTTTCACCCAGAACTTGATGAATCTTTAATAACAGCATCTGAAGGTTGGGCACTTTCCTGGGAAGATATGAAAAATTCTGATGGAATTCGTTTGTTAGCACGTATACTTCAGTCAGTCATCTAAAAATGAGTGACAAACCGCTTCCCTCTCACCACTTATATCAAATCCGGTTGAATACTTATTATATGAGATGGGGAGATGGGGGGATGGGGAGATTTAAGGTGAGAAAGTGTGGATAGAGTTATAAACATATACTGTATAACCGGATTGTATATTATCCTAAACACAATAATTTTCTTCAATTGCGATCGTCCGATTTTGTAGTAATGAGCGATCGCTGATCGTTTAGGGTGAGCTAGCAGGAGAGCAATCTATCAAATAAATGGATGCTCTCCGTCGCCATTCCCTTGAGGAGTTAAAAGTCAAAAGTCAAAAGTAAGATTTGAGAGGTTTCAAACCTCAAACGAGCTGATAACTGATATAGAATCCGGTTATATAGTATATGTTGATAATTCTATAATTACTTCAATATTTAATCTCCCTCACTCCCCCACTCCCCCACTCCTCCACTCCTCCACTCCCCTACTGCAAACTATACAATAACTATTCAATCGGATTCTATATGAGTCAGGTACAATTTTCATAGCTCCCCTGTAATTATTGACAACTGATAACTGATAACTGAAATGACCTTTGCTCTTCTCGTTCGGTTCTAACTTCTGCAACCAGATCGCCCGAATAAATGCCATGAGTTTGTTAGATTTCTGCTCGGAGAGAATTTAAACATTATAAAGCTTTTTGAGCTTGGCGATCGCCTTCAGCAGAGATTCTATCGCTTCTTTGTTTAAGAGTTTCTAATCCCAGACGTACTATTTCCACAGCAACTTCAGAGAGTGTCTGATGTTTTTGAGCGCTAACGGTCGTAGGATGTCGTACTGTTCTGGTTTGAAAACCCGTGGGGATATGGATATTTTGTCATCTCATTCTCTGAACATCAATGTTTTGGGAATACTGCCTATTATATGATTATTTTGAGTAAATTGAGAAACGCTCACTCACTTGCCTTATCTTTGCAGGGCGGTCACTTGGAGCAAAAATATAATGCTGACTTGAGATTTATCAAAAACTTTCAACTCTATTCCTATTTAGGGCTTGCTGATTAATTCTCGTGCGTATTGACTGCTATTGACTTGAGCATTTTTTTGTTGAAAAAAGTACCAGCTTTTCAGTGGCAAGAGCTGCATAAAGCTAGTATTTTGGGATGATTATGGCAGACAAATTTAGGGACAATTTTTCCGACTATCTCCTCTAAATTCCCCATTCCTCCTGTCTTCCCCTCCCCTCCTGGGAGGGGTTAGGGGTGGGTTGGGAGGGGGAGGGGCGAGGGGTGGGTTGTCTCCTGTCTCCTACCCTTCCCTTACCCATAAGGCTTTTTCAGCAAACCCTATTTATCAAAATAGTATGTTATTCTGTAAGCATGGGAAAAAATGCGCGCAGATAGGGTCGCTTTTCAAACTATAAAAACTATGTCGAGAACAATAATATGACTAATATATCCGTTCAATATGAACCACCACTTCCAGTTTCTTTCCTCCTGACTCCTGTAGGGGCGAACGGCCGTTCGCCCCTACTGCTCCTAAGTAATTAAGATTAATATCATACACACGCTTTACCAACGCCAAATATGGTATTAATTCTTATCCTCAAATCCTGCTACTTCAGATAAAGTATAAAGAGGTCTACCTTTGACTTCTTCATAAATACGTCCGATATATTCTCCTAAAATTCCAATACTTACTAATTGTACTGCTCCTAAAAAGAATATTGCCATGATAATTGTTGCCAAACCAGTTAATGGTGAATCTGGATAAAAAATCCGCCAATATAAAACTAAACAAGCCATCAATAAAGCCACACAAGCAGCAAATAATCCTACATAAGTAGACAGTCGTAAAGGTACTTTAGAAAAAGAGACTAAACCATTAATTGCTAAAGCTAAAGACTTGGCAAAAGTATATTGAATATCACCAGCAAAACGAGGTTCGCGCTCAAATTTAATTGCCGTTTGTTTAAAACCAACCCATGCTCTTAAACCTCGAATATAACGATTAGTTTCTGGCATTTTATTCAACACATCTACCACACATCTATCCATTAAACAAAAATCTCCCGTATCAATGGGAATTTCCACATCTGCTAAATGTTTTAAAATCCGATAATAGAGAAAAGCAGGCAACTTTTTAAACCAACTTTCTTGATGTCTTTTTGTGCGTTGAGCATAAACAACTTGATAACCCTGTCGCCACTTTTCAATTAAGTCTGGAATTAACTCTGGTGGGTCTTGCAAATCTCCATCTAAAACTACAATAGCTTTCCCCCTAGCAAAATTTAAACCAGCAGTAACAGCAATTTGATGTCCGAAATTACGGGCAAAACTTAAGTAACAAATTCGAGAGTCTTGTTGATGTAATTCTCGGAGTATTTGTAGAGAGCGATCGCGACTCCCATCATTAATTAAAATTAATTCTACATCTCCATCCATTCTATTCAGAATGGCACTCATACGCCGATATAATTCTGGGAGATTTTTCTCTTCATTATAAATAGGAATTACTATAGAATATTTCATAGAAGAAGCAAGAGGGAAGAAGGAAGAAGGAAGAGGGAAAATTGAAGAAACAAAAACTTCCTAAAAAAAGGAAGGAGGAAGAAGGAAGAAACAATAATTTTCTACTAAAATAGATTTTTCCATAAATCATCAGCACATTTCATATTATTCAGGTATACCAGTCGCGGGCAAGATGCCCGCACTTGCATTCACTTTACCATTTATATTTGTACCTCATCTCTCTGCAATCTGCTGTATCTACATTTCAGAAATTGCTTGAATAATCTTAAACTAAGACATAATATAATACCACTGAATGAATTTATGGAAAATATGATAAGCTAAGAATACTTTAGATTCTATATTCCCTATTCCCTATTCCCTATTCCCTATTCCCTTTGACAAAAATTTAGATATATGGTTTCAATGCAAAACAGCTTATCAAATAATTTATGGAAAATAAATCAACAATTAGCAACAGTCTATTTATCCCATCCTTTTGTGCAAGGAATTGCTAACGGTACACTGCATCATAAAAGTTTTGCCTATTATGTTGGACAAGATGCTTTTTTTCTCAGAGCATTTGCTCGTGCTTACAGTATTGCTGCTGCTAAGTCCCCAGACTGGAAAATATTTGAACTGTTTCATGCTCTCGCAGGTGGGGTAAAAGAGGAATTGCAACTTCATCAAAGCTATGCTGCTAAATGGGGAGTGAATCTAGAAAATGTTACCCCAGGATTTTCTACACGGCGTTACACAGATTTTCTGCTAGCAACAGCTTGGAGTAATAATATTGGAGCGATCGCTGCAGCAATGACTCCTTGTATGCGACTTTATGCTTTTTTGGGACAACAGTTAGCTACACCAGAAATCCCAGAGCATCAATATTCTGAATGGATTCGTACTTACAGCAGTCAGGATTTTGAACATTTGACGCAAAAGCTGGAGAAAGTGATAGACAGTTACGCAGATAATACTCAAGAAGCAGAATCAACCTACTGTTATGCCATGCTCTGCGAACGAGATTTCTTTCAAGCAGCTTGGGAAATGGGAAAAGAGGAAGTGGAGAGCATACCCGTGGTAGCTGCAACTGAACGCAAGATTGCTAGCGGTTCCACAACTCCAGGTGAGACATCGTGGGTTGACTACCCACCAGATGGGATCTATGTGGATATCGATACCAGTAAGGCAGGCTTTACCGAAACTCCACTTTACTTCACTTCGATTGGTGGCCAAATCCATCATTGGATGACTTACGGCGCTACTTCAATCTACAATGCATCACCAACAGGATTCCGTGTGTACATATACAAACAGTCTGTCATTTCCAATCATCCCGACATTGTTCTGACTCCCCAGAAGGCTAACAGCTTTTTGTGGCATATTAACTGGATGGCGATCGGTAGGTAGGGCTTGCTGATTAAACCTATAGCTCTGCGCGCAGGCAACAGGCAACAGGGAAAATAAAAAACCGATAATATAAAACTTTTAGCTATTGGGGGGTGGGTCAATATTTGGCTTTTGACTTTTAGTTTTTTACTTTTTACTTAGTTAAATTCCCACTAAGCTAGATTAAATAACTTGCTCAAACTGCCATTGCAAGAATGATGTCCTGACGACGACTGGAAAGGGCTTCATATCTCTGGCCAGCAAGCAGCAGCAAAATAAGTTAGAAAAGTTTGTCATAAATCTCCTCCCCATATTGTCTATTCTATAGGGCGACTAAAAGTAACAATGGACTTCTAGCCGTCTTGATCGTCTACATCTAGACGATCATAGGGATAATAACTGCCTCTGGCAGTCATCCAAAGTCGATCAAATTAGTTAAGGACAAGAAAGACATGAACATCAAAAAGATATTCGGTACGTTAATAGCGCTATGCGCTGTGTTGTGCATTACATTGGCATGGCCAGTCAATGCTGTAGCTGGGGAACTGGAGAGCATTCCCCTGGTGGCCCCAACTGAATACAAGATTGCTAGCGGTTCGACGACTCCATGCGAGACACCATGGGAGAACTACAACCAAAATGGGATATATTTGGATATCGATACCAGTGGAGCAGGCTTTACCGAAACTCCACTTTACTTCACTTCCCTAGGTGGCAATGGTAACCACTGGACGACGATGGGCGCTACTTCAATCTACAAGCCATCGCCTAAAGGATTCCGCGTATACATATACAAGAATGGGGATCTGACTCCCGATTATGCTAACGATCGCTGTTGGTATATTAACTGGATGGCGATCGGCAAGTAAGACTCAGAGTGCGACGGCACACTGACACTAGCAGATAGACTTCCCAAATATCCCGATAATCCTCCTAAAGCTCAGACTTCAGGAGGGATTTAATATTTTCAAGACTTATGCAGAACCACCATATCTAGTAGGGGTGAATAGCATTCGCCCCCATACGGATAGTGTATTGTCTAAAAATTTGCGTAAGTCCTGATTGTAATCTCCTGTAAAAAGATAGATACAGCAGTTTTCAGGTCAATGAACCAGAAAAAAGTGATAACCCTTTAAGGACGTTGCACGCAACGTCCCTACATTATGCTCTACTCAAATTACATTAATGTCAGAGAGTTTAACTCAATTAATCAAGACTGTACAGAACTCTTAAAACTCCTGAAAACTATTGTCAAATTAGCCAAATCAAATAATTATCACAGGACTTACGCAAAATGTGAAATTATACACCAATTGTAGTGGGCGAATGCCATTCGCCCCTACTAGATATGGTGGTTCTGCGTAAGTCCTGTATCAATTATTAATTATTAATTATTCATTATTCATTATTAACTAACGTCCCAACTTATTCGGAATACCTTCACAACCACCTGGTATCTTTCTTCTACTTTTTTCTCCAGACCAAGCACAACAATAATAACGTTGTTCGTCAGACAACCGTTTGACTCCATTAAAGTCAACATTTTCTACCACTGCACCAGTACAAACACCTGTTTGATAGTTAGGTACATGAGTACGACTGCGAGGAGTAGCAGTTTCTGCATTACCATAGAAAAATCTCGCTCCCCTCAAGTCAGCACCTACCAGACTTGCTTCATACAAAATAGTACGAGAAAAATTTGCTTTGACTAAGTCACAATCACTAAGATTAGCTCTAACAAGATTAGCATCACTTAATTCTGTCCACCGCAAATCTGTTTTTGTCAGGTCAGCTCCTGCTAACATTACTCCTAAGTCAATCACACGAATACCATATTCCCTGTCTTCCGCATAACCCCCATTACCATCCAAAATAGGCCGACCAAGTTGGCGATCGCGCTTAATCGGTGTTATTAGTCTAGACTGAGATAAAAATCTGAGAATTTTCGCTTTACCTTCTGCATCTACACTTTTAATAATAGCTGCTGTACGTCCTTCAGCGATCGCTCGTTCCTGTGGCCAATCTTCCAACAAACCTTTTTCATCCATTGCCAGATCGGAAACTCCTTGAAAGTAAGCATCAATGGTTTGTTGTTGAGTAATGCGGTTTTGCTGAATGGTCAAATCTTTGGAAATAACATATTGTCGCCAAGCTACATATACAGCAATAATTGCAATTAAGATTTGACCCAAAGCTCCGATGAGTTCGCCCACCGCTCCAATAGCGTCCCAGTTAATCTGAATATTACGAGTACCTGGTTCTTGGTTTGCTCCACTTAACATCAGTAAACCAACAATAGCCGCCAATATCCCAAAGCAAGCAATAATCAGGTTACGCCAAACTGGAGGAATGAGGGTTTTCCAGACTTTACCCCAACTAGGCCAAATCATTCTGACGGAAGCTACCATTGCTACAACTGCACTGCTATAACCAAGCAGTACATTATCTATGGCTAACCCCAGAATCATTAACGCAATTGCTGCTAGGGAGACAATGGACGCAATTCGATTCTTTGGCCCTTCATCTCCTTGATTGTTCGCCAAACCATTGAGCTGTGTGGGAGAGGAGGGTAGCATTTTTTCTATTTCGTTGTCTACCAAGTTTAATTGCTCTATTGATGTTTTTACAGGAGCGATCGCTGCTTTTGTGCCATTAGAATTTTCTGAGGTAGGACTGGTGTTTGGAGAATTAGCTGGAGAAGAGTTTGAATCATTATTCATAGAATTTTTAATTTTGATTTTTTTGACAGACAATTAATTAGTTAAGTTTTTGTAATATCTATAAAAAACTGAAAACATTAGAAAAGAGAAGTTATGCCCATAATTTTACGGGTAAGTTTAGCTAGAGGTTAGGTTTTATATCAATTATATTGGGACTAAACTTGCCAAGACAGTCATAAGTCATAAGTCATAAGTCATAAGTCATAAGTCATAAGTTATTAAGTTAGAAGTTAGAAGCAAAAAAATATTAATCTAGGACTCAGGCCGAATTTAGAAGTCAAAAGTCAAAAGTTAAAAGTTAGAAGTTAGAGGCAAAAAAATATTAATTTAGGACTCAGGCCAAATTTAGAAGTCAAAAGTTAGAAGTTAGAAGTTAGAAGTTAGAAGTTAAAAGTCAAAAGTCAAAAGTTAGAAGTTAGAAGTCAAAAGTTAGAAGTTACAAGCAAAAGAATATTAATTTAGGATTCAGGGGGGTTTTGATTAATTGATATAAGGACTTTGACTTTGAGTAGGATATAAGTTGGCTTGACTATTCATGACTCAAAGGCCGTGTATATTTTATTAGGTATTAGGATAGATAGAAAGAGGTACAGTAAATACCTTTGTTTCAAATTTAGCCATTTTTTGTAAGTGTAAAATTATGACAACTTCTGAAATTTTAGTTAAGAAGGAAAAATTAGAGAACCCACCTTTGGAAATACATTATTTGGGCGATCGCTCTTTGCGTCAGTCAGCGAAGCGTGTGACTAAGGTAGATGATGATATTCGGAAACTGATACGAGAAATGCTCCAAACTATGTATAGTGCTGATGGTATTGGTCTGGCTGCACCTCAGGTAGCTGTCCAAAAACAAGTAATTGTTATAGACTGCGAGCTAGATAATCCTGCTACGCCCCCTCTAGTTTTGATTAATCCTACGATCAAAAGGTATGGTAAAGAAATTTGTCTTTTCCAAGAAGGGTGTCTGAGTATTCCTGGGGTTTATTTAGATGTTAAACGTCCCTCAATAATTGAAGTTGCCTACAAAGATGAAAATGGTCGTCCGAAAACTCTTCAGGCTAAAGAATTATTATCTAGAGCAATTCAGCATGAAATGGACCATCTTCATGGGGTGCTGTTTGTAGACCGAGTAGAAAATAAGTTGGCACTAAATGAAGAGTTGACTAAGCATAAGTTCTCTCCTAAAGCTGTTAAATCTGTTACTTAAAGTCTCACGAAATTAATACAAAAGCAATAGTCCAAAAGTTTAAGATTTATCAGTTCTTAACTTTAGTGCATATCATAAAAAATCAAAACAGTCAATATTTTTGGAGAAGAAAGTTATGGTAGGAACTCCTAAATCAACATTGCTTTTGGGTGGGTGTTGTATAGCAGCGATCGCAGCAGTTGGTTCTATTTTTGAGTTGTCCTCTGGGGAACCAGAATTAGGTGGTCTAGTAACAGGGATAATTTTAAGTCTGAGCATTCCTCTAGCCACTTTACTCTTTTATTTAGCAATTCAAGACGCTAAGGCGAATCAGTAGAAATTGAAGAAGCACTCAGCACTCAGCAAGATTATTTTTTTGAACGTGCCAGAAGGGGATACGGAACTCCTCCTAAAATTAAACGACAAGCTAGTGCCACTACGCGGAAGTCAAAAGTCAAAATTAAAAAGTCAATCATTTTTGATTGGTAAGGCTTTTAGGATTTTGTAACTGGTTAGTTATTTCTGCCATCCTGTACTAGAAGTCGGGGGTTTAAACCCAAGCTTTTAGCGCGCTGAAAGCTGAGTGCTGTTTGCAGAGCATTCCAGTACGGAAAATGCTGATAGCTAGTTAAGCAATGAACAATGAACAATTTTTAATTGACAATTAATTGTTCATTGCATATAGCAGAAGGAAGAAGGAAAAATCTTACTTTGTCTGAGCTTTAAGCTTTTGATCTGTCCTAACCTTTCCTTCAACTGCTATATCAATAATTATTTTGACTACAAATTTTAAAGATATCTAAAAAATGGCATTTCTGCGACAACTGTCTACAAGAGGGGTATATGAGGAAAAACTCATAAAAGAGTATCTATCTGAGACAGAGGAGGTAGTGCTAGGACGCGATCCCAGGTGTCAAATTGTCCTAGAGACAAAATTGTATAGAACGGTTTCTCGCCGTCATGCAATGATTCGTATTCAGACTAAACAGGCCAAAACTACTGGTTTAGTATGGGAAATCTGCGACCTCAATAGTTCTAATGGTACTTATATTAATGGACGAAGAATACAGGGAAGTCAAATTTTACAGGTGGGCGATCGTATTAGTCTGGGTTACAAAGGGCCGGAATTCATTTTCGATAATTTATCCCACCAAAAATCAACCTCATTAGTATCACCTCCAGTAAACCCTACTTCACATCCTGTCAATTCTGTTGGTAGTGCTAAAGTTGAAGATGTTGAAGATACTGATTCGATAACTTTGACCCAGTTATTTCCTATTGCCTCTACAGGAAAGCAATTAGCTAAAAAAGCCTATCTTTATCCAGGTATTATCACTGTATTTTTTGTGATTTTAATGTTTTTAACAGTGGGTAAAGCAATAGCTTTCAATTTTTTATTAGCAGCTTATATTGCTAGTGCAGCTTATTATTTTGTTTATCAACTTTGTGGTAAACAAAAACCTTGGTGGGTATTATTTGGAGCATCTTTAACTACTGTATTAATTTTATTAAGTCCTATTTTAACATTGTTTATTGGAGTATTTCGTTTTATACTTCCTGGTGATATATCAGTAAATCCTCAGCAAGTTGGCTTTCTTGATTTCCTGATTAGAATGTTTTTTGGCGCGGGATTAATGGAAGAGTTATTAAAAGCATTACCTGTATTTTTAGTACTATTTATAGGTCGTAATTTACCTTATCCCTGGCGAAATAAAATTGGTGTTTGGGAACCTTTAGATGGAATTTTATTAGGAACAGCTTCTGCAGTAGGATTTACTTTATTAGAAACTCTTGGACAATATGTTCCGAGTATTGTGGATAGTGCGAGTTTACAATTGGGAGTAGATGCGGGTCAATTGGTAGGATTACAATTGTTAATTCCCAGAATTTTAGGTTCAGTAGCTGGACACATGGCTTATAGTGGTTATTTTGGTTATTTTATCGGATTAAGTGTTTTAAAGCGTCGTAATAGTTGGTTGATTTTAGGCGTTGGTTATTTTACTGCATCTATTCTTCATGCTTTATGGAATGCTTCTGGAGTTTTAAATATATTTCTTTTGGCTTTTGTGGGAGTGATTTCTTATGCTTTTTTGGGGGCGGCTATTTTAAAAGCTAGGGTGCTTTCTCCTACAAGAAATGAAAATTTTGCTACTCAGGTTTTAACGAAGTAAAAAAAATAGTATTAACAATATTCGATGGATTTGATAACAACTATTAAAGCAGATTTATGTGACTATAGATTGTATAAGTATGAGGAAAAATTGCAGTCCCTATCCAATAGATTTGTTTTCATCGCAGAAGCTACAGAAAAAACTTTGGATGAAGGTGAAAATATGTCCCCCAACAGAAATTGGATGAAGCTAATTGCAATTATTCAACCATAAAACCCCAGTAGATTAAGGGGGTAAATGTTCTGGCTACAAATAATATAGATTACTATACCTAAAAAATAATCTAATGGCATTCATCAATCCATATTGTTTTTCAAGTGCTTATAGACTATAACAGAGTAGACAAGAAATAAAGGCTGGCACAAAAAAACTGTAATTATTTTCGCTACTTCAGAAAAACTTGCTGCTATGTGAGATAAGGTAAAAGTTAAAATTGCTCCGGTAAGAAGAAATAGAAATATTCTTATTTCATTATCTTTTGTTAGCTGCACGGTTTGAACAAAGCTATCCCCAGTACCTCGTTTTTCAATTGATTAATAATCTACCTACCAAATTTAGGCCATAACACTTGAATAAAAAAATCATTCAACACTTGATTACATTGAAATGCCAATTGATTTTGGTCTAATTCATCTTTACTAAAATAAGCTAAACGCTGACCTTCATTAAGTTGAATTTGCTTTAAATCTAAATCTATTTGCTTCCAGAAAACGTAATGTTCTCTATCATAAATATTGTACTTTTGAAAAAAGTTAATATCTGTTAATTCAATTTCGATTTCTTCCATTATTTCTCTGCATATACATTCTTCAGGAAGTTCACCATTTTCAATAAATCCTCCTAATAAATTCCAAGTATTAGGAAAAGGAATAGAATCTTTATTATCTCTAAGCACGAGTAAAATTTGCTTGGAGCTATTAAACAAAATAATTACACAACCTTGTAATTTGTTCATGTTGATCTCCTGTTAGAACATTTTCATTTGGGATATTAATAGATGGGATAAATATAGCGATCGCCTAATTCCTTTATTTTGCTCTAAATTATTCTTATATTATTTACTAACTATCCGGAAAAAATTAAGCGGCTTTTTACAAATTAAGTTCGGTTCACGTTTACTAAAGCAAACATCACGATAGTACATCTGTGCTGTACCTATAAGGAAAAGTTTCAGTAATTTTGTTCAGTCAGTTTTTCTACAAGAAAACGTCTAAATACCAATAGTAAAGGTAGGGGTCTGGTGACTAAACCCCTACATAAGACTAGCTATATTGACACAATGCTCTTGTATGGAAGCCATTTTGTATCTTTGTCTGGGATTAAATTTTTGAGTTACGAGTTGGGAGTGGAATAGAGGTAACACAGGAAAAAGATTTAAAAATTCTCACTTGCTCCCCTACTCCTCTACTCTCCTACTTTTAAAATTAGAATCAGATTTTTCCGGTCATTAAATCTTTCGTAAGCATTTCCTACGGAATGCTGCGCAAACAGCTATTAGCTGTCAGCTATCAGCAACAAGATTCTCTCTTATGGGAAAGTGTTTAAATTAATATAGACTTTCAGGCAAAGGGAAGCAACTTTTGTAGTAAGACAATTAAATATTGCTTTGATCCTCAACTAAAAGCAATAGCTGAAGTTCGCAGTTCCGACCATAGGAGGCTAGCTGATGGCTGACTGCTGAATGCTTACAATCTTTCCATTCATCACTCCTGAGTGGAAAATCACAACATTTTCATTTTCGTAAGCTCAGAAAAAATCGCGCCTCAAAGGATTTTCGGTTGCATCCTCACAATTTTTGTGATATTCTCAAGCTTAAATGGGGTTATTTGACTATACAAATGACTTTTTATTCAACTAAAATTCCCGACTCAGAAACAACCAAGTATTTAGGAATTTTTCCAGCAAGCAAGAGTAATGCAGAAATATTTTCATTTTCTGGAGCTTATAAGAAATGTTTGTCTTCTCTTGTCAAAGTTTCCCATTGATCACTCCTGAGTGGAAAACCACTAACATTTTCATTCTCTTAAGCTCCAGAAAAAAACGCGCCTCAAAGGATTTTGGGTTGCAGCCTCAAAATTTTTGTGATATTCTCAAGCTTAGATGGAGTTGCTCGCCCCCACACATGACTTTTTATTCAACAAAAATACGCTAAACGCTAAAAAAGTATAAATATCGAAAGATAAAAAGTTAAATTAGAAGCAACTCCAAGCAAATAATTATCAGTGTGATCTCAAGAAAATTTTCTCTAGTCATCAACAATAAGATTATTGATTACCCATCCACATTGATCCGTTAATTCATCCCTATCAATAGTCATATTTTCCAGAAGTAAATAAACCAAACCGAATTTTTACTAACTAGCTAGAAATTAAAGTCAGACAAAATTCCAGGAAAATAATTATTGGCGGTTGTCTCCAGAAAATTCACTCCATCAGTTAACTTATAACTATAAATATTCGGATTTTCCCGAAGTAGATAAACAGAACTTTTACCCTGAAGATAAAAAGTCAAACTATCACCAAACCCAGGCGAATAATTATAGGCGGTTATCACCAGAAAATTTTATCTAGTCATCAACAACTAGATTATTGATTACCCATCCACATTGATCCGTTAATTCATCCCTATCAATAGTCATATTTTCCAGAAGTAAATAAACATAATTTTTACCAGCGAGTGAAAAATTCAAGTCAGACAAATCTCCAGGAAAATAATTATTGGCAGTTGTATCAAGCAAATTTCCTTGCTCATCCAAAGAAGAAAATGTAAGAGACAAACCATCACATTCTTGATTCAGAAAATTTAGTTGACCAGTAATTTTTACTGATTCGGATATTTGCCCTAAATAGAGAAAATATTTAGAGGTTTGTTTAGTAGCATCCGCAGGGTCTGTCATTAATTTATAACCATTTTCAGAAGTTTCAATAACTGCCGAATAATTATAAGTAATATAAGGAGATTGATTTAAACTCATCCAGTCCAACTGTCTACCTGGACGTTGAGGAATTTGTTTTTGTACTGCTGATAAAGTTTGTACAGCAGTCGCTACAGAAGTAGGGCGAAATCTTTGATAAAAACTGACAGTAATTCCACCATTTAAAATAAATTCTTCTGGCAATTTTCGGAAATCTTGAGCAATGGGAAAATTTTGAGTAAAAGCATTATAGACAAACTTCACTAAGTCTTGTTGTCCTGGTTTTAAGACTTGTTCATCAGTTAATAATACTTTCTGAAATGGGTGAGCAATAACTATATATTGTGCTTCTAATAATTCTGGCAATGGGTAAGTATCGCGGGTGTCTATATGTGGTTTACTTATTGCTCTTAAATTTGACCAACTTTCAGGATTAATTATCCGATTAGCATTTCTAATAATATTGGCATTAAATAGATTTGAGGAAGCAGCTACATATACTAACTCTTGATTTTTGGCTAATTTACTTAGATAATCGCTCAAACGTAAAACTTCATCATAGTCGGAACGAATTAATGGAGAAAAGTTAGTGGCAAATAATGGTCGTAGAGAATTATTAAATTTGCCAATTGTAGTTATGCCAAAGATAAAATTTCCGAGTAACAATATTCCGGTGAGACTTAAAATGATTAATCTAGTTTTGTTTTTGTCTCGGAAAGTATTAATGGTCGTCCAGATAAATGAAGCTAATCCTAAAACTATTATTGGCGTAAAATGTAGAGAGTAATGAATATTGCCATAACGCAGTAAAATCAACCATTCACCTAGAGAAAAAATTCCGAATAATAAGAGAAAAATAGTAGTGGATGGAATTAAAGATTTTGTCAGAAGACCCACAAAAAATCCCATAGCTACTAACAGTAAAGTTATTAATCCATAAAAACAGGCATAACGCCAAAAGATATCAGGTATTGATAAACTCCAAGCAGCATAGAGAGTTCGATAATTTTCTGTCAAAGAACTTTGGATAAAACCCCAAGCAAAAATTGATATAGTCAGGAAACTACTGATAGAAATTAGACTAATTTTTATGGCACTTTCTAAAAGTCTTTTCCAGGAATTATTGACAGAGTTGAAAGTAGTCAAAAAGTTAATCATAGTTTGGCAACTAACAGCAGCAAGAAAAGCTATTGCGCTATAAGCAAAATGTCTTCTGAAAACAATAGATATTCCCAAACATAATCCAATGACAGGAATTTTCCACCAAGCATTCAATCTAATATTTTGTAAGTAAATTAAAATTGCCAATAAAATAAATAAAGTCGCTCCAATATCAGGATATCCTCTCAAACTAGGACTCCAACTCATAGGTATTAGTAGAGCGATCGCTACTGTTGACCAAAATATCCATCGAGAAGGAACTGGAATTAATTTTGTCGCGATAGAACCTAGCAGTAAACTAAATGGTAATAAATAGACCAGATTAATACTCAAAATATAAACAATTCTGTGATTACCAAACAGATAAAGAAATGGAATTAATGGCAGGACTACCAAATAATTTTTCTGTTGAGATAAAGAACCTAAAATATCATTAATAGCTCTTTGAGGTGATGCTCGAAATAAATTTGTTAAATTATTTGCTGCATTCTGATATCCCACAAAGTCCCACCAATAAATTGTATGTTCATTGGATACATATATTGATGTTATGACAGTAATTATCAAAACTACAATTAAGAAAATAATGCTATTAATTTGAAAGCTAGACTGTGATTTAAGTTTAGTATTTAATGATTGAAAAAAAGAGTGATTTTTCATATTTATCCCGAAATTAGATATAGCGCTAGGGAATAGGGAATAGGGAATAGGGTTTTAGGATTGAAAAATGTCCTAACCAATTCTTGTAGTGCTATAGCTGTGGTCTTGCCATATAATTCTCATATAATTCTATTAAGCTAATCTCAAGCTTTTCTGAATTTTACCGTCTTATTCTATCCTGGAAAATATTATTTACAGAAAAAATTTCTTATCCGGTGTGTCACTTTGCCAAAATAGCCAAAATTAATTGATGGATAATTTTCCCTGATAAGTGGTAATTTTTTACCTTTTCAGTAGTGGAGTTGTTTGGCAAAATGCTACAGAATTTTCCCGAATGACCAATAAAAATTCCCCCCTTTCAGCAGTAAAGCTGTTCGGCAAAATGCCAGATAATTTTGTCGCAGAAAAAATCTCTTATCCTGTTTATCACTTGACCAAAATAGCGAGAATTAATTAATGGCAGATTTTCCTTAATGACC
>NZ_JAAHGH010000008.1:0-38645 GCF_010672525.1 Okeania sp. SIO2B3 | reverse complement strand
CCCCTTTCAGCAGTAAAGCTGTTCGGCAAAATGCCAGATAATTTTGTCGCAGAAAAAATCTCTTATCCTGTTTATCACTTGACCAAAATAGCGAGAATTAATTAATGGCAGATTTTCCTTAATGACCGAGAAATTTGTCTCCTTTTCAGTAGTAGAGGTTTTTGGCAAAATTTCACAGAATTTTCCCGCAGAAAAATCTCTGACTATATTTGTCATGTTCTGAAAATATTCACAATTAATTGATGGATAATTTTCCTTAATGACCGAGAAATTAATCTTCTTTTCAGTAGTAGAGCTTGTTGGCAAAATTTCCGATAATTTTCCCGCAGAAAAAATCTCTGACTATATTTGTCATGTTCTGAAAATAGCCAAAATTAATTGATGGATAATTTTCCCTGATAAGTGGTAATTTTTTACCTTTTCAGTAGTGGAGCTGTTTGGCAAAATGCTACAGAATTTTTCCGAATGACCAATAAAAATTCTCCCCTTTCAGCAGTAAAGCTGTTCGGCAAAATGCCAGATAATTTTGTCGCAGAAAAAATCTCTTATCCTGTTTATCACTTGACCAAAATAGCGAGAATTAATTAATGGCAGATTTTCCTTAATGACCGAGAAATTTGTCTCCTTTTCAGTAGTAGAGGTTTTTGGCAAAATTTCACAGAATTTTCCTACATAAAAATCTCTGACTATATTTGTCATGTTCTGAAAATATTCACAATTAATTGATGGATAATTTTCCCTAGTCACCGAGAAATTTGTCTCCTCTCCAGTAGTAGAGATTTTTGGCAAAATTTCACAGAATTTTCCTACATAAAAATCTCTGACTATATTTGTCATGTTCTGAAAATAGTCACAATTAATTGATGGATAATTTTCCCTAGTCACCGAGAAATTAGTCTCCTGTTCAGTAGTAGAGATTTTTGGCAAAATTTCCGATAATTTTCCCGCAGAAAAATCTCTTATCCTGTTTGTCATGTTCTAGAAATAGTCACAATTAATTGATGGATAATTTTCCCTAGTCACCGAGAAATTAGTCTCCTGTTCAGTAGTAGAGATTTTTGGCAAAATTTCCGATAATTTTCCCGCAGAAAAATCTCTTATCCTGTTTGTCATGTTCTAGAAATAGTCACAATTAATTGATGGATAATTTTCCCTAGTCACCGAGAAATTAGTCTCCTGTTCAGTAGTAGAGATTTTTGGCAAAATTTCCGATAATTTTCCCGCAGAAAAATCTCTTATCCTGTTTGTCATGTTCTGGAAATAGCCACAATTAATTGATGGATAATTTTCCCTGATGACCGAGAAATTTTTTTCCCCTTTCAATAGTGGAGCTTGTTGGCAAAATTTCCGATAATTTTCCTACAGAAAAAATCTCTTATCCTGCTTGTTACTTTGTCAAAATAGTCAGAATTAATTGACTAATAGTTTTTTCTTCCCTCTTCCTTTTTCCCTCTTCCTTCTTCCCTCTTCCCTCTTCCTTCTTCCTTCTTATGCTAAAGTGAGAAAAAATTCAGCCCTAAGAACAAAAACTACAATAAAAATCCGCAATTGGAAGTATTGACATGAAAGCATTAATTCTCTCTGGTGGAAAAGGTACAAGGTTACGTCCTCTTACTTATACAGGAGCAAAGCAATTAGTACCAGTTGCGAATAAACCTATTTTGTGGTATGGCATTGAGGGTATTGTCGCAGCAGGTATTACTGACATTGGCATTGTTATTAGTCCAGAAACTGGAAAAGAAGTACAAGAATTAACCGGAAACGGCGAAAAATTTGGAGCTAATATTACCTATATTCTGCAAGAGCAACCTGCTGGTTTAGCTCATGCGGTGAAAATTGCCCAACCATTTTTGGCAGATTCTCCTTTCGTCATGTATCTGGGAGATAATATTATTGAGAGTCAGCTAGAACAATTTTTAGAGACTTTCAAAAAAGAACAATTAGATGCTTTAATTTTGCTGCGAAAAGTGCCTAACCCCACAGCATTTGGTGTGGCAAAAGTAGATGAAAAAGGAAAAGTTTTAGGGTTAGTAGAAAAACCAAAAGTTCCTCCATCTAATTTGGCACTGGTGGGAATATATTTCTTCTCAAATAAAATACATAATGCCATTGCTAATATCAAACCTTCAGCTAGAGGAGAATTAGAAATTACTGATGCTATTCAATATTTAATTGACCAGCAAACCTCTGGTGCAGATCAGGAAATTTCTGTTGAAGCGCGTACCTTAGAAGGTTGGTGGTTAGATACAGGTAAAAAAGATGATTTACTTAGTGCTAATCAAATCATTTTAGATACTCGTTTAACTAATTCAGTAAATGGGGAAATAGATTCTCAAAGTCAAATTATTGGGCGAGTAAAAATTGGTAAAAATACAAAACTAATTAATTGTAGTATTCGAGGTCCGGTGATTATTGGAGATAATTGTCACCTAGAAAATTGTTTTATTGGTCCTTATAGTAGTATTGCCGATAATGTAACTTTAATTGATGTTGACATTGAGCATAGTGTGATATTACAAGGAGCAAAAATTATTGAAATTCATCAACGTATTGTTGATAGTTTACTCGGTCGTCGTGCTCAACTAATTAATGCTCCACAACGTCCTAAAGCATTAAGATTTATGATTGGAGATGATAGTCAAATAGAACTAACTTGAAGAAGGCAGAAGGTATCCCCCCCCAACCCCCCAATGATGCGCTATCCCTTATAAGGAACTCCTGAAACCCTTGTAGGAAAGTGGGGAAGAGGGGGAAGAGGGGGAAGAGGGGGAAGAGGGGGAAGTAAGAATTTTGTCTACAGTCCTCACACTTGCGTGTATTTTTCAATACAATTTTCTCCCGAAAAAGCCGCTCCCAGACTAACCCATAACTTGTCTTTTTTGTCTACGTTTTATGTTAAGAAAGATGTTTATAAAGCATAGCCCAGGAGGGGAGGTAAACATAAGAATAATTAACATTAACTGGGCTGCTAATTAGCAAAAAAAAGTTGTCGCTTTGCTGAATCAAACTCAGGGCAAGCTGATAGATACAGAGAGTTAAAGTTAGCTATTAAACCTATAAGAGAAAAGATAGTAATAAAATTGGCGTTGCTGAGTGGTAATGATTTTTTAGATTAACAGGACTTACGCTCAATACGAAATTATACACCATTTGTAAAGTTAGACCTTGTCAGGGTTAACGGCCGTTAACCCTTACTATATGTTTTGGTTATGAGTAATTTCTGATTAAGTATCAACGCAAAACATAAGTTTTTCAATTTTACCTTCACCTGCTTACCATTACATTTCAGCAACGCCATAAAATTACCTAATAATTAAAATTTCAAGCTTCTTCTTTGAATAAATAAAGACCAAAAATCCTATTTGCCAATTCTATGGGTTTTCAGGAGAGATAATTATTAATTATTAATTATTAATTCCACATTCCGTACTTCAATTTGCAGTATTAAAAGTAGTATATAAATCTGTAGTTTGGTAGATATTTATACTATGCAAATCATCTCAATTACTTTTTTCGTCGATCAAATTCCGAGTCAAAAATTTACGCATAAATACTTGCTATATTTGATTACTCAATCACGGCAGCTATAATTTTCTTCAGAATTGCTGTCTCCTGTCTCCTGACTCCTGATTCTATACTACATTTTGTGGTGCGGAATGTGGGTTAATTATTAGACATCTCCAAAAATCAAAAATCAAATCAATTATTATCCATAAATTATCAATTATTTCTCCCTGCTCCCTGTTCCCTATTCCCTCTGTTCTGGAGATATCTATTAATTATTGAACATCAGGCAATTGTGTTAAGTAAATACCCTATGTTTTAGGGATGGCATTTGTCTACGAACTTGTTCTAATCTGGATGGGTTAATTTCTGCGATCGCTACTCCTGGTTTATCCTCAGTATCTGCCAAAATCAAACCCCAAGGGTCAACTATCATTGCATGGCCATGAGTTTGTCTTCTGCCATAGTGCTTCCCTGTTTGAGCTGGAGCAATTATATAGCAGGTATTTTCTATTGCTCGTGCTTGGAGTAATACTTGCCAGTGGTCTTTTCCTGTATATGCAGTGAAGGCCGCTGGTACAAATAGGACTTCAGCCCCGGCATTTGAGAGATGTCTATATAGTTCAGGAAATCTTACATCATAGCATACTGATATGCCTAAATTCCCATAATCTTTTGATGAATACACTGAAGGTAACTTGAAACCTGCTTTAACAGTGTTTGATTCTCGGTAAGTGTTACCGTCAGGTAAGTTAACGTCAAATAAGTGTGCTTTTTCATACCTAGCTACTTCTTTACCATTAGGATCGATTAGGGATGCAACATTATAAACTTTGCCATCTTTTGTAGGTACTGGATACCCACCTCCTAAAATTGTGATTTGGAATTTTTGAGCTGTTGTTTTGAGAAATTTTTCACTCTCTGTAGCGATCGCTTCTGCTTGGGCCATCTTTTCTTTTTCTTCACCCAAGAAGGGAAAATTTTCTGGCAAGGTAACTAACTCTGCACCTTGACGGACTGCTAAGTCTATTAATTCTTCTGCCTGTACTAGATTTTTTGACAAGTCAGGCACACTTGTCATTGATATTGCTGCTGCGAGATAGGATTTCATTAACTCAGTTTTTCAGCTATGTTTGTTGGAACTTTTTAATGTTTGCCTTATTACTTATACCAAATTCGCCGATAGAAAGGTAGTTATTTACCAATTTTTCTCACTCTTATTTCTCAACCTTTAGCTTAAGTTCCTTTTTTATTAAAAATGATTACTGAGTTGACAATGGCTAAATTTTAGAGTGGTTTCAGAAATCAGATTTTCAACTGTAGTAGTCTATCAAGTTTATGTTTAATAAGTTACTATTTCTCAATCACACTTATTTATTAAGGCTTTGATACTCAAAATACTCATCATGTTTTGCTTGACGGACTATTAGTCTAGTATTTTGATTTCTGAATTAACCACTATTTTTAATCTGAATATTGATTCAGAATTTAATCTACATTTTGTTTGAGACTTTTAGATTAATCCAGACAAATCTGAGTTAACTTTTTTGCTTTTACATTGGGTGGAAAAGTAAGTCTGGGAAGAAACGATTAAACTCAATTAAAATTCCGGCTGTGATAATCATCCAGGCTGCGGCCAAAACTGGGGCTGTTGATAGATACTTAAGTAGGTCTTGCATGAATATTTCTCCTAAAACTGATTTTCAAATCAGGTATTGTTTAGACAATGTTTAAAAACATTGTTTTGGAACTTTTGGCAGTTAGTAATTAGTATTTTTATACTAATTACAATTACTTAGTTTTTCTTAATCCCTTCGTTGATGTTTTAGCGTGGGGAAACAGTAATTTCGTTTTCTTCAGCAAACATTTTACCAGAGGTAAATTCTCCTAATGCCAACATTGGCCATAGAGCTGCACCTAGCATTTTTTGGATTGCTAAAGGAACGTCGATAACAATCTCTTTTTCCTCTGGATTTTTATCAGATTTGATTGCTTGTAGATAGGAACGACCAGCCCAACCAATCCAACCTGTAATATACAAGAATAAGATGCTAGGAATGAGGAAATCTCCAGCACGATCCAGACTACCATCTACTATTAAATGAGGTAGTCCATCTTCTCCACAAAGTGCTTGTGAATAACGTTCAAATCGTTTCTTACCAGATTCTGGATCGCCGGTAGTAGGGCGAGCATATTCAGCTCGTGCCTGAAAAGCTGCTGATTCTGAACATGGCACTAAGTTATATGCTGATGCTGCTGATGCACCAGTTGCCCAAAGACTTATGGCTAAAACTAAAGCCAACAATCGTCTCATAAAATTGTTTCCTTTTATTACAAAGTGTTGACAATTACCCATACTTCTGTAGCTAATTTAAGCTGAAGTAGGGATTTTCTTAATGGAAATGATAAATTTGAAGCTGACAGTAATCAAGCTATTTTTATAAATTTATCAGTCAATGACAACTATTTTAGCTATAGAAACAAGTTGTGATGAAACGTCTGTGGCAATTGTTAAGAATCGTCAAGTTTTAAGTAATATCGTAAAGTCACAAATTAATATTCACAGTTTTTATGGAGGTGTGGTGCCAGAAATAGCTTCACGGCAACATTTAGAAATAATTAATCAGGCGATCGCTCAGGCTTTTACAGAGATAGATTTGGATTGGCCAGATATTGATGGTATTGGAGCTACTTGCGCCCCTGGTTTGGTTGGCGCTTTGTTAGTGGGAATAACGGCAGCGAAAACTCTGGCTATTGTCCATCAAAAGCCATTTGTGGGAGTGCATCATTTAGAAGGTCATATTTACGCGACTTATCTTAGTCAACCAGAATTAAAACCACCTTTTCTCTGTTTGTTGGTTTCTGGAGGCCATACAAGTTTAATTTATGTCAAAGATTGTGGTGTGTATGAAACATTGGGCCAAACAAGGGACGATGCTGCAGGAGAAGCTTTTGATAAAGTGGCTAGATTATTAAAACTTGGCTATCCGGGAGGTCCTGTAATTGATAAATTGGCAGCAGAGGGCAATAGATTGGCTTTTTCCTTACCTGAAGGGAAAATTTCTTTACCTGAAGGTGGTTATCACCCTTATGATTGTAGTTTCAGTGGACTAAAAACTGCAGTGTTGCGATTAATTCAAAAATTGGAAACAGAAGGCCATGAATTATTACCTGAGTCTTCAATAACTAAAGATATTGCGGCTAGTTTTCAAGAAACTGTAGCGAAAGGGTTAACAAAAAGAGCGATCGCCTGTGCGCTAGATTATGGATTAAATACAATTGCTATTGGTGGAGGTGTAGCTGCAAATAGTGGGTTGCGACAGCATTTAAGTACAGCAGCAGCTAACCATAATTTGCGGGTACTATTTCCTCCCCTGAAATTATGTACAGATAATGCGGCTATGATTGGTTGTGCGGCGGCTGACCATCTGAGTCGAGGCCACATTTCATCTCTGAACTTAGGAGCTAGTTCTCGAATGGCCATAAAAGATGTGATGGAATTATACAAATTTCATTGAGTTGAGCTATTAGAGTAGTCATTTCAGTTATCAGTACCTCCGGCTAAAACTAAAGCCTTGAAATACTGAAGTTTATTTTTTTCATTCCCTATCCCAGGGGAAGCGATTGACCTGATTTTTTGGTCATAAGTTCACAAGTCAGGAGTCAGATTTTGGCAGCTCAGGTGGCAAGTATATGACTTGACAGCACTATCAGGATTGATACTAATACTATATATAGTAATTTAAAACTATAGTGCCACACTACATATAGAGTTTATCCCTCAAAGTAGGAGCGATTGACCTGATTTTTTGGTCATAAGTTCACAAGTCAGGAGTCAGATTTTGGCAGCTCAGGTGGCAAGTATATGACTTGACAGCACTATCAGGATTGATACTAATACTATATATAGTAATTTAAAACTATAGTGCCACACTACATATAGAGTTTATCCCTCAAAGGAGGAGCTATTGACCTGATTTTTTGGTCATAAGTTCATAAGTCAGGAGTCATATTTTGGCAGGTAAGGTGGCAAGTATATGACTTAATAGGACTATCAGGATTAATACTAATACTATATATAGTAATTTAAAACTATAGTGCCACACTATATATAGATTTTATCCCTCAAAGGAGGAGCTATTGACCTGATTTTTTGGTCATAAGTTCATAAGTCAGGAGTCATATTTTGGCAGGTAAGGTGGCAAGTAGATGACTTGATAGGACTATCAGGATTGATACTAATACTATATATAGTAATTTAAAACTATAGTGCCACACTATATATAGAGTTTATCCCTCAAAAATGCGTAAATACTTACTATTAAGTGAAGGTAAGAAAATTTAACTGTTCTCTGTTCCTAAGTTGTCAGCATTTCCTGCGGAATGCTGCGCAAACAGCTATTAGCTATCAGCGTTTCTGTTTGTCATGCTGCGCAAACAGCTTTTGAACGTAAATAAGAAGACACCTTAGCTATTGATAACTAAGGTCTTAGGATTTGCTTTTACCCATTTGAGAATTGGACTTTACTCTTTCAAGACTAATTGAAATTTGATTTGCCTATGAAGGTAATGACTGAATGCTTACCCTTATAATTCCAAAATATTTTCTGCACAATTCAAAATTAAGACTGCTACATCAGTAATGAAAATTAGAAACGCTGAAGAAAAAGATTTAGCCGTAATTGTAGAAATTTATAACGCTTCAATTCCTAGTCGTATTGCTACTGGAGATATAGAATGTATTTCGGTTGAAAGTCGTATTCCTTGGTATCAAGAACACACACCTGATAGTCGTCCAATTTGGGTTATGGAATTAGATGAAAAAATTGTTGGGTGGCTGAGTTTTCAGTCTTTTTATGGCACAGCTGCATACAAAGCCACAGCAGAAGTTAGCATATATATTGCTCCTAAATATAAAGGTCAAGGAATAGGGAAAAAATTACTTTCAGAGGCAATTTTTTACAGTCCTAAATTAGGAATTAATACTTTACTGGGTTTTATATTTGCTCATAACCAGCCTAGTTTAAAGTTATTTGATAAGTTTGGCTTTCAACGTTGGGGTTATTTACCAAAAGTGGCTAGTTTAGATGGTATGAAGCGAGATATTGTAATTGTTGGACTTCATCTTGAGGAAGTAAAAAAATGATAGGATTCATTAATGGATAATAGATAATTACCTCGGATTTTAACCGTTACGGAATTGAATATCAGGAAATATTATTTCTTCTCTTGGTCTCATGGATATAGCGAGGTCTCCTCGCCATCCCTCGACCGCTTTTTTCCCCATAAAGCTGAATTATTTAATTAACAATTATTAATTATTAATTATTCGGTAAATAAGAAATTAGATATATCCAAAAAGCTTAAAGAATTAGCATTTTGAGTAGGCAAGGGCAGAAAAATCAAGTGATAATTCTTCCCACTATCTCCTTCACAATTCTCCTAACTCCTAACTCCTGACTCCTGACTTCTATTCAGCAAACCCCAATCATTGTAAAAGACTTCGGATATGGTCAGCCACAGCATTAGGCTTTTCTAACATTGCGAGATGACCACATTCAGGAATTTCTAGGACATTTCCACCGTGGCCTTGAAACATCCAGTGAAAACTAGCTAAATGTTGTACATATTTAGGAGCCATTATTTGGTCTTTTGCTCCAGAAATAAAATAAACAGGTTGCTTCAATTTTGATACTATCAATGGCAGGCGATTAACTTCTGATTCTGTCGTGGAGTCTAACAATGTCCCTAGAGCTGCTGCGTAAGATGCTCTCACAAAATCAGTTAATCGTTGTTGTCCCCATTTACGAGAGATTGGTATTGCCACCTGAGTTCTTGTGAACATCAAGTCTATCAGAGGTAAATAAGATAGCCAACTAGGACGAAATTTGATAATTTGTGCCCCGGCAAACCTAAATCGTTCAAATTCTTCTTTAATGTAAATTCCACCACCAGAGTTGATACAGACCACTGCTTTGATAATATCGAGCATTTTATTCGCTCCTAATAAAGCAATGGTGCCTCCTAAAGAGTGGCCAATGAGCCAGGCACTAGATATATTGAGTTTCTGTAATAATATTGTCAGGTCTTCTACATAAGCTGTGGGACTGTAGTTGAAAACTAATTTTTTTTGGGTTGAGTGAATTTGAGAATCACCGAATCCGCGCAAGTCGTAAGATAAACATTGGTAATCTGGTGAGAGTTTTTGGATTAGAGGTTGCCAGTAGTTACGGCTTAAGAGCCAGCCATGTATAAAAATAAGTACATGGGGGTATTTAGTGGGGTTTGTCAATTCGTAGGCGTGTGGAACCCCTTGGATATCTATAGTTGCCATATTTGTATTTTATTCTGAATTGACAAAGGTATAGCAATAGACAGTTCAAGAATTTATAATTTAGAATTTATAATTACCTCTTCTTATAGATAAGAGGATTGGATCAAAGAAAAAATTTTCCCTTTTGCGTCAATCCTATCCGTTTTCAAGGAGAGGTAATTATTAATTATTAATTATTAATTATTATTAGTATCTTTCTCCCATTAATCTTTGTCGCATACCTTCAGCAATTTTTTGGCCTAAGTATTCTGGAATCAAACTTTCATTTGGCCCCAAAAGGTAAAGAATCAGACGAGTTCGCCCACGCCAAACTAATAAGTTGGCATTAACTACTAACAAATCTTCTTGCCAGATGGCATACATAACTTTATAGAATAGACCTGGTTGATTATCTGCTTCAATCAATAGTGCTGGTAAATGAAATACAGGATCGACATAAAATTCTGTCGCTACTTCTTCTAAACCACTATCTAGATTAAACTCTACAGCTAACATTTCTTCTACCTCGAAACGGCCTGCCAGTGATTCTTGAATGGCGCGACAAACATTTTCTGAGGTTTTCTCTGTTAGTGCTTTGCCCCCCCGAGATATTACTAATTTGATAAAGACCAACATCGGTGGGTAAATTTGTCCATAAAGACTGAGGCTATGAATAGTTAGTCCATAGGCAGCTAAGACCCCAAAAATATCACTGAGCAAAAATGATTGATTTCGGTAGGTAAAGTGCAGGGCACTTTTGTTGCCTTCTGGCCTGAGTTCTATTACAGCTTGTTTACTTTTATAAAGTTGATATGCTAACTTCAAATTTTGCAGTTGGATATCACTACTGACAAATTGCTCATAAAACTGTGGAAACGCTCGGTTGAAGCGCTTTAGCAGTTCTAGTGTTGATGATTTTAAACCCGGAGCCATAATCGAAGAGAGGGAACGGGATATATACTATCTAATAATGTCATCCAACTTCTACTAACTTAACCACGCCTGCATGGGTTTTTGGAAAAATTTGTTTAGCGGCTCTGAGCCAACATCTCACCCTCAAAATCCAGATTATGAGGGATACACGACTATTGGGGAAGGAAATGCTTCTTCTCAAGCTGTTCATTCACCTAATAGAAGTAATGGACGTATATTTTTTAGTACAGATCGAGACATAGATATATATGAACTTGAAGAACTCTGTAATGCTGTTGGTTGGTCTCGTCGCCCATTACGCAAAGTAAAAAAGGCCATTCAACATAGTTTTCTTGTTGTCTCTATGTGGCAGATGCGAGGCAGTCACCGAAGACTGATTGGCTTTGCCAGAGCAACGTCAGACCATGCTTTTAATGCCACTCTTTGGGATGTGGTTGTTCATCCTGATGTCCAAGGTAAGGGCTTGGGGAAAGCATTGATGAAATACATTATCAAAAAACTTCGTAGTGAGGACATCAGCAACATTACCTTATTTGCTGACCCTCATGTTGTTGATTTTTACCAAAATTTAGGTTTTATTCCTGACCCAGAGGGAATTAAAGGAATGTTCTGGTATCCAGATTAGCTGTTTTTGGTTCGATCAAAATATGATTAACCAAATATTAATATAATAAATCTAGAATTTAGATTTTTTTAGCAGGAGCATTTTTCTCACTTTTAACTTATTCAAATGTATGCAGAATATATTAGTAGTTAGTCAAGAAGGTTTATCTCAAGGTTGGTTGAAGACCCGCGCTCTCCATCCCCCCTCGCCCCCCGATGATGCGGGGGGAACAAAAGGGGAGTGTCCCATGGGAGCACCAATCAATAAGAGTGGTTTTGCTAATACTGTGTTAGCCTTCTATCAGGCTGCTGGACTAGCAGTGTCTAGGGGAGCCGTCGGATTGGTGATGTACTGTGGAGCGCGCCTTTAGACCAAAAAGGGGTTCGGCCTCGGAGGCAGGTATTATGTTAGCGCAGCTCCTTACCTCAAGAGGCAGCAGAAAACCCTATCAGTGATGGAGCGGGAATCCCGCGTTTTCTCGTAGAGTAGCGTCGCAAAGATGTCAATTCTAGTGATATGCTCCTGTAAAATCTAAAATCTAGAAATAATGATTAAAGGATTTTTGTTCCTAAAAATTTCTTTAACTTCCCTGGCGGGAAGTCCCGCGCTCTCCCGTTTTGCTAGCGCATAACTGCGTTAACGGCTGTCGCCGATATGTTTGCGGAGCATTCCGTCAGGAAAAGGCGGAGCAAGTGTGGCAGCTATTAGGGGAGCGGAGGGATGGGAAAGCCAGGGCCAACAGTCGGATACCTCCACAAATAAAACCTTCTTATACCCTTGACAAGCTAGGAGGTATGCATATTATTATTAACGTCAACACAGGGGGAGGACATCACCTCACACGAAACAGCGGTCATTTTTTTCATGACTGAATAATCCCGTGTTGTCGCGCTATGCGCAACGTCGGGAGTATGTCAATATATGGACAAATTTTTTTGGTGTAAAATTTTTTTTGAATTTTTTTGCACAACTTGTAAAAATTGAGCTATAATAAATTTATAGTTCAACCGGGATGTAGCGCAGCTTGGTAGCGCGCCTGCTTTGGGAGCAGGATGTCGCAGGTTCAAATCCTGTCATCCCGATATTTGCAGAAAATTATACCTAAATTAGGTACAAATATTTAACATCTCGGTCTTAAGCACGGGAATTGAAATAAAAGTTCTCAGGTGTGGACAAAATTCCCTCCACAACTGTACCTCCTTGAGATAATCTTCTAAAGGTTAGTTCTAGTTGCTATTAGTACTTAAATATTTTCTCTGCTATTAAGTGGCTGTTTGCGTAGTATGGCTAAGTAAAAGTAAGTTTAGGCAAGGGAAAAACGTCAAAGCCATAAAAATGTCTAAAACCCTGATGGCTACTGGATTTATACTTTTTTGAGCTAAAAATCTATACCTTTAAGATTTAAGGGCTTTTTTCCTGATTTTTGTCAACTCTTATATAGTTAGTAGATAAATTTTCAAAAGTCACTAGGCTAATATTCTAGTGAGCTAGGTTATCTACACTATCTGTTCTAAGTTGTACTGAGTCCGGCCGATCAAAGATATTTAAAACTTTTCACTGTTCCCTGCTCTATGTTTTCAATTATATAGCATTACGCAAATAGCTTAGGACATTTACAAATGCTCAAACGAGCGTCAGGGATTACTTTTGTAGGGGCGAATGGCCATTCGCCCGTACTAACTTCTGTACGTTGCCAATCCGACAGCTTCCCTATGCACGTAGCGCTATATTTTGTGTTTCCTATGTCCAAAATATTACAACACTTTTGAGGAAGCGTAAGGTACAGTTTTTAAGATTAATCTTTTTCCCTACTCCCTACTCCCTAAAGTTCTAAAATTTTGTACCTCATCAACTCCAAAATTAAAGCTGAGTGCTGAACGCTAATTGCTACATACTTAACTTATTCTCAATGTAGTTATAGTTTTAAAAATTAGTCTATACACTCCGTTGGATAAGGCACAAAATTTTGAATTTTAGTCAATAGCTTAACCTAGAATTGAAGAATTTATCATTTAACTCTCCTGTAGGAGAAAGACTATGTCTTACTATCTATAAACCACTATGTTTTTATTTATTTTTAGCTGAAGCAAATGAAAAAATTGTGTTATACTCAGCTATAGCTATAACTTTGTTTCCATAAATCATACTCCTATGATTCTCAATTGACTAATTATGGTAAATCAACTATAGATTAGCTTGGACTTAAGATAACAATTTTTGTAGAATTTATAGTTAGTGAAATTAAACCATAAAATTGAACTATTTGTATGATTAATTAAAAGGGTGTTTGAGATGAAGTAATAGAACGATTTAAGAATTTAATTTTTGGAAAAATCATAATTTAATTGAATTAATTAATAACAACTAAATTATGTGTTTAAAACGGTGAAAAAAATCAGGATATCTTACTGAGTGATGGAATAAATATTTTGATGATTGAATCGCTATTTAAAAGCGGAAAAAGATTAAATCATGTTTATTCGTGGCTTTTTGAAGCTATTAACATAATTTTTTCATCTCTCTACTATTAAGTTATTTGATGTTCATAACTTTTATTTTTGCTACATTATTTTAAATAATTTGGAGAACCTATGAAATCATTAGTTCGCTTAAGTGCAGTGTTAGGAATAGTGGCTAGCACTTTAATTGGACCTTCCCTGAAAGAGATGTCTGCACTAGCATTATCTGCAGAAGAAGTTCTACAGAAGTTAACTCCTGTGCCTGTATTTACAATCACCGATCAAAATGGCTCTCCTCTTGTAGCTTCTGTTAAAAAGGAAGGTAGTGAAAATTCTTCTGTGGCAGGGGTTTTTATTAGTAAGAGTGATGCGGATGCTTTTGTAGAAAAATTAAAAGGAGAAAATCCCGATTTGGCCGCTACAGTTAAGGTAGTGCCTGTATCTCTGGGTGAAGTTTATGAAATGAGCCAATCTAGCCAGAAGAATGGGCAAAAGCTACAGTTTGCTTATGTTCCAATTAGAAGGCAGGTTGAATCTGCTAAGATTTTACTTGAGCAAAATGGCCAGAATGTTAACCAGTTCAATGGAGTACCTTTGTTTATAGCTAAAGGTGGACCTGATGATGGATATTTAACTATTCAACGTGATGAACAGCAAGTTATTCCTATGTTTTTTAATAAAGAAGATTTGCAGGGAATGTTGGATCGAGCTAAGACTCAACAACCTGATGTTTTTTCTTCTGTGAAAATTGAAGTTGTTAATCTTGAGGGTGTGATTAAGGCTTTGGAGGAAGATGACGATCCTTTCTTAGAAAAAATTATTTTTATTCCTCCCAGGGAGTCTTTAGAGTTTGTACAACAGTTAAAACAATCTGGTAATTAGGGTTTGCTGAATAAGTCTTTTGGTATTGGGTAGGAGTCAGGAGTCAGGAGTCAGGAGGAATGGGGAATTTAGAGGAGGTAGTCGGGTATTTTATCCCTTGATTTTTCTGCCATAGTTAGCCCAAAATCCTAACTTTTTGGTCGCTCAAGCTTAATAAAGTTGCACTTTTTTTCGCGGTAAAAAAGCAATAACCTTTACCTGTTAATACTTTTAGATTTAATCAGCGGAGCAATAATTAATAAATTAAAATTGATATTTTAAGCGATCGCGATTAATGGACTTTTCTTCGGACTGTGTAGTTTCAGGTCTAGACCTTTGGCAATGGTATCGCAGTGCTCAGAGTGATGGTTTAAAGGCAGGTATCTATGTTACTGAGGTTGATTGGTTGTTGCAAGAATTTGCTGGACTAGATAGATTAACGCTTCGTTTGGAGTCTTTTAAAGATTGGCCTAATATTTCAATGAGGCTTTCTTTGGTTGAGTTGAATAATCTTTGGTATAGACGTTTAAATGAAAAGGTTCCGCTTCAATATTTAACTGGGGTTACTTATTGGCGGAATTTTTCTTTGGATGTGGGTTCTGGGGTTTTGATACCAAGGCCAGAAACTGAGTGTTTAATCGATCTGGTTGTAGCAGCTACCAATAGTGTTTCCCATCTTCAAGAAGGAATTTGGGTGGACTTGGGGACTGGCAGCGGAGCGATCGCTTTTGGGTTGGCAGAGGTATTGACAGAGGCTTCTATCTATGCTGTGGATTGTAGTTCAGAAGCTTTGGCTATTGCTAGACAGAATGGGACTAAATTGGGTTTAGGGAACAGAGTAAATTTTTGTCAAGGTTCTTGGTGGCAACCATTGGAGCATTTGCGGGGTAAGGTGAGTGGAATGGTGGCTAACCCTCCTTATATTCCTAGTGATATGGTTTCTACTTTGCAAGTAGAGGTTAGGAAGCATGAGCCTCATCTTGCTCTTGATGGTGGTGCTGATGGGCTGGACTGTATTAGATATTTGATTGAAACGGCTCCAATATATTTGGTTTCTGGTGGTGTTTGGTTGGTGGAGATGATGAGTGGGCAAGGGGAGATGGTGGCTGAAATGTTGCAAGATAATGGAGCTTATTGTGGGGTTGAGATTTTTTCGGATATTGAGGGTGTTGATCGGTTTGCTATGGCTTATTTGAAGTAGCAGTTATTATTTTCTTGAGCTTCAAAAATTTTTATAGAGTCTTGTTATGGAATAAGTTGAAATACTAATTTATATTCTCTTTCTACTATGGGGTGGTCCATATATATTGTGGCTTTTCCATCTTCACATGTCCCATCCTCGCCTACTAAAACACCTGCTTTGGCAGCCCAACGTAATTTCCATTTACCTGTTTCATTGTTGATTTTAATATCGAAGTTTACAGGATCGTGATTTTTCTTATTAGGAAAATTATTATCTTTTGATAATAATGGAACTTCAAGATTTATGTCTACTGGAAATGAATGCTCAAGAAGAGTTGCATTTCCTTCTACTTCTGTTGTTCCATCTGCTTTACTTTTATCTATGACTTGACGAATTTCAACTTTTCCAACCTCTATATGGTCTTTCTTTATAGGTCTATATTTGAATTCAATTCTTTTACCTTCTTGGAATAGATTTTTGCAATATTTATTTTTACAACTATTTTGTGCTATTCCTAAAGATCATCTAATTTCTGGAACGAAAATGCCTACAAGTATACCAGTTACAGGAATAGCTATACCTATTAAAAAAACATTTATTCTTTTGTTCCAACTCTTTTGTTCAGAATTACTCATAGATTTGATGAGAACTCAAAGGTAAAACATAGTATTTATCAATATTTGGATGATTTGACATCCTCCCGACGCTGCTCTGCGAGACAGCGCGGGATTCCCATCCACCAATCAAACAGACTAAGCTGACTGAACGGCTCAGGGCGGGTTGACACCTCACTGGAAAATGCTGGCAATACCAGTCTAACGCTTCCTCTGTGTCCGTTTAACGTCTCTGAGTGCCCCTCGGCGACGGGACTTGAAAAAAACAATAGTAATCTCAACCTTGGCTTTTGGTTGAGAATTTTATTTTAACATGCTTATCTGTAAAACTGCAAGATTGATTGGTTTTCCCATCTCTCCGCTCCCCTAATAGCTGCCGCTAGGCTCCGCCAACGGGAGAGCGCGGGTCTTCAACCAACGTTGAGATAAATACTATTTCAATTCTACTTTCCATGCTATAAATTTGCCTATTTTTTTCAAACAAAATCTAAAATTGTTTTCGAGAGTAAAGTTATGAAGTTTAGTATCTATTGAGATTCTAATTGAAGAGACAATTTCTGGTAATTTAGTTAGCTTTCCTAATGATACTGTACCAGCACTGTCAGCTTGATTAACGGGAGCTGATTTAATTTTTCTAGTAAAGGGTCGCAGTTAAGATCTACCTTGAATTTTAATTAGGGTAATTGGTTGAAATAATTTAATTTGAGGTCTTAATCATTTTATTAAGCTCCCTGAGCTGAGAGTTTTTTCTGCCAGAAATGCTAAATTTGCCTATATTTTTTTGGGAAATTAAAAATTGAAAAACTAAATCAGATTAGTATCCATTGAGACTCTAATTGATAGGGCAGCCTCTGGTAATCTAGTTAGTTTTCTTACTGACACTATACCACCATTGGCAGCTCGACCTGACAAAAGTGCTGTAATTTTTCTAATGAAGGG
The DNA here is from genome assembly GCF_010672525.1 of Okeania sp. SIO2B3. Lineage (GTDB taxonomy): Bacteria > Cyanobacteriota > Cyanobacteriia > Cyanobacteriales > Microcoleaceae > Okeania. The sequence goes on along the minus strand of NZ_JAAHGH010000008.1, from coordinate 21,235 downwards.
TCGCAGTTAAGATCAACTTTTAATTTTAATGACGGTAATTGGTTGAAATAATTTAATTTGAGGCTCAATTCATTTTCTTAAGCTTCCTGAGCTGAGGGTTTTTTCTGCCAGAAATGCTGGAATTACCTATATTTTTTTGGAAAATTAAAAATCAAAAACAAAATAAAATAATCAGTTTAGTCTGTATTGAAACTCTATCTGGTAATCTAGTTAGTTTTCTTATTGATATTATACCACTACTGGTAGCTTGACCTGACAAAGTAGATTTAATTTTTCTAATGAAGGGTCCCAGTTAAGATCAACGTTTAATTTTAATGACGGTGACTGGTTGAAATAATTTAATTTGAGGCTCAATTCATTTTCTTAAGCTCCCTGAGCTGAGGGTTTTTCTGCCAGAGATGCTAAAATTAACTATAAATTTTTAAAAAATTAAAAATTGAAAAACAAAATATGAGTTTAGTATCTATTGAGACACTGATTGAGGGGGCAATTTCTGGTAATCTAGTGAGCTTTCCTACTGATACTGTACCAGCATTAGCGACTCTTCCTCAAAAAGCAGATTTAATTTTTCAAGCAAAACGTCGTAGTCCAGATAAACCTTTGATTTTGATGGGAGCAACTCCGGAATCTTTGTGGCCTTATGTTCAAGGGAGTGATGAAGAGTTGCAGTTATGGCAAAAGGTTGCTCAGAAGTATTGGCCTGGACCTTTAACCTTGGTGCTGCCAGCTTCGGAGATGGTTCCTAGAGAAATGAACCCTTTTGACCCAACTACTATTGGAATCAGGATACCTAATTGCGATATTGCTAGGGAAATTATGGCTCAAACTGGGCCTTTGGCTACTACAAGTGCTAATTTCTCAGGTCAAGCTCCCTTGGGTCGAATGACTGAAATTAATGCTCAATTTCCAGATGTTTTGGTATTGTCCCAGGAACAGGAAATAATGTTGGCTTCTGGAGTTCCTTCTACTGTTGCTAAGTGGAAGGAAATTAGTTGTTGGGAAATCCTACGTCAGGGAGCGGTCAAGTTAAAATTTTAAGGGTAGGCTATATTATTTAATATTTTTAGTCCCATGGGCTGGAACGATTTTTTATTTTTGGCATTAGGATTAGGGTTTGGGGTAATAGGTGGTAGGTTATGGTTGAGGCCAAAAACTGAGAACTTGTCAACGCCTTCTGTGGTGTCGTCACCTGAAGTATCTAATTTAGATCGACTAGAAGGTGTTTTAGAACAACTCAAACAGACTCAACTTGCATACCAGATGGCATCGGAAATGAGTAAGTTTAAGGCTGGTTTTTTGGCTCGAACTTCTCACGAGTTGCGATCGCCGATGAATAGTATGATTGGTACGTTGCAGTTAATTATTTTTGATTTAGCTGACAACCCAGAAGAGGAACGTGAATTTGCGAACCAAGCGTATAATGCTGCGTTAAAAACTTTGGGCCTACTCGATCAAATTATTGATGTGGCTAAAACCGAGCATGGTACTGAAAAATATAATATAGAACGACTTCAGCTGAGTAAATTGTTAGAAGAGGTGGATGATTTAACGTGTTTACAAGCTGCTAATCGTAGTATTCGTTTGAAGATATTACCTCCAGACTCTAATATTTATGTTTTGGCGGATGAGTCTCGTCTGAAGCAGGTTTTGATTAGTTTAGTTGATACTGCGATCGCTGAAATGGATGAAGGGAGTATTAATATTTCTGTTCATCCTGCACAAGAATCTGGTTATGTTCATATCTGGATTGACGATCAACGTCCAGTTAGTGCGTGGAGTGAGTCTTGGGATTTACTCAAGCAGAATCTTGAGGAGAAAACTGAAAAGATTGTGAGTTGTGACTTTCAGCTTTCTCCTGGTATGAGGTTGTTAATGAATCAAACTCTGCTAGGAATAATGAATGGACGTTTAGAGGTACTGGCGACACCTTCTGATGGTGAGGAGTCTGATTTTAATCGGACTCAATGTTCTATTCCTATGAGTATAGAAAACAATGAGAGTTCTTAGCTAAAATGTTGTGTTACTTTTGAGTAAGTAGTAATGCTTTGTTTCTAGTTGTTAATTCTATTTCTGCTGCCATTGGTTGATTGTGCAATATCATTGTTGTGGTTTGGTTGTATTGAAATCCTATGCGTTTGTAGAAATCCTGTTGGTAGGTTGTCATTAGGTAGACTCGTTCTACATGAGACATTCTTGGATGACTTAAGATTGTTTGAACTAATTTGCGTCCTAGTCCTCCACCTTGATAGTTTGGGTGAATGACTATGTCCCAAATTGTGCCTCTGTATACACAGTCTGATGTAGCACGACCAAAACCTATCATTTTTCTACTATCCCATACACTCACGACTGGGTTACTATTTGCAATGGCTATTTCTAATTCTTCTATTTTTCTATTTTTTGCCCATATTGCTGCGGAATCAAATAAAGCCACCAGTTGGACAATATCTAATGTTGAGTGACCTTCGCAGAATTGTATATGACGATAATCTCTGGTAGTGTTTTTCATGTTGAGTCAGCTCTCTATAAATTTCAATAGGAGTCATTAACGAAGTCAGAAGTTAGAAGTCAACCCACCCCTAACCCCTCCCAGGAGGGGAAGTCAGAAGTTATTTTTGTCACGGGGATTTGTGAATAACCCTCCAAAAATATTTCGCTAATCAAGGCGGGGTTTTATACCCAATTATTTTGATAAATAGTTTTTACTTTTGCCCTTTTTTGTTTTAATTGAATATATTTTTGGAATAGTTTTTCTCTCTATGTTAGCCTTTTTCTACTTAAAGGGAGATAAAACTAATAAATATATTTAGGTTATTTGAGATTTTTTGAGTGCTGTTTTGATTGTAGATTATTTTACTTACCTCCAAATTTTGAAAGCTAGTAATAGTTGATGTTTATTTCTTAACTATTTTGTATAGTATCATTCTTTTTTTTAATTATCAATATACTCATAAGATGTTTTTTCTGAGTTGTGTCAAGATTTGATAACAAATTGAATTAGCTATAATTTTATATGAAAAGTTGTTTTTGTGTGTAATTTTTACTATATATATATAATTAATAATAACTATTATACCTCTGCGATAATTAATCTCAGATCCTTGTCATACCTGGACAAAAACTTAGTTTCCGGAGATGTCTATTGATCAGCAGTAATTAATATTTGGTGCTGCGTTATTCAGGTAAATATGACTCTACGAGGGTGTAAGTTCCACTATCTTAGTCACCGAAAAACTCCTTTGTACCTACTGATATCATGTCCGCTTGAATACTTATACTTTGGTGGAAGGAAGGCAGAGGGCAAAAGGCAGATGGCAGATGGCAGGAGGGTTTCTTCCTATTGAAACTTAATTCTATATACAAACGATGCTACCGGACATGATGTGACTCATGTACGGGCGAATGGCCATTTGCTGAGGCAAAGCTGACGCTTTATATGTCGCGGAGCGTTAATGGAGTTATGCGGTAGCAAAACGCCCCTACGACTCCTGACTCCTGTGAAATCATACATTTATTCAGCAACGCCAATTTTTTTAGTCCTTTAGTGAAATAACAATATGGGAAACATGAACTTTTGTAGTGATAATGTCACTGAAATATGCCCAGAAATTATGGCTGCTGTGATAGCTGCTAATGAAGGGTGTGCGATGCCTTATGGTGCAGATGAATATACCCAACGCTTAGAAGCTAAATTCTCAAAATTATTTGAAACTCCTGTAACAATTTTCCCCGTTGCTACGGGTTCTGCTGCTAATGCTCTTGCTTTATCAGCGATCGCTCCTGCCTATGGAGCTATTTATTGTCATGCTGAATCTCATATTAATGTAGATGAATGTGGTGCTCCAGAATTTTATACGGGTGGTGCGAAACTGGTGACGCTCGGTGGTACAGATGCTCAAATTAATCCTTCTGAGTTAGCAACAGCATTAGAAAAAGCTGGTATTGGTATAGTGCATCATGTTCAACCAGCAGCAGTTAGTATTACTCAAGCGACAGAAGCGGGAACGGTTTATTTACCAGAAGATATAGCTGAAATAGCAAAATTAACTCGCGATCGCAATCTTTATCTACATATGGATGGAGCGCGTTTTGCTAATGCTGTTGCTAGTTTGGGTTGTGCGCCAGCAGATATAACTTGGCGAGCGGGGGTGGATGTATTGTGTTTTGGGGCTACTAAAAATGGAGCGATGGCAGCGGAGGCAGTTGTCTTTTTTAATCAAGAATTAGCAAAAACTTTTGGTTACCGTCGCAAACGCAGCGGTCACTTATTCTCAAAAATGCGATATTTGTCTGCTCAGTTAGAAGCTTATATTACTGATGATGTATGGCTGAAAAATGCTAGCAATGCTAATCAAATGGCTACAAAATTAGCGCAAGGTTTGGTCAACTGTCCTGTTGCCAGGTTATGTCATCCTGTGGAGGCAAATGAAATTTTTGTAGAATTTCCTGAGTCTGTGGTTACTGGTTTGAGAGCGGATGGTTTTCAGTTTTATGTTTGGCAGGAGGGAACTCTCCCTATAATTCGACTTGTTACTACTTTTAATACTAGGGATGAAGATGTAGATGCTTTTTTAGCAAGTGTTCGGTCTCATTCTGTGGTTAATGTGATGGAGTAGACCTCAGCGCAAGTCAGAATTTAGAATTTAGAAGTAATCCTTGATTGAGTTTGAGTGTTTATAATTGCCCTAATATAGGGAGTAGGGAGAATCAAAAGATTTGCACTGCAAGTGACAGTTTTGGTTTTTTTCATCACGCTCTTATCCGGACATGATATAAAAACTGATCAAACAATGGATAATAATGATTATTATCAATTGTACATTTGATTTTTTGGAAGTTCTTAAAGCAATTAAAGATTTACCGAATAATTAAGGTAAAATGCCTCTCCTTTAAAGGAGAAAATAAGAAAAAATTTTCCTTTTATTCAATCCTATCAGTTTTAGGGAGAGGTAATTATCAATTATCCATTATTGAAAGATATGACATCAAAATTTTGATAGAAAACTTGCCAGTTATCTTGAGAGCGTAGCTGTTCCCATACTTGTTCTAATTCCTTACCTTCCCATTCCACAATAGGGTTATGAGAATCGGGATTTAGCCAAGGTAAATCTAATGGATTATTGATTACAATTCCAATATATTCTTCTGTACTAACTGTATCAAATTGAATATCTTTACATATTGCATTTTGTAGAGGTATTGATGTGGTTTTTTCTACTATTTGATAGCTAGGGGCAAAAGCTTTAGAAGGTGTAACTAGGTATTTAGTTATATTACCTTGAGAATCTCGCCCGCGATTAAATAATAGTAGATAACTTCCTGGAGTATCGAGATTTATTTTTAAGTTTAAGGGAGTATTTATGGGGAGACTTTCTTTGGGTAAAGCTGGAGGAATTTTCATTCCTTTAGATGAATAATCTTCAGAATGAGGGCAAAATTGTATCCAATCTAAATTAGTTTGTGCTTTTTGTTTCCAATTTTCCCAAATATAATCTGGTAGCCAACGATAATATTTTTGGTTCCACAACCATTCATAAATAATCTCCCAAGGGCGTGCTGTGCTAGATGTTTTTCTACCTGGTTTTCCTTTGTAATTGCCTAAATTAAGCTTTTCTTCGGTAATGCCATCTTGAGCTAGTTCATCTTGAAATTCCCGATATATTTTTTCTATTACTTCCTTAATATGCTGATTAATTCCTGATGGATTATATTTACCCTGCATCTTTTCTAATCCTTTAGCTATTTCCGTGTTTTTGAGAGAATAATTATTAGGATAAAAACGTTCCGTAAAAGTCCAATGCTGAAGTTCGGGAGGGGCATTCCCAGGAAATATTTTTTTGCTGATGTAGTCTAAGAATTCTCTTTCTAATAAAGGCATTTTTTTCCTCCAAAAGCTTTTGATTTTAATTATAAAGTAGCTTCAATAAATATGGGGGGTTTATTTTTATTTATTTTTATTGATGTTCATGGATATTCTTTGGATATAAGATATAAAAATGTATAGCGATTGGGAATTATTTTGATAGGATTTAAAAACGATTAAGATAAGTCAAAATCCTTTTATATTCTGACTCCTATATGGGTGATTTGCGAATCACCCCTACGACTCCTGACTCCTAATTACGGCTAAAATATCACAACTTAAATATGATTGCTATAATAGTGTAGTTAGTAGAAAAACTATGATTTTTTCTTTGATTAAAAATAATAATATTTGTAAATAATGTCAGGCATAATTCACCTAAGTAAAAAAACTGGTAGAAATATTTTCTGTCGATATTAAGACTTACCCAGAAACCGGGTTCCTTTGCGGAAGTTTCCTGGTTTGAACAACAATATTACGGCGATAAACCCTCTTTATTAGTTGGTTTGCATAAGTCCTAACTTTAGCATCTGAAGCTCGTTTGATTATAGGAATAAAATCAATATTTACCCAATAATTAAGGTTGAAAGTAAAGCCTCTCCTTTTTTCCAGGAGAAACCAGAAAAATTTTTCCTTTGAGTAAATCTTATTCTTGAAAATCAGAGATAATTATTAATTGTTGAACAACTCCAATAGGGAAATATCAGTTGGGTGCATCTCATAAGAAGCAAAAATACTTTTTTTCCTATATATTCCCTATTCCCTGTTGCCTATTCCCTGTTGCCTGTTGCCAGATGAGCTGTTGCCTAAAAGCGATAAATTTTTGGCTTTATTCTTGCATTGAGATGCACCCTATCAGTTTGTATATTTAACTTAAGGATTGAAGATTATATATGTCAGCAATAGTAAATAATTCCAACACACAATACTTAGAAAAAAGTCAGGTTAAACTCTGGATGGTTTTAGTCGGAGTTAACTATTATCAAGATACTCAAATTCCCGATTTGAGATACTGCGCTAATGACTGTAAAGAGTTAACAGAAGCTTTAAAAATAGCTACTCAACAGTTTCAGGAAACAGAAATTATTGCTCTTTATGATGGTGGTCATAAAGTTCCTATTTTATCAGAAATTACTACCAGTTTCCAACAGTTTCGTGGAGCTAAACCGGAAGATACGGTTTTATTTTACTTTTCAGGACATGGTTATCTTGACTCTAATAATCGACCAATTTTATGTGTTACAGATACTATTTTAGAAGATTTATCTGGAACGGGATTAAAGTTAGATATTCTGTTAAATGAACTTAGACAATGTAACGCACAACGTCAACTTGTATGGTTAGATGCTTGTCAGGAAATAGAACAACAAGAAGATGAAATAATTAAACAAAATCCTACTGGTCAATTGTTAGCAGCTTTAGAATTACAAGCAGAACAAAGTCAGGATTTTTATGCTATGCTTTCCTGCAATAAGACAGAACGTTCTTGGGAAATTCCGGAATTAAAGCATGGTTTATTTACCTATTCTCTGATTGAAGGTTTAGGGGGAAAAGCTACCAATACTGAAGGTAAAATTGATGCGGATAGTTTGTTTAAGTATGTCGAACGCAACAGTAAAAAGTTTATTGAATATAAGAAAAATCCTCTAAATACAGATAGTTTTTCTAAGGGAATGTTAGGGAGTTTAAAAGAATCATCTACTCAATCAAAAGTTAAGCGATTCCCTGTAGATGCTTCTCAAACTCCCCAAAGAATTGCTAGAGGAAGTGGGGAGTTAATTATTGGTTCGGCTAAATTTTCTACTCAGAGAAAAGCTTTAATTGTCGATGAATTATCTAACTCGGAAGCCGATATTAGTCTATGTAGAATACTCCAAGCTAAAGGAAGTTTTGCAGTTGATTATTGTTTTTTGCGAGAGAAACAGAGGCGAAATATTCAACAAACTATTGCTAGTTATTTACAGTCAGAAAGTAATCAAATTGTTCTGTTGTATTTAGCAGGAACAATTGTATCTACTAACTCAGAAACCTACGAGTTGGTTTGCGATGGAAAAAACAGCATAAATTTGAATTTGCTTAGGCAACAGTTAGATGATTCTCCTGTTAAGGAAATTGTGATTATTGCCGATATTTTAGACACAAGCAGGACTAATAAAAATTTATTTGAAATTTTGCAGCCCAGTCAAGATAAATCTCTATGTTTGATTACAACAACCACTTCTTCAGCTAACAATAGAAAGTTATTACATCAATTAGTAACTGTATTGGAAACCGCAGGAGAATCAGAAGGAGAATTTTGGGTTTCTGAATTAATTACTAAATTACAGAAATGGCGTGACTCGCAACCCGATATTAATTTAAAATATTGGTTATCGGGTTCTACTGAAGTGATGGATATTCTCTCAGTAGAAGTTCAACGTTCGTATGATGAAATATTTGATATAGATGTTTGTCCTTATAAAAGTTTAGAAGCTTTTACCCAAGATGATGCTTACTTTTTTCACGGTAGAGAAGAATTAATTGCAGAAATTATTGAGAAATTACAATCTACTTCTTTTTTAACTGTAGTAGGTGCTTCCGGTAGTGGTAAATCTTCTGTGGTTAAAGCGGGAGTTATTCCTCAGTTATTACGGGAACTAGAACGGAAAACCGATGAGTGGAAACAAACCCCAGAAAGTCAAAAAGATGATTTCTTATTATCAGAAGCAGAGCTAGTAAAATATCAAGAGCTTTATATTGACTTTGCCGATAGACTTTTGTTTGAAGTACATCAGTTTATCAAAATATCTATCGACAAACACGAACGTATCAAAAAACAAGATGAAATACGCCGAACAAGAGAATTAGAAAATGAAATTACTTATCTTGTTAAAGCTTCAGAAGCGTTACTATTATCAAGTCAAGAATTTGATGCACTTCTTATTGCTCTTTGGGCAGGAAGAAAAAGCCGAAAAACTACTTTAAAAATAAATTCTCAAACTAAAATTAAAGTTGCAGGTGAATTACAGAATATTTATTCTAAAATCAAAGAGTACAATCGATTAGAAAGTCATACTCATCATGTTAAGACTGTAGTGTTTAGTCCCGATGGACAAATCATTGCTACTGCAAGTGAAGATAAAACAGCTAAATTATGGAATAGACAAGGGCTACTACTTTATACCCTAAATGGTCATACTCATCATGTTAAGACTGTAATGTTTAGTCCCGATGGACAAATCATTGCTACTGCAAGTCGGGATAAAACAGTTAAATTATGGAATAGACAAGGGCAACTACTTTATACCCTAAATGGTCATACAGAATCTGTTGATGGAGTAGTATTTAGTCCTAATGGACAAACTATTGCTACTGCAAGTTGGGATAAAACAGTTAAATTATGGAATAGACAAGGGCAATTACTTTATAGTTTAGAAGATAGTAATGTTGCGATTGGAAGTGTAGTATTTAGCCCTGACGGTCAAACTATTGCTTTTAATGACAAAAATCCATTTTCGTCTAATAGGCATAATAGTGATGACTACACAGTAAAATTGTGGAATCTTCAAGGGAAATTACTCTCTACTCTTCAAGGTCATACAAGTTTTGTTAGTGGAGTAGCATTTAGTCCTGACGGTCAGATTATTGCTACTGCTAGTTCCGACTACACAGTAAAATTATGGAATCTTCAAGGGGAATTACTCTATACTCTCCAAGGTCATACCAATACGGTTAGGAGAGTAGTATTTAGTCCCGATGGGCAAATTGTTGCTTCAATGAGTCAGGATAGAACAGTTAGATTGTGGAATCTTCAAAATTCATTATTTTATACATTGAGTCATACAAATCCAGTTAGCAATGTCGCATTTAGTCCTGATAGTCAAACTCTTGCTTCTGCAAATGAGGAAGGTACAGTCAAACTATGGAGTAGAGAAGGAAAACTGCTTCACATTTTTAAAGGTCATACAGATGCGGTCAATAGTGTAACATTTAGTCAGGATGGAAAGATTCTTGCTTCTGCTAGTGATGACAGAACTGTCAAACTGTGGAATGTTAAAGTCGAATTAATTCAAACCTTGAAAGGTCGCGCAACTACTGTTAGTAGCATAGAATTTAGTCCTGATGAAAAAACTTTAGTTTCTGCTGGTTATGATATGACATCTGGAAATGGAACAGTAGAACTATGGAATAGACAAGGGCAATTGCTTCATACTCTCGTAGATCATACTCGCTCTGTTGAGGCTGTGGCATTTAGCCGTGATGGACAAACTATCGCTTCTGCTAGTTGGGATGGAATTATCAAACTGTGGAATATACAGGGAAACTTACTTAAAACTATAGAAAGTCAGGCCTTTCAAGTTAACAAAGTATTATTTAATCCTGATGGACAAACGCTTGTTTTAATAAGTGCGTTTTTTTCCAAAGAACTCGAACTCTATGATGAAAAAACTTACGATCAAATCAAGCAAATTCACACAACAGGAATATATGAAGATGCACATAAGAAAGTCCAAGTTTGGAATAGACAAGGAAAATTAGTTCATACTCTAGAGCATCAGACACAAATTACAAGTGTAATATTTAACCTTGATGGAAAAATTCTTGCTTCTGCTAGTTGGGATGGAATCATTAAACTGTGGAATCAGCATGGAAATCTAATTTGCACTTTAGAAGATCATGCTAATAAGGTTAATAGCTTGGAAATTAGTCCTGATGGAAAAATTCTTGCTTCAGCTAGTTTGGATGGCACAGTCAAACTATGGAATTGGCAAGGAAGTGTACTTTACACTTTAGAAGGTCATACAGGTTGTGTCAATAAAGCAATATTTAGTCCCAACGGTGAGATTATCGCTTCTGCTAGTGATGACAAGACCATAAAACTTTGGCAATTTCAAGGTCAATTACTTTACACACTTGAAGGTCATACCAAAAGTGTTGAAACAATAGTATTTAGCCCTAATGGTCAGCTCCTTGCTTCTTCTAGTATTGACCATACAATCAAACTTTGGAATATTCAAGGAGAATTGCTTCACACGTTTGAAGACCACCTGCATCAAGGGGTAAAGAATTTAGAATTTAGTCCTGATGGCAAAATTCTTGCTTCTGTTAGTTTCTATGGTCAAACAACAGTTAAGCTCTGGAGTTTAGATTTAGACGAAGTAATGGAACGCGGCTGCAACTGGGTACGAGACTACCTAACCAATAACCCCAACGTCAGCGAAGAAGACCGAAAAATCTGCGATGGTATTAACATCAAATAAACTACACTCTCAGGACTTACGCAAAATGTAAGGTGATACTCTAATTGTAGAGGGCGAATGCCAGTAGAGGGCGAATGCCATTCGCCCCTACTATATATGGTTATGCGTAAGTCCTGACTCCCTTTAACAGCATTTATTTTTATTTATTTATATCCAATTTACTTTGATTTTGGAGCGCTTTTACCATGGCTTTAGTTAAATTAGCCAAGGTAAAAGCAATGAAATTCAAGAAACAATTAAATCAATTAGTTAGCTCCGACGAAATAATCAAATTCCTCCCAAAAATTGAAATTTTCTCTTGTGCAAAAGACCACAATCACTTTAACCGACGGTTGCAACAAAGAGCAATTAATTGGGACATGATTAAACTCGCCATAACTTACGGTAAATTCCAATATCATTCCGGAGCCAAAACCTGGACGCTATTAGATAAAAATCTCAAATATACACCCTACGAAAGATTTACCGATAAACTAAGAGGACTACGAATTATTGCTGTCAATTACTCCTTTGATGACACTCTCAAACTCAGCACCGCTTACTGGACATACGACTTGAGAAGATAATCTATCGAATTTAGTTATATTTATTTTCATTGATAGCATCGATCTAGCACCCAAATTACGATCCTACATACGGCGCTTTCAAGGTTAATTTGCGTAAGTCCTGACACTATAACCAACCAGACCAAGGACTAACTTCTAGTACACCTGTTGGAGTCATCACCACTCGGAATAAAGCAACAGACTTTTGCTCGGTAATTTCAGATTTAGCAGTATTGAATAACTTGGGTAAAGGTGTTTGCTCTGCATATTTATTAGCAGGTTCATTCATCATTTCTAATTTGGCGATCGCTCCATCAACGTTAACTGTGATGCAAAAAAGTAAATCTTCGTACCATACTGGTGTTTGTTCCCAACTTTGGTCAATTTTGTCATACAATTTTTGGTTTAACTCTTCTAACTTAGCTCTATTAGTAATCTCTGACGCAACAACTTCTACCAAAGCAGATGAGGCAGTTGTATTCTGTAACTGTTTATTACTCAAAGCAGACATAGACCAAAGTTTAATTGTGCTATCGGCACCTCCACTGGCAAGAGTTTGCCCATCTGGGCTAAAATTTACGGACCAAACAGGTTTAGCATGACCTTTCAATGTTTCTAGTATTTCTTCTGTATCTACGTCCCACAGATGAATTTTTTTGTCGTAACTACTACTAGCAAGAGTCTGACTATCGGGACTAAAAGCAACAGATAAAACTGCTTTGTCATGTCCGTCTAGAGTGCATAGAAGTTGACCAGTTTCTACTTGCCATAACTTAACTTTTTGGTCTTGACTCCCACTAGCAAGGATTTTGCCATCGGGACTGAAAGCGATCGCCCAAACTGTGTTTTTATGTGCTGCTAATGAGTGGAGTGGTTTACCTGTATTCACTTGCCAAGTTTGAATTTGACCATTTTTACTCCCACTAGCAAGCATTTCTCCATCTGGACTAAAAGCGAGAGATGTAATGGGACTGGAATGTTTAAAATTCCGCTCAACAGATCCAGTTTTAAGATTCCAAATTTTGATTGTGCCATCATAACTTCCGCTAGCAAGAGTCTGACCATCAACGCTAATAGCTATAGCTTTCACATCATCGCGATGACCTTCGAGGGTTTGAATGAGTTTGCCATTGGCAAGATGCCAAAGTTTGATGCGGTTATCCCAACTACCACTGGCGAGGACTTCTCCATCTGAACTAATGGCAAGAGATTCGATCGCATCTTTGTGAGCATCTATGGTATTAAGCAACTGACCATTGCTGAAGTTCCAAATTTTAATTGTGCCATCATAACCGCTGCTGGCCATGGTTTTACCATCTGGACTGATAGCAACTGCATATACCCATCCTTTGTGTCCGGAAAGAGTAAGGGAGGGTAGAGTTGTTTTTTCTGGTTCCTGAGTCAAGTTTGTAGTTGGTGTTGAAAGCGATCGCCACAACCACAACCCACTAATATTTGTCACAGTAGTTGCTGCTATTATTGTGGCATATTGACGGAACTGTTGTGGGGTTAGCATAGATTTTAATTCTGACATTTCTATATATGGCAAAGCTGATGATTAATTTTTGCTATTGCAGGATTTACGCACGGACATTAAATTGAGTGATATAGAATCCGGGTAATTAGTTATCGTATCGCTTAGGACTCAGGAGTTAACCCACCCCTAACCCCTCCCAGGAGGGGAAGTCAGGAGAATATTGGATTAATGAGCATGAATTTTTCAATTCATATTTATGATTAACATCGGCTTTGTTGAGGAAGTAATTTTGCGATTATTGTATAACCGGATTTTATATGAGGGCGAATGCCATTCGCCCCTACAGATGGTAGTTTCAAAGTCAATTTGCGTAAGTCTTGTTTAATTTTAGGCTTTTATTTTTGCTGATTTTTTGTTGTGCTCTATTAGTTTTCTAGCAATAAATAAAATTGTGGTGCCAGTAATTCCGATTACTCCTAATGGGGTGATATGGCTCCAATGACCCCACATTGTGTATATGACGTGCCAGACTAAAATAAACATGGCAAAGTATGTCAATTGATGTAATTTCTTCCAATTTTTCTTCATTTTTTTGATGCTCCAATCATTAGAAGTAATTGCTAGGAGTGCGAAAACAATTAAAGTAACTACTCCTGTTGCATATATCGAATATGTTTGGGAATCAAAAATATCAAAGTTTCTTTTGCTAAGTAGCAAAACTCCATGACCAAGAGCAAATAAAAAAGCAATTACACCTATTTGACGACGATATTTTAATAAAAATTTAGGAAGTTCTGTTTTTTTGGTTATGGGAAAAACAATCCTCAAAATTGTTGGTAGTAAAGTGAGGATATAGCATATTAATCCGAATAAACCTAAGTAGTTAGCAAATGGTGCTGTATCTAATATCATGTTCGGTTCTATAAAATAACGACGGAGGAGTCAGGAGATGGAAGAAGGAGTCAGGAGACAGGAGACAGGAGACAGGAGATGGAATAAGGAAGAGGAAGAACAGTAGAAGAAGGGGAAAGTTTTTTGGTCGCGTAAGCGGAACGGAGTTCTATCGCGCTCTTATCCGGAGATAATTAGGACTTATGCAATACAACGTATTTTCGTCCGAAGCGACCCATAGGGTTTGCGCAGCAGTCCGGAACGGATAGCCATCTCAAATCCTAGTTTTTCGTAGCTCATGCGTAAGTTTTGATAATATAACATAGTATCTCCTTATTTTTTCTAGTACCTGGTATCATATTTTCATAAATTTGTCAAAAGACTATGTGTCAAAGTAAAACTGCGTTCATCTTGAGATATTTCGTACCTCATGGGTAAGTCCTGAACTATAAATTGCAAAGCTTTTATAGCATAAGGAAAAAGGAAAGAGGTACTGATAACTGATAACTGATAACTGAAATGACTCCTGATGATATTTCTCAAACAATCTCAAGAAAATCATCAATACCGATCGCGCTGTCTTGTACACCCTGTAATGTAATGGAAAGTCTTTGAGTACTAATGCGAGTGTCATTTCCTATCTGAGAAATTGTCAACTGCTCGAAACTCAGACCATCCCCTAAACCAATAACATCTATTCCATCTTCAAAATCAGTGATAATATTGTCACCATCACCAAACCCGAATTCAAACATATCCCCACCAAGTCCACCAGTGAGAATATCATCACCGAGCTGACCACTAATAATATCATCTCCTAGACCACCATCAAGTAGATCGTCACCTTTGCCTCCATGAAGCAAGTCGTTACCATCTAAACTTTGGATGATATCATTACCCCTATTTCCATACAAGAGATTATTTGCAGTTGTCCCGATTAAATCATCATCCTCATCTGTACCGATAGTGACATTAGGAGCGATCGCTAACTGAGTTTCTTGCCAGACACTTTCCGCTACCTGTTGCCCCAATGCTCTACCATTTAGGTCGCCATCTTCAAAGTGAATACCACCATAAAGACGAGAAATACCAGCTTCATCAGCAGCTTCACTAAAAGTTGCCCACTCCAAAGTTATAGGTTCTTCTGGTGTCACACCAGGTTCAAAACGAGACTCACCAACTTGAAAAGTTATCGAAGCACCAAAATCATCGCTACCAGTAAAAAGTTGTAGAATTTCAGCAGCAGCAGCACTGAAGGTACTATGACCAGATACATATTCTGCAAAAGGAGGTGAAGGGTCTCCACCAGGAGTTTGATAGGTGAGAAAATCAGTTGCCAAAATAGTTTGAGTTCCTTCTCCAGGACCTGCCCAAGCATCGATGGCAAAACCACCAAGCTCTGGATTAAATTCGCCAATTAATCCTAGTTCCCCTAGTTCGCGCACTGTTCGTACTGGACGAGCATAATCATAAAAAGTTTTAGATTCCCAAGTGGCAATTCCGGCATCAAATACTGCGTTGCCCAAGTTAAAAAAGAGTTTGACATCCTCATCTAATGTATTGTCATCTCTAGCTGAGACAAATTGGCCGAAAGTCATCCAAGTTCCAGGGGGGAAGGATGTACCACCGCCATCTTCCCAAAATTCTGCAACTAACTTTTGTTCGTCTGTGAGGTTAGCACTAATTGCTATAACTTCTTCTGTTTGCTCAATGAATGCAGGATTAATAATAGTGCCAATAATATCTGGAGTGATTTCGATAACTGAACCGTCTGCTAGAGTAATGGTGCGTGCTTCCAAGTCTACTTCACCATCTACTAGCAAAAATGGTTCTGGTGCTGTTGGTCGAAATACATCTCCTGAAGCGAGACTAAAAGGTATTACATCACCCCACTGAGGAGTGAGGAATGTTTGCACTCGCTCTTCTTCACCGGGTTCAGCATCAATGGGAATTGTTTCGGGAGTCCATGATTCGATGTCAATGGGGTCTCCAATGGGATTAGTCGGTTCATAGTCACTGATGTCGGAGTAGGGAGTACCGTCACCATTGGGGTCATTTCCTAGTTGGTTGGAGCCATCATTTCGACGGAATGTTAATAGTGCTTCGGCGGCAACGTTACCAATACCAGCAGGAGTAGTAGTGTCAGTGGTTGTGTTGTTAGGGTCATACCCAAGTTCAGCCATCAATTCGTTGAAAATGTCTGTCTCAGTGGGAAATAATTCTGAGAGTACTCGATAAGCAGCAAAACTCATGGCTTCAGTTTTGTTGGCATCGGTGTTTTCTGACAGGGGACGTTGTAGGTCATCTTCTAGTTGAGTTCCTACTGCTAATGGGTCGTAAGCGCTCCAAGCATCGTAGATAGCTGTGTGTACGATCGCATAAGCACGGGAAGCAATGGTTGGGCCTGGGGAAGTATTGATAACTGCTTGTTGTACTGCTCGGTCCCATAAAACGGAAATACTGGGTGAAGAGTCATCTACTGTTACGAGTTGAGTTTCCGGATCGAGGGTGAGATTGATGTTATTATTAGTATCTTCAGAGTCAAAATTTTGCTGTTCTTCTAATAATGAGTTCATCTTTTTTTCTACATTCCTGATTATTGTGAAAGGGGAATTAGGGAAGCAATTATTTTGTTTAGTCCAATGAATACCCAGCAGTAAGGCTGTGAAATAATCAGCTATTAGGCAAGAGACTTTTTTGAGATAATGGCAAGTTAATGATTTTTTCTTAACTTATTCTAATCTAAAAGCTATCAGCTTGGATTAAAATTATCTTTCTTCCCTTTACAAATAATCTTAATTTAGCCAAATTCAAAATGGGGAATAAATGACAGTAAATTTCACCTGAAATTTTCACTAACTAGAGAAATGAATTAATTGCTAATCAATGTGAAAATATTTTCACATTCAGTGGATAACAAGGAATTTTCCTGAAAATATGATTCACATTTTATATCATGTCCGGTTGAATACTTACAATGCATGAGGAAGTAAGGCGGCTATGTATCCCCCCTACCCCCCTTCAAACCAAAAGCGAAGCATCTTCTGGCTTCCCCCTTTCCAAGGGGGACGGGAGGGGGATAAAAAAGGGGGGAAAAGGTAGAAGGAAAGAAAAGGTTAGAAGGGAAAAGGTTTTTTTATCACTGATTATCCGGACATGATATTATCCAGTAGTTAAGGTTTCTCTTAAGCTTAAAAAGGCAGAAGGCAGAAGGCAGAAAGCAGAAGGAAAGAACAGAAAAATATATTAGCTGTAATTTTAATGTGAATCAATGTTAATCTTGACTTTCTAATAGTTATTAAGTTATCTTAATTTAAACGACCTTAGCTAAATTTAATTTCTGTATAAATAAGAAAATAAATACAGCAGATTCCACTTTAATTAGGTACACCCGTCGCGGGCAAGATGCTATAGCGGGCAAGATGCCCGCACTACAAACATTTAATTGTTAATCTCTGTATTTGATATACCTGAAATCCGCTGTATATTACTCTTTATTAAAAGTTTTAAGAAAAATATTTTTCTTATTAGGAATTTCTGAGAAAATTAAACGCATATTTACTATTAATTTTAGTTAAATAAAAAATTATGAATAAACAAATTTTTGAACATATTTACTCTGGCTTGGCAGATGATGAAGTAAAAACATTAAGTTTATTTTTGGCAGGTAATAAATATGAACAAATTGCTCAGTCAATGAAATGGGATACATCAAATGTAGGGAAAAAATTAAAGGCGATCGCTACGAAATTTAATCTACCCAAGAATCATAGTTCATTTCGGGAATTTTTATTGGAAACATTCAGCAAATATCAATCAAATTTAGTTGATCCTCAGTTAAGAGTTAACTATGGTTTTAAGACTAACAAAATTATTCTTCCTGGTAGACCAGAAAAACCAGATTCTCCTTTTTATATAGAACGTTATCGAATTAAACGTTGTTCTATTGAGTCTGAATGTTATGAAAAAATAGAAGATCCTGGTTCGCTAGTGAGAATAAAAGCACCAAAACAAATGGGTAAAACTTCTCTGTTGCGGAGGATACAAGCAAAAGCAAATAATAATAAATATATTCCGATTTATCTCAGATTTGATAGCCTAATTGAACCGGAAAATATCAGCAATATTAATAATTTTCTGAAAGCATTTAACAAAAATATCAAAAGTAGGTTTACGGATAGTCCAAGCTGGAAAATTTGGGATAATCACAATGCTAAAATATCTTGCACTCAAGAATTTGAAGCACTACTATATCATTTAGAGCAAGAAGTAGTATTACTCTTAGATGAAGTGGATGAAATTTTTAACTATCCAGAAATATCCAAAGATTTTTTTGCCATGTTAAGAAGTTGGTATGAAGAAAGCAATAACTTAGAAATTTGGGAAAATCTACGAATGATTATTGCTTATTCCACAGAATATCATGGCAAATTAAATATTTATCAATCTCCTTTTAATGTTGGTTTACCTATAGAGTTAAAAGAATTTACATTAGAGCAGGTAACTCAGTTAGCATATTTACATCAATTAGAGTCAAAAGTAGTTGCTCCTTTAATGTCAATGGTGGGAGGACATCCTTATTTAATCAGATTAGGGTTGTACAAAATGTCTCAGGATGAATTAACTATTACAGAACTATTAAAATATGCTTCTACTGGAAGCGGAATTTATCAAGAACATCTAAGTAGACATTTAGAAACCATATTAGAAAAGACAAATATTAAAGCAGTTTTTCACAAAATATTACAAAGTAATTCTCCAGTACGTTTACCCAATAAAAATCGAGAATTACATCAACTAGAAGCTATGGGATTAATTACAATTAAAGGTGATGATGCTGAACCTCGTTGTCAGTTATATCGACAATATTTTCAGGAAAGGTTGGGATGAAAGAAGGAGTCAGGAGACAGGAGTTGGAAGAAGGAGTCAGGAGTTGGAAGAAGGAGTCAGGAGTTGGAAGAAGGAGTCAGGAGGTGGAAGAAGGAGTTAGAAGTCAGGAGTTGGCTTTTTGGAAGTTAGGAGTTAGAATGATGCTTTTTGGAGCGTAGTTTGAAGATGGAATCAGGAGTCACAATGAAAAGAGAACCTGCTAAAAACTTTCGAGATTTAATAGTTTGGCAAAAAGCACATCAACTTGTTTTAGATGTCTATGGTTTTAGCAGCAATTTCCCAAAAACAGAAACCTATGGATTAACAAGTCAGTTAAGACGAGCATCCGTATCAGTACCAGCTAATATAGTAGAAGGCTTTAGAAAAAAGGGTCTAGCAGATAAAATCCGATTTTTGAATATTGCACAAGGTTCATTAGAAGAAAGTCGGTATTACCTAATTTTGGCAAATGACCTTGGATATGGAGATACTTCAAAACTTCTACTGGATCTAGAAGAAGTCAGTAAACTATTAGATTCGTATATAAATGCAATTGAACAACGCAGATAATCTCCTAATTCCTCCTGTTTTATGACTCCTGTTTCTTGTTTTATGACTCCTGTCTCCTACGGACACTAAATAGAGTGAGGGCGAATGCCATTAGCCCCTACATATGGCGCTTTGAAGGTGAATTTGCGTAAGTCCTGTCTTCTTCTTAAATCTCCCTCTTCCTACTGTCTTCTTCTTAAATCTCCCTCTTCCTCCTATCTCCTTGTTACTCCCTCTTCCTCCCGTCTCCTGTCTCCTTCTTAAATCTCCTTCTTACTCCCTCCTGTCTCCTGTCTCCTGTCTCCTGTCTCCTTCTTATAAAATTATGGTTAGTTATAAATTAAGTGGTGGGGGTTTATCCGCTAATGACCCTACTTATGTAGTGAGAAAACAAGATGCAGAATTATATGAAAAACTCCAAAGTGGAGAATATTGTTATGTGTTTAATGCTCGTCAAATGGGTAAGTCCAGTTTGCGAGTAAAAGTTATGAAAAAATTACGGTCTCAAGGTTGTAAATGTGCGGCAATAGATATGAGTAGATTAGGTGATTTTTCTATTCAAAAACAATCTTGGTATGACGGTTTTTTAGAAGAACTATTTCGGGGATTTGGTTTAGCTTATAGCATTAATTATCAAGACTGGATTGAAGGTTATCAAAGTTTTACAAATATCCAGCGTTTGGCTAGATTTATTGAAGAGATTTTATTTGTGAATTTTTCCACTGAAAAAATTTATATTTTTCTGGATGAAATTGATTTACTGGTAAATTTACCCTTTAAAAATGAATTTTTAGCTTTTATTCGCTCTTGTTATAATCGCCGAGCTGAGGATGAAAAATGTGATTATCATCGGCTGATTTTTTGTTTTTTTGGAGTAGCAACTCCAGAAGATTTAATTAGAGATGGGAGACATACTCCCTTTAATATTGGTCATCCGATTGAATTAACAGCATTAAATTTTCAAGAAGGAAAAAATTTAACTCAGGGATTAATAGGAATAGTAGAAGAGCCGGAAATTATTTTACGGCGAGTTTTTGATTGGACTGGGGGTCAACCATTTTTAACTCAAAAACTTTGTCAAATTATTGTCGATCATACAGATAGTACTGAGCCGGATATTGATAAGTTAGTAGAAGAATATATTTTGACATATTGGCAGGAAAAAGATTATCCCACTCATTTAACATATATTCGTCATCATTTACTTAATCAAAATCAACTCACGCCTGAGTTACTGAGACTATATAGAAAAATTCTGCTGCGGGGAGGAGTTAAAACTGATGAAAGTCGAATACAAATGGTACTACGTTTGTCAGGAATAGTTGTAAAAAAACAAGATAAATTAGTTGTTTTTAACAAAATTTATCGGACAATTTTTAATCTAAATTGGATTGAGGAACAGTTGGCAATTTTAGCAAAAGATCGGGATAAACAGACTCCTAAAAAAAAGTGGATGCGTTTTGTTTATCCTAGTTTAGTTTGGGGAGGAGTTATTAGTTTACTTGCTTTGGGATGGCGGCAACAAAAACTTGAATTAAATGACTCTGATCGCTTGATGCAGAGTCAACTTCCCCTCGCAGATCGCCAACTTCCACCACCCAGGTTTGATGAACGAGGCGATCGGCAACCACCACCACCCAGGTTTGATGAACGAGGCGATCGGCAACCACCACCATGGGAAATTTCCTCTAAATATGGTATAAAAATCTGCAAGAATAGGCTATCGGAAATAACTGAAGCTGTTTGCGATGTATTAGAAGCGGGTTTGGACGAAGGAATTAAGGAATTACATATTGATTTT
>NZ_JAAHGH010000079.1 GCF_010672525.1 Okeania sp. SIO2B3 | reverse complement strand
ACATCCAGTCCGTTGTACATAAAATACGCCGTTGATAATCTCTCTTAAATCCACTTCAATGGGATGACCAAACCCTTTTGGTTTAGGTAGCAAAGGCTTGAGTATTTCCCACTCTAAATCACTCAGATCACTTGGGTATGGCTTACGTTGAGGGTTAGCGTTCGCGGAGCGTGGCTTTAGCCGTATCGCAGGTATACGGCTCATTAGTCACAATTATATCCAGAATCTCATTGATCATAAAACTATGTTTCACTCTTATGTAGCTTTCTTTAGATTTTCTTAATGAATCAGCTCTTAGTAGTATTCCCAGTATCAGTTTAATGGATAGTCATTATAACTCTGTTCATAATACTACTTTATTAGCTATGGGAGCCAGTGAATTTACAGAGCAAGCGCCCTTATCTGCTGTACCTGTAGAGTTAGAAACTATTTCTCAAAATTTATGGCAGGGTAATATGTTTCTCAATGAAGAATTTACTCTAAAAAACTTAATTAATCAACGTCAAAATTATCCTTATCCGATTATTCATTTGGCTACTCATGCTCAATTTAATAGTGGAAATATAAGTAATTCATATATTCAGTTGTGGGATGAAAAATTGCGATTAAATCAAGTCAGAAAGTTAGGTTGGAGTCAGCCACCAGTAGAATTATTAGTATTGTCCGCTTGTCAAACCGCAGTAGGAAATAAAGAAGCAGAATTAGGTTTTGCTGGTTTTGCAGTGGCAACAGGAGTTAAGTCAGTATTGGCAAGTTTATGGTTGGTTAGCGATGAGGGAACATTAGGTTTAATGACAGAATTTTATTCTCATTTGGGTAATACCAATATTAAGGCAGAAGTGTTGCGACAAACCCAGTTGGCAATGTTGAAAGGAAAAGTTGCGATCAAAGATGGGATTTTGAGGGGGTCTGGTAGTCGTGGGGAGGTGTCTTTGCCTCCAGAGTTGGCACATCAGAAAAATCAAAATTTTTCCCATCCTTATTATTGGGCAGGTTTTACCATGGTTGGTAGTCCTTGGTAATATAGCAGAAGGAAGGAAGAAGGAAGAGGGAAAAAGGAAGAAGGAATAACGTTCGTAGTTGGGCTTTAGGCCTAATGGTAATACTTTTCCCCTGACAATGCCGAAAATTTGGCCGTAGCAGATATCTAAACTGTTGCCTTCCGGAGCTGTTCCCTGTTGCCTACCATCACCATCAGACTTTTTCAGCAAACCCTAGTTATAAAAACTTCTTCACTTCAAACTTTGCTTTCTTCCTTCTGCCTTCTGCCCTCTGCCTTCTGCCTTCGTTTATATATTTCATTCACTGCTTGACATATCAATTTTTTTTGTTATATTTAAATTATCTAACAACATCAACTTTTTTTAATGACAGGATAAACAAACTTTCAATAGTTGATAATAGATAATAGATATTTGGGTAGCTTTGTGCATTGTCATAGGTATTGCGCTAGGGAAAATATTTCCTAATGTTGCCAGTACATTAGATGCCATGAGTATTTATCAAGTATCCATACCCATTACCATCTGTTTATTTTTTATGATGTATCCCATCATCGTAAAAATAGACTTTACCCAAACCAGAAATGCAGCTCGCGCTCCCAAACCTGAATAATTTTTAGATAGGGAAAAAATTATGTCCACTCTTAAAACTCACATTGCTTTAATCGCAACCAACTTAGAAAAGTCTGTAGAATTTTACCAAGCTTTATTTGGAGTAGCACCAGTTAAATATAAGCCAGATTACGCAAAATTTGATATTGCTAACCCACCTCTAAATCTTACCCTTAATTTAGAAGAAAATGTAGAACCAGGTGGGAATTTATCCCACTTAGGAATACAAGTTAGCAGTTCCCAGGAAGTGGCAACAGCCATTGAAAGATTTAAAGTGGCCGGACTATCATTATTTGAGGAACATGAGACAGACTGCTGTTATGCACTTCAAGATAAAGTTTGGGTAACAGACCCTGATGGTAACCGCTGGGAGGTTTTTGTAGTCAAAGTGGCAGATACGGCACCAGAGAAAAATATAGTTGCGACTTCTGGCCAAACTCAGTAAAATTTACTTCTTTGTTGTTGGTAAAATCAAATTCTGCTTAAACAAGAAGATGAAACAGGTAATGTTTGTGTGCAAGAAAAATTCTGCCCGTTCCCAAATGGCAGAAGCATTTGCTCACTCTTTAGCTCCAGATGAAAAATTTATATTTGTGAGTGCAGGGTTAGAAAAGAGTTCAGTTAATCCACTGACTATTAAAGTTATGTCTGAAGTAGGAATTAATCTTAGTCAGCAGGTTTCTAAGGTAATAGACAATTTCAACCCTGAAAACTTTGATGTTGTTGCCTCTATGTGTGGTTGTGGTTCTATGTTACCGGAAAAATGGCTCATGGTAGAAGAATTTCAAGAATGGGAAATACCCGATCCAGATGGAAATTCTATTGATGTCTTTCGCCAAGCAAGGGAACAAGTGAAACATCAGATAGAGTGTTTATCTAAATGTTGGCATTTATACCCGCGCTCTCCGCAGATCGGGAGCGTCGTATGGGAATGCCAATCAATAAAGATGAAAGAAGTCAGAATCAAACTTTTCATACAGTATCAGTAAACCAAATTTAGTTTAAATATATTACAGGAAAAAATCAGGAGTTATTTTGATGAAACGAGTAATGTTTGTGTGCAAGAAAAATTCTGCCCGTTCCCAGATGGCAGAAGCATTTGCGAAAAGACTAGGCAAGGATAAAATTTCCGTTACCAGTTCTGGTTTGGAAGGTAGTCAGGTTAACCCCTATGCTATTCAGGCAATGTCAGACATTGGTATTGATATCAGCGACCAAACTTCTAAAGCATTAAGTGATTTTCAACCACAAGACTTTGATGTGGTGATTTCATTATGTGGGTGTGGTATCAATTTACCACCAGAATGGTTGACACAAGAAGTATTTGAAGATTGGCAACTAGAAGACCCGGCAGAAAAACCAGAAATTTTTCCGCAGGTCAGAGACGATATTCAGGAAAGAGTGGGAAACTTAATTGATAAATTGAGTAGTTAATACCATTTCTCAAAAACTTTTCTACATTTTGTTGAGCAAGGGAGTGGGGGAGTGGGAATTGGTATAAGTCAGGACTTAGAGGTTGTCTGAGAAGTCTCATTTGCTACATCACGCGCCCCCGCGCATCCCCCAATTTTGGGGGACTTTTACCAGCTAATGGATTCTTGTTACCCCCAGAATTGGGGGGCTAGGGGGGCAAAATTCAGTATTAAACAACTTAATTGATAAATTGAGTAGTTAATACCATTTCTCAAAAACTTTTCTACATTTTGTTAAGCAAGGGAGTGGGAATTGGTATAAGTCAGGACTTAGAGGTTGTCTGAGAAGTCTCATTTGCTACATCACGCGCCCCCGCGCATCCCCCAATTTTGGGGGACTTTTACCAGCTAATGGATTTTTGTTCCCCCCAGAATTGGTTTGCTCGGGGGGCAAAATTCAGTATTAAACAACTTTTCAGATATCCTCTTAATATCTGTACTAACTATCCAACAAATGAGAAATTGTCAGCATCAACTACAGGTGCATTGTCTAATGTGACAAATAGACCTCCACTACCTAAACCAGTATCACTACCATTTTGGTTATAGAATAAATTACCATTATCTGTATTGTATACAATGACAGCATCCTCTGTCGCAGCATCATTATCACTGGTAACAGTGGCAAATACATCCTCAAAACTATCCCCACTCTCAATAGCAGTGAAAGTTGTCCTGTTGATGAGAATGATATCTTGCTCTATATCAAAATCAGTAATTCTATCTTCTCCAAAATCATCTTGGTCATAAGCTTGAGTTGTATTAAAGATAAAGCGGTCAATACTCGCACCACCAGTCATAACATCATCTCCCGGACCACTATTGAGGCGATCGCGACCTTGACCCCCATTGAGAGTATCGTCACCACTACCACCAAACAAGCGGTCAAAACCACGACGACCCTCTAAAACATCATCACCATCTTTACCATAAAGGAAGTTATTACCCCGACCACCAATAACAGTATCATCAGTTTCGCCACCAACGAGAGTATCATCATCGTTAGTTCCTTTCACAAATAATACTCTCCGAATGCGCTCGTCTTCCTCTGGAGGTGTATCTGCATCGCTGAAACTAGGGTTGCCATTAGCCGGGAAATTAACTGTGAGGTACTCAGCTAAGGCATCTTGCTCAGTACCATTATTAGTAAAGTTGACGTTATTAGTTGCTTCTGATGGCAAGCTTTCATCTTGCAAGTCAACTCTGTCTTCTCCCAGTAGTGGGAAAGGATAGCTATCGCCACCATCTGCGATGAAACCGAGAGTCACTAGCCGAATTTCACGGTCTGGGTCTCCTACTAAGGAACCATTCTCCACTACTACATCATCGATCGCTCCATTCTCATCAACAATAGCCAGACTTCTGACCCGCTCTCCATCTGTCACAACGCCTGTATCATCAAATTCAATTGCTTGTTGAGTAGCATCAAAACTGAAAGTAAGGCCACCCACCTGCGGGAATTGACCGGGAGTTGCATCGTCTGTAGTTGCTGCAACACCATGCTCGATAATTTGTTTGAGTTCTTCTGCGGTAACTGTTAGTAAACTGAGGTCGTTATTGAAGCGGAGGGTATTCTCAATATCTAACTGAGAAATTTGCCCCTCTTCTTTACCTGCAAAAGGGTTTTCAGCAGGAGGCAACTGCACCAAATCATCGGAAGTACCGCCAGGAGGAATAAACGACTGACCGATATTGTCGCGGATACCGCCACTATGTTTAATAGAAACTACGACATTCGGGTCATATTCTTTGGCAATAAATAAATTTGCATCCGCTGTCAAATTTCCCAGATTAGTTTCTTGGGTACGGACATCTCCTCTCGTACCGTTGAGGAATACTTCTGTGGAACCCAAAATATTGCCATCTCTAGCAGAAATGTTGTCATTAATAGCATTAGTAACAGCTACTATTGTGGGGTCAGCTACATCTTCAGGATCGACATCTTCTTCGTAAACTCGGTCAACTCCCTCATCATCAGTGGCATAAACACCACTTAACTCATCGTCAAACCTTGTAATAATACCGTTTGCGTCAAAGTCAGCAATGAGGCGACCGACATATCTATAATTGCCGTCGGTGTTGATGACTAATACAGGTTCATTGCTAGGAGAAGTAAATTCAAGAGGATAGGAACCGTCGCGAGTATCTCCATCTCGTAGGATGTCATCTTCTGTGGCGAGGAGAGTGTTGGAGCCACCAGCCATAATGATATCGACATCTGTCAGCAGTTCTGCTAATTCTTCTTCAATACTAATCTGCTGCATATGGGTGAGCAGAATAACTTTATTAATACCTGTGGCGGTTAATTCATCTACTGTTTCTTGAATAATGTCAGCCAAAGCTGCGATATCGTCACTGTCTGAGGGGAAAACAACAAGATCGCCAGGGGAAGAAATGACAGGTAAGGCAGGAGTAGTTGCACCGACTATTCCTATTTCTTCCCCACCTACTTCAATGATAACGCTCCCGGAAATTGTATTAGGTTGGGGTGTTCCACCATCTGGCACAACAAAACCAGCAAGATTATCATCAGTAGTAAAATCAATATTGGTGCTGAGATAGGGGAACTGAGTACCTTGATAACCTCCGGCATCAATTCCGGGCCCGGTGATTTCGGAGTTAGGTGCAATGAGATTACCAAACGTTCCTGTTCCCAAGTCTAATTCATGGTTTCCAACAGCAACTGCTTGAAACCCCAGAGCATTGTTAATTAAAATATCACCAATGCCTGGTTCGCCATAAATTCCGTCACTAGCATTGAAAAAAGGTCCGGGAATATAAATGTCTC
Organism: Okeania sp. SIO2B3; assembly: GCF_010672525.1. Classification (GTDB taxonomy): domain Bacteria; phylum Cyanobacteriota; class Cyanobacteriia; order Cyanobacteriales; family Microcoleaceae; genus Okeania. The sequence continues at coordinate 30,835 of NZ_JAAHGH010000079.1, read as the reverse complement.
CAGAAGATAATTTTAAGGTATTTGCAAAATCATCTTCTAGAGCATTAATAACTGCGGAAAAATTAACAGCATCTTCGATCGCCGGAATACCTGCTTCTTGATCGGCAGCATGAAGAATTTGCAGTTGAATTGGTTCCATATAGCTTTCTAATTAAATTTAATGATTTTTCTTGGTAATCATACCCCCATAAAATTAAGTAAGCTTTAACAAAAGTTTGCCATTAGATTAAGTATAGTTTAAGCAAAAAAACACACACTTTTATGAAAATGTTAATATTTTTAAGTAGGCTCATTTCAGTTATCAGTTATCAGTTATCAGTATCTCCTACTGAAGTTGATTTTTTTATCCCCTTAAAAGGTAAGCATTTCCTGCGGAGGAACTAGATTAACGGCTATTGTTTTTGGTTGCATGATTAAAGCTTTTCCGCTTACTTCGGAGTGTTATAAGAAACCAGATTTATGGGAGACAAATGTCAGTATAGTAGGACATCTAATCTCAACCCTTATTCTATACTTTATTTATACTGCTCCTAACGGATTTAATGTCATTAAAAAGCTGAAAGCTGACCGCTAATAGCTGTTTGCGCAGCAGTCCGCAGGAAATACTTACCTTAAAAGGGGAGCCTTGAGACCTTAATTTTTGGTCAATAATTACTCTAATTATGCTTGGTAAAAAAGATATGAAACGACGTGATTTTATCGGCTATATCCTACTCTTTATTACAAGTTGTACTGCTACAAAAAATAATACTAATAACTCACAAATACCAGAAAAACTACGATTTGCAGTAACAGATGTTGTTAATGAGGAGAAACTACGACGTGATTATGAACCGTTTCGTGCTGCTCTAGAAAAAGTATTGGCAACAAAAATTGAGTTTTTTCCAGTTGAAAGTTTTGCCATGGCCGCCGCTGCTTTACAGTTGAATCAAGTAGATTTGTTACTTGCTGGGCCTTCAGAATATGTTGTAATTAATGCTCGGACAAATGCCATACCTCTAATTGGAGTGACTCGCCCTAATTATCGTGCTGTAATTGCCGTTCCTGCTGGTAGTCCAATTAAATCTGTTGCCCAACTGCAAGGTAAAACTTTAGCATTGTCAGATATTGGTTCTACAAGTGGTCATCTTGGACCGACAAAATTGCTGATGGAGGCAGGATTAGATCCTAAGTCCGATCTCAAAACCCTGATGTTGGGAGATGAGGGCAGTCTGGAAAATTTTAAACAAGGAAAAGTTGATGCCTGGGGAGGATCTGCTATAGACTATCAGTATCTACTGCAAACAACGGGTGCATCAGAAAAGGACTTTCCTATAATAGCTAAAACTGCTCTGCTACCCAGTGATGTAATCATTGCTAGTAGCAACCTGAATTCTCAACTGATTCAAGAATATCAAAATCTGATTGTTAATAGTCAAGATAAATTAATTGCAGCTTTAGTAGAGGGAGAATCTACAAAAAAGTATCAGGGTTCTAGTTTAGTTGCTGCGAATGACGCTAATTATGATATTATTCGTGATGTTTATCAAGTGATTGGAGAGGGTGATTTAATAGCACCTTGAAGAAGGCAGAAGGCAGAAGGGAAAAAAGTTTTTGATTCAGGGATTTTTAGACAAAACTCAATATATGCTAATTAATAGGTAATTAATGGGTATATTGAATTAGAAATAATTAAATATTTAAGCTGAGAAAAGACATCAAAAAATAGATAGGCAATGTATTTATGATTGATGAATTCTAGTAACAGCAGCTCTTAAAATATTATTTTAATGCGTAGGGTGGGTTAGGCAGCAATATTTATGCTTACTCACTAAACTCTTAACTGTCCGCTATAACCCACCGAACATACCAAAAATTAAGCACTTTAGCAGTCTTAATCTTTACTTGATAAACACTATCTGACGATTGACTTTTTTTTAAGTGGAATAAGTCGCCAAATATCAAGAAAATCAATGCGCTACCTTTGCAGATAAGACGCTGTAAGAGTCCTGATTTTTTAATGATTTATTGACTGTGCAGAAGAATGGCTAAAATAATATTTATGCAATCTGAAAAAACTGAAAATTTCCAATATATAGAAGTTCCTTCTTCTATGCCACATAAAAATCAAAATAGTATGTTCAAATTTTTGATTAAATTTAAGATAAAAAATAAATTAGTTAGGATAGCTAATTTATTCAAGCGTTTGAGTATTGCTAAAAAATTTGGTTATAGCTATGCTATAGCAATAAGCGTTGCTGTAATTGGAATTACTTTAGGGTTAGTTATTGCAGAAGAATATGAAAAACGGATGCTACAAAAACTATATGTTGTAGATAGGCAAAGTAAAATTCTGAATAATTTGGAAAAAGCTATTTTAGGGATGCGGTCTCATCCGCAAAATTTAGTTCCGGCATTAGCTAAAAAAATTTGGTTCGATTTTGAAAAAGCAAAATTTCTAGGATATGTGAATAAAGTTAGAGAAAATTTAGAAGAACTTGCTATTTTTATAGATAACCATCCTCATGATATAGCTATAGACACCAAGGAATATAGGCAACTATTAAAGTCATATAAAACAGCAACAAATTCGTATGTTAATTATATCAATAATCTCTGGCAGCAAATAGATATTCCTAATTTAAAGCAAGAGGAAATCCTACAAGCACAGCAGATTATTATTATTTCATTGAGTGAAAATCAAGCTACTCAAATAGACCTAAAATTCGATCGCCTCTCACAAGAGTTAATTGCTATTGTGAAAGTAGCAGAAGCTCAAGATTATGAAGCTCATGCTGCTTTAAAAGCGGTAACTCAGCTACAAAAAATTATTATTATTATTAGTATTCTAACTTCTCTAGGAATAGCGACATTTTTAGCTATTTATATAAGTCGTTTAATTGCTAATCCTCTAAAACAACTCGCTGAAGTTGCTCAACAAGTAACAAAAAAATCTAATTTTCAATTACAAGCTACTGTAAATACAAAAGATGAAGTTGGATTATTAGCTACTTCTTTAAATCAACTTATTTTATGGGTAGGAGAATACACTCATCAGCTAGAAATGTCTCACAAAACTCTAGAAAATCGTGTGGAAGAACGTACTATTGAACTGACTAAAGCACTTCAACAACTTAAACAAGCTCAATCTCAACTTGTTCAAACAGAAAAAATGTCTAGTTTAGGAAAAATGGTAGGTGGAGTTGCCCATGAAATTAATAATCCAGTTAGCTTCATTTATGGTAATACTGAGTATGCTAAAAAATATGTTCTTGATTTATTACAGTTAATAGATTTATATCAGCAGCACTATCCTCAGCCAAAACCAGAAATTCAAGATTATATTGAGGAAATTGACCTAGATTTTTTAGCTGAAGATTTTTTAAAAGTTTTATCTTCAATGAAAACTGGGGCAGAAAGAATTAAGCATATTGTTCAATCTTTAAGAAACTTCTCTCGCCTTGATGAGTCAGAAATTAAATTTGTTAATCTCCAAGAAGGTATTGAAAATACTCTTGTAATTTTAAACAATAAAATTCAGCACATAAAAGTAATTAAAAGCTATGGAGAATTATCTTTAGTTGAATGTTATCCAGCCAAAATAAATCAAGTATTTTTAGATATTCTTTTTAATGCTATTGATGCCATCAATCAATCATTATCTCAACTGCAATATAATCAACTAGATTTTATTCCTACTCTAAAAATTCAGACTGAAAAAATAGAGAGCGATCGAGTTAGAGTCAGTTTTTGGAATAACGGTCCGGTCATACCACAAAAGATTATAAAAAAATTATTTGACCCATTTTTTACTACAAAACCTGTTGGTCAAGGTACAGGTTTAGGATTAACAAATTGTTATCAAATTGTTCAACAGCATTGTGGTCAAATTGAAGTTATTTCTAATTCTGACCAAGGAACAGAATTTACTATTACTTTGCCTGCTAAAATGTCCGATCTAAGAAGGAGTAAGGAGACATTAATTCTGTCTTCAAAACCAGTATAAATACTTATTTGTTATCATCAATATATCTTTTTACTGAAGCTTAACCTTAAATTATTGAAAATTTAACTAAGATATGTTAAGGTTATACATAATATCAAATCTATTTAAACAAACTCACTTCAATTTAGTAGTTAGTAGAGGATACTAAACTCTGAAATGTTTACTATTCTATATCAGTCTAAATTGGATCTATGTACAATTAAACGGATTTGATTTAATTAGTAAATATTCATTAATTTGGCAATTATATTTGTATAAAACTTGGCGATAGATTGTGAATGTTTATGTAGGTTCTATATTAATTTATAGAATACTCAAATATACTGACAGCAAACAAAAATGATTTTTTCTAGGACAGGGCAAATGTTACAAACTAAGTGCAAAAATTATAAATTTAAGCAAGTGACGATCGATAGAACTTGTAGCCAGACATTATCAGTTGCAATTAGAAAGCCTAGATATGGGCACAACTACAATTTATCTGTTTGTCATATATCTGCTCCTAGTTTAGTTTCTCTACTTAAAACCTCTAATCTGAATCAGGATATGACAGCAACAGTTGCTGAAGAAGTATAATCTATATTCATTTTTTCTCATATACATAAATATAATTATGTGAGGTTAGTTTAAACATATTAAAACTGGCTCCTGAATCATTATAAATATTGTCGAATATTTTTTTTGATTCTTAAAATTAATGACCGAAAGATAAATCTAGAAGTATAAAAACTCTATTTTTATACTCAAATCAACATAGCAATAATCACTAATGTTTCAATTTTTTTTCTTGTCTGGTAGTGCTTTTAATATTAGTTAATTGACCTCACCAACATCAAAAACACTATATCCAGTTTTGTTCTATAGATGAATAAATAGTAACAAGAAATTGCCCAAGAAAAACACCTGCACTTCATTCATCTCAACTAAGCAAGAATACTATTTCCATTCATCCCAAGTATTATTAAAAATCGAAGTGTCAGGAAAAGCAGTCGGATTACCATTTTCCTGTAAACGACCTTGTAAAACCTCCAATTCCCATTCCTTAGAAGGCATATCATCAATCAATTCATAAGGAAAAATACCCCTTTCCAAAGCAAAATCAATTGTTGTACCAGCAGCAGCACCAGCAGACCATTCAAAAGAATGAACCCGATAAGCAGCAGCAGCAATATAACTTGTAGCAATAGTTTTTCCCGCTACCAACAAATTATCAATTTTTTGAGGGATCATTGCCCGTAAAGGAATTTGAAAAGGATAAGCAGAACCTTGACCTCTCCTAATACCTGCTCGTTCAGAATTACCAGGTGCTTCTGCGGGACTTTTAGTCATGCAAGGATGAAAATCAATTGCATAATGACCAATACCCACACTATCAGGAAAAACAGTCGCCCGAGCACGTTGAGGCATTTCTTGCATTGAGTTAATTTGTGCATCTGGAGGTACAAAAGCAGAAACAGCTCCCCACAAATAATGTAATGTATCCGGTGCTAAATTTTGCAGATAAAAATTATCCCGAAAATTCTTTTTAGCAATATCAACTTCTGCAACGGTAAAACCTCCTGGATGAGTCTTTCCCCGACGACCAATAATACGTCGCCCCTCTCGCATATAAGGATATTTTGACAACCCGTGAGCTGTTCCCATCGGTGCATCAAACCCACTCAAAAAACGATTATTGGGATGTTTTTCCTTTACCCCCGCTCCCAACTGAGAGTCAGTAGTTCCCTCAACTAACCAATGGAAATAACCGAGAGCATTTTCCTCACCCCGACGGAGAGTTTCCGCACGCAAACCACCCATCCAACCACCCGGTCGCAGTTGACCTGTAGCTTGCAGTTGGTTTCGACTGTAAATCAAATTATCTTCACGGTTTCCAGGACGGTAGTCATTACCCCAAGTCCAATTTTGCATGGAAATATCGCCGGGAAAAATTGTTCGTTTTTTATAGTCTCCTGGTTGCGGTGCGTCTGGTTTCACTGACCAAATTTGACGATAGGTGAAAACTAGAGGGAAACTAGCTAATCTTGATAATTCATAACTATAGTAGGGAGCATACTGAGAATAAAAGGTCGGTTCGACATGGGTTTGAGGTGTTTCGGTTGCTTCCATAGCGAAGGTGTAGGTAAAACCTTGAGTGCAATAGGAGTCTCTAGTGTCAACGGGAGATGAGGGGTCAAGATAGCTTTGGGGGTCGATACCGAGACGATAGGGAACATCTGCCAGAGCAATAATTTCTCCGGTTTCGGTTGCTTCGACAACATACCAGTCAGCACCACCTGTTTTTTCTGGGGAAGGTTGGGGTACAAACTGAATTATGGTTTTGTCGAAACGCGCTGAGTTTTGGTAACGGTAAGCATCTTCGATGATTTGAGATAGGGGTTCAGTGTTGATGGGTGGGGTGCCTGCTGCTGGTTGGTGTTGGATAGCGATCGCTCTATTGATTTGATTATTGGAAATATCTAACTCTTTCACAACAGTATTGGGAAACCATTTGAACGTTCCTCCTCCTTTTTTGGCTGCATCCTGCAACATCTGAAATAGAATACCGTGACCATCGTAAGGCATAAAACAGGAGACGCTTACCCAACAACGACCGGGATTTAATCTACCGTATTTTTCCTCGATGCGTTCCCGTAATTCTAAGTAACCACGGGGATAAAAGAGGAGACTGCGTTGAGTACCGCGTTCGTCGAGAGCGGATGTACCTTGGGAAGAAATTTGACCACCTACCCAGTCGGTAATTTCAGTGACACAAACGGTGCGTCCTGCTAATAATGATTCGTAGGCAGTTGCTGCTCCTGACAAACCGCCGCCGATGATGAGTATTTCGCAGGTTTCTTCTTGGTCTGGGGTGCGGGGTGGCGCTGCTAACGCGGGTGCAATAGTAGGAGATAGGGAAAATAAGCTGAGAATTAGGCTGATTATTGGTTTGGTTTTTTTGAGCATAATTTCAGTTAACTGTTAGTAATCAAATACTCAAATTTTAGATTAATTTGAACAAACTTGATTGAGACTCTATAGCACTACAAGAATTGGGCGCGGACTTTTTTCAATCCTAAAACCCTTTTACAGTTTGCTGTTCCCTGTTCCCTATTCCCTATTCCCTAGCGGGTAGCGCTGTAATAAATTTGTATGGCCAATTGAATAATTAGTCGATAGTTGACGATTTTTGTTTTTGGAATATATTATAAATACGGTATATCTCAAAAATAATAGAGTTCTCGTTTTATCAGGGTAAGGGACTGTTTGTCAAAAAAAGCTAAAGGTGGCCAAAAAAAAGTATGTAAGGTAGGAAAATAAAAAATTAATGTCCCGAAAATCCGATGCCAGCGCTCTAAGTGATTCCCTAGGGGGTGCTACGCGAACGGCAGTAGGAACTACCAAAACCTTTGCTACTAGACTCAGTATAATAGCGGTGCATCAGAATATATGGCGTTGCTGATTCTGAGTATGATGCAAGCCCCCCTAGCCCCCCAATTTTGGGGGGAATAAAACTCTAAAAGTCCCCCAATTTTGGTGGATTTAGGGGGCTTGACCAGAACCAAACAATCGCGCATTCATACTTCAATTCAGCAACGCCGAATATCTCTACTAAATAAGTAACCAGTAGTAATTTTTCGCCTATATTTACTATTATAATTACACAGATTTTATGCAAGCAGATACTGCTCCAATATATATAAATATTGTCTTTACTCTCTTTTGTGCAATCCTAGTGATTTTGATGCAGCTAGGTTTTGCTCTTTTAGAAGCTGGGTTGCTTCCTTCCAAGCACACGGTCTCAATCATATTCAAAAACTTTGCTGACTTTGGCGTTAGCTTTATCGCTTTTTTCTTTTTTGGTTACTGGATATTGAAGGGTTTTAATTGGGACTTACATCCATTCAATATTATAACATCAGAACCAGCAGATATTATTAAGAATACAGAGTACCTAGTAGAATTTTTTTACCAGGGAGCTTTTGCTGCGACCGCTGCAACTATATGCTCTGGTGCGATCGCTGGTAGAATGAAGTTGTCTGATTACTTAATTATGAGTGGCTTCATTTCTGGCATTATATATCCCCTCTCAGGTTACATATTGTGGGAGGTTCTCGATAAAAAACTAGAAGTGTTTCAAGATTACGCAGGTTCAGTCGTCGTACACGCAACTGGTGGAGCTGCAGCATTAGCAGCTACTTTACTCATAGGGTCGCGACATCCAAGAGAAAGACGATTGCCAGCTCATAATGTTCCTCTAGCGACAGCAGGTGTGTTTCTACTGCTCATCGGATGGTATGGCTTTAATATGGGTAGTACACAACTATCTGTCGGGACACCAGAAGGTTTACACGAAATTGCTCTTGTTGCCATTAATACAACCTTAGCAGCAACTGTGAGTATGATGGTGACAATCTTTCTGAGTTGGTTAAAAAAGATTCCGAGGCTAACTATCGCAATAAATGGCTTACTAGGTGGGTTAGTCGGAATTACAGCTGCACCAGATGTAGCAAATATTTTGTATCCACTTGTTGTTGGCGGTTTTTGTGGTTTGCTAGTTTTCTCATACTCAAAATACATTATTGAGAATGAATTCTCATGGGAGGTAATGGATGACCCGGTTGGTGCCGTAATTGTTCACTTGGTTTGTGGTGTAGTAGGAGGTTCCGCTGTAGGAATAATTAGGTTTTTTGAGATGGGGCCAAATAGTGCCAAAAATCAAATCGGAATTTCTCTGCTAGCTCCCATCTTTGTTTTCCTGGGTTTCACAATATTTTTGTTTTTTTTGCACAAGCTTGTTGCATTTAATCGGAGACCAAGATTACCAAGAAATGGATATGAAGGTCTTTTCGGGATGCTTGGTATTCTTAATCGTCTTCGCAGTGAAGACTCTGAAATATATAGGGGTTTGGATTTAGAAAATCATCAGGAGACAGCTTATGATATTCCTGGCGATCTAGAAACCCCTCGGCTATTTCAACAAAGGATTGATGTACTATTCATTCAGTATATTCAGAAAGAGAAAAAGAATGAATTTCTTGCAGGGAAAATGACTCTTTCGATAAGATATGCGAGGAGCAATTTTACATATAACAAAGCTGCTAAGGCAAGAAATCTTCCAGATGAAGCGAATAGGAAAATAAAAGCTAATCATATACCTTTTGATGTAGCTTTAGAGTCATGGCTTGTTGAAGCTTCATCACTTGTTGAAAGGTATTTTAAACTTTATGGTGATGTTATCAACATTCGTGAAGAGAATTTAGTTGAAAATTTTAAGAATGCTATTCGGGCGGTTGAGCAATATCCTTTCCAACCAAAAAAAGATAGAGAAAATTTCTTTAATCAAAAAATGAACGAAGTTATTAAGCAATTATGGCATATTAGAACTATAGCTAGTACACATAATGAGCTTACTCAAGAATCGGTAGAAAAGTTGACATATATGTCAAATGAAATATCTAAATTAAAACGAGTAATTAGGGTTTTGAAGGATAAAAATATAATATAGATAGGAGTTTAAACATGAACAACGAAATAGACCAAGAACTGAAGAAAATAGAAGAGAGACTCAAACCACCAAGCATTGCTCTAATTGGTAGAACTGGTGCAGGAAAGAGTGGTCTGATTAAAGCTATTTTTGGGCTAAATGACAATGAAATCAAGGTAGATGTGGGGTTGCCTGTAACAAAATGCTATCAAAGGTATCCAAACCCATATAATCCAGATATTCCAATCATACTCTATGATTCTCCTGGCTATGAAGCCAGCAAAACCGATGATTTTTTAGAAGATACTTTAAAATTCCTTAGGGAAAAATCTCTTTCCAATACCCAATCTGTAGATGACAGTATTCACCTTGTTTGGTATCTTATTCATGCAGGACTAACAAGGATTGAATATTTTGATAAAGAAGTGATTCAAACAGCACTTAGCCTAAAAATTCCTATAATCATTGTGTTAAGTCAGTGTGATATTGCTAAACCAGAAGAGCTTTCTAAACTTAAAAAAAAGCTGAGTGAGGTCTTAGCTGACATTGAGCAGACAGCAAATACTCAACTCATAATTATGGAAGTTTCTGCCGATCCTATTCCAGGGAAGACAGTTTCAGGTCTAAAAGAATTAACAGAAGCATCTATAAAAGCCATTCCTGAATCATATTCAGAAGCATTTATCAGAGCTCAGGCAGTCAATGTCAAACTAAAAAGGAGAGTAGCATACTCTCTTGTTGGGACTGCAGCTGGGATATGTTTTGGTTCAGCTTTTGTTCCTATTCCAGGTTCTACTACAGTTAGTATTATTGCAACTCAGCCAACTTTACTAGCATCTCTTGCTAAAGTTTATAACCTAGATCGTCTTCTTGATAAAGGTGCTGCAACTGCCAGTATTGCATTTGCTGGTTTACTGGCGATCGCTGGTACAACAATACTAGAGGTGGCTACAACTGTATTTTCAGCAATATCTCCTGGTTTTTTCATAGCAGGTGAAAGTCTTGCTGGTGGAGTAGCTGCAAGTTATATTTTAGCTATCGGATTGGCATTTACTTCTACTTTAGAAGCAATATCAATTAATTACTTAAACTCCAACATGAATAAGGAAGAAATCACAACATTCTTTAAAAGAAAATTTTCGTCTGAACTGAAAAAATATCAGAAAGAAGTACAACAAAAGTCAGACATAAAGATGATGAAAGAATTTATTGAATCACTCAAGCGGGGAGATTATAACCCACCAGATTGATTCAATATACTGGGCTGAAACAGCTAAAAGGGTGCAGTTTACTTTTTATGTTTAATTCTTGCTCCTGCTCTGGTTCTATTTACAAATTACAAGAACTGTCCAATAGCTAAAAGCCTTATAATATCGGTTTTTTATTCCCCCTGTTGCCTGTTGCCTGTTGCCTGTTGCCTGCGCACAGCGCTATAATAAAAAGGTTACAAAATTCCCTTAAAACAAGTTCAATAAAAAAAATCATGTCTACTGTCAGTTTAATCAGGACTAATTCCTATCAGATAAATGAATTAGAAAAATCTATAGAGGAACTTTTAGAACCATTAGGGGGAATTAATACCTTTGTCAAACCTGGCGATCGTGTCCTACTAAAACCAAATTTACTCACAGGTTCTCGCCCTACAAAAGAATGTGTAACGAGAAGAGAAATAGTTTATTGTGTAGCTAAAATTGTCAAAAAAGCAGGAGGCAAACCTTTTTTAGGCGACAGTCCAGCTTTTGGTAGTGCTCTAGGTGTGGCAAAAGCAAATGGTTATTTATCATTGCTCAAAGAATTTGACTTACCAATAGTTGAGTTTCATGGCAAACGTTACGACACAGTTAGTCAAGAGTTTAATCATTTGCTGTTAAGTAAAGAAGCAATGGCTGCAGATGTAATAATTAATTTACCTAAGCTTAAATCCCATGTTCAACTAACTATGACAATGGGAGTAAAAAACTTATTTGGTTGTGTCCCAGGAAAAATGAAAGCTTGGTGGCATTTAGAGGCAGGTAAAGATGCTCGCCGTTTTGGAAAAATGCTGGTAGAAACAGCAAAAACAATTAATCCAGATTTGACTATTATTGATAGTATTATCGCTCAAGAAGGTAATGGTCCTATTGGTGGAGAACCTCGGAAATTAGGTATTTTAGGGGCTTCGACAGATGTATTTGCTCTAGATCAAACATTTTTAGAAATTCTCAAAGTAAATCCGGCAGAAGTTCCAACAGTGGCAGTTGCTCAGGAAATGGGATTTTGTTCTGATTTAAATAAGGTTAATTTTCCATTATTACAACCTGCTGAATTGGAAGTAGAAAATTGGCAGTTACCTACAATTAAGAAACCTATTGATTTTGGAATTCCACGCATAGTTAGGTCTACTTTTAAACATCTATACGTTAAGTTTATTCAAGAACCAATGAATATTTAGGGTTTGCGTATGGAAAGTCTTTTGGGAGGGGTAGGAGACAGGAGAAAACCCACCCCTGACCCCTCCTAACCCACCCCTAGCCCCTCCCAGGAGGGGAGGGGAAGACAGGAGAAAACCCACCCCTGACCCCTCCCAACCCACCCCTAACCCCTCCCAGGAGGGGAGGGGAGAAATGGATCGGGAGCGAGGAGGTAGGAGTAAGAATTGTAAGAATGATTTTTCTGCCATAATCGTCCCAAAATACTAGCTTTATGCAGCTCAAAAAGCTGAAAAGCTGGCACTTTTTTAGACAAAAAAATGCTAAAACCTTTATCTGTCAATGCTTTTATATTTAATCAGCAAGCCCTATTTATATCAATCCTAAATCATTTTGAATATAAATGAGGTATCATGGAAAAGTATAGGTGAAAATATTAGGAACGGGCAAGATGCCAATTCCACAAAACACAAAATACAAAACTATTAAAATCATTGCGCATTTATGCAACGCTAAATACCAATAGGAATTTCAATGACAAATTCAGTACCCTTACCCAGTTGTGATTCACAACTTAATTTTCCATCATGTTTTTCTTCCACAATTTGACGAGCGATCGACAGTCCTAAACCTGTTCCTTTCCCTACTGCTTTAGTTGTAAATAGATGGTTAAATATTCGATTTTTCACTTTTTCAGACATTCCACAACCATTATCTTGAATGCTAATTTTTACCATTTGAGTTGCATCGTCTAAATTTGTTGTTAACATAATCTTATAGGGATTTTGCTTCATTTGTGCCATTGAACGCCCTTCGCTCATCTCATCAAACACATCAATAGCATTAGCAATAATATTCATAAACACTTGGTTTAACTGTCCCGGAAATCCCAGAATTTGTGGCAAATTTCCATAGTCTTTAATAATATTAATTTCTGGACGAAATTCATTCCCTTTCAAGCGATGTTTGAGAATTAACAAAGTGCTATCAATTCCTTCATGGAAGTCAAAAGCTACTTTTTGTTCTCGATCGCTACGGGAGAAAATACGCATTGATTTACTAATTTCAGCAATGCGGTTAACCCCTGTTTGCATATCAGCGAGCATTGGGGGTAAATCTTCTAACACATATTCTAGCTTAATTTCTTCCGCATAAGCTTTGACTTGTTCCCCTGGTGGATGATTTTGTTGATAGATTTCTAAATAATTCAGCAAATCTTGTATTGCTTCCTCCACTTGACTAATATTACCCGAAATAAAGCCTAATGGATTATTAATTTCATGGGTAATACCAGACATCATTTGCCCTAGAGCTGACATTTTTTCACTCTGAACCAGTTGCACTTGTGCTTCTTGTAATTCTGTTAAAGACTGTTCTAATTGTTGAGCATAATCTTGAGATTTTTGATAGAGTTGGGCATTTTCTAAAGAAATTGCTGCTTGAGAACACAACAGTTTCAACACTTCAACTCGTTGTTCAGTAAATACTCCTGTGGTTAAGTTATTTTCTAAATATAAAATTCCTAAAAATGCTCCACGACTGCATAACGGTAAACATAATAAACTCTGGGGTTGATGTTGGATGAAGTAGTCATCGGATGCAAATTGAGTTGGAGATGAAACTTGATCAAGATTGAGTGGTTCTAAACGGCGTTTGACTAAGTTAATTATACTCACAGGAACAGCAAAACTCTCTGCAACTGGTATAGATTTTTCAGTGCAAGAAATCGCTTCATCATTCGCATTGTGATTGGAAATGGCTTTAACTGTTAACTGTTCAGCTTCAGATAAGATTAAAACTCCTTTGGAAGCACCTGCATTTTCCATCATCACTTGCATTAACTGACAAATTAATTGATTCAGTTCAATTTGACTGGATAATGCTTGAGATGCTTTGATTACACTTGTAAAGTCTAGTACGTCTGAAATTCCAGCAGTATTGTTGTTAATTGTGGATTGAGTATAACTATCTGTATTTCCTAAACTGGCAATAGTTTTGAAAGGATTGAGACTAATTTTTTGTTGTTCTAAAATGGGTGCTAATAATTCAGGATAACGTTGTTCTAAGTCTTTGATTTTGGCTTTAGCTCCCCAATGAGAATAGCAATAGTAAGCTTCTATCATGTAGGTTTGAGCAACTTTTTTTCGTCCTAACCCTAGATAAAATTTAGCTGCTAATTCGTTAGCGATCGCTTCTTCTTGGATATATTCGTTTGCTTTTGCACCTGCAATAGCTTTGTCGTAAAGTTCCATTGCTTCTAGTTTTTTGCCCATAACTCGGTGTTTTTCTGCTTCTACTAAATCATATTTATGTTGGTGATTCATCGGGGCGTGTTTTGCCCATTGCTGTTGCAGTTTTGCTTGGTTTTCTTCTACCTGTTGTAATATTTTTGATGTGTTTGGCGATCGTGAACTCAAAGTTGCCAAAGCGGTTAAAGAATCATAGAAATAAAACACAGACTCACAAAATGTTCCAGCGCCAACCATCCAATAAAATTTGACTTCAACTGCATGGTTTTGAGCTGATTCAATTTCCCCAAATAGGTAGGAAAGCATCAGTTTATATATATGGAAGAAATATAATCCCAACCTGTCATGAGCAGAAAGTAGTTGGGATAGAAATTCAGTTTCATTGAGAACTTCTCCAGACAAAACACTAGGATACTCCCCAACCTCCACCCCCAGCAAATTTAAAATTGATTGCAAATACATTCGACACCAACTCGCTGTTGTCAATTGATTCAATTGCAGCAACCCATTGCAGTAGGTGCGAGTCTCTTGCTCTAAAGTTGCAAGACGTTGACCACACCAAAAAGAATTCAGACAGAAAGCTTGAGCATTATATCCTGCCATTTCCCGGTCTCCGACTTCTAAGCCAAATGCATAACCCTCTTGCAGGAGTAACAGTGTTTCTTTAATATGAGATTTGCGGTGTAATATATATAGCCCCATCACGATGAATAACTGTGGTTTGATAGCTTTTGCATTCTGTTGGGAGACGACTTGAAGTGCCAACTGACCAAACTTAACACCTTGTTCGATATCTTGCCTTATGTTACAAGCGATCAGACCATAAGAGACATAACCAATAGCTGAAGCTGATGTATTACCATATTGAATGGATAGTTTCACTGTGGAGGCAGCCAATAATGGATACAATGGAGAGCCAGAAATGGCAACAACTGCCATGATGCTATTGACAATTTGAACAATAGCGATTTGTTCTGCATCAGTCATCGTTGGCAGTTCAACTAAGTTTTCAATTTCCCGGTCTCCAATCAGTTTGTCAATTTCCGCCATTCCCTGTTGAATATCCTTTTGTGTGGGTTCTTCGGGAAAGTTAATAGCAAACTTTTGTAATAGTTGTAGGCCAATAGTAATGGCTTCTGTTAGTTTATTCCCAGAAGCATTTGCTTGGATTCTAATTCGGTAAACATTGACTTGTTCTAGGACAGATTTTGCCTGAGTGATAACCGCTTCAATAAATTTTTCCATCGCCTCAAAATCACCACAGAGTGAAGCGAATTCTGCTGCTAAATCATGGAATGCTAAACTCATTTCATATTTATGTTGCCAAGCATTTTCTCCTAGTAAAGACAAACCAATTTTGGCATATTCACGACCTGCTTGATAAGCAGTAGAGGTTCTCGCTTTACGACAGGCAATTAAATTAAGTTGAGCGAGTTCATCTCTTTCTTGTGGTGCTGCAATTAATTCAAAACCATAATTCAATTGATTGACAATCTCAAAAATTCTTTCTTCTCGTTCAAATTCAGGCGTATTCTTCAACAACAGTTGACCAATTTTATAGTGAGTTTCTTTTTTAGAATCTTCAGGAATTAAAGAATAAGCAGCTTGTTGAATTCGGTCATGTAAGAATTTATAACAGGCTGAAATATGACTTTCTGTTGTTGATTGAATTTCTTGGGTATCAATCGTATAAAACTTATAGACTTCTGTCGTCGGTAAAATCAATCCTTCTTTCAATGCTACCCATAAATCTGTAGCGGTTTTTAACTCAGAAGTCTGTCTAACAATTGCCAGCGTTTCTAAATCAAATTGGTTGCCAATACAAGCAGCAAATTTGAGGCAATCCTGAGTTAGAGGATTCAACTTTTGCAACCGTTTGCTCACAAATTCGACAACATCTTCACTCACTGATGCTAATTTAACCAGGGCTAAATCGCATTCCCAAAACCCTTCTTTTGAATTAAAATAAATCAGTTTATCCTCATATAATGCTTTCAAAAATTGAGTAGTAAAGAAAGGATTTCCTTGAGTTTTTTGATAAACTGCTTGAGTTAATGGTAAGGCTTTTTGTAAAGAACAATATAACGTATCTGCTACTAATTGGCTTAAATCATTTTGTTGCAATGGTGCTAATGTAATTGTATTAACAATTCCTTGATTTTTATCAATTTCATCTAATGTCAACATCAATGGATGAGCCGAATTTACTTCATTATATCGATAAGCTCCAATTAACAATAAATATTGACTATCACCATCACTCATCAACAGCTTAATTAGGCTCAATGAAGCTGAATCTACCCATTGTAAATCATCTAAGAAAATGACTAATGGATGGTCTTTTGTGGTAAAAACCTGAATAAATTTTTGAAACAGTAAATTAAACCGATTTTGGGCAGCAGTTCCTGATAATTCAGTAACAGCAGGTTGAGAACCAATAATCTTTTCCAGTTCAGGAATAACTTCAATAATAACCTGTCCATTTTCCCCAACTGCTTTTAATATTTTATCTTTCCATTGCTGGAGTTTGGCATCATTTTCACTCAACAATTGCCCCATCAAATCCCGCAAGGCGATTACAAAAGCACGAAACGGAATATTGCGTTGAAACTGGTCAAATTTCCCTTTAATAAAATATCCCCTTTGCCGGACAATAGGTTTATGAACTTCATTGACAACCGCTGTTTTTCCCACTCCAGAATATCCTGCAACTAGGATCATTTCTGAACTTCCCCCCAAGAGCGCTCCCCCTTCCGTCCCCCTTACCAAGGGGGAGACCAGCAGATGCTTCGCTTTTATTTCTCCCTTTTGAAAAGAATGCTGAGAGGAGATAGGATTAGCAACACGCTCAAAAGCATCTAATAATTGTTGAACTTGTTGCTGTCGTCCATAGAGTTTTTCGGGAATAATAAAATGGTCGTAAATATCTCGTTTGCCAATTTCAAATAATTCAATTCTCCCATTATTTTCTAATTGTTCTAAGCAGGTTTCTAAATCTTTTTGAATTCCCCAAGCACTCTGATAACGCTCTTCAGCATTTTTGGCCATCAATTTTAGAATAATATTAGACACTACTTCGGGAATTTTTTTTCTATTACTTAAAGAACTAGGCATTTTCGCAATATGACAATGAACTAATTCCATCGGTTCTGTTGTTTCAAAGGGCAGTTTTCCACTTAATAATTCATACAAAGTGACACCAAAAGAATAAAAATCAGTTCGATAATCAATTCCTCGATTCATTCGTCCAGTTTGTTCTGGAGAAATATAAGCTAGAGTTCCTTCTAAAATATTAGGATTTTTCAGAATTTGGGTTTCTTTTGGCAGTAAAGAAGCAATACTAAAGTCAATCAGTTGAATTTCAAAGGTTGCCGGATGAATTAAAATATTTGCAGGTTTAATATCTTTATGAATAATACGATGCTGATAAAGTCCGGCTAAAATTTCAGCCAGTTGAATTCCAATGGTTAGACATTGACTCAAACTCAAAGAATTATCTTGAGTATACTCATCAATAGAAATATAACCTTCATCCGCCATAACTAAGATTAAACTATTACGATAGTTTTCCAGAGCGAGGGGTTGGACAACTCCAGGTAAGTTCAGATTCTTTGTCATAGTGTATTGATGGCGAAATTGCACTAACTCATAAAAACTAGGATATTCACTGCGTAATAATTTTAGGATAACAGGTTGGTTGTTTGAGATATTTTGAGCACGATAAACTAAAGATTTTTTTCCTTGATGAATACATTCAATTGTCTGATAATTTTGAAAGTTTAAAGTCTGATTATCGTTCATATTTATGCTCCCGGTCTATTTTAAATTCAAGTTTTTATTAATTTCATGGATCTAAAAATACTGTTTATGTAGACACTCCATCAATAGAAACAGCTATTTCGATTTTATAACTTATATTATGTCCGGATAATTAGTGATGAAAAAACTTATCATGAGTGCTTAAACAGTAAATCTTTCCCTACTCCCCTACTCCCCTGGTCCCCTACTATTTTAATAATAACTATTCAACCGGACATGATATTATTATCCGGACATTATATTAATCATACTTACTAACACTTTGTCATCAATAAATGGCTGACAATTGATAAACAACACAATCAATAGACTTTTTTATTTACATATGTCTATTTTAAATCTAAAATTTTTTGATAAAATCCGTGAAAACACTGATGTTATATAGAATCTGATTAAATACTTATCTTATTCTAAAGAAGGAAGGCAGAAGGGAAGAAATAAGGGAAGAAATAAGGAAAGAAGGTACAAAATTTTTTATCAACTAATTATCCGGATTCCATATTACAAATATTTTATAGTGGATAATCTTCCTCTACTTGTTAGTAATAATTATCAATATATTTCAAGTATAGTATAAGTTTTGGATGAAACCTTCCTACTCTTATTGTTGTTTGCTATTATTTTAAGTACTAAATAAAATATAATTAAAATTGTTATTTTTGAGTTAAAATAGGAGCAATCGCCATGATAAATAAATATAAATAATCGGAAACAAAACTATGACTAATCAGTCTACTTTAGCTAAAGATAAAAAAAACCAGAAGCCCGGAATTAGACTAACTGGAAATCAGAAAAGTTGGCTAATATCTGCTCATGTTATTTCTGGAGCAATTTGGTTTGGCACTGCTCTTTCTATGGTGATTATGGTTATTAAAAATCTTAACACTACTAACGGCGATGAACTTTACGCAATTAATTCAGTTGTCAAATTATTAGATGATTGGGTAGTTATTCCAGCAGCTAATTTAAGTTTGTTGACTGGAGCGTTAATTTGCTGGCTCACAGTTTGGGGATTTTTTAAGTTTTATTGGGTAATTGTTAAGTGGGTTATGACTGTCACATTAATTACTTTTGGCTCGTTTTGGTTAGGACCTTGGACTAATGCTATGACTTCTATTTCTAACACTGAAAGATTACAAGCATTAAATAATCCTCTATTTATGTTTGATACTAAAGGAATAGTTATTGGTGGTTCTATTCAAATTTTAAGCCTGATTTTTATCTTTATTATTTCCTTTGTGAAACCTTGGGGACGACGAGACGCGCTACGCGCAAGTCAGAAGTCAGAAGTCAGAAGTTAGAAGTAATCCCTGACTGAGTTTTAGCATTTATAATTGGCCTAACCGATTTATGTAGTGCTATATGATCTCAAATCCGGTTAAACAACCATAGAATAGTTAAGTCTTTAGAATTCAGCAATTCTGCAATTTCCTACGGAATGCTTCGCAAACAGAATTCAGGAGAAGAAAGATAAGACAAGATGAGGGTAGTTATGACAATTGGATAATTTTTTTATGTCCAATTAAGCGGATTTGATATAACTACATGAATTAAAAATAGGAGTCAGGAATCAGAATGATATTATGCCCGGATCACAGTGCGATAGAACTCCGTTTTGCTGACGCATAGCTCCGCTGAACGCTGAAGCGACCAAAAAACTTTCTCTTTCTTCTTCTTTCTTCCCTCCTGACTCGGTCTGACTAACTTCCCCTCCTGGGAGGGGGAGGGGCTAGGGGTGGGTTGACTCCTAAAGAATTAAGATTAATATCATGCACTAATTCAACAACGCCAGTTTTGCTGACCCAAAAGTGACATCAAATTTTTCACACCAAACCACAACATTTGGATAATCTTGCCAATTTATTCCTCCTGGAATGTCATAAACTTGTTCTCCTGTAAAACTTTTTAAATCTCCCAAACGCACATAATTTTCTGCTGTATAACTTCCCGGACGATTTTCTTTATGTAATAACAATTTTACTGCCGGACCTTCAATAGCAGAAAAGTTTTCCGCTAACCGCACTTGAGTTTTACTACCTACTTGAATAATTTCTGCTGTACCTTCTGTATCTTCCCCCGGAGTAATAGTTACAAATTCTCCAGAAGCTAAAACAGTATTTGCCTGAGCTAAAGTCGGATAATTAGAAATAGAAGCAACAAGAATTTCTGGGGATAAAGTTTGAGATTGTGCATCTGGACAAACTTGTTTTTCCCAATCACATTTAGATAAATGTTTGTCTTGCCAACTCAGAGAAATTTCTAACAAATCCCGACTTCCTGTGATTCCTTGCCCTAAAAATACTAGAATTGCCAAACAGTTTAAAGCAGTATGAATTTTGCGCCATTTATGAGTTCTATCTTTATATATTTCTGGCACAATAGCCAAAGAAAAAATCATCAATATTGAAGCAATTAAACCATAATAAAAATGAGAAAATGCCCACTCATAGTCACGTCGAAAAACACCATCTTGAAAACCTAAAATTACGATACCTGCTCCAGTCAAAGTAGCAAATATTCCTCGCCATAATTTAGATTTAGCTTGATAAAGAAATACTAGAGAAGCAACTGTAGCAATAAATATCGTTACTATTAATATTGCTAAAGCCATATTTTCACTTTTAAAATCTTTAAAAATACCTTTAAAATATATGGAATAAGCAATAGCAACTAAAGTTATTCCGACAACGGAACCCGTTAACCAATTACCTATTTTTCGATGTTCCGGTCCTACCACTGGAGGAATTTTACTTTTACTTTTATCCGCAGTTTGTAGCCTTCGTTGACGAGCTTGCCAAGCCAAGTTGACAACTATACCAATAATTGGGAAAACCACCACAACAGCCAAAGTTGGATGTATTAATCCCGCAATATCTTTTGGATTCATGTTTAACTCTCTGGATATAACTTTACATAGTATATTTAAGCAGATTGATGGGAAGTTAAATTATTTTTTGCAGAAAATTTTATAAAAATTAGGTGTTAGGAGATATTGGCAAAATTGAGAATAGTTTAAAGGTATTAAATTCTATATGCTGGTATAAAAATTCTATTGTTACTGAAGCATTCTCAGAACTGAGAATTAGAGATGATAATTTCTAGAAAAAGAGTAAATTGTGTGAGAAATAAAAATGCAAAATCTTGCTTTGGGTTTAGAAGGTCTTGCTCTAGTGGTATTTGCTAAGAGGCTGTTTGTAAAGAATTATGAAGTATTAGTAGCGATCGCTCCCTGTCAGAACTTCAAAATTAGATGCGTTTGCCCTGCAATTCTCCCATTATATCATGTCCGATTGAATACTTACACTTTGTAGGAGGTAAGGTAAAAGGCAGGAGGCAGGAGGCAGAAGTGGTGCGACCCCGCGGGGCGCGTCAGACGCAAGCGGTCGGAACCCGGCGCCATTCGGAGCGGCTCTGTCAAGAGCTGGTTTCCTCGCCATGGGAATGCCGACCAAGAGAGGGAATGCGCACTCCTGTGAGGAAAGAAAAGGTTAAAAGGGAAAAGGTTTTTTGATCACTGATTATCCGGACATGATATTAATATTTATTTTTTAGTTAACTTTAACTTCATGAGACTTGATGAGAAGATTTTGGCGATCGCCGTTTTTTAGCTATCAACTGTTTTTGATCGCACCCTGGATGTTTTGCCATAACTGCGATATGATTATAAGTTAGGCGTAACAAAAACGCCTCCCAAAAATTGGCCTAGTCCCAATTTTTTTCCCCTAAAAACTAATACGGAGCCTCTATGCGAGCAATTCGCCAATTAGAAACGAATTCGCCTGTCGTTGTAGACGAAGTGTCAGAACCTATCTTGAAAGACGGAGATGTTCTCGTAAGAATTGAGGCAGCCGGTGTACTCAGTTATCACGAAGACGTGTTGGCCAGTCGTCTCGGATACGCTTTGCCAGAACATCCGTTTACGCCTGGTAACGATGGAGTCGGAATCGTTGAAGCAACTGGAAAAACTGTAGTCCATGTTTCTGTGGGCGATCGAGTCGCAATCGACCCGCGGATCTTTGCTCGCGAAAATGTTTCAGAACCAGACGGTATGCTATTAGCGCTCACGGGTTTAAGCAGTGGTGCTGTCGAGGTTCAGAAGCTATGGCCAGACGGGACGTGGGCGGAAAAAGTCGCGGTTCCCAGTGAGAACGTGACCAAACTACCTACTATTGCCGGGATGGACGGAGTGGGATGGTCCCGGTTGCACAAGTTCGCAGTGTGTTACGGGGGACTCTCACGAGCGCAACTAGCTGGCGGTGATACGGTGGCTGTGCTCGGCGCAACCGGTAATTTCGGCTCACCGGCCGTGCCTTTGTCCCTCGCAATGGGAGCGTCAAAAGTCATTGCTCTTGGACGCAATGAGTCTGTCCTGGACAAACTGAGCAAGCTAAGTCCACGAGTATTTCCAGTGAAACTTATGGGAGACCCGGAAGTCGATATCGCTGAACTAAGAAAAATTGTTCCTGGCGGGATCGACCTTGGCATCGATTTAATTGGGCAAGCTAAGGACTCGAGTGGAATTCAAGCTGTGATTGGCGGCCTTCGTAACGGCGGGCGAGTTGCGATTCAAGGCTCTATGAATGTCCCGCTCGAACTCCCCTACAACAGCATCATGGCTCGTGATATCACGATCCTTGGAGCATTTATGTACCCACGCGATACCTTTAGGAAACTGGGCGTGCTCGTCGAATCTGGCACCCTCGATCTGGACTGCGTGGAGGTTAATATGTTCCCGTTGGAAGAAATCAACAAGGCAATGCAAAGAGCCGCGGAGATACGGGGGCTCGGCCACGTTGTCCTCACCCCGTAGCCTTTATGTGGAGCTATATGCTACAGAGGGCGAGGATGGGCAGGATACGGATACTGTTGGTCAGAAGCAGCAAATGTTGATTTTTCACAACTATCTGAAGCTCTAAATGCAGTTGGAAAAAAAGGAAGATATTCAACTCCAAAAAGCCATCCTCTGAAAAGTTGGTGGAAAAATGCTTCTAGTCCAGATAATTAGCGATAAAAAAACTTTATCCCTTCTGCCTTCCTTTCTCCATAGTGTAAGTATTCAACCGAACACAATCTTGTATAGCTCAGAAAGAATTGGTTAGGACTTATGCGAATGACGAATCTTAGACTAGAAAATGTTTTTCCAACTGTTCCCTGTTCCCTGTTCCCTGTTGCCAAAAATCAACTAAACCAAACTAACCCACTCACAGTCAGAATTATTAGTACTAACGCGACCCAAACAAATTGATTATCTTTTGTATTAACTTGACTAGGATCGACAACTTCTAACTTCAGAGTTTTTGGCTTCGGTGGCGGTGATTTAACTTTGGAAGTCATAGTGCTACCTCTACGATCTTTAGCATCACTTTCAGATATTGCCCCCAAGTCAGGAATTTTAGTCATCCACTCTTGTCTAGTTCTCAATACAGGTGCTTCGAGAATTACTAATATACGTTTTGCTTGTTGGCGGGTTTCTAAACGAGGATGACGAGTTAGTTGTTTACAAAGGTCTGTTGCTTCTTGAATTTGGCCAGCAGCTTGATATGCTGTCACTAACCAGATTTGTACCTCTCCCCCAAATCTTGAATTCAGCTCAATATTGTCTTTAGCAGTTTCTAAATGTTGTACTGAATTACGGTATTGACCCCGCTCAAAGGCATATTTGCCAGCTTTATATTCAGTTTCAAATAATGTTAGGTTTTCTGGACTCACAATTCCTATTAATTAGTTTTTGATATATTGAAAATTAATCTTGATAATTATAGCAATCTTTTGATCGAAGTATATTCAACCCGCTGTGATTGTAGCAATGTACAAAAATAATGCTCAACTTATCTGACTGATATTTTAGCCTTATGTGGAAATAAAAAATTAAGTATAGCAAAGTTTTTGGTAATTGGTGCTATGGGAAATAGTGCAGCAACTCCGCGTTGGCCAAATGCAAGTGGCCTCTGTTCCCTACTATATATCTTTGATAACAAAAAAAACCTGAGATTCTCCTGTTTCGTTTTCAGAAGAAGCCCAGTTATGGAATTTTTATTTATAGCAGTCGAAGCAAAGGTTAGGACAGATTAAAAGCTTAAAACTCAGACAACGCAAGGTTTTTCCTTCTTCCTTCTTTCTTCTTCCTTCTTTCTTCTGCCATATTTGTATTCAATATTAAAATTTATAGTAGATGCAATTATAATTTAATTTCTTAGTGAGAGTGACGACGACGGGAAAGGAACATTCCACCACCGATGAATGCTAGAGCTGCAATACTGCCAGGTTCTGGTACACGAATTTTTTTCTTGGCAGTGAATTTCTTGTATGTTAGTTCAGAGATAGCACCACTTGTACCACCAAAGTCAACCTCCAAAAATCTAACTCCTTCAAGACCTCCATTACCAAAATAGAAA
The DNA here is from genome assembly GCF_010672525.1 of Okeania sp. SIO2B3. GTDB lineage: Bacteria > Cyanobacteriota > Cyanobacteriia > Cyanobacteriales > Microcoleaceae > Okeania. Next base: position 6,512 of record NZ_JAAHGH010000079.1, on the reverse strand, counting down.
TCCCAGACAGAGTTATCGAGCTCTACAGATTCATCGTGGGTAGCTTGAAAATATGTAGCGTGGCGAGAAGAATTGGATTCAGCATAGGATTCGTCATAGCCTTGCTTATCCGCAAGACCCAAATTATTCAATGAAATAATACCCCCCTCCAAATTCTCTAATGCGATTTCAAAGCCATCAACTCCCAGAAGGTTTCTGCCATTTTCATCCTTAGCTTGCAAGGTTATCTTATTAGCATCTGTATAATCGTAATCCAGAAATTCTATATGTTTTAGGAAAACGTCTTCATCAAACTCAAATTGGATGACGCCACCGCTTCTATTATCGTCTGGGGTTTCATTGATATTATTGTTACTGTCTGCTACTCTGTCATTCTCCTGAACAATTAATACATTACCCCGTGTTTCAGTGTCTAAACTTCCTCCAGTTGCTAAGTCAGGGTCTCCATTTGTATTGCCGTCAGTCGTAACATTACAGTTACCTGTAATGGGGTCGCCTTCAGTCTCATAATCTGAATAACCAGGGTTACAGCTACTGTTTAACAGGGTTACAACTTTATTAGTACCACTACTAATAGTAACTCCCATAGAATCTGTCCATTCGTCATCGATAATTGTACCTGCGACAAATCCTTCAAAGTCAAGTGTAAAGTTTTCCCAAGTACCATCAACTTCTCCATTGTTTCCGTTTTGGGAAGTTGTGTCAGGAGGAACTATAGGAGCTGCTGTGTAAACAGGATTTGTGTACTCTTTAAGTTTACTACTGCCTTCGCGGTTCGCTCCCACACTCTTGAGGCGTGTTGCCCAACCTTCTTGAAATTGGCTTAAATCTAAATCTTCGGTATCGTGGCTGATTCTAAATGTGATACTGCTGAAATCGTCCCCACCGTTTATACCACCAGAGTCGCCAATTCTTAGTCCCACATCAAAGTCTTTGGGCCCAGAACCGTTTATGGTTGTTCCATTTCCGAGTCTATTGTCTGCGCTGTTTGCACCAGTAGAGGTGTTTGTAATGAAGTTTGTTGTTGCTCCATCAGGAGCAGTAGCAGTTATTGCTTCAAAAGTTAAACCAGGAATTAAAGCTTCATTTGCCAGGTGGAACCAAACCCCGGAAATATCGGCAATACCGTCACCAGTATCATTAACTTTAATTGTAACCTCAATTGAACCTGGGTCGGTAACAGACTCCCTTAATAGATAATCTACACCTGCATCATTATTCCCTGATGATGAGAACTCTAAGGTAGCAGCAGCATTTGCTGGAGAAAACATTGTAGTGCTGAGAGCAACACCTGTGGCTATGAATGCGCTTTTTCCGAATAATGTTGCTTTAGATAGTAGGGAATCAGTTTTTGTGGTTTTCATTTATATACTCCAAACTTAGTAATATTTAACTTCTATAATATAGAGCAGAAATCAGTATATTATTTGCGATTTCTACTTGCTTGTCTTTCTTTTACTATAATGCACTACTTCTACACAAACTGCAAGGATAAAAGATAAGAATTTACTATAACAATATAATTATGTATTTTCAAGGATATATTTATTTCTAGAATTTTTGCCAAAAATACAGTAACAATACTGATGACAAGCAGTTGAAATTAGATTAAATAAACTGTTTTTTGTAGTGGCTAAGTGATCTCACTTAAATAAATACCGAAGACTTATTTGACTCAGAAAAATTTATTGATTTGTGGAGTTTATGTGAAATTGACATCCTCCCGACGCTGCTCTAGGAGACAGCGCGGGATTCCTTAACATCACTGCTAGGGGCTTTCTGTTTCATAGCACCCGCCTTCCGAGATTTACTCTCCTCGGGTCTTACAGTCGCTCCACAGACTGACACTGCGAGTCCCGCAGCCTTCTTGGTGGGCGTTCCCTTGCGTCTGACGCCGACGCGGGTTCCCATCCGCAAAATATTGATACTTGCATTAATGTCCCGGTCATGGTGGCTACCACACTCTGGACAATTCCACTCTCTGATACTTAGAGGTAATTTATCCACTACATGACCGCAATTAGAACAACGTTTGGAACTAGGAAAGTATCTATCAATCTTGATTAATTCCCGTCCATACCATTGAGCTTTATAGTCTAACTGTCTGACTATTTCTCCCCAGTTAGCGTCACTTATTGCTCTAGCTAACTTATGATTCTTGACCATATTTTTGACTGCCAAATCCTCCACTACCACAGTTTGATTTTCTCTGATTAGTTGGGTTGTCAGCTTGTGAGTATAGTCAAGCCTTGAATCTTTAATTTTTGCGTGTATCCTGGCTACTTTCAGCCTGGCTTTATGGTAGTTATTAGAACCTTTGGTTTTACGAGAAAGTGATTTTTGAGCTAACCTTAGTTTTTTGCGTAATTTGTTCAAATTCTTAGGGTTAGCAACTTTTTCTCCATCACTTGTAGTCACTAAACTGGTAATTCCTAAGTCAATGCCTAAGAGTTTATTGGTTGGCTTGAGTTTTAAATCTCTGGTATCATTGACTCTCAACGAAACAGACCATCTACCAGAGGGATCAAGTTTAACTGTTATTGTAGTTGGTACACAACCAAGTGGTAGTTGCCTACTCCATCTTATTGGTAATGGTTCTGTACATTTCGCTAAATAAACTTGACCATCTTTCCACTTAAAAGCCGATTTTGTAAACTCAGAACTACCACCATTACGTTTTTTCTTGAAGTTAGGATATTTGGCACGCCCACTAAAAAAATTAGCGAAGGCAGTTTGCAGATGCCTTAAACCTTGCTCTCCGTGGTACACAGCTTACTTCTGTTAAGAATTGTAAGTCCTCCTGCTTTTTCCAATTGGTAAGCATAGCTGAGGTTTGGGCATATCCTACCCGTTCCTGTTTCTCATACCAGGCTTGAGTTCTGGCAGCTAAAGCTTTGTTGTAGATTAGGCGTACACATCCCAAAGTCCTCCGCAACAGGTTTTCCTGTTCTGGGGTAGGGTAGAACCTAAATTTGTACGCTTTTTCAACCATCTACTACTGACCGAAAATTTTTCAAACTTTAACATATTATGTGTAAAACCACAACATTGATTGGTTTTCGCGGACGACGCTCTCCCGAAGGGGAGCGCGGGTCTCCAACCAACATTGAGATGAACAATTTCTCTATCTACTTTCTCATATCAAGTCTCATTATATAAAGCTTTAGCTATTTGTGGCCTAAAGTTAATATGGCCAATTATCTAATTCTATTAGTTACATAGACAAAATTAATCATCTCCTCCAAAATAGGGAGTAGTCAGTGGGGGAGTAGGGAGAAATAATTGATGATTTCTGTGGAATAATTGATTTGATTTTTTATTATGGAGATGTATTATATATTGAGATATCAAGTATTCCTATTTCTAAAGCTGTAATATCAAATCCATTGGCTACCGTTCCCGAGAAATTGGAGTAATATAATTCCTTCGATCTTCATACAATGCGTAAGGGCGAATGGCCATTCGCCCCTACAATAGAGTTGTCGCTAAATAGAGGGAAAAAATCGCTCCAACCTAGACAGAGCAATCATTCCAATGCATTTTGGTTGGCAATAGCTACAATCCTTATAGAACAAGGTTTTTGGGGATTTTTTAAGTTATAAAGCGACAAGTCTAATATAGACTAAACCAATCTATAACTGTTTAACCAGATTTAATCACATTCCAAAAGACTAAACTGACTGACAGGATAATCTAGAGGCAGAAATGTATAACCTAATGGCGAACAACTAGACTTCACTACTTTAGTAAAAATAATTCTTGATTCCAGGCGATCGCCACTTGGTAAAAAAGTTATTTCTCCTGTAGCACCCTCGGAACTAAAATTTTCACTTGCTAAAATTTGTTGCAGGGCAATGCGATTTAATTCTTTACGTTCTGGCAGGGTTCCTAATGCTGTAATCAAAGCTCTAGCTGCATCATAAGCAAAAGCTGTACGCCAACTAACAGTTCCTCCCCAAATGTTTTTTGCTTGCAGTGGAAAATCTGGGTCGGGACTATTCAAGCTGTGCCATGGTGTAGCTACCACAACATTTTTCTCTGCTTCTTGAGCGCCAAACTTGAGAGTATAGTTACTATAGAGGTTTTCTCCAGTAATTATCGGTAAATTGAGCTGCCAATTGGCTTTTATTACCTCTATTGCCTTTGCTAAAGTGGAAATATCTGGCAGTAATACAATTGCAGTAGCTTTTTGTTTGTCTGCTCTATCTATAGCAGCACTGGCATTAAAAGAAGTTCTTGATAAATCAAAAATTTCATTCATGTCTTTAACTATTTTGCCACCACCAGCACTGAAACTAACCATAAATTGATTCTTGAGAGATTCACTGTAAATATCATTAGGGTTATCAAACAAAGCTACTTTTTGCTGTTCGTCAGTAGATTGATTAATCAAGTAACTTGCCATTGCTTGAGTCATTGTGGCATCAGATGGTATCATCCTAAAGAAAAAATCATTGGAATTTGATAATTTAGAAGCACTAGCAGTGGGAGAAATTAAAACCAGTTTATTCTGTTCATAAATTGGAGCTACTTTCATCGTAATTTCGCTAAAAGTATGACCAATTACCGCCAAAACTTGACCTGTTAAAACCAGACTATTTGCTACTTTCACTGCTTGCTCTGGAGAGTTGCCATCATCAACAAGAATTACAGTTAAACCCTTACCTCCAATCAAATTATCGCTCAGGTTTATGGCATTCTGAGCTTGAGCAACTCCCCGTAATTTTTCTAGACTATAGTTGAGAGCTTGTGACTCACCTGTCATTGATGCTACAACGGCTATAGTATAAGTATCAGTATTGCTAGCAGCTAGTCTGGCATTATTCAGGTAAATCAGAATTTCTGGATCGTTAAAGTATTTTTTTCTAGCTATTTCTAAAAGTTTGACTGCTTGCAAATAATCACCATCAGCAAAAGCTTTGACTCCCTCTTCTTTTTCTGTGGGTGCGGAACCTGGAATCATAATTTCTTCCCCACAACTCAAATTATCGTTGAGTTTTAAAGGACAAGTTGTTGGTGCTTCTGGTAAAATAGCAATTAAGACGGCGATCGCTCCTAGTGTTAAAAGGGACATCTTGCCTAACCATTTATTTACTTTGGGTGTGGTTTCTTGATATTTCCCCTTGAAGTTCTGTATTTTTTGCTGAAATGGAAGATCAGATAAATAGTTGCTCGTTGCGGGGGTTGGTTGTTTATCCTGGGTAGATTCAACTTCTGCTTGTACTTGCTGGTTGTAGTTAGTAAGACGTTCCAAAATGTCTTCGGTTGTTTGGGGGCGACACTGAGGTAAATTTGCCATCATCTCATCAATTAAGTCTGCTAATGTTTTTGAGATTTGAGTAGCATGGTGTCGCCACATTAATCTACCACTCTGAGGATCGGTAGGCAAATTCCCAGGATCTTTTGCTGTGACTAAATAAACTATAGTTCGGGCAATGGCAAAGACATCCGACTGTCGTGTGATTTTCCCTTCATATTGTTCTGGGGATGTGTAACCTTGAGAAATCATCCCAGTCACATCTTTGCCTTCAAATTGCCTTAAGTATGTTTCTGTAACTTGTCTAGTTGCACCAAAGTCAATTAATGCTAGTTGACCCCATTCCTGCTTTTGGGAATGTTGTTGATTGTCAGTATGATTTTTTCCATTTTCAACCTCCTGTTTGTGGTCTGATGTTTCTCTGGTTTTTTCTGGATCATTTCGTTGCCGTGCAACACTTTCTTGGGTAATTGAAATGGAAGATAAATTATTTGCTCTGCTAGCTTCTTCTGTAGGCAAGTTACCATAAGTTCCAGAGGGTTGTTTTGCTCCATTATGATTCGAGTTCTGTGCTGTGGAGCTACGCAACATGATATTTGTTGGTTTAAGATCCCGATGGATGCAATGATTCTGATGAAGTTTACCAATAATTTCTACTAATTGTGTTATCCAGGCGATCGCTTGTTCTTCTTGTATGGGTTGATTATGATGAATTTGTTGCAACCAGTCCGATAAATTTATACCCTCAATTTTTTCCATTACCAGACAGTGTAATGGTTCATCTCCCGCTTCTGACCAGATAAAGTATCCTTCTGGTTCAACTTTTGGTAATCCAGGTTCGCTTAACTTTGTTAAAACTTTTGCTTCTTCCTCAAACAAAGAAATTACTTGCTCCATTTCTTCGTCTTCTATTTCCCTTGGCACTTGCAATATTTTCATAATTTTTATCGTACCACCATCATCAACTTCCCAAGTTTGACCAAAACCACAGTCTCCAATAAGTCGAATCGCTCGATAGTGCTTTTGTAATATTTGTCCAGGATTAATCATCTTCCTACAAGTTAAAAATTAAAAATCAAAAGTAAAAGTCTATTACAATATACAGACACTGATTAATTGTAGATAATTCAGCAACTTATTAGTGGTGTGACATAGCCAAAATGGTGGATTAGATGGGGGGATGGGAAGATGGGGGGATGGGGAGATGGGGAGATGGGGAGATGGGGAGATGGGGGGAGGGGGAGATGGGGAGATG